>NZ_QEII01000315.1 GCF_003347515.1 Rhodoferax ferrireducens | reverse complement strand
GCTGGGTCTGCCAAGATTGGTCACAGCCGCGGTTTCCTCCATCGAGGTTTATACGACGCCCACCCGCGTCAGTAGGCAAAGCAATGTTGAACGCCTGCACGGGCGGGCATCCTACAAACCTTAACTTGAAGTGAAGTTCGTCCGTCAAATCGAGTCGCCGCATTGCGGACATCCACACCTCGAGATTTGCGTTTCTGAATCTCAGCTTTTCGGCGGTGAATTCACACAGCCGAATGTCCAGTTTGGTCGTAACCGCCCCCTCACTTCGCCGCCTCGACCTTAACCTTGGCATTCGGCGCCTCCCCAAACATCTCCGGCGCATACATGGCCTCGACGCGTGACGGCGGCAGCGAGAACTCGCCCACGTTGTTCAACCGGATGGTGTATTCCATTTTCACGACCCCCTTGGGCAGGTATTCGTAATAGCTGCGGAATGACTCGAAACTGCGCTCTTCAAATGCCGGCCAGCCCGCGCCCGTTCGCTTCTCGCCTTGCGTGGCAATCGCCGAATCGCGCCCCAGGCCGCTGCCCAGGATGGTGGCGCCGCCCGGTACCGGGTCGGTGATCACGGCCCAGGTCATGTCGGCCGAGGCGTTCACCTCCAGCGTGATGCGCAGCACGTCGCCGCGGGTGTAGCTACCTGCAGGCAGCGCCTTGTTGGCCTGCTCGACGGGTGTGATGGTTTTCTTGATCTGGTAGCCGGCGTTGAACGCCTCCTTCAACTGGATGGCCGCCACCGACTGCAGCGTCAGCCAGGGCTTGCCGGAGCCTTGGTGGGTGACGCTCAGGGTGTCCTTCGCCGCCGTCTTGCCCCAGGGCAGGAACATGGTGTTGTTGCGCAGATTGCCGGGTGCGGCGGGTGCGCCGAACCAGGTGGTCTGGTGCGGGGCGCCGGAGGCGTCGGTGGTTTTGATGCGGTCGACTTTGCTCCAGTCCACGCTGGCGGTGCCTGCGCTGCTGGCGCTTGCCGCGTTCGTCATGCTGGCCTTGGTCGTGCCCGCTACCGCCACCGCTTCAAATTTGGCTGAAAACTTCTCCAGCGCCAGCCCGCCCCACAGGTTGGCCGTGGTGGTGTGCCAGGCGCCATGCTGCTGGCGGCCGATGAAGCCGTTGGCGAGACGCCCCATGTCGTCTTTCCAGGCCGGGTCGTCCATCACGGCCAGCATCAGGCGCGCGGTGTTGACGTCGCCGTTTTGCATCAGCCACCACCAGTAATCGTCTTTCTCGGTGGAGAAGATCATCTTCGTGCCCTGGTAGCTGATGCGCGAACGCAGGATCTGATTCGCCTCAGCCATGCGCTTGTCGCGGTCCGGTACATCTTGCACACGCTTGAGGATGTTGAGCCAGTCAATCACCGCGTGGGTCGGCCACTGATTCGGCGCCAGGGTGATGCTCGCCAGCATGCGGCCCTGCGCCTTGCCGTAGCGCGACAGGGCTTCCAGCGCGGCGAGTTTGCGCACGTCCAGATCCTTGCGCGGGCTCCAGAACTCGCGCTGGATGCGTCCCTCCACAAACGCGATCAGGCCGCGCTCCATCGGCGCGCGCACTTCGTCGCTCAGGGCAAAGGCGGGGGCCAATGTAGCGGCCTCATGTGTGCTGGCGAGCAGATAAGCGGTGAGCGTGTCGCTGCCCCGGCTGGCTTCGCCATCGCGTGGCGGAAAGTAGCTGGCCAGGCCGTCGCTGTCGAGGTAGCTGGGGATTTGATTGAGCACGGTTTGCCACAGCACTCCTGAGCGCAGGCCCACCGACTTGCTGGTTTTTTGCTCCAGGCAGGCAAAGGGGTAATTGGCAAACCAGTCGCGCACGCCCGGCATGCCCTCGGCCAGCTTGGGTTGCAGTGCCAGCTTCAGGCCACCACGGCCGGGCAAGGCATCGGCCGGCGGGTTCACGTCCAGCGAAAACGGGCCGTCGATTTGCACCAACGTGGCCTGCTGCACCGTGAGCGGCACGGCAGGGATGATGCGCTGGCGGGCCTTCAAGGCATCGCGGGCACCGGTCACCGTGTCTTTTGCTTCGATCTCCCACAGGATGGCCTCGGAGCGAATTTGCGCCAGTTGCGCCGGTGCCGTCACCATCCAGGCCACTTCGCGTGCATCCTCGGCCGGAATGTCCACCGTTTGTGGTTTCAAATCCAGCAGCGTGGCGCGCGGTGTCACCTCCACTTTCATCGCCTGCTTGGTGGTGTTTCGCACAGTGATCTGCGCGCGGAACTGGTCATCCTCGCGCACCAGCGGCGGCAGTCCGCTGATGATCTGCAAATCCTGCGTGGCGCGGATCGAGGTTTGCCCGGTGCCAAACAGGCCGGTAGACGCATCAGCCACCGCCACAATTTTGAAGGTGGTGAGGGCGTCGTTCAGGGGCACGGTCACCACGGCCTGGCCCTTGGCGTCCAGTTGCACTTTTGGGTTCCACAGCAGCAGCGTGTCCAGCAGCTCGCGCGTGCCGCTGCGGCCGCCACCGCCGCCGGCCGCCACGGCCTTGCGCCCATAGTGGCGGCGGCCAATGATTTCCATTTGCGCCGTCGACGTTTCCACGCCCCAGGCACGGCGTTGCAGCATGGCGTCCAGCAGACTCCAGCTGGTGTTGGGCATCAGCTCCAGCAGCGCCTGATCAACGGCGGCCAGCGCCACTTCGGCATTCGCGGCGGGTTGGCCGTTCGGCAGTTTGACTTGAATAGTGACTTTGGCCTGGGTGCGCACGGCGTAGCTTTCCTTGTCGGCCTTCACGCTGACATCCAGCTGGTGTGCCTTGGTGCCGACCCGGATTTCAGCCAGACCGAGGCGGAAGGCGGGCTTGCTCAAATCGACCAGGGCGGTAGGCGCCACGTACTCGCGACCCTCGTACCAGAACGAGGTCCACCACTCACGCGGCGCCTTGAAACCCCAGGTGAAAAAGCTGTACCAGGGCACCTCGCGCAAGCGCCCGCGCAGGGCCAGTACGCTCACGTACACATTCGGCCCCCAACCTTCCTTGATCTTCAGTTGAATCGTCGGGTCTTGCCCGTTGAGCTGCACCACCTGCGTTTCCACAATGCCCTCGCGCTCCACCGCCACCAGGGCGGTAGCAAAACGGAAGGGCATGCGCACCTGGAAGCGGGCGGTCTCGCCGGGCTGGTAGCTTTTCTTCTCCGGCAGCACGTCCATGCGGTCATGGTTTTCGCCGCCGAACCACAGCTCGCCCTGTTTGGTGACATAGACAGAACTGGCGGCCTGAATGCTGTTGCCGGCTGCATCTTTGGCCGTGACCACCAGCTCTATCTCGCCCGGCTCACCCAAACTGGTTCCGCACAGGAGCAGGCCGCGCGAATCGCTCTTGCCACTGCAGACCGAGCCCAGCTCTTTGAGCGTGGTTTTGTTGTCGTAGGTGTAAAAACCGCCGACCATGCGCTTGCGGCTGGTGGTGACGATGCGCGCCGTGGCTTTGACTTCCAGCGGCACGCCGGCCAGCACTTTGCCGCTCAGGTCCAGCGCCAGCGCCTGGAATTTGATCTTCTGGCTGCTCGATACCCAGCCCTCGGTCTTGATGCCGGCGACCACACCGGCCGGCCACAAGGTGTTGACGCTGCGGATGGTTTGCACTTCGCCATTCGGGTCGGCGTAAGTGGCTTCCAGCAGCAGCTCCTGCGGTTGCCGCGCCGTGGGAACCTGGTCGAGGTTGAGCTTGCCGGCGCCGTTCTTGTCCAAGGTCAGCGGCAGCTTGTCGGCAATCACGCGGGCGTCTTGGCTGGCGTTGACTTCCTCTTCGCCCTCGGTGCTTGTCTCACGCTGGCCGCGTGGCGGCGAGAAGCTGAAGGCGTCAAAGTCGCTGTAACTCAAGTATTTGCCGCGCACCAGTGCTGACACGCGCACGGGTAGATTCACCGCGCCGCCCCCGGCGACGTAGTTGATCTGCACATCGAGCGGGGCCGACTTCACATTGACCAGCGCTTTCTTCTCGGTGGGTGTGACGCGGCCTTCGAACACCGGCAGGCGGAATTCTTCAACACGGAACTGGCCGGTGCTGAAGCTGCGCTGATGCTCCCCACGTTCGTCCGCGCGCAGCGTCACCTCGTACACACCAAGCTTGGCGGCAGGCGGTATCGCAAACGTGCTCTCGGCGCTTTGGCCGCCGGTGGCGGTCTTGCGCCAGGCCAGGGCTTGGGTGTACTGCTGACCGCTGCCGACATGGGTGACGACCAGCGTGACGGGTTGCGTCCCGGCCAAGCCAAAGCCCTGAGAAGTCTCGGTGCGCAGGATGTGCTTCATGGACACGGTTTCGCCGGCCCGTAACAGGGTACGGTCAAAGATCGTGTGCGCCCGTTCGTCGGGACGGACCTCGCGGCTGGTGGGCACGTTGAAGCGCCACGGCTCGATGCCGCGGTGCCAGTCGCTCCAGGTGAAGCTCATGTCCTCCACGCTGTCTTTGCTCTTGCCGCTGTCGCTGCCGCGCTGCAAGGCGCGGGCGCTGACAAAGTAGGCCTGGCTATAGCTGCCGTCACCTGAGCAAGTGGGTGCGACGGGCGCGATGCCGGTCAGGCTGGCGATGCCCTGGGCATTGGTGGTGGCGGTGGCCACCTCGCGGCCGTGGCAATCCGATACCCGCACCTTCGCATTGGCCACCGGCTGCCCTTTGTCCAGCGTGGTGACCCAGGCCAGCGCGTTCTCGCGCCCGAGCTTGAAATGCACGCCCAGGTTGGTTACCAGCGCCGAGGTGCGCACGTACATGGTTCGCGACTCGCCGTGGCGTTCGTCCAGCAGCGAGGTGCCCAGCTTTTGCGAGGCGATCTCCACCACATGAAAGCCCGGTGACAGCGGGATGCCCACCACCTCAAAAGGGCGCGGGTCGTTGTTGGCGGGCTTGGGTAAATCCAGTGTCTTGACGCCGGTTTGGCCTTGCAGCAAAGACACCATGCGGCTTTGCACCTCGTTCATGTCGCGCGCTTCCAGTACCTTGGGCAGCGAGCCTTTCACGTCGACGGCGGCCTGGCGGCGCGACACGGTGTAGTCGTCATAGCGCTGCACTTTGTGGAACCAGGCAATGATGTCGGCGTCCGTGCCCGGCTTGAAATCGCTGACCTTGCCACCAGCCGCGGCCCGGCTCTGCGCCGCTTGCGCTGACGTGGGGTTCAGCCCTTTGACCTGCAGCGCAGCTTCCACATTGCGCAGGGTCACCGGCAGCAGGGCAGGGGTGTCGATCTTGGCATTGGGCTCGGCAAAGCGCTCCACAATGCCAAACGGCGCCGCCGCAAACTTGGCCAGTGGCGGCATGGCGCCGGTGGCGAGCTTGAGGGGGAAACCGTCGGCATTGCGTAGCGGGCGGTTGGAGGCGTCTTTGAAGTCCCTGGGCAACTCCAGCGTGAACTTTGTCTGTTCCGGAAAAATGAGGTTGAACGACACGCTGTTCACCACGTTGTCACCGTCGCTGTCTTCCTTGTCGAACGTGGGTTTGAAGGTGTCCTTGTCGGATTTCAGGCGGATGCCCTCGGCCAGTTTTCGCGGCACCGGCGCGTTGAAGTTCAGGCTCATGGGCCGGATCGGCAGGCAGGCTGATTGGGCGTTTTCGCGTTCACAGCTGAAGCTGGCGGTAAAAGGCTCGCGCACCTGAAAGTTGAAGCGCTTTTCAACCGAATTGACTACGCCGTTGGGTGTGCCACCGGCGGCGGGGGTGGCGACGCCAATGCCGTACACCAGCTGCACCTTGGCTTCAGCGCTCAGGCGCCGGTTACAGGCCAGGGTCACGATGCTCAAGGGCGCTTTCTCGGCGGCCCGCTCCAAGTTTTGCGACTTCAGCAGCGCCGCGCGGTCCTTGCCCTCGATGAGACGCACCGCCACGCGCTCGCCCAGGCCGTCGACGGCACACCACACATGGGCCTGCACGCTGGCCGGCGTGGCGTCACCGTTGAGCTGCAGGATGAAGAATTGCTCTTCGTCAATGCGGCTGCCCTCATACGGGCGAATCTGCTGCACAAACGGTCCTCCACTATTGAATTTATAGCTGGTAGCGCCCGTCAGATGGGCGCCAGAGGCCGATTTGATGCCTGAACGAGCCTGCAGCGAGCAGGCGATACCGGGCGGCAGGTCGCGCTCGAAATCAAAAGCCCATTGGCGGTCATTGATCCAGCGCCCGGAGCCCTGGGTGGCTTGGGCGTCACTGCAACTGAGACTCAAGGGCGCCGGGGCCTTGGGGTCGCCGAAGTTGACGGCGCTTTCATCAAACTTGACCACCACCTGGCGCACCCGTGCCACTTCGCCCTGGGGCGAGAGGCTGGTGATCTGGAAGGCATGGGCGGCGCAGGCTGTGGCTGCCATACAGCAAGCGATGAAGAAATTTTTGGTTTTCACACAATTCCCTTGATTCGATCACTCGATTATTCAATGGTCAGCGGTCGGCGGGCTGGTTGGTATTGAACTTTCGCCGAGAAAAAAACGCATCGTTCTTTGATATTTCAGGGGGTAGCCCTAACAATTCACGGGCCAGGAGGCTTGTATTGGCGCCCGTAATTCGTAAACTTATTCGGCCAATTCTTGGGTTCTGTCGAGTTCCTTGTCGCCTGAATGGCAGTCGAGTTTCTAAACGAGCAAAGGAGATAGCATGCTGTACCGCACTCGTATCGCCGCAGCCGTGGGCCTGCTGGCCGCCGGCTTTTCGCTGGCCGCGCCCAATATTGTTCCCGGCCCCAGTTCTGACCCGGCTTGCTACAAGCCTTGGGACGCCAAGACTCAGTTCTTCCAGTGGCCCGCCAAGAAGGGGCCTTACCGCATTGCCTTGGCCAACGGCTTCGTCGGCAACACCTGGCGAATCCAGATGATCAAGACGGCCAAGGCGTACGCCGAGCAACCCGGCGTCAAGGCCAACTTGAAAGAATTCAAGGTCGTCTCGACCGGAGAAGACCTGCCTGCGCAGATCGCCGCCGCGAACAACTTCATTGACGCGGGCTACGACGCGGTCATCGTCAACGCGCTCAATCCGGCCGCGTTTGCCCCGGTGGCCAGAAAGGCCAAGGCGGCTGGTGTCATCTTGCTGTCCTTCGACAACGTGATTGAGTCGCCCGACAATGTGATCGTGAACGTGGATCAAGTCGATCTTGGCCGCGTCGCGGCCCGCTGGCTGCTCAAGGAAATCAAGGCCGATAGCGGCAAGATTCTTGAGGTTCGCGGTGTGTCCGGCAACTCGGTTGACCGAGATCGTCACGACGGCTTCCATGACGTCCTGAAGAAGTCAGGCAAGAACTTCGAAGTGGTGGAAGTGATTGGCAAATGGGACGATGGCACCGGCCAGAAGGCCGCCGCCGACGCGATCGCCATTCACAAGACCTTTGCCGGCGTCTACACCCAGGGTGGCTCGGCCGGCGCGGTCCAGGCGATGCTGGATGCCAAACATCCGATGGTCCCGGTCGCTGGGGAGACTGAAAATGGCTTCCGAAAGCTGTGCGACAAGTACGCCGCGCAAGGTCTGCATTGTTCTTCGGCGGGAACCGGCCCGGCCCAGGTCGCAGTGACCATCAAGGCGGCCATATCGGCGCTTCAAGGCGAAAAAATACCGCAGGCCATCGCCTTGCCCATGTCCCTGGTCGAATACCCCAATTTGAAGAAGGGGGTGGATTTCTATCCGGATCTGGCCGACAACTTCTTCGTCGGGAATTCATTTGACGCCTGCAAGATTGGCTTTACGGCGCAAGAAATCATGGGTAAGACGGAAACCAATCAGTAGCATGAGTCCGTTGCTGCGCATGCAGGGTGTGTCCAAGCGCTACAGCGGGGTTCGGGCGCTTGAGAACGCAGGTCTTGAGTGCGGGCGGGGGCGAATTCACGCCGTTCTGGGTGAGAACGGCGCTGGCAAGTCGACCCTTATCAAGGTGATGTCCGGCGTTGTCATCCCCGATGCCGGCCGCATCGAGTTCGACGGCCAGCCCATCGTGCTCGATGGCCCGGCGTCGGCGAGCCGGGCGGGGATCGTCAGTGTGTTCCAGGAACTGTCGCTCATGCCGGACTTAAGTGTCGCGGACAACATCGGCATTACCAATCCCCCGCGGAGGTTCGGTTTTATCGACCAGCGCGCGCAGCGTCGCCTCGCGGAACAGGCCTTGGCACGGGTCGGTTGTGAGGACGTCCATCCTTTGGCCCTGGTTCGCGACTTGCCGTTGTCTCGCCGTCAGATGGTCGAAATTGCCAAGGCCGTCGGGCGCAAGCCGAAGCTCATGATCCTGGACGAGGCTACTTCGGCACTCACGGCGGCGGACGTGCAGCGCGTGTTCGCGCTGCTCAAGCAGCTGCGCGACGAGGGGCTCGCCATTGTCTACATCTCGCACCGCATGTCGGAGATCGACGAACTCGCCGATGATTGCTCTGTCTATCGCAATGGGCGACATGTCGCCTCCTTCACGGCGGGTACCAAGACCTCCGATGAGATCGTGGAAATGATGATTGGGCGCGAGGTGAGCCATGCGTTTCCACCCAAGCCCGCATCGCGCGGCGCGGCCGATGGCTCTGCGCAAAAGGTGGATGACGGCAAGCCGCCGACACTGGATGTGAAACACCTGAACTGGGGCGGGCGCCTGCACGACATTGACCTGTCGGTGCGCGCCGGCGAGATCGTCGGTCTGGGTGGCCTGGACGGGCAGGGGCAACGCGAATTCTTCTTTGCGCTGTTTGGTGTGCTGCGCGGCGTCAGCGGCCAGATTCAGATCGACGGCAGGACGATCACGGTCGATAGCCCCCGGGCCGCCAAGCAGGCCGACATCGGCATCGCGCTGGTGCCAGAGGACCGCAAGACCGACGGCCTGATGCTGCCCATGAGTGTGCGCGACAACCTGACCTTCGCCGCGCTGGAGCGCTTGAGCCTTGCCGGTGTGATCCGCTTTGCCGACGAGGCCCGGGCGACTGCGGAGATGGTTAACCGGCTGTCCATCAAGGTGCCGGACACCGCCGATGCCGTCAGCACGCTATCTGGGGGCAACCAGCAGAAGGTGGTGATTGGCAAGTGGTTGCTCAATGCGCCGCGTGTGATGTTGCTCAACGACCCGACGCGCGGCATTGATGTCGGCACCAAGCAGGATATCTACCGGCTGTTGCGAAAACTGGCGGACGACGGGGTGGCGGTGCTTTTGTATTCCACCGACTACGCCGAGCTGATTGGATGTTGCGACCGCGTGGCCGTGTTCTTTGACGGCCGCGTGGTGTGCTGGCTGCAAGGCGACGATATGACCGAACACGCGCTGGTCGCCAGCGCGCTCAACCTCGGTGTTACGGTTTGAATCGGCAGGAATTTCGTTTTCACTTTCGTGAGCATCGTGGCGCGTTTGCGGCGGCTGCCATGTTTGTCCTGATCTTTGCGCTGTACATCGCCAAGTACCAGACGGGCTGGACGGTGCCGGTGATTACGACGGCGGCCAACAAAGGCGTGTTGTTGGCCATCGTGGCGATGGCGCAGACCCTGCCGGTGCTGACCGCCGGAATCGATTTGTCGGTGGGCATGGTATTCGTGCTGGCCAATTGCCTGGCCTCCCATCTGGTGGTTGGCACGCCGGCGCAGGCGACGCTGGGTGTGCTGGTCGTCATGGCTATGGGCGCCCTGTGCGGGCTGATCAATGGCGTCATCATTGTCTATGGGCGCCTGCAGCCCATCATCACCACGATCGCCACCGGCACCGTCTATTTCGGTCTTGCGCTGGCCCTGCGGCCGGTGCCTGGCGGCAATGTGCAGGAGGCTCTCGCCGAGGCCTTGACCGGCGCGCAGCTGGGTGGTGTTCCGTCGTCGCTGTTGCTGTTGGCATTGGTGGTCGCCGTCATCTGGGTGCCCTACCGAAGCTCGGTGATCGGCCGCTCGGCGTTGGCCATCGGCTCGGCTGAGGGTGCCGCCTATATGTCCGGCGTGCCGATCGGCCGGGCGAAGATCACCGCTTACACGCTCTCGGGGCTGCTGGCGGCGATCGGTGGCCTGTTATTGACCTTCATCACCTATTCGGGCGAAGCCTCGGTGTCGCTTGGCGGTACCTATACGCTGAACTCAATCGCGGCCGTGGTGATCGGCGGCACCTCTCTGGCCGGTGGTGCAGGCAGTGCCATTGGCTCCATCTTTGGCGCTTTCGTATTGCGTACGATCGGCGACCTTCTGTTCGTGTTCGATCTTGACCCGCTGTGGCAACCGCTCTTCCAGGGGGTTATCCTGCTGTTTGCGGTCAGCCTGGGTTCTTTGCAGTTGCTGAAACTGCGCAACCGACTCGATCTCTTCAAGTGAGTGGGCGGCCTATGACAGAGCTTCTTTTTTGGCTCCGAAAATCAGGGCACATGCCCGTGGTGGCCGCGGCCCTGAGCTCGCTGGTGCTGGTGTTGCTGGGCAGCCTTTATTCGAGTAACTTCCTGTCGGCCGGCTACCTGCTGTTGCAGCTGCAAATCGCCTCTTTTCTCGGTGTTGTTGCCACCGGCGCGATGCTCGTCATCCTGCTCGGGGGTATCGACCTCTCGGTGCCCTGGGTTGTCACCGTCGGCGGGGTGATGTCGGCGGCAGCGGCCGGTTGGTGGGGCGGCGCCGGGGCGAACATTGCCATCCCGTTCGGTATTGCCTGCGGTGCGCTGTGCGGCCTGGTCAACGGCATTGGCGTGGCTTATCTGAGGGTGCCGTCGATGATCTTCACGCTCGGCGTCAACGCGGTGGCGCAGGGCCTGGTTGTCGTGCGCACTGGTGGCTTTGCGCCGCAGGACCGCGCGACGCCGGCGATGCATTTGATCGCCACCGGTCGCTCGTTTCTGGGCCTACCCAATGCCTTGCTGGTGTGGATCGTGATCGGCGCCGCAACGGTTTTTCTGTTGCATCGCACGACGATGGGCCGCGCCATTTACGCCGTGGGCAACGGTGAGCGCGTGGCCTACCTGTCAGGTGTCGATACGCGGCGCGTCACGCTGCTTTGCTTCGTGATTGCCGGCGCATGCTCGGCGGCGGTCGGCGTGCTGCTGACAGGTTACTCGACCAAGGCCTACCAGGCGATGGGCGAAGCCTATCTGTTGCCGGCGATTACGGCGGTCGTGCTGGGCGGCACCAACATCCTCGGCGGTCGAGGTTCGTATCTGGGTACGGTGGTCGGCGTCGTGTTGATCACACTGCTGCAGTCCATCCTGTCGGTGATCCAGATCCCCGACATGGTTCGACAGATTATTTATGGCACGATCATCATCGGCATGCTGCTGATTTATGGCCGCGGGCGGCGCGTGTCCGAGTGAAGACTGAGCACAATGGGAGGAGAACGGTATGGGTGCATGGCTGAGCAATAGCTTCGAGCTGATCGACCCGCGCTTCAGGGCTTTGGCCTTTTCGAACGTGCAGGTCGAGAAGCTGTACACAGGCTGCCGCTGGGCCGAGGGGCCCGCCTGGTTTGCGGCAGGCCGTTATCTGCTGTGGTCCGACATACCGAACGACCGAACCCTGCGCTGGGACGGGACCGACGGTTCGGTATCGGTATTCCAGCAGCCGGCGATGAACACCAATGGCAACACAGTGGACCTCCAAGGCCGGTTGGTGTCGTGCGAGCACCTCGGACGGTGCGTGTCGCGGATCGAGCATGACGGTCGACGCATTGTGCTGGCCGAGCGCTACGAGGGCAAGCGCTTCAATTCGCCCAACGACGTGGTCGTCAAGTCCGACGGCAGTATCTGGTTCACGGACCCGAGCTACGGCATTGATTCCGACTACGAAGGTGCGGCGGCACCGAGCGAGATCGGGGCTTGCAACGTGTACCGCCTCGACCCGGTGAGCGGGCGGGTCGCCATCGTTGCCAGCGACTTTGTGCAGCCCAACGGGCTGGCGTTCTCCCCCGACGAGTCGCTGCTGTACATCGCCGACACCGGCGCCACCCATCAGACGAACGGGCCGCACCATGTGCGCTGTTTCAAGGTCTCGGGGGACAGTGCGGCGATCTCTGGCGGTGAGGTGTTTGCCACCTGTCCTGTGGGCCTGTACGATGGCTTGCGCGTCGATGTCGATGGCAACCTGTGGCTGTCGGCGGGTGACGGCGTGCACTGCCATTCAAGCGACGGCACGCTGCTGGGCAAGATACTGATTCCCGAAACGGTGGCCAACGTGTGTTTCGGGGGGGCCAAGCTCAATCGCTTGTTTATCTGCGGCACCACGTCTTTGTATTCGGTTTTCCTGAACACCCGTGCCGCGCCGCGCGGGCACTACGGCGCGCCGATCCTGCGAGGTGAGCCGCTTGTGTAAGGTGCAAAGCTTGAAAGGATTTCAAAATGGATGATCTGAAAGGCAAAGTCGTTCTGGTGACCGGTGCTTCCACCGGCATCGGTGCCGCCTGTGCCAAAGCCTTCGGCGCGCGCGGCTGCAAAGTGGTGGTGCATTTCAACAGGTCCCAGGCCAGCGCAACGGAGGTGGGCACGGTGATCGAAAATGCCGGCGGCGAGGCGCTGCTGGTCCAGGCCGATCTTCGTCACACCATCGATTGCGAACGTGTGGTGACGGAAACGGTCAAACGCTTCAACCGGATAGATGTGTTGATCAACAACGCCGGTGCTTTGGTGAAGCGTGTACCCATCACGGATATTAGCGATGAGATATTCGACGATATCGTGGGCCTGAACGTGCGCTCCATGCTGATGTGCACAAAATACGCCGTGCCTCATATGGCAACAGGCAGCGCCATCATCAATCTGACCAGTATCGCCGCGCGCAACGGCGGTGGGCCGGGCGCCGGCCTGTATGCAGGCTCCAAGGGCTTTGTCAGCACGGTGACCAAGAGCCTTGCCAAGGAACTGGCGGGCCGGCAGATTCGGGTCAATGCAGTGGCGCCTGGTGTGATCACAACGCCTTTTCATGACAAGTATTCGACGGCAGAACAACTCGACGCCATGCGCCTGACGATTCCTATGGGTCGTCTCGGCACGGCCGACGAATGCGTCGGCGCTTTCCTCTACCTCGCGTCCAATTCCCTGTCCAGCTACGTCACCGGGCAGATCATCGAGATCAATGGCGGACAGTACATGCCTTGATCGGCACGGCCCTTGTTCATCGGGGAATCGTGAAGACCAAGGGTCCGCCGTCGCACATGCCGTCCGATAACACCAACAGCTTGTAGGCCTGTGGCGTTTCCTCCAACACGGTGAGCGCTTCGGGTTTGGTCTGCACATCGCATTTGCGCAGTTTGACGCCGCTGATGTCAAGCGTGGCCAACAGCTTGGGCTGAACCACATTCGGGCTGTATTTGCCGTCCCATAGCGAGACGGTCCAACCCACGCCTTGACTGGCCGCGTCATCATCCGGGCCCGCCAGCAGCAAGACCCCGGTCTTGACGGCAACCATGTCGCGGATGCCACGCCGTTCGCCCAGAGCAATCCGGGTTACTGTCGCCTGGGGTGCGCCGCTATCAAAAAATGCGTCGGCATCCACCGCCAGCACATTTGCGGCACCCTGGATGGCCGGGCCACGAAAACCAAAATACAGGCGGCCCGCCTGGATGGCCAAACCTTCTATGTTGACGCCTTGTTGCCCGGAACCCAGGCACTGGCGTTCCCCCACATGCGCCTGGAGCTCAGGCTGCGACTGCATGATCTGCCACAAGCGCCCGCTGTCGGCATAGTCCACCAGCGCAGCCTGCGCAGCGCCTGGTGGCGAGCGCAAGGCACGACCCGTGGCGGGGTCCAGCCGAAAGCGAATGACGTGGCGACTGTCGGGGTTGCTACTGCAGTCGGAGCGTTTGGCAGAGTGTGAGCCGGTGACATAAAAATAATGCCCATCCGTGGCCGCAGCTTCGGCATCCAGTTCGCCCCCGATCGCGGAAAACAGCAGCGGCTCGGGATCGATCACCAGCGAATTTTCACCGACATGGGCGTAGCGTGCCTGCGCACCTTCGTCAAACACCATGAGGCAAATGCGCTGCTGCTTTGCGTCCCGCGTGCAGGCCAAACCGCTCAGGGACTGGCGGGTCTTGTGTGCCTTTTTCTTTTTCAGGTCAAATTGAAAACCAGCGCCACTGTCCCACGGCCCGGCAGTGGGTTTGACCAAGGGCGGCGAGAGTTGCGCAAAGGCCTGAACAGCCACCAGTGCCAGCGCGATGCCAATGGCTGCATACCTCATAGCACGGTTTGAATCAGCGCGCCCTTGAATAGCACCGGCCCGGTGGGGCCGCCCGCACTGGGCACGCCGCCCTTGGGCTCCAGGCTGATGGCCAGCGTGGGCACTTCACGCACATCGCCTTCAGCGGCGGTCAGGCGCAATACCTTGTCGCTACCCAACACACCCAGCGATTTGGGTCCGCCTGTCGGCGGCAAGGCCCACAGCTGCAGAGACCGGTCGACTGGCTCCTGGAAGCTGCCCACGCGCTGCAGGGTGAGCTTGTTGTTTTTCGGGTCGAACGTGACCAGCATGGACGCGGCGGACTTGTCGTCGGCCAGCACGGCAACGTAGTCAATTTGCGGTGTGCTTTGCAGCCTGGCTTGCAGCTGCTGAATCTCGCCACCCAGCTGCTCACGCAGATTCAGGCCAGTCACCACGGCCAGCACGGTCGCCAGCGCGCCTGCGGCCGCCACACCGCGCCACAAGCTGAGGCTGCGCAGCCAGCCGCCCGGGCCGGCACGGGCGCTGGTCGTTTCCCGCGTGGAAGCCTGCCGTGCGGCCTGCATGGTTTGCGCATCCAGCTGGCCTCGCAGCAGGTTGTCGATGCGCGTCCACACCGCCGGGCTGGGCGCTGATTGCGGCTGGAGTTCATTCATGCTGGCCAGGCGGGTTTGCCACACCAGCGCGGCCGCCCGCAGCGGGGCTTGCTCGCGCGCCAGTGCCTCAAACCGGCGCCGTGCGCCACCCCGCAAGGTGCCCAGTGCATAGCTGCTGGCCAGGCGGTCCAGCAACTCGGGCTTGTTGATCAGGTTCAAAAGTGGGTCCTCACGCAAATCGGGCCATACACATGCGCAGCTGCTCCAGCCCGCGCCGGATCCAGGTCTTGACGGTGCCCAGCGGCAGCTTAAGTTGCCGGGCCAGTTCACCGTGGCTGAGGTCGCGCACATAGGCCAGGCTGAGCACTTCGCGCTGGCGGTTCTCAAGCTGCTCCAAACACCGGTGCAAGGCCCAGGCCTGCTCGCTGGCCTGGGCGGTGTCCATGGGGCAGGGTGAATCCCCGGCCAGGGTGTCCGCCATGACCTCGTCAAGTTCTTGGGTCAGGTGACTGCGCTCGGCGGCGCGGCGGCGCAAAAAATCCAGCCCGCGGCTGCGCACGATCAGACCCAGCCAGGCCATCGGCGGACTCAGGGAGGCCCGGTAGTCACCGGCGGAGCGCCAGATGTTGAGAAACGATTCCTGCAACACGTCTTCGGCCCACTCCCGGTTGCTGACCACGCGAATGGCCAGGCCGAAAAGTTTCGACGAGCAGCGCTCATACAAAGCCTTGAGCGCCGCCGGGTCGTGCTCGGCCACACGGTCAAGGAGTCTGATCAGCTCGGCATCGGGAGCGGCATCGGGAGTTGCAGGGGTCATGGCGTGATTGTCGGAGATTCGTTATGCGGTGAATACGGTCTTCAGGGTCAATCGGATTCAACCTTGCGAATACCCAATTAATTTTTATGGATAGTTTGAATCCAGTTCGCACCCGGCCTGCGTATTCAGCGCGTCGGATGAGTATTTCTTCCGATAGCGGCAACCCGCCCTTAACCCAACTCGAAGGAAATCACCATGAAATCTGTTGTTCAAACTCTCTGCGCTCCCAGCATCGTTTCATCACGCCGTGTCTTCATGGGCCGCACCGGCACGCTGTCTGCCGTGGCCGTGGCCTTGCTGGCGGGTAAAGATGTGCTGGCGCAAGGCATGGGTGGCGACATCTCCAAGGACGTCGGCATTCTCAATGTGGCGCTCGGCCTGGAGCATGAAGCCATCAATGCCTACCAGCTCGGCGCCGGCAGCGGCCTGCTGCAAAAACCGGTGCTCGACATTGCCCTGCAGTTCCAGGGCCACCACAAAGGCCATCGCGACGCCTTGATCGCCACCATCCAGAAAATGGGGGGCATGCCGGTGGCCGAGAAAAAGCTGGACGACTACGCCATGGCCTTGAAGGCCGACATGCTGCGCAACCAGGCCGATGTGCTGGACCTGGCCGCCCGCCTGGAGCTGGGCGCCACCAATGCCTATCTGGGCGTGATTCCGGCTTTTGGCAGCAAGGACTTGAGCAAAGTGGCGGCGCGCCTGGCCGCCGACGAGACCATGCACTTCACCGTGTTGACCAGCGCGCTGGGGCGCCCCTTGCCCGCTGGCGCATTGACTTTTGGTGCCTGATGAACGGGCGCCCACACCGGACCGGGTATATGGGGCGGCTCCCGCGCCAGGCCCTGGCAGCGGCCTGGGGACTGTCACTCGTGTTGCTGATGCCGGCGCACGCGCAGAGCGGATCGGTGGCCAAGGGCCAGGTGATTTTTGAATCGCGCTGCGCCGCCTGCCACAGCCTGGACGCCAACCGTGTGGGCCCGGCCCTGGGCAGCGTGTTGGGCCGGGTGGCGGGCAAGGCAGCGGACTTCAGTTATTCAAAAGCGCTGGGCGCGGCCTCGCATGTATGGGACCGCGACAAGTTGCTGGCCTGGCTTGAGAACCCGGAATCGCTTGTGCCCGGCCAGGCCATGGGCTACCGCGTCGAGACGCTCGATGACCGGCTGGATGTGGTTGCTTATCTGGGCGCCCGGGCAAAGAAAGAGGCCGCGAAATGAGCGGGCTCGGGCCTCTTCACAGTGCAAGTCTGATTTGAATTTTTACTGTTTATCAAGGAGTTACTGATCATGAAAAATCGCAGCATTTTGGCGCTGATCGCCGTTGCCGGCCTGTCGGCTTGCGCGACACAAGGCGGCTCAAGCATGGCGCCGTTTTCACAAGCCGGTCTGCCGGATGCCGTCCAGGTTCCGGCGGGCCACAACGTGGCCATGCAGACCATGGCCAGCGGTGACATCACCTACCAGTGCCGGGTCAAAAAAGACATGGCCGGCCAGTTTGAATGGGTGTTTGTCGGGCCTGACGCCGGCCTGAATGACCGCCGTGGCAAACGCGTGGGCAAATATTACGGACCACCCGCCACCTGGGAGAGCCTGGACGGCTCCCGGGTTAGCGGCGCGCAAGTGGCGGTGGCACCCGCAGGCGCGGGCCGCATTCCCCTGCAACTGGTCAAGGCCAATCCGGCCATGGGCATGGGCGCGATGCAAGGCGTGAGCTACATCCAGCGCGTCAATACACAAGGCGGCGTGGCCCCCGCATCACCTTGCGACGTCGCCACGCTGGATCAGAAACAGACCGTGAAATACACGGCCGACTACATCTTCTGGCGTGCGTTGTGATTTTGAATCCATTTCAAAACCGACCGCGTATTACGCAAGCAGCAAGCGCTGCAACCTAACCTGGAGAATCATCATGACAATGAAACTGACTCACATGACCAAGGCTTGCCTCTTGGTCGTCGCGGCGGGCAGCGCCATGGCGTCCAGCCACCGCGAAGCACCGTTCATCACCACCAGCCCCAAGGTCGATGGCACGGATTTCTACATGTTCCGAAGTTATGAAGGCATCGCGGCCAACGGCACTGGCGGGCGCGCCGACTACGTCACCTTGCTGGCCAACTACCAGCCGCTGCAGAACGCTTATGGCGGGCCCAATTATTTCTCGCTGGACCCCAACGCCTTGTACGAAATCCATATCGACAACAACGGCGACGCCAAGGAAGACATCAGCTTCCAGTTCCGCTTCAAGAATGCGCTCAAGTCCATCCCCCTGGGCATTGGTTCGGCCAGTGTTCCGATTCCGCTGATCCAGGCCGGCGCGGTCAGCACCCTCAATGATGCCAACCTGAATGTCAACGAAACCTATACCGTCAACGTCATGCGCAGTGACCGGCGCCGAGGCTCTTCAGGTGCGGTCATGAAGACCGGTGGCGGCGCGACCTTTGAAAAGCCGGTTGACAACATCGGATCGAAGACGATTGCGGACTACCCCAGTTATGCCGCCAAGCATATTCACACGGTCACGATACCCGGCTGTCCGGCCGGCAAAGACCAGGGCCGGGTGTTTGTGGGGCAGCGCCAGGAAGGTTTTGCCGTCAACCTGGGCACTATTTTTGACCTGGTCAACGCGCCCGCAGCCTTCCTGCTCGACCCGGCCAACAAAGATGCGGTCGGCCGGGGCGGCCAGCACGAGGTGCAAAAAACCAACGTCACCACGCTGGCGCTGGAAGTGCACAAAGACTGCCTGACTGCCGGTGCTGAGCCGGTCATCGGTGGCTGGACCACCGGCAGTTTGCGCCAGGGGCGTTTGCTTGATGGCAAACCGGGCTCCGGCAACGACAAGGCTGAAAAAGTCGGTGGAGCCTGGGTGCAAGTCTCGCGCCTGGGCAACCCGTTGGTCAACGAGGTGGTGATAGGTCTGCCCGACAAAGACAAATTCAACGCCTCCAGCCCGAAGGACGACGCGCAGTTTTTGAGTTATGTCACCAACCCGACTCTGCCGGCCCTGCTGGGCCTGGTGCTGGGCGCTACCGTGGCCCCCACCAATCTGCCCCGTACCGATCTGGCGACCGTCTTCCTGACGGGCATCACCGGGGTCAACAAGCCGGCGACAAACCCCAAGCCGTCCGAGATGCTGCGTTTGAACACGGCGATTGCGCCCGTGCCATTCGCCAGCCAGAACCGGCTCGGTGTGGCCGGCAACGCGCTGGCGGGCGGCACCGACAATGCCGGCTTTCCGAACGGGCGCCGGCCCAAGGATGACGTCGTGGATATCGCGCTGGTGGCCATGCTTGGCGGCTTGTGCGTGATCAATGGCGACACCGACGCGCTGAAGCTCAACAGCGTGCCAGGCGTTCCGAGCCTCACCTCGGCCTGCAAGCCCTCCAGCGTGCCGCTGGGCGCGAGCGCGGCCAATATCCACGACGGCGTGGACCAGGCCACAGTTCCTTTCCTGCCTGCATTCCCGTACCTGAATACGCCGAATTCCGGCTCCGACTGAACGTCATAACGAAGGAGACATCATGAGACAACTCAATTCAAGACTGCTGCTGAGCGCCGTGGCGGCTGCCGTATTCGTCGCCGGTTGTGGTGGCGGCGGAGACGGGGCAGACGTCGTGGCCGCTGACCCGCCGGCGCCAAGCGGGCCCAGCACCCTGCAGTCGATCGACTTCATCAAAAACATGATTGCCAGCGAGAGCGAAAACAGCGACCCGCATGACCTTGACGCCATCACACTGGCGGTCGATGACACGGCGGATCCCGTGGCGCTTTGAACCATGTCAAGCGTGTCCCGCTTCTGCCAATGGCTGGTCCCCGTCCTGGCGCTCCTCGCGCATTCGAGCGTGCTGGCGGTGACGGCGCTGCAGCCTATGCAGGATGACGAGGTGCTGGAGGTGCTGCCGGCTGTCACGCGCAGTCGTCCGCCACGGGCGGCGGCGGCCCCCCAGCGGGCAGACCCTGCGACGCTGGCGCGGCAGGCGCGCGAGGACATCGCCGTGGCCAGGCAGACCGGCGACACGCGTTATTGGGGGCGCGCACAGGCGGTGCTGGCGCGCTGGTGGGATAGCCCGGACGCGCCGGTGGATTTGGCGGTCCTGCAAGCCACGGTGCAGCAGGGGCGGCATGAATTTGAGGCCTCGCGCAAAGTCCTTGTCACCGCCTTGGCGCGTGCCCCCGGCCACGCCCAAGGCTGGCTCAATCTGGCGGCGCTGGAGCGGCTCTCGGCGCGTTACGCCGAGGCCCTGGCGGCCTGCGACGCTGTGGCACGCGCCGGGCAGGCCTTGTATGCCGCAGCATGCCGGCTGGAAACACAGTCATTGCAAGGGCAGCACCGGCTTGCGGTGCAGGGCCTGCAGGCGCTGATCGCGCAAACCGCGGACACCAGCCGACGCAGCTGGTTGTTGTCCTTGCTGGCCGAAAGCCAGGAACGTGCGGGCCGTGACCGTGTCGCCGCAGACACGTACCTACGCAGCCTCGCGCTGGAGGCCGACCTCTACACCGCTATCGCCTACAGCGATCTGCTGCTGCGCGGCGGCCAAGCGTCCGACGCCCTGCAGGTTTTGGCGACCTTGCCGGAGACGGATGCCGTGGTCTTGCGCCGGGCTGCTGCCTGGCGCCGACTGGGCGACGCGCGCTGGAACGGCGCGCGTACCCTGCTGCAGGCGCGCGTTGCCGAGCTTGAACGTCGGGGCGACGACCCGGCCCTGCATGGCCGTGAGTTGGCCCTGGCCGCCCTGTGGCTGGACGATGACGCGCCGCGCGCGCTGACCCTGGCACGGGACAATCTGCTGTTGCAGCGCGAGCCGCTGGACTGGTGGGTGGCGCTGCAAAGCGCGCGCCGCGCCCAAGACCTTGCGGCCCTGGCCGAGTTCGAGCACGCTATCCGCGCCGCTGGATTGCAGGATGTTCGCCTCTCCCCAGCCCGGCCAGCGAGCTCGCCGCCCGTCGCCAGGAGGGCCAAGTGATGGGCGCGAGAAAATTCCTGCTGTTTATTTCCTGCCTGCTGGCGCTGGGCAGTGGATCGGCGCTGGCGCACAAAGGCAGCGATGCTTATCTCGATGTCCAGCAGGTCAACCCGGCGGGACCGGCTGTGGGGAGCGGCGGCGCCGCGTTGCGCGACTATCGGTTTTTGCTGGCGGTGGCGATCAAGGACCTCGACTTGCTGTTGCCTATCGATGCCAATGCCGATGGCAAGGTGACCTGGGGCGAAACAAAAGCTGCCCGGCCCTTGGTGGAGGAGCTGCTCAACGAGGCCGCGAATACCGAACTGCCTGCGGGCTTGCGAACCGCTGACCCGGACGGCGCGTCCGGGTGTCGCCTGACCTGGCAACTCGACGGCGTGGACCGGCGCAGTGACGGCGTTTATCTGCGCATGGTGGCGAGCGCGCGCTGCCCGGTCGCGCAAACGCTGGCTTTTCACTACCGCCTGTTCAGGAATCAGGATGCCAGCCATCGCCTGCTGGTGGCCGGCCGTATTGCCGGCCAGGATCTGCTGACCACCACCTCGCCGCAACAAGCCACACCATTGCTCCTGAGCCCGGGCGCTTATCGCGGGCCGGACCCGGCGGCGCGGCCGCTGGCGTCGTCTTCCAGTCGCTGGTTCGTGTCGCGCGACTACTTCAGCCTGGGTGTGCACCATTTGCTGGAGGGTTATGACCACCTCGCGTTTCTGCTGGCGCTGGTGCTGCCCTTGCGCCTGGGCCTGTTCGCTGCAGCACCACGCGCCTTGCCCGCTGTCGCTGCTGTTGCCCGCGGCCAGGCGGCCAGCGTCTGGTGGGTTTTGCTGCGCACGGTGACGGCCTTCACGATCGGCCACTCCATTACCTTGATGCTGGCCACTTTCGGCTGGACGCAGGCGTCACCGCGCTGGGTGGAGCCAGCGATCGCCTTGTCGATTGCCGTTACCGCGCTGCTGAATTTGCGCCCGCTGCCGTGGCTACGCACCGATGTGCTGGCCCTGTTGTTTGGCCTGGTACATGGCTACGGCTTTGCCGGCCTGCTGCTGGAGGCCGCCGCGCCCACCGGCCTGCTGCCCTGGGCGCTGGCCGGATTTAATGTGGGCGTGGAAGCCGGGCAACTGCTGGCCGTCAGTGGCTGGGTGCTGCTTTCGCAAGCGCTGGTCGGCCGACGCTGGTATCCCGGCGTGGTGGTACGCGGCGGCTCGGTATTGCTGGTCTTGCTGGCGGTGTGGTGGTTCTGGCAGCGTGTGGGGTGATGCTCGCGAATTTATATTGGTTTCATAATGGGCCTCCAAAGCAGGTGTTTTGTTAACCGAAAAGGTGAACATGAAGATCCAGCCAGATCCCTTGGACAGCGTACTTTCCCGCTACGGTCGCGATCCGCATAGCCTGGTGCAGATTCTGCGCGAGGTGCAAAATCTGAAGGGCTGGTTACCCCGTGAGCTGTTGGGCGTGATCGCCGATGAGCTGCACCTGACCCTGGCCCATGTGGAAGGCGTTGCCGGCTTCTACCGTTTTTTTCACACCCAACCAGTCGGCAGCTACCGCGTGCTGTTCAGCGACAACATCACCGACCGCATGCGCGGTAGCGAGGCGCTGTTACAAGACCTGTGCCACCGGCTTCATGTGACGCCCCATCAGATGCGTGCGGACGGTCGCGTCAGTGTCTCAACCACCTCCTGCACCGGGCTGTGTGAACAGGGTCCGGCCGCCCTCATCAACCATCAGCAGGTGGTGACCCGTTTGACGCCGGAGCGGATCGAACAGCTGGCGGCGCTGATCGAACAGCAGGTGCCGCCAGCCCAATGGCCCGCCGAGTGGTCGCGCGTGGATGACTCTGTTCGACTGGCCGATGTCAAGCTCGGGGCGCAGCCCGCGCCCGGCCAGGGGTTGGCGGCGGCGCTGGCACGCGGGCCGCTGGCCATGCTTGACGACATCAAGCATTCCAGATTGCGCGGCCGCGGCGGGGCAGGTTACGCCACCGGCACCAAATGGCAGCTGTGCCGCAACGCCACCGGTGACACACACTATGTTGTCTGCAATGCCGACGAAGGCGAACCCGGCACCTTCAAGGACCGCGTGCTGCTCAGCAGCTATGCCGACACCGTGCTGGAGGGCATGACCATCGCCGCCTATGTGGTGGGCGCCCGGCGCGGGCTGATGTACCTGCGCGGTGAATACAGCTACCTGCTGGGGCACCTGCAAGCGGTACTGCAGCGGCGGCGCCAGCAGGGGCTGCTGGGCACGTCGATTCTGGGTCAGCCGGGCTTTGACTTTGACGTCGAGATTCATGTCGGCGCCGGTGCCTACGTGTGTGGCGAAGAGTCGGCGCTGATCGAATCATTGGAGGGCAAACGCGGCACGCCACGCATCCGCCCGCCTTTTCCAGTGGAGAGCGGCTATCTGGGACAGCCCACGACCGTCAACAACGTCGAAACCTTTTGCGCCGTCACCCACATTGCCGTCCATGGGGCCGCTTGGTGGGCCGGCATCGGCACCGCCCAGTCAACCGGCACCAAAATCCACTCGGTCTCGGGCGATTGCGAACGCCCCGGCCTGTATGAGTACCCGTTTGGCACCCGCATCGGGCGCATTCTGGAAGACTGCGGCGCGCGTGACACGCAGGCGGTGCAGGTGGGCGGGCCGTCCGGGGTGTGCCTGTCGGCCTCGGAGTTTGGTCGGCGCATCGGCTTCGAGGACGTGCCTACCGCAGGCGCTTTCATGGTGTTTGACCGGTCGCGTGACATGTTCGAGGTGGCGCGCAACTTTGCCCATTTTTTTGCCCACGAGAGCTGCGGTTTTTGCACGCCGTGCCGGGTGGGCACCGAGCTGGTGGTGCGCCGTCTCGACAAACTCAATCGGGGCCACGGCTCCAGCGACGACGTGCAGGTGCTGTTTGAGCTGGACAAGCTGATGCACGGCACCACCCACTGCGGCCTGGGCGCCGCCGCCTGCAACCCGTTGCGCGACACCATCGCCAAGTTTCGCCCCGCCTACGAGCGGCATTTGACGTCCCTGCATTTCGTCCCCGGTTTTGACCTGGATGAGGAGGTCTCGCAGGCACGCCTGGCGACCGGACGCGACGATGTCCACGCCCATCTGGAGAATCTGCCGTGAGTATTGACCGTATTGATGCCCTGAGCCCGGGCACTTTTTCGCTCGACGGCCAGGAGGTCGAGTTTGGTCCCGGCGACACCATCCTGCAGGCCGCCACCAGCGCCGGGCACTATATTCCGCACCTGTGCTGGCATCCGGATTTTTCCGCCAACGGGTCGTGCCGGCTGTGCACGGTCAAGGTCAACGGGCGCAGCGGTGCCGCGTGCACCGTGCAGGCCAGTGCGGGGCAGAACGTCGAAAGCAACACCAGCGAGCTCAACGCCCAGCGCAAGACCTTGCTGCAAATGCTGTTCATCGAGGGCAACCACTTCTGCCCCTCGTGCGAAAAAAGCGGCAACTGCCTGCTCCAGGCCACCGCCTACGAGATGGGCATGGAAGGGCCGTACTTTGAAGAGTTTTATCCCGCGCGGCGGGTCGATGCCAGCCACCCTGATCTGCTGCTCGACCTCAATCGCTGCATTCTGTGCAGCTTGTGCGTGCGCGCCAGCGATGAGGTTGACGGCAAACACGTCTTTGCCGTCAACGGGCATGGCATTGACACCCATCTGGTGGTCAACAGCCCGAGCGGCCAACTGGCTGACAGCACCCTGCAGGCCCATGATCGCGCGGCCAATATCTGCCCGGTAGGCGCCATATTGCACAAGCGGGTCGGCTTTGCCACGCCCATCGGGCAGCGCCGCTTTGACATCAAGCCGGTGTCGCAGCAGCTTGAGGAGGAAGGCGCGCCATGATGACGAACAACAATGGCGTGGCGCCCCGGCACAGCCCGCGCAAGCTCAAGCTGGCCACGGTTTCGCTGGCCGGCTGTTTTGGATGCCACATGTCCTTTCTGGACATTGACGAGCGCCTGCTGCAACTGCTGGAGCTGGTCGAATTTGACCGCTCGCCGCTGACCGACATCAAGACCGTGGGCCGCTGCGATATCGGCCTGATCGAAGGCGGCCTGTGCAACACTGAGAACGTGCAGGTGCTGCGCGAGTTTCGCGCCCACTGCAAGACGCTGGTGGCGGTGGGCGCCTGCGCCATCACGGGCGGTCTGCCGGCCCAGCGCAACAACCTCGACCTCGGGCTGGTGCTGGCCAGTGTGTACGGCAGCCGGCCCGGCATGAGCGCGGGAAGCGCCATCCCCAACGACCCCGAGCTGCCCCTGATTCTGAACAAGGTTCACCCGATTCACGAGGTGGTGCATGTGGACTATTTCCTGCCCGGCTGCCCCCCCTCGGCGGACGCCTTCTGGCACTTTCTGAACGACCTCATGGCCGGGCGCACACCGCAGCTCGGCCATGGCTTGATGCGGTACGACTAGCCATGAACACACCCCTTGAAACCGCCGCCCCCGACGCCGTCGCCAAAGGCCTGCGCCGCGTCGTCATCGACCCCGTATCGCGGGTTGAAGGCCATGGCAAGGTCACGATTCTGCTGGACGCACAGCGGCGCGTGCAACAGGTCCGGCTGCACATCGTCGAGTTCCGGGGCTTCGAGAAATTCATCGAAGGCCGCCCCTACTGGGAAGTGCCGGTCATGGTGCAGCGCCTGTGCGGCATCTGCCCGGTATCCCACCATCTGGCGGCCTCCAAGGCGATGGACCTGATCGTGGGCGCCGCGCCCGTGACGCCCTCGGCCAACAAGATACGGCGGCTGATGCACTACGGGCAGATACTGCAGTCGCACGCCTTGCACTTTTTCCATCTCTCGTCGCCCGACCTGCTGTTTGGCTTTGACTCCGAGGTGAACCGGCGCAACATCGTGGGGGTGGTGCAGGCGCACCCCGAGATCGCCACCAAAGGGGTGATGCTGCGCAAGTTCGGTCAGGAGGTGATTCGCGTCACCGCCGGCAAGCGGGTGCATGGCACCGGCTCGGTGCCCGGCGGCATCAACAAGCATGTGAGTCAGGAAGACCGCGCCATGCTGCAGCGCGACGTGGCACAAATGACGCTCTGGGCGCAAGACGCCCTCACCATCGTCAAACAACTGCACGCGCAAAACCCGGCGCTGTACGACAGCTTCGGCAGCTTTCGTTCCAACATGCTCTCGCTGGTGCGCGCCGACGGGGCGATGGACTTGTACGACGGTGTGATCCGGGCCCGCGACGGGGCGGGCCACATCATCCTGGACGGCGCCAGTGACCAGAGTTACCTTGACCTGATTGAAGAATCCGTCAAGCCCTGGACCTACATGAAGTTCCCCTTTCTCAAGAGCCTCGGACCCGAGTTGGGCTGGTACCGGGTCGGGCCGCTGGCGCGGATGCAAAACTGCGATTTCATCCCCAGCCCGCTGGCGGAAGCTGAGCGCCGTGAGTTCATCGCCTGGGGTAAGGGCGAGCCGGTCCGGGCGACGCTGGCCTACCACTGGGCGCGCATGATCGAGATGCTGCACAGCGTTGAGGTGATCAAGGACTTGCTGGATGACCCCGACATTCTGTCCGGCGACCTGATGGCCAGCGGACCGCGCCGGCACTCCGGTGTGGGGGTGATTGAAGCCCCGCGCGGCACGCTGATTCACCACTACGAGGTCGGCGACGATGACCTGGTTACCCGGTGCAATCTCATCGTTTCGACCACCCACAACAACCAGGCGATGAATGAGTCGGTGCGCTCGGTGGCGCGCGAGTACCTGGATGGGCGCGAGTTGACCGAAGGCCTGCTCAACCACATCGAGGTGGCGATTCGTGCCTACGATCCCTGCCTGTCCTGCGCGACGCATGCGCTGGGCCAAATGCCGCTGGACGTGTCGCTGGTCGGGCCGGACGGCGAGTTGATCGACCGGGTGATCAAATCCCAAAGCGGTGACCTGCAACGCGACCTGACTTCGGCAACAAGTTTGTGACGCAAGGCCCCGTTTGTGTGCCGCCCCTGTTGGTGTTTGGCTGGGGCAACCTGAGTCGGGGCGACGACGCGCTCGGGCCTTTGTGCGTTGAGTATTTGCGCACGGCGATGGCATCCAGCGCGGCGGTGGAGTGCCTGGAGGACTACCAGTTGCAGATTGAGCATGCGCTTGACCTGGTGGGCCGCCAGCGTGTGCTGTTCATTGATGCCAGCCTGACGTGTCAGGCCCCGTTCGAGGTGACGCTGTTGCAAGCCAGGCAGGACGAGAGCTTCACCACGCATGCCATGTCACCCCAGGCGGTGATGCAGGTGTTTCGCAAACTGCAAGGCGAGGAGCCGCCGCCTTGCACGCTCTTGGCAATTCGCGGCGAACGCTTTGAGCTCGGCGAGCCACCCAGTCCCCGCGCTTTGATCCATCTGGCGGCCGCCCGGCAATGGGCACACGCCTGGCTGAACGAACCGTCAGCTCTCCCTTTGAGCCAAGTCAACGCGGCCGGGTCCGGAGCCTGCTAATCCCTGATTAGCCTGAATCGCGTAAACTCTGCCGTGCCCGGGGTGCGCTATGGATGCGCTGAGATGGTCGACCAAACCCGCGAACTTGATCCGGTTCATACCGGCGGAAGAAGAGCCAGACTTGCAGTCCCATGCCCCGTTTCGGGTCAACCCGGGTTTCGTGCCGTCCTCCCTGTTCGCGTGATTGACTGACTGTTCTCCGGAGCACCTTGCCACACCTTCAGGAGACCCCGCGATGAACGCCCCCGATAAATTTGTTGAACTCATGCGCCTCACGCGCGAGCCCCTGCCGGCCTCGCGCAAGATCTATGTGCCCGGCTCGCAAGCCAACATTCAGGTGCCGATGCGTGAAATCATGCAGAGCAACGGCGAGGCCGTGGTGGTGTACGACACCTCCGGTCCGTACACCGATCCGAACGCCACGATTGATGTGCGCCAGGGTTTGCCTTCGGTGCGCAGCCCCTGGATCGAGGCGCGTGGCGACACCGAGTCTTACACCGGCCGTACCCCGTTTGCGCTCGACGATGGCTTGAAAAATGGCGAGACAGAGACACTGGCTTCCCTGCGCGCGCAGGCCGCAGATCTGCAACGCACGCCGCGCCGCGCGAAAGCGGGCGCTAACGTCTCGCAAATGCACTACGCCCGCAAAGGCATCATCACCCCCGAGATGGAATACGTGGCGATCCGCGAAAACCAGAAGCTGGCGTGGATGGAGCAGTACCTGGGCAACGCCGAGCGCGAAGCGCGTCTGGCCGGCAACAGTTTTGGTGCCAGCATCCCGAAGATCATGACGCCCGAGTTTGTGCGTGACGAAGTGGCCCGTGGCCGCGCCATCATCCCGGCCAACATCAACCACCCCGAAGTGGAGCCGATGGCGATTGGCCGCAACTTTCTGGTCAAGATCAACGCCAACATTGGTAACTCGGCGGTAACTTCCAGCATTGAAGAAGAGGTGGAGAAACTGGTGTGGTCGATGCGCTGGGGCGCCGACACCGTGATGGACCTGTCCACCGGCCGCAACATCCACACCACGCGCGACTGGATTCTGCGCAACTCGCCGGTGCCGATTGGCACCGTGCCGATCTACCAGGCGCTGGAAAAAGTCGGCGGCGTGGCCGAAGACCTGACCTGGGAAATCTTCCGCGACACGCTGGTCGAGCAAGCCGAGCAGGGCGTCGATTATTTCACCGTGCATGCGGGCGTGCGTCTGGCCTTCATCCACCTGACCGCCAACCGGATGACCGGCATCGTGTCGCGCGGCGGCTCGATCATGGCCAAGTGGTGCATCGCCCACCACAAAGAGAATTTCATCTACAGCCACTTCGATGAAATGACCGAAATCCTGAAGGCCTACGACGTCAGTTATTCGCTGGGCGATGGCCTGCGCCCCGGCTCCGGTGCCGACGCCAACGACGAAGCGCAGTTTGCCGAACTGCGCACGCTGGGGGAGCTCACGCAGCAAGCCTGGCAACAGGATGTGCAGGTGATGATCGAGGGCCCCGGCCATGTGCCGATGCATATGGTGCAGGCCAACATGACCGAGCAGCTCAAGCATTGCCACGAGGCACCGTTCTATACGCTGGGACCATTGACAACAGACATCGCGCCGGGCTACGACCACATCACCAGCGGCATTGGCGCCGCCATGATCGGCTGGTTCGGTACCGCCATGCTGTGTTACGTGACACCGAAGGAACACCTGGGCTTGCCGGGCCGCGACGACGTCAAAGTCGGCATCATCACCTACAAGATCGCGGCCCATGTGGCCGACGTGGCCAAGGGTCATCCCGGCGTGCGGGCGCGCGATGACGCCTTGTCCAAGGCGCGCTTCGAATTCCGCTGGATGGACCAGTTCAACCTGTCGCTTGACCCGGACACGGCGCGCAACTTCCACGATGAGACCCTGCCCAAGGACTCGTCGAAGGTGGCGCATTTCTGTTCCATGTGCGGCCCCAAGTTCTGTTCGATGAAGATTTCGCAAGAGGTGCGCGAGTACGCCAAGATCAAAGGCGTGAGCGACGAGCAGGCGCTTCAGTCGGGCATGGACAGCATGTCGGAGGAGTTCAAAAAGGCCGGCGGGGAAATCTACATTCCCATCAACAAGGCGGTCTGACGACAGGTGGTGGCGGTGTAAAGCAAGCGCCGCCACATGCCAAAATCAGGCATGTCCGTTCCCACCGCTGCCGCAATGCCTGACGCCACTTCTCTCGATAGCTCGGAGGAGAGTGCGATCACCGTCCTGTACCGCGCGGCTGTGGGTTCGGTGAACGCGGACTATTACCTGCCGGTCTTCACGCGCTTTGAAGCGGCTGACCGGGCCAGTCTGAGCTGGAATTGGGCTGCCAGTCTCTACACCCTGAACTGGATGGCTTTTCGACAACTGTGGGGGGCCGCACTGATCTATGCCAGCGCCATGCTCGGCACGGCCATCCTGGTGTTTGTTATGGGTAGCTTGCTGTTTCGGTTGTCGGAAACGGTGGTGCTGAGCCTGCTGCTGGCGTTGGGTGTCCTGAGCTTTGTGCTCCCCGGTGTTTACGGGAATGCGTTTTTGTACGCACAGGCCCGTAAAAGAATGGCGCGCGCACTGTCCGCCAGTCCTACGCTGGCACAGGCCGCTGCGATGCTGAACCGTCAGGCCAGTTCGCGGCGCCAGTTCGTCCGGCTGGGTCTGGTTAACGTGCTTTTGGCGGCTGCTGCCGTGGCGGTCTACTTTGCTTTTTTTGACGGCGGGAAGTCATCGCCTGTTAGCCCCCCAGTGGCCGAGGTGCGAAACTTTGCACAGGGGCGTGCCACCGATCTCACTCCGATACCGGGAGCTGTGCCCGTGTCCATTCCCATTAGTGTTTCTGCGTCCGCGCCTGTGCCTGTAGCCTCCGCACCCCTGGCGGCGCCGGTGCTGCCGACATCAACACCCCAATTAATGCTTCCACCCGTTTCAGCATCGGTGCCCACAACGGCGAAACATTTCTATGTCAACGTAGGTTTGTTTTCTGAGGAATCGAATGCGCGCAAGGCGTTCACCAAATTGCAGGATGCGGGTCTGGCCGCTTTCTCACAAGAACTGGAGACCCGCCAAGGCAAGCGCATTCGGGTTCGGGTCGGCCCATTCGAGGCCAAGTCAGACGCCCATGCAGCGGCTGCGAAAATCCACGCTCTCAGGCTTGAGGCCGTCGTTTTCAGTCAATAGAAACACAAACGGCACCCGAAGGTGCCGTTTGTGGGTCACTGCCCGGAGGCAGTTGGCAATTAAGCTACTTTGGTAGCTTTCTTGACTGCGTCAGCGGCTTGCGTGGCCGTTGCGGTGAAGTTGGATTGCGCTGTTTCCAGAGCCTTTTTGGCTTGCGTTTGAGCGGACTCAAATGCATTTTGACCAGCGGTCAATGCGTTCTTGAAAGCGGCGACAGCGGATTCGCTGCCAGCGGGTGCGTTCTTGGTCAGGTTTTCCAGCACGCCGCCAAATGCTTTTTGTGCTTCGGCTGTCTTGGCTTCGACGGCTTTGGTGAATTCTGCGCTGCTGTCGGTAACAATCGTCTGGACATGCTGAGCATAGGCTGCTGATTTTTCGGTCAGAGGCTTGACCAAGCCAGACTGCAGAGCCACCAGATCCTTAGCATCTTTGACAGCCAGAACGGCTTGGACATGGCTGAAGGACTCACCCAAGGCAGCCTTGGAGGCAGCCATGTTCAGTTCGACCAGCTTTTCGACGCCAGCAAAAGCCTGGGTCGTGAAACCTTCCAGGGCTTGCAGGTTGGCTTTGTTCGTTGCGATGAATTGTTCGGCGGTGTTGTTCATTTCGGTTTCCTTGATTGATGGGGCTAATCGGGTGCCTGCTCAGAGAAAGCCGCGTCCCGCTATTTATGCTGCAGTGCAACATGTAGTGAATTATAGGGACAACTCGGCGGTAGGGAAGCTTTTTTGTTGCATTGCAGCAATTATTAGAGGTGTTGGCCTAGCCAGACGGACGCATAGGGCCAGCGGCTTGTTGTCCGACAGACCGATGTTCACCGGGTTCCTAGAATGAAAGCGTAGTGAATGTCCGCTACCTCGCTACCTATTCGCAGGAGTATTCCCTCATGTCATTCAAACAAACTGTTCTCGCTCTGGCTGCGGGCAGCGCGCTGCTTTTGACCGGGATGCCGGCTTTCTCCCTGACCGGAGAAATTGGCACAACGACAACCGTCAGCACATCCAGTGCACCGGCAACCAAGCTGGCGGCTCAGTACAGCACACTGGCCGGGTCGACAAGCAATGCCGACGCGCTGGTCGTCGGACTGCGCGATGGCACGGAGGTCACGCTGGTCGGTAGCGCCGCGACGCCTTCGGCCTCATTCATGCCAGCGACCGGCAAGCTCGCGTACGGCAACATCAATATTGCCTTGTCCCTGGCCAAGGCCGATTTGGCGAAGCAGGGCATCACCGATCCCACGCCCTCGCAACTTGCTGCGGCTTTGAACGGTGGTGTGGTGACCACTGCAACAGGCCCGGTGACGATGTCGGGCGTTCTGGCGCAACGGCAAGCCGGGCTGGGCTGGGGGCAGATCGCAAACGCTATGGGCGTCAAACTGGGTTCGCTGGTGAGCGCCTCCAAAACGGACAAGGCGGGTCCGAAGGCCGAGCGGGTCGCCAAGGCTGACGCCGCAGCAAAGGCCAGCCAGGCCCACGCCAACAGCGGTAAAGGTGGTGCTGGTGGAAATAGTGGCGGTGGTGGTGGAAACGGCGGCGGAAATAGCGGTGGCGGAGGGCACAAGTAAACGACAAGGCAGCGACAAGGCAATTGCCTGGGACTGCATGCATTCCTCAGTCCCCCGTGCGCCGCCAGACCAGTCCCAGTGCCTTGAATTTCTGCCAGGCGTTGGCGCGTTCGTCCGAGAGCACGTCCAGAAAGTCCGACAAGCGTTTTGACTTGACCATGGTGTAAATGGTCAGCGTGGTGGTCAGCACAAACACGATGACGAAGATCCACAGCTTGCGGCCCATCGGGGCCTCGGCCTCGGCCAGCAGATTCATGCCCAGGAAACCCGTGGTCACCGTGCCGATCAGGCCAAAGATGGTCACCACCGTCAATCGCACGACGGTGTTGGCCTGACGGCGCAGGCTGTCAGCGTCCAGATACTGGTTCATTTCGGCAATACGCTCCTTGACCTCCGTGTACAAGGGGTCCAGGCCGAGATGGTTGGCGCACATGTGAAACAGGGCGCGCACCTGGGCCTGTTCGGACACTTCATGGAACCAGTAGCGGTGCGTGAAGCGCAGAAAGCCGGCAAAGCTGTCGCGTATCGTGCGTTTGAATCGACGCACGCTGCCGGCGTCGGCAATGTCCAGATCTTTCAGGGCTTCGGCCAGCCGGTCCGAGAACATCAGCAGTGCCGCTTTCTGGAAATGCGCAATCAGGAACAGCAGGAAATGCTGGTGCCGGAACTGCGCCAGCACCCCCCGGTCACGACAGACATAAAACGGGCTGTTTGCATCACCGAGCACCAGCAGCGAATGGCCGCTGCACAAATAACGCGTGTTGGGCGCGGCACCACTGTTGCTCCAAAAACGGTCATAGCAATAGCGCTTTTCGAAGTCGGCCAGGTGCTCTTCGGCATAGGGCAGGCTGGCCTCGTCGCTTGACGCGGCCGCCCCGGTCACCAGACCGAGGCGGATGAAGTCGCTGCGGCTCAGCGCGCGCGGGTTGTCCAGCGCCAGAAAGGCCAGTTGCGGCATGCGGTAATACTCGATCTGGCGATAGCGCAGGGTCCCGCTCCGCTCGGAATGGTCGCTCACCAGAGGCTCCAGCAGCCAGGCCCAGTGGGCGGCGATGCGCGGGGCGCGGCGGCTGCTGACATGGGCCATGAAGACGTCACGCTGGTTGGCATCGGATTCGGCCAGTACCTGCCCGGTCGCGTCCAGCCACTCGGCGCTGTACAGGCAGTGCTGCGCATGGCCATCCGCATCCCAGCCGGCAGGATAGCCGCGGCCAAAGCGGTACAGCAGTTCCTGCGCCTGGGCCAGCGTCAGGTCGCGGGCGCTGACCTCGACATTGAGCAGCACCAGATCCAGATCGAGAAAAAAATAAAGGTCCACATGGACGATGTCGAGCGTGATCGGCGGCGCGCCGGGACGCAGCACCGCCCGCACGGCGCTGACGTCACTGCGCCTGAACACCCGCATCGGCGAACCCGCCGCAGTGCCGCCTTTTTGACTGCGTCCTTCGCCGTACAGGAAGCGCTGCACATAGGGCAAAAAAGTCACAAATTCGTTGTAGTGGCGTTCGTGAAAACGACCGCTGTCGCCGGTGAATTCGTCCACCACTTCGCGCCAGGGTGAGGCCTCACCCATGTCCGCCAGCAGCTGCCAGGGTTTGGCGTGCTGGCCCTCGGAACCCCGCACCGGCATCAGGCGCAAGGGCCATAGCAAGACCTGGCGAAACTCCCGCACGCTGGCGGAATTGGATTCAGCTGACATTGGGGCGGCCTTTCATCTGGATCACGGTACCGTGCAAAGCGCTTGCAGCGCGAGCACCGTGCGCCAGTTTCTGGTGGTGGCAGGGACGCCGAGCGCGCGCTCGAAAAAGCTGTTGTTCAATTTTGTCCTGCCGTACCCGTGCGGACAGTGCAGCAGGATGGCACTCTCAACGAGGACCGCACGCTCACCCTCGACCGCGGGCAGCTTGAGCGCCTTGAAGGCAGCCGGTGAAACTGGCTCAAACAGAAAGGTGCAGTGAAACAGCGTCTCTTCACCGCCCGATTTCGGCCACAAGGGATTCGAGTGGGCGATGAGCACCAGGTCTTGGGCCGAGAGCAGAAGAACCGGAACCTCATGCCCGAAATCCTGCGTGATGTTTGTTTTGATTTTGGCGGCCAGCGTGGCCACATCGCTCTGGTCGGTGCGGAAAACGAGATTTCCGCTTTGCAAATAAGCTTGAACGTCCCGAAAGCCCAGGCGTGAAACGCTGTCACGCAACGCTGGCATGCGGATGGGGTTCTTCCCCGAGACATTGATGCCGCGCAGGAGTGCGACGTAGGTGGTCATTGATCAATGATGACCAGTGTGCCGTGGCTGCCACTCGCGACGGCATGGGCTTGGCCTGCCGGCACAAGGAAGAGTTCACCGGCATTGACGCTGACGACTTGACCGGCAAAGTCGAGGTTCATCAGTCCATCAATGACAAGAAGCGCTTCGTCGAACTCATGGACTTCGTTTGGATAGACCGCGCCATCCATGCGCAGCACTTTGATGTTTGCGCCCGCAGCCTTCCCGACGATGGATGATTGCCAGGCCGCTGGAAGTCGATCAGCCAGTTCTCCAAGATTTGTTCTTTTCATGGGTTATCGACTTAGTGGATGTGTTTTTATGCTGATTTTTGCATTCGCGCTATGGCATCAGTGAGCCGCTATCGTTTTCGCCATGGGTTGGCCTTCCATACCGAACGCGACGATGGCGGGTGCTGACAACGAAAAACCATTGCGACCATAGAACGCTTGGGCGGTGCGAGTACTTTCCAACCGCAAGCTGGTGAAACCTGCCTGTGTTGCGTGGGCCTCCATGGCGTGAAGCATTGACTTGCCGGCGCCCGTGAAACGAACTTCAGGAATAAGGTAGCAGAGCATGACTTCGTCACGTAACGACATTGCGAACCCCACAACGACGCCTTCGGCCTCAGCTACCACTGAAAACGCGTCTTGCTGGTTGAGCCATGCTCGAACATTCGCGGGTGTCTTGTTGTGGAGCCATGCTTGCACCAAAGCCGGATCGTTGTGGTGATCGGCGGCGCAACATTCGGAGATGGAGCGGTGAACCACCTCACATGCGGCGTCGGCGTCTTCGGGCGTGGCAATGCGGATACGGGTAGTCATGTGGCGGCTCAAGTCATGTCGATCCGGGCTGGGTTAGGGCTGTTTATAAGCTATTTTGGCCTCCAGCCCTCGTGCTCTCTGCGCAAGTAGCTATTTAATTAATAGTAGTTAAAGTGTTCTCCAATGGCTCCAGCCAAGCGCCTCAGCCCAGCCGCTTCAAATGTCGCGCAATCTGCGTGCGCACCTGATTTGGCGCCGTACCGCCCAGGATGTCGCGTGCATTGAGCGAGCCGCGCAAGGACAGCACCTCGTACACGTCTTTTTCAATGTTCGGGTTGAACTGCTGCAACACGGCCAGCGGCAATTCCGACAGATCGACCTGATGCGAGATGGCGGCTTTCACGGCGTGCGCCACCGTCTCGTGCGCGTCACGGAAGGGCAGGCCTTTCTTCACCAGGTAGTCCGCCAGATCGGTGGCGGTGGCGTAGCCTTTGAGGGCGGCGCGTTCCATGGCTTCGGGTTTGACGTTGATGCCGCCTTCCTTGACGCCGGTGGCCGGGTTGAGCTGGCCGCCGACCATCTCGGCGAAGATGCGCAAGGTGTCCTTGAGCGTGTCCACCGTGTCGAACAGCGGCTCCTTGTCTTCCTGGTTGTCCTTGTTGTAGGCCAGCGGCTGGCCCTTCATCAGGGTGATCAGGCCCATCAGATGGCCGACCACGCGGCCGGTCTTGCCGCGCGCCAGCTCGGGCACGTCGGGGTTTTTCTTCTGCGGCATGATGGAACTGCCGGTGGTGAAACGGTCGGCGATCTGGATGAAGCCGAAGTTCTGGCTCATCCACAAAATCAGTTCTTCGCTGAAGCGGCTGATGTGCACCATGCACAACGAGGCGGCGGCGGTGAATTCGATGGCGAAGTCGCGGTCGCTCACCGCGTCCAGCGAGTTCTGGCAGACCTGGGGATGGCCTTTGTCATCGACCATGCCCAGCGTTTTGGCGACCCGTTCGCGGTCCAGCGGGTAGCTGGTGCCTGCCAGCGCGGCGGCGCCCAGCGGCAGGCGGTTGGTGCGGCGGCGCACCTCGCCCATGCGCTCGGCGTCGCGGCTGAACATTTCGACATAGGCCAGCATGTGGTGGCCAAAGCTGATGGGTTGCGCCACCTGCAGATGGGTAAAGCCGGGCAGGATGACTTCGACATTTTTCTCGGCCACTTCGATCAGTGCTTTTTGCAGGTCGGTCAGCAGACCGCTGATCAGGTCAATCTCGCCGCGCAGCCACAGGCGTACGTCGGTGGCGACCTGGTCGTTGCGCGAGCGGCCGGTGTGCAGGCGTTTGCCGGCAATGCCGACCAGCTGCGTCAGGCGGGCTTCGATGTTGAGGTGCACGTCTTCCAGATCAAGCTTCCACTCGAAGGCGCCGGATTCGATCTCGGCGGCAATCGTGGCCATGCCGGTCTGTATTGCGCTGTGGTCCTCGCCCGTGATGATTCTCTGCGCCGCCAGCATTTCGGCATGGGCCAGGGAGCCTGCGATGTCGGCCTGCCACAGCCGCTTGTCAAAAAACACGCTGGAGGTGTAGCGCTTGACCAGATCGCTCATGGGCTCGGAGAAGAGGGCAGACCAGGCTTCTGATTTTTTGTCGAATTGGTTGTGTGGCATGGAAATAGGTGTCGGCTTACGAAGGCCGGGCCAAGAGTTGGGGGTTGGGGTAACGGATCATCAATAATCGGGCCTGAATCGAACCTAAGTCGAATATGAGCCCCACTGTTGAATGAAAGACTCCCAAATTTTATCGGGCTTCCAGGAACTGGCGCCCAATCCGCCTGATTCACCCGTGTCGGCGCCACCCGCACGCGTGCTGGTGTTCGACGCCTGCCAGGTGGGCGTGGTGTTGCGGGCGGTGCTGTTTGTCGAACTGGTGGTGGCGGTCGGTGCCATGTTTGGCGCATCCACCTTCTTTGACTGGTTGACCCGCCTGTCCCTGCTCACCGGGGGCGCTCTGCCCGCCACGCTGGTGTGGCTGATCTCGGCCTGCAGCCTCAAAAAGGTGTTGGCGCGGCTGAACTCGGTCGCCCAGCAGGCGGCGGGCGTGGCCCTGGGCGCCGTTGCGGGCCTGTATGGCTGCGGCGTGTTGTCCATGGTGGGCTTGTTGGAGCCGTCGCCCTGGCTGGCCAGTGCTTTCAGTGGCGCCTTGTTGTCAGCAGCGCTGGTCGCCGCGCTGGTGTTGCGGGCCAAGGGCAAAACGCCGGCGGCCACGGCGGCGCGTCTGAGTGAGCTGCAAGCGCGCATTCGCCCGCATTTTTTGTTCAACACGCTCAACAGCGCCATCGCCCTGGTGCGCGCCGAGCCCGCCAAGGCCGAGGCGCTGCTGGAAGATTTGAGTGATCTGTTTCGCCATGCGCTGATGGAGCAGGGCGAGTCTGTCACTCTGGCCGAGGAAATTGCCCTGGCGCAGCGCTATCTGGCGATTGAGGCGGTGCGGTTTGGCGATCGCATCCAGGTGGAGTGGGCGTTGGACCCGAATGCTGCGGTGGCCAGACTGCCGCCCCTGCTGTTGCAGCCGCTGGTGGAAAACGCGGTCCGGCATGGGGTGGAGCCGAGTGCTGACGGTGCGCAAATCAGGATCTCCACGCAACGGCGAGGATCGACTGTCCTCATCAAGGTCACCAACACCGTGCCGGCGGGCCATGGCGAGCGCGGGAATGGGCTGGCGCTGATGAACGTGCGGGACCGGCTGAACCTGCTGCACGATGTGCAGGGCCAGTTCCAGAGTGGCCTCAAGGACGGGGTTTTTCAGGTCCGCATCCAGGTGCCGGCGTGAACATCGAAAAAATAATCATGGAAGGTGCGCCATGTCTTTGAAAGTATTGATCGTCGACGATGAAGCCTTGGCGCGCGCGCGGCTGCGCACCCTGCTGGGGGACTGCACGGCGCCTGCGGCCAGCGTCGAGGCCGAGGCCGCCAATGCCACGCAGGCCGTGGAGTGGCTGCAACGACAAGCGGTGGATGTGGCGCTGATCGATATTCACATGCCCGGCGCGGACGGCCTGACCCTGGCCCGGACCCTGCGCGCACTGCCCCATCCGCCCGCCGTGGTGTTTGTGACGGCCTATGCCGAACATGCCGTGCATGCCTTCGAATTGGAAGCGGTGGATTACCTGACCAAACCGGTGCGGCTGGAGCGATTGCAGGCGGCGCTACAAAAAGTGGAGCGGCTAGCGCAATCAACACGGGGGCTAGAGGTTAATCTGCCTGAAGAAGTGTTGATTATTCAGGACCGTGGCCGGACCGAACGGGTGGCGCTGACCCAAGTCCTGTACCTCAAGGCCGAACTGAAATACATCACCGTGCGCACGAAGACCAAAAGCTACATCCTGGAGGGCTCCTTGAGTGAGCTGGAGGAGAAGTTCAGGCCGCGCTTCATGCGCATTCACCGCAACGCCCTGATCGCCCGGCGCGCCGTGCGCGCGCTGGAGAAGCACTATGACGCGGAGGAGGGCGAGGGCTGGGCCGTGCGACTCGATGGCATTGATGAATTGCTTTTCGTGTCGCGACGGCAGCTGGCGGCGGTGCGCGAGGTGGTGGCTAACCCGTATTCCGTAGCCCTGCCGCAATCCCGTTGATCGAGATGTGGATGCCGCGCTGCACGCGCTCATCCGTCTGACCGGCCCGGTAGCGCCGCACCAGTTCCACCTGCAGGTGATGCAGGGGATCGATGTAGGGAAAACGGTGGCGGATGGAGCGTTGCAGGGCCGCGTTGTTGGCCAGCCGCTGCTTGTCGCCGGTGATCATGGCGAGGGCGCTGGTGGTGCGGTGCCACTCCAACTCGATGGCCGTGAAGATCTTTTTGCGCAGGCGGGCGTCACTCACCAATTCAGAATAACGCGAGGCCAGCGCCAGATCGCTTTTGGCCATCACCATGTCCATGTTGGAGAGCAGTGTCTTGAAGAAAGGCCATTGCTTGTACATCTGTTGCAGCAGGGCCAGTTTGTCCTTGTGCGCAGTTTTGGCTGACGGGGCGCCGTCCTGGCTCAGGAACAGCTCTATCGCCGAACCAAAGCCGTACCAGCCGGGCAGCGTCAGGCGGCACTGACCCCAGCTGAAGCCCCAGGGAATGGCGCGCAGGTCTTCAATTTTTTGCGATGGCTTGCGCGAGGCCGGACGCGAGCCGATATTGAGTTCGGCGATCTCGCGGATCGGCGTTGAATCAAAAAAGTACTCGGTGAAGCCGGGGGTCTCGTACACCAGCTTGCGGTAGGCGGCCATGCTGTTTTGCGACAGCTCGGCGGCGGCCAGCAAGAAGGGCTTGGTCGCCGATTTGGTGGGTTGCAGCAGCGTGGCCTCCAGCGTGGCGGCGACCAGGGTTTCCAGGTTGCGCCGGCCGATCTCGGGGTTGGCGTATTTGGAGCCGATGACTTCGCCCTGTTCGGTCAGGCGAATCTGTCCGCGCACCGTGCCGGGAGGTTGCGCCAGGATGGCCTGGTAGCTCGGGCCGCCGCCCCGGCCGACCGTGCCGCCGCGGCCGTGGAACATGCGCAGTTGAATGGCGCGGGCGCCCTGGCTGTCCCGGGCGAGCTGGTCAAACAGCTCCACCAGGGCAATCTCGGCCCGGTACAGCTCCCAGTTGCTGGTAAAGATGCCGCCGTCCTTGTTGCTGTCGGAGTAGCCCAGCATGATGTCCTGTTCGGCGCCACTGCGCCGAACCAGCTGCGTGATGCCGGGCAGGGCGTAGAACTCGCGCATGATGGGCGCCGCGTTGCGCAGGTCTTCGATGGTTTCGAACAGCGGCACCACGATCAGGTCGCAAGTGGCTTGGGCATCCAGCGTGCCGCGCATCAGGCCCACTTCTTTTTGCAGCAAGAGAACTTCAAGCAAGTCGCTCACGGTCTCGGTGTGGCTGATGATGTAATGGCGGATGGCTTGCGCCCCATAGCGCTCGCGCATGACCTTGGCGGTCTCGAAAATGGCGAGTTCACTCTGGGTGTGCTCTGAGTACACATTGCCCATCACGCGCAAGGGGCGGGCATCGTTCAGCAGACCGACCAGCAGGCTGCGTTTGGCCAGTTCATCGAGCTGCGCGTAGCCTGGTTCCAGGCGCGCCACGGCCAGCAACTCGGCGACGACCGCTTCGTGTTTGTCCGAACTCTGGCGCAAGTCCACGGTGGCCAGGTGAAAGCCAAACACCTCGACCGCCCGAATCAGCGGGTGCAGCCGTTGCGCCACCAGCGCCGCACCATGCTGCGCCAGCAGCGAGGCCTCGATGGTGCGCAGATCGGCCAGGAATTCCTCGGCGGTTTGGTAGGGGTTTTGGGGGGCAACCGCATGGCGTGCGGCGTCGCCGCCGGTCAGTTCCTTGAGGACGGCGGCCAGTCGGGCATAGATGCCAATCAGGGCGCGCCGGTAGGGTTCGTCCTTGCGGTGCTCGTTGGTGTCGGGCGAGCGGTCGGCCAGCGCCTGCATGGCGGGCAGGCAGTCCACCAGCATGGCCGAGAGGGAGAGTTCGCCGCCCAAGTAGTGCACTTCGGTCAGGTAGTGGCGCAGCGCCACGTCCGCCTGGCGGCGCAGCGCGTGCATCAGTGTTTGCGCGTTCACGTTGGGATTGCCGTCGCGGTCGCCGCCAATCCACTGGCCCATGCGCAAAAAGCTGTGCACCGGGTGCTGGCCCAGCTCGCGCTCCAGGTCGGCATAGAGCTTGGGGATTTCGCGCAAAAAGGTCGATTCGTAATAGCTCAAGGCGTTCTCGACCTCGTCGGCCACCGTGAGTTTGGTGAAGCGCAGGAGCCGGGTTTGCCAGAGCTGCAGCACGCGGGCGCGCATCTGTCCTTCGTTGGCGCTGAGTTCGCGCGGGGTCAGGGCGTCCTTGTTGGCATTCACGCTGGCGGCCTTGACCTTGATGTCGTCGCGGGCCGTCAGCAATTGGGCGATGTCGCGCTCGGCGTCCAGGATGCTTTTGCGCTGCACCTCGGTCGGGTGGGCCGTGAGCACGGGTGAGACAAAGCTGGTGGCCAGCGTGTCTGAAATTGTCTTGGGGGCAATGCCGGCCCAGCGCAAGCGCGCCAGTGCCACTTCAATGCTGCCTTCCTGGGTGTCGCCCGCGCGCTCGTGGATGGCGCGGCGGCGGATGTGATGGCGGTCTTCGGCCAGATTGGCCAGGTGGCTGAAATAGGTGAAGGCGCGAATCACGCTCACCGTCTGGTCGCCGCTCAGGCCCTTGAGCAGTTTTTTGAGCGCCTTGTCAGCTTCGTGGTCCGCGTCGCGGCGAAACGCCACCGACAGCTTGCGGATTTGCTCGATCAACTCGAAGGCCGCCACGCCTTCCTGCTCGCGGATGACATCGCCCAGAATGCGGCCCAGCAGACGGATGTCCTCCACCAGCGGGCGTTCGTTGTCTTTGGTGCGCCCGGGCGGCGCGGATTTTGGAGCTTGGGTCATGGCGTTCTTATGAGGGGGTTGCGAGCAGCTGCGACGCCGGCCATGCTAGCATCCCCGGCTACCCCATGATTACAAATAGGTTACGGCCTTGAGTCCCCGCGTATGAGCAATTTGACGATCACCATAGCAACCCGAGAAAGCCGCCTGGCCCTGTGGCAGGCCGAGCATGTCAAGGCCTTATTGGAGCAGCGTGGGCACCAGGTCAGCCTGCTGGGCATGACCACCTTGGGCGACCAGATTCTGGACCGTTCCCTGAGCAAAGTCGGCGGCAAGGGCCTGTTCGTGAAAGAACTGGAAGTGGCGCTGGAAGATGGCCGGGCCGACCTGGCCGTGCATTCGCTCAAAGACGTGCCCATGGAACTGCCCGAGGGCTTCAGTCTGGCGTGTGTGATGGAACGCGAAGATCCGCGCGATGCCTTTGTTTCCAACCGCTATGCAAATCTGGCCAGCCTGCCGCAGGGGGCCGTGGTGGGTACCTCCAGCCTGCGCCGCATGGCCTTGTTGCGCGCCTTGCGCCCGGATCTCAAAATCGAGCCCTTACGTGGCAACCTGGATACACGATTGCGCAAGCTTGATGACGGGCTGTACGACGCCATTGTTCTGGCGGCGGCGGGTCTCAAGCGCCTGGGCCTGGGCGATCGGATTCGTGAGATTTTCGAGCCGGGCGTGATGCTGCCGGCCGCCGGGCAAGGCGCGTTGGGCATTGAGATTCGTACCGATCGCCAGGATCTGATGGACGCCCTGGCGCCATTGGCCCACCACACCACATGGCTGGCGGTGGCCGCTGAGCGGGCGGTGAGCCGGGCCATGGGCGGGAGTTGCTCCATGCCCCTGGCGGCGTTTGCCACGCTGGCCGGTGATACGCTGACCCTGGATGCGGCCTGGGGTGACCCCGACGGTGTGCTGGCGCTGGTGTGTGTGCGCATGAGCGCGCCTGTCACCGACCTGGCCAGCGCCACGGCCTTGGGTACGCGGGTCGCGACCGATTTGCGCGCCGGTGTGCTGGCCAAAGGCGGCTCAGTTCTGGCACCAGGCGAACCCCAGGGCAAATCCTGAGTCATGCGGGTCATCGTTACCCGTCCTGAGCGCGAGGCACACCGGTGGGTGCGTGATTTGTCAGCGCTGGGTCTGGAGGCCGTGGCCTTGCCGCTGATCAAGGTGGGACCAGTGGACAAGCCTGCAGATCTGGCGCAGGCGTGGCAGCAGCTGGCCGACTATGTGGGCGTGATGTTTGTCAGCGGCAATGCCGTTGAGCATTTTTATGCATCAAAACCGCCCCTAGCCCCCGGATTCAGTGCGCATGAAGCTATTAAAACAAGAGCATGGGCGACCGGTCCCGGCACGGTCCGCGCCTTGCTGCAGGCGGGCGTCGCATCGGCGTGTCTGGATGCGCCCGCCTTGGATGCCGGTCAATTTGATTCTGAAGCCTTGTGGCAGGTGGTGGGCGCGCAGGTGCAGCCCGGGAGTCGGGTGCTGATCGTGCGCGGCGGTGATTCGGCGGGCAGTGAGAGTGGCAGGCAGGGCACCGGGCGCGAATGGTTCGCCCAGCGCGTGGCCCAGGCCGGTGGCCGGGCTGATTTTGTCGAGGTCTATCAACGCCGCGCGCCGGATTTCAGCGCGCATGAACGTGAGCTGGCGTGTCAGGCGGCCACCGATGGGGCGGTGTGGCTGTTCAGCAGTTCGGAGGCGGTCGCCAATCTGAGGGCCTGGCTGCCGGCCCAAAGCTGGGCTTTGGCGCGCGCACTGGCAACCCATCCGCGTATCGCGGCCGCCGCCCTCAAGGCCGGTTTTGGTGTTGTTTGTGAGTCACGCCCCACGTTGCCGGATGTGGTGGCCTCTCTGTCCCAACACTTTAGAATCCAACCATGAACGCCGATCTCAACGCCGAAACCCCTGAGCACTCGGGTGGGGATGCGCCTCTGGCGGAACCCGCATTGTCTGCGGCCGCGTCCGTCCAGGCCGTACCTGCCGCGCCAAAGAGTGTGTCGCGCGGGCTCATCTTGAGCCTCGGCGCTGTGGCGGTGGCCGCCTTGCTGGTCAGTGGGCTTTTGTGGCAAAAGCTCTCGTCGATTCAGGAATTGCTGGCACGCCAGAGTGCCGATACCGGCGTCCAGTCGGTGGAGGCGCGTGCCACGGCCAAGCAGGCGCAAGAGTTGGCGCGCGAGACGGCGGCACGGGTGGCTGTTTTTGATGCGCGTTTGAGCGAGGCCACCCTGCAACGAACACAGCTGGAAGAACTGATGCAAAGCCTGTCGCGTTCGCGTGACGAAAACCTGGTGGTCGATATTGAATCGGCCCTGCGTCTGGCGCAGCAGCAGGCGCAACTCACCGGCAGCGTTGAACCCCTGTTGGCGGCTTTGAAAAGTGCGGATCAACGCGTGGTACGCGCGGCGCAGCCCCGGCTGACGCCTTTGCAACGGGCGATTGCGCGGGACATTGACCGCATCAAATCGGCCGCCGTCAGCGATACGCCCGGCCTGCTGGTGAAACTCGATGAACTGGTGCATCTGGCGGATGAGCTGGTGCTGGCCAATGCGGTGGCCCCGGCGACGGGAGGCGGTTTGGTCAAGCGCCAGAGTCTTGAGAGCCTGCCCATTTGGTGGCAACGCAGTTTGCAACTGGTGTTTGACGAGGCGCGCAGTCTGGTACGGGTCAGCCGCATCGAGCAGCCCGAAGCTGCCCTGCTGTCGCCGGAGCAGTCCTTTTTCCTGCGCGAGAACTTCAAACTCAAGCTGCTCAACGCCCGCCTGGGCCTGTTGGCCCGGCAACTGGAGTCGTCGCGCGCAGATCTGGCGGCCGCCTCCATGTCGCTCAACAAGTACTTTGATGCGACGTCGCGAAAAACCCAGAATGCCGCGACCTTGCTGCAGCAGGTGCAAGCCCAGATGAAAACACTGCAATTGCCGCGCGTCGATGAAACACTTGCCGCCCTCGCGACCGCGGCCGCTGGAAGGTAAACATGCGGGCCGCCTTATGGTTTTTGGCGTTGTTTGGCATGGCGGTTGCCATCGCGCTTTTTGCTGGCAATAACCAGGGCACGATCACCGTATTCTGGCCGCCGTACCGGGTGGACTTGTCGCTTAATCTGGTGGTGCTGTTGCTGGCGCTGCTGTTCTTCACCCTGCATGTGGCCTCGCGCGCGCTGGCCGCCTTGTTTGCCATGCCAGGCCACGCGCGTTCCTGGCGCATTCAGCATCAGGAGCGTGGCATGCATGTCGCTTTGCTGGACGCGCTGTCGCATATGTTGGCCGGTCGGTTTATTCGGGCCAGGAAAGCCGCGGAGATGGTGCTGGCGCGCGAGACTGCCATGACGCGCGGCGGCGAAACACTGGTCTATTCGGGGCGTCTGCGTGCGCTGGCGCATCTGCTGGCCGCCGAAAGTGCGCAGTCCCTGCAAGACAAAGTTGCGCGTGAGGAGCATTTTCGTCTGGCGCTGGACCAGGCATCGCACCATGATGCGCAGGGCACCCGCGAGGCAGTGCAGTTGCGTGCAGCGCGCTGGGCGCTGGAAGACCAGGACGCCCAAGCCGCTCTGCAATGGCTGGATGAGCTTCCACAAGGCGCCTCCCGGCGAACCATTGCCCTGCGCCTACGTCTGAAGGCCGCGCGCATGGCGCGTCAGACGCCGCTGGCGCTGGAAACTGCACGCCTGTTGGCCAAACACCGTGCGTTTTCCGAGGTGGCTGCGCAGGGCATTTTGCGAGGCCTGTCCCTGGAGCTGGTTTTGACGGCGTACGACCCGGAGCAGCTGCAATCCGTCTGGAATCAGCTGGAAGGGGCGGAGCGGCTGACACCGGAGGTTGCCATCGCCGCGGCGCAAAGAATGTTGAAACTGGAAGGCAATGTCGATCTGGCCCGCACCTGGTTGCTGCCCATCTGGGAGCGCATGGTGGAGCACCCGGGTGCTTTGACGGAGGCGCAGCGCATCAGTCTCATTCAGGTTTTGGAACGTAGCTTTGCCACGGCCTCCGATACACCAGAAGCAGAATGGTTGACCCGAATCGAGAAGGCGCAGATGGCCAATCCAGCCGACTCAGCCCTGCAATACCTGGCAGGCATCACCTGCATGCGACTTCAGCTGTGGGGCAAGGCGCAGCAACTGCTTAAACAGTCATTGCCCAGGTTGCAGGACGCGGAACTGGAGCGAAATGCCTGGGCCGCGCTGGCTGAATTGGCCGAGCGACGGGGTGATGTCGAAGCTTCGACGCGATCCTGGCAAAACGCGGCAAAGGCGGCAACCGCGCGACTTGTGTGAAATTCAGGGCTATCATCCAAAATATATGACTACCCTGATCGAACACATTCTGAAGCTGACCGACCATCGTGATCGGGATTTACTGGAACTCACGCTGTCCAAGGCGCTGATTGATCTGCTTCCCATCCAGCGCATCGTCATTGCGCGTGTCATGAGTTTTGAGGGTGAAAAGCGATGGCTCGAAGTGGCCCGTCTGGATGCCAAGGGTGGTGGCAAGGTCGTCGATCCCATGCGGGTGGATTTTGAGACCTTGCCGCGCCTGGACGATGCGCCGGATCGGCTCAAGTGTCTTCAGCGCCGTGAAATAGTTGAAATCGCCTGGGCCGGGGAAGAGGGACCGCGAATCAACATGCTGCCCTTGTTTTCCGATTCGCGCAAGGACGACGAAGGCGTGATCGAGGTGCATTCGGGCGCCACCCTGACCCCGGAAGCGATTCTGACGATAGAACAGCTGCGCCGTATTTACCGCAATATGTACTCCCTGCTGGAGTACAGCGACCGCGACGCACTGACTGGTTTGCTAAACCGCAAGTCACTCGATGACGCGTTTTACAGCGCGGTTCTGGAAGAGCTCGACGGGGTCATCGGCGATCCAAAGACGGCAGGATCACCCAAAGGGCTGGATCCGGAACGCCGCCACCGTGTGCCGGCCAATTACTGGCTGGGATCGGCGACCATTGACAACTTTGGGTTGATCAATGACAAACATGGTCATCTGATTGCCGAAGAGGTGTTGTTGCTGGTGGCGCGCGTGATGAACAACACCTTTCGTACCTATGACCGCATATACCGTTTCGGCGCGGAGCATTTTGGCGTGTTGATGCACTGCCCCGATGAAGCCTTGGTGCTGGCAGCGTTCGAGCGTTTTCGCACCAATGTCGAAAAGTTCAATTTCCCGCAGGTGGGCCGGCTGACGGTCAGCTGCGGTTTTACCAGTGTGATGGCGGACGACTCCCCCAGCAGCGCGCTTGAGAAGACCGAGCGGGCGGTTGATTTTGCGCGACGAAGCGGCCACAACAAGGTATGCAGCCACCTTGGCCTGGTTCGTCGGGGTTACTTTGGAGAGGTGGCCAAGGTTGGGGGTGTAGACCTTTTTTGATCGGGATGACCGGGGCGTAAAAAAGGGCACTTGAAGTGCCTTTTTTTGTGGCTGCCCGCGAGGGCAGCTGCTTGGCTTACCGAGCCCTTACTGCTCGAAAGGCAAGGTCACGTCGCGCAAATCGCGTTTTGTTTCCACCAAGACCAGCGGAGCTTCCTCAATTTGCACGGCAGCGGGCCGTTCGCGCGGCACGCGAATCTCCTTGGGCTCAGACGCGATGGCGGCCTGCACGGCAGCGATTTTCTCTGCGTTCGAGTTCACCCAGCTCAGGCCGGAACTCTCGGCCACTTGCGCCAACTCAGACAGAGGTAGAACAAAGGGCTGCAGTTTGGGCATGCCGGTTGCAGCGGCAGCGACTGGCGCATGGACTCGCGCGACCACTGGTGCAACGACCGGCGCTGCAACGACCGGCGCTGGCGCAGGTACGGGTGCCTTTGGTGCTGGTGCGACCAGGATTGGGGCTTGCTGTGCTGCATCGGCAGCTTGCATTGGCGCTGGCTCGACCACCGGTGTCGGCGCTGGGGTTTCAGTGCTGGTGCTGAAGTAGGACCGGCGCGGCTCTTCTGCCGTCTGTTCGGGCGCAGGCTGGCTGTCACGCGCGGGCCGTTCCTGACGATCAGTCTGCTCGGGACGGTCGGCACGGGGAGCGCGTTCACGACCATAGCGATCGCGTGAGCGTTTTTCGCGTGTCTCGCTGCCTTCAGGACGTGCTGCTACTTCAACAGTGCCATTGCCGTGATCGGCGCCTGACGCTGCATCGTTCAGCACGGGCGCTGTACGCTCAACCGGGGTGGTTACGGCATCTGCATTGCTGCGGTTGCCTTCCCCAGTGGATGCCTCAGTTCTTGCGTTTTCGTCAGGACGACGGTTGCGATCGGGCCGGCGCTCATTGCGGCCGTCTGCCCGCGGTTCGCCGCGTTCAGATGGGGCGCCCTGTTCGACGTTGTCGGTGCGTTCGTTGCGACCTCGGTCACCGCGGCTATTGCGCTCACCGCGCCCGCCACGCTGGGGACGTTCCTGCCCCTGTTCATTGCGAGGTGCATCCTGACCCGGCGCATTCGCCGGGGCTTGGGCAAAGCTTGTACCCGCTTCCACCATGATAGGTTTGCCTTCGGCATCGAAGCGTTCGCGTTGACCTTGCGCCGGACGTTCGCCACGGCCACCCCGGCCGCCGCGACCACCCCGGCCATCGCCGCGACCTTCGCCGCTGCCGCCACGCGCACCACGACCCCCACGGGCCTCGTCGCGCCCTTCGGGACGTGCGTCGCCACGGGGCTCATTGCGACGGGCGCCATCACGGCCGCCGCGACCCTCGCGCTTGTCGTCCTTGCTGACCTCGACCTCGGGTTTGGCTTGCGGCGCGGGTGCGGGCTCAGTGGCAAACAGATTTTTGATCCAGCCAAAGAAGCCTTTATCGGCCGGCGCAGGCGCTGCCGCAACGGGGACAGGCCGGGGCGCGGCGCGCGGAGCAGTGGCGACTGGCTTGACTGGCTCGGGTTTCGGGATCGCCACGGGCGCCGGTGCATCGGGCAACACGCCTTTGATGATCGGTGTCTGTTTGTTGGTCGGCTCTTGCGAGCGACGCGTCACCGACGTCGGATCTTCCATGTCATCAGCCATCTTGTAGCTGGCTTCAATATTGTCCAGACGCGGGTCGTCGTGCTTCAGGCGCTCAAGCTTGTAGTTCGGTGTTTCCAGCGTTTTGTTAGGCACCATCAGCACGTTGATGCGCTGCTTGAGTTCGATCTTGGCGATCTCGGTGCGCTTTTCGTTCAGCAGGAAGGAAGCAACTTCAACCGGGACCTGGCACAGCACCGACGCCGTGTTGTCCTTGAGGGATTCTTCCTGGATGATGCGCAGGATCTGCAGTGCACTGGATTCCGTGTCACGGATGTGGCCGGAGCCGCCGCAACGCGGGCAGGGGATGGAAGCGCCTTCGCTCAGCGCAGGGCGCAGGCGCTGGCGGCTCATTTCCATCAGGCCAAATTTGCTGATGGTGCCGAACTGGACGCGGGCGCGGTCTTGCCGCAGCGCGTCGCGCAGGCGGTTTTCGACGTCGCGGCGGTTGCGGCTTTCTTCCATGTCGATAAAGTCGATCACGATCAGGCCACCCAGATCGCGCAGGCGCATCTGGCGCGCCACTTCGTCGGCGGCTTCCAGGTTGGTGCGGGTGGCGGTTTCTTCGATGTCGCCACCCTTGATGGCGCGGGCCGAATTCACGTCCACCGAAACCAGCGCTTCGGTATGGTCAATCACGATGGCGCCGCCGCTCGGCAGTTGCACGGTGCGGGCATAGGCCGATTCGATTTGGTGCTCGATCTGGAAGCGGCTGAACAGCGGCGCATCGTCGCGGTAGCGCTTCACACGGGCAGCGTGTTCTGGCATGACGTGCGCCATGAACTGCTGGGCCTGTTCGTACACGTCGTCGGTGTCGATCAGGATGTCGCCGATGTCGTTGTTGAAGTAGTCGCGAATGGCGCGAATCACCAGCGAGGATTCCTGGTAAATCAGGTAAGCGCCCTTGCCCCCTTTGGCGGCACCGTCAATGGCGGTCCACAGTTTAAGCAGGTAGTTCAGATCCCATTGCAGTTCAGGCGCGCTGCGGCCAATGCCGGCGGTACGCGCAATGATGCTCATGCCGTTGGGGTATTCGAGCTGTTCCAGCGCTTCTTTGAGGTCAGCGCGGTCTTCGCCTTCGATCCGGCGCGAGACACCGCCACCGCGCGGGTTGTTGGGCATCAGCACCACGTAGCGGCCGGCCAGCGAAACGAAGGTGGTCAGGGCCGCGCCCTTGTTGCCGCGCTCTTCCTTTTCGACCTGGACCAGCAGTTCCTGGCCTTCGCGGATGGCGTCCTGGATGCGGGCCTGGCCGACAGCCACGCCTTGCTGGAAATACTGGCGCGATATTTCCTTGAACGGCAGGAAGCCATGGCGATCTTCGCCGTAGTCCACAAAACAGGCTTCCAGTGAGGGCTCGACGCGCGTCACGACGGCCTTGTAGATATTGCCCTTGCGCTGTTCACGCCCCTCAATTTCAATTTCGTAGTCGAGGAGTTTTTGTCCGTCGACGATGGCCAGGCGGCGTTCTTCAGCCTGCGTGGCGTTAATCAGCATCCGTTTCATGGGTAGCATCCTTCAATTCAAATACAAACATGCTCTTGACGAGCGCTTGATACCAGAACTGACGCTTTGAAGTGAGGAGGAATTGCCGGAGAACCGAGACTCAAATAATGAGTCTTGGCGTTGGCGCGTGGAGGGGAGCGAGGAGGTTGGGTTGTGGATGCGCTATTAAACTAATAGCTGGTTGCGCCCGTTTGACGGGGGCTGATGGCCAATTCATGCCGAAAAACGGGGCGAAAACGCACCGTGGGCATATATGAATCAGGCTCATCAACACAAACATCTCGCTTCATTCCGTTCACAGACGGGTTGTCTGTGAACTTTGGGTATTCCGAATCAGTATTTCAAGGCGTCGTCTTGACCGTTCGTATTGCAGGCCACCGCAAGCATCTGGCTTGAGGTTTGCGTGCAAAGGCAAATGGCGGCATCGACCTTCTTGCGGGGCTGGTCATGGTGGGTGAACTAAACTCCACCTAAACGGCGAGTTAACTTGTCGTTAAATCAACCACTTACAGCGCATCGCTAGTGAAACACATTATAGGGGGCAATCCAGCCCCGCATGTCCCACAGGTCACCACGGTCCTCGTAGATGAAGATTCTGCGGGCCAACGGCTGGACAATTTTCTGATGCGCCACCTTAAGGGCGTGCCCAAAACCCACGTCTACCGCATTATCCGCAGTGGTGAAGTGCGGGTGAACAAGGGGCGGGCGTCGGCTGATTCCCGGGTGGCGACGGGCGATGCGGTGCGATTGCCGCCGGTACGGATCTCTGAACGGGTGGCTGAAAAAGCCGAGGCCATGGCGCAAGGCATGGCTCGAGGAGCGCCTGCCCGTGACTTCCCCATACTTTTTGAAGATGATCACCTGATTGCAATCGACAAACCGGCGGGCGTGGCGGTTCACGGCGGCTCGGGTGTGAGTTTTGGCGTTATCGAACAATTGCGCATGGCCCGGCCCCAGGCCAAATTCCTGGAACTGGTGCACCGGTTGGACCGGGACACCAGCGGCATTTTGCTGATTGCCAAAAAGAGAAGCGCCCTGACAAGCCTGCAAGACCAGTTTCGCGAGCGCGAAACTGGTAAGACTTATCTGGCGCTCGTCGTTGGGCGTTGGCCTGGCAACAAGAAGGTGCTGGACAAACCGCTGCACAAATACCTGCTGGACGGCAAGGAGGGCAACGCCGGTGAACGGCGCGTCAAGGTGGTGTCCCGGGATGATCCCAACGGCATGCCTTCCGTGACGCTGGTGAAAGTCAGGGGGACGAACGCCACCGCTTTTACCTTGCTTGAGGTCACCATCAAGACCGGACGCACCCATCAAATCCGCGTTCACCTAGCCAGCGAAGGCCATCCGATTGCGGGCGATGACAAATACGGCGACTTTGAACTGAACAAGACGCTGCTGCGGGCCGGAAAACTGCCCTCCCTCAAGCGCATGTTCCTGCATGCCTGGCGTTTGCAGTTCAACCACCCGGTCAGCGGCGAACGTGTGGAATTGCTGGCCCAACTACCCTCTGAACTTGACGCGTTTGTGACCCATGCTGCCCCCTCTTCATCCTGAAACACGCGTATCTCGTCAATTCGATCTGATTGCTTTTGACTGGGACGGCACGCTGTTTGATTCCACCGCCATCATCACCCGCTGCATTCAAAACGCGGTGCGCGATGTGGGCGGGCTGGTGCCGAGCGACAGAGATGCCGCTTTTGTGATCGGCATGAGCTTGACGCAGGCCCTGGCGCATGCCGCACCTGATTTGCCGGAAGCCAAATATCCCGAGCTCATCACCCGCTATCGCCACCACTACATGAACCACCAAAATGACATCAGCCTGTTTGATGGGGTTCTGCGCATGCTGTCCGATCTGAAATCGCGCCAGCACTGTCTGACCGTGGCCACCGGCAAAAGCCGGCAGGGACTGGATGAAGCTCTGCAGGCGGTGGAGCTTCAAGGCGTGTTCGACGGATCGCGCACGGCCGATGAAACGGCGGGCAAGCCGCATCCCCGTATGTTGCAGGAGTTGATGCGCGAATTTGGTGTGGAGCCGGCACGCACGCTGATGATTGGCGACACCACGCATGACTTGCAGATGGCCCTCAATGCAGGCTGCCCCAGCGTGGGAGTGAGCTACGGTGCCCATGAGCCTGACGCATTCCATGTTCTGAATCCCCGTTTTGTCGCCCATTCAGTGCCTGAACTGCACGACTGGCTGCTGGTCAACGCCTGACAGGCGTCGGCGCTCCACCCTCTATGACGCAGTTCGTTCCCCTGTGCAATTCAGCTGATCTTTCCGATAGCGGCGAAGCCGTTCCGTTTGATGTGACCTATTGCGCTCAGACCTGTCGCGCTTTCGCCATTCGATACCAGGGTCAGGTGTACGCGTACCTGAACCGTTGTGCCCATGTGCCCATGGAGCTGGATTACCAACCCAACCGCTTTTTTGACAGCACAGGCCACTGGCTGATGTGTGCCACGCATGGTGCCATCTACCAACCGCAAACCGGCGCTTGCCGCGGTGGCCCGTGTCGCGGTGGCTTGATAAAGATTGACACATCCGAGTTTGATGGCGTCGTGCACTGGCATACTGCCCATAACCTGAAATCCCTAGAGTTTTGAAATGACCGACCCCCTTATCCCCGAGAAATCCCCTGAACAGTCGGGGGCGCCCCGTGAGCCTGATTTGATATCAAATCAGGCTTCAGCCAACGTCAATAGTGAGACAGGTGCTACAAAAAACGAAGCAAGCAAGAGCCCGATCGACGGCCCGGGCTGGGAGCGTGCCACACTGGAAAAGCTGGTGTTTGCGTCGCTCAACGAGCAGCGGCTGGCACGTCGCTGGCGCAGTTTCGTGCGCCTGGCCTGGCTGGCTTTCTTTATTCTCCTGGCTTGGGTTGTGATCAGTCGCAATGGTCCATCCCAGGATGCCTCGACGCCGCATACGGCGGTGGTGGAAATCAAGGGTGAAATTGCCTCCGGGGCGGACGCCAGTGCAGAGCTGGTTGTGACGGCCTTGCGTGGCGCGTTTGAAGACGCGGGTGCCCAGGCCGTGGTCCTTTTGATCAATTCGCCAGGCGGCAGCCCGGTGCAGGCCGGCATCATCAATGATGAGATCAAACGCCTGAAACTCAAGCACAAGAAGCCCGTGTATGCGGTCGTGGAAGAGTCCTGTGCATCGGCTGCTTATTACATTGCCGTGGCGGCCGACAAGATATTTGTCGATAAAGCCAGCATCGTTGGCAGCATCGGCGTGCTGATGGATGGATTCGGCTTTACCGGCCTGATGGAAAAACTGGGCGTGGAGCGCCGGCTGATGACGGCGGGCGAAAACAAGGGTTTTCTGGATCCGTTCAGCCCGCAGACCGACAACCAGCGGGTTTTTGCCCAAACCATGCTGAACCAGATTCATAAACAGTTCATCGACGTGGTCAAGGCCGGCCGTGGCAGCCGCCTGAAAGAAACACCCGAAACCTTCAGTGGCTTGTTCTGGAGTGGCCAGCAGGCGATTGAACTCGGATTGGCAGACCAGTTGGGCAATCTTGATTTCGTGGCACGCGAAATCGTCAAGGCCGAGGAAATCATTGATTACACCCGCCGTGAAAACGTGGCGGAACGCCTCGTCAAGCGTTTCGGCGCATCGATCGGGGCAGGTGCCGTGCACGCGCTACAATCGATTCCCGCACTTCGCTGATTCGCATCCACGGTGAGAATCAGCGGCCCAGCGCAAATACCGTCGGGGTCGAGTTGTTGAGTGGCGAGGTCTTCTTTCGCCAGTTCTTGATGGTGTCGCTTTGGCAGACGCCGCGGGGCAGGGTCAACCCGCTGCACACGGCCAATCGTGTGTTGTGCTGCAGTGTTTGCAGCAGCGTCTGCATCATGGCGACATTGCGATAGGGCGTTTCAATGAACATTTGTGTTTGCCCCGTTTTCAAGGCCAGCGATTCCAGTTCCCGAATGCGCTGGGCACGCTCTGTGGCTTCTTGTGGCAAGTAACCCACAAATGCAAAATTCTGGCCATTGAGCCCGCTGGCCGCCAAGGCCAGCAACAGTGACACCGGTCCGGTCAAGGGGATGACCTCAATGCCCAGATCGTGCGCCGCACGCACCACTGACGAACCCGGGTCCGCCACGGCGGGCATGCCGGCCTCGCTGACCAGCCCCACGTCGTGTCCGTCCAGTGCGGGAGTCAGCAGAGGGCGAGCGTCAAAATTGCCGGTGTGATCCCCTTTCTTATGGACCTCGCGCGGCAGTTCCTGAATATGCAGGGCCTGAAGCGGGCTGCTTAGCGGGCTGATCTCGTTGACCCGTTTCAAATAGGCGCGCGCCGATTTGGCGTTTTCGCAGACCCAATACTGCAGCTGCGACGCCACGGTCAGGGTGCCCCAGGGCATCGTGTTTTGCAGGTTCACTGTTTCGTCGCAGCCGAAATCCAAGGGCGCTGGAACCAGGTAGAGACGGCCGCGTGCGATCGGTGCGTTTTGCGATGTCGTTGTCATGGTCATAGCACCTGTATGCCTGCGGCCTGAATCATCCGGCTGGTGCGAATCAGTGGCAGACCCACCAGCGCCGTCGGGTCATCGTTGTCGATGGACGCCAACAAGGCGATACCCAGGCCCTCGCTTTTGGCGCTGCCCGCGCAGTCGTAAGGTGTTTCGGCGCGCAAGTAGGCTTCGATCTCGGCATCAGAGAGCTCACGAAATTTCACTTTGACCTGGGCCAGGTCCATTTGGGCAAAGCCAGTTTCCTGGCAAACCACTGCCACGGCGGTCTGGAAAATCACGGTTTTCCCGCGCATTTGCTGCAACTGCGCTGTGGCTCGTGCATGGTCGCCCGGTTTGCCGAGGGCCTGGCCGTCCAGATCGGCCACTTGGTCCGAGCCGATCACGACGCAGGCCGGAAATTGGGCCGCCACGACACGGGCCTTGGCCATCGCCAGTCGGCAGGCCAGTTGTTTCGGTGCTTCAGTGCCCTGGGGTGTTTCATCGACGTCGGGCGCGACGACATCAAATGGGATGCGCAGGCGCGCTAACAGGTCACGGCGGTAGGGCGAGGTGGAACCCAGGATGAGTTTTCGGGGTGTAGTTTCAGACATGCCGTGATTCTCTTACACTGCATGCATGAAACAAGAGTCTCCCCCTACCCATCTGGATGTCAAGGCGTTTGCACAGGCTGCGAGCAAGATTGCTGGACATGATTTGCTATCGAAATATGAGCGACTAATGCAGGAAACACAAGGGATAGGCGCTGATAATATGCTTGATTGGTCGGCGCAAGGTGAGGTTCGGGCTGACGAAGCGGGCGCCGAGCAGGTCTGGCTGCATTTGACCGTGGACGTGAGTTTGCCATTGACTTGCCAGCGTTGCCTGGGTCCTGTGGATCTTGAGGTCACGGTGAACCAGTCTTTCCGTTTCGTCGCCAGCGAAGAAGCGGCTGAAGCACAAGACGAAGACGCGGAAGAAGACGTGCTGGCCCTGAGCCAGGATTTCAAGCTGTCTGACCTGATCGAAGATGAAGTACTGATGGCCTTGCCCGTGGTTCCCCGCCATGAGACGTGTCCGGTGGAGGTTAAATTGGCGGCAGTCGATCCGGGTTTTGACGCCGCCTCGGCCGAAAAGCGCAATCCTTTCGCCGTGTTGGCCAAGCTGCAGGGCGGTAAATCAAGCTGAGTGGGTCCAGGTGCGCTATACTCATGGGCTTCGCGTGAATTGTTTCAATTCACACGTTTCACAAACCCCAAGATGTTGCGGCCTTCGCAACAAACAGACGCAAGGAGCAGATCATGGCTGTCCAACAGAACAAAAAATCACCTTCAAAGCGCGGTATGCACCGCTCGCACAACGCACTGGTCGTGCCAGGCATCGCAGTTGAGTCCACCACGGGCGAAACCCATTTGCGTCACCACATCAGCCCCAACGGCTTTTACCGTGGCCGCCAAGTGCTCAAGACCAAGTCTGAAGCCTGATCGTTTCAAATAAACCAAGGCCCGAGGCTACTTTGTTTGTAGCGTCGGGCCTTTGTCTTGATGCTTACGATATTCGCTTGCCATTTGCCACGCTGCACTAGTCTCCCATGATCACTATCGCTGTCGATTGCATGGGGGGCGATCATGGCCCCCGTGTCACGCTTCCTGCCTGTCGTAATTTTCTGGGCCGTCACCCCGACGCCCAGTTATTGATGGTCGGACTGCCGGACAGCTTGCGTGCATTCTCCCATCCGCGCGCGACCCTGGTCTCGGCCAGCGAGGTTGTTGGTATGGATGACCCGCTTGAGGTGGCGCTGCGCCGGAAGAAAGACTCTTCCATGCGCGTGGCCATTCAGCAAGTCAAGGATGGTGCTGCGCAAGCCGCCGTGTCGGCGGGCAATACTGCCGCGCTGATGGCTATTTCACGCTACTTGCTCAAAACCCTGGATGGCATCGACCGCCCCGCCATCGCCGGGCAAATTCCCAATGCCAAGGGTCAAGCCACCACGGTGCTGGACATGGGCGCCAATGTCGATTGCTCGGCCGAGCATCTGCTGCAGTTCGCGATGATGGGCTCTGCCCTTGTATCCGTTCTGAGCGGCAATGACAATCCCACAGTCGGCTTGCTAAATATTGGCGAAGAGGCCATTAAAGGCAATGAAGTTATCAAAAAAGCCGGTGAATTGCTGCGAACGGCCGCCAAAGCGGGCGATTTGAATTTCTATGGCAATGTCGAAGGAAACGATATCTTCAAGGGAACCGCCGATATTGTCGTCTGTGACGGTTTTGTCGGCAATGTGGCCTTGAAAGCCAGCGAAGGCTTGGCGACCATGATTGTCGATTTTTTGAAGATCGAGTTTTCACGCAATATTTTTACAAAATTGGCGGCTATTGCGGCCTATCCCATCATATCGGCGCTTAAAAAGCGGATGGATCACCGCCGCTACAACGGTGGAGCCTTGCTGGGCTTACGCGGCCTGGTCTTCAAGAGTCACGGCTCAGCCGATGAGTTGGCTTTTGGGTACGCTTTGACGCGGGCGTATGATGCAGCCCGAAACAACTTGCTTGACCGTGTTCAAGTTCGGATTGCTCACGTTGCGCCTCTGTTGGTCGCCGTGGAGTTCTCCGTACAGCCCGATACGGTCGCCCTCGCCTGATCAATGAAACTATATTCACGTATCACCGGTACCGGTAGCTATCTCCCTCCCCGTCGATTGACCAACGCCGATCTGGCGGCAGAGCTCGCCGCCAAGGGTGTTGAAACTTCGGATGAATGGATTGTTGAGCGCACCGGTATTCGGGCGCGTCATTTTGCGGCCCCCGATGTTTGCAGCAGTGATCTGGGCCTTGAGGCTGCGCGCCTGGCCTTGCAGGCCGCTGGCGTCCAGGCCACCGACATTGACTTGATCATCGTCGCAACCTCCACGCCCGATATGGTGTTCCCCTCGACGGCCTGCATTTTGCAGAACAAGCTGGGCGCCCATGGTGGTGCAGCGTTCGACGTGCAGGCCGTGTGCAGTGGCTTTGTCTATGCGCTGTCCATTGCCGACGCGATGATCAAGACTGGCGCAGCCACAAAGGCCTTGGTGATTGGTGCCGAGGTCTTTTCACGTATTCTCGATTTCACGGATCGCACCACCTGTGTTCTGTTCGGCGATGGCGCCGGTGCCGTGGTGCTGGAAGCCTCCGACACCCCCGGCATCCTCGCCAGTGACTTGCATGCGGACGGCAAGCACGCCGGCATTTTGTGCGTGCCGGGCCACGTGTCGGGCGGGCAGGTGCTGGGCGACCCGCTGCTGAAAATGGATGGCCAGGCTGTATTCAAGCTGGCAGTGGGCTTGCTGGATACCGCCGCCCGCAACACACTGGCCAAGGCCGGCAAAGTGGCTGCGGATGTTGACTGGCTGGTTCCGCACCAAGCCAATATACGCATCATGCAGAGCACTGCCAGGAAGCTCAAACTGTCGATGGACAAAGTCATCGTGACGGTGGATCAGCACGGCAACACCTCCGCTGCTTCCATTCCATTGGCGCTTGACACCGCCGTGCGTGCAGGCCGCGTTAAGCCCGGCGAGATGCTCCTGCTGGAAGCGGTGGGCGGCGGTTTCACATGGGGTGCTTTGCTATTACAACTATAGCTTGGTGCGCAGGTGAGACAAGGGCTTTAGCCCTATTGAATAAAAATTTTGATAAGAACAGCATGAAACCATTTGCTTTTGTTTTTCCTGGCCAAGGCTCTCAGTCTGTGGGCATGCTTGATGCTTGGGGCGATCATCCGGTGGTAGTGGAGGCGCTCAAAGAGGCCTCAGACGCCTTGGGTGAAGATGTTGCCAAGCTGATCAAGGACGGCCCCAAGGAAGCACTGGCCCTGACGACGAACACGCAGCCCGTGATGCTGGTAGCCGCTGTGGCTGCCTACCGTGTCTGGATGGCTGAAACCGGCCTTGCACCGGCTGCCGTGGCAGGTCATTCCTTGGGTGAGTATTCAGCCTTGGTGGCTGCCGGTGTGCTGACGCTGGCCCAGGCCACGCCGTTGGTACGCTTCAGAGCCCAGGCCATGCAGGACGCCGTGCCGGTGGGCGTGGGCGCCATGGCCGCTATTTTGGGCATGGATGCTGCAAAAGTAATAGCTGGTTGCGAAGAGGTGACAAGAGGATTCGGCGCAACTTCGCCTGAAGTGGTGGAAGCCGTCAACTTCAATGATCCCTCGCAAACCGTCATTGCAGGCAGCAAGGCGGCAGTGGAAAAGGCGTGCGAGGTGTTGAAGGCCAACGGTGCCAAGCGCGCCCTGCCATTACCGGTGTCGGCCCCTTTTCATTCGAGCTTAATGAAACCGGCGGCTGACCGTCTCAGGGAAAAACTGGCCTCGGTTGAGTTCTTGCCACCCCAAATTGCGTTGATTAACAATGTTGACGTTGCAGTGGAGGCAAATGTCGATCGAATTCGCGATGCGCTGTACCGCCAAGCCTTTGGGCCTGTACGCTGGGTGGAGTGCGTGCAGGCCATCAAGGCGCGTGGTTTGACCACCGTTGTGGAATGCGGCCCCGGCAAAGTGTTGGCCGGCATGGTGAAACGCATCGACCCGGAACTGAATGGCATGGCGCTGCTGGACCCAGCCAGCCTAGCTGCTGTGAAAAGTGTACTTTGGGATGTTAATCATGAGTGAGGTCAAATTTGAAGGCCAGGTCGCCCTGGTGACCGGTGCGTCGCGCGGCATTGGTGCTGCCATTGCCCTGGCCCTGGCGCAACGCGGGCTCAAGGTCATCGGCACGGCGACAACCGACGACGGAGCCGCAAAGATCGGGCAGACCCTGTCGGGTTACCCTGGCTGTGTTGGTAAAACATTGAATGTCAACGATGTGCAGGCCGCTGAAGCCTTGATTGGCGACATCGTCAAGGAGCATGGCGGACTGCAGGTACTGGTGAACAATGCCGGCATCACGCGTGACAACCTGGCCATGCGCATGAAGGATGAAGAGTGGGATGCCGTGCTCGACACCAATCTCAAGGCTGTGTTTCGCATGAGTCGCGCCGTCATGCGTACCATGATGAAGCAGCGCTATGGCCGCATCATCAGCATCACGTCCGTGGTGGGTGCTTCGGGTAATCCCGGGCAGGCCAACTATGCCGCTGCCAAGGCCGGTGTGGCCGGCATGACCCGTGCGCTGGCGCGTGAGCTTGGCTCGCGCAACATTACAGTCAATTGCGTGGCGCCGGGCTTTATTGAGACCGACATGACCGCCAGCTTGCAGGAAGAACAGCACAAAGCATTGCTGAGTCAAATCCCGCTGGGTCATCTGGGCAAGCCATCGGACATCGCGCATGCGGTGGCCTATCTGGCTTCGCCGCAGGCCGCTTACGTGACGGGGCAGGAGTTGCACGTCAACGGCGGCATGCTCATGTAAGCGGCGACCCGATACAAATAGAAAAAAGCCGATTTATCCGTTCGGTGGCCGGATTGGGGAATCGCCCCGAAGCCCGGCTAAAATCACGGATTAATTTACTACCGTCTGAGTGAACCCATGAGCGATATTGAAGCACGCGTGAAAAAAATTATTGCCGAACAACTCGGTGTGGAAGAGTCCCAAGTTACCAGCGAAAAAGCCTTTGTGGCTGATCTTGGTGCAGATTCCCTTGATACGGTGGAGCTGGTGATGGCGCTGGAAGATGAATTCGGAATTGAGATTCCGGACGAAGATGCCGAAAAAATCACAACGGTACAAAACGCAATCGATTACGCGAATACGCACAAAAAAGCGTAAGTTTCCGTGTGTCCGGCGCTGTGGCGTCCGTGCACTGAACGTGGCTGACTGTGACGGACTGCGCGGGCATATGCTGCCCCAGTCCCTAGGCCTGGTTTCATGCCGCTCCAGGCGGCTTTCTTTAGCTCAACTACTGACTGCAAATTTCTATGTCCCGTCGTCGCGTTGTTGTAACAGGTTTGGGTTGTATCAGTCCCGTGGGCAACACGGTAGCTGATGCTTGGGCCAACCTGCTGGCCGGAAAATCGGGTATCGATCTGATTACCAAGTTCGATGCATCAAGCTTTTCCTGCAAGATCGCAGGTGAGATCAAAGACTTTGATCTGGGGGCCTATATCGGCCCCAAAGAGGCGCGCACCATGGATGCCTTTATTCATTTCGGCATCGCCGCGGCCAGTCAGGCCGTTGCCGATGCTGGTCTGCCCACGCTTGATGCGCTGGATGATGAGTTGTCCACTCGAATCGGTTGCTTGATTGGTTCCGGCATTGGTGGCTTGCCGATGATTGAAGACATGCACACTGAGTTCGTTAATCGGGGTGCGCGTCGCATTTCCCCATTTTTTGTGCCGTCCACCATTGTCAATATGATTGCCGGTCATGTGGCGATCCGTTTTGGTTTTAAAGGGCCGAATATGGCGATCGTGTCGGCCTGCACCACCGGCTTGCACTGCATAGGTGAAGCCGGCCGCATGATCGAGTACGGTGACGCGGATGTGATGGTGGCAGGTGGGTCCGAAGCCACAGTGTCGCCTTTGGGTATTGGCGGTTTTGCCGCCATGCGGGCATTGAGCACGCGTAATGATGACCCTCAAACGGCCTCGCGCCCCTGGGACAAGGACCGCGATGGCTTTGTCTTGGGTGAAGGTGCTGGGGTGATGGTGCTCGAAGAGTACGAACACGCCAAAGCCCGTGGCGCCAAGATTTACGCCGAGCTGGCAGGATTTGGCATGAGTGCCGATGCGGGCCACATGACCGCCCCGAATATGGACGGTCCCCGCCGCGCCATGCTCGGTGCCATGCGCAATGCGGGCGTGAACGCTGATCAGATTGATTATCTGAACGCTCACGGCACCTCGACACCGCTGGGGGATTTGAATGAAACCAATGCCATCAAGGCGGCCTTGGGGGATCATGCGAAGAAAACGGTGGTCAACTCCACCAAATCCATGACTGGGCACTTGCTGGGTGGCGCCGGTGGTATTGAGTCCATCTTTACCGTGCTGGCACTGCACCACCAGAAGAGTCCGCCGACCATCAATATTTTCAACCAGGATCCCGAGTGTGATCTGGACTTCTGCGCCAATATCGCGCGTGACATGAAGATTGATGTGGCCCTGAAAAACAATTTCGGGTTTGGTGGCACCAATGGCTCGCTTGTGTTCAAGCGTGCACCGTGACGTTTTCCGACCACTGAACAGAGATTACATACTGACTTCCGCATGCACAGCGCCCCAGCGGTCAGTTATCCGGTGGGGCGTTCGCGTTTTCAGGGCTGGCTGGTGGGCGTGACGGGCGTTGGCGGCGTGGTTTCCGGCGCACTCTGGCGCTACCAGTCCAACCCTGCGGAGTGGCAGCAATGGCTATTTGCCATGACCCTGCTGGGCGCTTGCCTCGTCGCTGCCGTGACCTGGAACCGCTCTCCCCGGGGGACTTTGCGCTGGGACGGGCAGGTTTGGCGCTGGGCAAGCCTTGGCGCGTCAGTCGAAGGCTTGGTGACCGTCCATCTTGATTTCCATTCTTCTCTGGTGTTGAGCCTGAACACTGACACTGGCACCAGCCTATGGCTTTGGCCTGAACGGCGGGCTGACGCGGCACGCTGGAACGATTTGCGCCGAGCCGTCTTTTCTCGCCGTGGCGTGGTGAAGGCCCCGGGTGCAGCGACGGAGGCTGCCTTGGCACAGGTGAAATCTTGAACGACGACTCTACACCGCCACCATTGCAACCCCTGCCTGGCAAGACTGACAGTGACGTCATGCTGGTGGAGCGGGCCGTGGCCGGAGACCAGCGCGCCTACGAGCTGCTCGTTATCAAGTACCAGCGCCGCATTCAGCGGCTGATTGGTCGCATGGTGCGCGACGTCGATCTGGTGGAGGACATTGCCCAGGAGACTTTCATTCGGGCCTACCGGGCGCTGCACCAGTTTCGTGGCGATGCCCAGTTCTATACCTGGCTGTATCGCATCGCGGTCAATACCGCCAAAAAATTCTTGCTGGAACTCAAGCGCGATCCAACTGTGTCAGAGAGCTCTTTTAAATTGGATGAAGACGGCGATGAAACTTATCACGCCAGAAGTGAACCAACAGCCGATGAGACACCGGAGTCGGTGCTGGCGGCGAAGGAAATTGCTGCTGCGGTCAATGCTGCTTTGGAGGCCTTGCCTGAGGATTTGCGTCAGGCGCTGACCTTGCGGGAAATTGAAGGTTTGAGCTATGAAGATATCTCGGAAGTGATGAATTGCCCGATTGGCACCGTTCGGTCCCGGATTTTCCGCGCACGAGAGGCCATATCCGTCAAGGTACGTCCGATGCTGGAGAGGCAAACCGGTAAACGCTGGTGAGACTGGAAACAATGATGCAAGAAGCTGTGAACAATCGTGAATTGGTATCGGCGCTGGTCGACGGTGAGTTGCGCGGGGACGTATTTGCCCGTACGGTCGAGTGGACCGGGGATGCTGAAGATGGCCGGTTAACCTGGCATGCCTACCATGTGGTCGGGGACGTATTGCGTTCTGGCGAGGCAACGATCAGCGATCGCGACGCAGCTTTCATGCAAAGACTGAAGCTTGGGTTGCAGCAGGAGACGTCACGGGTGTCTCGCGTCAATGCTCTTGATTTAATAGCTGATGATGCAGTATCGACGGAGGCTTCGGCCCTGAGTCGTCCAAACAATGAGGTGGCCAATGACGCCGTTTTCCGCTGGAAACTGCTGGCCGGTTTGGCCTCGCTGGCTGCGGTGTCGGTGATCGGCTGGCAGGCGGTGGGTGCCTGGGGCGATCAGCGTGAGGTACTCCAGCTCGCGCAAGTGCAGACTGGACAAGTCGACGCGGCCTTGCCGCAGACCGCGGCCGCTGATGCGCCGCAAGTCATGATTCGCGATCCTCAGCTGGATGCCTTGCTGGCGGCGCACCGGCAGTTTGGCGGGACCTCGGCGCTTCAGATGCCGGCGGGTTTTCTTCGTAACGCTACGTTTGAGGGGGCAGCCCGTTGAGACGGATGGATACATTGCTGAACACGCGCATAGGCAGAACGGTCGGCGCAATGCCTGCGGCCGGGCGCCGAACAGGCATTCGATGCGCCGCAGGGGTCTTGGCCATGACGCTAGGCTTGTTGGCGGCCGCGGAAGCCCAGCCCCCTTCTGCAGCGTCATCCGCGATAGAGAGCAAACCGGCCGAGCGCAACGTGAGCGATTGGCTGATGCGCATGCATGAGGCCTCGCGCCGACGTGCATATGTAGGTACTTTTGTGGTCTCCGTGGGAGGCGCCATGTCGAGCGCCCGTATTTGGCACGTTTGTGATGGCGAGCAGCAGATGGAGCGCGTTGAGTCCCTGACCGGCGCCCCCCGGTCTACCTTCCGGCGCAACGAACAAGTCGTGACTTTCTTGCCTGAGAGCCGAGTGGCGGTAGCGGAAAAACGTGAATCACTGGGGCTTTTCCCGAATTTGCTGCATGCCAATGATTCTTCCATCGCGCAGTTTTACGGCGTCCGGGCGACCGGCCACGAACGCGTCGCCGGGTTTGACGCAGATGTGCTGCAATTCCAGCCGGCAGACAGCCTGCGCTTCGGTTACCGGGTCTGGAGCGAGAAAAAAACCGGTTTGGTGGTCAAGTTGCAGACGCTGGACGGCGGTGGGCGTGTGCTGGAGCAGGCCGCATTCTCCGAGCTGCAGCTGGACGTGCCGGTCAGCATGAGCAAACTGACCCAGATGATGGGCAACACCGAGGGCTATCAGGTCGAGAAGCCTGAGATGGTCAAAACCACGGCCGCCGCCGAGGGCTGGGTCCTGAAGCAAGTGGTACCTGGCTTCAAACCCATGAGTTGCTACAAGCGCCTGGTGGGTGCGACGGGCGCTGGCGCCAACCATGAGAGCACCTTGCAATGGGTGTTTTCCGACGGGCTGGCATCGGTATCGCTTTTTGTCGAGGTCTATGACGCCCGGCGTCATAGTCAGCCCGGCAACCAGGCCGTCGGCGCCACCCACATGCTCACGCGTCGAATCGGGGACTGGTGGCTGACCGTCGTCGGCGAAGTGCCACCGCAAACCCTGGTCGCTTTCGCACAGGGACTTGAGCGGAAGAAGTGAAGCCCCATATGTCAATATGTTTTTCAAAGAAGGGTCGGTGATGATTCAAATCGATTGGAAGAAGTTAAATGCCTGTGTCCTGGCAGGCGCCATGGCCGCGACGGCGTCGCTCGCGCTGGTGCCGACCACGTCTGCGGTGGCTCAAGTGCGCACATTGCCGGACTTCACGGACTTGGTGGAGCAGGTAGGTCCTTCTGTGGTGAATATCCGTACGCTGGAAAAGGCAACGCCACGCTCCGGCTCTGGCAGCCCTGGCGAAGAGGAAATGCTGGAGTTCTTCCGCCGCTTTGGCGTGCCCATCCCGAACACGCCCCGTCCGACGCCGCGGCAAAACCGTCCTCAGCCGCAAGAGGAAGAGCAGCCGCGCGGTGTCGGATCGGGCTTCATTCTCTCGGCGGACGGGCTCATCATGACCAATGCGCACGTTGTCGACGGCGCCGATGAAGTGATTGTGACCCTCACTGATGATCGTGAGTACAAGGCCAAAATTATTGGCGCCGACAAGCGCAGCGATATTGCACTTGTCAAGATTGAAGCCAAAGGCCTGCCGGCAGTGAAGGTCGGCGACGTGAGCCGGCTCAAAGTGGGTGAATGGGTCATGGCCATTGGTTCGCCGTTTGGTCTGGACAATACAGTGACCGCCGGCATTGTGAGTGCCAAGCAACGCGACACCGGCGACTACCTGCCTTTCATCCAGACCGATGTGGCCATCAACCCCGGTAACTCGGGCGGCCCGCTGATCAATATGCGCGGTGAAGTCGTGGGCATCAACAGCCAGATCTATTCCCGCTCGGGTGGCTCCATGGGTATCTCGTTTGCCATTCCGATGGATGAAGCGGTACGTGTCAGTGAGCAATTGCGAGTGTCGGGCCGTGTATCGCGTGGTCGCATCGGCGTACAGATAGACCAGGTCACCAAAGATGTGGCGGAGTCCATTGGACTTGGCAAACCTCAGGGTGCACTGGTGCGCAGTGTCGAGGCTGGTTCGCCTGCAGAGAAAGCGGGCGTCGAAGCGGGCGACATCATCACGAAGTTTGAGGGCAAGACGGTTGAGAAGTCCAGTGACCTGCCGCGCATGGTGGGCGCAACCAAACCTGGCACCCGTAGCGCGCTGACCGTGTTTCGTCGCGGCGCCACGAAAGAACTGGCAGTCACCATCGCCGAGATCGAGGCTGACAAACCCGCCAAGAAAGCTGCAGACAAGGAAGAAAAGCCCAAGGCGTCAAGTGCTGGGCAGGCGCTGGGACTGGCGGTCAGCGAGCTGACTGACGCTCAAAAGAAAGAGCTCAAGATCAAGGGCGGCGTGAAAGTCGAGACCGCCGCCGAGGCGGCTGCCCGTGCGGGTTTGCGTGAGGGGGATGTGGTTGTAGCGATAGCCAACGTCGAGGTCGCCAACGTCCGGGAGTTTGAAGCCGCGCTGGGCAAACTCGACAAAACCAAGCCGATCAATGTTCTGTTTCGACGGGGCGAATGGGCTCAATATGCCGTGATTCGACCGGCACGTTGAGTGTCAGCAAGTGCCACAAGACCCTGAGCAGGACTCGGGTTTTGGGTTTTTTTCAATGAATTCGCCTGCAAAAGACAGCTGGGAAATAAATTTTTCACCTGTCTTTTTTACTTTTTCAGGTTGGCATTCACTAACTTTTGATTTGGCTAATTACTGTTTTGGGTAGAATGGAGCCGGATCATCGCGGATAACCGGTATATCGAATAGGCCGAAGTCCACGATACGGGATGAGTTGAACCGCTCCACAGGCAGTCCACAGTTCACCCACAAGTTGTCCAGAGTCTGATCCACCAAAGCTGTTAATAAGTTGTGTATAGAATTCCTGTTGCTGCACTGCAACAACTCACGGGGACTGTTTTTTGGGCTGTACGTTCTAGGCTTTTTGCCTACAATGAATTTCCAACCTTCGCAGTTGCCAATGATTGTTGGTTCAGGGCGCGTCAGAATTCGACGCGCCCTTTTTTCTTGTCTCATCGTTTTAATTCAATCACTTAAGTGTCCTCGTTGATGAATCACATCAGAAATTTTTCGATCATTGCGCACATTGATCATGGCAAATCAACACTCGCAGATCGCTTGATTCAACGCTGTGGTGGTTTGCAGGCGCGGGAGATGGAAGCACAAGTGCTGGACTCGATGGACATCGAGAAAGAGCGCGGGATAACCATCAAAGCCCAGACGGCAGCGCTCAAATACAAGGCGCAAAACGGCCAGATTTACAACCTCAATTTGATTGACACCCCTGGGCATGTTGACTTCTCCTATGAAGTGAGTCGTTCCCTCTCGGCATGCGAAGGCGCGCTGCTGGTGGTCGATGCCAGCCAGGGTGTTGAAGCGCAAACGGTGGCCAATTGCTACACGGCGCTTGAGCTGGGTGTGGAAGTGGTGCCGGTACTCAACAAGATGGATTTGCCCAATGCCGATCCTGATAACGCCAAGGTTGAAATTGAAGATGTGATCGGCATTGATGCGACGGATGCCATTCCATGTTCGGCCAAAACCGGCATGGGTATTGACGAGATCCTGGAGGCAATCGTCGCCAGAATGCCGCCGCCCAAGGGCAACCCTGCCGGGCCGCTGCGCGCCATGATTGTGGACAGTTGGTTCGACACGTATGTCGGCGTGGTGATGCTGGTACGCGTGGTCGATGGTCGCCTGGCCAAGGGAGAGCGTTTCAAGATGATGGCTACCGGCACCATGTACAACGCCGACAACCTCGGCGTGTTCACGCCGGCCAATGAGTCGCGTGATTCCCTGGAGGCGGGTGAGGTCGGTTACATCATTGCCGGCATTCGCGAGTTGCAGGCCGCCAAGGTGGGCGACACCATTACGTTGATCAAAACTGGCACCGGAGGTGCGGCCTTCACGGCGACTGAGGCACTGCCCGGTTTCAAGGAAATCCAGCCGCAGGTGTTCGCCGGGCTGTACCCGACCGAGGCCAACCAGTACGAAGGCTTGCGCGACAGCCTGGAGAAGCTCAAGCTCAACGACTCATCGCTGCACTACGAGCCTGAAGTGTCGCAAGCCCTCGGTTTCGGGTTTCGCTGCGGTTTCCTCGGGCTGTTGCACATGGAAATTGTGCAGGAGCGCCTGGAGCGCGAGTTTGACCAGGACCTGATCACCACGGCGCCCAGCGTGGTCTACCAGGTGGTGCAGGCCGATGGCGTGGTGCGCATGGTCGAGAACCCGTCCAAGATGCCTGATCAAGGCCGCATGGACGAGATCCGTGAGCCCATCGTCACCGTGCATCTGTACATGCCGCAGGACTACGTGGGCGCCGTGATGACGCTGGCCAACTTGAAGCGCGGCGTGCAAATGAACATGGCCTACCACGGTCGTCAGGTGATGCTCACCTACGAGATGCCGCTGGCTGAAATCGTGCTGGATTTCTTTGACAAGCTCAAGTCCGTGTCGCGTGGTTATGCGTCCATGGACTATGAGTTCAAGGAGTACCGCGCGGCCGACGTGGTGAAGGTTGATATTCTGCTCAACGGCGACAAGGTCGATGCCCTGTCCATCATCGTGCACCGCTCGCAGTCGCAATTCCGCGGCCGGGCAGTGGTGGCCAAGATGCGCGAAATTATTTCGCGCCAGATGTACGACGTGGCCATCCAGGCCGCCATCGGCTCCAATATCATTGCGCGGGAGTCCATCAAGGCACTGCGCAAGAACGTGATCGCCAAGTGCTATGGCGGCGACATTTCGCGCAAGCGCAAACTCCTCGATAAACAAAAAGAAGGTAAAAAACGCATGAAGCAAATTGGTTCGGTTGAAGTGCCGCAAGAGGCATTTTTGGCAATTTTGCAGGTGGACGGTTAATGCAGGTTCTAACTTCTTTCATTCTGGCGGCCTTCGTGGGCTACGCCGGCGCCTGGTATTTTGGTGTAGTCGAAGGTAACTTTGCGCTTCTGCTGTTTTTGGCAACGGTCGTGACCGGCATTTATTGGCTGGCGGAACGGTTTTACTTTCTGCCGCAGCGTCAAAATACCGCAACGCTCTTGGAATCCGATGCCACGGTGCGCCGCGCTGAGTTGGGCAAGCAGGGCATCAGCCAGGTCGACGTGGATGTCGCCGAGGCCCGGGGCCGCATTCTGGCGCAACCCTGGTGGCTGGACTGGACCGCAGGGCTTTTCCCGGTGATCATTGCCGTGTTCTTCCTGCGCTCATTCCTGTTTGAGCCCTTCAAGATTCCTTCCGGTTCCATGATCCCGACGCTGCTGGTGGGTGACCTCATCCTGGTTAACAAGTTTCACTACGGTATCCGTCTGCCAGTGATCAATACCAAGATCACCGAGGGCAACAAACCGCAGCGGGGTGATGTCATGGTGTTCCGCTACCCGCCCAAGCCCAGTCTGGATTACATCAAGCGGGTGGTCGGTGTACCCGGTGACGAGGTGGCCTACTTGAACAAGCGATTGACCATCAATGGCAAAGTGATTGAAACCGTGACGTTGCCGGAGTTCTTTGACGAAGACATGATGCGTTACTTCAAGCAGTATGAAGAGACGCTGGGTACGCACAAGCACCGGCTGCTCAATGACGATGACCGCCCCGCATTTGTGCCGGGCGCGGACGACTTTGCATTCAAACAAAATTGCCACTACAGCGTGCAAGGCGTGGTGTGCAAAGTGCCGCAGGGCCACTACTTCATGATGGGCGACAACCGTGACAATTCGCTGGACTCGCGCTACTGGGGTTTCGTGCCTGACAAGAACATTGTCGGCAAAGCATTCTTCGTCTGGATGAACTTCGGCAGCCTGAAGCGCATCGGCTCATTCAACTGATATCTCTGTCGCTCAACTGATTAGGATAATTTATGACACATCAATTCAAGTCCAGGCAGCGCGGGCTGTCGTTTTTGGGGCTCTTGGTGGTTGGCGGCTTGCTGGCCGTGACTGGTGTGATTTTTGCGCAAATAGTGCCAACCGCCATCGAATACCAGGCGGTTTCCAAAGCGGCCAACAAGGCGCGTGAAGGCAATACGGTGGCGGAAGTGCGCAGTATTTTTGACAAAGCGGCGGCGGTGGACAATATCAGCTCCATTTCAGGCAAGGATCTTGAAGTGACCAAACAAGGCGACAAAATCGTCGTCAGTTTCGCGTACGAGCGCGAAATTCATCTGGTCGGTCCGGGTTACCTGACGCTCAAGTATGCCGGGCGCTCCAAGTAATGCGTGAATCCCGAAGTATGAGAGATGTGCAAGCGTGAATGAAGGCTTAATAGCGCTGCAACATCGTTTGCAGCATGAATTTTCGAACATCAACCTGTTGACGCAGGCCGTGACGCACCGCAGTTTTTCCATTGATCATTACGAACGGCTGGAGTTCCTGGGGGACTCCGTCCTGAACCTGGCGGTGTCTGATTTGCTGTTTGCGCGTCTGAGCGCGTTGCCGGAAGGCGACTTGTCCCGCATACGTGCCAACCTGGTCAAGCAGGATACGCTGCACCAGTTGGCTGTTGAGCTGGGTTTGCCTGAGGTGCTTCGTCTGGGTGAGGGTGAGGCCCGCTCCGGGGGGCAAAAGAGGCCGTCCATTTTGGCCGACGCCCTGGAGGCCATTATCGGGGCGGTCTATCTGGATGCCGGTTTCGCTGCGGCACAAAGTCTGGTGCAGCGCCTGTTCAAGGCGGTGGAAATCAACCCGACCATGGAAGCCATTGGCAAAGACCCCAAGACCGAGCTGCAGGAATGGCTGCAGGGGCGCAAAATGAACCTGCCGTTGTACCGGGTGGTGGGCACACAAGGCGCTGCGCACAAGCAGACGTTTGACGTCGAGTGTGAAATTATCGAACTCAATTTTTCAGAGCGCGGCATCGGTGGATCACGCCGTGCTGGTGAACAGGCCGCAGCTGCCGCGATGCTGCAAACAATCAAGGCAAAGGCAACAAAATGACCCCCACGCTTTTGACTACGTCGCTCTTCCAGAGCACTTCGTGTAACACGCTGCCCCCCGAGGGGGCGCATATCGCCTTGGGGCGGCCCGGCGACAATATATGACTACTACTAAAAAAATAGCTGCTGACGCAGATACGACGGGGGCTGAAGGCCAAAATGATGTGGAAAGCATGCTCAAGAGCATGCGGGTCGCCGCCCCGGCAGACAAACCCGTTGAAGGCCAGCGCTGCGGCCTGATCGCCATCGTCGGCAAACCCAATGTGGGTAAATCGACCCTGATGAATGCCCTGGTCGGCCAGAAGATCAGCATTACCTCGCGCAAGGCCCAGACCACGCGCCACCGCATCACCGGCATTCATAGCCAGGGCGCGACGCAGTTTGTGTTTGTCGATACTCCCGGTTTCCAGACCCGGCACAACAACGCCCTGAACCGCTCGCTCAACAAAACCGTGCTCGGCGCGGTGGGCGATGTGGACCTGATTCTGTTCGTGGTCGAAGCCGGCATGTTCAACCAGGCCGATGCCAAGGTGCTGGCGCTGCTGAGCAAGGACATCCCGACCCTGCTCGTGGCCAACAAGCTCGATCAGGTCACGCGCCGCGCCGACATTGCGCCGTGGCTGCAGGAAATGCAGCAGCGCCATACCTTTGCCGAGTTCGTGCCGATGTCGGCCAAGAACGCCAAGGACATCGAGCGCATGCTGGGCATCTGCGAAAAATACCTGCCCGAACAAGCCTGGTGGTACGCCGAAGACGAGTTGACCGACCGAAGCGAAAAATTCCTGGCCAGCGAGACCGTGCGTGAAAAGCTGTTCCGTCTGACCGGCGACGAGTTGCCCTACACCTCCACCGTGGTGATCGACAAGTTCGAGGAAGAAGCGGGCCGCGGCAAGCAAAAACGTCTGCTCCGCATTGCCGCCACCATCGTGGTCGAGCGCGACACCCACAAAGCCATGGTGATTGGCGACAAGGGCGAGCGCATCAAGCGCATCGGGATGGAGACCCGCGTCGAGCTGGAAAAAGCGCTGGACTGCAAGGTGTTCATTGAGATGTGGGTCAAAGTGCGCTCCGGCTGGGCCGATGACGAGGCCCGCGTTCGTTCCTTCGGCTACCAGTGATCTGTTGATCCCTCCGTGGCGACCAAACGCATCTCTGACGAACCCGCTTACGTTCTGCACCGCTACGACTGGAGCGAGTCGAGCCTGATTCTGGAAGTGTTCACGCGCCACTACGGCCGCATTGCGCTGGTGGCCAAGGGCGTCAAGCGGCCCAGTTCCAGCTTTCGCCCCATCCTGTTGCCCTTGCAGCCGCTGCACGTCGCGTTTGGTGGGGACGCCGAAATCCGCACGCTCAAGGGCGCGGAATGGATGGGCGGCCACGTCATGCCGACCGGCGACGCGCTGATGTCCGGCCTGTACCTCAATGAACTGCTGTTGACCTTGCTGGCGCGCGACGACCCGCACCCCGGTCTCTTCGACGTGTATGCCAATGTGGTGCAGGTGATTGCCTCGGAACACGGCGAGGCCTTGCAATCCGCCTTGCGTGCCTTCGAGCTGCTGCTGCTGCGCGAGATCGGCCTGTTGCCGCTGCTGGACGTGCAGACCATGACGCTGATCGATCTGGACCCGCATCAGCGCTACACCCTGGTGCCCGAGGGGGGCCTGCGCCAGACCCACCCGACCGACCGCGCCAGCCTGACCGGCGCGCAATGGGTCGCCCTGCAAGCGTCGCTGGCGCAGAGCGCGCCGTTCACCGCCACCTTGCGCGCTTGCTCGGTAGTGATGGCAGAACTCAAACCGCAATTGCGCACGCTGCTGAATTACCATTGCGGCGTGACAACCCTGCGCACGCGGCAAATGATGATTGACCTGCAATCTTTATAGATATATGACCCCCACGCTTTCCACTACGTGTAATACGCTGCCCCCCGAGGGGGCTTCCTCGCCTTTGGGCGGCCAGGCGGCTCGGACCGCTCTTTCGGTAAACCTGAACAAAGTGGCCCTGGTGCGCAACACGCGCCATCTGGGCATCCCCAGCGTCACGCGGGCGGCGACCCTGTGCCTGCAGGCCGGAGCCAATGGCATCACAGTGCATCCGCGCCCGGACGAACGCCACATCCGGGCCGATGATGTGCGCGATCTGGCGGCCTTGATGAAGGCCTGGCCGGATCGTGAATTCAACGTCGAAGGCAACCCGTTTCACAACCTGATGGACTGCGTGCGTGACCTGCTGGATCGCCAACTGCCGGTGCACCAGATGACTTTTGTGCCCGACAGCGAAGGCCAGTTCACCAGTGATCATGGCTGGAGTTTCCCCGCCGACGCCGAGCGTCTGCGTCCCTTGATCGCCCAAGCCCGTGCCTGGGGCGTGCGCGTCAGCCTGTTCATGGACGCTGATCCCACCGCAATGGCTGCCGCCAAGGCCGTGGGTGCCGACCGGGTCGAGCTCTACACCGAGCCTTACGCCGCCGCCTGGGGCACGCCGCAGCAAGCGGCCGAGCTGGCGCGCTTTGCCGCAGCTGCGCAGGCCGCGCAGCAGGCCGGTTTGGGTGTGAATGCCGGCCACGACTTGAATCGCGACAACCTCGCCGCCTTTATCCAGGCCGTGCCGGGTGTGGCCGAAGTCTCCATCGGCCACGCGCTGATCGCCGACGCGCTGGAGCTGGGCTACAGCGCCACGGTGCAGGACTATCTGCGCTGCATCCATGAAGGCCAATCATGACCGTTTTTTGTCATGGAAAGCGCAGCGCGGCAATCCATGGATGACGAATGATTTACGGCATCGGCACCGATATCTGCGATGTACGTCGCATCCGCGCCAGCCTGGCGCGCCACGGCGACCGCTTTGCGCGCAAGATCCTGAGTGATGCCGAGTTCGCCACTTGGCAAGCCCGTAGCGCGCGCTGGCCCGAGCGCGGCATTCGTTACCTCGCCACCCGTTTCAGCGCCAAAGAAGCCTTCAGCAAAGCCATCGGCCTGGGCATGGTCATGCCCATGACCTGGCGTCTGTGTGAAATCAGCAACCTGGCCAGTGGCAAACCGGCCATCGTGCTGTACGGCGGCTTGAAAGACTGGTTTGAGGGCAAGGGCCTGAGCGTGCATGTGAGCGTGACGGACGAAACCGATTACGCCGCCAGCTTCTGTGTGGTCGAAAGTTTGGATAAAACAAGCCTCTAGCCCCCGGCCAATAAGCGCAAGTAGCTATAAAATAAATAGCGTATTGTTTTTTCTTGAAAGTCAACCATGCCCCAACAAGCCCCCCTCATCATCGACGTCGCGGGCCTGAGCCTGAGCAAAATTGACCGCCAGCGCCTCAAACACCCGCTGGTCGGCGGCATCATCCTGTTTGCCCGCAACTGGCAGGACCGGGCGCAACTGGCCCAGCTGTGCCGCGAAATCAAAAGAGTGCGGCGCGACCTGCTGATCTGCGTCGACCACGAAGGCGGCCGCGTGCAGCGCTTCAAGACCGATGGTTTCACGCATCTGCCGCCGATGCGGGCCTTGGGCGAGCTGTGGCTGAACGACGGCAAGGCAGGCGAGGGCGCAGGCGCCATGCGCGCGACCAACGCAGCCACCGCCTGCGGCTTCGTGCTGGGCGCCGAGCTGCGCGCCTGCGGCGTGGATTTCAGCTTCACCCCGGTGCTGGACCTTGATTTTGGCGAGAGCAGCGTGATTGGCGACCGCGCCTTTACGCGTGACCCACGCGTGGTCAGTCTGCTGGCCAAGAGCCTGATGCACGGCTTGCTGCAAAGCGGCATGGCCAATTGCGGCAAACATTTTCCGGGCCACGGCTTCGTCAAAGCCGATTCGCACACCGATATCCCGGTCGACAAGCGCAGCTTGAAAGCGATTCTGGCGGAGGACGCCGCCCCCTACGGCTGGCTCAACAGCACGCTCAGCAGCGTTATGCCCGCGCATGTGATCTACCCCAAGGTCGATGCGCGCCCGGCCGGGTTTTCATCCAAATGGCTGAACGACATCCTGCGTGGCCAGCTCGGCTTTGGTGGTGCCATTTTCAGCGACGACCTGTCCATGGCCGGCGCGCGTCTGATCGACGGCCAGCCGGTGAGCTACACACAGGCGGCCGTGGCGGCGCTGAACGCCGGCTGCGACCTCGTCTTGCTGTGCAACCAGTCGCTGGCCAGCAGTGACGGTGGCGGGCTTGCCGTTGATGAACTGATTGACGGCCTGACCGAGGCGCAACTCAAAGGCGGCTGGCAACCGCAGGAGGCCAGCGAGGCGCGTCGTCGTGCCCTCTTGCCATGCAGCCCGGCCCCGGATTGGGATGCCCTGATGGTGCAGCCGGACTACATGCATGCGCTGGCCTTGCTGCCTTGAGCGGCTTATATTGCTCCCAGTCTCGGCACTTCGTGTCCCTCCCGGTCTCCCAAATGGGGTTAATCCGTTTTGGGCCGGTTCGGCGCCGAATCTAGGGTGAACGGTGCAGCCGGGGCGACGACAGGGCCGTGATCATGTCCTGGGTCGCTGAGTCGATATTGGGGTGGCGCGCCAGCAGCTTGGCGCTGATGAGCAGGGTGCGCAGTTGCTGCAGGTCCTTCACCGTGGGGGCCACCTTGATCTGGTCCAGGGCGGCCGCGCTGTTGCCCCCTTGAATCAGGGCGGCGACCTTGGTCGCCCAAACATTGGGACGTGACATGGTGGGATTCCTCTGGATAAGTAAAAATATGAGGCATTTTGGCACATAGCCCTTATCCGATATGCGCAGGATGCTATAAAAAATATAGCGAACTGCTGTGCCTTGGCCCAGAGCGGCGTCGTCCATGGCCCGGACCGGATGGTATCGGCTTGAAAGCGCTGTGCCATCCCCGACAATTAGGCCTCACTTCGCATTGTTTCACCTACCCATGAAATCCAGATCCACAAGCGGTGGCTTGGTCTATTCCACCGACAGCGGGCGTATGTGCCCGGTGTGCCGTCAGCCGACCGCGAGCTGCCGCTGCAGCGCCGCCCCGGCGCGCCCGCCGTCCGACGGCGTGGTGCGCGTGTCGCGCGAAACCAAGGGCCGGGCCGGCAAGGGCGTGACCCTGGTGCGCGGGCTGGCGCTAGAGCCTCTGGCGCTGGTCGCCCTGGGCAAGCAGCTCAAGACCGCCTGCGGCTCGGGTGGCACGGTCAAGGACGGCGTGATTGAGGTGCAGGGCGACCACTGCGACCGGGTCATGGAAGCGTTGAAGGCCCAGGGCTTTGTCGTCAAGCGTGCGGGGGGCTGAACATGCATCCCGAGGATCTCCAGTTGCTGGTGACGCGCACCATGCCGTTTGGCAAGTACAAGGGGCGCATTCTGGCCGATTTGCCGGGCGATTATCTGCACTGGTTTGTGCGCGAGGGCGTCCCCAAAGGCGAAATCGGCCGGCTGCTCGCCCTGATGCACGAGATCGACCACAACGGGCTCAGCGAGCTGCTCAAACCGTTGCGCCCACCATCGCCCTGACACATTCCCCACTTGGTTGACAATCACGGGTTGCTCCGAATGCTTAATTCCATGACCTCTACTCCATCAGACACATCAGAAACCGCTGTCCAAGCCGTTGAGCCGACACCAGCCAAGACCCGACCCACGCGGGCGGATCGCTCGCAATCGGTCCAGCCCGTGCTGGAAAAGCTGTTTGAACTCTATCCGCATCTGTTTGGTGCCGAGTTCTTGCCGCTCAAGCTCGGGATTTTTCAGGAGCTGCTGGCCGCTCACCCCGAGCAGTTCGAGCGCGACAGCCTCAAAGCCGCACTGGGCCTGCATACGCGCTCAACGCGTTACCTGCAATGCGTGGCGGCCGGCAAGCAGCGTCACGACCTCCAAGGCGTGGCAGTGGCCGATGTGTCGCCGGAACATGTCTACCTGGCCCTGCTGGAGCTGTTCCGCCGCCGCCAGGGCCGGACCAAAGAAGATTTGCGGCCCAAGTTGCGCGCGCAACTGCTGGCCGCATTTGAGGCCTCCGGCCTGAGCCGCCAGGACTATCTGACGCGGGTCCAGACCAACGATGCCGATGCCAACGCCTTGCTGGAAGAAGCACTGGCCGAGCACGATCTAAAAATGGCGAAACAGGAGGCCTTGCTCCGGGCCTTCGAGAGCAGCGGCAAGACACCGGCGGAGTTTGCCGATATGTACGGCTTGAATGAACGCGACGTCAACGCGGCCGTCAATCGCAAGCGCCGCCTGGAAAGCGCTGCCACTACTTCCTGAAGCTTGCGCGCCGGCGGTTTTGCCGGCACTGATTCCATTTCTAAATCATCCGTGTCGTTGTTGCTTCGCCTTGTCGTGCTACAGCACTGCCTGCGGCTTCGCGCCTAGACACGAATGATTTGGAAACGGAATGAGCAGCCGTAAGGGGCACTTGTCGGTCATGGCAGGGCGTGAAGGCCTGCCCCGGCTTCTCGGCTTGCCTCAGCCGGCGTCCCCACCCGTCGCGCCCCACAAGCGCGTCCCCGCCAGCTCCAGGTGCGTCAAATACATGCGCACCTCGAACTCCAGCTGGTGGTAGCTCGGTTCCATGTAGCTGCAGAGCTGGTAGAAGGCCTTGTCATGAGCGCGTTCCTTCAAGTGCGCCAGTTCGTGCACCGTGATCATTTTCAGAAACTCCGGCGGCGTGTCCTTGAACAGGGCCGCGATCCGGATTTCGCGTTTTGACTTGAGTTTGCTGCCCTGCACGCGCGAGATCGTGGTGTGTGTGCCCAAGGCGTGTTGCACCACCTGCAGCTTGCTGTCAAAAGCCACCTTGGCCAGCGGGTCGGCGCCGCGCAAGTGGCTTTGTTTGAGCTCCTGCACATACTCAAACAGGGCTTTGTCGGTGCGCACGCCATGGTTGCCGGGGTATTTTTTCAGTAGCCACGCGCCCAGGCTGTTGCTGGCGACCAGCTGCTGGACCTGCGCCAGCGTGTCCTCGGGATAGCCCAGCAGGTATTTGAGTGGTTTGGATGCTATGGTTGTCATAGCTGTCTACGCAGGGGGGCGAGGGCTAGAGGCCTATTTCGCTTGAAAATAAGCTCAAGCCTCGCGCCGCAGGGCCGGGAACAGGATCACGTCACGGATGCTGCTGCTGTCGGTCAGCAACATCATCAAGCGGTCCAGGCCAACGCCGCAGCCGCCGGTGGGGGGCATGCCGTATTCGAGGGCACGAATGAAGTCGTGGTCGTAAAACATGGCTTCGTCGTCGCCTTCTTCCTTGGCTGCGACCTGGGCGTGAAAGCGGGCGGCCTGTTCTTCGGCGTCGTTGAGCTCGGAGAAACCATTGCCAAATTCGCGTCCCGTGATGTAGAGTTCAAAGCGCTCGGTCACGCCCGGCTTATGGTCGCTGGCACGGGCCAGGGGCGAGATTTCGACCGGGTGCTCGCAGATGAAGGTTGGCTGCCACAGCTTTTCTTCCACGGTTTCTTCAAAGTACATGACTTGCAAGCTGGCCAGCGAGCGGGTGGACAGCTTGTTTTTGCCTTCCGACAAGCCGAGTTTGCGCAGCGCGTTGATGAGCCAGGCGGCGTTGTCCACCCTCAGGCCGCTACCGTCTTCCAGGGCTTCAGCGGCTTCGGTGTACTTGCAGATCGCCTCGTGAATCGTCAGGCGCTCAAACGGCTGGGTCAGATCGACCGCCTTGCCGCCATAGGTCAGTTGCAGGGTGCCGACGGCCTTCTGCGCCGCGTCGCGCACCAGCGCTTCAGTGAAGGTCATCAGGTCCTGGTAATCCCAGTAGGCCGCGTAGAACTCCATCATGGTGAACTCGGGGTTGTGGCGCACCGAGATGCCTTCGTTGCGAAAGCTGCGGTTGATCTCGAACACGCGGTCAAAGCCGCCGACGATCAGGCGCTTCAGGTAGAGCTCGGGCGCGATGCGCAGGAACATCTGCTGGTCCAGCGCGTTGTGGTGCGTTGTGAAAGGCTTGGCGTTGGCGCCGCCCGGAATCGGGTGCAGCATCGGCGTCTCGACTTCCAGGAAGTTGTGCGCCACCATGAACTGGCGGATGCCGCTGACGGCTTTGGAGCGCGCCACAAAGCGCTTGCGTGCGGTCTCGTCGGTGATCAGGTCGACATAGCGCTGGCGGTATTTCACTTCCTGATCGTTCATGCCGTGGAACTTGTCGGGCAGAGGGCGCAGGCTCTTGGTCAGCAGGCGCACGCGGGTGGCGTGGATGGAGAGCTCGCCGGTCTTGGTCTTGAAGACCTTGCCTTCAGCGGCCACGATGTCGCCCAGATCCCAGTGTTTGAAACTGGCGTACAGCTCGGCGCCGATGTCTTCGCCCTTGATGTAGATCTGGATGCGGCCGGTGCTGTCCTGCAGCGTCGCAAAGCTGGCCTTGCCCATGACGCGCTTGAGCATCATGCGCCCGGCGACCTTGGCGGTAGCACCTTGCTCAATCAGGCCCTCCGGGGTCTGGCCCGCATGGGCGGCAAACAGGTCGGCGGCGTGGTCGCTGGGTTTGAAATCGTTGGGGAAGGCCACGCCTTTGCCTTCGGCCTGCTGCTGGCGGATGGCCTTGAGTTTTTCGCGCCGCTCCAAAATCAGCTGGTTTTCGTCTTGGGGCGCTAAGGGAGTGTTGTGATCGGACATGAAGGACGCAATAGTAGGGTGGGGGCCACGAAGGCGGCGCGGATAAGGACGACGAGCGGCCATTTCGGGCCGAAACCGTACATTTTAAGTGGCCCGCGACCTGTCGCTATGATGCGGTGAGATTTACATTCCCTAATCAGCGGAAGGCAGAACTGGCTACACGTCTCGTAACGGTAAAGCTGCCCCGCACCTATTTCATGCTCTATCAAATTATTTCCCTGTTGCTTGAGGTCGTTACCGGCGTGTTGGGTGGTGCCTGTTTGCTGCGTCTGTACATGCAGTACCAGCGCATTCCCATGTCCAGTCGCTCGGGCAATCCGCTGGGGCGCTTTGTTTTTGCCCTGACCGACTGGCTGGTGTTGCCGCTGCGGCGCGTGGTGCCGGCGGCAGGACGCTGGGATCTGGCCAGCCTGGTGGGCGCCTATTTACTGGAATCGACGCAGTTTGTCCTGCTGTGGGTGCTGGCCGGGGCCGATGGCGGCTTGTTTGCCGTGCCGATTCTGGCCGTTTTCGGTTTGCTGCGACTGGTCATCTCCGGGCTGACCGGCCTGGTGATCGTTTACGCGGTCCTGTCCTGGGTGCAGACCCATTCGGTCATGTCGGATGTGATCGAGCGCCTGTGTGCGCCGCCCCTGACGCCCATCCGGCGCGTGCTGCCGCTGGTCGGAGGCATCGACCTGTCGCCGCTGGTGCTGCTGGTGCTGCTGCAGATCGCCTCTATTTTGCTCGGCCACCTGCAGGGCTGGGTCTTGCTGGCCACCTGATCCGTCAGGTCTGACGCCTCACCGAACTGGCCTTGTTCAGATCACTGCGTCGGCGGGCTGGCGCTGCAGCATGGCCAGCGTACTGGCCACGGTCTTGCGCAGTTCGCGGCGGTCACAAATGAAGTCGATGGCGCCTTTGGTCTGCAAGAATTCGGCGCGCTGAAAGCCTTCCGGCAGCGTGACACGAACGGTGGATTCAATCACGCGCGGTCCGGCAAAGCCGATCAGCGCCTTGGGTTCGGCAATTACCACGTCACCCAGGAAGGCAAAGCCGGCGCTCACGCCGCCCATGGTCGGGTCGGTCAGCACGCTGATGTAAGGCAAGCCTTTTTTGGCCAGCCGGGTGAGCGAGGCATTGGTCTTGGCCATTTGCATCAGGCTCAGCAGGCCTTCCTGCATGCGCGCGCCGCCGGTGGAGGTGAAGCAGACAAAGGGCACTTTTTGCTCAATCGCGGCATGCACGCCGCGCACAAAGCGTTCGCCCACCACCGAGCCCATGCTGCCGCCCATGAACTCGAATTCAAAGCAGGCCGCCACCAGGCTGATGCCATGCACCGCGCCACCCATCACCACCAGCGCGTCGGTCTCGCCGGTGTTTTCCAGTGCCTCTTTCAAACGCTCCGGGTACTTGCGGCTGTCCTTGAACTTGAGGGCGTCGACCGGCAGCACTTCCTGTCCGATTTCGAAGCGCCCCTCGTTGTCCAGGAACACATTGAGCCGAGGCCGCGCACCGATGCGGTGGTGGTGGCTGCAGGTGGGGCAGACGTTCTGGTTTTGCTCCAGATCCGTTTTGTAGAGCACGGAGTCGCAACTGGGGCACTTGATCCACAGACCTTCCGGCACGCTGCGTCGGTCGGCCGGATTGGTGTGTTGAATTTTGGGGGGGAGGAGTTTTTCGAGCCAGCTCATGGGTTCACCTTCATTTGTTGAGGACAGTGCAGGCTTGGCGACCGCATCACTGCGATCTGTCCCGCACAGTTTCAGTTCCGGGGTGGATTATGAATCCAGCGCGGTCCGGATTTCGCGCAGGAATTTCTGGGCAACCGGCGCGACCTGGTTGCGCGGCTGCTCGTCAATCAACTGAATGATCTTGCTGCCAATCACCACCGCATCCGCCACCTGGCCGATGGTGCGGGCCGTGGCGGCGTCGCGGATGCCAAAACCGACGCCTACCGGCACCTTCACATGCTGGCGAATGCGTGGCAACATGGCTTCCACGGCGCCCGTGTCCAGCGCGCCGGAACCGGTCACGCCCTTGAGCGAGACGTAATAGACATAACCGCTGGCCACCGCGGCGACCTGCTGCATGCGCTCATCCGTGCTGGTCGGGGCCAGCAAGAAGATCAGGTCCAGCCCATGACTTTTCAGCTCAGCGGCGAAGTCCTGACATTCTTCGGGCGGGTAGTCGACGATCAGAACGCCGTCCACCCCAGCTTGGGCGGCATCCGTCACAAAAGCGCTTTGGCCGTCTTTGCGGTCATGTTTCTGGTTGTAGCGTTCCACCGGGTTGGCGTAGCCCATCAGCACCACGGGTGTTGTGGCGTCCTGGGTGCGAAAGGCGCGCACCATGTCCAGCACCTGCACCATGCCTATGCCCTGGGCCAGCGCCTTGTCGCCGGCTTTCTGAATCACGGGGCCGTCGGCACTCGGGTCGGAAAAAGGGACGCCCAGTTCGATCACATCGGCGCCGCCCGCCACCATGGCATGCATCAACTCGGGCGTGACATCCGCAAACGGAAACCCGGCGGTCACGTAGGGGATGAGCGCCTTGCGGCCTGTTGCTTTCAGGGCGGAAAAAGTAGCGGCAATACGGCTCATTTGGGCATCCTCACGATTTGCTCTGCGGCACCCACAGCGGATGTTTCTCCGCCCTTCACCGACTGGCCGGTGCAACTCGGGCGGCAGAAAAAGTCGGCATTGCTCAGGTCAGCCACGGTGCCAATGTCCTTGTCGCCCCGGCCGGACAGATTGACCAGGATCGATTGGTCAGGTCGCATGGTTTTGGCCAACTTCATGGCATAGGCGACGGCATGACTTGATTCGAGTGCAGGAATAATGCCTTCGGTACGGCACAGATAGTGGAAGGCCTCCAGCGCCTCCTTGTCCGTGATGCCCACGTATTCGGCGCGACCAATATCTTTCAGAAAGGCATGTTCCGGGCCGACACCGGGGTAGTCCAGCCCGGCGCTGATGCTATGGGTCTCGGTCACCTGGCCATTGTCGTCCTGCAGTACATAAGTGCGGTTGCCGTGCAGCACACCGGGGCTGCCGCGCTGCAGCGAAGCCGAGTGGCGGCCGGAGTCCATGCCTTCGCCCGCCGCTTCGATGCCGATCAGGCGGGTGTTTTCATGCCGGATGTAGGGGTAGAAGATGCCCATGGCATTGCTGCCGCCGCCGACACAGGCGACGACCGCGTCAGGTTGCGCCGTTTTGCAACCCTGTTGCGCCAGCATCTCGGGCATTTGCAGCAGACACTCGGTACCGATGACGCTCTGGAAGTCGCGCACCATCATCGGGTAGGGATGTGGCCCCGCCACCGTGCCGATGATGTAGAAGGTGTTGTCCACGTTCGCCACCCAGTCGCGCATGGCTTCGTTCAGCGCGTCCTTGAGCGTGCGACTGCCGCTCTCGACCGGTACCACCGTGGCACCCAGCAGTTTCATGCGGTACACATTGGGGCTTTGGCGCTTGACATCTTCGCTGCCCATGTAGACCACGCATTCCAGCCCGTAGCGGGCGCAGATGGTGGCGGTGGCGACGCCGTGCTGGCCGGCGCCGGTTTCGGCAATCACGCGCGGCTTGCCCATGCGCTTGGCCAGCATCGCCTGGCCGATGGTATTGTTGATCTTGTGGGCGCCGGTGTGGTTCAGGTCCTCGCGCTTGAGAAAAATCTGCGCGCCGCCCTGTTCGCGACTCATGCGGTCGGCATGGTAAATGGGCGAAGGACGACCCACAAAATGCGCCAGCTCGTAGTTGAATTCGGCGACAAAGGCCGGGTCAAACTGGTACTTGGCATAGGCCGCCTTGAGTTCATTGATGGCGTGCGTCAGCGTCTCGGAGACGAAACTGCCGCCATAAATGCCGAAGTGGCCCCGCGGGTCGGGTTGTTGGTACTCAAACATGTTTTGACATCTCTGCAAGTTGTTGGTCGGCGGCGCGAACGGCGGCGACAAACTGGTTGATTTTTTCGGGATCCTTGATGCCCTTGTGGCCGGGGCCGGACACTTCCACCCCCGAGCTCACATCAACGGCCAGGGTCTTGCACCGGGGCCGCACCTGCACAATGCCGTCGATCACGTTGGCAGCGTTCAGCCCACCACTCAAGACGAGGTGAGCGTTGACGTTTGGAGGCAGCAGTGACCAATTGAATGTTTGCCCACCGCCACCATACCCATCGACATGCGCGTCGAGCAAAATGGCTTGGGCTTTTGAATAATCAGACGCATATTTTACGAGATCAAAGCCGCTGCCGGCTGCGCCCATCGGGATGCGCGCCGCCCGCAAAAACGGCCGGGCTCCCTGGTGCGTGGCGTCCAGGCACTGTTCTGGTGTTTCTTCACCATGAAATTGGACTGTAGCCCCCGCAACCATTGCGTAGGCAGCTATTATTTTTGTAGTCGGTTCATTGACGAAAAGAAGGACAGGCGTGATGAAGGGCGGCAAGCGCCGGGCCAGTTCGGCAGCGCGTTGGGGCGACACGTAGCGCGGACTTTTCTCGTACAGCACAAAGCCGACCGCGTCAGCGCCAGCGGCCACGGCCGCATCCACGTCCTGTTCACGCGTCAGGCCGCAAATCTTGATGCGCGTACGTTGGAGAGATAGAGCCCCCACGCTTGTCACTGTGTGTACTGCGCTGCCCCCCGAGTGGGTCTTCGCGCCTTGGGGCGGCCCGGCGTCGCTCAAAATTGGCTGTTTACGAGATATTTGGCTCATGGCAATCCATCATAGGCCGGCGTGCGATCCGGTATACCCCAATGCGGGGCGTAGCGCGGACCGAGGAAATAAAGCCCGTGGGGCGAGAAGGTCGGCGCGGCGGCGTCCCGGTCACGCTCGGACAGTACCTGCCTGATCCAGTCTGGCGGATGCTTGTGCTGGCCCACGGCAATCAGGCAACCCATGATGTTGCGAATCATGTGGTGCAGAAACGCATTGGCTTCAAATTCAAAGCGCCAGTAGGCGCCACGCCGCGAAATATCGATGCGCTGAAGTGTCTTGACGGGCGACAAGGCCTGGCAGGCGGAGGCCCGAAACGAGGTGAAGTCATGCTCCCCCAGCAGGTGTGTCGAGGCTTGCTGCATGGCGTCCATGTCCAGCGGTCGAAACGCCCAGCCCACACGGCCTGCGTCCACGCTGGGACGCACTGGCGACTCCAGCAAGATATAGGCGTAGCGGCGCGACAGCGCGCTGGCGCGGCAATGAAACTCGTCCGGTACCGCTTGCGCCCATTCCACCGCGATGTCCTGCGGCAAAAAGGAGTTGGTGCCACGTACCCAGGAAGAGGGCGTGCGCGCCAAAGGCGTGTCGAAATGCACTACCTGCATCAGGCCGTGCACGCCCGCATCCGTTCGGCCCGCGCACAGGGTTGACACCCTTTGCACAGTGAACTTGCCCAAGGCTGTTTCGAGTTTGTCCTGCACGGTCTGGCCGGATAGCTGGCTTTGCCAACCCTGGTAGGCTTGCCCGTTGTAGCTGATGCCGAGTGCCAGCCTCACGGTGGGTTCATCGCGCGGTCATCAAAGATAGCTCAGGGCGCGCTGCGCCTTGATTTTCATGTCGCCCGATGCTTCCGAAATGACTTCTTCGATCAGGGCACGTGCCCCGTCGTCGTCGCCAATGGCCTTGAATTCTTCAGCCAGCGCCAGCTTGGTGACCAGCGGATCTTCGTGCGTGCTAGGCGCGGTTGAGGTCTCCGGCTCGGGTGTGTCGCCCAAATCAAGCGACAGGTCGCCCAGGTCAAACTCCAGCATGCCCATTTCCGGCGCTGGTGCTTCTTCGGGTTCCGACAGGTCGAGCGGCACCGGGCTGGTCGCGCCAAAACTCGTGGCTGCCTGTTGTTTGAATTCCTCGCTGCTGGCAGCAGGGCGGCTCGGGCTGTCCTCGGCAATCTCCAGGTCGGGCAGGGAGAATTCGAGGGCATCGGTTGCCGCCGCAGGGGCAGCCTCAAACGGCTCGATCGCTTCGGTGTCCAGTCCAAAGTCCAGGTCAAATGCAGGGAGCTCCGGTTCGGCGCTGCTGGCCGTAGTTTCGCTGATGGCGCTGGTGGGTTCGTCATCGAGCGAAAAGTCGAGGTCCAGATCCAGATCCACGGGCCCGGCGCTTGCCAGCACATGGGGCTGCGTGACACCGGTATCCACGCTGTCCGTCAGCGTGCTGGCGTATTCGAGTGGCGCCGGCTGGGAAGGCGTGCCATCTGGGTTGTTGGGTTGCCCGCCGGGCTGGTACAAGGCATTGCCTGGGTCAATGCTAAGACCCAGTTCGCAAACACGTTCCCAATCTGATCCGCCCCCGTTCGTGACCTTGAACGCCAGGGTCGCAATCTCCTCGAAGCCCTTGGTGTCGCGCCGTTTGGCAAAAATTTCAAGCAACTTTTGGTGGATGGCGACACGTCCGGGATTGGTACGCAGTGCATCCTTCAAGATTTCCTCAGCCTGCAGATCACGGCCATAGGCTAGGTAGACATCGGCTTCGGCGACCGGGTCAACGTCGTCGACCGCGTCAAGCTGGCTGGGCGAGTACACCATGGACGAGCCGGTGGCGGCACTGTCACTGGTATCGACACTCTGCCCGCCACTGGCGCCAAAGAACGAGTCGGGTTGTAGGCGGCTTTCCAGGAATGCGCTGTCAACTTGGGAGGCATTCTTGCGCTGCCTGGCCCGGTAGAAGCCAAACCCCGCCAAAAGAGCGATCAATCCGACTGCGCCGGCCGGCATCAGGGGATTCTCGATCAGGCCATCGACCAGACCGGGTTCAGATACCGGTACGGCCACGGCTACGGGTGGTTTCGCAGCTACCGATGCGGCCGGCGCGGGTGCGGAGGCGGTCTGGGCGCTCGCACTCACCGGCGCCGATACGGCCGCACTGGCCGGTTCCGATGGCGCCGAGCTGGCTGCAACCGGGGGCGTGACGGCTGCGGCAACGACCGCAGGGCCTGGTTGGGCGGGCGCGGTTGCGGAGGCCGGCAGGCCAGGTGCCACTGCGCTTGACGCGGCCCCCAGCTTGCTGAGGTCACTGATATTCTTGGCGATTTCAGCGGCCCGGCTGGCGGCTTCCTTGGCGCTGCGTTCCTTGGCCAACTGGTCTTCAGTGGGCCGCCCTTGAACCGCCCCTTTGGACAGGGTGAGCTTGTCGGGTGCGGTAGTCGCAGGCTTCTTGTCTTCAACAGTGGCTTGCACGCTACCGCTGGCTTTGCGGTCGGCGGCGGCAACCGCGGCGCTTGGCGCACTGCCGGCAAGTTTTCTGCGGTAATCGTTGAAATCCTTGCTCTGCGCCACAATGATTTGCGTGGCCTCGACCGCCGGGGTTGCGCCGGCTTGTTCCTCGGTGGGGACGTTGATGATCGCGCCGGCCTTGACGCGGTTGACGTTGTCACCCACGAAGGCCGCGGGGTTAGCACGCAACAAGGCGACCAGCATCTGGTCAAGCGAGACGTTGGCGGGTTTTGTCGCGTTGGCTATTTTGCTGGCGGTGTCGCCGGACTTGACGGTGACCTGGCCGGTCTCCGGGCGCGGCGCTTGGGCCACCACAGCCGGGCGAGCGGGCGTACTCACGGCATTCCTGGTGGGCTCTGCAGGTCGCGTTGCCGTCGCCGCTGGCGATACGGGTGCAGCTGGCGCGGGCGTGGTGGCCCGGCTGACGGGCGGGGGCGCCGGGATTTGCGCCGGGCTGGGTGCCGCGGGTGCGGCTTGTCGCATACCCGGCGGGTCAAACAACATGGTGTAGTCGCGAACAATGCGCCCGGTTGCCCAACTGGCCTCAAGAATCATGTCCACGAAGGGATCGTTGATGGGGCGGTCGCTGCTCAGTCGGATATAGGCACGCCCGTTTGCGCGTCGTTGGAGCGTGGCTTGCAGGCCCGACATGGCGGGGTTGTATTCCAGTCCGGCGGCCTTGAACGCGTCTGGTGAAGCAGCGACTGTTTTCAGTGAACTGGCCTCTTCGGCATTGATATCCGGGACGTCGATCTCCGCACGTAGCGGTTCTCCAAGGGCGGACTGGACCGTGATGCGGCCCAGCGAAAGCGCCGCCGCATTAGTGCCCCATATCCCGAAAACCGCCGCGGCGGCAGCGGCCATGGCGGTTTTGTGCCAGCGATGTGACTTAGCAATCAATTTGTGGACTCCGGTGTTCGGACGGCTGAAAAGTAGGGCGCATATTGCGGGCAAGTGCCTCGGTACTCAAAATTTGAAAACGACCTTAACAGCAATGTCATGGTGTGACAAGGTGGGAAAGTCTGTGTCTTTGAGTCGTCTGCAGCATGCTTCAATCCGGTCGATTCTATGTGCTCAAACGACAACGTCCTTTCATACCTTGTTCCCAGGCACGAAAGGACGTTGGAATTTACGCGGTGCCGGGTTCAAGCGGCCAGCAAAATGCGCAACATGCGGCGCAAAGGCTCCGCCGCACCCCACAAAAGTTGGTCGCCGATGGTGAATGCGCCGACGTATTCCGGGCCCATGGCGAGCTTGCGGATGCGTCCCACCGGAATGCCCAACGTGCCGGTGACGGCCACCGGTGTCAGGTCTTGAACGCTGGCGTCGCGGGTGTTGGGAACGACTTTGACCCAGTCATTGTCGGCCGCGATCAGGGCTTCAATGTCGGCGGTGGGCACGTCCTTTTTGAGTTTGAAGGTCAAGGCCTGACTGTGGCAGCGCATGGCGCCGATACGCACGCAAAACCCGTCGACCGGGGTTTCGGCCGTGCCAAAAGCCGCGCCCTGGCCCAGAATTTTATTGGTCTCGGCGCCGGCCTTCCATTCTTCGCGGCTCATGCCGTTGCCGAGATCCTTGTCGATCCAGGGAATCAGGCTGCCGCCCAGCGGCACGCCAAAATTGGCGGTTTCAGCGCTCGTCAAGGACTGTTGTTTGTGCAGCACCTTGCGGTCGATTTCGAGAATGGCGGATTTGGGGTCGTCCAGCAGGCCTTTGACCTCCGCGTTCAGGGTGCCGAACTGGGTCAGCAATTCGCGCATGTGTTGCGCGCCGCCGCCCGATGCCGCCTGGTAGGTCATGCTGGTCATCCACTCGACCAGGCCGGCCTTGTACAGTGCGCCCACGCCCATCAACATGCAGCTCACGGTGCAGTTGCCGCCGATCCAGTTGTTGCCGCCTTTGGCCAGCGCGTTCTTGATCACCGGCAGGTTGACCGGGTCCAGGATGATGACGGCATTGTCTTCCATGCGCAGGGTGGATGCGGCGTCAATCCAGTGACCGGTCCAGCCCGCAGCGCGCAGTTTGGGGAAAACCTCGGAGGTGTAGTCGCCCCCTTGGGTGCTGATGATGACGTCGCATTTTTTGAGCGCGACTATGTCAAACGCGTCTTTCAGGGTCGTTTCGTTCTTCGCCTGCGCCGGGGCTTTTCCACCGGCGTTGGAGGTGGAAAAGAAAACCGGCTCGATCAGCTCGAAATCACCCTCGGACTGCATGCGGTCCATCAACACCGAACCCACCATACCGCGCCAGCCGACCAGACCGACCAGATTGCCAATTTTCATCATGTTGCTCTTTCAGATACTTAAAAATAGAAATGTTGCGCCAGTTCGACAGGCCAGCGAGGTGCGACGGACTGGGTGCGTTGGTATTTACAGGGCCTTGACCACGGCAGCTCCCATTTCAACGGTGCTGACTCGGGTCGTACCTGCGCTGAAGATGTCGGCCGTGCGCAGGCCCTGTGCCAGCACTGCTTTAACGGCCGCCTCGATGCGCTGGGCCGCCGCTTCCTGGTTCAGGCTGAAGCGCAGCATCATGGCCGCACTCAAAATGGTCGCCAGCGGATTGGCGATGCCTTTGCCGGCGATGTCCGGCGCGCTGCCGTGGCTGGGCTCGTACAGACCCTGATTGCTGGCATTCAGCGAGGCCGACGGCAGCATGCCGATGGAGCCGGTGAGCATGGCGGCTTCGTCGCTCAGAATGTCGCCAAACATATTGCCGGTGACGACCACGTCAAATTTCTTGGGCGCGCGCACCAGCTGCATGGCGGCGTTGTCCACGTACATGTGGTCGAGTTCCACGTCGGGGTATTGCTGGCCGACTTCAGTGACCACGTCGCGCCAGAACTGGAAGGTTTCCAGCACATTGGCCTTGTCCACACTGGTCACGCGCTTGCTGCGTTTGCGGGCCGCCTGGAACGCGACGTGGGCAATGCGCTCGATCTCGGGGCGTGAATAGCGCATGGTGTCAAACGCTTCCTCGGCACCGGGGAAGTGCCCGTCCGTGGCCGTGCGGCGACCGCGCGGCTGGCCGAAGTAAATGTCACCGGTCAGTTCACGAATGATCAGGATGTCGAGGCCGGCAATCAGCTCGGGCTTGAGGCTCGATGCGTCCACCAGTTGCTCGTAGCAGATGGCGGGGCGGAAGTTGGCAAACAGGCCCAGGTTCTTGCGCAAACCCAGAATCGCCTGCTCGGGGCGCAACGGCCGGTCCAGCTTGTCGTATTTCCAGTCACCAACCGCACCAAACAGGATGGCATCTGCTTCCTTGGCCAGCTTGAGGGTCGCCTCAGGCAAGGGATGGCCATGGGCTTCGTAGGCGGCGCCACCGACCAGCGCGGTTTCCATCTCCAGCGGGAGATCAAGCGCCTTCAAAACCTTCACGGCCTCGGCCACAATTTCGGTACCAATGCCATCGCCGGGCAACACTGCAATTTTCATGATGAACCAGGTTCTTTCTAAAGTATTGTGAACAGCGCGTGCTCGCTACGGGTAGCGGCTATCCCGCAATGAAATAAAATTTATAGCAGCTTACGCAATCAGCGTGCGGGCTAGCCAAGGTTTTTGTGCTAAACGTTGGGCTTCAAAGGCCTTGATCTTGTCCGCCTGGCGCAAGGTCAGGCCAATGTCGTCAAAGCCATTGAGCAGGCAGTATTTGCGAAAGGCCTGCACCTCGAAGACCAGTTCTGTTCCGTCCGGTTTGATGATGACCTGGCGTTCCAGATCGATGGTCAGCGCATAGCCCGGGAAGGCTGCTGCCTCATCAAACAGCTGGCTGACCTGGATTTCGCTCAGCACAATCGGCAGCAAGCCGTTTTTGAAGCTGTTGTTGAAAAAAATGTCAGCGTAGCTCGGCGCAATGATGGCGCGAAACCCGTATTGATCGAGCGCCCAGGGGGCATGCTCACGCGATGAGCCGCAGCCAAAGTTTTTGCGCGCCAGCAAAATGGCGGCGCCCTGGTAACGGGGCTGGTTCAAGACAAAGTCTGGATTCGGCTTGCGGCTGGCGGGATCCTGACCGGGGAAGCCCGCGTCCAGGTAACGCCACTCGTCAAACAGATTCTGGCCAAACCCGGTCTTGCGGATGGACTTCAGGAATTGCTTGGGAATGATGGCGTCGGTATCGACGTTCTCTCGGTCCATGGGCGCAACCAGGCCCTTGAGCAGGGTGAATTTTTGCATATTGGTTTCCTTGGCCTGTCCGCTCAAATGAATTTTCTGACGTCTACAAAATGGCCGTGAATGGCGGCCGCAGCGGCCATTGCGGGGCTGACCAGGTGCGTGCGTCCCCCGGCCCCCTGACGACCCTCAAAATTGCGGTTGCTGGTGGATGCGCAGCGCTCACCCGGCTCCAGCCGGTCGGCGTTCATGGCCAGGCACATGGAACATCCAGGCTCGCGCCACTCGAAGCCGGCGGCCTTGAATATCTCATGCAGGCCTTCGCGCTCAGCCTGTTCCTTGACCAGACCCGAGCCCGGCACCACCATGGCCAGCTTGACATTTTTGGCCACTTTTTGTCCCAGTTTCTTGACCAGCGCAGCGGCTTCACGCATGTCTTCAATCCGGCTGTTGGTGCAGGAGCCAATGAAGACCTTGTCCACATAGAGATCGTCGAGCGCCTTGCCGGGCTCCAGCCCCATGTAGACCAGGGCGCGTTCTATGGCAGCGCGTTTGTTGGCATCTTTCTCTTTGTCGGGATCGGGCACGCGGCTGTCAATGCCCAGCACCATCTCGGGCGAGGTTCCCCAGGTGACTTGCGGAATGATCTGGGCGGCATCCAGTTCAACAACGGTGTCGAAGTGGGCATCGGCGTCAGAGTGCAAGGTCTTCCAGTAAGCCACCGCCTGGTCCCATTCGACCGCGGCGGCTGAGTCATTGGCGGCATTGTGCCCCGGCGCCAAGGGCCGGCCCTTGACGTAGTCGATGGTTTTTTCGTCCACCGCCACCAAGCCGGCACGCGCACCGGCTTCGATGGCCATATTGCACACGGTCATGCGGCCTTCCATGCTCAAAGCGCGAATGGCCGAACCCGCAAATTCAATGGTGTAGCCCGTGCCGCCCGCCGTGCCGATCTTGCCAATGATGGCCAGCACGATATCTTTGCCGCCACAGCCTCGCGGCACTGTGCCGTCGACCCGCACCAGCATGTTTTTCGCTTTTTTGGCCAAGAGGGTCTGCGTGGCCATCACGTGTTCGACTTCGCTGGTCCCGATGCCATGGGCCAGCGCGCCAAAGGCGCCGTGGGTCGAAGTGTGCGAGTCACCGCAGACCACCGTCATGCCGGGGAGGGTGGCGCCGTTCTCTGGTCCGATGACGTGGACAATGCCTTGTCGTTTAGACAGGAAGGGGAAGTAAGCGGCCGCGCCGTACTCCCGCATATTGGTGTCCAGCATCATGACCTGCTCTTTGCTGGTCGGGTCAGTGATGCCGTCATAGCCCAACTCCCAGCCGGTGGTGGGCGTGTTGTGGTCGGCGGTGGCAACGATGGAGCTGACGCGCCACACCTTGCGCCCCGCCTGGCGCAGCCCTTCAAAGGCTTGCGGGCTGGTGACTTCATGCACCAGATGGCGGTCTATGTAGAGGATGGCTGTGCCATCTTCTTCGGTGTGAACAACGTGTTCGTCCCAGAGTTTGTCGTAGAGGGTGCGTCCCATATGGTTTTTCCTTGGCAATCCATCATTTTAATCGGCACGGAGAACCCGCACACTGCAGGCGAAAAAACGCCCGCCGGTGTTGCCAACGGCGGGCGTTTTAAATGAGAAAGGCCTAGCGCTGGGAAATCGGCAGCACGTCGCGACTCACAGACCCGGTGAACAGCTGGCGCGGACGACCAATCTTGTACTCGGGGTCACCAATCATTTCGTTCAACTGCGCAATCCAGCCGACGGTGCGCGCCAACGCGAAAACGGCGGTGAACAGGCCGACCGGAATACCAATGGCGCGCTGCACGATACCGGAGTAGAAGTCCACGTTGGGGTAGAGCTTGCGTGACACAAAATACTCGTCTTCCAGCGCAATTTTTTCCAGCGCCATCGCCAGTTTGAAGAGGGGATCGTTCTCCAGTCCGAGCGACGCGAGAACTTCCTTGCAGGTTTCCTGCATGAGTTTGGCGCGCGGGTCGTAGTTCTTGTAAACCCGGTGTCCAAAGCCCATCAGCTTGACGCCGGAATTTTTGTCCTTGACCTGCTCCATGAACTGGCCAACCTTGGCAATGCCACCCATTTTCTGGATGTCTTCCAGCATGTTCAGGCAGGCTTCATTGGCGCCACCGTGCGCCGGGCCCCACAGGCAGGCCACGCCCGCAGCAATGGCCGCAAACGGGTTGGTGCCGGAGCTGCCGCACAGACGGACGGTGGACGTGGACGCGTTTTGTTCGTGGTCGGCGTGCAGCACGAAGATGCGGTCCAGCGCGCGTTCGATGACGGGGTTGACCACATATTCTTCACACGGGGTGGCGAACATCATGTGCAGGAAGTTGCCTGAGTAGCTCAGGTTGTTCTTGGGATACATGTATGGCTGGCCGGCACTGTACTTGTACGCCATGGCCACCAGGGTGGGCATCTTGGCGATCAAGCGGATGGCCGAAATTTCGCGGTGTTCCGGGTTGTTGATGTCGGTGCTGTCGTGATAAAAGGCCGACAAAGCGCCCACCAGACCGGTCATGATGGCCATGGGATGCGCATCGCGACGGAAGCCACGCAGGAAAAACTGCATCTGCTCGTTCACCATCGTGTGGTTGGTCACGCGCTTGACGAAAGCTGCTTTTGCCGCGACATCCGGCAGGTTGCCATAGAGCAGTAGATGGCAGGTTTCCATGAAGTCGCAGTTGGTTGCCAACTGCTCAATCGGGTAACCCCGGTACAGCAGTTCGCCCTTGTCGCCATCGATGTAGGTGATGGCTGATTGGCACGACGCCGTGGACAGAAAGCCCGGATCGTAGGTGAACTTGCCGGTTTGGGCATACAGCTTGCGGATGTCTATGACATCTGGCCCAACACTACCCTGGTACACGGGCAGGTCAACGCTGGGGCTGCCGTTACTGAACGACAGGGTGGCTTTGTTGTCAGCTAATTTCATTCTTTACCTCTCAAAGAGTTTCTCTCAACATACCTAAAACTTCACGTACATCGTCTCGGTCCAGATCGGCATCGACTTGCGCAATCGTTTTGCGCGCCAGGTGCAGGTCCAGAAGGTCGTGGTCGCTTAGCGTCATTAAAGCGCTCAGACCTTGCGATTGCTTGACGGTCAGGCTGGATTCAAAACGCCGGAAGAACCGTTCGATAAAAATATCGTTCTCCAGCAGGCCGCGGCGGCAACGCCATTTCAGCTTGCTCAGAGCACGCTCATCGATCAATTCACCGGTGTTCATCACAGCACAGCTTTCCATGTCCGGTCACACCGTGCGCAGAACCATCATTTCTTTGATCTTGCCGATGGCCCGAGTGGGGTTCAATCCCTTGGGGCAAACGTCAACGCAATTCATGATGGTGTGGCAACGGAATAGGCGGTAAGGGTCTTCCAGGTTGTCCAGTCGTTCGCCAGTCGCTTCGTCGCGGCTGTCGGCGATGAAGCGGTAGGCTTGCAACAGACCTGCCGGACCGACAAACTTGTCGGGGTTCCACCAGAAGCTGGGGCAGGAGGTGGAGCAGCTCGCGCACAGGATGCACTCATATAGACCGTTGAGCTCATCGCGCTCTTCCGGACTTTGCAGGCGCTCTTTTTCAGGCGGCAGATTGTCGTTGATCAAATACGGTTTGATCGAGTTGTACTGCTTGAAGAACTGCGTCATGTCGACAATCAGGTCGCGTACAACCGGCAGTCCTGGCAGTGGCTTCAGGACAATCGTGCCAGTCAAAGTCAGCATATTGGTCAGGCATGCCAGGCCGTTCTTGCCGTTGATGTTCATCGCATCGGAACCACAGACACCTTCGCGGCACGAGCGGCGAAAACTGATGGTGGGGTCCAGCGCCTTGAGCTTCATCAAGGCATCGAGCAGCATGCGCTCGCTGCCGTCAAGCTCCACCTCAATGGTCTGCATGTACGGCTTGGCGTCGGTATCAGGGTCGTAACGGTAAATCTGGAATGTGCGTTTGGACATGGGATGTTCTCGCTGATCTGGTTGGCTTTGACTTAGAAGCTGCGCACGGTAAGGGGCACGGATTCGACCGTCAGGGGTTTCATCTGTACTGGCTTGTAGGCCAGGCGACTGCCTTCGCTGTACCAGAGGGTGTGCTTGTGCCAATCGGTGTCGTTGCGTCCGTTCGGGTTCGTGGCGGTATCACCATAGTCATTGACCGAATGCGCACCACGGCTTTCATGGCGGGCAGCGGCAGAGACGATCGTGGCTTGTGCCACTTCAATCAGGTTTTCAACTTCCAGCGCCTCGATGCGAGCGGTGTTGAATATCTTGGACTTGTCTTTCAGATTGATGGTCTTGACCCGCTCGCGCAAGGCCGCAATTTTGATCACGCCTTCGTCCATGGCCGCCTGGGTGCGGAATACGCCTGCATGTTGTTGCATGGTGGCGCGGATGTCGTCAGCCACATCTTGCGCGTACTCGCCGCTGGTCGCGTTGTCCAGGCGCGCGATGCGTGCCAGCGTCGCGTCGGCAGCATCGACCGGGAGGGGCTTGTGCTCGGCGTTGGCTTGATTGAACTCAACAATGTGATTGCCGGCCGCGCGGCCGAACACCAGCAGATCCAGCAGCGAATTGGTGCCCAGGCGGTTGGCGCCGTGCACGCTGACGCAAGAGCATTCGCCGACGGCGTACAGGCCGTTGACGACCTCACTCTTGTTGTCGGCGTTCTGCGTGACCACCTGGCCGTGGATATTGGTTGGGATACCACCCATTTGGTAATGGATGGTAGGTACGACCGGAATCGGCTCCTTGGTGATGTCGACGTTGGCAAAGTTATGGCCGATCTCGAACACCGAGGGCAGGCGCTTCATGATGGTCTCGGCGCCCAGGTGGGTCATGTCGAGGTTGATGTAGTCTTTGTTGGGGCCACAACCGCGGCCTTCCTTGATTTCCTGGTCCATGCAGCGCGACACATAGTCGCGGGGCGATAAATCCTTGTAGGCGGGCGCATAGCGCTCCATGAAGCGTTCGCCATTGCTGTTGCGCAAAATGGCGCCTTCGCCTCGGCAGCCTTCGGTCAGCAGCACGCCGGCACCGTGCACGCCGGTGGGATGGAACTGCCAGAATTCCATGTCTTCCAGTGGGATACCGGCTCGTGCGGCCATGCCCAGACCGTCGCCGGTGTTGATGAAGGCATTGGTCGAGGCGGCAAAAATGCGTCCGGCACCGCCGGTCGCCAGCAAGGTCGTCTTGGCTTCAAAAATGTGCACGTCACCGGTTTCCATTTCCAGTGCTGTGACGCCCACCACATCGCCGGCTTCATCACGGATCAGGTCCATGGCCAGCCACTCGACGAAGAAACTGGTTTTCTCTTTCACGTTTTGCTGGTACAGCGTGTGCAACATGGCGTGGCCGGTGCGGTCGGCTGCGGCACAGGCGCGTTGCACGGGTTTCTCGCCGTAGTTGGCGGTGTGGCCGCCAAATGGACGCTGGTAAATCGTGCCGTCGGGGTTACGGTCAAACGGCATGCCCATGTGCTCCAGGTCGTACACGACCTTGGGTGCTTCACGGCACATGTATTCGATCGCGTCCTGGTCGCCGAGCCAGTCGGAACCTTTGACGGTGTCGTAGAAGTGATAGTGCCAGTTGTCTTCGGCCATGTTGCCCAGGGAGGCGCCAATGCCGCCTTGGGCTGCCACGGTATGTGAACGCGTGGGGAATACTTTGGAGAGCACGGCCACTTTCAGGCCGGCGCGAGCCAGTTGCAGTGAAGCGCGCATGCCGGAGCCACCGGCACCAACGATAACGACGTCAAATTTGCGCTTGGGGAGTTTTGATGTAGCGGTCATGATTCTTGTTGAGTCTTGGTTGTCAGAAGCGGCCGGAGGTGGCTTGTAAACGTCTTGTCTGGACGTCTTAGAGGCGCCAAAGGATCTGAATACCCCAGCCAGCGCAAGCGACCAGCCAGACAATGGTAAAAACCTGCAGGGTCAGGCGCAGTCCGACTGGCTTGATGTAATCCATCCAGATGTCGCGCATGCCGAGCCAGACGTGGTACAGCAGGGCGATGATGACGGTGAAGGTCAATGCCTTCATCCACTGGGATGAAAAGATGCCAGCCCACTGGTCGTAGCCGATCGGGCCCTTGCTGAAAATCACCTGGGCCAGAACCAGCAAGGTGAAGAGGGCCATCAAGGCTGCCGTCACGCGCTGGCCGAGCCAGTCACGCAGACCGTAGTGAGCGCCGACAACGATGCGTTTGGAGCCGTAATTAACAGACATGGTGTGTTCCTTTTAATTAATAGAGGCCAAACAGCTTGGCGCCGAGCACGACCGCAAGGCCAATGCTCACGGCCAGCGTGAACGTGGCGGACGATCTGCCGAACTCCTTGCTGACCGCGTCGTGATGGGTGTCCATCCAGAGGTGACGAATGCCGGCGATGAAGTGGTGCAGATAGGCCCAGATCAACGCCAGTGCGACCAGTTTCCAAATGAAGCCCGGTAGGCCCAACATGCCGATATTGAACGCCGACTTGAATTTGGCAAAAGAGATTTCGGAGGAAACCGAGTTGTCAAACATCCAGATGATGAAGGGCATCAGGATAAACATGATGGCCCCGCTGACGCGGTGCAAGATCGACACGAGGCCTGCAAGGGGCAACCGGTAGGTGGGAAGGTCGGTGAAGGCGTTGATGTTACGGAACTCGGGGCGCTTTTTCGCGGAGCTTGTCGCTGATTCGGACATACTTGGCTTTCTATGTTTTGAGTAACTGCTTGGTAACTGGCAAAGAGCTGGTTACCCTGAAATTCTATTGCAATGCAGCATGGATCTCGGCTTGGGCTGGTCGAGGCGGGTAATTTTTGTCATAAAAATAGCGTTTCAAATCGTATTTGCCCCATCGCAGTGCATCGTTTGCCGTAGCCTGACGCGAGCTTGACAAACTGCACTGATCTGCCGGCAAACTCTCACAAGCAAGGCCGATTTTGCAGGGGAGTGATGACTCGCGGTCTTTGAATTCCATGGCTCTTCTAGCTCAAGGTGTTGTGGTAGTGATGGGTATCGGTGCGGTAGTAGCCGCGGCGCAGTTCCATGGGAACATCTTTGTAGGTGTAGGCGATGCGCTCCACGCTCAGCAATGGTGCGCCATGTTCTACCTTCAATAGCATTTCACGCCCGTCGGTGGCGGGTTCCGCGCGAATTTTTTCTTCGGCGCGCACCATGCGTACATTGAATTCGGTTTCAAACAAGGCGTACATGGGGCCCTGGTAGTTGGCCAGGCGTTCAGCGGTCAAACCTTTGAAGGGGGCGGCGGGTAGCCAGATGTCTTCCAAAATTGTGGGCGAGCCGGCAAAACTCAAAACCCGGCGGACTTGCAGAACGGGGTCGCCAGTGCGCAATGCCAGCGCCCGCGCAACGTCGGCGCTGGCGCGAGCGCGACGGCATTCAACAATGTCGCGCTGGGCCGGGCCTTCGCTGCCCGGAGTGCCGCTGTCGGGGACGAGTTTCAGGAAGCGAAACTGCACATGCTGCTCGGCGTGGGTGGCCACAAAAGTGCCCTTGCCTTGACGACGCACCAGTAAATTCTCGGCGGCGAGTTCGTCAATCGCCTTGCGTACTGTGCCCTGACTGACGCGAAAGCGTGCGGCCAACTCCATTTCGCTGGGAATGGCTTCGCCCGGTTTCCATTCGCCAAGCCGCAGGCTGTTCAGTATCAAGCCCTTGATTTGCTGGTACAAAGGGCTGAAAGCGGGCGTGAGCTGACCGCCGGCGATGCTGCCGCTGTCGGGGTTTGTAGGTGTGATACCAGCTGAAGGGACGGGTGTGGCGGACATGGAGGATTGACCCACGCAAGTTTTGGGGACAAGCCGAATCATATCTTATATAAGACATAAGACAAGTTGACGAGGCCTGGTTTTCCAGAGTAAACTTGACGCGCATTCTGGGGGGCTCCGGCAACAGTGAAGAGCCACCACCAGCACCCGTTTCACAACACTTCTGGAGTTCTCGCCATGAGCAAAAAACCCGTCCGCGTCGCCGTCACCGGTGCAGCTGGTCAAATTGGTTACGCAATCCTGTTTCGCATCGCCTCCGGCGAAATGCTGGGCAAAGACCAACCCGTGATCCTGCAATTGCTTGAAGTTCCCTTTGAAAAGCCCCAGCAAGCGCTGCAAGGCGTGATGATGGAGCTGCAAGATTGCGCATTCCCCTTGCTGGTCGGCATGGAAGCCCACGGCGACCCGATGACCGCATTCAAGGATGTTGACTATGCCCTGCTGATTGGTTCGCGTCCTCGCGGCCCCGGCATGGAGCGCGCTGAATTGCTGGCAGTCAATGCCGAAATTTTCACGGCCCAGGGCAAGGCATTGAATGCCGTCGCCAGCCGCAACGTCAAGGTGCTGGTGGTCGGTAACCCCGCCAACACCAATGCCTACATTGCCATGAAGAGCGCCCCGGATCTGCCGCGCAAGAACTTCACCGCCATGCTGCGCCTGGACCACAACCGCGCCCTGAGCCAGATCGCTGCCAAGACCGGCAAACCCGTAGCTGACATCGAAAAATTGACTGTATGGGGCAACCACTCGCCCACCATGTATGCCGACTACCGCTTCGCCACCATCAACGGCGCCAGCGTCAAGGACATGATCAACGACCAGGACTGGAACGCCAACACCTTCCTGCCCACCGTGGGCAAGCGCGGTGCCGCCATCATTGCCGCCCGTGGCGTGTCATCGGCGGCTTCCGCTGCCAATGCTGCGATTGACCACATGCGCGACTGGGCGCTGGGCACCAACGGCAAGTGGGTGACCATGGGTATCCCATCGGATGGCCAGTACGGCATTCCCAAAGACACGATGTTCGGCTTTGCCGTGACCTGCGAAGGTGGCGAATACACGGTTGTTCAAGACCTGCCAATTGACGCGTTCAGCCAGGAATGCATCAACAAGACCCTGAAAGAGCTGCAGGACGAGCAAGCCGGCGTCGCCCACCTGCTGTAAGTCCTGGACGCGATGAGTGCCGCCGGGCTGTCCCAAGGCGCGAAGGACCTCTCGGGGGGCCGCGTAGCGCACGAAGTGGCAAGCGTGGGGGCGCGTCGGCATCCACGCGACGTTCTTCTTGGCGCTCAGTCCACAGCGGCTTCCTTGCCGGTGTGTGACCATTATTGCGGCGTGGAGGCGCGGATGCGCAAGAGCCTGGCTTTGCAGGCTGAAATGTCCCAGGAGTTCGGCGCCTGCGTTTTTGACGTGACGCTGGACTGCGAAGATGGCGCCCCGGTGGGGGGCGAAAAGGACCATGCCAATATGGTCGTAGCCCTCGCCAATCAAGCGCAAGTAGCTATTAAAACTGTAGTAAATAGCATTGCTGTCCGCGTTGCGGTGCGGGTGCATCCGGTGGATCACCCGGCGTTTGGGCAGGATGTGGACATCATTGTTGGCGGCGCGGCCACCAGCTTGTGTCACTTGATGATTCCCAAGATTGAGACGGTCGAAGAGGTCGAGCAGGCGGTGCAATGGGTGGATCGGGCCGCCCTCAAGGCCGGGCGCACGGATCTTTTGCCGCTGCATGTATTGATTGAATCCCCGGCCGCCGTTCATCGCGCCTTCGAGATTGCGGCGCATCCCCGGGTTCAGTCCATCAGTTTTGGTTTGATGGACTTTGTCTCAAGCCACGGTGGCGCGATTCCGGCCAGCGCGATGGGCATTCATGCCGACCAGCACAGCATGGAACTGGATCAGTTCACGCACCCGCTGGTGCTTCGTGCCAAGCTCGAAATAGCGTCAGCGTGCCATGCTTTTGGCAAAGTACCGGCCCATTGTGTGGTAACCGAATTCAACGATATGGGTGCTGTGCAGGCGGCTGCCACCCGGGCCTCGCGCGCCTTGGGCTACACCCGTATGTGGAGCATTCACCCGAGTCAGATCAGGCCGATTCTGGAGGCTTTTGCCCCCCAGGCGCAAGAAATTGAGCTGGCGACAACTATCGTGATGGCCGCCGCGCAGGCCGACTGGGCGCCCATTTCTTACGACGGAAAACTGCATGACCGTGCAAGTTACCGCTATTTTTGGCAAGTGCTGGAGCGGGCACACCAGACCGGTCGACATCTCCCCGATGAAGCCCGGGCCTATTTTTTCGGCTAAAGACCCCCTAACTGAGCTTACGAATGATGAAAAAACTTCTCGCATCTATTTTCCTGTTGGTGCTGCCCGTTGCGCTGATGGCGCAGGAACCTGCCAAGAAAACAGTCAAAAAGGCCAAACAGCCGACGGCCAGTCGAGTGGAAGCCAAAACCACAGCCAATCAGATTGCGGCAGGCATCATGGCCGCAGAGGCCGCCTTGACGCCGGCCGAACTGGCCATTGCCGAGCGGGTCTACCAGGGCAAGTTGCCGTGCGAATTGGGTGCTTTTGTCACTTTGACGGCCGACGAAAAATCGCCGGGCTACTTCGATGTGCAAATCAAACAGCAGAAATACCGTATGTTTCCGGTGGTCACCAGCACGGGCGCCATCCGACTGGAAGACCAGAAGATCGGGGCCGTGTGGCTGCAGTTGGCCAACAAGTCCATGCTGATGAATCAGAAGCTCGGGCAGCGACTGGCCGATGAATGCATGAGTCCGGATCAGGCCGCCGTGGCTCAGCGGTTGATCAAGAATCCCGCGCCCAGCATACTCGATGCGCCCGCCGTGATCATTACCAAATAGATAGCACATCAAGTCCCTTTCATAAGGGACTGGAACCATTTTCATTGATTAATAAGGAGTTGACCATGTTGCAAACCTACCGTGTCCACGTCGGCGAACGCGCCGCCCTCGGCATTCCGCCATTGCCCTTGTCCGCCAAGCAAACCGGCGAGCTCATCGAGCTGCTGAAAAATCCACCGCAGGGTGAAGAGCCCACGCTGGTGGACCTGATCACGCATCGCGTACCGGCTGGCGTGGATGACGCGGCCAAGGTCAAAGCCAGCTACCTGGCTGCCGTGGCACATGGCACCGAAAAATGCCCCTTGATCTCCCGTGAAAAAGCGACGGAACTGCTGGGCACCATGCTCGGCGGCTACAACATCAGCCCGCTGGTGGACTTGCTCGACGACGCGGTCGTGGCTGAAGTGGCCGCCAATGGGCTGAAGAAAACCTTGCTGATGTTCGACCAGTTCCATGACGTCAAGGAAAAAGCCGACAAGGGCAACGCGCAAGCTAAAGCCGTGCTGCAGAGCTGGGCTGATGCCGAGTGGTTTACCTCGCGCCCCGAAGTGCCGCAATCGATCACGCTCACCGTGTTCAAAGTCGAAGGCGAAATCAACACCGATGACCTGTCGCCCGCGCCTGACGCTTTCAGCCGTCCCGACATCCCCATGCACGCCCTGGCGATGCACAAGAACGCCCGTCCCGGCATCGTTCCGGAAGAAGACGGCAAACGTGGCCCGGTCAAGTTCTTTGATGAGCTCAAAGCCAAGGGCAATCTCGTGGCCTACGTCGGCGATGTGGTCGGTACCGGTTCATCACGCAAATCCGCCACCAACTCGGTGCTGTGGTTCACGGGCGAAGACATTCCGTTCGTGCCGAACAAGCGCTTCGGCGGTGTCTGCCTCGGCAGCAAGATTGCGCCGATTTTCTACAACACCATGGAAGACTCGGGTGCCCTGCCAATCGAGTTGGACGTGAGCGCCATGAACATGGGTGACGTGGTGGAATTGCGGCCTTATGACGGCAAGGCACTCAAAAATGGCAAGGTGATTGCCGAGTTCAAGGTCAAGAGCGAGGTACTGTTTGACGAAGTGCGCGCCGGTGGCCGTATTCCGCTGATCATTGGCCGTGGCCTGACGTCCAAGGCGCGCGAAGCCCTGGGCCTGCCGGTCAGCACGTTGTTCCGTCTGCCACAAAACCCGGTAGACACCAAAAAAGGCTTCACGCTGGCGCAAAAAATGGTCGGTCGTGCCTGCGGTTTGCCGGAAGGCCAGGGCGTTCGCCCTGGTACTTACTGCGAGCCCAAAATGACCAGCGTGGGTTCGCAAGACACCACCGGCCCGATGACCCGCGACGAGCTGAAGGATCTGGCTTGCCTGGGCTTCAGCGCCGATCTGGTGATGCAGTCGTTCTGCCACACGGCCGCCTACCCCAAGCCGGTGGACGTGAAGATGCACCACGAGCTGCCTGAATTCATGAGCACCCGCGGCGGTGTGCCGCTGCGTCCCGGTGACGGCATCATCCACAGCTGGCTTAACCGCATGTTGTTACCCGATACCGTGGGCACTGGCGGCGACAGCCACACCCGCTTCCCAATCGGCATCAGTTTCCCCGCCGGCTCCGGTCTGGTCGCGTTTGGTGCCGCTACCGGCGTCATGCCACTGGACATGCCCGAGAGCGTGCTGGTGCGTTTCAAAGGCAAGATGCAATCCGGCATCACGCTGCGCGATCTGGTTAACGCCATTCCGCTGTACGCCATCAAGGCCGGTTTGCTGACGGTGGCCAAGCAGGGCAAGAAGAACATCTTCTCCGGTCGCATCCTGGAAATTGAAGGCCTGCCCGACCTCAAGGTGGAGCAGGCGTTCGAATTGAGCGATGCCTCCGCTGAGCGCAGCGCCGGTGGTTGCACCGTGCATCTGAACAAAGAGCCAATCATCGAGTACATCACCAGCAACATCACGATGTTGAAGTGGATGATCGCCACCGGTTACTCCGACGTGCGCACCATCAACCGCCGTATCAAGGCGATGGAAGCCTGGTTGGCCAACCCCCAGTTGCTCAAGGGCGACGCCGATGCTGACTACGCTGCCGTCATCGAGATTGATCTGGCGGATATTCACGAGCCTATCGTGGCCTGCCCGAACGATCCAGACGATGTGAAAACGCTGTCCGACGTCGCCGGTGCCAAGATCGAGGAAGTCTTCATCGGCTCTTGCATGACCAACATCGGCCATTTCCGCGCCGCAAGCAAGCTGTTGGAAAACAAGCGCGACATCCCGGTCAAGCTGTGGATGGCACCGCCCACCAAGATGGACGCCAAGCAGTTGAGCGAAGAAGGCCATTATGGCGTGCTCGGCGCTGCTGGTGCGCGCATGGAAATGCCGGGTTGCAGCCTGTGCATGGGCAATCAGGCGCAGGTTAAAGAGGGCGCTACGGTGTTCTCGACTTCAACGCGCAACTTCCCGAATCGTCTGGGCAAGAACAGCTTTGTGTACTTGGGTAGCGCCGAACTGGCTGCCATCTGTTCCAAGCTGGGTCGCATCCCGACCAAAGCCGAGTACATGGCCGACATGGGCGTGCTGACGGCCGCCAGCGACAAGGTCTATCAGTACCTGAACTTTGACAAGGTGCAGGACTACACGGACGCAGCCGCCTCCGTCAAGGACAGCGTCGCGGTTTAAACAAACTGACGCGGCCCGGCACTGGCTGGGCGTGACTACTTTGAAGCGCCCCCGCAACCCAGGTTGCGGGGGCGCTTTTTCGTATCTGGCGCTGGATGATGGCTACGGGATAATTCCGGGCATGAACGCACTGCAATCCATTCCGCTGTCCCTGCAAACCGTGCTCTTGCTGGTCGGCAGCAATATCTTCATGACCTTCGCCTGGTACGGGCATCTGAAAAACCTGGCCACCGCGCCGTGGTATATCGCGGCAGGGGTGAGTTGGGGCATTGCGCTGTTTGAATATGCCTTGCAGGTGCCGGCCAACCGCATCGGGTTTCAGCAGGCTGGTTTCAGTGTGGCGCAGCTCAAGATCATGCAAGAGGTCATTACCCTGGCCGTGTTTGTGCCGTTTGCCATGCTGTATCTCAAGGAGCCGTTCAAGCTGGACTACCTGTGGGCGGCGTTCTGCATGGTGGGCGCGGTCTATTTCATTTTCCGCGGTGCTTGATCAGTTTCCCTTGCCGCTGCGGACCGGTATGCGCGAGGGCGGCGGTTACACTCCCGGCAGTCAGAAAATCGTCGTCTGACTGATATTTTTCTCTGGAGTGAGTGATGCTGTTTGCCAAGTTGTTGCCGCGTGAAGGCAATTTTTTCGAAATGTTCAACCAGCATGCTGACCGGATTGTGGAGGCCGGCCGCGCCTTTGCCAAACTGGTGGCCAACTACAGCGATCCAGTTCTGCGCCAAAAATACAACGAAGAAGTAGACACCGCCGAGCGCGCCGCTGACCGGGTGACGCACGAGGTCAACAAGGCCATCCATAAGACTTTCATCACGCCGATTGACCGCGAGCAGATTCATTCGCTGATCAACACGATGGATGATATTGCCGATCTGATTCAGGATTCGGCCGAGACCATGGCGCTGTATGACGTGCGCCACATGACCGAAGAGATCGTGCGCCTGACCGACGTCAGCGTGAAATGCTGCGAGCGGGTGCGCGACGCCGTGTACATGCTGGCCAAGATTGCCGATCCGGCAACCGCCGAAGCCGCTTTGAAAACCTGTGAAGAGATCGATCAACTCGAATCGGATGCCGATCGTGTCATGCGCAGCGCCATGAGCCGCCTCTTTCGGGAAGAGCCCGATGTGCGGGAGGTTATCAAGCTCAAGGCGATTTACGAATTGCTGGAAACCATTACCGACAAGTGTGAGGACGTTGCCAACGTCATCGAGGGCATCGTCCTCGAAAACTCTTGAGGCCTGCCCGTCATGACGTCGGTTCAGGTCGGGTTGTGGGTGGTGATTGTGCTGGTGGTGCTGGCCATTTTGTTCGATTTCATGAACGGATTTCATGATGCTGCCAATTCGATTGCCACTGTGGTGTCCACCGGCGTGCTCAAGCCGGGGCAGGCGGTGCTGTTTGCGGCAGTTTTTAATTTCCTGGCCATATTCATTTTTCATTTCGGTGTGGCTGCCACAATCGGTAAGGGCCTGGCCCACCCGGGTGTGGTGGACGTGCACGTCGTATTCGGCGCATTGGTCGGCGCCATCAGCTGGAATTTCATTACCTGGTACTACGGCATTCCGAGCAGCTCGTCCCATGCGTTGATCGGCGGCATCGTGGGCGCGGTCATGGTAAAGGCGGGCGCTTCGGCGTTGGTACTGAGCAGCGTGATGAAGACCGTGGTGTTCATCTTTGTGTCGCCGGTGATGGGATTTCTGCTGGGTTCGTTGATGCTGATCGCCGTCTCGTGGGCCTTTCGCCGCAGCACGCCCAGTCGCGTTGACAAGTGGTTTCGCAGCCTGCAACTGGTGTCGGCCGGTGCTTACAGTCTGGGCCACGGTGGCAATGATGCACAGAAAACCATCGGCATTATCTGGATGCTGCTGATCGCCACCGGCTACACGGCGGTGGGTGACACGTCGCCACCGACCTGGGTGGTCCTGAGTTGCTACGCCGCCATCGCCACGGGCACCTTGTTTGGTGGGTGGCGCATTGTCAAGACCATGGGGCAAAGGCTGACCAAGCTCAAGCCAGTACATGGGTTTTGCGCCGAAACCGGTGGCGCTATCACGCTGTTCACGGCGGCCATTCTGGGCATTCCCGTCTCGACCACACACACCATCACGGGCGCGATCGTGGGCGTCGGTGCCACGCAGCGCGCCAGCGCCGTGCGCTGGGGCATCGCAGGCAACATCATCTGGGCCTGGATTCTCACAATTCCCGCCAGTGCCTTCGTTGCTGCTATTGCGTACTGGATCAGTCTGCAGATTTTTTGATGCTATATAAAATATAGCATTGTGCGCCCTCTGAATAAGGGCTGCAGCCTTGTTTCATTGCGATATCTTGCGCGCTTCCTCAACCTGGTATTCGAAGTAGTGCTGAAAGCTGAACGCAATGCTGCTCAGCAACACCGTGGTGCCCACCAGCAGGGCCAGGACCATCGCGCCGATGGTGAGCCAGTTGGTGTGGCCGGGTAAGGCGTCTGGCGGCGCTGAAGGGTTGTAGCGGGCATTCCATTTTTCCGGCGCCATCAAGCCATAGACGATGGCGGTCAAGGCGCAGCCTGCAATGGTAAAGCCCAGTAACGGGATCAGCAGCCAACTCCACAAATCGTCCAGCCCATTCTGTTGCACCCGTTCAATGCCGTACAGACCCAGGGCCGTGGGCAAGGGTAGCAACCACCCCGGCAGGTCACCCATTCCGCGCAAATAAAAACGATGCAGTCCCAAAGGACCCCCAATGAAAGCCAGCCACGCGGCAATTGTTTTGTTTTTCATGAAGGCTCATTATTGCTGCGGCGCGTTGGTGTCGCCCCAGCCCAGGGCCTTGTCCATCATGACCACATCCCGCCATTGGTCAAATTTCCAGCCGCAGGATTTGAGAATCCCGACATGTGAAAACCCGACCGAGCGATGGACCCCGATGGATCCGGTATTGGCCGAGTCGCCAATGACGGCAATCAGTTTGCGTACGCCGGCTTTTTCCGCTTGCGCTGCCAGCTCCGTCAGCAACAGGCGCCCGAGCCCTTGGCCGTGGGCATCCGGCGCCAGATAAATGGAGTCTTCGGCCGAGAAACGGTACGCCGGACGCGGCTTGAACCAGTTGCAATAGGCGAAGCCCAACACCTTGTCGCCCGCACTGACGACGAGGTAGGGAAGCCCCTTGGCAAGCACATCCGCGCGGCGGTTGGCCATGTCGGCCAGCGAGGGCGGATCGATTTCAAACGTACCGGTTCCGTGCAGCACATGGTGGGTGTAGATCGCGGAGATGGCCGGGATATCTTCGGGTTGGCTGGGGCGAATAATAGTCATAAAAATGGAAACGTTATAATCAAAGGTTACCCAGTGTGTCGCTGGCCGGGTGGCCATGTCGCGTGTCTCAAGCGCTGGATTAAATGCTGAATTAATTGGTGGAACTCAAACTCCGCCACCCAAAGGATAAATCATGGTTGTCATTCGACTCGCTCGTGGCGGTGCAAAAGCTCGCCCTTTTTTCAATATCGTTGTCGCTGACAAGCGTACCCGTCGTGACGGCCGCTTCATCGAACGCATCGGTTTTTACAACCCGATTGCAACGGCCAATGAAGAAAGCATCCGTATTGCTCAGGATCGTTTGACTTACTGGAGAAGCGTCGGTGCTCAGGCATCGCCTACCGTGGAACGTCTGGTCAATCAAGCTGCCAAAGCGGCCGCCTGATTTTATTGTGATGCTGCCCGGCCTTGAAGCCGCCGAATTGCCGGCGGACGCAATCGAAGTTGGGCGCATTGCCGATGCCTGGGGCATCAAAGGCTGGTTCAAAGTCTTGCCGCACAGCGCCGATCCCGAGGCGCTTTTTTCTTCCAAGCGCTGGTTTTTGATGCCGTCCGAACGGGGTGCCAAAACCTTTTCCGGCGTCGCCAAACTGGCCGTCACGGAAGCCAAGATTCATTCCAATACGGTTGTCGCTTCAGCGCATGACGTCAATGACCGCACTGCGGCGGAAGCCTTGCGTGGGGCCCGCATTTTCGTGTCCCGAGCTAGTTTTCCAACGGCTGAAAAAGACGAATATTACTGGGTCGACCTGATTGGGCTGGACGTCGTCAATCGCGAAGGCGTTGCGCTGGGAACGGTCAAGGAACTGCTGTCGACCGGTGCGCAAACCGTGCTGGTCATGGATTTTGAGCAGGATGGCAAGACGCAGGAACGCATGATTCCTTTTGTGTCAGTCTATGTTGACAACGTCGATTTGCAAGCCCGTCGCATTCTGGTGGACTGGCAACCCGACTTTTGAGTCGTCGCCTCATGCGCTTCGACATCGTCACGCTTTTCCCCGAATTATTCGCGCCGCTGTTGACCAGCGGCATCACCCGTCGCGCGTTCGAGTCCGGGCAAGTCAATGTCAAGCTGTTCAATCCGCGCGATTTCGCCGAGGGCAACTACAGGCGCGTGGACGATCGCCCCTTTGGCGGCGGCCCCGGCATGGTCATGATGGCCGAGCCCCTGACCCAATGCCTGAAACACATCCAGGCCCAGCGCGCTGACACAGCGCCGGTGGTGCTCTTTTCACCGGCCGGCAAGCCGCTCAACCATGCCATGGTGACGCGTTGGGCTGAGAGCTCGGGTGCGGTCCTGATTTGCGGCCGTTACGAGGGGCTGGACCAACGCTTTATCGACGAACACGTCACCGAGCAGATCAGTCTCGGGGACTTTGTGCTGTCGGGTGGTGAAATTGCAGCCATGGCTTTGCTGGACGCAGTGGCTCGTTTGCAGCCGGGTGTGCTGAATACGGCTGACAGTCACCAGCAGGACAGCTTTAATCCCACCCTGGACGGCTTGCTGGATTGTCCGCATTACACCCGGCCGGAGAGCTGGGCGGGGAGGGCGGTGCCAGAGGTGCTGCTGTCGGGTCACCATGCCCAGATTGAGCGATGGCGCCGCGAGCAACGGCTGGCGATCACCGCCCGTTTGCGGCCGGAATTGATTGCCCAGGCGCGGAAGGACGGGCGTTTGAGTCCTATCGATGAAGCGTTTCTGCTCAGGCTATAATAGTAGGCTTACCGATCCTCTGGCTGGCCGCTTCATTGCGTTTGCAGCGAAGCTTTTGTGTCATCCCGACACTGGCGCGACCAAGATCATTTGAGGCTAAAAATGAATTTGATTCAAATCCTTGAGCAGGAAGAAATTGCTCGTCTTGGGAAAGTCATTCCCGAATTTTCTCCCGGTGACACTGTCATTGTGAGCGTCAATGTGGTTGAAGGTACGCGTAAACGCGTGCAGGCCTATGAAGGCGTTGTGATTGCCAAGCGCAATCGCGGCCTCAACAGTGGCTTCATTGTTCGCAAGATCTCCAGCGGCGAAGGCGTCGAGCGTACGTTCCAGACCTACAGCCCGCTGATCGCTGGCATTGAAGTCAAACGTCGTGGCGATGTGCGTCGTGCCAAGCTGTACTACCTGCGTGACCGCAGCGGCAAGTCGGCGCGTATCAAAGAAAAATTGCCCGCCAAGAAAATCAAGACAGCCGCCGTATAAAGCGAGTTGTTTTGTAAAAAAGCCGCCCCAGCTGATGCTTGTGGCGGCTTTTTTTACGGCTGCTATTTTTTCGGTATCCCTATCGTGTCATCCAATTCAACCGTTACGTCTTTGTCCAGGTTGCCGAATTTCGATCCGCGCCTGATTCCGGTCGTGGGCGTGGATTCACATCTGCCGCCGGTGCCTCTGGCCTCTTTGCAGCCCGATGCCTTGCGGCAACGCTTTGCTGCGCCCCCGGTGTGGGTGCCCGAGTTGCTGGCGGAGAAAAAATTCATGGAGCGGGCGCCGATGCACGCTTCGGTCCTGCTGCCGATCGTGATGCGGGAGCGCCCGACTATTCTGCTGACCGAGCGCACCCTGCATCTGTCGACCCATTCCGGGCAAATCGCCTTTCCGGGTGGCAAGGCCGATGAAGGGGATGCTGATGCCGCCGCCACGGCCTTGCGCGAGGCGCAGGAAGAAGTGGGGCTGGACCCCGCTTTTGTGCAGGTGCTGGGTGTGATGCCGCACTACGTGACGGGCTCCGCGTTCATCATCACGCCGGTCGTGGCCCTGGTGCAACCGGGCTTCACGCTGACTCCCAATGCCTTTGAAGTGGCCGATGTCTTTGAAGTACCACTCGAGTTTCTGATGAATCCCGCGCACCATCAACGCCATGTTTTTGAGTGGGAAGGAGCCACGCGCGAATGGTTCTCCATGCCCTACCGGGACGAGGCCCAGGGGCATCTGCCGCAGCGCTTCATCTGGGGTGCTACCGCGGGCATGCTGCGCAACTTCTACCGTTTGCTGTCGGCGCCAGCCGGCACGGTGCCGCTATGATGGCTGCATGAGCTTTATCTCTGTGCTTTTCGCCTTGCTGCTGGAGCAGGCACGTCCTTTGGGTCCCGGTAATCTGGTTCATGCGAGCTTGCGCGCCTGGGTACGCTGGAGTAGCCGAAATTTTGATGCCGGCAAGCCTTTTCATGGCTGGCTGGCCTGGGGATTTGCGGTGGGCGCTCCGTCCCTGCTGGCACTGGCCATTTATTGGTTGCTGGATGCCTTCTTGGGTTGGCCGGTGGCCGTGGTGTGGAGCGTGGCCGTGCTCTATACAACGCTGGGTTTTCGGCAGTTCAGTTTTCATTTCACCCAGATTCGGGATGCGCTGGCGGATGGCGATGAAGACCATGCCCGTGCATTGCTGGCAGAGTGGCAGCAGATCGATGCCAGCGAGCTGCCCCGTAGCGAAATCGTGCGGCACGTGATTGAGCATTCCGTACTGGCGGCCCACCGCCATGTGTTCGGCGTGTTGGCCTGGTTCACGGTACTGGCTGCTTTTGGTTTTGGCCCGGCGGGCGCCGTGCTGTACCGTTTAAGTGAATTCGTCGCCCGCTATTGGCAGCACAAGAGCAAGACGCAGCATCAGCCGGTCAGTGAGGCCTTGCAGCAGACTGCTATTGATGCCTGGGTGGCCATTGATTGGCTGCCTGCCCGTATCACCGCGATCAGCTTCGCGGTGGTGGGCAGCTTCGAGGAGGCGATTGATGGCTGGCGCAACCACGAGCCGCGTGCTGCAGGCGACAACGACGGCATCATCTTGGCGGCGACCGCCGGCGCCGTGAATATCCGATTGGGCGACGCGGCCAGCGCTGCTGCTTATCCCGTCGATGGCGCGCCTGCCATGCCCCCAGGGCCTGGCGCACTGCCGGCTGACTCGGCGGCAGGGCAAACGCCGGAGCCCGCCCACCTGGCGGTCATTGTCGGCCTGGTCTGGCGTACGGTCGTCATGTGGATGGTCTTGCTCGCGCTCTTGACGCTGGCGCGTCTGTTAGGTTAGTTTTTAAGTCAAATGTGCTTCTGGCCCGCATGCAATATGCGTAAGCTGCTATGAAAATGGAAGTTGAAATTTCTGTGTCATCCTCGTTTTGCAGCCCCGTGGTAGCTCGTCTCGTGCCCTACGTCCCGGGTGAGCAACCCAAGATCGACAATCTGGTCAAGCTCAATACCAACGAGAATCCCTACCCGCCCTCACCGCGCGCCATTGCGGCGATTCAGCTGGCGGCGCAACAGGGCTTGCAGCTCTATCCCGACCCGGAAGCGACGGTATTGCGTCAAGCCATTGCCGCACATCATGGCCTGGCGCCGCAGCATGTGTTTTTGGGCAATGGCTCGGATGAGGTCCTGGCGCACGCCTTTTTTGCTTTTTTCCAGCACGGCTGTCCCTTGCTGATGCCCGACATCAGCTACAGCTTTTACAAGGTTTATTGCGGGCTTTACGACATCCCCTTGGAGTTGGTGCCCTTGAGCGATGAGATGTGCCTTGATGTCTCGGCCTATGCGCGGGCCGATGGCCACTCGGTCGCCGGCGTCGTCATCGCCAATCCCAATGCGCCCACCGGCACCGGTGTGCCGCTGCAGCAAGTGGAGCAACTGCTGCGCCTGCATCCGCATCGCGTCGTGCTGGTGGATGAGGCCTACGTTGACTTTGGCGGCGATAGCGCCATGTCCCTGATTGCGCAGTATCCCAACCTGCTGGTGGTTCACACTCTGTCCAAGTCGCGCTCGCTGGCCGGCTTGCGCGTGGGCTTTGCGTGTGGACAGGCGCTTCTGATTGAGGCGCTGGAGCGCGTTAAAAACAGCTTCAACTCCTATCCGCTGGACCGACTGGCGATTGCCGGTGGCGTCGCAGCTTTTGAGGACCAGGCCTATTTCGAGCAGACGCGCCGCGCCGTGATGGACAGCCGGGAAGGGCTGGTGTTGGCGCTGGAAGACTTGGGCTTCAAGGTCTTGCCGTCACAGGCCAATTTTGTGTTTGCCCGCCATCCGCAGCATGACGCGGCCGGCATTGCGGCCGGCCTGCGCGCACGCGGTGTGCTGGTGCGGCACTTCAAACTGCCGCGCATCGAGCAGTATTTGCGCATCAGCGTCGGCACGCCGGCGCAATGCGATGCGCTGGTGCAAGCGCTGGGCTCAGTACTTCCGGGCCTGGCTCAGTTCGGCGTATAAATCGCTATAAATTTTATAGCGATTGGCGCTGATGCCATCGGGGCTACCGTCGGGTTTGACGGCTGCCATCACGCCACAACCGGGTTCATGCAGATGGCTGCAGTTGTAGAACTTGCAGTTCGCGACATGCGGCTTCAGGTCCGGCATATAGGCCGCCAGCTGCGCTGGGTCGATGTGGTTCAGGCCAAATTCCTGGAAACCTGGTGAATCAATCAGCGCCGTGCTCTTGTCTTTGTCCACCCAATACCAGGTGGTGCTGGTGGTGGTGTGTTTGCCCGAGTTGAGGGCTTGCGAAATTTCACCGGTCTGGGCCAGCGCGCCGGGCGCCAGCAGGTTGATCAGGGTGCTCTTGCCCGCGCCCGACGGTCCCAGCACCAGCGTCGTCTTGCCATGCAGCAGCTTGAGCAGTTCGGCGTGATCGACCTCACCGGATTGTTTGAGCGACAAGGGCAACACACCGTAATGCATTTGCCGGTACGGCCGCAGCCATTCCCAGGCGCGCGCGAAGGGTTCGACCAGATCACTTTTGTTGAGCGCGATGATGGGCGTGATGTGCTCGGCCTCGGCCGCAATCAGGGCGCGCGAGAGCTGGCTGCTGGAGAACTCGGGCTCCGCTGCAATCAGGATCAGGATCTGGTCCAGGTTGACGGCGAATGATTTGGTGCGAATTTCATCCTGGCGGTAAAACACATTGCGGCGTTCTTCGATCTTCTCGATCGTGCCTTCGTCGCGCGAGGCCTGCCACAAGACCCGATCGCCCACCAGTCCCTGGCTCTTCTTGCCGCGTGAGTGGCAAATCAATCGCCGCCCCTCCGGCGTTTCGACCAGAAAGTGGCGGCCGTAGTTGGCCACGATCAGGCCGCGGTCGAGTGTGGCTCGTTCCATTAGAGGGTTGCCCTGTGATGGGTGCTCATGTCAGAAGGGCGTCCACCAGCGTCGCACAGTCAAAATCCGTCACTGAGAGGCCGCTCACATCATGGGTATTGAAGCGCACCACGCAGCGGTTGAAATGTACCGACAAATCAGGGTGATGATCCTGCGCATTGGCGATAAAGGCCAACGCGTTCACGAAAGAAATGGTCTCGTAATAATTGGCAAAGCTGTAGGTCTTTTCAATGGCCACGGCGGCCCCATCGCCTGTCAGGGTCCAGCCTTCCAGTTTTGCCAGGTTTGCTACTATTTCTGTAGCTGTCAGCGCCCGTCTGGAGAGGGTCGACCAGTCTTTTTTCTTGAGCATGGTATTCATGGTGTGTTTGCAGTGGGCTGCCTGGATAGGGTCAAGCGGTCATCCGTGCCAGGCGCTCGGACGCCGGCGGATGCGAGTAGTAGAACTTCACATACACCGGGTCCGGTGTCAGCGTCGATGCGTTGTCTTCATACAGCTTGAGCAGCGCGGTGGCAAGGTCGTGCCCGCTGGTCTGAAGCACAGCGTAGGCATCCGCTTGGAACTCGTCTTTGCGTGAGAAATAGGCCAATACCGGCGCGATGAAGAAACCGAAAATCGGCAAGGCCAGCATGAACAGCAAGAGCGCCAGCGCATCATTCGGTGCACTCAGATTGGGCTGCACGCCCAGCCCGGTGTAAAACCATACCTGGGTTGCCAGCCAGCCCAGCAGGGCAAAGCCCAGCAGGCTCAAGGCGAACATGGAAACAATGCGCTTGATGACGTGTTTGTGCTTGAAGTGCCCCAACTCGTGCGCCAATACCGCGTCCACTTCACCTGCCGACAGTTTGGCCAGCAAGGTGTCGTAAAACACCACGCGCTTGGATGCACCAAAACCGGTGAAGTAGGCATTGGCGTGGGCGCTGCGCTTGGATCCATCCATCACAAACAAGCCTTTGGCGGCAAAGCCGCAGCGCTGCATCAGCGCCGTGACGCGGGCCTTGAGTGTCTCGTCAGCCAGCGGCGTGAATTTGTTGAACAGCGGCGCGATGAAGGTGGGGTAGATCAGCAGCGCGAGTAAATTGAAACCCATCCAGACGCCCCAGGCCCACAGCCACCATACGCTGCCGGCCGCGCCCATCATCCACAAGATCAGCGCGACAACGGGGAAGCCAATGACGGCCCCGATCAGGCTGGACTTGAGTAAATCGAGCAGCCAGAGCTTGAGCGTCATTTTGTTGAAGCCGAAACGCTCCTCGATCACAAAGGTCCGGTACAAGGCCACGGGCAAATCAATCAGACCGCTGATCAACGCAAAGGCCGCGAGCAAGGCAATTTGCTGTCCCATGCCGCCGCCCAGCCAGCCGAGCAGCGCCTGGTTGAGGACCGAGAGCCCGCCCAGTAGCGTCCACCCCACCAGGACGACCGTCCCCAGCGCCAACTCCAGCATGCCAAAACGTGCTTTGGTGACGGTGTAGTCGGCGGCTTTCTGGTGGGCAGCCAAAGTAATACTGCGCGCGAAGGCGGGCGGAACTTCGGCACGGTGCTGGGCCACATGCCGGATCTGCCGCGAGCTGAGCCAGAATTTCAACACCAGGCTGGCGAGCAGCGTCAGCGCAAAGACAAAGGTCAGCACCAATGAGGGGGGGAAAGGGGGAATCGAGTCAGCCATGGCGCCCGAGTTTAGGGCATCAGCGACAATTCCGGCCATGGACGCTATGAACACCCCCCCAGCAGGCGTATTGCTTGCCAAATCCGACCAAAACCTCATCTGGCTTGACTGTGAAATGACGGGGCTTGACCCGGAGCTTGAGCGAATTATTGAAATTGCGGTCATCGTCACCGGACCCCAGCTTGAGCCCCGAATCGAAGGCCCCGTGCTGGTCATCCATCAAAGCGATGAACAGCTCGACAAGATGGACAAATGGAACAAAGGCACGCACGGCAAAAGCGGCCTCATCGACAAGGTCAAGGCCTCAACCTTGTGCGAAGCCGACGCCGAGCTGCAACTGATCGAGTTTCTGAGCCAGTACGTGCCCAAGAAGGGCTCACCCATGTGCGGCAACAGCATTGGACAGGATCGCCGCTTTCTGGCGAAGTACATGCCCAAACTGGAGGCTTTTTTCCACTACCGCAATCTCGATGTGAGCACGCTCAAGGAGCTGTCCAAACGCTGGCGGCCCGAGGTGTACAACGCGTTCAAAAAACAGCAACGTCACACGGCCCTGGCCGATACGCATGAGTCCATCGACGAGCTGGAACACTACCGCACACACTTCATTAAACTGATTGATTAGGTGAAAACCCGAAGTCATGCCATAATCGAAAGCTGCGCTGCAAACAGCAGTGCATATTTGTACATCTCCCTTCATTCACTGGGCTCAAAGCGGACTCGCTATTGCGAGATTGCTTAAGAAGAGCCTCCAGCGCTGATAGAACTCCTAGTGAGTCAGAGCAGGTTCCGTTTGATGGTTGATGTTTTTTAACCATTGACGGGGCAGCCGCACACCCTGCGGCGCTCGCGTGTGAGTAAATACATGACTGACGCTATCCAAGCGACGGGCGAATCATCGCTTGTCGAAAATTTTTCCAATGACACTGTCGAGATGACGCAAAACGTTGTCCAGGCTACCGAGGCCGCTCAAGCTGTCGCGCCTGTTGAGGCCGTCGAAGAAGCGCCTAACGGCTTTTTGGCTCTGGGCCTCGCCCCCGAATTGATCCAGGCCGTGAAAGACCTGGGCTTCACCCAGCCCACCACGGTTCAGCTGAAAACCATCCCCCTGGCCATGCAAGGCCATGGCGCAGCCGATGAGTCAGCGCGCTTTATCGATTTGATGGTGTCCAGCCAGACCGGCAGCGGCAAGACCGCCGCCTTCCTGTTGCCCGTGCTGCACACCCTGCTGATGCAGATGGCCCAGGCCGAAGCCAAAGAGAAGTCTGATTTCGAGCAAGCGGTTGCCGACGCGGTCGCCAAAGGCGAAGCACCGCCCAAGCGCGCCAAACGCAAAGACCCGACCAACCCACGTCATTTCGCTCCTGCCGCACCCGGCGCGCTGATCGTTTGCCCGACGCGTGAACTGGCCCAGCAAGTGGCACACGACGCCATCGACCTAGTGCAACATTGCCGTGGTCTGCGCGTTGCCAACATTGTGGGCGGCATGCCTTACCAGTTGCAAATTGCCAAGCTGCAAAATGCCAACCTCGTGGTGGCCACGCCGGGTCGTTTGCTGGATCTGCAACGCTCCATGCAAATCAAACTCGACCAGGTTCAGTTCCTGGTGGTTGACGAAGCCGACCGTATGTTGGATCTGGGCTTCTCCGATGACCTGGCTGACATCAACCAGCTGACCATCCAGCGCAAGCAGACCATGATGTTCAGTGCTACTTTTGCACCGCGCATCCAGCAACTGGCTTCACGCGTGATGCGCGATCCACAAAAACTGCAAATCGATTCGCCGCAAGAAAAGCACGCCAACATTAGCCAGAAGTTGTTCTGGGCTGACAACGCGCAGCACAAACGCAAATTGCTCGACCACTGGTTGCGCGACACCACCATCAACCAGGCCATCGTTTTTGCCAGCACCCAAATCGAGTGCGATGGTTTGGCCAACGACCTGCAACAAGAAGGTTTCTCTGCCGTGGCACTGCACGGTGCTTTGAGCCAGGGTCTGCGCAACCGCCGTCTGATGGCGCTGCGTCAAGGCCAGGTGCAGATTCTGGTCGCCACCGATGTGGCCGCACGTGGTATCGACGTGCCCACCGTGACCCACGTGTTCAACTTCGGTTTGCCGATGAAGGCCGAGGATTACACCCACCGCATTGGCCGTACCGGTCGTGCCGGGCGTGACGGTATTGCCGTGACCTTTGCCGAATTCCGCGATCGTCGCAAGATCATGGACATCGAGTTCCACAGCCATCATCAGTTCAAGGGCGAGACCATTCCTGGCATGGAGCCACAACAGCGTTTCCCTGATTCGCGCCCCAACAGTTTTGGTGGTGGCGGCGGCCGTGGCGGTAACGACGGCCATTCCCGCGGCGGCAATTTCGGCGGCGGTGGCGGTGGTGGCCGTTCCGGTGGTTTCGGTGCCAGCCGTGGCGGCTTTGCCGACAGAAATGCCGGCGCTCCCCGTGACGCTGGTGCAGGTGGCTATCAAAACAACAACGGCGGCGGTTTCGGTCAACCCGAAGGGCGCAGCTACGAACGCAAGGGCGGTTTCAACGACCGTTTTGCCGGCTCACGCAACGATGCGCCAGCGCCGCGCGGTGACTTTGGTGGCCGCAACGACGGCGGCGCTCCCCGCGGTGATTTCGGCGCACCGCGCGGCGACTTCGGTGCCCGCAAGCCTGCATTCGGCAAACCATCCTCCTTCGCCAAGCCCGGCAACGGTGGCAAGGTCTTCGTGCCGCGTGATGCGAAGAAATGGCCAGCCAAGACCGATCGCTGATTGATCTGAACTTCTAAAAAAGCCCGCAAGTATTGCTACTTGCGGGCTTTTTTCATGAGCCGTTCCACCAGGTATTCCGCAAAGCTCTCGGTCGCGGGCGACGCTATCCGATGCGCGGGCCGGTACAGGCAGACCTGGCGCATGACTTCGGGCTCCACGATGCGGCGCATCACCAGGCCCTGCCGTTTGGCCCAGGGCGCAACGTAGGCGGGCGACACCGTGGCGGCCAAGCCTGCGGCCGCCAGGCCGAGCGCGGTGGAGATGTTGTCCACCACGTCATTCGGGCTGATGCGCTCGTCCTCCGGCAAAGCCGCGCCCATTTGCGCCACGCTCAATTCGTGATCACGCCCCGCCGTGACCAGCGCGTGGTGACGCAAATCGCTCCATTGCAGCACCCGTTTCGCCGCCAGCGGATGGTCTTTGGCGCACCACAACACCCAGGGGCTGCCGAACAGGCTGATGCGCAGCACGTTGTCGCTGCCTTGGCGGTCGGGGCCGACGGCCAGATCCACCTCGCCGCTGGCCACCATGTCCGTGAGCTGCTCCACAGCGGCGTCCCGAATGCGCACGACGAGCTTGGGGCGATCCTGGCTGTGGGCCCGGATGATGGGCGGCAGGATGGCGCTGGCGATCACCATCGGGGCCGCCACCCGTACCAGCCCGGCGGCCCGGTTGCGCAGGTCGTTCGCAGCCACTTCAGCCACGTGCAGGTGTTTGAGCACGGTCTGGGCCGAACTGAAGAATTCTTTACCCGCCGCTGACAACGCGACCTTGCGCGTGCTGCGCTCGAACAGCCTGAAGTCCAGGCTGGACTCCAGTTCGACCACCAGCTGGCTCACTGCCGACGGGGTCAGCGCCAGCCGGTCGGCGGCGGCGGTGAAGCTCAGCAGCTCGGCCACGGTCACGAAGGCATCGAGCTGGCGCAGGGTATAGCGGGGCAAGGACATGGGCTGATTATGAAGAAAAGCTAAGCAATACAGCAATATATATCGTTTGTTGTTGCGCGCGCCCTCTTGCAAACTCCATCGCTCTGATGTTGATCCCCGCGATTTTTCACCCTTGTTCCAACAATTAGACAGGAGACTCCCCATGCAAACTTCTCGCCGCGAACTGCTGCACCTGGCCCTCGCCACCGTCGCCGGCACCCTGCCCTTGATCAGCCGGGCGCAGGCCATCGAGACCGCGAAAATTCTGACGGGCTTCGCCGCTGGCGGCACGGTGGACACGCTGGCCCGCCGGGTCGCCACCCAATTGAACGGCAGCTACGCCAAGGCGGTGGTCGTCGATACCCGCACCGGCGCGGGCGGGCAGATCGCCATCTCGGCGCTGAAAGCCTCGGCGCCCGACGGCGCCACCTTGCTGGCAACGCCGATGTCGATGCTGGGCATCTACCCGCACACCTACAAAAAGCTGCCCTACGACCCGGTGGCTGACTTGACGCCGGTATCGCTGGGCGTCGTGTTTGACATGGGTTTCGCCGTGGGTCCCCAAGTGCCGGTGTCGGTCAAGACCGTCCCCGAATTTCTGGAGTGGTGCAAAGCCCACCCCATCAGTGCCAACTTCGGTTCGCCGGCGCCGGGCTCGGTCCCGCATTTCGTGGGTGAGCTGATCGGCCGGGCCGGCAAGGTCAACTTGCAGCACGTAGGTTTCCGGGGTTCGCAGCCCGCCATCCTGGACATGCTGGGTGGGCAGATCGCCGCCGTGTCGGCGCCGGTGGGCGAGTTCCTGCCGCATTTGAGCGGCGGCAAGGTCCGCCTGCTGGCCACCTCGGGGGCCAGCCGCAATAAATTCGCCCCCGGCACCAGTACCTTGGTGGAGCAGGGGCTGAAGGACCTGGTCTTCGGTGAATGGTTTGGTTTCTACCTGCCGGGCAAAGCGCCCTCCGACGTGGTGTCAAAAGCCAACGCTGCCATTCGCAGCGCCCTGGCCAACAAGGAGGTGATCGAGGGCCTGGCCGCCATGGGCCTGGAAGCCCGGTCGTCCAGCCCGGCGGAACTGGCCGCCCTGCTTAAGGCCGACAGCGAGAAGTGGGCTCCGATCGTGAAGGCGATCGGTTTCACCGCCGAGTCCTGAGTCCGCTCCAGTCGCCATCCCCCAGTCCAAGTGCGCCAAGGAGTCCCCCCATGCTGACCCCCGATATCCATCTGGCCCTGGCGCACGAACTGCACCAGGCGGAAAAAACCCGTGTGCAGGTTGCGCATTTCTCGAAACGCTTTCCCGAGATGGAGATGGCCGACAGCTACGCCATCCAGCGCGCCTGGGTGCAGATCAAGCTGGACGAGGGCCGCACCATCCTGGGCCACAAGATCGGCCTGACCTCGCGCGCCATGCAGATCTCGTCGCAGATCACCGAGCCCGACTACGGCGCCATGCTTGATGACATGCTGTTCCCCGAGGGCGCCGACATTCCGGTGCAGCGCTTCATCCTGCCGCGGGTTGAGGTCGAGCTGGCCTTCATCCTCGGAAAGCCCTTGCACGGCCCGAAGGTGACGATTTTTGACGTGCTGGCCGCCACCGACTATGTGGTGCCGGCGCTGGAGATCATCGACGCGCGTATCGAGCAGCTCGATCGCGTCACCCACGCCCCGCGCAAGGTGCTCGACACCATTGCCGACAACGCCGCCAATGCCGGTATCGTGATGGGCGGCCGTCCGGTCAAGCCCGACGCGGTTGACCTGCGCTGGTGCGGCGCGCTGCTCTACAAGAACGGCGTGATCGAGGAAAGCGGCCTGGCCGCCGCCGTGCTGAACCACCCGGCCAACGGCGTCGCCTGGCTGGCCAACAAACTCAGCGCCCATGGCGAAGGCCTGGCAGCGGGCGAGGTGGTGCTGGGCGGCTCCTTCACGCGCCCGGTAGCCGGGGCGGCGGGCGACACCTTCCACGCCGATTACGGCCCGCTGGGTGCGATCTCGTTCCGCTTCATGTGAGGCACACATTCATGCAAACCCCTGACAACTTGTTCAAGCAAGCGCTGGCCCGCGGCGAGGTGCAAATCGGCCTGTGGCAAGCCCTGGCCGACCCCTACGCCGCCGAACTCTGCGCCGGCAGTGGTTTTGACTGGCTGCTGCTCGATGGCGAGCACGCGCCCAACGATTTGCGCAGCCTGCTCGGCGCGCTGCAAAGCGTGGCGGCGTACCCGACGCAGCCGGTGGTGCGCGTGTCGCACGGCGACGCGGCGCTGATCAAGCAGGTGCTGGACATCGGCGCCACCACCGTGTTGGTGCCCATGGTCGAGTCGGCCGAGCAGGCGAGGGCGCTGGTGCGCGCCATGCGCTACCCCCCACAAGGCGTGCGTGGCGTCGGCAGCGCCATCGCCCGTTCGGCGCGATGGTCGCGCTATCCGAATTACCTGTTGGAAGCCAACGAACGCGTGTGCCTGCTGGTGCAGGTCGAGTCGCTGGCCGCCTTGCAGCAGATCGACGCGATTGCGGCGGTGGACGGGGTGGACGGCGTGTTCATCGGCCCGGCCGATTTGTCGGCCTCCATGGGCTACCTGGGCCAGCCCGCGCACCCGCAAGTGCGAGCGGCGATTGACCTGGCTATCGGCCGCATCCTGCACGCCGGCAAGGCGCCGGGCATTTTGTGCGCCGACGAAGCGCTGGCCCGGCACTACCTGGCGCAGGGCGCGCGCTTTGTCGCGGTCGGCGTGGACACCTCCCTGCTGGTGCGGGCCACCGCCGCGTTGGCGGCACAGTTCAAGAGCGCCGCACCGACTCCGGCGGCAAGTCATGGAGCGTACTGACATGCTGCTCGAATCCCTGCGCGCTGCCTTCAGTGGCCGGCTGCTCACCGGGGCCGACGCCGCCCCTTTCCTGACCGACTTTCGCGGCAAGTGGACTGGCCAGGCATTGGCCGTGGCGCAACCCGATAACGCCGTCGAAGTGGCGAAGGTCGTCGCCTGGTGCCACGCCCAGCGAGTGCCGGTGGTGCCGCAGGGCGGCAACACCGGCTTGTCGGGCGGCTCGGTGCCCAATGTGGCCCCCACACTCGGCACTGGCGTGTCCTCGCTGCCCCCCGAGGGGTCGAACCCCGCCTTGGGGCGACCCGGCGGCGGAGTGGTCCAGCCCACCACGCTGCCGGTGCTGCTGTCGCTCACGCGCCTCAACAAAATCCGCGCCATCGACCCGCTGAACAACACCCTGGTGGTCGACGCCGGCGTCACCTTGCTGCAGGTGCAGGAGGCCGCCAAAGAGGCCGGTCGCCTGTTTCCCCTGAGCCTGGCGGCCGAGGGCACGTGCACCATTGGCGGCAACCTGGCGACCAACGCCGGCGGTGTGCAGGTGCTGCGCTACGGCAATGCCCGCGAGTTGTGTCTGGGGCTGGAAGTGGTGACGGCCGAAGGCGAGCTGTGGAACGGCCTGCGCACCCTGCGCAAGGACAACACCGGCTACGACTTGCGGGATGTGTACATCGGCTCCGAGGGCACCTTGGGCGTGATCACCGCCGTCGCGCTCAAGCTGTTCCCGCTGCCCGCCGCGCATGTGGTGGCGCTGGTGGCCGTGCCCAGCCCGAAACAAGCGCTGGATCTGCTGACCCTGGCGCAAGCGCGCCTGGGTGCGGGCCTGACAGCGTTTGAAATCCTCAGCGACACCTGCATGGACTTGGTGCTGCAGCACATCCCCGGCACACGCCGCCCGCTGGCGCAGGCCTCGCCCTGGTATGTGCTGCTGGAACTATCCGCCACCGGCGATGAAACGCAGGCGCAAACCCAGGCGGCGGACGCGATGGAAGGCCTGTTAGAGGCCGCCATGGAAAACGCATGGGTGAGCGATGCCGCGCTCTCCACCAGCCTGGCCCAGTTTGAGGCGCTGTGGGCGCTGCGTGAAAACATCTCGGAAGCGCAGGGGGCAGAAGGCAAGACCATCAAGCACGACATTTCGCTACCGATCTCGCGCATTCCCGAGTTCATGGCCTCGACCGATGCGGCCATCGCCCGCACGTTTCCCCAAGTGCGGCTGGTGGTGTTCGGCCACTTGGGCGACGGCAACCTGCACTACAACGTCTCACCCCCGGCCCAAGCAGTCGGCCTCGACCGCTTGGCGGGGCGCACTGGGCCGGAAGATGCCGCCGCGTTTCTGGCGCTCGAAGGACCGCTGAACCAGCTGGTGCACGACGCGGTACACGCGTTCGACGGCTCGATCTCGGCCGAGCACGGCCTGGGCGTGTTGCGCCGCGACGAGTCGGCGCGCTACAAGTCGCCGCTGGAGCTGCAGCTGATGCGCCGCATCAAGCAGGCGCTGGACCCGCTGGGGTTGATGAACCCGGGCAAGGTCTTGAAATCCGAAGAAATTTGAATGAAATTGGCCTCTAGCCCTCGTACAACCTGCGCAAGCAGCTATTAATTCAGGAGTAACCCGTGTCTACCCAAACCCTCACCGTGGCGGGCCACAGCGTCTCGCCGCACCACTACATCGATGGCCAGCGCGTCGCCTCCGAGGTGCTGTTCGAGCTGCGCAGCCCGATCGACCAAAGCCTGCTGGGCCGTATATCGGAAGGCACGCCCGCGCATGTGGACGCGGCGATTCAAGCCGCGCAAAAAGCCTTCCCCGCCTGGGCCGCCCTGAGCGCTGCCGAGCGCAAGCCCTACCTGGACCGCTTCGCCGCCGAGATTGGCCAGCGCGCCGAGGCCTTCTGCCAACTCGAATCGACCGACGCCGGCGTGCTGCTGTCGCGCATGGCGCACGGCGTGGTGCCGCGCGCCATGCTCAACATCACGTGGTTTGCCGAGCACGCGCTCACCTTGCAAGACCATCCCATCGACACCGAGCAGGCGCAGCACATCGTGCGCCACGACCCGGCCGGCGTGGTCGTCATCATCACGCCCTGGAACGCCCCGCTGATGCTGGCCACCTGGAAGCTCGGGCCCGCGCTGGCGGCCGGCAACACGGTGATCGTCAAGCCGCCCGAGTGGGCGCCACTCACCAGCAGCCTGCTGGCCGACTGCGCCCACGCCGCCGGCCTGCCGCCGGGCGTGTTCAACATCGTGCAGGGCAGCGGCGCCAGCACCGGCGCCAAGCTGGTCAGCGACCCGCGCCTGGCGCGCGTCTCCTTCACCGGCTCGGTGCCCACCGCCAAATGGATTGCCCAGGCCACCGGGGCGAACCTCGTGCCCTGCAGCCTGGAGCTGGGTGGCAAGTCGCCCTTCATCGTGCTGGCAGACGCCGACATCGACAACGCCGCCGCCACCGGCGCGCTGATGTACCGCAACGCCGGCCAGGTGTGCCTGGCGGGCACGCGCTTTCTGGTGCACAGCCAGATCCGCGACGCCTTTGTGGCCGCCATGCGCGGCTACGTGGAAAAACTCACGGTGGGTGACCCGCGCGACGCCGCCACCGAGGTCGGTCCCATCATCCACCCGCGCCAGGTCGAGCGCGTGCAGGGCTTTGTCGAACGCGCGCTGGCCGATGGCGCCGAGCTGCTGTGGGGCGGTGCGCCGCATCCCTTCGGCGCCCAGTACTACCAGCCCACCATGCTCACCAACGTGCGCCAGGACAGCGAGATCGTGCAGAACGAAGTCTTTGGCCCGGTGCTGACCCTGCAGACCTTCGACAGCGATGAGGAACTGATTGCCATGGCCAACGGCACCGACTACGGCCTGGGCGGCGTCTGCTACGGCGAGACCGAGCACGCCACGGCCATCGCGCAGCAGGTGCGCACCGGTTTCATCTGGGTCAACAGCTTCGGCATCCGCGACCTGGCCGCGCCCTTTGGCGGCATCAAGCGCAGCGGCATTGGCCGCGAAGGCGGCAACTGGAGCTTTGAGTTCTTCTGCGACATCAAGGACGTGGTGGTGCCGAAAAAGCCCTTCCGCGCCAGTTTCAGTCACCGTTGATTGTTTTTATATAAAAACACCCGCTAGCCCAGGTAATACCTGCGCAAGTAGCTATCAAATAAGGAGTAAATATGGGACACATCGTCGGCGCAGCCCTCGTTTCACACCACCCCGGCTTGATGCAGTGCGAAGAGTTTCGCGTGCTGATGGGCGCGGGATCGGATTCAGACCTCATCCCCGGCTATGCCCGGCTGCGCGAGAAAATTGCGGCAGCCACGCCGGATGTGGTGATGATTTTTGACAGCCACTGGTTCACCACCGGCTACCACCTGGTGGACGGCGGTGCGCGCTACCAGGGCAATTACATCTCCGACGAGATGCCCTGGTATTTGCACGGCGTGCCCTACGACTACCGTGGTCACCCCGAACTGGCGCTGGCCATCGAGGCCGTGTCGCGCGAGCAAGGCGGCTACAACCGCGCCATCAACCACCCCGAACTGGGCCGGCAATACGCCACCATCAACCTGGTCAAACAGCTGCGCCTGGAGCTGAGCAATACTCCGGTGGTCACGGTCAGTTCTTGCCAGAACTGCGACTGGCCGCACTTTTTGAAGTCTGGCGAGGCCATCGGCGAGGCGATCCGGCGCAGCGGTTTGCGCGTGGTGCTGCTGGCGTCCGGCGCGCTCAGCCACAAGTTCAACAACATCGACTGGAAGCCCAATCACCCGCGCATCTTTCATGAGAGCAATGTCTCGCGCCCGGAGAACATCGAGAGCGACAAACAGGCCATCGAATTTTTCAAGCAGGGCCGCCACGACGCCATTCTGGAGCGCTGGGACAGCGACTACCGAAGCAAACCCTGGGAGGCCTTCGGCGCGCACTACCTGCAGATGTTGGGCGCCCTGGGCGGGGCCGCGTGCCGCGCCCAGGGCGAGCCGCTGTCGGCGTACGAGAATGCACGCGGCACCGGCAATATCCATATGTGGTTTGACCAGGAGATAGCATGAACTTTGAATTCCCCCTGAAAGAACTCCCCGCCGTCATGCGCGGCCCGCGCGTGGAGCGCCGCCGCGTGCTGGTGGGCGGCAGCGCCTACTGGGGCACCATCATCGAAGACGGCGCCGAGCAAGGCCTGCTGCGCCTGGACGACAGCCGCGTGGTCGACCCCGCCACGGTGCAGCACCTGCCGCCGGTGGCGCCGAGCAAGATCATCGCCGTGCACATCTCCTACAGCTCGCGCAGCTTCGAGACGCGCAACCAGCCCAAGCCGACCGAGACGCCGACCTACTTCACCAAGCCGCCGACCTCGATCAACGGCCACGGCTGCGAAATCCTGAAGCCGGCCGACAGCCTGTATTTGAACTACGAGGGCGAGTACGCCGTGGTCATCGGCAAGACCTGCCGCAACGTGCTGCCCGACGAGGCCTGGGACTATATCGAAGGCTTTTGCCCGGCGCTGGACATGGGCCTGCAAAACTACCGCGACACCGACCAGGGCAGCATGCTGCGCGTCAAGGGCGCCGACACCTTGCTGCCCATCGGCCCCGGCATCGTCAAAGGCGTGAACCTGTTCGAGCAAACCCTGCGCACCTACCGCAACGGCCGGGTGGTGCAGGAAGCGCACATTGGCGACGAGACCATCTGGGGACCGCACTACGTGATCGCCGACATCGCCCGCCACATCACCTTGCTGCCGGGTGACGTGATCCTGATGGGCACGCCTTGCCACTCGCGCTCGGTCGACCCCGGTGACGTGGTGGAATGCGAGATCACAGGTCTTGGACGGCTGACCGGTACCATCGTGGCCATTCCCGCGCCGCGCGCTTCGGCTTTGGGCGTGGGCCATCAGCCCACCGACAGCCCCGAGGTGCGGCGTGTGGCGTTTGGTTTTGATGAACGGGTGCCGGCGCGCTTCAAGGACAACTATGTTGCGGCCCAGAAGGAACTCAAGGAGAAAAAAACATGAAAGTCGCCATTGTTGGCGTAGGCGCCATTGGCGGCTTCATCGGCGCACGCCTGGCCGCGGCTGGGCAATGCGAGGTCAGCGCCATCGCCCAGGGCGCCACCCTCGCGGCCCTGCGCGAGCACGGCTGGCGCCTGCATCAGGGCGGGCAACTGATTCAAACGCCGGCCCGGGCGTCGGACTCCGCCGCCGAGCTCGGCCCGCAGGATCTGGTGATCGTCGCCCTCAAGGGACCGGTGCTGCCACAACTCGCGCCCACCATTGCGGCGCTGATCGGTCCCGACACGGTGGTGCTGCCCGCCATGAACGGCGTGCCGTGGTGGTTGGGCATGGGCACGGCCCTGGGCGAGGCGCCACTGCAAAGCGTGGACCCCGGCGGCAGTATTGCCCGCCACATTCCGCTGCAGCATGTGCTGGGCTGTGTCGTGCATGCCAGCTCCAGCCGGAGCGCGCCCGGCATCGTGAATCACATCATGGGCCAGGGCCTGATCCTCGGCGAGCCGGTCGGTGGCACCTCGGCGCGGGCCACGCGCGTGGGCTCGCTGCTCAGCGGTGCGGGCTTCGACGTGACCGTGTCACCGAATGTGCGCTACGACATCTGGTACAAGCTCTGGGGCAACCTGACCATGAACCCGGTGTCGGCCATCACCGGCGCCACCATCGACCGCCTGCTGGCCGACCCGCTGGTGCGCGAGTTCTGCTCCAGCGCCATGCGCGAGGCCGCCGCCATCGGCCAGCTCATCGGCTGCGACATCACGCAAAACCCGGAAGACCGCCACGCGATCACAGCCAAGCTCGGGGCGTTCAAGACCTCGATGCTGCAAGACGCTGAAGCCGGGCGTGCCATCGAGCTCGACAGCATCGTCACCGCGGTGCACGAGATGGGCCAGCGCCTGAACGTGCCCACCCCGAATATCGACGCACTGCTGGGGCTGACACGGCTGTTTGGCCGCGTGCACAAACTCTACCCCGAGGCGCAGGCATGAAAAAAAGCACTGAGGTTTGCGACCTGAGTGCTTGATTCTGAGGGTGTCCACTATTCAAAGTGGCTCCTCGATTTGAGGATAGTTACGCCTTCTTCGTCTTCGTCTTGGCCGGCGCCGCAGGGACGGTGCTGTCGGCTTCAGGGGTAGTGCCTGAGCCATCCTGCAGTGCTTCTTCAAACTCGGCTAACTCTTCACCGATGGCTGCGTATTTTTTGGACTTGGCTCTGTTGTCGGCCCATTTCAGCACAGCAGCTTCCAGGTCTTCTTTGAAGTGAGCGAGTGCTGAATCTTTGACGGCTTGGGTTGCCGTCTTTGACGTGCTTGACCAGAGCTCAATGAGCTCTGACAGGCCGTTGTCAAAATCGTCGAAGGTTTCAAGGGGGACCCACTGGCCGCTTTTATCAAACATTGCTTTCTTTCCATTAATTAGCGATGGTTAAGTTTAGCGGGGCGACGCCGCTAGATGACATGTCGGCCAGTGCAGACGTTTGCACTGCTTTTAAGCCAATGCCTGCATGGCTGTTCCGAACGTGATACCAAGGCGATAGCGGCATTCTGAACACATGCCGATCAACAGCAAGTCACCACCTTTGGACTTCAAACTATTTCAGTGGAGCAGCTTTGTGATGTTCAAAACGAAAAATAAGCTCTTTGACGATGCCGTACATGATGGCTCGATCTTTGGTCGGATGGTCCGAGAAATGAACAACTGTCGATCCGATGGTGGCGAAGCTACTTATCTGGCTCCCCGATTCTTTTTCATAGGCAATCGCAATGTCGTATTGCGTCATCAATGGCCCGCAAGCCTGCCAGTCACGGGTCCATTTGGGCAGTGCATCCCTGTTTTCCAGTAAGGTTCCAGCACTTTCACACTCCTCTAGGATATGGGTGTGACCCAGCAGGCGCGCCAATTGCCGCTCCTTGGCTACGCAGCTACGAAAATATTCTTGATCACTGTTGTGCATGGTTTGCCCCTTCGTCACTCAATGGGTGACAGCTTTGATCCAGCGTATTGGATATGCCGGAACGATTGCTCTGCAGACAAAAATCAGGTTACACCCTTCATCAGGCAACTGTCACGTGAATTTACATATTTGCAGTGTGCTTGCAATCTTCCCAAGGCTGAACATTGCATCCACAGTGCGGTACTTCATTCGCAAGTTTAGGGGTGGCTAATCCCTTGAGTTGCTGGACTGGTGCAGTCTTTGTTTTCGTCGTTTTTGGTGTGTCCAAACTTGCCCAAGAGTCATTGGCAGTTCCAGCATTTGGAATCCAGCGCAGAAACGGAGTGAGGTCTTTAACATCAATGATGTACCAATTTTTACTGGCGGCATCCCAACGTGCACCCAGTGCCTTCACGGCATCTTTTTCGGCAAACGGCGCTACTAAGTTGATTCTCATAGGATGAATTATCGGTGCAGGCCGCATATTCCGCCCCCAGTTTGTCCCTTACATCCAGTTCCAAATCGCCACGAAAATTCGACGCCCTGGCAACGCATAGGGAAGACGCCAAGGGTGCTTGAACTCGGGTGTTTGGGAATAGGTGGGCTTCATGGCTGCGCACTCTCGATTGGCACAGGAATACCTTGACGCAACCATTCGACGACCGCTGCCTCAGGTTCGCTCTGTTGCCACTGCGGGTCATTCCAGAGGTCCCTTGCCACTTCATCGCGCTGATCTCTATGCAGTCTCGGCCATTGCGCGTGCAGGCGGGCAGAGCACCTTGCGATCCATTCACTTGTCTCCATTGCAGCATCTCCAAAAATCTATAGACTGTTGTTTTGTACAGTATACAAAATATGGAGAATAAGTAAACGGATGCATCGCCGTTTCACCCCAATTTCGAAATCTTCATTTTTAACTGCGAATTTCCCACTGCCATAACCCAGATGGCGTAAGTGTGGCAATATGAAACATGAGTCAAACTTTTGGCATGGAATCACCGCGAAAACACGACCACGGGTCGCATCGACAGCCTGCGCGCTATCTTGTGGTGATCGACTCTGGCGGATACATGGTCGCGCGACTGTTTCTGGAAACGCGCGAACTGGTGGCCGAATTCGATGCCGCCGTTGAGGAAGTCTCGGCGATGACAAAGGGTCTGGTGCCGGAAGTTGGGGTGCTCGGTGCCGAATGGGATCGCGCTCTGCAGGGGCACAACGCCACCGAACGGGCTGGGGCAATGGTCTACACGCTTGCAATCTGATGGTGATGGGGCCGACGCCACTGCCCGTGGCTATTTTTCTCCAGCATGCGCTTACCCAACAACTTTCATTTGACGACTGAGACGCTTGCGTCTGCTGTGCTGATCCTGACATGGTTAGTCGTCATGCGTTCGACCCGCTATTCGAAGTGGCAACTTGCAATGATCAGTCTTCCCGGGACGTTTCTGCATGAAGCATTGCATGGGATGGTGGGATTGCTTCTCTTCGCCAAGCCCCGATCGTTTTCGATTTTCCCGAAGCGCCAAGGCGACTCATGGGCGTTGGGTTCGGTTGGTTTTGCCAATCTGAACATCTGGAATGCCGCACCCGTTGCATTTGCCACCCTGTTGATGCTGGGTATCGGGTGGTTGCTTTATGACCATTGGATGGTGCCAACTTTTCTGGTGGCCAATTACTGGATTTGGGTGGCGTCAGGCTATGTGACTGCTTGTGCTTTTTTTTCCTGTATTCCATCAACCACCGACATCAAGGCTGGGGCCATGTCCGGATTGATGTATGGATGCATCGGTTTTGGACTGTGGCAATACTTCCACTAAGCCACTGGTTCAAGTTTCACAATCACCCGTCGATATAAAGAGACGATTCAAACCGACTTGGAGCCATTCATGAACATTTCCAGCACAACTTCGGTGCAGGCCGCAGTTTCTGCCGCTTCGAGTGATACCGCCGATAGCGTGAACATTTTGGTGTTGAAAAAAGCGTTGGACATGCAAGCCACGTCAGCGACGGCATTGTTGCAAGCCCTACCACAACCTGCTTTGGCGACTGAAGGAATGGTAGGCACGCAGATCAACACGTTTGCTTGAAATATTCAGGTGACTGGATGGCCGTGATGATTATCCGCAAGAACGATTTATGAGCATTGCATTTCCACTGGACGCGAAAGTACGTTTCACGCAAGAGCGCTTGTCCATCTTGACACCACGCGATAGGCAAGGTTTAGCAGGGCGCATCGGCGTGACTCAAACTGATAGCAAGCTTGTTCGCAAACCTACGGTTTATTTTCCGACGGACGGCGCCAAGCTAGAGCTTCGCCTGTTTCGCGTAGACCCGAGCCACCTTGAACTGGTTGAAAACTCACCCAATACCGAGTTCACGCCCGACCGCAACGATGGCGAAAATCACGCTGATCTGACGCATGGCACTGCTGATGTGGAGACCTCTGCCCCTGACGGTGGTGGCACTCTTTCCCAGAGTGAAATGGACAGCTTATTTAATTAAGACCGGCATTGGCGACGGAAGGTGCTGTGGGAACGAAGCTCACAGAAGCAAAGTGAAAGGGCATTTGGATAAGTTAACTGTCACCAGGCTGCCAGCAGAAAATTCAGGCGAAAAAATAGCACTTATCGATTTCTCGTAAGTGCTTAATTTCATTGTGAAAAGTGGTGGGTCCTGACAGATTCGAACTGTCGACCTACGGATTAAGAGTCCGCTGCTCTACCAACTGAGCTAAGAACCCACTTTTAAAAACTGTGCCGTGGTGGAGGGCGGGTGTGAACCCGCTGAACTTCGTGGTGAACACGATGCCTTCCTGGCTGCGCTCTGTCCCCGTGGGGGAGAAGAGAAGAAAATTATAGCAGGACTTCCAGTCAGTTCATGCCATTGCGACTGGCCAGCTCAACGAACAGGCCAGCGTGATCAAGGTCGGCCAGGCCGTGCTCGATGCCCTCGCTGTACAGCTTTTCGAACAAGCGGGTCACGGGGGCATCGAAGCCGATTTCTTCGGCGGTGGCAAGGGCATTGCGCAAATCCTTCAGTTGCACGGACATGCGCCCATAGGGCGTGAAATCGCGGTCCACCATGCGTTGTCCGTGGACTTGCAGGATGCGGCTGTCGGCAAAGCCGCCGGTGATGGCCTCCTTGACCTTGGCCATGGTGGCGCCACCCTTTTCGCACATCAGCAGCGCTTCGGCGACGGCGCCGATGGTGATGCCCACAATCATCTGGTTGGCCAGCTTGGCCAACTGGCCCGCGCCGTGCGGCCCCACATGGGTGGCGTGGCCCAATACCTGGAACACGGCTTGGGCGCGCTCAAAGGCGGCCGGCTTGCCGCCGACCATGATGGCCAGCGTGCCATCGGCCGCGCCCAGCGTGCCGCCTGACACGGGGGCATCCAGATGGGTCATGCCTATTTCGCTCAGACGGGCCGCGTGATCGCGGGCTTCGCTGGGTTGCGTGGACGACATGTCGATCACCAGGGCGTCGGGTTTCAGGGCTTGGGCCACGCCTTTGGAAAACAGCACCTCGCCCACGACGGTGCCGTTCTCCAGCATGCAGATGACAATGTCGGCAGCCCGCACGGCGTCGGCGGCTTGGGCATGAACCGTGGCCCCGAAAGGCGCCAGCCGGTCGGCCTTTTTTCGCGTGCGGTTCCAGACGTGGACGGTATGACCCGCTTCACAAAGGCGCCGGGCCATGGGATATCCCATCAGGCCGATGCCCAGTACTGCAATTTTCATGGTTACTCTTGGTAAAACGAATAGGAAAAGAATACAGCGCCCCAAGCGGCAATCAATCGGGTTTGTACCCGTTTTGCTGTCGGAGGGCTGACGGCTGCACCATCCTGTGCCAAGATGGCGTGATAAATAGGTGGATGCGCACCGCTCCCCAGAAAGATGCATATGGAAATACCTGACGGAAAAACATTGGATCGCCTGTACAACAACCGCGCGCTGGTGCCCGAATTTGCCGACCATTTTGCGCAGTGGGCGCAGGCGTCAACGGTCGCTTGTCAGACACTTCCCTGTCAGCTGGATGTGCCTTATGGCGACGATCCCAGCGAGACGCTGGACGTCTTCCCGGTGTCTGGCGTCGATGTGCCGGTGCTGGTGTTCCTTCATGGCGGTTACTGGCGCTCCCTGGACAAGGCCGAGCACTCTTTCATCGCGCCCGCTTTCACGCAGTCCGGGGCCTGTGTGGTGATTCCCAACTACGCCTTGTGCCCGGCGGTGACCATCCCGCAGATCGTCATGCAAATGGTGAAAGCGCTGGCCTGGACTTATCGCCATATTGCCGAGCATGGCGGGGATCCCCGGCGCATCACCGTGGTGGGCCACTCGGCTGGCGGCCACCTGGCGGCGATGCTGCTGGCGTGCGCGTGGCGTGCTTATGCCAAAGATCTACCGCCCAGGCTGGTGAGGAATGCGTTGTCTATTTCCGGCTTGTACGAGCTTGAGTCCATCATGCACACACCGTTCCTGCAGGAATCGTTGCGGCTTGACGCGGCGCAAGTCGCCCAAGCCAGTCCGGCCTGGCTGCCGCCGCCTCCGGTTTCACGGGGGAGGGGCGTTCTTTACGCGGTCGCGGGCGGGGCCGAGAGCGCGGCATTTTTGCAGCACGCTGAGCTGATCCAGAACGTGTGGGGCAAGCGGGTTGTGCCGGTGCGTGAAGTGCTGCCGGACCTGAACCATTTCAGCATTCTGGATGCTCTGGCGCTGCCGGGCCAACGCCTGCATCAGTTGGCCTGCCACTTGTTATTTGCCTAGGCGTCAGGCCTCACATCAGCAGGTGTTCCCCGGCGTTGTCGCCACCGAGCGTCACGTAGTTCACCTTGCGGATGTCCATCAGTTTCTTGCCGCCTGAGTAGCTGATGGAACTTTGCACGTCCTGTTCCATCTCGATCAGGGTGTCGGCCAGCTTGCCCTTGATGGGTTCCAAAATGCGCTTGCCCTCGACGTGCTTGTATTCGCCTTTGTTGAAGTCGCTGGCCGAGCCGTAGTATTCCTTGTACAGCTTGCCGTCCACCTCCACCGTCTGGCCAGGGCTGGTCTCATGGCCGGCCAGCAGCGAGCCGATCATCACCATGGTGGCGCCAAAGCGGATCGACTTGGCGATGTCGCCATGCTCGCGGATGCCGCCATCGGCAATGATGGGTTTGGTCGCCACGCGGGCGCACCATTTCACCGCGCTGAGTTGCCAGCCGCCGGTGCCAAAGCCGGTCTTGAGTTTGGTGATGCAGACCTTGCCCGGGCCGATGCCGACCTTGGTGGCGTCGGCGCCCCAGTTTTCCAGGTCAATCACGGCTTCCGGCGTGGCCACATTGCCGGCGATGATGAAGGCGGCAGGCATTTTGTCCTTCAGGTAACCGATCATGTTTTTCACGCTATCGGCGTGGCCGTGGGCGATGTCGATGGTGATGTAGTCCGGGAGCAGGTCGAGTGCCAGCAACTGGTCCACCGTGTCGTAGTCCGGCTTCTTGACGCCCAGCGAAATCGACGCATACAAGCCCTGCGCCTTCATGTCCTTGACGAACTGCACATTGTCCAAGTCAAAGCGGTGCATTACGTAGAAGTAGCCGTTTTGCGCCAGCCAGACGCAGGTTGCTTCATCCACCACCGTTTTCATATTGGCCGGTACCACCGGGATGCGAAAGCGGCGCTTGCCGAGTTCGACGCTGGCGTCGCATTCAGAGCGGCTTTCCACGCGGCATTTGCGGGGTAGCAGAAGGATGTTGTCGTAGTCAAAAATTTCCATGGTCCGGGCTCCTGTTGGGGGGAGAGCGCTTGGACTGGACCCGGGCTTTGTCGGCGCGCTGCAGGCCAGGGCAGAAACAAAAAACCGGGCCGCAATTGCTTGGGCCCGGTGATTGATTCTATAGGGTTTGTGTCAGCCGAGTCAGATCAGGTGGGCGCGCAGACCGACTGGGCTGCGGTCAAAACCCGGCCACGGCCATCCTGGACCCAGCCGACCACGCGCAGCCGTTCGGGTGCGGCGCCGCTGGGGATGCTCAAGGGGCGTGTTTCATGGAGAGTCAAATGCTCTATTTTTGATAGCTGGTTGCGCTTATTCCACGGGAGCTGGAGCACGTTTCTGACCAGATTTCTTGGCGTAGACGTGCCGTCGGCCCCGGCGGGAATAGTTTCCACCAGCACCAGCCATGCGCTCAGCGTGGTCTGACTGCCGGGTCGCAAAGCGGTTTTCAGCTCGATCGAGGTGCCAATATAGCCACCCAAAGACAGGCCATGCGCCACGCGCAGCTGGTTGGCCCGAGCACCCAGCACCGGGCTGCTTGTTTTGGTCGATGTTGCGGGGGCGGCGCGCCTCAGCGTCTGCAGGCGCATCAAGGCGTCCTGGCTGGCGGCGGCCGACAGGGGCGCGTCTTCGCCTTGCTTGCCGGGCACGATCCAGTCGAGGGTCAGCGTTTTGGCGTTTGGTGGGGTGGCTTGCGGCTCGCTCCAGCAGGCCTCGCAGTCGGCGCTGACAAAGCGCTCGACCAGGGCCACCGGTGTTGCCTGACCATCGCTGGTGCAAGACGATTGGGCCTGGGCGCTGTGCGCCGCCCAGACGGTCAAACCCAGCAGGAGAAAAAGTGTTTTCATATGGGGCTTTCTACAATACCGGGATGTTCTCAGAAATTACACAACAGGGTGCCCAGGATTCCCCGCTCCTGCAAAATCTCAACGCGGAGCAGCGGGCCGCCGTGACCTTGCCGGCCGACCATGCCTTGATTCTGGCCGGCGCCGGGTCGGGCAAAACCCGTGTCCTGACCACCCGCATTGCCTGGCTGCTGCAGACGGGCCAGGTGACGCCCGGCGGCGTGCTGGCCGTGACTTTCACCAACAAGGCCGCCAAGGAATTGATGACGCGCCTGACCAGCATGTTGCCCGTGAATGTGCACGGCATGTGGATTGGCACCTTCCATGGCCTGTGCAACCGGTTTTTGCGCGCCCACTTCAAAATCGCCAACCTGCCGCAGAGCTTCCAGATTCTGGACACGCAGGATCAGCTGTCCAGCATCAAGCGTCTGTACAAGCAGTTCAACGTGGATGACGAACGCTTTCCGGCGAAAAAAATGCAGCAGTTCATCGGCGGCTGCAAGGAAGACGGCTTGCGCGCCAACATGGTGGTCGTGCGCGATGAAGAAACCCGCAAGAAGGTCGAGATTTACCAGCTGTACGAAGAGCAATGCCAGCGCGAGGGCGTGGTCGATTTTGGCGAGCTGATGCTGCGCAGCTTTGAGGTGCTGCGCGACAACGACCCGATTCGTGAGCACTACCAGCGGCGTTTTCGCCACATCCTGATCGACGAGTTTCAGGATACCAACAAGCTGCAGTATGCGTGGATCAAGATGCTGGCCGGCACCGGCGCGCACGGCTCGGCCGACGACGAGTTCAACCCGAGCGGCTGCGTGCTGGCCGTGGGTGATGACGACCAGAGCATTTATGCTTTTCGCGGTGCGCGGGTCGGCAATATGGCCGACTTTGTGCGCGAGTTCAAGGTCAAGCACCAGATCAAGCTGGAGGAAAACTACCGCAGCGGCAGCAACATCCTGGACTCGGCCAATGAACTGATCGGCCACAACACCAAGCGTCTGGGCAAGAACCTGCGCACATCCCAAGGCCCGGGCGAGCCGGTGCGGGTATTCGAAGCCAGCAGCGACTTTGCCGAGGCGCAGTGGATGGTGGACGAAATGCGCCAGCTGGTGCGTGAAGATGTTGAGAGAAAAGAGATTGCGGTGCTGTACCGCAGCAATGCGCAGAGCCGGGTCATCGAGACCGCCTTGTTCAACGCCGCCATGCCGTACAAGGTGTATGGCGGGCTGCGCTTTTTCGAGCGCGCTGAAATCAAGAACGCGCTGGCCTATTTGCGCCTGCTGGAGAACCCGCGCGATGACACCAGCTTCCTGCGCGCCGTGAATTTCCCGCCACGCGGCATCGGCCTGCGCAGCCTGGAGCAGCTGCAGGATGTGGCGCGCGCCAGCGGCTGTTCGCTGAGTGACGCGGTGAGCGGCCTCAGCGGCAAGGCGGGCACCAACATCGGCGGCTTCCTGGCCAGCATTGACGTCTTGCGCGAGCAGACCCAAGGCATGAAGCTGAGTGAAATCGTCGAACAGATGCTGGAGAACAGCGGGCTGCTCGCCCACTACAGGGCCGACCGCGAAGGCGCCGACCGGGTGGAGAATCTGGAAGAACTGGTCAACGCTGCGGCAAGCTTTGTCTCACTGGAAAACTTCGGGCGCGATGCTGCGGCGCGGCCAGTGGATGAACAGGGCCGCGCCTTGACGCAGTCGCCGGCCTCGCAGGGCCTGGACCTCAATCAGGCACTGCTGGAAGAGCTGGCCCCCGATGCCGACACCGGTGAAACCCTGTCGCCGCTGGCCGCCTTTTTGTCGCACGCGGCGCTGGAGGCGGGCGACAACCAGGCGCAGGCAGGGCAGGATGCGATCCAGCTCATGACGGTGCATTCCAGCAAGGGCCTGGAGTTTGACTGTGTCTTCATCACCGGCATCGAAGAGGGCTTGTTCCCGCACGAAAACTCGATGAGTGACCGCGATGGTCTGGAAGAAGAGCGCCGCCTGATGTATGTGGCCATCACCCGCGCGCGCAAACGGCTGTACCTGAGCCTGTCGCAAACCCGCATGCTGCACGGGCAGACGCGCTACAACCTGAAGAGCCGGTTCTTTGAGGAGTTGCCTGAAGACGCGCTGAAGTGGATCACGCCGAAGAATCAGGGGTTTGGTTCCGGATATGCTCCTAATTCGGGAGCTGGTAGCGCTTATTCGACGGGAGCTAGAGGCCAATATGGCACTGATTATTCGAAATTGACCGCCGCCGCCCCGGTGCCGGCGCAGAAAGCCGCGCCATCGCACGGCCTGCGTTCCGGCATGAAGGTGTTTCATGCCAAGTTCGGCGAGGGCTCGGTGATCTCGCTGGAAGGTCTGGGCGACGATGCCCGGGCGCAAATCAACTTCCCGCGCCATGGCGTCAAGTGGCTGGCGTTGAGTGTGGCCAAGCTGACGCCGGTGCCCTGATATTTTCCCGGCGGGGAGCGGCGTGAGCCATGCGGTAGTCCGCGTTCGCCGTGATCAGTGCGTGTTCGTTACGCACTTCATCGGCTTCAAGCACGGGTCAAAGACCTGACGGGCAGAAGCTGGGAGGCCATGGAATACCGGCTGCACAACCTGGGGCAATACCTCCGAGGCTGGACGGCGTACTTCGGCATTGGCTAGTATTTGGCCGTTGCCTACCTGATTGGGCGTCATCGTCGAACTAGGACTTCGGTTTGTACCAAATGAGTGATGCACCTAATACAACCATGCAGAGCGGTAGCAGCGCATTGTTGACATCGGCGACTTGCTGCACGGCTGGTGTGATGTTCCGAAACGCTCCGATCAGAAATAGAACGGCGAAAGCTACGTTGCCCCAGCCTAACCACTTGGGAAACTGCGATTCGTCGATAAGTGATAGGCCGGAAAGAAAGAAGAAGAAAGCAAGGCACAACTCGCCCAGGAACTCGCCGATGAAATTGCCAAGATAGATATTCAAGCCCAAGAAGACAGCTGAAAGACTACTCTTTGCCTCGGCACCCGACTGCGCGTATGCCTCCGCCAACGCCCAATGGATGCTTGGCCAACGCATAAGGCCCAGACACATGGCAAGTGCACCGAGTGACGCCGCCACAAGGGCGAGAGTCATGCGGCCTCGGCTTGAGGGGCAGGCGACGTAGACTCCTACGGCGCCCGGTACCAGAAGCAGCGGGAGAAGAGCGTAAAGAGCCCAGGTAGCTCTCATAGCCGAGCCACCAGCACGTAGACGCGGAAGAACTTCGGCGGCGCTGCCATCAAGAATCCCGGGGTAAGAAAAGTTCGCGGCGAGGTAGCTGAAGACCGCAACGAAGGCAAGCGCGCCTACGATGAAGCTCAGGCCTCCAGCAACGATCATTGGTCGGTGTCGCATCGGCGTTTCCTTTGCTAGAGCGCTGCTCATGACGCTCAAAGTTTGAATTCACCGGTCTGCGCGGCTTTTCGCGCAGGTCTGGTGGAATGATTGTGTGGTGCGCCCCGCATGGGCGCGAACTGATAGGCTGAAAGTCTCCCTGCGGGAGAACCGAATTGGACTCATGGAGAGCAATCTTAACCATTAGCCGACTTTGTTGTTCCGCCCACTGCGGACCCGCACGGTGGGTGGTGTGGGGCGGCGACGGTTCGAAGCCCTTGCCTACCGGTTGCACTTCAGACTTGAATCCGCCCAATGTCCTAGAGGCATGAATCGCCAGTTAACGCTTTGGATAATTTAGAAGCACGGAAATCTGCCTCTCGAAAGTAACATTCAAGATAGCCATGTTCCCATTGCCTTAAGTTCATTGACCCAAAGCTTAGCTTCCCGGATGACCCAGTTCCGGAGTATTAGAACTTCCTCGCGTGGCGAGCTTGATTCACCAATCAGCCAATACGCGTAGTCGCTGTTGCCAAGGCCCTTGTCGCCCATTGCAACCAGTCGCCCATCCTTTAGCATAGGCAACACCAATGCAACGCGTCCTAACGCAACGCCATGCCCTTCGATCGCCGCTTGTATCACTTGGTCATATTGGTTGAGGTGCCGGTAGGCTTTGGGTTTCGCATCCGGTATCCCACTGGCGGTGAGCCAATCCGACCAGCGTAACCACGGCAGGGCGCGTTCGTCCAGCTCCAGCAATACCTCGTTCAAAAGTGCCTTGGGGTTGTTGAAGGCGCGCGCAGCTACTTGGCTGCTGGCCACTGGTAGCACCTTCTCGTCAAACAGGCGTACTGCATCAGACGGGATGTCACGTTCGCGGGCGTAGCGGATGGCGAAGTCGATGCTTTCCTGTTTCAGGTTCAGCATGCGGTTGTTGGCCGATACACGCACATCGATATTTGGGTGCGCATCTTGAAATGCACCGAGCCTTGGCAGTATCCATAACGACGTCACGCTGATCGGTGCGGTGATCGTGACCGGCCGCATGCGGTCGTGCCGCGGCAGTGATTCGCTGTATTCAGCGAGGCGATCCAGCCATGGCGACGCGAGGTGGAACAGTTCTTCGCCGGCTTCGGTCAGGGCGATAGCGCGGTGTTTTCGGATCAGGAGCGGTGTGCCGAGATGCTCTTCCAGGCTCTGAATTTGCCGGCTGACGGCAGACTGAGTCAGGCACAGATCATTGGCCGCCAGCGTAATGCTCATGCGGCGTGCCACCGCGACAAAGCCTCGGACTGCGTCCAATGGCGGCAGGCTTAAGAGTTGATTAGACATGCGCCTAGATCATGCAAAGCATGCATAAATTGCGGTTGTACATATCTTATATCTCTCTAAACTTCAAAGTGTAAGGCCACTTAAAGCATGAACCCAATGCATGTTAAATCATGCAAAAAGGAGAATGAATTGCTGTGTTCTTACAAACGTTCGCAAACAAAACAGGAGCCATAAATGCCACTGACACACATTTCCATGCGGCGGGGTAAGACCGCCGCCTATCGCAAGGCGATTCTCGATAGCCTCCATCAGGCTATGCACGAGACTTTTGACGTACCGAAGGACAATGGCTTCATGACGATTGCCGAGCATGATGAGGACAACTTCAAATACAGCAAGTCGTATCTCGGCATTGAGCGTAGTGACGATGTCGTCTTCATGCAGCTCACGGTTAACAATACCCGTACGCTCGACCAGAAGAAGGCGCTGTACCGCCGGATTGTCGAGCGCCTATCCGATAGTCCTGGTTTGCGCCCCGAAGACATTTTTATCAACCTGATCGAGGTCGTGCCCGAGAATTGGTCCTTGGGCCACGGCATGGCGCAATATGCGCCACAGGAGACTTGACCCCTCTGCTTCACGATGGTTTGTCGTCTCCTTAGAAATTAAGAACAGGGGGCGGCGATGAACAACACCCACCGAGAGTCTGTGGGGTCGTCTGAAGGTTGGCAGACTGTACGGCAGAAAATTTGCCACACGACGCCAAGCCATGAATAGGGTAATTGATTGGTTGAACTTTTTCAAACACTAAAAATTGCGCTCGACGTTGGGGCATGTCAGCCCGATGACGTTTGAGCAACGCTGGACTGCGGCCCGGCAGCAAGACAGGAAGTCCGCATAAAAAGTGGCTTAAGGAGTACGAAAAACAAGGGGCAAGAATACTGGCGGGAACCAAGCATCATGAAGCGCTCGAAGTCGCAAAAATGTGCAGCCGTTTAACGAATTAAATGGACGGTCACCGTCATAGACACAGCGTTATGGTCCGGCGCCGCGTTGACGCCTGTCAACGCCCGCCGGCCGACCCCGGATGATGATGGCGCCCAACGCCTTACGTTGAGGAGACCGTCATGCCCGCTGCCCCCTATATCCGCTGGTTTCGTGAGTTGTCGCTGTCCGACATTCCCCTGGTCGGCGGTAAAAACGCCTCGTTGGGCGAGCTGTTCCAGCAACTCACGCCGCTGGGCGTTCGGGTGCCGGACGGCTTTGCCGTCACGGCGCCCGCCTACCGCGACGCGCTCACGGCCGCCGGCGCCTGGCCCGAGCTGCACGGCCTGCTCGACAAGCTCGACAAAACGGATGTCGCCGCGCTGGCGCGGGCCGGCGCCCGGGCGCGCGAGATTGTCTACGGCGCGCCCATGCCGGCTGCCGTTGAGCAGCAAGTGCGCGAGGCCTGGCGGGCGTTGAAAGCCGCCAGCGGCGAGGGCCTGAGCGTGGCGGTGCGCAGTTCCGCCACCGCCGAGGATCTGCCCAGCGCCAGCTTTGCCGGCCAGCACGATACCTATCTCAACATCCAGGGCGAGGAGATGCTGATCGACGCGGTCAAGCGCTGCCAGGCCTCGCTGTTCACCGACCGGGCCATCTCCTACCGCACCGACAACGGCTTTGACCATTTCAAGGTCTCGCTCTCGGTGGCCGTGATGCAGATGGTGCGCAGCGATCTGGCGTCGGCCGGCGTCATGTTCACCATCGACACGGAGTCTGGCCACCCGGATGTGGTGTTCATCACCGGCGCCTGGGGCCTGGGGGAAAACGTGGTGCAGGGGGCGGTGGACCCGGACGAGTTCTATGTGCACAAGCCGACATTCCGCCAGGGCTTTCGCAGCGTGCTGCGCAAGACGCTGGGCGACAAGCAGGTGCACATGGTCTACGCGCCGGGCCGCACGCGTGAGCCGGTCGTGAACCGTCCGACGCCCCGCGCCGACCGGCGCCGCTATTGCCTGAGCGACGCCGACGTGCTGGTGCTGGCCGACGCGGCGATCAAGATCGAGGATCACTACAGCCGGCTGGCGGGCGAGCGCCGTGCCATGGACATCGAATGGGCCAAGAACGGGCCGGACGGCGAGGTCTTCATCGTGCAAGCGCGTCCGGAAACCGCGATTTCGCAGCGCAATGCGCTGATGCTGGAGGAGTACGTGCTGGACGGGGACGGCACCAGTTCCGTGCGTGCCACCGGCCGCGCCGTGGGCGCCAAGGTGGCGACCGGGCGGGTGCGGCTGGTGACCGATGCGCGCCATTTGTCGGCGTTCCAGCCCGGCGAGGTGCTGGTCGCCGACACCACGACACCCGACTGGGAGCCGGTGATGAAGACGGCCGCCGCCATCGTCACCAACCGGGGCGGGCGCACCTGCCATGCGGCCATCGTGGCGCGCGAGCTGGGCATCCCGGCCGTGGTCGGCGCCGAACACGCGAGCGAGGTCTTGCGCGACGGGGAGACGGTGACGGTGTCCTGCGCCGAGGGGGCGGTGGGCAAGGTCTACGAGGGCGCCGTCGCCTTTCACAAGCAGGTGACCGATCTCACCGACCTGCAGCGCCCGGTCACCGAGATCATGGTCAACCTCGGCAACCCCGAACTCGCCTTTCAGGTCAGCCAGATGCCCTGTGACGGCGTGGGTCTGGCGCGCATGGAGTTCATCATCAATGAGCACATCAAGGTGCACCCGATGGCGGTGCTGCACCCCGAGCGCATCACGGACGCGGCCGAGCGCGCGCGCGTGCTCGCGTTGTCGGCCGGCTATGCCGATGGCGCCAGCTACTTCATCGAGCGGCTGGCCGAGGGCGTCGGCACGATTGCAGCGGCCTTCTATCCGCGTCCGGTGATCGTGCGGCTGTCGGACTTCAAGAGCAACGAGTATGCGGCGCTGATCGGCGGGCGCGATTTCGAGCCGCATGAAGAAAACCCGATGCTGGGTTTTCGGGGCGCGGCGCGCTACATCCACCCGGCTTATGCCGAAGGCTTTGCGCTGGAGTGCGCGGCCATGAAGCGGGTGCGCGAGGTGATGGGCCTGACCAATCTGAAACTGATGGTGCCGTTTTGTCGCCGGTTAGAGGAGGCGCGCCGCGTGCTGGAGGCGATGGCCTCGCATGGCCTGCAGCGCGGCGAGAACGGCCTGGAGGTCTACGTGATGTGCGAGATTCCCAACAACGTGCTGTTGATCGATGAGTTTGCCGAGCTGTTCGACGGCTTCTCGATCGGCTCCAACGACCTGACGCAGCTGACCCTGGGCGTCGATCGTGACAGCGCCATCGTCGCCGAGTCCTTTGACGAGCAGGACCCCGGCATGCTGAAGATGCTCAAACTAGCGGTGGAGGGCGCCCAGCGCAACCACCGGCATTCAGGCATCTGCGGCCAGGCCCCGAGTGACCACATCGAGGTGGCGCGCTACTTGGTGGGCTTGGGCATCGACAGCATCAGCCTGACGCCCGACCGCGTGTTGCGCACCATGCAGGCGGTGCACGAAATCGAGGTCGCGCAGGGCCGCACGGGCCGTGCGTGAAAGCTTGTGCGCGACGTGCTCAGGCCCGTCCCAGATTGAATCCGCCGCACACCTGCGCCAGACGGCCGGCCTGGTCTTTCAGGCTTTCGGCGGCCGCCGCGGATTGTTCCACCAGCGCTGAATTCTGCTGTGTCATCTGATCCAGATTGCTGATGGCGCTGTTGATCTGCGAAATGCCGCTGGACTGTTCACTGGTCGCGGCGCTGATTTCACCCACGATGTCGGAGACCCGCTGGACCGAGCTGACGATTTCGGTCATGGTCTGACCCGCGTCGTCCACCAGGCGCGAGCCGGCCTCGACCTTCTCCACCGAATCGGCGATCAGGCCCCGGATTTCACGGGCGGCGTCAGCGGAGCGCCCGGCCAGGCTGCGCACTTCGCTGGCCACCACGGCAAAGCCGCGGCCTTGTTCGCCGGCCCGGGCCGCTTCCACCGCCGCGTTCAGGGCCAGGATATTGGTCTGGAATGCAATGCCGTCAATCACGCCAATGATGTCGGCAATCTTTTTCGACGAGGCGTTGATGTCTTCCATGGTGCTGACCACCTGGGACACCACCGCGCCGCCGCGCGCTGCCACGGCCGCAGCCGAAGTCGCCAGTTGCGTGGCCTGACGGGCGGAGGCGGCGGACTGGTTGACCGTGCCCGTCAGCTCCTCCATGGAGGCGGCGGTTTCCTGCAGGTTGGACGCGGTTTGCTCGGTGCGTGCCGACAAGTCCTGGTTGCCGGCGGCGATCTCGGACGAAGCCGTGGTGATCGACTCGACCGAGTTGCGAATCTCGCCCACCACCTGGCGCAAAGACTGCTGCATCTGGCCCAGCGCGGCCATCAGGCTCAGATCACCGGCGCGTGTGGGCAAATTCTCCGACAGATTGCCCTGGGCCACTTGTGCCAGCGCGTCGCGTGCGGTGGCAGGCTCGCCGCCGAGTTCGCGCTTGAGCGAGCGCAGCACAACCAGGGCCAAAGCCACCGCGACCGCGCTGGCAAGGCAACTCAGGACGATGGCGATCAACGTTGCGCGGCTGGCGTTTGCCTGCACTTCCTGGTGGGTCTGTGTGGACAGCTTGCTGGCCACCTCGATCTGTTTGAGCAACTCGCCACGGAGTTGCCGCCAGGCCGGTGTTTCTGCGCTGTTGAGTGTCTGGATGGCTTGCGGGACATCGGTGGCCAGTGCCGCCACCACCTTGTCCTGGGCCTGACCCTGCGCGGCGCGCAATGCGGCCAAGCCGTTGATCGGAGACTCGAACGGCGTGCCGCGTGCCGTGGCGGCGGTTTCCTTGAAAGCCTTGTCGTAGGCGGTCTGGGCGGCGGTCAGATTGTCACGCGCCTTGGGATTGGCCGGGTCAAGCACCATGTTGCGCAGTGCCTGGCCCATCTGCAGACCCTGGGCATACATTTCTGACAAGCCGGTGCGGATGGCCTGTTCGCTGCGGATGTAGTTGTCAAACTGGTTCTGGGTGCGCATCAGACCCCAGATACTGCTGCCCAGGCCCGCAATGAACATCGCGGCGGGAATGGCGCAGCAGAGAAATAACCGGGTGCTGAACTTCATGGTGGCAAGGGTCCTGTTGGGTGTAGTCAAGACGAGCCCTGAAGCCAGTCGCTGAAATCATTGTATTAGCACATGCTTATTTTTATGCGTGCGATTTCTCGGTGGCTCGTATCGGCAGCACCGTTCTGGTTGTACTCAAATGAACGCCATTGCCTTGACACATCACCCATAAAAAAACCGCCAGGTGTTGCCACCGGGCGGTTTGCCAACAGGGCTTGCCGCCCCGGGATAGGTCAGCTACCGATGCGGCCGCCGTCTGCCTTGGTGATCACGATTGTGGCCGAGCGGGGGCGTTTGCCGGCGCCATAACCCGCATTGGCGGGCCATTGGCTGGTGTACTTGGCAGGGTCCGCCAGGTTGGCTTGTTGGGTGGTTTCACCGGGGTGCTGGATGTTGATGAACAGGGCGCGGCCATCCGGGGTTTCACAGGCGCCGGTGATTTCACAGCCCGACGGGCCGACCAGGAAGCGCTTGAGAGTCTCGGACGTCGGGGCCTTGCCGACCTGGGTGTTCACCGCCAGATTGCCGTTGGCTGCGGCGTAGTTCAGGGTGACTTGTTGGCCATCGCCGACCTGACCGGGCAGCGCCGCGAGCATCATGCAGTTGGTCTGATCGGTGTAAGCCCCATCGTCGGTCTGGATCCAGCAAATGCCGGTGTGGGGGCTGAACCACAGGCCATCCGGGCTGGACAGGTCCTGGTCGTTGGTCAGGTTGGACAGATTGATCTGCCTGGCGTCCGCACCGGCCTCGGCCCCGAACAAATACACGTCCCAGGTCAGGCTGGTGGCCGCCGCGCCGCCGCTGCCTTCCTTGAGGCGCAGGATGTGGCCGTTCGGGTTGCCGTTTTGCGCCTTGCCGTTCTTCATGTCGGTGTAGGCGCGCGGGTTGGCGCTGTCAGGCAGCAATTGCGACGATCCGCTCGGGTTGGCGCTGCGGTTGCTGTTGTTGGTCAGCGAGTAATAGACCTCGCCGTTTTTTGGATTCACCGAGCACCACTCGGGGCGGTCCATCTTGGTGGCGCCCACGGCGTCCGCGGCCAGGCGGGTGTTGATGCAGATGTCAGCCTGGTCGGCAAAGGCGTAGCCCTTGAAGCTCTTGATGGCGGGGTTGTCCATCGAGAGTTCGATCCACTCGCCGGTGCCATTGCTGTTGAACTTGGCGACATACATGCGGCCGCTGTCCAGGTATTTGTCGCCTGCCGCCATGCGGTGGCTGGGGTTGGCGTCGGCCGCATCCCATTTGGCGTTGGAGACGTATTTGTAGATGTATTCGTTGCGCGAATCGTCACCCATGTACACGGCCAGCGGCTGGCCGGCCATGGCGCGGCTGAAGACAGCGCTCTCGTGGGCGTAGCGGCCCAGCGCGCTGCGTTTTTTGGCCAGTTTGGTCTTGTCGTAGGCGTCCACTTCCACGACGTAGCCCTGGCCGTTCATTTCATTGCGGTAGTCGTCCCGGCCGTCTTTCGAAGTGCCTGTGACGCTGTTGTTCCAGCGCTCGTATTGATCGGCTACGCCAGCCGTTTCCCAACCATGGCGTGAGGGGGCGCCTTGCGGGCGGCCATAGCGTTTGAGTGCCGTGACCGATTTGTCGTTGTCACGGATCGCGTCATCGAGACTGCTGCGGTTGAAGTAGCCGGCCCAGTTTTCTTCACCGGTCAGGAAACTGCCCCAGGGCGTGATGCCGGTGCCGCAGTTGTTGATGGTGCCGCGGGTTTTGGTGCCGGTGGGCGAATATTTTGTGATCAGCTGCGCATGGCCACGGGCCGGACCGGCGATCTCGATGTCGCTCAGCGGTGTCAGACGGCGGTTGAAGGCAGAGTCCTTGACGTACGCCCACTGGGTGCCGGTCTTGCGGATCTCCACCACCGAGATGCCGTGGAGGGCGACTTCCTTGTCCACTTCGGCGGCCGGGCGCGGCAGACTGGTCTTGCCGCCGTTGGCGTGGATGAAGAAGCTGGATAGTTTTTCGTCGGTGGTCGCTTCGTGGTTCACGGCCAGCAGGCCGCGCTCGACCGAGCTGCGGGAGGGCTGGCCGTCGGCGCTCAGGCCAAACCACTCCATGCCGTCATGGTGGTCACCGGCGCGCTTGTCGAAATCGGCGTCGGTGCCATCGTTCTTGAACGCGGATGCGCCCGGCAGAATCGGGTCGCCCAGCGCGTAAATGATGTCTACCTTGTAGCCGGGGGGCACGCTCACCGCGTCGGCCAGGCTCTTGGGCACGGCGCTGAAGCCCAGCATTTTTTCGCCCGAGCCGGCCATGGCTCCCGTCATCGCGCCATCCGTGGCACAGCCGGTGAGCGCCGCACCGCCCAACATCGCCGTGGCTGCCGCGCTGGCGCCACTGCGCAGTATGTTGCGGCGGCTCAGGCGGGTGCTGAGCACAGAGTCAAAATGAAGGTTGTCGGACGTGTTGGAATCTTCGTTGTTGAAGATGTCTGAGGGCCGTTCAATGCTGCGCGTCATATATCCAGTTTCCTGATGGGGTTGAAACCCTGAAGCATGAAACAAGACTGTGACATCCGTATGACGGAATGATGGCGGCGGCATGCCGCCAAAAATTTCAACCCAGCGTGCGTGGACGCAATTTTGATATGGCGACGGCCTGCCGGCGGTGCAGGTAGCCGGTCAGCTCAAAGGCATTCATGCTGCGCGCCGCTTCGTGGTCGAGCTGCAGGCATACCGATGACACCTTCTCATCAGGCGCTTGATGAGATTGAAGGCTCAGCTTGCCGTTCACTGTCACCAACCCGCTGACGTGCGGTACGGCCCAGTCCTGTTGCTGGGGGTCGAGCTTGACCTCCACGGTGGCAGGGGGCAAAACGTCGGCCGCGTCCTGGGCATGCTCGCCCAGCAGCACCGGGCGGGGCGCCAGCAGGAAGCGGCCAGGCGTCGGCTTGTTCTGCTGCACCATGTAGCCCACCAGCCGTACGGCTTGCCCGTCGGCTTGGCGCAGGGTGTCGCTGATCTCCAGCTTGGAGTCCCCGGCAGGTGTTGCAAAGAAATTACGGAAACGCAGTTCGCTGAAAGTTCGTGCCGCAGAGGGTGTCGTGACCTGCGGCTGGGCTGTGCCCATCCAGAAGGCGGCGGTGGTCGCCAGCAGCAGGCGAATCGGTGTGGTGAAGGCGCTTTGCCGGCTGGCGTCCAGGGGCAAGGGGGATTTGATGTTCATGGTGTGCAAGCGGCGTGAGCCAGGGCGGTGAGAATCACAGCCGATAGCGTACGAGGCGCCTGTGACGCTGTCATGACGGTCAAGCCCCGCGCCCTGCCTGGCGCGTGCTGCAACCGGTTTAACGTGAAAGCTAGGGCGTCAGGTCTGGCGGGGGTTCAAAACTGTCGCGAAAGGTGAAGTAAAGCGACGTGAAAAACATGGAGGCGATCAGCAGCAGGACCGGAAACAACAGGTCGCCCGCCAGGCCCGGGCTGCCCAACAGGGCCGCTAGCGTGGTGACGCTGACGACAACCAGCACCAGTACCGCCAGCCACATCAGTCCGAAAACGGCAAACGCCCAGAAGTTGCGAATACAGGCCACGAGACTGAAGAACAGGCTCTTGATCGGCGGCAGGTCATGCCAGTGCACCAGTGCCGGCGCATGCCAGAACATCAGGGAGAGTGGCAGGTGCAGGCCGATGAAAACCCACATCGCGGCCTGAAAGTTGGACTCCAGCATCAGCTCACGGGTGGGCATCTCGCCGCCCAGATAAACCCGGGCGAAGGCGCCGCCATCCACCAGGTAGGACACCCCCATGGCGATGAGAAAACCCAGTGCATACAGGGCGCCCAGCAGCAGCATGGCGCGTGTCTTTTGCTTGTTCGCCCGAAACGCGGCCAGCAAGACGATGGGCATGGGGAAGCGGCCCTGCGTGGCGTCATGGGTGGCCGACATCAACCCCAGCGTGGCGGCGGGCAGCAGCGTCATGGCCAGCACGAAACCAATGACCGGCACCAGGCTGGCGATGCTCATCACGGCCATGAACATGAAAAAAAGACCGGCGAGTGCCAGCGGCTGTTTGAAAAACGTCCGCACCCCCAGCTTGACCCAGACGATGCCGGTGCGGGCGGGAACAATGTTTAATTTCATGGTTTGGTCGCGCGCTCGCGCAGCACCCGTTCGAAATGACCTGGGTCATGGGCCTTGAGCATGCTGGCTTCGCGTGGCAGGTGGTAATCCCACAGGCGTGAAATCCAGAAGCGCAGGGCGCCGGCGCGCAGCATGGCGGGCAGCAGCTCGCGCTCGGCAGCGGTGATTGCGCGCACGGCGCTGTAGGCGGCCATGAAACTGTCGGCGCGCTCGGCGTGGTGGGCGCCCGTCTCAAGATTGACGCACCAGTCGTTCAGGGTCACGGCAATGTCAAAAAGCCAGGTGTCTACACCGGCAAAGTAGAAGTCGAAGAAGCCGGTCAGATGGGGCGCGCCATTCACCGTGTCAAACATCACGTTGTCGCGGAACAGGTCGGCGTGAATTGGGCCGCGCGGCAAGGCCGCATAGGCGGAGGAGGCGGCAATATGGTTCTGGTAGGCCAGTTCGCTTTTGATCAAAGCGGCTTGCGAGGCGTCCAGATGCGGCAACACCACCGGTACGGTTTCGTTCCACCAGGCCAGGCCGCGCAAATTCGGCTGCGACAGCGGGAAGTCGGCGCCCGCCAGATGCATTTTGGCCAGCGTGGCGCCGACGGCTGCACAGTGCGCAGGCGTGGGCGCGAGTTCGCTGTGGCCCGGCAGCCGGTTCACGACGGCCGCCGGTTTGCCCTTGAGCTCGAACACCAGCTCGCCTTTGGCGTTGGCGGTCGGATTGGGCACCGGGATGCCGTGCTCGGCCAGGTGCTTCATCAAGCCCAGGTAGAACGGCAGTTGCGTGAAGGTCAGCCGCTCGAACAGGGTGAGTACGTAGTCGCGGGTTTCTTCGTCGACCTCGGTGGTCACGAAGTAGTTGGTGTTCTCAATGCCGCCGACGCAGCCCTTCAAGGATTGGAGCTCGCCCAGTTTGAGTTGTCGCAGCAGGGCCCGTGCCTCTTTGGGAGAGACTTCTGTGTAAACCGCCATGAATTAAAAACCCAGAATTTTCCAGCTGCGCTCGCCGCTGGCGGGCTGAACCTGGTACGCGGGCATGCCGCCTTTGGGTTGCACGTCTATGGATTTGGTTTCGCCGCCCACACGCAGTTCATCAATGCGCGAGCCCTTGTCTTCAAGGTGAATGCGTTCGGTGCGTTTCTCCACTGGGTCACGCTGGGCGGAAACAGACGATTTGGGGGGCGGGGACGCGGCTTGCGCCGGCGCTGGCGCCTGTGCCCAGCAAAAGCTGGTGCAAGACAGGGCAAGGGTAAGAAAGAGGGCTGAGCGCATGGCGTGATTGTAAGTAGAAGCACTGGCGCCGCGCCTGTCGCTGGCAAAATGGGCGTATGAATGACCCCCAAACAATGAAAAAAACCCTGCTTCTGGTGGACGGCTCCAGCTACCTGTACCGCGCTTTTCATGCCATGCCTGATTTGCGCGCCGTGCCCGGCGACCCAAGCAGCCCGCCCACGGGTGCCATTCGCGGCATGATCAATATGCTGCAAAGCCTGCGCAAGGAGGTGCCTGCCGATTTTGCGGCCTGTGTGTTTGACGCCAAAGGCCCTACCTTCCGCGACGACCTGTACCCCGAGTACAAGGCGCACCGCTCGCCCATGCCGGATGACTTGCGCGCCCAGATCGAGCCGATTCACGAGGTGGTGCGCCTGATGGGCTGGAAGGTGCTGGACGTGCCCGGTGTCGAGGCCGACGATGTCATTGGCACGCTCGCCGTGATGGCCGCCAAGCAGGGCATTGAAGTGATTGTGAGCAGCGGCGACAAGGATCTGGCGCAGCTGGTGGATGAGCACATCACCATCATCGACACCATGAATGGCAAGCGCCGCGATCTGGCCGGGGTCGAGGCCGAATTTGGCGTGCCGCCACATCTGATGGTGGACTTTCAGACCCTGGTCGGCGATGTCATCGACAACGTGCCCGGTGTGCCCAAGGTCGGCCCCAAGACCGCTGCCAAGTGGCTGCAGCAATACGGCTCGCTGGATGCCGTGGTGGCGAATGCCGATGCCATCAAGGGTGTCGTCGGCGAGAACCTGAAAAAGTCGCTGGACTGGCTGCCGATGGGGCGCCAGCTGCTGACCATCAAGACCGACTGCGATCTGAATGGCTGGGTGCCGGAGTTGCCGGCTATGGATTCAATAGCTACTGGCGCAATGGATACGGGGGCGCTGGCCATTTTTTATGATAAATATGGGTTCAAGGGCCTGGCCCGCGCGATGGAGGCTGCCAATGCCCGAAGTGGCGCCGATTCTGGAAATGGCGCCACTGCTTCAGGGCTTGGCGCTGAACCCCCTGCCGTGCGGAAATCACCGCGTGAACCCGGTCTGTTCGACGAGCTTGACTTGTTCAGCGGTACCGACGCCGCCACCCGCGTCAGCACGCTGGCCTACGACACCCTCCTGACCTGGGACGACTTTGAGCGTTGGCTCGCCATGGTGATGGCCGCCGAGCTGGTGGCGGTGGACACCGAAACCACCTCGCTGGACGAAATGCGGGCCGAGATTGTGGGCATTTCTTTCAGCGTCAAGCCGGGCGAGGCGGCCTACATTCCGCTGGCGCATACCTACCCCGATGCGCCGGCGCAACTGCCGCGCGAGGAGGTGCTGGCGCGGCTCAAGCCCTGGTTGGAGAACCCGGCGCACAAGAAGCTGGGCCAGCACATCAAGTACGACCGCCATGTGTTTGCCAACCACGGCATCGAGGTGCAGGGCTACGCGCACGACACCATGCTGCAAAGCTATGTGCTCGAAGTGCACCGGCCGCACGGTCTGGCCAGCCTGGCGGAGCGCCATCTGGGGCGCAGCGGCATCAGTTTTGAGGATTTGTGCGGCAAGGGTGTGAATCAGCTCTGCTTTGACCAGGTCGATATCGCCAAGGCGGCGGAGTACTCCTGCGAAGACTCGGACATGACGCTGGACGTGCACCGGGTGTTGTGGCCACAGCTGCAGGCGGATGAGAAATTGCGCTTCATCTACGAGCTGGAAATCGCCAGCAGCGAGGCGCTGTACCGCATCGAGCGCAACGGCGTGCTGATCGACGCGCCCACCCTGGCGGCGCAAAGCCAAGAGCTTGGCTCACGCATCCTGCAGCTTGAAAAGGAAGCGCACGAGCTGGCCGGTCAGGTTTTTAACCTGAGCAGTCCGAAGCAGATTGGCGAGATCTTTTTCACCAAGCTCGGCTTGCCGGTGGTCAAGAAAACCCCGACCGGCACGCCCAGCACCGACGATGAGGTGCTGCAAAAACTGGCCGAAGACTACCCGCTGCCGGCCAAGATCCTGGAGCATCGGGGCTTGGCCAAGCTCAAGGGCACCTACACCGACAAACTGGCCCAGCTGGCGCACCCACGCACTGGCCGCGTGCACACGCATTACGCGCAAGCCGTGGCCGTGACCGGGCGCCTGTCCAGCAACGATCCCAACCTGCAAAACATACCGATCCGCACGCTGGAGGGGCGCCGGGTACGCGAGGCTTTTGTGGCGCCGCCGGGCTGCGTGATTGCCAGTGCCGACTACAGCCAGATCGAGCTGCGCATCATGGCGCACATCAGCGGCGACGCGGCGCTCTTGCTCGCCTTCCATGACAACATGGACGTGCACCGGGCCACCGCCGCTGAAATCTTCGGCGTCTCCACCGACCAGGTCACCAGCGAGCAGCGCCGCTACGCCAAGGTGATCAATTTCGGCTTGATCTACGGCATGAGCGCCTACGGCCTGGCGCGTGCCTTGAGCATCGACAACACGGCGGCCAAAAACTACATCGAGCGCTACTTTGACCGCTACCCCGGCGTGAAGCTCTACATGACACACACCCGCGACAGTGCCAAAGCCCGGGGCTATGTGGAAACCGTGTTCGGTCGCCGCCTCTACTTACCCGAAATCAACTCCCCCAATGGCCCGCGCCGCAGCGGCGCCGAGCGCGCTGCCATCAACGCGCCCATGCAGGGCACCGCGGCCGACCTGATCAAGCTCAGCATGGTGAAGGTGCAGCAGGTGCTGGACGATGAAAAACGGGGCACCAAGATGATCATGCAGGTGCATGACGAACTGGTGTTTGAAGTGCCGCAAGACGAGGTCGAGTGGCTCAAGCACGAGATCCCGCGGCTGATGGCCGGCGTGGCGCATCTCAAGGTGCCTTTGCTGGCCGAGGTGGGCGTGGGGCCGAACTGGGACAAAGCGCATTAGGCGGGCTGGCGGCGTGGCCTAGACTAGGCCGGTTTGCTTCAACCCACCTTCCAAAGGAAACTTTCATGTTGAACAGCGGCCAGAAATCCGAGTTTGATTCCCTGCTCCCCGGGCAAAGCACCGAACACGGCGCGACCCGCCGCACCGCGCTGAAAGCCGCACTCGGCGTGGGATATGCCGCAACGGCGATGCCCATCATGGCGCAAACCGCCATCAAGACCGCCTCAGAAGGCCTGAAAACCGGTGAGATCACCTTTGAAGTCAACGGCTTCAAGGTGCCGGCTTACTACGCCGCGCCAGCCGGTAAAACCAGCTTGCCGGTGGTGCTGGTCGTGCAAGAAATATTTGGTGTGCACGAGTACATCGCCGACACCTGCCGCCGCTTTGCCAAAGCCGGTTACCTGGCCATTGCGCCCGAGCTGTACGCCCGCCAGGGCGACCCAGCTGCCTACGCTGAAATGGCCAAACTGATGGCCGAGGTGGTGGCCAAGGTGCCCGACGCCCAAGTTATGGCCGACCTGGATGGGGCGGTCAAATGGGCGGGGGCCCATGGCGGCGACTTGAGCAAAGTGGCGATCACCGGCTTTTGCTGGGGCGGACGCATCACCTGGTTGTACGCGGCTCAAGGCCCCGTCAAGGCGGCGGTGGCCTGGTATGGCCGACTGGTGGGTGCGAACGTCGAACTCACACCGAAGAACCCGATTGATCTGGCCGGTGTGATGCGCGCCCCCGTCCTTGGGCTGTACGGCGGAAGCGACGGCGGCATTCCGCTGGACACGCTGGACAAGATGAAAACAGCATTGGCTGCCGGTACCACGGCTTCCAAAGCGGCGCAGTTTGTGGTGTACCCCGACACTCCGCATGCCTTTCACGCCGACTATCGGCCCAGCTTCCGCCAGGGCCCCGCAGAAGACGGCTGGACGCGCTGCCTGGCATGGTTTAAGGCGAATGGGGTGGCCTGACCCTGCTCAGGCCAGGGGGCTGGGCCGGGTTCGGGGCGTGTCTTTGTCGATGTCCCAGTCGGCCTGGTCGGCCAATTCGTAGCGCGCCCGCCCGCCCGACTTGGCGCGGTACATGGCGGTGTCCGCTGCGTTGACCATGATGGTGGGGTCCAGCGTGGCGTCTGGCAGCAGGCACGCCACGCCAATGCTGAATGTGACCTGGGCGGAGGTCTCCGAGGCGATATGTGGAACGGCCTCTTGTCGCATCAGATCCAGGCATTTCTGGGCGGTTTCGCAAGCATGCGCCATGTCGGCGCCGGGCAGCAACATGACGAATTCCTCGCCGCCATAGCGCGCAGCCATTTCGCCGGCTCGGCGCACGCAATTGTCCAGAACCGCAGCCACCCGTCGCAGGCATTCGTCGCCCGCCACATGGCCATAGTTGTCGTTGTACTGCTTGAAGTGATCGATATCGACCATCAAAAGGCTCAAGGGCGTGATGCTGCGGGCGGCGCGCTGCCATTCGGTGGCCAGGGCTTCATCAAAGCGCCGGCGGTTGGCCAGACCGGTCAATTCGTCCATGCTCGACTGTTGGGCCAGGCGCTGGTTGCTGGCCTCCAGCATTTTGCCTTTGCGCACCAGTTCCGTGACGTCAACCCAGGAGGCCACAAGGTATCCCTCTGGTGTTCGGGTTTCGTAGGTGTTGACCCACTGATTGCCGGCCAGCTCCTTCAGTTGCGGCTCCGTATGCGTTCCACGCGATGCAAGACGCTGGGCCAGCCATTCTTTTTCGCGTCCGACGGCCGCCGGGATCAGATGGCGTTTCAACTTCGCGTGTACCAAGGCTTCAAAGGTTTTTCCGATGTCGGCCGGCGTATGGAAATCAACACGCATCTGGTTGATTTTTTTGTTGTAAAGCATCAGCCGGTCCTGCGCGTCCCAGATCTCCAGGCCCACATCCAGCGTATCCAGGCTGGAGGCCAGCAACTGGCGCGCCTGGCGCGCGGTACGCCGGGCAACCGAGGTTTGCCGCCACAGCAAGACGGATGCGGCCAGCGCACAGAGCGCGCCGGTCAGTCCGAGCAAGACCGGTCCCTGTCGCGAGCCACCGTCCGGCGTCTGGGAGGCCCACCACCAAGCCAACGTTTCCGATACGAGCGCCACCAGAGCCAGCAAAACCAGCCATGGGGACTTGTCAGAGTTGCGTGAGGATCTCATCGATGACACATGGAAAATGAATTATCCGGTCAGTCCAGATTCTCGCATCATGCTATTTGTCAAGGGAATAAGTTCAAGTTCGCCTTCATGGGTCAAACTAGCGCCGTTCCCAGGCTATCGATGCCGCCTTGACACACCGTTGCCACGATAAACGGCAAGTCCATGCCCGACTTCGCTGAAAGCCCTGATTCTGGTGACAAAATAGCCTCTGGCCCTTATTAAGAAAGCGTTACTAGCTATGATATTAATAGCAATTGTGTTGGGAACCCTGGCGGCCGGTATCGGCAGCGTATGGCTGGCAGCGCTGTTGAGCTTTGGCGTGCTGTCACGATACACCCAACATATGCTCAGCCTGGCCGCAGGCGCCTTGCTGGCCACGGCTTTCATGCATTTGCTGCCCGAGGCGTTCGAGAGCCAGGCCAGTGCGCATGATCTGTTCATGACCCTGCTGGTGGGCCTGGTCTTCTTTTTCTTGCTCGATAAAGCCGAACTGTGGCACCACGGGCATGAGCATCACCACGAATTGCCGCCTGAGCATGCACACGCGCATGCCGGGCCGCCGCACAGTCACGACCATGGTCCCAAGGCCGGCACCTGGGCGGTGCTGACGGGCGACAGCGTGCATTGTTTTGGTGATGGGGTGCTGATCGCCTCGGCTTTTGTGGCGGACATGCGCTTGGGCGTGATCGCGTCGCTGGCGGTGCTGGCGCACGAGGTGCCGCACCACATGGGTGACCTGATGGTGTTGCGCACGGTCTCCGGCACCCGGCGGGCAGCGCTGATCAAAGTGTCGCTGGCGGGGGCCGTCACCGCCCTGGGTGGGCTGGTGGGCTACTGGCTGGTGGAGCAGTTGCAGGACTATCTGCCCTACTTTTTGGTCGTGGCCAGCAGCAGTTTTGTCTATGTGGCCCTGGCGGATTTGATCCCCCAATTGCAGAAACGTCTGTCAGCGCGGGAGACCGCCGCACAGATCGCCTGGCTGCTGGTCGGTATTGGACTGGTGACGTGGGTGAGCGGTCTGGCGCACGGGCGCTGAGTCAGCGCCGATCCGATTCAGCCTTGGGCTGCGGGCCGCTTCGGGTCGCTGCACCATTCGCTCCAGCTGCCGGCATACAGGGCGGAGCGGCCCAGGCCGGCCACTTCCATGGCGATGAGGTTGGGCACGGCGCTGACGCCACTGCCGCAGTGGTGCACCACCGTGGCCGGGTCGCGTCCGGCGAGCAGGGCTTCAAACTCAGCCCGCAATACCGGCGCTGGCTTGAATTTGCCTTCGGCATCCAGATTCAGGTTGAACGGACGATTCAGCGCTCCGGGGATATGCCCTGCCACCGGGTCCAAAGGCTCTACCTCGCCCCGAAAACGCGGTGCGCCACGGGCGTCGATGAGGTTGAGCGTGGGGCGTCCCAACTGGTTTGCTATTGTTTCAGTAGCTATCAGCGCAGTTTTGGCGGGGGCTAGCGTGTAATTTGATGCTGAAATTCCCGTGTTGTGCTGAGAATCCGCGCTCACCGGCGAACCGTCCGGGCTGCTTTGTGTTTCGCCACCATTCGCCTGCCAGGCCTGCAATCCCCCATCAAGCACCGCCACGGCTTCATGGCCGGCCCATTTGAGCATCCACCACAGGCGCCCGCAATAGTTGGCGCCTTGCCGGTCGTACACCACGGCCTGCATGGCGTTGCTAAAGCCAACGCTGCCAAGCCAGGCGGCAAAGGTCTCGCGTGAGGGCAGGGGGTGACGGCCGCCGGAGGCGGCGTCAGGTGCAGACTTGGCCGCGCTCAGATGGCGGTCCAGGTCGGCACGCACCGCGCCGGGAATGTGCGCCTGCTGGTATTGCTGGTCGCCTGCGCCGGGCTGCATTAGCTCGAAACTGCAGTCGAACACCATGCAGGGCTGGCCGCCTTTCAGCAGGGTTTGAAGTTGCTGGGCGGAGATCAGGGTCGTGTACATGAGGCAGGTTTCCTTCCAGTGTGGCCGGTTTAAATGATGTAGCGGGTCAGTGCTCTTCCGCCGGGGTATTGGGGAGGGTGCGCATGCGCAGCACGGTGGCGGCCAGGCCGCTGGCCACGATCAGCGCCATGCCGGCCCAGCCGATCAGGGGGATCTGGTCGCCGAACAGTACCAGGCTGTAGAAAGCCGCCATCACAATGCCGGAATACTGCAAATTGGCCACCAGCAGGGTCGAGCCCCGGCTGTAGGCGCGCGTCATGCACCACTGGCCCAGGGACGCCAGCACGCCAATCGGCACCAGCCAGGTGGCGGCCTGCCAGCTCACCGCCGACCAGGGCGTCAGGCCGGTGAACAGGATGCCAATCAGACCGGCAACGGCGGAGCCGACCGAAAAATAAAACACGGTGCGCCCCTCGGGCTCGCCCATTTTGCCCAAGGCCGTGACTTGCATGTAAGCCAGCGCGGCGCCCATGCCCGAGAGCAGGCCAATCAGTCCGGCGAACAGCTGATTCTGGTCCAGCGTGGGCCGCAGCATCATCACCACGCCGGCAAAACCGGCCAGCACCGTGGCCATCAGCGGGCCTTGGCGCTCGGCGTGGCCGTACAGCACGGCACCGCCCACAATGAAGGCAGCAATCCAGACACCACTCATGTAGTTCAGCGTCATGGCGGTGGCCAGCGGCAAATGGGCTATGGCATAGAACCACGAGCCCAGAGACAGCACGCCGATCAGGCTGCGCCAGGCATGCATCATGGGCACTGGCGTGCCCAGTGGTGTGCCGCGTGCGCGCATGACCATGCCCATGAAAATGATGCTCACGACGCCGCGGTAAAACACCAGCTCGAAGGTGTTGAAACTGCCGGCTGCTATCTTGATGCCCACCGCCATGGTGGCAAAGAAGAACGAGGCCAAGACCATCCATAGTGCTTGCATGCAGGTTAGCGCTGGAGCTGGCGGCGATACCAGTCGTGAAAGTGCTGCATGCCGTCTTCCATCGGGCTCTGATACGGCCCGACTTCGTTGTCGCCGCGCAGCAGCAGCGCCCGGCGACCGGCATCCATGCGCTCGCCGATCTCGTCGTCCTCGATGCAGGTTTCCATGTAGGCGGCTTGCTGGGCTTCGACAAACTCACGCTCGAAGGCCTGGATTTCTTCCGGGTAATAGAACTCGACCATGTTCATGGTCTTGTTCACGCCCATGGGGTGCAGCGTGGAGACGGTCAGCACATGCGGGTACCACTCCACCATGATGTGCGGGTAATAGGTGAGCCAGATGGCGCCTTGTTTGGTGGGTTCGCCCTTGCGGTAGGCGCTCAAAGCATCATGCCAGCGCTGGTACACCGGGCTGCCGGCCGGGCCGGGTTTGGCGCTGCCCACGGTTTGCACCGAGTAGTTTTCCTTGAACTCCCAGCGCAAATCATCACAGGTGACGGTGCTGCCCAGGCCGGGGTGGAACGGGCCAACGTGGTAGTCCTCCAGATAGACCTCGATGAAGGTCTTCCAGTTGTAGTTGCACTCGTGCATCTCCACCTTGTCGAGCACGAAGCCGGTGAAGTCCAGATCGGCGCGCGGGCCCATGTCGGCCAGGTCGGCGCGGATGTCGCGCCCATTGTCTTCAAACAGCAGGCCGTTCCACTCTTGTAGCTTGTAATTGTTCAGGTCCAGGCAGGGGTCGTGCGCAAAATGGGGGGCGCCCAGGAGCGCGCCCGCCGGCTGCGACCCGCCGCCGCTGTAGGTCCAGCGGTGCAGCGGGCACACGATGTTGCCGGCGGCGGTACCTGGCGCGGTGGTGTTGACTGAGCCGCGACCCTGCAGCATCAGCGCCTGGCGGTGGCGGCAAACGTTGGAGATGAGTTCAATGCCAGTAGGCGTGTGCACCAAGGCACGCCCCTGGGCCTCTTGGGCCAAGGTGGCATAGTCGCCCACATTGGGCACACTGAGCGCATGCCCCACGTAGCGGGGACCGCGTTGAAAAATATTTTGCAGTTCGCGTTGGTAACGCGCTTCGTCAAAATAGCTTGAAACTGGTAGTTGAGTGACGCCATTTTGTGAATTGCTTGAAACCCCCACGGCTTCTGGGTATTCAGACATTTCATTCAGCGTTTGAGACATGTTTTTGCACATTTTTTGCACAACTCGGTCCTTATAGGATGCAAAAAACCCCTCATAGAGGGGCTTGAAGGGCAGTTACCTCGAGAGCTGCCGGGCCACAATTGTAAGGCTACCTGCCGGGTCCGCCATGAAGATGGAGAGATGCCGCCATTTGAGGCCGTGTGAGCAAATGTATTCCCGCCCCATTTACCACCCCCAACACCTCAGCGCCTAAAATCATGTTTTTTTAGCCCCACGGAATTTCCCGCCCTATGGCCACTGCCCCCAAACCTGTTTTAGCTGCCCCGGTCAGTTATGAAGCCGCTCTGGAAGAGCTTGAGCAGCTGGTCGCCCGGCTGGAGTCGGGCGATTTGCCCCTGGAGCAACTGCTGAGCGGGTATCAGCGCGGGGCCGAATTGCTCAAATTTTGTCGTGACCGGCTGGAAGCTGTCGAAGGTCAGATCAAGGTGCTGGATCAGGGGGCGCTCAAAACGTGGACACCCGAGTGACAACCGAAGTCGCCTTTGATTTGGGGGCCTGGAGCGCCGCGCATCTTGATGGGGTGGAGCATGCCCTTGAGCGCTGGGTCACCGCCGATGCACCCGCCGGCGTAGACCATGGCGCACCTGCCGAACTCGTGGAAGCCATGCGTTACGCGGTACTGGACGGTGGCAAGCGCCTGCGCCCGCTGCTGGTGCTGGCGGCTTGGGAGGCCGTGAACGCAGAGACACCGATGGGCGAGCTTCAGGATGCCGCGCTCCGCGCTGCCCCCGACGAAGCGGCCCTGCGCGCTGCTCCCAACGAAGCGGCGCTGCGCGCCGCGTGCGCCGTTGAACTGATTCACGCCTATTCACTGGTGCATGACGACATGCCGTGCATGGACAACGATGTGCTGCGCCGCGGCAAGCCGACGGTGCATGTGAAATTTGGCGAGGCCAGTGCCCTGCTCGCGGGTGACGCTTTGCAGGCACTGGCGTTTGAGCTGTTGACGCCTGACGATGAAAAAATGCCGACCCAGCGGCAGGCCCGGCTTTGCCGTCTGCTGGCTCGGGCCGCCGGCAGTGCCGGCATGGCCGGTGGCCAGGCGATTGACCTGGCCAGCGTGGGCTCGACCCTGACCGAGAGCCAGTTGCGTGACATGCATCGCCTCAAAACCGGCGCCCTGTTGCAGGCTAGCGTGATGATGGGGGCCGCTTGCGGCGATGCGTCCACCGCGGCGCAGGCGGCACTCAATGTTTATGGCGCGGCTATTGGCCTGGCATTCCAGGTGGTGGACGATATTCTGGATGTGACCGCGGACTCTGCCACACTGGGCAAGACGGCGGGCAAGGATGCCGATCAGGACAAGCCCACTTATGTCTCACTGCTGGGGCTGGAACGCTCCGCCGCGCATGCCCAGGAGTTACTGGGGCAGGCGCTGGCGGCCCTGGCGCAGAGTGGTTTGCGCAATACCCAGGCGCTGCAAGGCTTGGCCAATATGGTGGTAAACCGTTCGTGCTAAAAAGTACCTCCGAAGCCAAACTGGCCCGGCAATCAAAATATTAGGGAAATAGCCCTTCAGCCCTTGTTAAATAAGCGCTGATAGCTATAAAAAACATAGCATATGTCGAAAAAGTTGTATCCGTTGCTGCAAAGCATCAATGACCCCGAACATTTGCGGCTGCTGCCTCGCGAGCGCCTGAATGCGCTGGCTGCCGAGTTGCGCGCTTATGTGATCGATAGCGTCTCCAAAACCGGGGGCCACCTGAGCTCCAACCTCGGCACGGTGGAGCTCACCGTCGCCTTGCACTACGTCTTCAACACCCCGCATGACCGGGTGGTGTGGGATGTGGGCCACCAGACCTACCCGCACAAAATCCTGACCGGGCGACGCGAACGCATGGACTCCCTGCGCCAGATGGGGGGCTTGAGCGGTTTCCCGCAACGTTTCGAGAGCGACTATGACGCCTTTGGCACAGCGCATTCCAGCACCTCGATTTCCGCCGCCCTGGGCATGGCGCTGGCGGCCAAAATCAAGGGTGAAGAACGCCACGCCATTGCGGTGATCGGCGACGGTGCGTTGACCGCCGGCATGGCTTTTGAGGCGCTCAATAACGCCGGTGTCGCCGACTGCAATCTGCTGGTCATCCTGAACGACAACGACATGAGCATCAGCCCGCCGGTGGGCGCGCTCAATCGCTACCTGGCCAAGCTCATGAGCGGGCAGTTTTATGCGGCCGCCAAGCATGCCGGCAAGACGGTGCTGAAAGGCGCGCCGCCCCTGTTCGAGTTGGCCAAGCGCATCGAAGAAACGGCCAAAGGCATGGTGGTACCCGCTACCTTGTTCGAGAAGTTCGGTTTCAACTACATCGGCCCCATCGACGGGCACGACCTGGACTCGCTGATCCCCACGCTGGAAAACATCAAGCACCTCAAGGGTCCGCAGTTTCTGCATGTGGTGACCAAAAAAGGTCAGGGCTACAAGCTGGCTGAAGCCGACCCGGTGGCCTACCACGGCCCCGGCAAGTTTGATCCGGCCATCGGTCTGCAAAAACCCAGCACGCCGCCCAAGCAGACCTTCACTCAGGTGTTTGGTCAGTGGCTATGCGACATGGCAGCGCATGACCCGCGTTTGGTGGGCATCACTCCCGCCATGCGCGAGGGCTCGGGCATGGTGGAGTTTGAAAAACGTTTTCCTGACCGCTATTTCGATGTTGGCATTGCCGAGCAGCACGCCGTGACTTTTGCCGCAGGATTGGCCTGCGAGGGCCTGAAACCGGTGGTGGCGATTTACTCCACTTTCCTGCAGCGTGCCTACGACCAGTTGATTCACGACGTTGCCATTCAAAACCTGCCCGTCGTATTTGCGCTGGACCGGGCCGGGCTGGTGGGTGCCGATGGTGCCACCCATGCCGGTGCCTACGACATTCCCTTTTTGCGCTGCATTCCCAATGTCAGCGTGGCCTGTCCGGCTGATGAGAACGAGTGCCGTCAATTGCTCTCAAGCGCTTTTGAGCAGGACCATCCGGTGGCGGTGCGGTACCCGCGTGGCGCCGGTGCAGGCGTGCCGATGCAGGCTGGTTTGGGCGCCTTGCCTTTTGGCAAGGGAGAAGTGAGGCGTGCGGGCAAAGGCGTTGCCATTCTGGCTTTCGGCACGCTTTTATACCCAGTGCTGGAAGCTGCCCAGGCGCTCAATGCCACCGTGGTCAATATGCGCTGGGTCAAGCCGCTGGATGTGGCGCTGCTATTGAGCGTGGCCGCCGATCACGAGGGCCTGGTCACCGTGGAGGAGGGCGCCATCATGGGGGGTGCTGGCAGCGCCGTCAGCGAAGCGCTGCAGGCGGCCGGGGTGCTGAAACCACTGCTGCAACTGGGTCTGCGCGATGAATTCATCGAACACGGCGATCCGAGCAAATTGCTGGCCTTGCAGGGGCTCGATGCGGGCGGCATCGAGGTCTCGATTCGCGGTCGCTTCGAGGCCTTGCTGCAGGGCCATAGGCCCGCGCTCAAAGCCGTGGCCTGAAATAATTTCACATGGCTTGTGAGTTGATTTGAAATTGGTTGCTGGTGACAGCCTGCCGTCAGCTCCGCGAGGGAAAACCCCCATCAAACGGTCGATGCGGCTTCTTACAATCCAGAACGACTCTCATCGGTCTTCGTCGTGCTTACCCGCATGGCGAGCTATCTAATCAACAACTCATCAGGAGTGAATTCATGGATCGTCGTTCCGTAATTAAAAACGCTGGCATTGCCGGCGTGCTGGCTGCTGGCGCTGCGCCTGCGGTGCATGCCCAAGCGGCTATTCGTTGGCGCCTGGCTTCCAGCTTCCCAAAGTCCCTTGACACCATTTTTGGTGGCGCTGAGACTTTTGCCAAGAAAGTTGGCGAAATGAGTGGCGGCAAGTTCACCATTTCCACGCATGCTGCCGGTGAACTGATGCCGGCTTTCGGCGTGGTCGACGGTGTGCAAAACGGGACGGTTGAGTGCTGCCACACGGCGCCCTACTACTTCTTCGGCAAGGACGAAACCTTCGCCCTGGGTTGTGCGATTCCTTTTGGCTTGAACAGCCGCCAGATGACGGCGTGGATGTATGAAGGCAATGGTGGCAAGCTGATGCGCGACTTCTACAAGGGTTACAACATCGTCAACTTCCCGGCCGGCAACACCGGTGCCCAGATGGGTGGTTGGTATCGCAAGGAAATCAAATCGGCCAAAGATATCAATGGCCTGAAGATGCGCATCGGCGGCTTTGCTGGCAAAGTGTTCGAGCGCATGGGCGGTGTGCCACAAAATATTCCGGGCGGTGAGATCTATCAGTCGCTGGAAAAAGGCACGATCGATGCGGCCGAGTGGGTGGGTCCGTATGACGACCAGAAGCTGGGCTTCAACAAGGTGGCGCCGTTTTACTACTATCCCGGCTGGTGGGAGGGCGGTCCCCAGCTTGACGTGTTCATCAACAACAAGGCGTATGACGCTCTGTCGGCCGAAAACAAGGCAATTGTGGAATCTGCGGCTGCCTTCGCACACGTGGAAATGCAGGCCAAGTACGATGCCAGGAACCCTACGGCACTCAAACAGCTGGTAGGCAACAAGACCAAGGTTCTGCCTTTCCCGAAAGACGTGCTGGACCTGGCTTTCAAGGAGTCCATGGCCCTGTATGCTGAAATCGGCGCCAAGAACCCGAACTGGAAAAAGGTGTACGACGATATGGCTTCTTTCCGTCGAGATCAGAATCTGTGGTTCCGTTTTACAGAAGCACGATTTGACAGCTTCATGCAGGCGCAAAAGCTGTAATCAGTTTCTTTGCCAGCACTCAACAAGGCCCCGCTCAGCGGGGCTTTTTTTCGCCTGTGTGATTCGTTGAATATTTGCCGTCGATGAGTGGCAGGAACTACCCCCTGTTCACGCCGATGCAGCCGGCGCCGCCCAGACTTTGCACCGGGAGGACAAGTAAAAAAGCCCCGGGGAATTCCCCGAGGCTTTTTTGAACTGCCGCAATCATGACTGACTGCGGCGAGCAAGAATTTACTTCTTCTCCATGGACTCCTGCATGGCCTTCATGGGGTCTGCATCGCTTTGACTTTCATCGACAGCGGGCGGCATGTCGCCGCCAGCGCCCGAAGCGGGCATGGTGGGCACCTCTGCCTGCACCTCAAGTACCACCTTGTCCAGATCGATGACCTCTTTCTTGTCCAGGCCGCTCGACACGATGCCGGGGAAGGCAATGATCAGGCCGACCATGATGACCTGGATGATCACGTAAGGCACGGCGCCCCAGTAAATCTGCATGGTGGTCACAGGCTGGATCACCTTCTTGGTGAGCTTGTCGGTGTATTCCCGGCTTGGCGCCACGCTGCGCAGGAAGAACAGGGCGAAGCCAAACGGCGGATGCATGAAGGAAGTCTGCATGTTCACGCCCAGCAACACTCCGAACCAGATCAGGTCAATGCCCATCTTCTCGGCCACCGGCGCCAGCAAGGGCACCACGATGAACGCGAGTTCAAAGAAGTCCAGGAAGAACGCCAGGAAGAAAATCAGCAGATTGACCACAATCAGGAAGCCGACCTGGCCGCCCGGCACCGTGCTCAACAGGTGTTCGACCCATTTGCCGCCGTCAACGCCCTGGAAGACCAGACTGAAGACAGTCGAGCCCACCAGAATGAACACAACAAAGCTGGACAGCTTGGCGGTGGACGTCAGTGCCTGCTTGAGGAGCGGCATGTTCAAGCGTCCACGACTCATGGCCATGATCATGGCACCCATGGCCCCCATCGCGCCGCCCTCGGTCGGCGTAGCCACACCCAGGAAGATCGTGCCCAGCACCAGAAAGATCAGCAGCAGCGGCGGAATCAGCACAAACGTCACGCGCTCTGCCATGCGTGACAGCAGGCCCAGGCGGGTAACCTTGTTGATCAGCGCGATGGCAAACGCCAGCATCACGCCGGCGCACAGCGTCACCACGATGGTTTCATCGGTGGCCACAGTCAGTACTTGTTCACCCTTGAACCAGCTGGTGACCTGGGCGTAGTGTTCGCCGAAGTAAACCGCAATGGCCGTGGTGAGAACCGTCAATACTCCGAGGGAGCGCAGGCCACTGGTGCCGTTGTCTTCCCGAATCGTGCGGGCTTCGGCCGGCAAGGCCGGCACCCAGGTTGGGCGGATGTAGGTCAGCAGAATGATGTAGGCAAGGTACAGGCCAGTCAAGGCAAAGCCGGGGATGAACGCGCCTTTGTACATTTCGCCGACGCTGCGACCCAACTGGTCGGCCAGAATAATCAGCACCAGCGAGGGCGGAATAATCTGCGCCAAGGTGCCGGAGGCGGCAATCACGCCCGAGGCAACGCGGCGGTCATAGCCATAACGCAACATGATGGGCAAGGAGATCAGGCCCATCGAAATCACGGACGCCGCCACCACGCCGGTGGTTGCCGCCAGCAGGGCCCCCACCAGAATCACGGCAATGGCCAGGCCACCGCGCAAGGGGCCAAACAACTGGCCAATGGTGTCGAGCAAATCCTCGGCCATGCCGCTTCGCTCCAGGATCAATCCCATCAGCGTGAAGAACGGAATGGCCAGCAGCGTGTCGTTTTGCATGATGCCGAAGAGGCGCAGCGGCAGGGCCTGCAGCAGCGACTCGGGCAAGAGGCCCAATTCAATGCCGACGAAGCCAAAGAACAAGCCGCAGGCACCCAGGCTGAATGCCACCGGAAAACCCATCAGCAGGAAGACAATGAGTCCCCCGAACATGATGGGTGCAAGGTTGTTGGTTAGAAATTCCATGTGTGTCTCCGGGGTCAGGCCTTGTTGGCTTTGGCAGCTTTTTCTTCAGCCAGCTTTTGAATCGCTTCAGCCAATTCTTCTTCTGGTGTCTTTTCGACTTTTTTGTTTGTAGGGTCTTCAATCAGACCCTGCAGAAACGCCAGGCGCTTGATCAATTCAGACCAACCCTGCAGCAGCAGCAGGCCGAAGCCCAGGGGAATCATGGCGTACACCGGCCAGCGGATCAGACCCCCTGCATTCGACGACATTTCACCCGACTGATAGCCCCGCAGGAAGAAGGGAACGCCGTACCAGAGAATGGCCAGGCAAAACGGCGTCAGGAAGCAGGCGAAACCGAAAATATCGATCCACATTTGCTTGCGTTTGGAGAAGTGGGTGTAGATGACGTCAATCTTGACGTGTTCGCTATTGAGCAACGTATAGCCCGCGCACAACAAAAATGTCGCGGCAAACAGATACCACTGCACTTCAAGGTAGGCATTGGAGCTCACATTGAATGTCTTGCGCACAATGGCGTTCACGGCGCTGATGACGGTGGAAGCCAGAATCAGCCAGATGACATGTTTGCCAATCTGGCTATTCAGCCAGTCGACAGCTCGTGAGAATTTTAGAAGCGCATGCATGGTGTCTCCATTGTTAGAAAATTGTAGAAATGCGGATTGCAGCGATCAAATTAATGCGCTGCAGGTGTACGGTCACGGACGTCAGAGCGTAACGTGTTGCGACTGAGAAAAAGCTGACGACCACGTGTTTTCGGCCTAGGGTAAACACGGGTGCGTGTTCTCATGCCAAGATATCGGCAAAGGTGCATTGACTCAATCATCCAGGCCACATTCCATGCTCAATAAATCACCTCTTTCCATCGACTCGCCCGACATGCGACGGGCAGGGCGCGACCTTCTGTCGCTCGCCCTGATGGACGCGCGCAACCACACCTTGCATTTGATGGGGCAGTACGAAAAAGCCCTCGCGGCATCCCATTTCGAAGTGCCCTGTCTGCCCGAACTCAACCCGCCCTTGTGGGAGCTGGGGCACATTGGCTGGTTCCAGGAGTGGTGGCTAGGCCGCAATCTGCAACGCCATCTCGGAACGGCTTGTGAGCCGTCCGCGGCCCGTCTGGCGTCCCTGGCGCCGCACGCGGACCGTTGGTGGGATTCAGGTCATGTCGCGCACGACAACCGATGGGCGCTGGACTTGCCGGATCTGGGTGGCATCAAGAGCTACCTGCTGGATACGTTCGAAATCACGCTGGAGTTGCTGGAGAAGGCGCCCGAGGACGACGAGGCGCTGTATTTTTACCGTCTGGCCCTGTTACATGAGGATATGCACGGTGAGGCGCTGATTTACATGGCGCAGACCTTGGGCTTTCCAATGGGTTTGAGCATGCCCGGCCCGAGCCCGGTGCGCGAACCTTTGCTGGTGCCTGCCACGCGCTGGCAGTTGGGCCATGGCGCCGGGCAGGGCGGCTTCAGCTTTGACAACGAACGGCCAGCGTATGAGGTGCAGGTGCCCGAGTTCGAGATTGATGCGCAGGTGGTGAGTTGGGCGCAGTTTGTCGAGTTTGTGGATGACGGCGGCTACGACCGATCCGAGCTGTGGCAGCCGCAAGGCTGGCAATGGGTGCAGGATAAAGCGGCGGGCGCGGGCCGGCGGGCGCCGCGCTATGTGGACCAGATCGGCGTGGCCAGCGGCGCGGTGATGCAGACCCGTTTCGGCACGCCCAAGCGCATGCTGGGTGGCCAGCCCGTCATGCATGTGAGTTGGTGGGAGGCCGACGCCTGGTGCCGCTGGGCCGGCCGGCGCCTGCCCGCCGAGGTGGAATGGGAAGCCGCAGCGTTCAATGCCGCGCGACGCGGTTTCCGCTGGGGCGAGGTCTGGGAATGGACGGGCACCACTTTCCGCGGCTATCCCGGCTTTGTGGCAGACCCGTACCGGGACTATTCCGAACCCTGGTTTGGCACGCACAAGGTGCTGCGCGGGGCCTCGTTTGCGACCCGCGCCCGCATGAAAAACCGCAAGTACCGCAACTTCTACCTGCCCGGGCGGGATGATATTTTTGTGGGATTTCGGTCGTGTGCGTTGTGAGCCAGCAGAGCAGGCGGGTTTGTGAGATGCTACTGAAATGGTAGCTTCTTGCGCATATAGGACGAGGGCTAGAGGCTGATTTGTTTTAAATTTGTTCCGGTCGTTGTGGTGCTCAGATCAGTTGCTGTTGTAGCGAGGCGTTTGCCAGTGGTCTCACTCGGGCGTAGTCCAGCAGCTCTGCCAAGCGCGCGCCTTGGCCCTGCCACTCGTAAACCACGTTTTCTGCCAGCAGCACGTAATGCCAGGGTGCGCCGCCACGCTGCACGACGCTCAAGCCGTTGTAAGCGCTGGGACGGAGGCGTTGGCTACTTGGAGCGTGAAACTTTCGATGCCTTCCTCAAGCTGCCAGCGCCCCAACGCAAGATCATCCGGGAAGTGATCCTGACCTTCGCCAAGGTGCACGCAGACGCCGAAGTGCAATCGGGCAAACCACAGCCCGGAGTCAGTTGGTTACTACAAAATAAATAGTTGCTTGTGCATGCGCTGTAAGCGCAAGAGGTACTTTTATTCAAAAATTCCAAACCCTTTGCACAGACACGCCACGGTGTCTAAAATGACCTGATCTATGGACGCCCAGCGCATCACTGTCGCACTAATTGACCACTCGGCTGGCTTTGAAACCAGTCCCGAGCGGGTGCGTTTGGGTGATTTGGCCGATTTTTCGTCCGATGTCGTCACTTTTTTGCGAGGTGACGGCAAGGAAGTTGATACCAAAACACTTGAAATCGCCATTCGCAAAGGTTCGTTGGCCATTGAGACATCGCCACTCCTGGCGGCTCCGCGATTGTTCAGCGATTTGCGCGGTTTTCTGGCAAGTGAGTTGCTGGACAGCGTGGATGCCAAGCGTCGTGAAGTGATGGAGCGCTGGCAGAAAGCTGCGCGACAGACGCGTCAACTGGCCTACCGCATCACGGCTCCTTTTCTGGAGCGGCCCATTTTGATCAATTCGGAGTCCGACTATCACGCCGACGATGCCGATCAGTGGGTGCAGGTTGAGCGGTACATTCGCGGCGAGATTCAGGATCTCGGGGGCGCAACGAAAGCAAATGCGCATGTGAAGTTACCGGACGGACGCACCTTGAAGGTGACAGCTGAGCGCGATGTGTTGAAAGATGACACCGTTAACCGTCTTTACAAGGTGGCCATGTTGCGTATCAAGGCTGAATACAACGTGCTGACGCGCGATTTGCGCAACGCCAGGTTGATCGAGTTTGTGGAATACGCCCCCAGAGTGGATGAGGATGAGCTTGCGCGCCTGAACCGTCGAGGTGCGAATGCCTGGAAAGATGTGCCCGACGCAACGGCCTGGGTCGATGAGTTGCGTGGAGGCCCCCATTGAACAGCGTGTTGCTGGATACCAGTTTCTTGATCAGCTTGAGCGATCCGACCCGTGCCCATCATGCGGCAGCGGTTCAGTACTACAAGGAATGTGTGCACAGGCAGGTGCCGATGTACTTGTCTACGATTGTGATATCGGAGTTTCAGGTCAAGCAAGCCATCAACGATTTGCCCTTGCGCAGTTTCATTGTCTTGCCATTCAATGTAGATCACGCCATGCGTTGTGGCTTGATCATTCGAAATATGTCGCGAGACCCGGAAGATGACCGGGTGCGTGTCAAGGATGACTTCAAGCTCTTGGCACAGTGTGACTGCGAGGCAGTCAGCCATTTGATCAGTGAAGATGCCAGTACCCTTGCCAAGTATCTTGATCGCGCCCGCGAGACCGGTTTGGCCAGTACCAGAGTGATCTTGCTACGAGACGGGTTCGATGCTGCATGGTTTGAGAACGGGCAGTCACGTTTGGTGCCCTGAGTCTTGGGGCCAAAATGACACAAAAATTACTTGACGAAAGTCACCCTGGCGAAATCCTGCTGGAGGAGTTCATGAAGCCGCTGGGCATTACGGCCCGGCAACTTGCGGCCGACATGGATGTGCCGCCCAGCCGCATTAGCGATATCGTGAATGGGGCACGGCCCATCACGGCGGACACGGCCTTGCGTTTGGGTCTGTTTTTTAGCATGGAGCCGCGTTACTGGCTGAACCTTCAAACCGAGTACGACATGCGCATCGTTACGCGCGAGAGCCGCGACAAGATCGCACCGCGCATCCGCGTTTTTCAGCCAGCCGTGGTCGCAACGCAACCTTAGCCCGCCAGGTTCAATTCGACCAACTCCGCTTCGCTGAACACCCTTGAGCGTGTGTGAAACGCCTTGCCCTCCGGCCCTACGAGCGAGAAGGTGCCACCGCCCTGGGCATCGATCACGTCAATGATGAGCTGGGTGTGTTTCCAATATTCGTATTGCGACTTGCCGATGTAAAACGGGCAACCCCCAATGTCGCCGAGGTAGACATCACCACCACCGATGGTGATTTCACCCGGCAGGTAGCAGTTGGCGGCGCTGCCATCGCAGCAGCCGCCGGACTGGTGGAACATCAGCGAACCATGTTTTTGTTTGAGAAATTCGATGAGTTCCAGCGCAGCAGCGGTGGCCGACACGCGTGGCGGTGTCGTGCCCATGGCGTCAGGCTGGCACGGTGTCGCGCGTGGCCTGGCTTGCGGAACGTCCAGCGTCTGCCGATGCAGTCATGGCACCCCGGAAGATGCCTTCAATCTCGGCCTGGCTGGCCTTGCGCGGATTGGTCAGGCCGCAGGCATCCTTGAGCGCGTTCGCGGCCAGCATGGGAATGTCATTTTCCTTCACGCCCAGGTCGGCCAGGCAGGCGGGAATGCCGACGTCCACCGAAAGCCGGCGGATGGCGGCAATGCACGCCTGAGCCCCGGCCGTGGCATCCATCCCCTCGACGGCCACGCCCATGGCGCGCGCCACGTCGCTGAGGCGGGCGGCCGAGGTTTGCACATTGAACGCTTCCACATGCGGCAGCAGCAGGGCGTTGCACACGCCATGCGGCAGGTCGTAGAAGCCGCCCAACTGGTGCGCCATCGCGTGCACGTAGCCCAGCGATGCGTTGTTGAACGCCATGCCGGCCAGGAACTGGGCGTACGCCATTTGCTCGCGCGCCGGCAGGTTGTCGCCGTGCGTCACGGCGGTGCGCAGGTTTTGCGAGATGAGTTCCACGGCCTTCAGGGCGCAGGCGTCGGTGATCGGGGTGGCGGCGGTGGAAACATAGGCTTCCACAGCGTGGGTGAGGGCATCCATGCCGGTGGCGGCTGTCAGGCCCTTCGGTTTGGCCAGCATCAGTTCCGGATCGTTGACCGACATGATGGGGGTGACGTTGCGGTCCACGATGGCCATTTTGATGTGGCGCGCTTCATCGGTGATGATGCAAAAGCGGGTCATTTCGCTGGCCGTACCGGCGGTGGTGTTGATAGCGACCAGCGGCAGCTGCGGTTTGGCCGAGCGGTCTACTCCTTCGTAATCGGCAATCTCGCCACCATTGGCCGCGCACAGTGCAATGCCCTTGGCGCAGTCGTGCGGCGAGCCTCCGCCCAGCGAAATGACGAAATCGCACCGGTGTTCCTTCAACTGGGTCAGGCCGGCTTTGACGTTGGCCACGGTCGGGTTGGGCTGGGTGCCGTCGAACACCACCGACTGGATATCCTGCGCTTCCAGCAAGGACTGAATTCGGGCCGCAACCCCCAGTTTGCTGAGGACCGTGTCGGTGACGATGAGTGCCTTGCGAAAGCCGTGGCCGCGAATGGCCAGAACGGCTTCTTGCAGACAGCCTGCCCCCATGATGTTGACGGAAGGCATGAAAAAAGTGGTGGACATGATGAGTCTCCTGGGAATGGAATCGATGAAAAACCTTGCCCATGAATTTAGGCAAGGAAGGTGACGATGCCAACGGAGACCCGTGATCGCCGAACGGTAGCTTCCAGGCTACCGTTCTGTTAAAAATATTAGCACTTCCTATTTGAAGGAATGAGAAAAAATGTCAGGAACCTATGGTCCATTAAGAAGCCCTGAAGTAATCTTCAATGCTTTTGATGAGGGATAAGAAAACTTGCTTTTTTTGCATGCCCATGGCGTGCCACAGGCCTTCATGGGGTTGTATCAATTCGCTATGCAATTAATAGCCGAATACGGATATATTGCGGGGGCTAGAGGCCCATTTCATTTTAAAAAAATGCCAAATTCCTGGTTTGCAGTTCAGTTCTGCAATATCAATTCACGGAGTTCTGAGTCGCTGAACACCCGCGAGCGTGTGTGAAACGCCTTGCCCTCCGGCCCTTCGAGCGAGAAGGTGCCACCGCCCTGGGTCTCGATTACGTCGATGATGAGTTGCGTGTGTTTCCAATATTCGTATTGCGACTTGCCGATGTAGAACGGGCAGCCGCCGATGTCACCCAGGTGCACGTCACCCGCACCCATCGTGATTTCACCGGGCAGGTAGCAGTTGGCGGCGCTGCCATCGCAACAGCCGCCGGATTGGTGGAACATCAGCATCCCATGTTTTTGCTTCAGGAACTCAACGAGTTCAAGGGCCGCTTCGGTCGCAATGACTTTGTCTACCACGCCAATCTCCAGATAAAAAAAAGGGGCAGTTGCCTGCCCCTTGAAAGTACATCACCCTTTGGAAAATCTCTGGATCAGAAGAAACCCAGCTTGCTTTCGCTGTAGCTGACCAAGAGGTTCTTGGTTTGCTGGTAGTGGTCAAGCATGACCTTGTGGGTTTCGCGGCCGATGCCGGATTCCTTGTAGCCGCCGAAAGAGGCATGCGCCGGGTAGGCGTGGTAGCAGTTGGTCCAGACGCGACCGGCCTTGATGGCGCGGCCCATGCGGTAGGCCACATTGCCGTCACGGCTCCAGACACCGGCACCCAGGCCGTACAGTGTGTCGTTGGCCAGTTCCAGCGCTTCGGCTTCGTCCTTGAAGGTGGTCACGGCCAGCACCGGTCCAAAAATTTCTTCCTGGAAAATGCGCATTTTGTTGTTGCCCTTGAACAGGGTGGGCTGCACGTAGTAGCCGCTTTCCAGATCGCCACCCAGGTGGGCTTGCTTGCCACCGATGAGCAGTTCAGCACCTTCCTGCTTGCCGACATCCATGTAGCTCATGATTTTGGCCATTTGCTCTTTGGACGCCTGTGCACCCATCATGGTGTCGGTGTCCAGCGGGTTACCCTGGACGATGGCGGCGACGCGCTTGAGCACGCGCTCCATGAACTTGTCATAGATCGATTCGTGAATCAGCGCGCGTGATGGGCAGGTGCAGACCTCGCCCTGGTTGAAGGCAAACAGCACCATGCCTTCGATGGCTTTGTCCAGGAAACCGTCGTCCTTGTCCATCACATCGGCAAAGAAGATGTTGGGCGACTTGCCGCCGAGTTCCAGCGTGGCTGGAATCAGGTTGTTGGCCGCGGCTTGGGCAATCACGCGGCCGGTGGTGGTGGAGCCGGTGAAGGCGATCTTGGCGATGCGCTTGCTATTGGCCAGCGGCATGCCGGCTTCGCGGCCAAAACCGTTGACGATGTTGAGCACGCCCGGTGGCAGCAGATCGGCGATCAGCTCGGCCATGATCAGGATGCTGATGGGGGTCGATTCAGCGGGCTTGAGCACGACGCAGTTGCCGGCGCCAATGGCGGGGGCCAGCTTCCAGGCGGCCATCAGGATCGGGAAGTTCCAGGGAATGATCTGGCCGACGACGCCGAGGGGTTCGTGGAAGTGATAGGCCACGGTGTCGCCGTCGATATCGGAGAGGCCGCCTTCTTGCGCACGGACGCAGCCAGCAAAGTAGCGGAAGTGGTCAACGGTGAGCGGGATGTCGGCGTTCAGTGTTTCGCGGATCGGCTTGCCGTTGTCCACGGTTTCGGCGTAGGCCAGCAGTTCGAGGTTGGCTTCCAGGCGGTCGGCAATTTTCAGCAGGATGTTGGAACGCTCGGTGGGCGACGTCTTGCCCCATTTGTCGGCGGCGGCGTGGGCGGCATCCAGGGCCAGTTCGACATCTTTGGCGCCAGAGCGCGCTGCCTGGGTGTAGGGCTTGCCCGTGATGGGCGTGATGACGTCAAAGTAAGTGCCCTCGACCGGCGCGACGAATTTGCCGCCAATGAAGTTGTCGTAATGGGCCTTGAAGGCAATCTTGGCACCAGCGGTGCCGGGAGCTGCGTAGATCATGGTGTGTCCTCGTATCGTCGAAAAATTGAAGGGTTGTCCCTTGCGGGTATCTGTATCTATCAAGTCCCGTGCCACCTCGCAGAAAGGCAGAAGAGGGTCGATTTGGGTGATTTTTCTAAGGACTAACGCGGTGTTTTGCCCATGCTGACGTGTGGCGATGCGCAACAGCTGTTGCAAAACGGGACAGTCGGAGGAAGGTGCATCTATGCATAAAGTTTCATACCCATGATGAAGGGCAAGGCGGGCTCTATGATCGGCGCCTATGAGCCTATTCACCTCACTGCATTACCTTGTTGCCCTGCATCAGCACAAGCATTTCGGACGCGCCGCCGAGGCCTGCCACATCACACAGCCGGCCTTGTCCAACGCGATTCGCGCGCTGGAGGAAGAGTTTGGCACGGCCATCGTCAAGCGGGGCCGTTCGTTTCAGAGCTTCACGCCCGAGGGGGAGCGAATATTTGCCACGGCGCAGCGGGTGCTGCATGAACAGGAACTTCTGCAGCAAGATCTAAAAAGCGCGGCGGAACAGCCGGTGGGTGCGTTGACTCTGGGTGCCGTGCCTTCCGTGATGCCGATTGCCGCCCGCTTTGCGGGCCTGTTGCAAGGGCGTCACCCCGGCCTTTCCCTTGTGCTGCGCTCGATGAGTTCGCCCGACATCGAGGCCGGCCTGGAGAACCTCTCTGTGGACATGGCGCTGGGATACACCGACCGACTCAAGACGCGGGCCGCCAAAATCACGACGATTGAGCAGTACACCGAACGCTATTTTCTGCTGCGGCGTGCCACCAAACCCGCCAAGGCTGGCTTGCGCATCGTGGATCGGCCCGTGTCATGGGAAGCGGTGTCGCGATTGCCGCTGTGTCTGTTGACACCGGAGATGCACAACCGCGCGATTGTGGATGCCGCTTTCAAGCAAGCCGGTGCAAAAGTCAAACCCGTCATTGAAACAAATTCAATTCTGACGCTGGGCTTGAGTGTGCTGGTGGGCGAGGTCAGCAGCATCTTGCCGGGCGCTCTTGTGGGTGTCCTGCGTGGCTACTCTGAGCTGGAGGCCGTACCGCTAACGGGTCCGGAAGTGCTGACGCCGATTGGCTTCATGTGCGCCGGCACGGATCGACCGTCGCACACGCTGCGTGCCGCCCTCGACATGGCCAGCGATCCGGCGTGGCAGCAACATGTCACATCCCATACCGGCTTGCTGCAAGCGGGTCTGCCGGGCCGAAGCGTCGCTACATTCAAAACCTGTATGGGCCCATGTGCAGAATAAATTTGACCACTAGCTGAGCTCTCCTTGACACTGTCCCCAGCTCACATCAAGTGGGCGTTAATAAAAGGAGACAGCATGTCATCAGTAATGGACGGAGCGACCACGTTCCCGATTCCTAAAGGCAGACTAGGGGTGCTCGACAAAGAGCACATCGTCGCCGGCCCCGGCTTCAACCGCTGGCTCGTGCCCCCGGCGGCCCTCGCGATTCATCTGTGCATCGGCATGGCCTACGGTTTCTCGGTGTTCTGGCTGCCGCTGTCCAAGGCGCTGGGTATCAAGGAAGCCATCAAGTGCGGCCCGGAGGTCGGCTTTTTCCAGGAGCTTTTCACCACCAGTTGTGACTGGAAGATTTCCACCCTGGGCTGGATGTTCACGCTGTTCTTTGTGCTGCTCGGCTCCTCGGCCTCGATCTGGGGCGGCTGGCTGGAGCGGGTTGGTCCACGCAAAGTGGGCGTGGTGTCGGCCCTGTGCTGGAGCGGCGGCATGCTGATCTCGGCGCTGGGCGTTTACTTCCACCAATTCTGGATGATGATTGTGGGCTCAGGGGTGATCGGCGGTGTTGGGCTCGGGCTGGGCTACATCTCGCCCGTCTCCACCCTGATCAAGTGGTTTCCTGACCGTCGCGGCATGGCGGCCGGCATGGCCATCATGGGCTTTGGCGGCGGCGCCATGATTGGCTCCCCCCTGGCCGCCGACCTGATGAAATATTTCGCTTCCGCCACCGATGTTGGTGTGGCGCAGACCCTGGCCGTGATGTCCCTGGTGTACTTTGTGTTCATGATGGCCGGTGCCTTCGGCTACCGCATTCCGGAGACCGGCTGGAAGCCCAAGGGCTGGACGCCCAAGCCGGCGCAGGTCAACAACGCCATGATCACCCCGCACCATGTGCATGTGAGCAAGGTCTGGGGCATTCCCCAGTTCTGGCTGATTTGGATGGTCTTGTGCATGAACGTGAGCGCCGGCATTGGCGTGATCGGCATGGCCTCGCCCATGCTGCAGGAAGTGTTTGGCGGCTCGCTGATCGGCGTGGCCAAGAAGTTTGGTGAACTCGACAAAGCGCAATTGGCCGCCATCGCCGGTGTGGCTGCCGGCTTCACCGCACTGCTGAGCCTGTTCAATATTGGCGGTCGCTTTTTCTGGGCCACCATCTCCGACAAACTGGGTCGCCGGCTCACCTACGCGGTGTTTTTCATCCTCGGTGGCATCCTGTACTTCAGCATTCCCGGCAGCGCCGCGGCGGGCTCGAAAGTGCTGTTTGTGGCCGCGTTTTGCGTGATCCTGAGCATGTACGGCGGTGGCTTTGCCACCGTGCCGGCTTACCTAGCCGACATCTTCGGTACCCAGATGGTGGGCGCCATTCACGGTCGCCTGCTCACCGCCTGGGCCACGGCCGGCATCGTTGGGCCGGTTGTGGTGAACTACATGCGCGAATACCAACTGGGCTTGGGCCTGCCGCGTGAGCAGGTCTACAACCAGACCATGTACATCCTGGTCGGCATGCTGGTGGTGGGCTTGATCTGCAATCTGCTGGTGCGGCCCCTGAATCCCAAATGGTTCATGACACCGGACGAGCTGGCCGTTGAGAAGCGCCTGGCGCATGAAAAAGTAAAGGCGTCGGAAGTGCATGGTGATGGCACGCATGCGCATGACAAGCCTAGCAATCCGGTCTTCCTGGTGTTGGCTTGGGCGGCCGTGGGCATTCCCTTGGCCTGGGGCGTTTACCGCACTTCGCTGACGGTCGCCAAGTTCTTTTAGCCAGCGTGTTTTACAGGCCATCCGGTATCAAGCAGGCGGCCTGACTTTCAATTTCAATGCAGACCAAATCACCATGTTGACCGAAACCACTCGCCAGACCCTCCAGACCCTGGTGGCCGCCAAGAAGCAATTGCCCGGGGCGCTGCTGCCCATTCTTCATGACATCCAGGAGGCGCTGGGCCATGTGCCCGCCGAGGCCGTGAGCCTCATCGCACAGGAGTTGAATCTGTCGCGCGCCGAGGTGCATGGAGTTGTGACTTTTTATCACCACTTCCGGTCTGAGCCGGCGGGCGACACGGTAGTGCAGATTTGCCGGGCCGAGGCGTGCCAGTCCATGGGCGCGGAGCGCCTGTGGGCGCATGCCTGCAGTCAACTCGCCGTTGATGCGGCTCATGCAGCGCACGGCCACACAACGGCGGATGGCATGTTCACGCTGGAGCCGGTTTACTGTCTGGGCTTGTGCTCCTCTTCCCCGGCGATGGCGCTGAATGACAAGGTCCATGCCCGTGTGGATGTGGAGAAATTTGACCGGCTGGTGGCGGCCGCAAGGAGCGCGGCATGAGCATCAAGATTTATGTGCCACGTGACTCGGCTGCGCTGGCGCTGGGGGCGGATGAAGTCGCCGCTGGCATCGTGTCGGAGGCGGCGCGGCGCGGTCTGACGATCGAGTTGGTGCGCAATGGCTCGCGCGGTTTGTTCTGGCTGGAGCCTATGGTTGAGGTGGTGACCGACGCCGGGCGCGTGGCGTATGGCCCGGTCGCGCCGGAGGACGTGGCCGGCTTGTTCGACGCGCAGTTTCATACGGGCGCGGCGCATCGGCTGAACCAGGGGTTGATCGAAGAACATATTTATTTGCGCCATCAGGAGCGCCTGACTTTTGCCCGCATGGGCATCACCGATCCCTTGTCGCTGGCCGATTTTGAAGCCCATGGCGGTTTTGCCGGCTTGCGCCACGCGCTGAGCTTGAGTGCGACAGAGGTGGTGCAGCAGGTGCTGGACTCCGGCTTGCGTGGTCGCGGCGGTGCCGCGTTTCCGGCCGGCATCAAGTGGCGAACCGTGGCCGCCGTTCAGGCCGCTCAAAAGTACGTTGTCTGCAATGCCGACGAAGGCGACTCCGGTACGTACTCCGACCGCATGACGATGGAGGGCGACCCCTTCATGCTGATCGAGGGCATGACCATTGCCGCCCTGGCCACCGGGGCAACGCAGGGTTATATCTACATCCGCTCCGAGTACCCGCATGCGGTCGCCACCATGCGCGAGGCGATCGACATTGCGACGGCGGCCGGGTTCTTGGGCTCTGATGTTTTGGGCTCGGGCCACGTCTTTCATCTCGAAGTCCGCAAGGCCGCCGGCGCTTATGTCTGCGGCGAAGAAACTGCCATGCTGGAGAGCATCGAAGGCAAGCGCGGTGTGGTGCGCGCCAAGCCGCCGATTCCGGCCTTGAAGGGCTTGTTCGGGCAACCCACCGTCATCAACAACGTGATCACCTTTGCTTCGGTGCCCATCATCCTGGCCCGTGGCGCGGCCTTCTACAAAAACTATGGTGTCGGCCGATCGCACGGCACCTTGCCGATTCAACTGACCGGCAACATCAAGCACGGCGGTCTGATTGAAACGGCCTTTGGCATCACGCTGCGCCAACTCATGTTTGATTTTGGCGGCGGCAGCGCATCGGGCCGACCCATCAAGGCGGTGCAGGTCGGGGGTCCGCTGGGCTCTTATGTGCCCGAAGCGCATTGGGACGTGCCGCTGGACTATGAAGCCTACGCAGCCGTTGGTGCGACCGTCGGGCACGGCGGCATCGTGGTGCACGACGACACGGCCGACCTGTCGAAACTGGCGCGTTATGCGATGGAATTTTGTGCGATCGAATCCTGTGGCAAATGCACACCTTGCCGCATTGGTTCGACCCGCGGTGTCGAGGTGATTGACCGCATCACGCAGGGCGAAAACCAACCCCAACAGGTCAAGCTGCTGCGCGATCTGTGCGACACCATGCTGCACGGCTCACTGTGTGCGCTGGGGGGCATGACGCCGAACCCGGTGCTGTCGGCACTGAACCACTACCCGCAGGATTTTGGCCTGGCCGTGCCAGAAGCCCTTGCCGCCTAAAAGAATTGCCTCAGGAGAATCCCATGCTTGAACACCTCAAGGAAATAGACTATGGCACGCCGCGTCGCGTGTCGGCACAAGAAGTCACGCTGGAAATTGACGGCGAAATGGTCACCGTCGCGGCTGGCACCTCGCTGATGCGGGCGGCCGTCGATGCGGGCATCAAGGTCCCCAAGCTCTGCGCCACCGACAGCCTGGAGCCCTTCGGTTCCTGTCGTTTGTGTCTGGTCGAAATTGAAGGCCGCAAAGGCTTTCCGGCTTCGTGCACCACGCCGGCTGAGAATGGCATGAAGGTGCGCACCCAGACGCCCAAGTTGCAGGACTTGCGCAAGGGCGTGATGGAACTGTACATCTCCGACCACCCGCTGGACTGCCTGACCTGTTCGGCCAACGGCAACTGCGAGCTGCAGGACATGGCCGGTGTCACCGGCCTGCGCGAAGTGCGTTACGGCCTCGACGGGGCCAACCACCTCAAGAGCAAGAAGGATGAATCCAACCCTTACTTCACCTATGACGCCTCCAAGTGCATCGTGTGCAACCGCTGCGTGCGCGCCTGTGAAGAAACGCAGGGCACGTTTGCGCTCTCGATCAGCGGACGCGGTTTCGAGTCCCGCGTGTCGCCGGGGCAAGACCAGCCCTTCATGGACTCCGAATGCGTGAGTTGCGGCGCCTGTGTCGAAGCCTGCCCGACCGCCACCTTGCAGGAAAAAACCGTCATCCTGCTGGGCCAGCCCGAGCACAGCAAGATCACCACCTGTGCTTATTGCGGCGTTGGTTGCGCCTTCAAGGCCGAGATGAAGGGCAACGAGGTCGTGCGCATGGTGCCGTGGAAAGACGGCAAGGCCAACGAAGGCCATGCCTGTATCAAGGGCCGCTTCGCCTGGGGCTACGCGACCCACAAGGACCGCATGACCGAGCCCATGATCCGCAAGAGCATCACGGACCCGTGGCAGGTCGTGAGCTGGGACGAAGCCATCAACTACGCCGCCAGCGAATTCCGGCGCATCCAGGCCAAGCATGGCAAGGATTCGATCGGCGGCATCACCTCCTCGCGCTGCACCAACGAAGAAACCTACCTGGTGCAAAAGCTGGTGCGCGCCGCCTTTGGCAACAACAACGTGGACACCTGCGCTCGCGTATGCCATTCGCCAACCGGCTACGGTCTGGGCCAGACCTTTGGCACGTCCGCTGGTACCCAAACCTTCAAGTCGGTGGAAAAAGCCGATGTGATCCTGGTCATTGGCGCCAACCCCTCGGCTGCGCACCCGGTGTTTGCCTCGCGCATGAAAAAGCGCCTGCGCGAGGGCGCGCGCCTGATCGTGATCGACCCGCGCCAGATCGACCTGGTGGATGCGCCGCACATCAAGGCCGACTACCACCTGCAACTCAAGCCCGGCACCAATGTGGCGGTGATCACCTCGCTGGCCCATGTGGTGGTGACCGAGGGCTTGCTGGCCGAGGCCTACATTGCCGAGCGCTGCGATGACAAGTCGTTCCAGCAATGGCGCGAGTTTGTGGCGCGGCCCGAGAACTCGCCGGAAGCTTTTGAAGAGGTCACCGGCGTGCCGGCTGAGAATGCCCGTGCTGCCGCGCGCCTGTACGCCACCGGCGGCAATGCCGCGATCTACTACGGCCTCGGTGTGACCGAGCATGCGCAGGGTTCCACCATGGTCATGGGCATTGCCAATCTGGCCATGGCGACCGGCAATGTGGGTCGCGAAGGCGTGGGCGTGAACCCCTTGCGCGGCCAGAACAATGTACAGGGCGCCTGCGACATGGGCTCGTTCCCGCATGAGTTGCCGGGCTACCGCCATATTTCCGACACCACAGTGCGTACCCAGTTCGAAGCCGCCTGGGGCGTGACACTGAACCCCGAGCCGGGTCTGCGCATTCCCAATATGTTTGACGCGGCCCAGGCCGGCAGCTTCATGGGCTTGTATTGCGAAGGCGAAGACATTGTCCAGTCCGACCCCAACACGCAGCACGTCACCGCGTCACTGATGGCGATGGAATGCATCGTGGTGCAGGACCTGTTTCTGAACGAAACCGCCAAATACGCCCATGTGTTCTTGCCGGGTTCGTCCTTTCTGGAAAAAGACGGCACCTTCACCAATGCCGAGCGCCGCATCTCGCGTGTGCGCAAGGTCATGCCGGCCAAAGCCGGCCTGGCCGATTGGGAGGTGACCGTCAGATTAGCCAACGCCATGGGCTACCCGATGCACTACGCCCACCCGCGCGACATCATGGCCGAAATCGCTTCGCTCACGCCCAGTTTCCAGGGTGTTACTTACGCCAAGATTGAGAAACATGGCAGCGTGCAATGGCCTTGCAACGAGGACACGGACGAGCTGGGCACGGAGATCATGCACGTCGACAAGTTCGTGCGCGGCAAGGGCCGCTTCATCATCACGCAATACGTGGCCACCGATGAAAAAGTGACGCGCAAATTCCCCCTGATCTTGACCACCGGGCGCATCCTCTCGCAGTACAACGTGGGTGCGCAAACCCGGCGCACCGAGAACAGCCAGTGGCACAGCGAGGACCGGCTGGAGATTCATCCGCATGACGCCGAGGAGCGCGGCATCAATCAGGATGACTGGGTCGGCATCGAGAGCCGGGCCGGACAAACCGTGCTGCGCGCCGTGGTCACCGAGCGCATGCAGCCGGGCGTGGTCTACACCACTTTCCACTTCCCTGAATCGGGTGCCAATGTGATCACCACCGACAACTCCGATTGGGCTACCAACTGCCCGGAATACAAGGTGACGGCGGTGCAGGTGATGCCGGTGGCGCAGCCCTCGGAATGGCAAAAGTCTTATTCCCGATTCAACAGCGAGCAGCTGGCCCTGGCACAAGCCGCGTACCAGCCCGAAGCGGCGAACGCAGCCGTGGCCCGATGAAAGGCCACCATGGACATGTCTGAATTGCCACTACCCGCCGCACAAGCCTACCGCACGCTGGAGGTCCGCGGCATTCGCGCTGGCTCGCGGCTCGCGGGGCAGGACTGCGTCGCCGAAGAAGTGCCGGTGGCCCTGGAGTTCAACGGCATCTCGCATGCGGTGATGATGGCAACGCCGGCGGACCTGGAAGACTTTGCCTATGGATTTTCGCTGACGGAAGGTATTGTTGACAGCGCCTCGCAAATCCACGACTGCGAGTGGTCGTCGTCGGTTCAGGGCTACACGGTACAGCTCACGATTGCGGCCTTGTGCTTTGCCCGGCTGAAGGAAAAACGCCGCAATCTGACCGGGCGCACCGGCTGCGGTCTGTGCGGCACCGAGAGCCTGACGCAGGCGGTGCGCCATCCCGCGCCTTTGCAGCTCGCGCAGAGTTTCGACGCCGGTGCCGTGTCCAAAGCGCTGGCCATTATGCGGACGCGCCAGTTGTTGTTGGCGGTGACTGGCGCCACCCATGCCGCCGCCTGGTGCACGGCCGATGGCGACGTCGAACTGATTCGCGAAGACGTGGGGCGACACAATGCGCTGGACAAGCTGGTCGGGGCACTGATCCGGTCGGGCCGGTCCGCGGGCACGGGATTCGTCACCATCACCAGCCGCGCGAGTTATGAGATGGTGCAAAAAACTGCGGCGGTCGGTGTCGGCTTGCTGGCCGCCGTCTCGGGTGTCACCGGCTTGGCGGTGGACGTGGCCCAGAGCGCGGGCCTGACCCTGCTCGGGTTCGCCCGCGGCGACGACGTTTCCATTTACAGCCACCCCGAACGATTCAAACTGGATACGCAATGACGCATGACGACAACCTGATTCGGATGGCCAACCAGATCGGCACTTTTTTTGAAAGCATGCCAGACCGCCAGGAGGCGCTGGAAGGCATTGCCACTCACTTGAAGAAATTTTGGGACCCGCGCATGCGCCAGGCGTTTCTGGCGCAGGTGGATGGCTCAAGTCATCAAGACATCCGTGAGATTGTGCTGGCGGCCGTTCGTGCCCATCGCACCTTGATCGGTTAGACGAAAGTCCAGGGGTCGATGACCTCTACGCCGGTTCCCCGGAAGTCCCGTACGTTGCGTGTGGCAACAGTGAAGCCTTTCGCTCTAGCGATGGCGGCGATGGCGCAATCCGCAAACCCGATGGGGTTGCCTTGGGCCTGCGCACTGGCATAGGTTGGGACAAAGGTTTCGGCGGCCTTGGCATCAAAGTCCAGAACGCGTCGTTCGAACAAGCCAAGGACTTGACTGGAAAGCGCCTGCCCCAAAGCCGCGCGGCGACGGCCCGGCGGGAGCACTTCCACACCCGCCAACAGTTCTGCCAGGTTGATCGTGGTGATGTAAAGCGTTGCGGGCTCTTGCGCGTTGAGCCAATCCAGCACGGCCTGATTGGGTTCGGGCTTGAGCGGCTCCGACACCACGTTCGTGTCAAGAATGATCATTCAAAGCTCGCAGGTTCGATGGGGCGTTGGTCTCGTTGGAACGCCAACTCTAGGCCCCCTACGCTGCGACCAATCGCCGCCAAAGCTGAGCCCAAACCCACTTTGGGCGCGACAGCACCTTCCAGAATGAACCGAATCTCGGCTTCGGTACTGCGCCCGTGCTGTGCTGCGCGCAGTTTGAGGGCTCGGTGCGTGGCATCGGGCAGGTTTCTAACGGTGACGGAAGACATTGATATCACTCCTTATTTTTGCAGTTAATGATATCAATTGTTAACTTTGATGTCAATTTTGAGACGAGAGACATCGGACGCAACATCGGCGCCCTCGACAGGGTTGACGAGATTGCCTTGAGTGGTATCCAGTACGCATCCGCGCAGCCAGCGATGCGCGGTATCGGCGTCCATTCGCGGGTGCCAGAGCATGGAAACCGTGAACTCCGGTGCGGGGACCGGAAGGGGGAAACTGTGCATTGCGGCGCGCAGGTTTCCGGTATGTCGTTCGGGAACCGTGGCAATCAGGTCGGAGGCCTGGGCAAGCGCCAGTGCGCCTGCAAAGCCACCGACGATCGTGACGATCTCCCTCTGCAGCCCCAGTGCATTCAAGGCGTCATCCATCGGCCCCTTGTCCAGACCCCGCCGTGAGACAAGGATGTGCCTACCCGCCGCATAACGGGCGGGCGTGATCTCGCCCTGGCTCAGCGCGTGCCCCATGCGCACGACGCCAATGAAACGGTCCTGGAACAAGGCCCGCGTGCGCACTTCCGGACCCGTCGTGTCACCGACAACGCCCGTATCCAGATCGACGCTTCCGTCACGCAGTGGCGCGCTGTCCTTGTCCAATTTCTGCACGAAGCGCAGCCGCACGCCGGGCGCTTCTGCGCTGACGCGCGCAATGAGGTCTGGTCCGAAGTTCTCCACAAAGCCTTCGCTGGTCCGCAGCGTGAACGTTCGGACCAGCTGTTGGAGCTTGAGTTTCTCGGCCGGCCGCAGAACCGCTTCTGCGTCCTGCACGAGCCGACTGACCTGCTCGCGGAGTTCGAGCGCCCGAGGCGTGGGAACGAGACCGCGTCCGGCCCTCACCAACAGCGGATCGCCCGTGGTCTCACGCAATCGCGCCAGCGCGCGGCTCATCGCCGACGGGCTCAGTCGCAAGCGCTGGGCGGCGCGCGCCACGCTGCCTTCCGCGAGCAGCACATCCAGGGTGACCAGCAAGTTGAGATCGGGTGTAGCCATGCATCGACCATAGCGCAGTTTGATCGTGACATGGCGTCAAACGCACGAATAAAGTGCAAACGCGGCGCCTTCCGCTATGCCCGGCAAAGAACTACGCTTGCCTATCAGCTCCATTTCGGGCGTCGTCAGAGGAAGGAAGTCATGTTGAAGTCAATCATTGCGGGACGGGATGAGGCCGTTGCAGGAAGTGCTGGAAGTGTGAAAGGGTCACCTTTGGTTCGTTGGGCGCTGGTCAGTCTTTCGTTATCCATGCTGCTGTCCTCGCTCGGTACCAGCATCGCCAACGTGGGGCTACCGACCCTGGCGCAGGCATTCAATGCCTCCTTCCAGCAAGTCCAGTGGATCGTCCTCGCTTATCTGCTCGCCATCACCACCCTCATCGTCAGCGTCGGACGGCTCGGTGACCTCATTGGCCGCCGCCGGCTGCTACTGGCCGGCATCCTCCTGTTCACGGTGGCCTCGATCCTGTGCGGCGCTGCGCCCACGCTTTGGCTACTGATTGCCGCCCGGGCGGCGCAGGGCTTGGGCGCGGCCATCATGATGGCCCTCACCATGGCTTTTGTCGGTGAGATAGTGCCGAAGGCCAAGACCGGTAGCGCCATGGGACTGCTAGCAACCATGTCCGCGATGGGCACCGCGCTGGGTCCATCGCTTGGCGGCGTTCTGATCGCTGGACTCGGTTGGCGGGCCATCTTCCTCGTCAACATACCGCTGGGACTTCTGGCTTTTTTTCTCGCGCGTCGGTTCCTGCCGGTTGATCGCCAGGGGCCGAAGACCGATAGTGCCAGCTTCGACAAAGTGGGCACGCTGCTGCTGGCTCTGACGCTCGCGGCTTATGCACTCGCCATGACGCTAGGGAGCGGCAGTTTCGGTCCGCTCAACCTGGCGCTGCTGTTGGCTGCGGCCTTCGGTGTCGGCCTCTTCGTGCTCGCCGAGTCGAGAGCCGCATCGCCTTTGATCCGATTGGCGATGTTCCGTGATCCAGGCTTGCGTGCGAGCCTCGCCATGAGCGCGCTCGTCTCGACGGTGATGATGGCGACGCTGGTGGTCGGGCCGTTCTATCTGTCGCGTGCGCTCGGACTCGATGCGGCCAGGGTTGGACTGGTCTTGTCGGTCGGTCCGCTGGCCGCCGCGCTGACCGGTGTGCCGGCCGGTCGCCTGGCGGACCGTTTTGGCGCACAACGCATGACGCTTGTTGGGCTCATCGGCATGGCGGCGGGTTGCTTCATTCTGTCCATGCTGCCGGCAACGCTTGGCATCCCCGGCTACATCGCTCCCATCGTTGTCATCACCGTCGGCTATGCGCTGTTCATGACGGCCAACAACACCGCCGTCATGACGGATATCCGTCCGGACCAGCGGGGTGTCATTTCCGGGCTGCTCAGCCTGTCGCGCAATCTCGGACTCATCACCGGAGCATCCGCGATGGGCGCGGTGTTCGCGCTCGCATCGGCGACGCTCGACATCACCACGGCGCGTCCCGAGGCTGTTGCCAGCGGTATGCGGATCACGTTCGCCGTCGCGGCGATGCTGATCGTCCTCGCACTCGCCATCGCGCTTGGAACTTACCGCCGCATAGGGCGCCATCGGGCACTTGCTCTGGACGCAGACTTGCTCAAGAGGGAATGAGATGGACTTTTTGTTGGCGGTAATCCCACCACGGCAAGACCCGGCGCATGGACAGCACTTCGCCGCTCTGGAGCGCGGTGTAACCTGGAATGCCCGCCACCGCCTCCTGCCAGGCCGGTGTTTGCAGCTGTTGCAGCAGCGCCTGAATGCCGGGCTGCGCCAGCGCTGACTTGAGGCAAACGAGGTGATAGCGCTCGTGGGCCAGGGGCACAAAATCCAGCCCCGCCTGTTGCGCTGCCGCCGCAATGCCCAGCCCAGCGTCCGCCTGACCGGCCGCCACCGCATGGGCCACGGCGGCGTGCGAGGGTTCAGTGTGCGCATAGCCCGAGATGTCGCTTGGGAGCAGCCCGGCCTGGGTGAGTAATTCATCCAGCACCACGCGCGTGCCGGTGCCCAAGGCCCGATTGGCAAAGCGGGCGTGGCGCGTGGCAAGGTCCTGCAGGCTGCTTAAGCCAAGCGGATTGCCCCGGGCCACCATCAGGCCCTGCGTGCGCTGGGCAAAACCGATGATCTTGTGCAGGCCGGGCTGCAGCAGGGGCTTGTAGGTGCGCTCCGTCAGCGTGTGGCGGCCCGTGTTTTGCAAGGTGTGAAAACCGGCCATTACGCAGCGGCCTTCATTCAGGGCGCGAATGGCGTCCACGCTGCCGGTGAATCGAATGTCAAGGTGCAGTTGGCCTTGCCCTTCGGTCAATACATGTTCGCGCAGGGCGCTCAGCGCATCGTCATGGCTGGCGTACAGCGTCACCACATGCGTGGTGTCGTCAAAGGCCACTGCAAAGCTGCGTTCCAACTCCGCGCGCAGGGCTTCGATCTGCGGCGCCAGCCGCGCCTGCGCCTGCCGCTCGGCCCACATCAGCTTGGCGCCAAATTCGGTCAGGCGCGCCGACTGGCCTTTTTCCCACACCACCAGTTCATGACCGAGTTCTTTTTCCCAGCGCTTGAGTTCGCCCCAGACGTGGCGGTACGACAGGCCCAGCGCCCGCGCACCTGCGGAGATCGAGCCCTGCGTGCTGACGGCCTGCAGCAAATCAATCAGCGGGTTGCGCACCAGCGCCGGGCTGCTGTCACGCGAGAGGGTGTAGTGGAGTTGGAGCCTATGCACAGCAGTTCATATCGTAAGAAATTGTGTCGGTGGCTACGATAACCCACCTTATGGCCTCTCTTACCGACAGCTCCCTCACCGCGCTGCAACTGATTGCAGGCTTTGATCCTGGCTTGCTGGCGATTGTGGGCCGTTCCCTGTCGGTCAGCGCCACGGCTTGCGCGCTGGCCTGTGCGCTGGGGCTGGTGTTGGGCGCCTGGTTGGGGGTGGCGCGTTTTGCCGGACGCGGCGCGGTGCTGACCTTGCTCAACACCTTTCTGGCGATCCCCTCGGTGGTGGTGGGGCTGCTGATTTATTTGCTGCTGTCGCGTTCGGGGCCTCTGGGTTATTTGGGCTGGCTTTTCAGTTTCAAGGCGATGGTGTTGGCGCAGGCCGTGCTGGTGCTGCCGGTGGTCACGGCCCTGACCCGCCAGGCGGTGGAGGATGCGGAAGACATTCATGGCGAGCAGTTGCGCTCGCTGGGCGCGCGATCCTTGATGCGCAGTCTGCTGCTGGCCTGGGACGAGCGCTACGCGCTGCTGACGGTGATGATTGCCTCGTTTGGTCGGGCGGTGTCGGAAGTGGGCGCGGTGATGATCGTGGGTGGCAATATTGACGGCTTCACCCGCGTCATGACCACGGCCATTGCGCTGGAGACCAGCAGGGGCGATTTGCCGCTGGCCCTGGGGCTGGGCCTGATCCTGCTGAGCGTGGTGCTCTTGCTCAATGTGCTGATTGCCCTGCTGCGGCGCTGGCGCGAGCGCTCCGAGTTGGGCGGAGGCAGCCGCGAATGGCACGACGAAGGGCAGCACGACAGGGTTGACAAAAGTCCGGCACGCGCCGTGGAGGTCTCGTCATGAAGCCGGTGTTTCGGCTGTCCTCAGCGAGCCTGCATTTTGGACGTCCGGCCACCGCCGTGCGCGCCCTCTCGGAGGTCACGCTGACCATCCAGCCCGGCGAGCGCGTCGCCCTGGTGGGCGCCAATGGCTGCGGCAAGAGCACGCTCTTGCGCCTGCTGCACGGCCTGGCCACGCCAACGGCCGGTCAGGTCGCGCTGGATTCCGAGGCGCGCCAGGCCATGTTGTTTCAGCGGCCGCATCTGCTGCGCATGTCGGTGCAGAGCAATATCGCGCTCGGGCTGTGGCTGCGCGGCACGCGCTGGGGCGAGGCCAAAGTGCTGGCTTTGGCAGCCTTGGAGCGGGTGGGCCTGGTGGAGCTGGCCCAGCGCAACGGCCGCAAGCTGTCCGGTGGCCAGCAGCAGCGCGTGGCGCTGGCGCGGGCCTGGGCGCTGGGTGCCCAGGTGCTGCTGCTGGACGAACCCACCGCCAGCCTGGACCCGCACGCCAAGCGCGAAGTTGAAGCGCTGATTGAAGAGTTCGCCCAGCAACCCGCGGCGATGACGCTGGTGTTCGCCAGTCACAACCTGGGTCAGGTCAAGCGCCTGGCCAGCCGGGTGATTTACCTGGAGCAGGGGCGCGTGCTGGCCGACTTGCCGGTGCATGAATTTTTCAGCGGGCCGCTGCTGCAACTGCAATACCCGGCAGCCCATTTGTTTGTCAAAGGAGAACTGGTTTGAAGAAATTTATATGTTTTAGGCCTCTAGCCCTCGTTCAGTATGCGCAAGCAGCTATTATTTTAATAGCATCCGTCAGTGCGCACGCGCAGTCCATCGTGGTGGCCTCCACCACCTCCACTGAGCAGTCGGGCCTGTTTGCCCATTTGCTGCCTGAGTTCAAAAAAGCCAGCGGCATTGACGTGAAAGTGGTGGCGCTGGGCACCGGCCAGGCGCTGGACATGGGCCGCCGCGGTGACGCCGACGTGCTGTTTGTACATGACCAGGTGGCGGAGGAAAAAATCGTCGCCGACGGTTTTGCCGTCAAGCGTTATCCCGTGATGTACAACGACTTTGTGTTGATTGGCCCTGCCGCCGACCCGGCCAAGACCCGGGGTAAAGACATCGTGGAAGCGCTCAAGAAGCTGTCGGTAGCCGGCGCGCCGTTCATCTCGCGTGGCGACAAGAGCGGCACGCACGCGGCCGAGTTGCGTTTCTGGAAACTCGCCGGTCTGCCCGACAACAAGGGCAGTGGCTACAAGGAATGCGGCTGCGGCATGGGCCCGGCGCTCAACATCGCGTCCAGCAGCGGCGCCTATGTGCTGGCGGACCGCGGCACCTGGCTGAGTTTCAAGAACCGGGGCGATTTGGCGGTGCTGGTTGAGGGCGACACCCGGCTTTTCAACCAGTACGGCGTGATGCTGGTCAACCCGGCCAAACACCCGCACGTCAAGGCGGCGGACGGCCAGAAGTTTGTCGACTGGGTGGTGTCAGCGCCGGGGCAGGCGGTGATTGCCAGTTACAAGATTGCGGGCGAGCAGCTGTTCTTTTCGAATGCCGGCCAGTAACGACAGATAGTAAAGAACGCTCAAGCGAGGGTTGCAAGCCATCAACAGTCCGAGCCACGCTGGCGTAATTTCACCAGCGTCTTGTCGAGCCATATGAGCATCTCGGGGTTCTGGCTGGTGGCAATATTCATGCGCAACCAGGTGCTTGGCGTTTGCATCGGCGAGAAAAGCGCGCCAGGGGCCAGCAAGTAACCCGCCTCCAATGCCAGGGCGGCCAGTTGGATGGTGTCCACGCCGGCATCAAACCAACCTTGATAACCGGCTTGTGGTCGACAAAAGGCCTTCATACCCAGCGATTCCATGCGTTTGAATACAGGTTCGCGCAACTCGTCAAGTGCTGACTGAACGCGCTGGCAATGCTTGCGGTAGCTGCCTTCGGTCAGTGCGCGGTAAACAATGCGCTCATTGATTTCAGGCGTTGCAAGAGAAGTGAGCAATTTTTGATTGCCCAGGGATTCGGCAATGTCGGCCGTGGTGGCCAGAAAACCGACGCGGATATTGGGCACCAGCATCTTGGAAAAACTGCCTAGGTAAATGACCCGCTTCAGCTGGTCAAGACTGGCCAGACGGGCGGCCGGAACACCAGCGGGCAAAAAATCGGCATAGATATCGTCTTCAACAATAATCATGTCATGCGCTTCGGCAATGCGCAAAATTTGATAAGCCGCAGCACTGCTCAGCACCGTACTGGTCGGGTTGTGCAGCACCGTATTGAGGATCAGCATTTTGGGCTTGCAAGTTGCAGCAAGATCGGCCAAGGCCTGCACATCGGGCCCCTGCTGTGTGTAGGGCAGGCTAATCAGGTTGATCCCCATCATCGAGAGCGTGCCCAGTTGCGCCGACCACGCCGGGTTGCCCACAATCACACTGTCGCCGGGGCGCAGATATTTGCGCACAATGAGATCAATGGCTTGCGTGGCGCCGGAGGTGGTGAGAACTTGCGCTGGGGTGGCCGCGATTTCAATCTCTGCCAGTTTGCGCGTGATTTGCTCACGCAACGGCGCGTAGCCTTGCGCGAGTGCGGCATGGGAGAGCTGCATGCCGGACGTGGCGGCGACCGAGCGCAAGCCGGCCTTGATCAAATCGCCCCCGCAAAGGGCGGGGGGCAGATAGCCAAAACCGGGCGACATATCGGCGGGGATGCCACTTTGCATATTTCGGATCAACCAGCCCATGTCGATGGTTTGAGTGCGCACCGTTGCCGTCCTGGCCCTCTTCGCCGGACTGGCCGTGGGTTCGCGCACAAAAAAACCGGAACCGCGTCGCGCCTGCAAGTGCCCACGCACAACCAATCGTTCATAGGCCTCCACCACTGTAGAGCGTGACACACCGCGATCGGTCGCCAATTGCCGTACGGAAGGCATGCGCATGCCAGGGCGAAATACCTGCTCTTGAATGCGGTGTTCGGCCCAGTGAACGAGTTGTTCAACCAAGGTCATTTGGCTGCCAAGGGTAACGCTGCGGTCAAGTAAAGCCTGAGGGTTATTTTGCAGGTCCGGGGATGTAGATGGCGTCATAAATCAGGAATTGTATTGGTCATTTAATCAGGCCAGTTTCACTAACTATCTGACTAACTGTACCCTAACTGTATTGGTTAAGCGCCTACATTGCTTGCACGGAAGCAAACAAGGAGTCACCCATGCACCAGATCGAAAACCATGAATTGAGAACACCCGGCGTGTTTGCCTTTCAGCTGCAGGCCTGCAGTGAAATTCGTGTGGTGACCGGGCGCCTGTGGCTTACCTTGGAGGGGTTTCCAGAGGACGTCTGGTTACAAGCCGGCGAGGCCTGGACCTTGCCTGCAAACGGCAGGCTCTGGCTAAGTGCTGAACCTGTCGGAGACTTTCGGATTGTCCGTTTCACAGCAGCGCGACAGTCAAGGCATGATTCTTCATGCCGGACCCCGTTCCTGGTCATCGTAGAAGCGCTCAAGAAGCTGGCGGTTTCCGGCACCGCGTTTTTCTCGCGCGGTGACAAGAGCGGCCCGCACGCAGCGGAGTTGCGCCTTTGGGAACTGGCCGGTTTGCCCGACAGCAAAGGCAGTGACTGCAAGGAGTGCGGGTGAGCAGCTGTTTTTCCCCAACGCTGGCCAGTAGGGCAGCTGCCGCACTTTCACTTCACGAGGTCAGTTTTCTGGACCCCGGCCACATGCTGCGCAAGGTGTTGTCGCGCTGGATGTAGTGATGGACCAAGGCCGCTGCCGCGTGGGCGCCGATCAGGAAATAACCGGCAGTCCCCACGAATTCATGGATTTCCTTGAGCTGACCCGCCAAAGGCTTGTCTGGCCCGATCAGTGCGGGCAGTTCCAGGCCGAAAAATGGAATGGGTTTGCCGGCCGCGCTCAGCATGAGCCAGCCCAGCAGCGGCATGCCAATCATGATGACGTACAACACCAGGTGGGCCAGTTTGCCCGCGATCGCTTGCCAGGAGGGTGGGGCGGGTTGCAGGCGGGGCGCGGGGTAGATCGCGCGCATGGCGATGCGCAGCCAAACCAGCGCAAACATGAGAAGACCCAGCATGAAGTGCAGGCTTTTCAGGGACTCGCGGGGCACGCTGCCCTTGTCAAACAGTTCGCGCAACTCAATGCTGCCGTACACACCGATGAACAAGGCCAGCATCAGCCAGTGCAGAGAAATGGAGGCCAGGTGATATCGATCTATCGTTTTTTTGAAATTCATAAGCTAACTCCTGATGTTGAAGAAGCCGGAATCTTAAAAAAGCTTGCTTAAGGCGGGCTTAATGTTCGGTCATTTCAGGCGATTTGCTTACTTTTGGTCACCGTTGTTGCAGCGTTGCGATGTTTTTCGAGGAAATTGCAGCACGCCCGCAATAGCCGGCATTTGTCGGGGAGGGCGAACGGACTCATCGCGGCATGCTCTGCGAAAAGCTGTAGCGACCTCGATTGCCCCGGCAGTCGCCTTCTTTACGGATGACACTCCAGACCAGCCAGCGCTGGTCGCGCAGGCGCCAGGCATGCACTTCCTCGCCGTGGACGATGGCTTCGTAGAACTCCTCGTCATCGTCCGAACGCGGTTCGCCCAGAGTAAAAACGTGTTGGTAGTAACAAGTCTGACCGTGCTGGTCGTAACCCAGGGTGCGCGAGGCCGGCATCTCGTAGTCGTGGTGGATGGTGAATCTGAGCGGCGCAACGGCTTCAGCGCGCCATTCGGCGGGCAGGGCCTGCTGCCAGTCGGGGTTGTGGCTGTCGTGGCGGCGCGCTGTGGCGCCTGGGCACTGGAGATGCATGGTGTTTCCTTTCAGGCGAGCAGGGCGACGGCTTTAATCTGCGCCCAGACCGGCAGGCCGGGCGCGATGCCCAGTTCGCGCCGCGAGCGCTCGGTGATGCGGGCGAGCAGGGGGGTGGTGCCGACGCGCATCTGCACCAGCACATGGCCGGGCGTGTCGGTGGCCACGACGGCGGTGACGGTGGCGTGCAGGATGTTGAGGATGCTGGATGCATGCGGCCGCTCCAACGCCAGGCTGACGTCGCGGGCGTGGATGCGGCAGCGCAGGCGGCTGCCCGTGGTCTCAGGACGGCGGCCGACATGAATACAGCCGTCAGCGAAATCAAGTTGCGAGAGGTTGTCGGGCTCCGGCCCGCGCAGTGTAGTGTCGAGCACCACGCCCGCGTCATCGGCGAAGGCTGGCGGCAAGTCGGCGCGGGCCAGCGTTTCGCTCAAGGGCCCGCTGGCGACTACCCGGCCAGCGTCGAGCAGGACCAGGTGGTCGGCCAGGCGCGCGACTTCATCGGGCGCGTGGCTCACGTAGATGACCGGGATTGACAGCTCGTCGTGCAGGCGCTCCAGGTAGGGCAGGATTTCCTGCTTGCGTTTCAGGTCGAGCGCCGCCAGGGGTTCGTCCAGCAGCAGCAGACGCGGCGCCGTCAGCAGGGCGCGGGCAATGGCCACGCGTTGGCGTTCGCCGCCGGACAGGCTGGCCGGCATGCGTTCCAGCAGGCTGCCGATGCCCAGCAGTTCGGCGACGCTGGCGAGATCGAAACGCTGTTCGGCAGGTGCGTCATGTTTTTTCCCACGCTTCTGCCCAAATTCCATGTTGCGCCGCACCGACAGGTGCGCAAAGAGGCTGGCCTCCTGAAAAACGTAGCCCAGCGCCCTGTGATGGGTTGGAACAAAAACACCATGGGATTCGTCCTGCCAGACTTCGTCACCGAGGGTGAACAAGCCGCCCGGCGCGCGTTCCAGTCCGGCCATTGCGCGCAGGCATGTGGTCTTGCCGGAGCCGGAATGGCCGAAGAGCGCCGTGACGCCGCGGCCGGGTAGCACCAGATCGATATCGAGGCTGAAGTCGCCCCGGTCAAGGCGAAAGCGGGCGTGAATGTCGGTGCTCATGGGGCGACCCTCGCAGCGCGTGGATTGAGGGTGTACAGCGTCAACAAAACGAGGAAGGTGAAGACCACCATGCCGCCAGCCAACCAGTGCGCCTGGGCGTATTCAAGCGCTTCAACGTGGTCGTAAATCTGCACCGAGACGACCCGGGTCTTGTCCGGGATGTTGCCGCCAATCATCAGCACCACACCGAACTCACCGACCGTGTGGGCGAAGCCCAGGATGGCGCCGGATATGAAGCCCGGCCGGGCCAGCGGCACGGCCACCGACCAGAAGGTGTCCCAAGGGCTGGCGCGCAGGGTGGCGGCCACTTCAAGCGGGCGCTCGCCAATGGCCTCGAAGGCGTTCTGCACCGGCTGCACCATGAAGGGCAGGGAGTAAAACACCGAGGCGATAACGAGACCGGGAAAGGTGAAGGGCAACAGGCCCAGCCCAAGCGCTTCGGTCAAGCGCCCGCCCGGTCCATTCGGCCCCAGGGCGATGAGCAGGTAGAAGCCGAGCACGGTCGGCGGCAACACCAGCGGCAAAGCGACGACGGCGCCGATGACACCTTTCAGGCGTGAACGCGTGCGCGCCAGCCACCAGGCGATCGGTGTGCCGATCAGGAGCAGCAGCAGTGTGACCACGCTGGCGAGTTTGAGGGTCAGCCAGATGGCGCCCAGGTCGGCATTGTCCATATCAATCAGGTGTTAAAGCGCGGGGTGTTCGGCTGCAGTGGAGGTTGAGAGTGCGGTTCACAGTTCGTAGCCATAGGACTTGATGATGCTGCGGGCCTTGTCCGTCTTGAGATATTTCACCAGTGCGCTAGCGGCCGGATTGTTGCGTCCCTTGGCGAGCACTACCGCATCCTGGCGGATCGGCGCGTAGAGCTTGGCGGGCACGATCCAAGCCGAGCCGGAGGTGACCTTGCCGTCCTTGAATACCTGCGAAAGCGCGACAAAACCGAGTTCAGCATTGCCGGTGGCGACAAATTGATGGGTCTGGGCAATGTTTTCGCCCTGCACGATCTTGGGTTGGATGCTGTCCAACACGCCGAGCTGTTTCATGACTCCCATGGCCGTAGCGCCGTAAGGGGCCGTCTTTGGATTGGCCAGTGCGAGGTGTTTGAAGTCTCCTTTTTTCAAGACATCGCCTTGATCATCAACGTAGCCCGCCTTCGCCGACCACAGAACCAGCTTGCCGATGGCATAGGTGAAGTGGGTACCCGGCGCCGCCAGCAATTCCTTCTCCAGCTTGACCGGGGTTTCTTCATCGGCCGTGAGCAGAACCTCAAACGGCGCGCCGTTGCTGATCTGGGCGTAAAACTTGCCAGTAGCGCCAAAGGCGAGCAAGGCCTTGTGGCCGGTGTCTTTCTCGAATTCGGCGGCGATCTGCTTCATGGGGGCCGTGAAATTGGCGGCCACGGCGACCTGCACGTCGTCGGCATGGGCGGCCGCAGTGAGGACGAGGGCTGCAAGAAGGGGGGTGAGGTGGCGCATGAAATTTTTCCTGGGGTTACTTGGGTGATTTGGAAATCAGGCGTAAAGACAAAGAATGACGGCCGAAGCTTTGAACACGGCGCAGGCCTGCCCGCCAACGGCGAGACCGAGCTTTTCCACGCTGTCGTGGGTGACCACGGCGCAGACGGTCTTGCCGCCGGGCGTGAGCAAGGTGATTTCGGCGTTGACCGGCCCGTTAAAAATGCGCGTCACCTCGCCCCACAGGTGGTTGCGGGCGGACGTTCGCACATTCGGGTCGGTGAGCAGCAGCACGGACGAGGATTTCACCAGGGCATTCAGTTCCATGCCCATTCGCAGGCCGAGGTTTTCCGCCGACTCCTGCGTGATGATGGCAACCAGTTCATTCTCTGCATCAATGCGCAGCCGCACTTCAAAATCCACATCGCCTTCGCGCAGGCCGATGATGGTGCCGGCAAACTGGTTGCGCGCGCTGGTCTTCATCGACATGCGCTTTAACAGTTGACGAAATTGCTGCAAATCCCCGCTCTGGTCGCTGTTCATGCTCGCCGCCATGCGGTCCAGCGCCGCCTGGTATTCGGATTCCAGCGCCCGATACATCACCACCACCTTGCGTCCGTAGTCGGTCAACAAGGTGCCGCCGCCGTTGCGCCCGCCGGTCGAGCGGATCACCAGGGCATGGTCGGCCAGGTTGTTCATGGCATCGATGGCGTCCCAGGCCGCCTTGTACGACAGGGGAACGGCTTTTGCGGCCTGGGAGATGGAGCCGTGGACATCAATCGCTTCCAGCAGACGGATGCGAGTGTCACCGAGAAAGGTACCGGATTCGGTATCGACCTGAAGCTTGCCGCGCAGGCGATGTAGGTTTTGTTCCATATTTAACGCAATCTTGTAAGGTATATAACGATAGCGACAAAATCTCAATTCAAACCAGGAAGCCTTAAAAACTCGCTTTCTCTATGGTTGTAATCGTACATCGAGGCAACCCAGAGTAAATTTTTTCACAAAAAGCTCTATATTTAAATAGCTATAGCGAGAATTGGGCCAGTTCAAAAAATTTTAAGGAAATCAACATGAAGGTCAGTGCACGCAATGTTTTTACGGGCAAGATCACCAGCCTCACCGATGGCGCGGTGAATGCGGAAGTCGAACTGACCACGGCGGGTGGCGACAGAATAATTGCCATCGTGACTGAGGGCAGCGTCAAGTCCCTCGGCCTCGTAGTTGGCCAGGACGCCATCGCTTATGTCAAGGCGCCCTGGGTCATGGTGCTGACCGGTGACGCCAATGTCCGGTTTTCCGCACGCAACCAATTCGCCGGCAAGGTGACGAGCGTGAGCAAAGGCGCCATCAATGCCGAGGTTGCCATCGAGCTACCCAGTGGCATGGTGGTTTACGCCGTGATCACCCATCAGGCCGTTCTTGAACTGGGTTTGAAGCCCGGTGCGGCGGCCACGGCTTTGATCAAGGCCAGCCAGGTTGTGTTGGGCGTGCGTTGATAACGCGGCGGCATCAGTGGGGCTTTTTGTGCCCTAGTTTGCGGTACACCGTGGCGCGGCTGATGCCCAAGGCGCGGGCGGCCTGGGCCACATTGCCCCGGGCCTGGTCAACGGCCTCGCGAATCAGGGCGGTTTCAATGTCTCTCAAAGGCAAGCGGTCGCCGGTGCTTGTGCGCAGCCCGGCCTCAACAGGCCGCCCTTCACTTGAACGCTCTATCGGCAGGGCTTGCAGCCGCAGGCCGGTCCACAGGGGAATTTCAAGCCGGGCGTCACGCCGGCGAGCGGCATCGAACAGCAATTCGTACGGAATGCCGAAGACCTCACCCGTGTGCACAGGGGGCTGCCCGGGTGTGGCCAGCTTGGGCAGCATCTGGCGTGCAATCTGGTTGGCCCCGGTGATCCAGCCATCCGCGTCCAGGCAGACGAGGCCATCCGCTTCACTACCCATGGCGTAGCCCGGCCAGTTCAGGCGCACCATCAGATGGTGTGTTTGCGCCAGGACCAGCGCGTTTTCTATCTTCTGGGCGGATTGGGTGACCAGATGCTTGAGTTCGGGGCGCTCTACAACATCAATGCCGGTCAAGTCCAGCATGCCGACGCAGCCGCCGTCCGGGCCGAACAGGGGCGCGCCGGCGCAGCTGTACATGGATGCGCTGGTAAAGAAGTGTTCCCCCCGGTGCAACCACACTGGCTGCAATTCGGTCAGGGCCGCGCCAATGGCTGTGGTGCCGACGCTGTGCTCCGATAAATCGGTGCCTATGCGAGTGATGCTATGGGCGCGTGGGTCGGAGTGATCGATCGGGCCACTGACATCCACCACCACGCCCGCGGCGTTGGTGAGAATCGCAAAGTAGCGCGTGTTCACAATCGCGCGCCCGAGGGCGTTCAAAATGGGTTTCGCCGACTGCACCAGCCGCTGATTGCCCTCCGCCGTGCGGCGCATCTGCTGAGGGCTCACCACGTCAAAGGTAACCGGCTCGTGGGCTTGCAGCCCCAAGTTCATGCAGCGCCGCCAGGAGCGTTCAATCCAGGGCGAAATCCATCCGGCGGGTAGCGTGGCATGTTCCTGCAGAACGAGCTGGCGCGCACGCTCAATGTCTGTCAGCCGTTGGGACGGGCTGGCGAAGTTGGGGCTGGCCATGGGCGGGTTTGACGAGGTGGGTCGCATGGTTGGAGAGGTGCCGTTTTTCACCGCGATGGCAATTTTCGTCCACAACGGGCTTGCGCTACGGTGTTTCATATTGAGAATTTCATGGTAACGCGTACCGCAAGCTAGGGTTATCCCTAGAGATTTAGTCCCCCGGAGGTCCAACAATGGCTATGTATTCAAATTCATAGGCAAGGCATTGCATACGTTGCATGCCGCTACCCAGAGGAGAGACACATGCAAAAAGTGTTGCACATCAATCCAGACAAGTGCACCGGTTGTCTGCAGTGCGAAATGGCCTGTTCGTTCGAGAACTACGGCACCTTCGCCACCGCTAAATCCCGCATCAAGGTGTTTGACTTTCACCATACCGGCAAAAAAGTGCCCTACACCTGTACCCAGTGCGATGAGGCCTGGTGTCTGCACGCCTGCCCGGTCGAGGCGATCACGGTGGACCTGCTCACTGGCGCCAAAGTGGTGAACGACTCCACCTGCGTCGGCTGCAAGGTCTGCACCATTGCCTGCCCGTTTGGCACCATCAATTACGTCCAGGAAACCGGCAAGGTGCAAAAGTGCGACCTCTGCGGCGGCGAGCCGGCTTGCGCCGACGCCTGCCCCACCGGGGCCATCACCTTCATCGATGCCAACTGGACCGGTCTGGGCCGGATGGCGCAGTGGGCCGACAAGCTTGGCAACCAACCCACCGCTGTTTAAGGAGAGACCATCATGTCATGGGCAGGAAAAATTCTTCGCGTTGACTTAGGCGCCGGCACCGCCAAGTCCGAACCCCTCAATATGGACTGGGCGCGCGCCTACATCGGCTCGCGCGGTCTGGGCTCCAAATACCTGGTGGAAGAGATTGACGCCACCGTCGATCCGCTGTCACCAGCCAACAAGATCATCTGGGCCACCGGCCCGCTGACCGGCACCATGGCCTCTACCGGCGGCCGCTACACCGTCATCACCAAGAGCCCGCTGACGGGGGCCATTGCCTGCTCCAACTCGGGCGGCTACTGGGGTGCCGAGCTGAAGATGGCGGGCTGGGACATGGTGATTTTTGAAGGTAAAAGTGACAAGCCGGTCTACCTCTACATCAACGACGACATCGCAGAGCTGCGCGACGCCGCCCACCTGTGGGGCAAGAGCATCTGGCAGACCGAAGAGATGCTCAAGAAAAGCCTGCAAGACCCGCTCACGCGTGTGTCGAGCATCGGCAAGGCGGGTGAAAACGGCGTGCTCTATGCCAGTGTGGTGAATGACTTGCACCGCGCCGCCGGCCGCTCGGGTGTGGGTACCGTCATGGGCAGCAAAAACCTGAAGGCGATTGCAGTGCGCGGCACCAAGGGTGTGGGCAATATCCACAACCCGAAAGCCTTCATGAAGGTGATTGCCGAGAAGAAAAAAATCCTCGCCGAGAACTCCGTCACCGGCCAGGGCCTGCCCACCTACGGCACGCAGGTGCTGATGAATGTCATCAACGAGATGGGCGCGCTGCCGACGCGCAATCACCGCGACAACGCGTTCGAGGGCGCCAAGGACATCTCGGCCGAAGCCATGGCCACGCCGCGCAAGACCGACGGCAAAAAGCAGCTGGTCACCAACCAGGCCTGCTTTGGCTGCACCATTGCCTGCGGGCGCATCAGCAAAATTGACGAGACTCATTTCACGGTGGCCAACAAGCCGCAGTACTGGGGCGCGTCGGGCGGCCTGGAATACGAAGCGGCCTGGGCGCTGGGTGCGGCCAATGGGGTGAAAGACCTGGAGGCGCTGCAATACGCCACCATGCTGTGCAACGAAGAAGGCATTGACCCGATCAGCTTTGGCGCCACCGTGGGCGCGGTGATGGAAATGTATGAAATGGGCGTGTTGACCAAGGAGCAGATTGGCATCGAGGCGCCGTTTGGCTCGGCCGAAGCCCTGGCGTTTTTGACCGAGGAAACCGTTTACGGACGAGGCTTTGGCAAGGAAATCGGCCAGGGCTCCAAGCGCCTGACCGCCAAGTTCGGCCAGCCCGACCTGAGCATGACCAGCAAGGGCCAGGAGTTCCCCGCTTACGATGGCCGGGCCATTCAGGGTATTGGCTTGGCGTATGCCACGTCCAATCGCGGCGGCTGCCATTTGCGCGGCTACACCATTGCCTCCGAAGTGCTGGGCATTCCGGTCAAGACCGATCCGCTGGAACACGAGGGCAAGCCTGAACTGGTCAAGGCCTTCCAGGACGCCACTGCGGCTTTTGATTCCTCCGGCTTGTGCATCTTCACCAGCTTCGCCTGGGGCCTGGCCGATCTGGCACCGCAACTCGCGGCCGCCTGTGGCGACCAGTACACCACCGAAGAGCTGGAGAAAGTCGGTGAACGCATCTGGAACATGGAGCGCGAGTTCAACAACCGCGCCGGCTTCACCGCCAAGGACGACAGCCTGCCCAAACGCCTGCTGACTGAAGCCTGCAAGACCGGCCCCTCCACAGGCAAGGTCAACATGCTGGCCGAGATGATGCCCAAGTATTACGCCGTGCGCGGCTGGGACCCGGAAGGCCGACCCACCGAAGCCACCCGCGAGCGCCTGGCACTGTAGCGCCGCGCTGAAGCAACGAAGTAGCGGTCCCCGGTGGCCGCTTTTCTTTTTTGGAGAAATCACCATGACTCATCACGTCATCCTCGGTGCCGGCCCCGCCGGTGTCATTGCCGCTGAAACCATCCGCAAGCTGGCGCCGCTGGATGCCATCACCATCGTCGGCGATGAGCCCGAGCCGCCGTACTCCCGCATGGCCATTCCCTACCTGCTGATGGGCAATGTGGACGAGCACGGCACCTACCTGCGCAAGAGTTCGACACATTTTTCGGATTTAAAGGTACATCTGCTTCAAGCCACCGTTAGTCATGTGGATGCAGCTGCAAAAACAATCGTATTTGACGATGATGAAACGCTCGCCTTCGACACTTTGTTGATCGCCACCGGCTCGCACCCCGTGCACCCGCCCATCCCCGGCATCGACTCGGCCGGCGTTCACACCTGCTGGACGCTGGAAGACGCCAGGGCGATCATGGCGCTGGCCACCCAAGGTGCACGCGTGCTGCAGCTGGGCGCCGGCTTTATCGGCTGCATCATCATGGAAGCGCTGGCGTCGCGCGGTGTGCATTTGAGCGTGGTCGAGATGGGCGACCGCATGGTGCCGCGCATGATGGGCCCGACCGCCGGCGGCATGATTCGCGACTGGTGCGAGGCCAAGGGCGTCGAGGTTTTTACCGGCACGCGGGTGGAATCCATTGAACCGCAAGGCGCAGCGCAACTCGGTCTGGTAGATAAGCTCGCCAGCGCCATTGGGTTCAAGATAGAAGCAACCCAACAGCCCGCCCTGCGGGTGCGACTGTCCAATGGAAAACACCTCGATTGCGATCTGGTGATCAGCGCCGCCGGTGTCCGGCCAGCCATCGGTTTTCTGGAAAAATCCGGCATCACCTGCCTGCTGGGTGTGCTGACCGACGAGCACCTGCAAACCAATGTGCCCGGCATTTACGCCGCTGGCGACTGTTGCGAGGCCTTTGACAAGATCAGCGGAAAAATGATCGTCAGCGCCATCCAGCCCAACGCGGCGGAGCAGGCCCGCGTGGCGGCCATGAACATGGTGGCCTTTGCCCGTGGCGCGGCGCCGGCCGCCGAACTCAAGGGCGTGACACAAATCAACGTGCTGGATACGCTGGGGCTGATCTCCGCCAGCTTTGGTGACTGGCAGGGCCGCCCCGGCGGCGAGCATGTGGAGCTGACCGATCATGCTGCTGGTCGCCATCTCAGCTTGCAGTTCAAGGACGACGTGCTGGTGGGTTGCAACAGCGTGGGCTGGACCGAACATGTCGGCGTGATGCGTGGGCTGGTCGAGGGCCAGGTGAAACTCGGCGCCTGGAAAGAAACCTTGAAGGCCGACCCGACCAAGCTGATGGAGGCCTACCTCGCCAGCGCCCAGGCGCAAGGCACCTGGTCCGGTGCGCAGGACGCGCGGCGGCGCTAGAATTTTTGACCATGAAAATCACCTTCAAGCTCTTTGCCTCGCTCACGGATTACCTGCCGGTGCAAGCCCGCTACACCAACGTGCTGGAGCTTGACGTTGCGCCGGAGGCCAGCATCAGCCAGATCGTCGAACCCTACGGACTGCCGCCCAAGCTCGTGCATCTGGTGCTGATCAACGGTAAATATATCGAGCCGGAAAAGCGCCTGACGCAGACGCTGAACGAAGGCGATGTCTTGGCCATCTGGCCGCCGATTGCGGGTGGCTGAGGTGGGCGCGTGAATGCAATCCTTCTACGCTGTGAGGTTTGAGCGCGAGATGGGTTGTACCGAGGACGAGTGGCTGCGCTGGCTGCCTGACGCCATTGGCGATCACCACTGGAAGTTGCAGACACATTCGGCCGGTGTGCGCATTGGGGATGGCGCCCTCGGCCTGAGTTGGACCACCGGCCAGCCGCGCGTGATCGCGCTCATGCGCATGCCCCGCCTGCTGGTGAGTTTCCGCTTTGTCGGGCTGGACGAGGCCCAGCGCTATGCGTTCATGAAACGGTTTGATTTGTATATGCAGCGGGGAGGAGGGTGAGTCTAAATGGTAAATCAGCCTCTAGCGCCTGTCATATAAGCGCATATAGCTATAAATAACGTAGCGAGTCATACTTCGAGTGCATGTCGCCATTCACCGCCCCCTTAGTTGGGCGCTAAAGCCGCCAAACTCTGCACCGGCCGCCGCAGTGTCGGATCAAATGGATTGATTTTCGGACTGATTGCCTGCGCCTCGCGCTTGAGCAAGGCCACCACGGTGGGCAGGCGCTCGGGGTTCAGGCGGGCGGCGATGGTGCCCACGCTCAAGGCGGCCACGGCGCGCCCCTCGTGGTCGCAGACCGGCACGGCGACGCCGGCCATGCCTTCCAGCAAGCCGGTGTTGCGCCCGGCGTAACCGAGCTCGCGCACGCGGTCGATCTCGGTGCGCAGATAGACCTCGTCAAACACACCCAATTCGCGAACGCGCGGCAGGTTGAAGCGGATGATTTCTTCGCGCTCGGCCTCGGGCAGAAAAGCCAGTATCGCCAGGCTGCCTTGCCCAATGCCCAAAGCCACGCGCCCGCCGATGTCGCCGGTGAAGGAGCGGATCGGAAACGGCCCTTCGCTGCGGTCCAGGCAGACGGCGTCAAAGCCGCTGCGCGCCAGCAAAAAAATGGTGTCACCGAGACTGGCGCACAAGCGCAACAGGGTCGGGCGGCACAGCTCGCGCAAGTTCATCGGGTTGCCGGCGCGCGCGGCCAAGACAAAAAATCCGATGCTCAGGCGATAGTGTTTGCTGCGCTCGTCCTGCTCAACCATGTTTTGGGCGATCAAGGCCTGCAGCGTGCGGTGAACTGTGGCTTGGGTCAGTCCCACCGACTTGGCGATTTGGGTCACGCGCATGCCTTCGGCGCTGGCTTGCGCGAGCAGGCGGATGATCGCAAAAGCGCGCTCCAGCCCGCCTACGCCAGGTCTTTCTGGTTTTAATGTATCTTTTGATGAAATCATTTTTTGTAATTTACTACAGTTATTCCATTAATCGGAATAAATTACAAATAAATGTCGTTTAGTGGAATACCCCGTTGACGCCAAGTTTCCTTTAAAACATCATTTGCCTGACATCATCGCGACACAGTGCAAGTGCCTGGCCTGTTGGCGAGTGTGATGAAAAGGAGTTTTCAATGTCTTTCCTGACGCTTGCCGATGTGTCCAAGTTCTATGGCCCGACCTGTGCTGTGGACAGCATGAGCCTGAGTGTGCAGAAGGGCGAATTCGTGTCGCTGCTCGGCCCCTCGGGCTGCGGCAAGACGACGACGCTGCAAATGATTGCCGGCTTCGCCGAGGTCAGCAGCGGCCAGATCCTGCTGGACGGGCGCGACATCACCCACGCCAAACCCAACTCACGCGGCTTGGGCATCGTATTCCAGAGCTACGCGCTGTTTCCGCACATGACGGTGTTTGACAACGTGAGCTTTGGGCTGGAGATGCGGCGCATGCCCAAAGCCGAGCGGCGCGAGCGTGTTGACGCCGCGCTGGCCCTGGTGCATCTGGAGCAGCACAGCGGGCGCTATCCGCGTGAGTTGTCGGGCGGCCAACGCCAACGGGTGGCGCTGGCACGGGCGCTGGTGATCGAGCCGCCGGTGCTGCTGCTCGATGAGCCGCTGTCCAACCTGGACGCCAAGCTGCGCGAAGAAATGCAATTCGAGTTGCGCCAAATCCAGCGCAAGGTCGGCACCACCACCATCATGGTCACGCACGACCAGACCGAGGCCATGTCCATCAGCGACCGGGTCGTGGTGATGCAGGCCGGCCGGGCGACGCAGATTGATGCGCCCTACAAGTTGTACGAGCAGCCGCAGACGAAATTCATCTCCACCTTTGTCGGCAAGGCGAATCTGATCTCGGGCCGGGTGAGCCGCACCGGCGCCCGAGCGCAAATTGATCTGGGCCGGCTGCAGGTCGAGGTGGACGGCGCGGGCCTGGCGTCGGGTGGCGAGGTGACTTTGAGTCTGCGGCCGGAAAAAATCAGCTTCGTACCCGCCGGGCAAGGGCAGCTTGACGGCGTGGTCAGCGAGCGCTTTTTTCTGGGCAGCCAGTGGCTCTACCACCTCAGCACCCCGGTCGGTGACCTGACGGTGAGCTGCCCGAATGGCGACGCCGTGCCGCTGGAGGAGCAGGGCCGCACCGGCCTGACCTGGGCCGCCGGCTCGCTGCGGGTGTTGCCATGAACGCGCGCGCGGTCACCACCCCCTGGGCGCTGTCCACGCCGGCGCTGGTCTTGTTCGGTTGCCTGCTGCTGGTGCCGCTGGCGCTGACCGCGGTGCTGTCGTTCAATGTGTTCGATCACGTCACCGGGGTCAAGAACGAATTCACGCTGGCGCACTACGCGGCGGTGCTGGGCGACGAGTACTACTACGGCATCTTCTGGCGCACCTTCTGGATCGCCGGCCTCACCACGCTGATCTGTCTGGCCATCGGCGCGCCCGAGGCCTATGTGCTGAGCCGCATGGGCAATCCGTGGCGCTCGATCTTCCTGCTGGTGGTGCTGGCGCCCCTGCTGGTGTCGGTGGTGGTGCGGGCCTTCGGCTGGAGCATGCTGCTCGGCCCCCAGGGCGTCCTCAACCAGGCGCTGCAAACCGTCGGCCTGGGGCCGGTGCGTATTCTCTATACCGAGGCAGCCGTCATCATCGCCCTGGTGCATGTGATGCTGCCCTTCATGGTGATCCCGGTCTGGACCTCGCTGCAAAAACTCGACGCCGGGGTGGAAGACGCCGCGCTGTCGCTCTCGGCCTCGCACTTCACCACGCTACGGCGCATCGTGTTGCCGCAGGTGATGCCGGGCATTCTGTCGGGCAGCCTGATCGTGTTTGGCCTGAGTGCCAGCGCATTCGCCATCCCCGGTTTGCTGGGCGGGCGGCGGCTCAAGATGGTGTCCACGGTGGTCTATGACGAGTACCTGCATGAGCTGAACTGGCCGCTGGGCGCGGCGCTGGCGCTGGTCCTGCTGCTGGCGAATCTGGTGGTGATGCTGAGCTACAACCGCGTGCTGGAGCGCAGCTACAAGAAAGCGCTGGGCTGACACCATGGCAAAAAATGGCCCCCTGGCGCTCGCCTTCAACGCCCTCGTCATCAGCTTCATGCTGGCGCCGCTGCTGATCGTGTGCATCGTGGCGTTCACGCCCGAGAACACCTTGACGCTGCCGACCAGCCACTTTTCCCTGCGCTGGTTCAAGGCGGTGTTCGCCCACCCGGACTTCGTGACCTCGTTCTGGAACAGCCTGTGGCTGGCCTTGTCGTCGGCCACCCTGGCGACCCTGATTGCCGTGCCGGCCGGGCTGGCCATCACGCGCTACCACTTTGCCGGGCGCGATGCGCTCAACGCGCTGTTTCTGTCGCCATTGATCATCCCGCACCTGGTTCTGGGCGTGGCCTTGCTGCGGCTGTTCTCGCTGATCGGTGCCACCGGCAGTTTTTTCTGGCTGGTGCTGGCCCATGTGGTGGTGGTCACGCCTTATGTGCTGCGGTTGGTGGTGGCGGCATCCACCGGGGCGGACCGCAGTTGTGAGCAGGCGGCGCTCTCGCTCGGTGCCAGCGACATGACGGTGTTCAGGCGCATCACCTTGCCGATGATTTTGCCGGGCGTCAGTGGCGGCTGGCTGCTGGCCTTCATCAACAGTTTTGACGAAGTGACGATGTCGATTTTTGTCACGGCGCCGGCGACCGTGACCTTGCCGGTGCGCATGTACATGTACGCCACCGAGTCGATCGACCCGCTGATGGCAGCGGCCTCGGCCTTGATGGTGGCCTTCACGGCTGGCGTCATGGTGTTGCTGGACCGGCTCTATGGCCTGGACAAGATTCTGGTGGGGGGCAAATGAACGAAACCGTACCCAAACCCCTTTTCAAGCGTTTGGCCGAGACACAGCGCGAGCGCGTGAGCTTCACGCTGGACGGCCAGCCGCTGGACGCGCTGGTGGGGGACACCGTACTGACGGCCGTGTTGACGCACCGCGCGAGGCTGCGCCACAGCGAATTCAGCGGCGAGGCGCGCGCCGGGTTTTGCCTGATGGGGGCCTGCCAGGATTGCTGGGTCAGCACCGAGAGCGGTGAGCGCTACCAGGCTTGTTCCACCTTCATCACGGCCGGCATGCGGCTGGTGACGCAGCCGGGCGGTGCCGCATGACGGCCGCACTGCAAGCCGTCATTGTGGGCGCCGGGCCGGCCGGTATTCGCGCGGCGCAGACGCTGGTCCAGCATGGCTTGCGCCCGATCGTGCTGGACGAGGCGCCGCGCTGGGGCGGCCAGATCTACCGCCAGCCGCCGGCGCATTTCCAGCGTTCCAAAAAGACGCTTTACGGTTTCGAGGCTGGGCGCGCCGAGGCGGTGCACACCGCAATGGCCGACCTGCTGCCGCATGTTGACTACCGGCCCAACACGCTGGTGTGGAACGCTGAGGGCGGCCAGCTGGATGTGCTGCACCAGGGGCAAACCGCGACCGTGGCCTACTCTCATCTGATCGTGGCCACCGGTGCGACTGACCGGGTCTTGCCGTTTGCCGGCTGGACCACCCCCGGGGTCTACACCCTGGGCGGCGCGCAAGTGGCGCTCAAGTTCCAGGGCTGCGCCATCGGCAGCCGCGTGGTGCTGATGGGCAGCGGCCCCTTGCTCTACCTCGTGGCCTACCAATATGCCAAGGCCGGGGCCGAGGTGGCCGCCGTGCTCGATACCGCCACCTTGGGCGACCAAGTCGCGGCGCTGCCCGGCCTGCTGGTTCAGCCGGCCGTGCTGGCCAAAGGCTTGTATTACGTGGCCTGGTTGCGCGCGCATGGTGTGCGGCTGCAAGGTGGTGTGCGGCCGGTCCGGGTGCTCGGCGACGACCGTGTCAGCGGCGTCGTGTGGCGCGATGCACAGGGTGAACACACGTTGGACTGTGACGCCATCGGCTTGGGCTATGCGCTGCGGTCCGAGACCCAGCTGGCCGACATTCTGGGTTGCCGCTTCAGCTTCGATGCGGCGCAACGGGCCTGGTTGCCCGAACGCGACGCGGCCGGGCGCGCCAGCGTGGCCGGGGTGTACCTGGCCGGCGATGGTGCCGGCATCATGGGGGCCGATGCGGCCGAGTGGGCCGGTGAGCGCGCCGCGCTGGCGCTGCTGACCGATGCGGGGATCGGCGTTGACGCCACCGGCTTGGCGCGCGCCGCCACGCTGGAAAGCCAGTTGGCGCGCACCGGGCGGTTTCGCGCCGGCCTGGCGCGCGCCTTTCCCTTCCCCTCTGACTGGGCGGCGCAGGCGCCGGACGAGCTGGTGATCTGCCGCTGTGAAGAAATCACGGCCGGGGATTTGCGGCGCACGGCCCAGGCGACGGGGACGGTCGAGATGAACCGGCTCAAGGCGCTGACCCGTGTCGGCATGGGGCGTTGCCAGGGCCGCATGTGCGCACTGGCGGCGACGGAAATCCTGGCGCATTGCACCGGCCGCTCACCCGAGGAGGTGGGCCGCCTGCGCGGCCAGGCGCCGATCAAGCCGATTCCCTTCACCCTGATCCAGCCGGCGACGCCTCTTGTTTACAAGGAGCCGGCATGAAAGAGAAGCGGACTACCGACGTCGCCATCATCGGCGGCGGCATCGTGGGCGCATCGGCCGCGCTGGCCTTGCGCCAGATGGGCTTGTCCGTCACGCTGCTGGAACGCGACTTTTGCGGCTCGCGCTCCAGTGGCATCAACTATGGCGGCGTGCGTCGGCAAGGCCGTCCGCTCACGCAGTTGGCACTGTCGCAGCGGGCCCATGGCATCTGGGGCCGCCTGCCGGAACTGATTGGCATCGACGGTGAATACATCCGCTCGGGCCACCTCAAAATCGCACGCAGCGAGGCGGATCTGGCCGCGCTCGAAGCCTACCGGGAACGCAGTCGGGGCTTTGGCATGGAGCTGCAAATGCTCAGTGGCAAAACACTGCGGGCGCAATACCCGTGGCTGGGCGAGCGCGCCATCGGCGGCTCCTTCTGTCCGCAAGACGGGCATGCCAACCCGCGCCTGGTGTCGCCCGCCTTCGCGCGCGCCGCCGCCAGGCTTGGGGCCGATATTCGCGAGCAATGCCGGGTCGACGAGATGGCGCATGACGGCCAGCAGTTTGTGCTGCGTTCGGGCACGAGTCTGGAGGTGCGTTCGCGCTTCCTGCTCAACTGCGCCGGGGCCTGGGCCGGCAGCATCGCCGCGAATTTTGGCGAAACCGTGCCCATGGTGTCGTCGCATCCGGTGATGGCGGTGACCGAGCCCCTGGGCGTGTTCATGAACCTGAGCCTGGGCGTGGAGGGCGGCGGCATCTACGCCCGCCAGGCCCCGCGCGGCAATTGCGTCATCGGCGGCTCGCAAGGCTATGCGCTCGATGCCGACCGAGCCCGGCCCAGCCGTGAAGCGATCTCCCTGGTGCTGGCGCGAACCGTGGAGCTGCTGCCCGCGCTACGCCATGCCCACATCATTCGCTCCTGGAGCGGCACCGAAGGCTATCTGCCGGACCGCCAGCCGGTCGTCGGCTTCAGCACCACCACGCCCGGACTGATCCACGGCTTTGGCTTTGCCGGCGCCGGTTTCCAGATCGGACCAGCCGTCGGTGAAGTGCTGGCCGAACTGGTGCGCGATGGCGCCACGTCTACACCGATCACCGCGTTTTCGATTTCCCGCTACGCCGCTCCGGCGCCTCAATCCCCCCCGCAACCTGAAGGAGACTCACCATGAAACTCAGCTGTTCAAATACCTATACGGCGCGCCGTTCGCTGTTGTCGCTGGCCGCCGCGGCCCTCGCCCTGTCGGCCGGTGCGGCCAGCGCGCAAACCAAAACGCTGTACATCGGCATGAACGGTGGCGTCATGGAAAAGACCTGGACCGAGCACGTGTTTCCGGCCTTTGAGAAAGCCAATAACGTCAAGGTGGTGGTGGTGCCGGGCACCTCGTCCGACATCCTGGCTAAAGCGCAGGCGAACAAGGACAAACCGCAGATGCACGTCATGTTTCTCGATGACGGCGTGATGGTGCGCGCCATCGGCATGGGCTTGTGCGAAAAGATGAAACCCAGCCCGGCGCTCAATGAAGTTTTCCCGACCGCGCGCTTCAAGGGTGACATGGCGACCGGCGTGACCATGGGCATGACCGGCCTGGCCTATAACAAAAAGATGTTCAGCGAAAAAGGTTGGGCCCCACCGACCTCGTGGATGGACATGGCGGACCCGAAGTTCAAGGGCAAAGTGGTGTTCCAGTCCCTGTCTTCCTCCACGTTCGGGCTGCATGGCTTCCTGATGTTCAACCGCATCAAGGGCGGCAACGACAAGAACGTCGAGCCAGGATTTGCCGCCTGGAAGAGCAGCATTGGCCCCAACGTACTCGAATACATTCCGAGCTCGGCCAAGCTGTCCGAGATGCTGCAAACCGGCGAGGCTGCGATTGCACCGCTGACCCCCACCGCCGTGGCCACGCTGCAGGAAAAAGGCATCGCGGTGGAATACGCCCAGCCCAAGGAAGGCTCGGTGGTGCTGATGGTGGCCGAATGCGTGATCGCCAACAACAGCGAACCGGCGCTGGCGCAGAAACTGGCCGAGCATCTGCTCAGCGCCGAGGCGCAGGCGGCCGGTTTGCAGCACGGCAACCAGATTCCATCCAACCCCAAGGCCCCGGCCGTCGGGGATGACGCCAAGGCCCGGCTCAAGCAGTTTGGCGACTACATGAAGACCGCGGTTGTCGTCGACTGGGATGCCATCAACGAAAACCGCCCGGCCTGGAACGCGCGCTGGAACCGCAGCATTGAACGATAGAAAATAGAAAGCCCGAGATGACCCACACCACCGATGTTCAAACCCTCTTCAAGGCCATGGGCCTTGTGTTCGAGAGCGACAGCCGACCGGGCTGGCCGTCCACACGCCGATTGACGGCAGCCTGCTGGCGCGCGTCGCCGTCACTCCGGAGGCGCAGGCCAGTGCCGCCATCGCGCGTGCCCATGCCCGTTACGTGAGCTGGCGCGATGTGCCGGCGCCCAAGCGCGGCGAGCTGGTGCGGGCTTTTGGCGAAGCCGTGCGCCGGCACAAGGAACCGCTGGGCCGCTTGATCACGCTGGAGACCGGCAAGATCGTGCAGGAGGGGCTGGGCGAGGTGCAGGAAGTGGTGGACATTTGCGAATTCGCCGTGGGCCTGTCGCGTCAACTCTATGGCCTGACCATTGCCAGCGAGCGGCCCGATCACAAGTTGCTGGAAACCTGGCATCCGCTGGGCGTGGTGGGCATCATCTCGGCCTTCAACTTTCCCATGGCCGTGTTCGCCTGGAACGCCGCCTTGGCCCTGGTGTGCGGCAACACCCTGGTGTGGAAGCCGTCCGAGAAGACGCCGTTGTCGGCCCTGGCGCTCAACGGCCTGCTCCTGCAGACGGCCCGGGCACAGGGGCTCGACGCCGTAGGCTTGAGCGAGTTGTTGATTGGCGAGCGCGCAGTCGGTGAGGCCCTGGTGGCGCATCCGCACGTCAAGCTGGTCAGCGCGACCGGATCAACCGCCATGGGCCGGGCGGTGGGCGCCAGCTGTGCCACGCTGTTCAAGCGCTCGCTGCTGGAACTGGGCGGCAACAACGCTGCCATCGTCTGCCCGTCGGCCAATCTGGAACTGGTGGTGCGCGGTGTGGCGTTTTCGGCCGCAGGCACGGCCGGCCAGCGCTGCACCAGCTTGCGCCGGCTGATCGTGCACCGCTCGATTTATGACAGCCTGGTGGCCTCGCTGCTTCGGGTGTTTGAATGCCTGCCGGTCGGCGACCCGCTGGAAGCCGGCACGCTGGTCGGGCCCTTGATTGATGAGCGCGCTTTTGAGGCCATGCAGCGTGCGCTGGAGCAGGCACGGGCCGCCGGTGCAAAGGTCCACTTTGGCGAGCGTGAAACCGTGGGCGAAGCGTCCGCGTTCTATGTGCGCCCGGCCCTGGTGGAATTGAACGAGCAGAGCGGCCCCATGCTGCAAGAGACGTTCGCGCCGATTCTGTATGTGGTGCCCTACGACACATTTGACGAAGCCATCGCCCTCAACAACGCGGTCGCCCATGGCTTGTCGTCGGCTGTCTTCACGCAGGATCTGCGCGAAGCCGAAGTTTTCACGTCGGCGCGCGGGTCGGACTGCGGCATTGCCAACGTCAACATCGGCACCAGCGGGGCCGAGATCGGCGGCGCGTTTGGCGGCGAAAAGGAAACCGGCGGCGGCCGTGAATCCGGCTCGGATGCGTGGAAGGCGTACATGCGCCGGGCCACCAACACGATCAACTACGGAACATCTTTGCCGCTGGCGCAGGGGATCAAGTTCGAGGTGTAGGCCGCGGTCAATATTCCATTGTTCGCTGCAAATAAAGGGTTGCGTATGCTGGCGCCGACGCGCCATTGGTCGCAGTGCCGATGTTGAACTGGCCGGGGCACGATGCGGGCACTAACCCGACTGCTGCGCCCATTGGCTTTCCCACCCCTGGAATTGCTCTGCCGGCATCGGCTTGCTGAGCAGATAGCCTTGCGCCACATCGCAGCCCAGCCCCGCCAGACGCTCCCAGATCGCCTGGCTTTCCACCCCTTCCGCGACGACTTTCAGGCCCAGGTTATGACCCAGTTCGATCGTGGAACGAACAATCACCGTCGAATCGGCGCTTCCCACCATCGGCATCACGAACGATTGGTCGATCTTGACCCCATCCACCGGCAACTTCTGTAAATAGCTCAGGCTGGAATAACCGGTGCCGTAGTCGTCGACGAACAATTCGACCTCCAATTGCTTCAGGCGGCTGAGCGTCTCCAGGGCCACAGTCGGGTCCGCCATCAAGGCGCTTTCGGTCAGTTCGAACTGGATCAGCGCCGGGTCAAGACCCCAGGTCGAAAACAAGCCGCGGATCCGGTCGATCAGCCCGGGATCGTAGAGATCGTGTGCCGACAGATTGACCGCCAGCGCCCGCGCCAGCCCCGCTTCCTGCCAGGCGTAACTCTGGCTGAAGGCGGCGTCCAGCATCCAGTTGGTCAGCGGCGTGATCGTTCCCGCCTGTTCGGCCAGCTGGATGAACTCCGCCGTTGACACCATGCCGTGCTGCGGATGCTGCCAGCGCACCAAGGCTTCGGCGCCGCACACGCGCCGCGAGGCGATCGCCACCTTGGGCTGGCAATACAGGCGCAGTTCGTTGTGCTCGATGGCCCGGTGCAAATCGCCCATCAGCGCCAGCCGCCGGGTGTTTTCCTGCTCCTGCCCGCCGGTGTACATGGCATAGCCGCCGCGCACCGGCTTGGTCTGGTGCATGGCGGCGTTGGCGCGCCGGATCAGGGCATCGGCATCGCTGGCATGGCCGGGAAACAGGGCTATGCCGATGCCCACCCGCGCATCGAGCGTGAGGCCGGAAACCATCACCGGCTCGCGCAAGGTATTCACCAGCCCTTGCGCCACCTGGATCGCATACTCGGCGCCACCGGTCGGCAGCAGCAGGGCGAATTCGGCTTCCCCCACCCGCGCCAGCGTTTCCTTGTCCTGGACCGCGCCCGTCAGACGCCGGCCGAGTTCCTGCAGCAGTTCATCGCCCGCGCGGTAGCCCAAGACCTTGTTGATTTCATGAAAGCGGCCGACTTCGAGGTGCAACAGGGCCAGCGAGCGGTGCTGCTGTTTCGCCGCTTGCATCGCTTCTTCCAGTTGTTCCAGCAATAGCGTGCGATTGGGCAAGCCGGTCAGCGCATCGTAATACGCCAGGCGCGCGATGGTGGCTTGCGCTGCGCGATGCTGGACCCGCGTGCGCAAATTGGCAATGCCGTACGCCAGATCATCGGCCATCTCTTGGAGCAGCTTGACTTCTTGGGCATTGAAGGCATCGGGCTCCACCGCCGTCATGACCAGGGCGCCGAGCACCTCGCCCTCCACGCGCAGCGGAAAGGCGGTCGCGGCGGCGAAGCCCTTCAGGATCGCTTGCTCGCGCAACCGGACGTAGACTGAGCCCGCCATAGCGGGATCGGTAAGGATGTGCCGGCCCACGACGGGTTCACCGGTGCGGATCGCGGTGCCGGTCGCGCTGCGGCCGAATTCGGTATCGGCCCAGGTAAAATGAAACGTTTCGAGTAACTCTGTTTCCATCCCGTCGCACACCATCCAGCGGATGCTCTTGGGTTCATCGTGTTCGGCATAAGCGACGCAAGCCATTCGGTAGCCGCCGGTTTCCACGATGACCCGGCACATGTCGTGCAGCAGTTCCTGCTCGTTCGATGCCCGCAGCAGGGTACGGTTGCCGGCGCTCAAGGTGAGGAGGGCGCGGTTGACGCGCACCAACTCTTTCGCCACTGCAGAGTTCGTGTCGCCTTCAAGCGGTTCGTCAGTAGGATGTGCCATCAGCTGCCCAAGTGAAGTTCCCCCCATTTTATGGACACCTTGTTGTTCGCGCTGAAGGCGTCCTGCTGCTGGCGACCCCCGCAACCCGTTAAGCTCAGGCCCCACACCGTCATCGCCCCATGCACACCCAACACACCACCCCCAGCAAAGAACAGATTGCGTTGCTCCCGGAATTCGACCGCCTGGGGCCGAACCGGATTGCGCTCGTGACCACGGCCGCGCAAGCGCAGCAGGCGCAGGCGGAACTCAGCGCCGCGACGGTCTGGGGTTTTGATACCGAGTCCAAACCCACGTTTTTTAAGGACCAGCTGTCCGATGGGCCGCACATCGTGCAACTGGCGACCGTGGACAAGGCCTGGGTGTTTCAGCTGCACGACCCGGCGTGCCGCGACGTGGTGGCGCAACTGCTGGCGCTGCCGGGATTCACCAAGGCCGGTTTTGGCCTGGGCGACGACCGCAAGCGCATCCAGTCCAAGCTGGGTGTGGACGTGGTCGGCATGCTGGAGCTCAACACCGTTTTTCGCGAGCGCGGTTACCGCAAGGACATGGGCGTCAAAGGGGCGGTGGCGGTGCTGTTCAAGCAGCGCTTCATCAAGTCGAAAAAGGCGACCACCTCCAACTGGGCCTTGCCCAGCCTCAGCCAGGCACAACTGATTTATGCCGCGAACGACGCCTACGCCGCCGTTCGCGTGTTCCACGCGCTGACGGTCTCAAGCTAACTTTCATGCTTCGGAATGCGGAGCACCCGGAGTCATGAAAGTTTGTTCTTTCACGTTAGCGCGAGCAGGGCGGCGCCCGGCAGGCAGGCGAAGGCGGCGCCCAGGGTGATGCGTCCGCGTGCGACCAAGAGCGTCTCGCCACTGAGCGCATCGGTCAGCCGGGTGCCGTCGGGCAGGTCGACCAAGACGGCCGTGTCGGCCCATGTCGCCTCGCCCAGCGGCGGCACAAGGGCCTCACCGAGCAGCCGGGCGAACAAGCGCCCGGCAATGACCACCAGCGTTGTGCCCTCGAAGCGACGCGTGAACGCGACCACATGCTGCGCATGCGCGCCGCTGACCTTGAGCGCGGTGTAGTCGCCATCGCGAAACAGCGCCGGCCGCTCGCGCCGCAGCGCCAGCAGGCGCCAGGTGATCCACAGCTTGGCGCGGCCATCCTGCGGTGTGGCCATCAGCGTTGGCAGCTGCGCTGGATCGAGCGACTCCAGTGCGCTCAGGCTTTCATCAAGCGCCTCATAGTCAACAGGCCGGCGATTGTCCGGGTCCACCAGCGTCAGGCCGATGACCTCGTGGCCCTGGTAGAAATCCGGCACACCCGGGGTGCTCAATTTGAGCAGCGTCGTGCTCAGACTGTTGAGCGCGCCGAACCACGTCAGCGTGGCGCCGAGCGCCTGCAGTTCGGTGAGGAAGCTGTTGTTCTCGGTGTGCCCCAGCAGTGCCCGCACGAAGCTTTCGAGCGCGCCCTCATAGCCTTCCTGCGGATGGGTCCAGCGGGTATGAAGCTTGGCCTCGCGCGCGGCCTTTTGCATGTAAAGCACTATGCGTTCGCGGTAGGGCGCCAGTGTCGCTTCGGTCAAGTCGCCCACGGGCAGCGTGCCCAAAAGCGTCTGGTACAGCAGGTACTCATCGGCGTGCGACGGTTCTCCCGCCGCTGCACCGGCCGCCTCCAACTTGTCGCGCAAGCCGCGGTGCTGGTCGCGCCAGCGGCGCAAGGCCAGGCGCCAGCGGGCCGGCATTTCAGAGAGCACGTTGATGCGATTGCGCACATCCTCCGAGCGCTTGTTGTCGTGGGTGGAGGTGGCCAGCATGTTGTGCGGCCAGTGCTCGGCCCTGGCCGCATTGGCGGCGTGAAAGGCGGCCACCGTGACGCCGAAAATGCTCGGGTCACCGCCGACCTCGTTGAGCGAACTCAGGGGAAAGTAGCGGTAAAAAGCCGTGTCCTCGACGCCCTTGGCCGCCACTGGCGCGCTGAATTGCTGGAACCGGATGGCAAAGCGGCGCACGCGCTGGCACAGGCTGTCAGGGGCATCGGGCAGCGCCTGCCCAAGCAGGGTCTGGCGCACGAAGCCGAAAATCGACAGGTCGGCATCCTGGCTGTGGTGCTCGCCATCGCGCACGGCCCAGTCGACGTAGCGCTGGTCCTGCGCGGAAGCCTGGTCGATGAAATAGGTGCGATAGACCGGCAGGCAGGCGGCCACCTCGGTCAAGGCGCGGCGCAGGGCATTGAGTGTGTAGTCGCGGGTGCGCCGGTCCGAGCGTGCGATGCGCAGCAATTCAGTTGACAGCACATTGAGCTCGCTGGCCAGCGTCGTGCGGATGATGTCGCGCTTGCCAGCATAGGCCAGCTCGTCGAAACTCTCGCTGACGGCGGTGAAGTTGCGCCAGATCAGCGCGAATTTGGCCGATGCTGACGCGTCAACCAGCAGCCCGTTGACCGAGTTGGTGAAACGGTAGCCGGTCATGCCGTGGATCTGCCAGCTCAGCGGAATCTCCTCGTGGGGTGCGGCGATTTTTTCGGCCACCACATACAGCGGTCGCGCTGGCCGGCCTTGCGCGTCCGGCCCCTCCAGCAACAGGCCGGCGCGTCGCGCGTAACCCTCCTGCAACTGCTGAAAATAGCGGGCCGGATCGTACAGCCCGTCCGGATGATCGATGCGCAGCCCGTCGACCAGGCCGGCGCCAGCCAGGTCCAGCGCGAATGACTGCGTGGCTTCGAACACTTCTTCGCGCTCCATGCGCAGGGCGGCGAGTTCGTTGATGTCGAAGAAGCGCCGGTAGTTGATGTCGTCGGCGGCGACGCGCCAGTAGGCGAGCCGGTAGGCCTGGGCTTCGATCAGCGCATGCAGCGCGTCGCGTGCGTCCGCCAGATTGAGTTCTGCCACCACGCTGGCGATGGCCTGCGTCACGCTCGCCTGGCGCGCCGCCAGCCGCGCCAGGCGGGTCTTGAGCAGTTCCTTGTCACGCGCGCGCTCGGCCCGCGCGTCGGGGTCGCTGGCGTCGCGGGCGGGCAGGTGACCGAAGGCGGTGGCCGTGCTGGCCAGGCTGGCGGCCAGATCCACATCGCCCAGCCGCGCCTGCGCCAGCATCAAGACCTGCGGATAGCTCTCGGGCGCCAGCGGAAAACGATGGTCAAAATAGCGCAGCGCCAGGCTGCCGGTGCTGGCTTCAAAGTGCAGCACGATGTTGCCGCTCATGAGCACATCGCCATAATGGTCGCCCAGTACCGGGAGCAGCACCTTGCCGGTGAGTTCGGGGTTGAGCGGTTGCCAGTCGATATCGAAGTGCTGGGCAAACAGCGAGGCCGGCCCGTTCTCCAGCACGTCCATCCACCAGGCGTTGTCGCCGCCCATGACGCCCATGTGGTTGGGCACCATGTCGAGCAGCATGCCCATGCCGCGTTCACGCAACGCAGCGGCGAAGCGCTCGAAGCCTTCGCGTCCGCCCAGCTCGGGGTTGACCTCCTTGTGATCGACCACGTCGTAGCCGTGCAGGCTGCCGGCGCGTGCCCGCTGGATCGGCGAGCAGTAGACGTGGCTCACACCCAGACGTGCGAGGTAGGGCAGGATGCGCAGGGCATCCATGAAAGTGAAGCCCTTGTGGAACTGAAGCCGGTAGGTGGCACGCGGCACGATCGCCTGGGCACGGCTGTGCTTGAAGGCCGCACCGGAGCCGCGTGGCCGCAGCCCGGCCAGCGTGCGGCTCAGGCCTACCATTGCCTCGTCAGTGGCCAGGGCTGCCAGGTCCAGTGGCAGCTTGCGCCGCCAGTTGGGTTGTTCCTCGGTCGTGCCGGGCATGTTGATTTGCTCGGCCACGCCGAGCGCGTCCTCCAGCTGGAGCGTCATGATGGCGCACGGCGTGGCCGCCAGAAACGCGTGCACCGCCTGCACGGCGTGCGCAGACAGGTCGGGTCCGGCCAGCGCATCGGCCACGTCGGTCGCCGCCAACAGGCCGGCATGTTGCAGCGCCGACAACAGTCGCACGCGCTCCTGCGCGCGGTCGAGCAGTTGGTTCTCGAACACCTGCAGATCGGGGAACAGGCCGAGCTGCAGGCGCAGGCGCAAATCCAGACCGCGCCACCAGCCGGCCAGTGTGGCCAGATCGTGAGTGCTGACGGCGACCAGCGCATTCGCCGGGTAGTCGGCCGCTGGCTTGAATTCGCCATTGGCCTGGCGTTCGAAATACAGCAGGCGATAGGACAGCACGTCAAACCGTGCCAGGGCCGCACGCACCTCGTCGGCCACGGTGCCCAGGTCTTCGCCGATGACCATGCAGCGGTTGCGCTGACTCTCCAGTGCCACGATGGCCAGCATTTCGTCCAGCGCGTAATGCACATAAGTGCCCTCGCGTGCGCTCTGCCCAGGGGGTATCCAGAACAGGCGCATCAGGCCCATCACATGGTCGATGCGCAGCGCACCTGCACCGCGCATGGTGACGCGCAAGGTGGCAATGAAGTAGCGGTAGTGGCTGGCGCGCAGGCGGTCCGGCCGCAGCGGTGGCAAGCCCCAGCCCTGGCCATTCGGATTGAATTCGTCGGGCGGGGCACCGATGCTGGCATCTGCGGCAAAGCTCGCGCGTTCGCTCCACACATCGCTGCCCGCGCGATCGACCGAGACCGCGAGGTCGACATACAGGCCCACCCCCATGCCCAGCGTCTGGCAGTAGTCGCTCGCGCGTGCCAGCTGGCCTGCCGCCAGCCACTGCAGGTACTGGTGGTATTGCACACGCTCGCTGCATTGCTCAGCGAACTGCGCGACCTCGCTGCTGCTCGGATCTCGGTAGGCCTGCGGCCACACCGGCCAGCCCCAGATGGCGGCGTCGCTGGCATGAAAATGGGCCTGCAGCGTCTCAAACAGGGCGTGGCGATACAGCGCCTCGCCGCCTTGCGCCACAAAGGCGAGGAAGGCGCGCCCGCTGTCGTCGCGTGCCTGCGCGCCATCCGGCATCAGGTGGCGTTCACGGAAGTGGCCAAACAGCAATTCAAGCGCCTCGAATTTGACCGCCGCCACGCCGGCATAGTCGACCAGTGGCGCGGCGCGCAAGTGTGCTAGCCGGGCCTGGAATTCGGGCGATCGCACCAGCCGCTGGACCGGCTCGCAGCCAGTGCAGTCATCGACCGCCTCGACATCGATGTACAGCACGTTGAGTTGCAGGCGTGACGAGGGGCTGTAAGGGCTGGCATGGGCCGGGTTGTGCGCGAACAGCGCGTGCAAGGGGTTGAGCCCCACGATGTCGGCACCGCGCTCGGCCATCTGGGCAACCAGTTGCGCCAGGTCGCTGAAATCGCCCATGCCCCAGTTGCGCCGGGAGCGCAGCGCATACAGCTGCACGGTGGGTCCCCAGACCTTGCCGCCATTTTGCAGGGCCGCCGGACGGTAGCAATGCTCGGGTGCGCTGATCACCAGGGTTTCGCCGGCCAGGTCGGCCACGCTCAAGCGATGGTAGCCAGCAGCCAGTCGCACACTGAACGACAGCTTTCGCTCGCACCAGGCGACGCCGTCGAGTTCGGTGCGATCCATCTCGGGCAGCGCATCGGCTGCGACCTCGCCCTGGTGCAGGGCGCCGGTTTCGTCGCGCAGTTGCCAGCGGATAAGGTGCAACGAGGCGGGCAGGCGCAGCGACACGTCCCATTCCAACGCCGAGGCGGCAATCGCCACCACCGGCGGCAGCGCCTGGCGCCAGGCCGCACGGCGCGCGGTGTCGAGCGCGTCTTGTGCGCTTGAAGTGGCATCAATCCGGACGTCGAACTCGCCCAACAGGGCCAGCAGCCCTTCGCGCGCCACCGGGTGGCGTGTGCCCCAGATGTCGTCGTACTCTGAGGCAATGCCGAAGTAGGCGCAGAGCCGGCTCAAGGCCTGGGCGTCATCCTGCGTGTCGTGCTCAGACATGGCCGGCTTCCTGCAGCGTCACATACACCGCGCCGTGGGCGAGCCGCAGCATCGACGCATCGTCGACTTGCGTTCCCATGGCATAAATCAGTTCGCCAGCGGGCGTGGCGATACCGTCCACCGACGTGGCGCCAAAATACGCGAGCAGATGCAGGCGCACACCGGGCAGTCCGCCGGGAACCTCTCCCTGTGCCCCCAGCGTCCATTCAACCCACAGCGTGTCGCCCTCGCAGCGAAATTGTCCCAGCCCACACGGACTGGCCAGCAGTGGCACCAGCCAGCGTTGGCGCAGCGCCAGCAACTGCTGCACGCCGGCCAGCCAGGCACGGTGCGGCGGTGTGTCGCGTTCTTCCCAGCGCAGCTTGGAGGCGAGGAAAGTCGACTCCTGGTTGGGATCGGGAATGCGCGCGCGCGCGGCTTCATCCGCGAAGGCCGCGAAGCGGCCAAACTCCGCGCGCCGCCCCTGCGACACGGCGTCTGCCAGCTCCGGCCCGAAGTCGCAGAAATACTGGAAGGGCGTGGACGCGGCGTATTCCTCGCCCATGAACAGCATGGGGGTATGCGGTGACAGCAGCACGCAGGCGCAGGCCGCGCGCAAAAGCACCGGGTCGCCCAGGGCGTGGATGCGTTCACCGAAGGCCCGGTTGCCGACCTGGTCGTGTGACTGCAGAAAGGAGACAAAAGCGCCCAGCGGCAGTCCGATGCTCGGCTCGCCGCGCGGCGAGCCATGTTTAAACGCTGAGGGCTGTCCCTGGTAGATGAAGCCCTGCGCCAGCGCGCGCCCGAACTGCGCGACCGGAGCTTCGGCGTAGTCCATGTAATAGCCGTCGGTGTCGCCGGTGGCGAGCACATGGACCGCATGGTGCAAATCGTCATTCCATTGCGCCGTGCCTGTGCGCGGCACAGCGTGCGCATCGCGCGCCAGCAGGGAGGCCTGGTTGGCCTCGTTCTCCAGCACCACATGCACCTGGCGCTCGCGGCCCGGCCCGCTCCGCAGCGCCTCACAGATCTCGCGCACGATGTGCGGGTCGGAGTCGTTTCGGATGGCATGGATCGCGTCCATGCGCAGGCCGTCAAAATGGAATTCTTCCACCCAGTACAACGCGTTGTGGATGAAGAAGTCGCGCACCGCGCGCGCGTCCGGACCGTCGTAGTTGATGGCCGCGCCCCAGGGCGTCTGGTGGGCCGGGTTGAAGAATTGCGGGCAGTAGGCGTGCAGGTAGTTGCCCTCGGGCCCGAAGTGGTTGTAGACCACGTCGATCAGCATCATGAGACCGAGCCCATGGGCCGAGTCAACCAGCGCTTTTAGTTCGTCCGGCGTGCCGTAGGAGGCGTCGGGCGCGAACGGCAGCACGCCGTCGTAGCCCCAACCGCGCCGGCCCGGAAAATCCGCCAGCGGCATCAACTCCACGGCGGTGACGCCCAGTTTGACCAGGTCCGCGAGCCGGTCTTGTGCCGCGGCGAAAGTGCCCTCGGGCGTGAAGGTGCCCACGTGCAGCTCATAGATCACGGCCTCGTGCCACGGGCGGCCACGCCAGCTGCCGTCTCGCCAGGCATAGGCGCGCGGATCGATCACTTCGCTGGCGCCATGCACGTCGTCGGGATTGAAGCGGGAGGCCGGGTCGGGCACGCGCAGGCCGTCGGGCAGGCGATAGCGGTAGCGGTCGCCAGCGCCGGCCTGCATCAGTTCCACGTGGTGCCAGCCCTGGGCGTCGCGCACCATCGGGTAGGGCTGCGCATTATTGTCGGGTCCGACTTCGAGCACGACGGCCTCGACGGCTGGCGCCCATAGCGCAAAGCGCACACCGCCGCTTGGCAACACGCAGGATCCGAAGGGCATCGCATGGGCGCGCTTCATGCGGGCTTCTCCGAGGAGCTCAGCAGGACAAAGGACCGCCCTTGCAGCAGATAGATGGCATCGGTCCAATCGGCTGTCAAAGCGGCAACGGCAACGGCAACGGTCTCGTGCTGTGCGGGCGGCAGAGCTTCAGTCGCGGTGTCCAGCAACAGCCGCCAGGCGCCATTTTTGGCTTGCGGCAACGTGAACGGGATTGTGTCGTGGTGGGCGTTGAACAACAGCAGAAAGTCGTCATCCAGCAGCGTTTCTCCGCGGGCGCCCCGGTCCGGGATGCCGTGGCCCGATATCAGCATCGCGAGACATCGCGCATTGCCGTCGTTCCATTCTTCCGGCGTCATCTCGGTGCCGTCGGGCTTGAACCAGCAGACGTCCTTGGCGGTGTCGCCGTCGAAGGGTTTGCCCTCGAAGAAATTGCGCCGCCGAAACGAGGGGTGCGCGCGACGCAGGGCGATCACGCGCTGCACGAAGGTGGTCAGCGCCTCGCGCTCGGGCGTTGAGGTCCAGTCGAGCCAACCCAGCTCGTTGTCCTGGCAATAGGCGTTGTTATTGCCCAGCTGGGTGTGGCCGCATTCATCGCCCGCCAGCAGCATCGGCACGCCCTGCGACAGCAGCAGCGTGGCGAGCAGATTGCGCTTCTGGCGATCGCGCAGCGTGAGAATCTCGGGGTCCTCGGTCGGTCCTTCCACACCGCAATTCCACGACAGGTTGTTGCTGCTGCCGTCGCGGTTTTCTTCTTCATTGGCCTCGTTGTGCTTCTCGTTGTAGGAGAGCAGGTCATGCAGGGTGAAGCCGTCATGCGCCGTGACGAAGTTGATGCTTGCAGGCGGGCGCTTGCCCGACCAGCTGTAGAGGTCCCGTGAGCCGGTGAGGCGCTGCGCGAACTCGCCGATGACGCCGCCGTCGCCCTTCCAGTAGCCGCGCATGCCGTCGCGGTAGCGGTCATTCCATTCGGCCCAGCCGAGCGGAAAGTTGCCCACCTGGTAGCCGCCGTGGCCCAGGTCCCAGGGCTCGGCGATCAGCTTCACGCGATTGAGCGTCGGGTCCTGGCGGATGGCGTCGAAGAATCCACCCAGGTTCTCCACCTTGCCGGATTCGCGCGCCAGCGCCGATGCGAGGTCAAAGCGAAAACCGTCGATGTGCATCTCTTCGACCCAGTAACGCAAGGAGTCCATCACCAGCTGCAGTGCGCGCGGATGTTCGAGGTTCACGGTGTTGCCGCAACCCGTGAAGTCGTCGTAGTAGCGGCGGTTGTCCGTGTTGGTGATGTAGTAGGACGTGTTGTCCAGGCCCCGCATCGAGAGTGTGGGTCCAAGCTGGTTGCCTTCGCAGGTGTGGTTGTAGACCACGTCGAGGATGACCTCAATGCCTGCGGAGTGCAGTGTCTTGACCATGGTCTTGAATTCCTTCACCTTGCCCGAGGCGCTGTAGCGCATCTCCGGCGCGAAGAAGCCCAGGGTGTTGTAGCCCCAGTAGTTCTGCAGCCCTTTGTCTGCCAGATGCCGGTCGTTGATGAAGCTGTGCACCGGCAGCAATTCGATCGTGGTCACGCCGAGACGCTTCAGGTAGTCGACCACGGGCCCGCAACCGAGCCCGGCATAGGTGCCGCGCAGGCGTTCGGGTACCGCCGGATGGGTCATCGTGAAGCCGCGCACATGCAACTCATAAATGACCATGTCCTGCCACGGCACCGAGGGCCGGCGATCATCGCCCCAGGTGAAGGCTGGTTCAAGCACGCGGCTCTTGGGCATCAGGGGCGCACTGTCGCGGCGGTCAAAAGACAGGTCTGCACGCTTGCTGCCGACCGTGTAGCCATACAGCGCATCGCCCCAGCGCAGCTGGCCGACCATGTCTTTCGCGTAGGGGTCGAGCAGCAGCTTGTGGGGATTGAAGCGATGGCCGTCTTCGGGCCGGTACGGCCCGTACACGCGGTAGCCGTAGGCGAGTCCGGGCCGGGCTTCGGGCAGGTAGCAGTGCCAGATGTCGTCGGTGCGTTCGCGGATCACGATGCGCTGGCGTTCATGGCGCCCGTTCTCGTCGAACAGGCAAAGCTCGACCTTTTCGGCATACTGCGAGAACAGCGCGAAGTTGACGCCTTCGCCGTCCCAGTGCGCACCGCGCGGATAAGCCTGGCCGGGCCAGATGGCTGTGATCAAATTGCTGGTTGCCATGGTCTGACTATTCAAATTTCATCCTTGTTTTTCTTCTCACGCGGCCACCAGTGCTCGATGCGTTCGGCGGCCCAGTCCTTGCCGCCCAGCCCAAAGGCGAGTGCCAGCGCAAACACGACGCCAGCGAGGATCACCAGAAAGCTTTCGCGAATGATGTCGCCGCCGACCTTGACCTGGTCCAGCGCAATCATGACCACAAAGGCCATGATGGCGTACTGCGCGAGCTTGCCCAGCAGGCGCGCATCCGCCAGTTTGACGCTGCTGACCACGCTGTTGCCGACGAAACGCGCGAAGTAAGAGCCGAACGCCAGCACCAGCAGAGCGACGAAGACGTTCGGCACAAACCACACCACGCGCGACAGCAGGTCGGTGATGTAGGTCAGGCCGAGCCCGTTGAAGGCAACCAGCAGGGCTGTCAGGATGACCAGCCAGTACAGCAGCATGCCGAAGAGCGTTGTCGTGTCGCCGGCCATGCCGCCCTGGCGCAGGAAACCGTCCAGGCCCGAGCGCTCCGTGAGCACGTTGAAATTGATCGCGCGCAAGGCCTTGGTCACCGCGACACGCGCGATCTTGGCGAGTAGCCAGCCGGCGGCCACCACCACCACGGCGATCAGCAGGCGCGGCAGGAAGGCGCCGATCTGAAAAAGAACGGCCCTCAAGGGCTCAAGCTGAATGTCCAGACTTTCCATGATGTTTTCTCCTTTGAAAGTTGCAGGTGCTAGGGCGGCTCAGCGGGCCGTGCCCGTGTCGATCAGGGCCAGGATGCCGCGCAGCGGAACCTGGGCCCAGTCGGTACGGTTGTTGATTTCGTAGCGCAGTTCGTAGAGCGCCTTTTCAAGTTCGAAAAGGCCTAGCAGTCCCGCGTCGACTGGCAGCGCGGGGGGGGACAAGGCCGTCGTGTCGACATAGGCCGCCAGAAAGGCGTCGCGGGTGGCGAGTTCCCAGGCCAGTGCCGCGGGCGCCAGCCGCTCCAGTTCGTCAGCATTCTGGGCCACCCGTTTGAGCGCCGACCAGCGTGCGTAATTGAAGGATCGCAGCATGCTGGCCACGTCGCGCAAGGGCGAGTGCTTGGCGCGGCGCTCATCGAAACTGCGGCCGGGCTCGCCCTCGAAGTCGATGATCACGAAATCGTTGGCGGTGACGAGCACCTGGCCCAGGTGGTAGTCGCCATGGGTGCGGGTCTTGATACCTGGGTTGCCTGGAGCCGCCCCGGCTGCAAGAAGTGATTGCAGCGTGTCCCGCAGCGCGAGCACGGTCTGCGCGTCGCCCTGCGCCGCGACGGGCAGCTGCGACAGGCGTGCTTGCAGCAGCGAAAGCGTGGCATGGGCTTCACTGGATGCGTGTTCCCTGAACGCCACGATGTCGCTGGCTGTGATGGGCTCAGGGTCAAAAGCGGGGTCGCCCGTGCGTTTGGCCAGTGCCACATGCAGCTCGGCCGTGCGCTTGCCCAGGGTGGCGGCCAGGGCCAGGAAACCGCCATGCGCCGCGGTCGCCGTCACCGCAAGATCCGCGGTCGTGCGCAGCTCCTCCAGATAACGTTCGAGGTAGCGCAAGGTGTAATCCCAGCCGTCCCCTTGATTGGCCACATAAGCCTGGACCAGGGCCAGCGTCATGACCCGGCCCTCGTTCGTGAAGTATTCGAGTGCGCCCAACACCGGCACGCAGTTCGGGTAGTGCACGACGTCGGTCAGGAAGCGCCCCATCTCAAGCTCCGGATTCAGGCCCTCGCGCAGGCGGCGGTAGCCCTTGAGAAACAGCGTTTCATCCAGGGTCACGACGGTGTTGCTGCTCGTCGCGCTCGGGTGTGACACCGGCAGCGCCGCGATATCCACCGTCAAGCTCTTGAATAGGGTGGTGGGTTTGAACAGCAGGCGACCGACCGCGGTGGCGAGTTCCATGCCGGCGCCGATGGCCTGGACCATGGCGCGGCAAAAGGCCGGGTCGTAGAAGGCGTCGCCCATGATCCCGACGTTGGCCTGTTGCCGCACCTTGGCCAGCGCTGCCGGGGTGAGTTTGGCAATGCGCTCTTCGTCGCGTTCCTCCCAGGCCAGTGCCAGGGGCATGAAGTAGGTCGATTCCTCGGCGGGCCCATCGAGTTTCAGGATGGGCAGCATCCAGCTGAGTTCGCCCATCTCCCACACCGCATGATCCATCAGGCGGGCGCGCTCGATGGTGCTGCCCTTGGATGCGTACCAGCGCTGGATTTCGATGTGACGCGGGAGTGTGTCGGTCTCGAACTGCGTGCGCATGCGCTCTGCCATGCCGATGCGCCAGGGCATCACGCGGTCGCGGAAGAAACTGGTCCAGCTGTCGAACAGCACCAGCATCGGGCGATCCTGCAGCGCCACATATTCCTGGTGCCAGCTCGGACTTGCGGCGTCGGTGGCGAGCCGGAACCAGTAGAAGCCGAACGAGGGCAAGGTCAGCAGATAGGGCAACTCGCCGACGGGCGGGAACGAGGTACGGCCCAGCATCTCGACCGGCACCCGGCCCTTGTAGGCCGACAGGTCGAGTTCGACCGGCTGCGCGGCGCGTGACAGGTTGAACACGGCCAGGATGGTGTCTTCCTCATATTCGCTCAGATAGGCGAGGATCTTGCGATTGCCGGGTTTGAGGAAGATGCGTTTGCCGCGCCCGAAGGCCCGGCTGGTCTTGCGCACGGCGAGCATGCGCTTGGTCCAGTTCAGCAGCGAGCTGCTGTCGCGTGCCTGGGTCTCGACATTGAGCGCCTCAAAGCCGTACATCGGGTCCATGATCGGCTGCAGGTACAGGCGCTGGGGGTCGGCGCGCGAAAAACCGGCGTTGCGGTCGGGGCTCCACTGCATCGGCGTGCGCACGCCGTTGCGGTCGCCGACGAACACGTTGTCGCCCATGCCGATCTCGTCGCCGTAGTAGATGATGGGCGAGCCCGGCATGGACAGCAGCATGCCGTTCATCAGCTTGACGCGGTCTGGATCGTTCTCCATCAGCGGCGCCAGGCGCCGGCGGATGCCGAGGTTGATGCGCGCGCGCAGATCGGCGGCATACATCAGGTACATGTAGTCGCGCTCCTTGCTGGTCACCATCTCCAGGGTCAGCTCGTCGTGGTTGCGCAGGAAGATCGCCCACTGGCAGCCGTCGGGGATATCCGGGGTCTGCTGCATGATCTCGACAATCGGATGGCGGTCTTCCTGGGCGATCGCCATGTACATGCGCGGCATCAGCGGGAAGTGGTAGGCCATGTGGCACTCGTCGCCGTCGCCGAAATACTCGCGCACATCCTCGGGCCACATATTGGCTTCGGCCAGCAGGAAGCGGTTTTTGTACTGCGCGTCAATGGCCGCGCGCAGTTGTTTGATCACCGCATGCGTCTCTGGCAGATTCTCGTTGCTGGTGCCGTCGCGCTCGACCAGGTAGGGGATGGCATCGAGACGGAAGCCGTCAACGCCCAGGTCAAGCCAAAAGCGCATCGTTTTGAGGATGGCTTCGAGAACTTTTGGATTGTCGAAATTGAGATCCGGCTGGTGGCTGAAAAAGCGGTGCCAGTAATAGGCCTTGGCTACCGGGTCCCAAGTCCAGTTGGAGGTCTCAGTGTCGGTGAATATGATGCGCGTGCCGAGGTACTTTTGGTCACTGTCGTTCCAGACGTAGAAGTCGCGCTCCGGCGAGCCCGGCGGCGACAGCCGCGCGGCCTGGAACCAGGGGTGGGCGTCGGACGTGTGGTTGATGACCAGTTCGGTGATCACCCGCAGGCCGCGCTTGTGCGCCTCGGCCAGCATCTCGCGGAAGTCGTCCAGCGTGCCGTATTGCGGATGCACGTCCTCGTACTCGGCAATATCGTAGCCGTCGTCGCGCAGGGGCGAGGGATAGAAGGGCATCAACCAGATGGTGTTGACGCCCAGGTCTTTCACGTAGTCCAGCTTGGCGGTGACGCCCTTGAAGTCGCCCATGCCGTCGTCATTGCTGTCGAAGAAAGCCTTGACGTTGAGCTGGTAGATGACGGCGTCGCGGTACCACAGCGGGTCATCGCTGGTGTCGATGGCGACGGTATCCAGGTCCAGGCTGGGCTCAGGTGGATTCATGGGCGGCCTTAGAGGAAGTAGTCGAAGTCGCGTTCATCCAGAACGCGGCGGCGTACCAGAAAAACATGGGCCGGCACGGTGTGCGGATCAAGTTGAATGAAGTGGTGCTGTCCGTGCCAGAGAAAGCGCTGGTTGCTCAGCTGGTCATGCATCTGGAAGGACTGGGATGGCGCGACGTTGATCGACTCGGGGTCCAGATGGACCCAACCGGACTGAACATGGTGCGGGTCGAGGTTCACCACCGTGACCACCACGTTGTCACCATCGTCAGAACTCTTGGCGTAGGCCAGGAGCTGGTCGTTGTCGATCGGCAGGAAGCGCAGGCCGTGGTCGCCGTGGAGGGCAGGGTTGTCGCGTCGGATGCGGTTGATGCGGGCGATGAAGGGGGCCAGGCTGGCCGGATCGTCGTGGTTCCAGTGGCGCAACTGGTACTTCTCGGAGTTCAGGTATTCCTCGCTGCTGGACTCTCGGGGCAGGTGATCGCGCAACTCGTAGGCCGGGCCGTAGATGCCATAGTTGGCCGCCAGCGTGGCCGCCAGCACCAGGCGCGCCATGTAGACGGCGGGCTCGCCCGTCTGCAGTTGTTCGTGCAGGATGTCGGGCGTGTTGGGCCAGGCATTGGGGCGAAAGTATTCCACACCCGGCCCGCTTGACAGCTCGCTGAAGTATGCGATCAGCTCCTGCTTGCTGTTGCGCCAGGTGAAGTAGGTGTAGGACTGGGAAAAGCCCAGCTTCGCCAGCCGGTGCATGACCTTCGGCCGTGTGAAGGCTTCGGCCAGGAAGATGACTTCGGGGTGTGCGCGTTTGATTTCCGTGATGGCCCACTCCCAGAACGCGAAGGACTTGGTGTGCGGATTGTCCACGCGGAAGATCTTCACACCCTCGCCGATCCAGTGGTCGAACACGCTCTTGAGTTCCACCCACAGCGCGCGCCAGTCCTCGCTCTCGAAGTTGAACGGATAGATGTCCTGGTACTTCTTGGGCGGGTTTTCCGCGTACTGCACCAGCCCGTCGGGCCGCCAGCGGAACCAGCTCGGGTGCTCCTTGACGTAGGGATGGTCTGGCGCGCACTGAAAGGCAATGTCCAGCGCCACTTCGAGGCCGAGACTGGCGGCCTCTGCCACCAGGTGCCTGAAGTCTTCGGCCGTGCCCAGCGCCGGCAAAATGGATTTGTGACCCCCTTCCGCAGCACCAATCGCCCACGGGCTGCCAACGTCCGCCGGGCCGGCGATCAGCGCATTGTTGGGACCCTTGCGCTGCTCCCGGCCGATCGGGTGAATCGGTGGGAAGTACAGCACGTCGAAACCCATGGCCGCGATGCCCGGCAGACGGGCCTCCACATCCTTGAAGCTGCCGTGCGTGCTCGGGTCGCTGGCGGCGGAGCGCGGAAATAGCTCGTACCAGGCACTGAAACGAGCCCGCTCGCGGTCGGCGATCACGGGCAACTCCACTGGATACTGGGTTGCCAGTTGCCGGTCCGGATAGCGCGCGGCCAGCGCGGCCAGCACCTCGTCCAGCGCCAGCGCCTTGAGCGCCTTGGTGTCAAACCCGGGGTCGGCCGCCGCGCGCTCCAGGGCCTTGGCCCAGCGCGACAGCGTCTTGCGGTCTTCGCTGCGCGCGCGCTGCGCTGCTGTTGTGATCTCCAGCGCACCGACTTGTGAGGCGATGCGGATGTCATCGTTGTCGATGCGGCGCGCCATCTCGTGCCGCCAGGACTCGAACGGATCGACCCAGGCGATCACGGTGTAGTGGTAGCGCCCGACCGCCGCCAGTGCAAATTCGGCTGACCACACATCGTTGCCCAAGGGCTTCATGGGCACTTCGCGCAGTTCGGCCTGATCGTCCTGGCGCCAGCACAGCATGACGCGCAGCACGTCGTGGCCATCGGTGAAGCAGTGGGCAGTGACCTGCATGCTGTCGCCCGCCACCCGTTTCACCGCGAAGCGTCCACCATCCACGGTAGGCAGCACGGCGTCAATGACAGCGCGAATGCGTCCGTCCTGGGCAGGGGCGTGAAGCAGGTCCTGCTTCGATGCGGGGGTCTTAGGCATGGGCAACGTACTCAAGGATGAGGGTGGAAAGAGGTGGCAGGGTCAGGCACAGCGAATGGGCCCGGCCATTGGAAGGCACGGGCGCGGCTTCGACGCCACCCAGATTGCCCCAGCCCGCGCCGCCAAATTCCTTGGCGTCGCTATTGATCACTTCGCGCCAGTAGCCGGGGAGGGGCACGCCGAGCAGGTAGTTGGTGCGCGGCACCGGCGTCATGTTGCTGACCACCAGCACGGGCGCGCTCTCACTCCCCCCCTCATTGCGTGGCTTGCGCAGAAAGGCGAAAACACTGTTGCGGGTGTCGTCAGCGAGCACCCATTCAAATCCGGCGGCGGAAAAGTCCAGTTGATAGAGCGCTGGCGTTTCCTTGTAGACGCGGTTCAGCTGCGCGACGAAGCGCTGCAGGCCGGCATGGCCGTCCAGCGCCGCCACCCACCATTCCAGCTCACCGTCGTGTGTCCACTCGCGCCGCTGCCCGAATTCAGCGCCCATGAAGAGCAGCTTCTTGCCGGGATGCCCCCACATGAAACCGAACAGCGCGCGCAGGTTAGCGAACTGCTGCCACGCGTCGCCGGGCATCTTGTTGAGCAGCGACCCTTTGCCATGCACCACTTCGTCGTGCGATAGCGGGAGGACGAAATTCTCGTTGAAGGCGTAGATCAGCGAGAAGGTCAGATGGTGATGATGGTATTGGCGATGGATCGGGTCCTCCTTCATGTAGGACAGGCTGTCGTGCATCCAGCCCATGTTCCACTTCATGCCGAAGCCCAGACCGTCCATATCGGTGGGGCGCGACACCCGGGGCCAAGCGGTCGATTCCTCGGCGATGGTGAGGGTGTCAGGGTGTTCCCGGTACACCGCCTGATTCAGGGTCCGCAGGAACTCGATGGCGGCCAGGTTTTCCCGCCCGCCGTGGGGATTGGGAATCCACTCGCCGGGTTCGCGCGCATAGTCGAGGTAGAGCATTGACGCCACGGCATCTACGCGCAGGCCGTCCAGGTGGTATTTGTCCAGCCAGAACAGGCCCGACGAGATCAGGAAGCTGCGAACCTCGTTGCGCCCATAGTTGAAGATGCTCGAATTCCATTCCGGGTGAAAACCCTGGCGGGGATCGGCGTGTTCGAAGAGATGCGTGCCGTCGAAATAACCCAGCCCGTGCTCGTCGGTCGGAAAATGCGATGGCACCCAGTCCAGCAGCACGCCAATGCCCTGCTGGTGCAGGTGGTCAACGAAATACATGAAGTCCTGGGGCGTGCCATAGCGCGACGTGGGCGCGAAGTAGCCCGTCGTCTGGTAGCCCCAGGAACCGTAAAACGGGTGCTCGGTTACCGGCATCAGCTCGACGTGGGTGAACCCCATTTGAAGCACGTAGTCGGCCAGCAGATGCGCGAGCTCACGGTAGCCGTAAAACTGGCCGTCCTGGCGTCGCCAGGAACCCAGGTGGACCTCGTACACCGCCATCGGCGCATCCAGCGCGTTCTTCGGGCCGCGTGCGCCCATCCAGGTCTGGTCGTTCCAGGTGTGCTCAAGACTCCAGATTCGCGAGGCCGTGGCCGGCGGTGCCTCGGCATAAAACGCGAACGGATCGGCCTTGTCCACGACATAGCCCGCGTGGCGCGAGTGGATGCGGTATTTGTAGGTCTGGCCATGCTCGGCGCCCGCGGCGAAGCCCTGCCAGATGCCGGAGCCATCCTCGCGCACCTGGAGCGGGTCCGCGTCGCCGGACCAGGCGTTCCAGTCCCCCACCACCGAGACGGATTCGGCGTTGGGCGCCCAAACCGCGAAGTCTGCACCGCCGCTGGAACGCAGGTGGCAGCCCAGCCGATCGGCCAGATGCGCATGCGTTCCCTCGCGAAAAAGATAGATGTCGTGATCGTTTGTCATAGCTTTTTTACCCTAGCACATTGCCCCTGCATGAGCAATCCGTATTGACAATTTTTGGCAATTTTATAAACAAAATACCTCTCTAGCCCGCATGGATAAAGCGCAAGAAGCTATCAATAAGATAGCTATAGACATGGCTACTCCAAATCGCCCGCTCGGCAGCGAATCGCACAAAGCAGCGCCTGCCGATGGCAGCGCCGCGCATGGGTCATGGCGAGATCGCGTGTCTCAAGTTATTTCTTTCAGGGCCGTGCCCAGCCAGTGGTGTACCGCCGCCACGTCAGGCAGGCGAAAGTGCGCGCAGCTGGCGCCCTTGCCGACCTTGATGGATACCCCGTCCAGCCTGTTCACTTCGGCGAAGCCATGCTCGTCGTTGAGGTCGTCGCCGATGAACACCGGACGGCGTCCCTTGAACGGGGACTCCGCCAGGTACTCGGCCACCGCCGTGCCCTTGCCGATGCCGGCCGGCTTGATCTCCACCACGCATTTGCCGCGCTGCAGCTCCAGCCCTTGCCCTGGCGCATTGGCGAAGTCGCCCATGAGCTTGTGGACATAGCTGGCAAGCGTGGGGGCCTTGCGATAGTGCAGGGCCAGTGTCAGTCCCTTGTCCTCCAGCAGCAGACCCGGGTGACGCGCCAGCACCGGTACCAGTGCTTGCTTGATCGCGCTCTTGGCGGCGGGCGGCGCGGCGTGAATCCACAGCCGCCCCGTGCTATCGCGCCGCTCCAGTCCGTGCAGTCCGGCCAGCGGCAGCTGGGGCAGGCCGATGCGGCTCTGTAAATCCGCGATCATGCGTCCGCTCACCAAAGCCGTGGCGCCGCCACTGGCCCGATGCAGATTCCCGATCAGGTCGAGCAGCGCTTCGTCCACCAGGACCGCCTCGGGTGTGTCGGCGATGTTGATCAGGGTGCCGTCGACGTCGAGAAAATAGGCCCAAGTCAGCTTGGGCGCTGGCGGAATGCGGGAGCGCGATGTTGTCATAAGGTCGATGTTCCTGGTTTATCCGTGAGCCGGCTGCGCCGGCGCATGGCGGCCGCATCGAGCAGCATGCGGCCAGCCCAGCGGAAGACGTTGTACTCAGCCACCAGACCCCGCATCAGGCGCATGCGGTCGCGCTGCTCGTTGGGCGACATGGTCAGCGCCAGGTGCAGCGCCGCGGCACACTGATCGGCATCGTAGGGGTTGACGACCAGGGCCTCGGGCAGTTCCCGGGCGGCGCCCGTGAACTCGGAGAGGATGAGGACGCCGCGCTCGTCGTCGCGGGCGCCGACAAATTCCTTGGCCACCAGGTTCATGCCGTCATGCAGGCTGCTGACGAAGCAGAGATCGGCGGCGCGGAAATAGCCATACACCTCGCGCGGTTCGTGGTGCTCGATCTTGAGCACGATGGGCGGCGGCCCCTGGCGCCCAAACCGGGTGTTGATGCGCGCGGCCATGGCTCGTACCTGTTCCTCGTGATGCTGGTACTCGTCGATGCCCGAGCGCGTCGGCGCCGCGATCTGGACAAAGGTAAAGCGACCGATCCAGTCCGGATTCAGCTCCAGCAGGCGCTCAATCGCACGAAAGCGTTCCACGATGCCTTTGGTGTAGTCCAGCCGGTCGACGCCCACGCCGAGCTTGTGTTCTTGCGGCAGGTCGTTCAACTGGCGGATGCTGCTGCGACAGTCCGCCACGGACTTTTCCATCATCTCCGCTTCCGGTGGCCAGGCAATGGAGATTGGGTAACGACGCACGGCGGTGGACTTGCCGCCAAAGGTGACATTGAAAGAGGCCCGGTCCACGCGCGCCTCGATGAAGCGGTCCACCGTGTCGACAAAATTATTGCAGTGAAACTGGGTATGAAAGCCCAGAATGCTGCTGCCCAGCAGCCCCTCCAGCACCTCTTCGCGCCACGGGCAGATGGCGAAGGATTCCGGGTTCGGCCATGGGATGTGCCAGAAGGTGATGATGGTGGCATTCGGCAGCTCGTCGCGGATCATCTTCGGCAACAGCGCCATGTGGTAGTCCTGCACCAGAACGATGGGGTCCTTGGTCTTGGCCTCGCTCACCACCGCCTTGGCAAATTTGCGGTTGACGGCGACGTACTGCGCCCAGTCGCTGGAGCGGAAGGTCGGTCGCACATGGGCGATATGGCACAGCGGCCAGAGTCCCTCATTGGAGAATCCGTAGTAGTAGCCAGCCTCTTCTTCAGCGCTCAGCCAGACGCGGCGCAGCTGGTAGGCGGGCTTGTCCGGCGGTACGCCGACGCAGTCGTTCTTGTCAACGAAGTCGCGGTCGGCCGAGCCGCTGCCGTGGGCGATCCAGGTGCCGGAACAGGCGCGCATGATGGGCTCCAGCGCGGTGACCAGTCCACTGGCCGGCCGCTGAACCTCGATGCGCTCGCCGCGGCGCTGGTGGCTGTAGGGTTCGCGGTTGGAGACGACGATCACGTCCTCGCCGCTCAATTCACCGCGCAGGATGCCGCGCAGGGCTTCCGGCGTCCAGGTGACCTGGCTCTCGTCCCGGGCCCGTGTGTCGGCTTCCAGCTCCTGAATCAGACGCTGCAGGTCGCGCGCAATGGGCTTGAAGCCGGGTGGGCTGGGCGGGTTCGCTGGTTGTGCATCGAACTCGGGCCGCCGCAGCAGTCCCTCGCCGCGCAGCAGCGAGCGCATGCCGGCCATCCAGCCGCGCCACGACAGCTGGGCGATGACCACCGTGATCAGCGAGATCACCGCCGCCAGTCCCATGAAGGCGTAGAACAGGTAGCGATTGGTTTCCTCGCTGCGCCGGCTGATGAAACTCATGTCATGCACGACGATCAGGCGGCCGGCCGGCATGGCCTCGCTGACCATGGGCAACACGGCCACTTGCAAGGGGCCTTGCGCGCTCGGCAACAGGTGGTGACCGGGCCCTTCCCAGCGACCGAGACTGGCGCAACGGATCTCGGCCGGCAGCCAGCGGCTGGCCAGAACGGTACCGGTCGGGTCAGGACAGTAGCCGACGGCATAGATCCGCTCGTTCTGGGTGATGCGGTTGAAAAATTCCGCGATCTTGGCGTTCTTGTTGGCGGCGAGCTGTTCCTGCAGCGGCTCCTGGATGGTGCTGGCGATCAGCGAGGAGCGGATTTCGATATCGCGCATGAACCAGCCCAGCGTCAGCTTGTCGACCAGGGGGGCGATCGCGTAGGCAATGCCCGCCAGAACGAGTAACAAGGGCAGAATGAAGCGTAAAGACAGACGCATGAGATTTTCCTTCCAGTCTTCTGGACCTCCAGATGCATTGCGCATCCGGAAGTCTGTTTTTTTCATTATGGGACACCCTTGCGGACTTCAAAAGAAGCCCCCACACTGCTTACGGCTACAGATGTAACAGCGGTAACAACAAGTTCGTCAAATCGCTGGCGTGTAAGTTAATCGGCCGCCAGCCCGCGTCCGTCAAGCGCGAGACGCTACAAAAAATGTAACAGTTTGAATCCCGGCCACGGTCAGCAGCAGCGAACCGAACAGGTGCACGGCAGTCGTGCCGAAAGCCAGGGCGTAGCGCTGTTGCCCCAGCATGCCGACCACCTCGGCCGAGAAGCTGGAGAAGGTGGTGAGCGCGCCCAGAAAGCCGGTGACCAGGGCCAGGCGCCAAACCGGGTCGAGGTTAGGCAGGGCCTGAAAGAAGGCGACGCAGACGCCGACCAGGTAGCCGCCAATGAGGTTGGCGGCGAGGGTGCCGAAGGGGATGGCTGCACCCGGGTTGAGCCACAGCCCCAAGCGCCAGCGGGCCAGTGCGCCAATGCTGGCGCCGATGCAGATTGCGAGGACAGAGATCATGGTGGCAACATCATAATTCGTCATGAATCTACGTTTTGTTGAAGCCTTCTATTGGGTCGCCTCGCTCAAGAGCATCTCGCGGGCCGCCGACAAACTGTTTCTGACCCAGTCCGCCATGTCGAGTCGTATTTCCACGCTGGAGGACGAGCTGGGGGTGTTGCTGCTGGACCGGCGCGACAAGCAGTTCAAGCTCACCACCGCCGGCGCGCGGTTTCTGGTGTACGCCCAGAAGTTGCTGGAACTGCAGCGCGAAGTCAAGGCGGAAATGGGGTCCGGTGCGCCGCTGGCCGTGTCGATGCGCATTGGGGCAATCGAGTCGGTACTCCATTCCTGGCTGATTCCCTGGCTGGAGAAGCTGCGCAAGGATCAACCGGGGCTGGCGCTGGAGCTGACCGTGGAGACCACGCCGCTTCTGATAGAGCAGGTTCAGCGCGGCACGCTGGACCTGGTCTTTGCCGTTTTGCCTGCATCAGCCGATGGGGTCCGAAACCATGCCTTGCCGCCGATGGAAATGGCCTTTGTCGGTCATCCGGCACTGCACAAAAAAAGAAAATACCGGCTTGATGAACTGGCTGAAATGGAGTTGTTGACCTTTCAAAAAGGCTCGCAGCCCCACGTCACCCTGCTGGATTTGTTCCGCCAACACCAGATGGAACCCAAAAGGGTGCACGCGATTTCGTCTATTTCTGCGATGGTGCAACTGGTGCAGGGTGGCTTTGGCGTGGCCTCGTTGCCCCGTGTTGCCGTGCAGCGCCTGACGGGGTTTGCCAGTCTGAAACTGCTGAGCTGTGATGCCCGGCTGCAGGCCTTGCCGATCCACGCGAGTTACCGCACGGACCCCAGCTCCCAAGCCGTTGAAGCCTTGGTCAAGTCCGCCATCGCCTTCGTGCAAGGGACTTCAAATGCACCAAAACGGGCGTCCAAGGGTATACCCTGAACATCGAAAAAATCGATGCTGCAAGCAAAAAATTTTGAATTTGCGCAACATCATTTGAGCTTCCACAATCCGCCCATCGTCATCAACATGACATGTGAATTGGGGTATTCAAGTGAACATTCTTTCGGAATCCATCCTGTCGGTTTTTGGCCCTGAGGGAGCGAAGCAGGCGCCGCATGTGCGCAAGCTGATTCGCCAGGGTGTCTGGCAGTCGCACACCAGCGGTCTGGCCAGCGATCATGTGCAGGGCAATGTGGTCATTCTTCCGCAAGCCCAGGCCAATGACTTTCTGCTTTACTGTCAGCGCAACCCCAAGCCCTGTCCGCTGCTCGCCGTGTCGGAGCCGGGCGAGGCCATGTTGCCGAGTCTGGGTGCGGACATCGACATCTGCTCCGACCTGCCGCGCTACCGCGTGTGGCGCCAGGGTGAAGTGGTTGCTGAACCGACCGACATCTCGTCCTTGTGGCGTGCTGACCTGGTGACCTTTGTGCTGGGCTGCTCGTTCTCGTTCGAGCAGGCCTTGCTGGAAGCCGGCCTGTCCTTGCGGCATATCGCCCAGGGCAAGAATGTGGCCATGTACCGCACCAATATTCAAACCCAAGCCGCTGGCGTCTTCCACGGCCCGATGGTGGTGTCGATGCGCCCCATGAAGGCGGCCGCCGCTATTCGCGCCATCCAGGTGACCTCGCGTTTCCCCAATGTGCATGGCGCGCCGGTGCATCTGGGTGATCCTGCCCTGATCGGCATCACCGATCTGGACGCGCCCGACTATGGCGACGCGGTCGAGGTGATGGCTGATGAAATTCCGGTGTTCTGGGCCTGCGGCGTCACGCCCCAAGCCGCACTGGTCCAGGCCCGCCCCGCGTTCTGCATCACCCATGCTCCGGGGGCGATGCTGATCACTGACTTGTTCAATCAACAACTTGCCTCTTTTTAACCGCGACTCACTTAGGAACTGAAATGAAAAAACTTGTCCTCGTCCTGGCCTGCGCTTCCACCCTGACGGCACCGCTGGCCTTTGCGCAAGCGAAATGGGATTTGCCCACGGGCTATGCCACCAACACCTTTCAGACGGAAAACGTGCAGCAGTTTGCCGATGACGTGGGCAAGGCCACGGCCGGCAAGCTCAAGATCACCGTGCATGCTGGCGCCTCCCTGTACAAAATGCCGGAGATCAAGCGTGCCGTGCAAACTGGCCAGGCGCAAATAGGCGAGTTCATTCTCTCCAGCGCGTCCAACGAGAACGCCCTGTTCGGCGTCGATTCGATTCCCTTTCTGGCGACCAGCTACGGCGCGGCCAAGAAGCTCTATATCGCTTCAAAGCCCGCGACCGAAAAACTGCTGGCGGAGCAAGGCCTGAAGCTCTTGTTCTCGGTGCCCTGGCCAGGACAGTCGCTGTATTCGACCAAGCCCATGAAGACGATGGACGATTTCAAAGGCACCAAGATGCGCGCCTACAACCCGGCCACCACCCGGATCGCGCAACTGGTCAAAGCCCAGCCGGTCACGATTCAACTGGCCGAGTTGGGTCAGGCGCTGGCGACCGGCGCGGTCGATAATTTCCTGACCTCCAGCGCCAGCGGGATCGACAGCAAACTGTACGAGCAGACCAAGCATTTCTACATCGTCAGCGCCTGGTTGCCGCGCAATGCCACGGTGGTCAACAAGAAGGCTTTTGACGCGCTGGACAAAGCCACCCAGGACGCTATCGTGGGCGCCGCCAACGCCGCTGAAGAGCGCGGTTGGGCCGCAAGCCGCACCAAAGACGCGGCCTACATCAAGGACCTGGGCAAGAACGGCATGGTCACCGGCCTGCCCACGGATGAGATTCGCGACGGCCTGAACAAGATTGGCGCGACCATGACCGAAGAGTGGCTCAAGACGGCTGGCCCTGAAGGCAAAGCCATCATTGACGCTTATCACAAGCTGTAGATAGCCGGACCGGGCGCGCCACGCACCCGGTGTTTTTAGTATCAATTTGTCTTGTCCTCCAGGAGCATGCCATGAACAAACTTGTCAAAAATTTCTATAAATTCCTGCTGCTCCTCGCCTGCATCTCGATGGTGATGACGTTTGGCGTGATCCTGTTGGGGGTTGCGGCCCGGGAGTTCCTGTGGGACATTCCCGGTCTGGACGCCTATGCCGGCTATGCGATTGCTGCGACCCTGTTCCTGGCATTGCCGGAGACGCTCCGGCACGGCGATCACATCCGGGTCACCATGGTGTTGCAGAAACTGCCGGCGCGCGCCAAGCTTGTTTTTGAGTACTGGTGTCTTGGCGCCGCAGTGGCTTTGAGCGCTTATTTTGCATGGTTCGCTGCCCGCATGGCCTGGATTTCCTATACCTTTCATGACGTGTCGGCAGCGGCTGATGCGACCCCGCTCTGGCTACCGCAAACCATGATGGTGCTGGGCAGCATCGGTTTCGCGGTGGCTTTTGCCGACGCCCTGATCAGCCGCATCCAAGGCCGGACCTTCTTTGAAGAATCCGATGGCGAATCCGCCCGCGCTGAATAAACCCCGACTCATCTAACTGGAAAAATGTCATGGACATCTTAATTGCGGGCGCATTGATCCTGATGCTCTTTATCGTCCTGGGCTCCGGCTTGTGGATCGGCCTGTCGCTGCTGGGCGTGGCGGTGATCGCCATGGAAATGTTCACCCAGCGGCCCGTGGGCGACGCCATGTTGCTCACCATCTGGGGCACGACCTCGAGCTGGACGCTGACCGCGCTGCCGCTGTTTTTGTGGATGGGTGAAATCCTGTTTCGCAGCAAGCTCTCCGAGGGCCTGTTCAAAGGCCTGGCGCCCTGGCTGGACCGCTTGCCCGGCCGCCTGCTGCATGTCAATGTGATTGGCAGCACCATCTTCGCGGCGGTCTCGGGCTCGTCGGCGGCGACCTGCGCCACCATTGGCAAGATCTCGTTGCCGGAGCTGAAAAAACGCGGTTACCCGGACGACATCTCCATCGGCACCCTGGCCGGTGCCAGCACGCTGGGGCTGCTGATTCCGCCGTCCATCATCATGATTGTGTACGGCGTGGCCGCCAATGTGTCGATTGCCAAACTCTTTATTGCCGGGGTGATACCGGGGCTGGTGTTGGCCGCCTTGTTCAGCGGTTACATCATTGTCTGGGCCTTGTTCAACAAGGACAAAGTGCCCCCGGCCGATGTGTCCATGAGCTTCGGGCAAAAGGTGTATGCCTCGCGCCATCTGATCCCGGTGGTGTCCTTGATTGCTCTGGTTTTAGGCTCGATCTACTCCGGTGTCGCCACCGCCACGGAGGCGGCGGCGCTAGGGGTAGGTGGCTCGCTGATTCTGTCCGGGTTGGAGCGCACCCTGACCTGGGCCACCTTCAAGAGCGGGGTGATGGCGGCCTGCCGGGTGTATTGCATGATCGGTTTGATTCTGGCCGGGGCTGCGTTCCTGACGCTGGCCATGGGCTTTATCGGCCTGCCGCGTCACCTGGCTGAATTCATTGGCGCGCTGCATCTGTCGCCGTTCATGTTGATCGTGATGCTGGTGGGCTTCTTCATCGTGCTGGGCTGTTTTCTGGACGGCATCTCGATGGTGGTGCTGACCATGTCGATCCTGTTGCCCACGGTGGAGAAAGCCGGGTTTGATTTGATCTGGTTCGGCATCTTCATTGTGCTGGTGGTCGAGATGGCGCAGATTACGCCGCCGGTGGGCTTCAACCTCTTCGTGCTGCAAGGCCTGACCAAAAAGCAGTTGACCTACCTGGCCCGGGTGGCGCTGCCTTTCTTTCTGGTGATGGTGTTCATGGTTTTGCTGACCTACTTTGTGCCGGACATCGTGCTGTGGATGCCGCGCAACATGACGTGATTGTCTAGCCTTTCAGGCACAACCCGACTCCCTTCAAGCTCTTCGGAGATTCTCATGAAACTGTTCCTGATTGCTGCGCTCTGCGCGGCCACGGTGGCGCACGCTCAAACCACCTGGAAATTGGCCACCGGCTATCGGGCGGAATCGTTTCACGGCGAAAACATCGCCCAATTTGGGCGTGAAGTGGAGGCGGCCACCCAAGGCCAGCTCAAGATTGAGTTGGCGCCCAACGGCAGCCTGTTCAAGCTCAACGACATTCGTCAGGCGGTGCAGGATGGCAAAGTGCAGGCCGGCGAGACCATCATGACCAGCCTGGTCACGGACATGCCGATCGCGGGCGCCGATTCCATTCCGTTTGTCGTCGGTTCCTACCCAGCCGCCCAACGCCTGTGGCAGTTGCAGCGTCCTGGCATGGCGCGGGAGTTTGCCCGGCGCGGGCTCAAGATTTTGTATGCCGTGCCCTGGCCACCGCAAGGCCTGTATGCGACCCGGCCGATCAAGACGGCGGCTGACTTCAGACATATGAAAATGCGCACCTACAACCAGACCACGGTTCGCATTGCCGAGATATTGGGCGCCGATCCCGTGGATATCGCCATGGGCGATGTCGGACGGGCACTCGGCGAAGGTCGGCTGGACACCATGATCACGTCGGCCGTGACCGGTGTGGAGAACAAGGTTTGGGGCCCTATCAAGTATTACTACGAGATCAATGCCTGGTTCCCCAAGAACATCGTGTTCGTCAACGCAAAAAGCTTCGACTTGCTCGCGCCCGACGCGCGCGCGGCGGTATTGAAAGCCGCCAGCGAAGCAGAAGGCCGGGGCTGGCTGACCAGTGAAACCGTGGCCCGGAGTTCGACCCAGGAGTTGCAGCGCAACGGCATCAAGGTTGAGCGCCTGTCGCCAGAGCTGGAGCTGGAAATCAAACGCATGGGCGAGCGCTTTTCGCGTGAATGGGTTCGCTCGGTCGGCCACGAGGCCAATGCCATTTTTGTCCCTTATTACTTCAACTAAACCGGATCGTCGTTCGCAAGAATCGACGCAACATCATCATGCAAGACCTCAACAACACACTGGACAGCAAACTCTGGCAATTCTGGATTGACCGCGGTGGCACGTTCACCGACGTGGTGGGTAAACGCCCCGACGGCACGTTGGTCACGCACAAGCTGCTGAGCGAAAACCCCGAGCAATACAAGGACGCCGCCGTGGCCGGCATTCGTCATCTGCTGGGGCTCAAAGCCGGCGAGCCGGTCACGCCCGAGCGCGTGGCCTGCGTCAAGATGGGCACCACGGTCGCCACCAATGCGCTGCTGGAGCGCAAGGGCGAACCGACCCTGCTGGTGACCACGCGCGGTTTCCGCGATGCGCTGCGCATTGCCTACCAGAACCGTCCGCGCATTTTTGACCGCAACATCCAGCTGCCCGAGCTCTTGTACAGCGCTGTCGTCGAGGCCCAGGAGCGCGTCGGCGCGCATGGCGACGTGATTCAGCCGCTTGACGAATTGCTATTAAAAGAAGAGCTATCTGCGCAATATGCACGGGGTCTGCGCTCTGTTTCCATCGTATTCATGCACGGTTACCGTTACACCGAGCATGAACTGGCGGCCAAACGCATCGCGACCGAGGTGGGCTTTACTCAGATCAGCACCTCGCATGAAACCAGCCCGATGATGAAGTTCGTCAGCCGCGGCGACACCACGGTGGTGGATGCCTATCTGTCGCCGATTCTGCGGCGTTATGTGGAGCAGGTGGCCGGCGACATGCCGGGCGTGAAGCTGTTTTTCATGCAATCCAGCGGTGGCTTGACCGACGCGCATGTGTTCCAGGGCAAGGACGCGATTCTGAGCGGCCCGGCCGGCGGCATTGTGGGCATGGCCCGCACCGCGGCGATTGCCGGCATCGAGAAGGTCATCGGCTTTGACATGGGCGGCACCTCGACCGACGTGTCGCATTACGCCGGTGAGTTCGAGCGCGAGTTCGAAACCCAGGTGGCCGGCGTGCGCATGCGGGCACCGATGATGAGCATTCACACGGTGGCGGCCGGCGGCGGTTCGCTGCTGGCGTTTGACGGGTCGCGCTTTCGGGTCGGGCCACAGAGCGCCGGCGCCAACCCCGGCCCGGCCAGCTACCGCCGTGGCGGCCCGCTGGCGGTGACCGACGCGAATGTGATGCTGGGCAAAATCCAGCCGCGCTATTTCCCCAAGGTGTTCGGTCCGCATGCCAATGAGGCGCTGAGCCTGGAAGTGGTGCAGGAGAAATTCGAGGCACTCGCCGGCCAGACCCAGCTGGCGTCCGAGGACGTGGCCGAGGGCTTCATCAACATCGCGGTGCAGCAAATGGCCAACGCGATCAAGAAGATTTCCGTGGCGCGGGGTTATGACGTCACGCGCTACACCCTGCAGTGTTTTGGCGGCGCCGGCGGCCAGCATGCCTGTCTGGTGGCTGATGCGCTGGGCATGACGCGTATCTTTGTGCACCCGCTGGCGGGCGTGCTCAGCGCTTATGGCATGGGGCTGGCCGACCAGACCGTGATTCGCGAGCAGGCGGTGGAGGTCAAACTCAGGGCCGAAGCCCTGTCCGGCATCGCCGCCCAACTTGATGCGCTGGCCACGGTGGCCGAGGAAGAGTTGACGCGCCAGCAGGTCAGCCAGGGCCACATCACCACGCACCGGCGCGTGCATGTGCGCTACGAGGGCAGCGACTCGGCGCTGGTGGTGGTGTATCCGCAGATGGGCGACGCCACGCCGGCGCTGGTCGTGGCGCATATCGAAGCCGGTTTTGAAGCCGCCTATCGCCAGCGTTTCTCCTTTTTGATGGAGGGCAAGGGCCTGATCGTCGAGGCCGTGTCGGTGGAGGCGGTGATTGCCGGCGACGCCCCGGCCGAACCGCGCCACACCCTGCATGCGCCGCGTGATCTGCGGGCCAGCGGTGCCGTGCGCGAGACAGTGCGCATGTATTCGGGCGGCCAGTGGGTGGAGGCGGCGCTGGTGGTGCGCGAGGACCTGCGCCCGGGGGACATCATCCCCGGCCCGGCCATCATCGCCGAGAAGAACGCCACCACCGTGGTGGAGCCCGGTTGGGAAGCTACTTTGACAGAGTTTGACCACCTGGCCCTGATTCGACGGGCGCAGCGTGCTATCAAATTTGCAGTTGGTACGACCGTGGACCCGGTGCTGCTGGAGGTGTTCAACAACCTGTTCATGAACATCGCCGAGCAGATGGGCCTGCAACTGCAGAACACCGCCTACTCGGTCAACATCAAGGAGCGGCTGGACTTCAGCTGTGCGCTGTTCGACGCTAGCGGCAACCTGATTGCCAACGCGCCGCACATGCCGGTGCATCTGGGCTCCATGGGTGAAAGCATCAAGACCGTGGTGCGCGAGAACGCCACCAGCATGCAGCCCGGTGATGTGTACGTGCTGAACGACCCCTACCATGGCGGCACGCATTTGCCCGACATCACGGTCATCACGCCGGTCTACCTGAATGACCAACCCACGTTTTACGTGGGTTCCCGCGGCCACCATGCCGATGTCGGCGGCATCACGCCGGGTTCCATGCCCCCGTTCTCCACGCGCATTGAAGAGGAGGGCGTGCAGATCAACAACTTCAAGCTGGTGGACCGCGGCGTGCTGCGCGAGGCCGAGATGGTGGCGCTGCTGCAGAGTGGCGAATACCCGAGCCGCAACCCGCAGCAGAACATGGCCGATCTCCGGGCGCAGATCGCCGCCAACGAAAAAGGCGTGCAGGAGCTGGGCAAGATGGTGGATCACTTCGGCCTGGAGGTGGTGCAGGCTTATATGCGCCATGTGCAGGACAACGCCGAAGAATCGGTACGCCGGGTCATCACGCGTCTGAAAGATGGCGCCTTCACCTTGCCGCTGGACAACGGGGCGCAGATCCAGGTGGCGATTCGTGTCAATGCGGCCGAGCGCAGCGCGGTGATCGACTTCAGCGGCACCTCGCCACAGCAGACCAACAACTTCAACGCACCGACGGCGGTGTGCATGGCCGCGGTCTTGTATGTGTTCCGAACCCTGGTGGACGACGACATTCCGCTCAACGCGGGCTGCCTCAAGCCGCTTCAGGTCATCATTCCGCTGGGCTCCATGCTGAATCCGAATCCGCCGGCTTCGGTGGTGGCGGGCAATGTGGAAACCTCGACTTGCATCACCAACGCCTTGTACGGCGCGCTGGGGGTGATGGCCGGCAGCCAGTGCACCATGAACAACTTCACCTTTGGCAACGCCCACTACCAGTACTACGAGACGATCTCGGGCGGCTCGGGTGCCGGTGGCATGACGAGCGCCGACGGGGCTCTCGTCGGGGGCTTCAACGGCACCGACGTGGTGCAAACCCATATGACCAATTCCCGCCTGACCGACCCGGAAGTGTTCGAGTTCCGTTTTCCGGTGCGGTTGGAAAGTTATGAGATCCGCCCGGGCTCGGGCGGGTCCGGGCACTGGCACGGCGGCAACGGCGGCGTGCGGCGCGTCCGGTTCCTGGAAGCCATGACCGCCAGCATTCTGTCCAACGGTCGCCTGCATGGTGCCTTTGGCATGGCGGGCGGCCAGCCGGGGCAAGTCGGCGTGAATCGGGTGTTGCGGACGGATGGACGGGTGGAAGCGCTGGGCCACATCGGCCAGGCCGAGATGCAAGCCGGCGATGTGTTTGAGATTTGCACGCCGGGTGGTGGCGGCTTCGGCGCCTAAGCGCATAAAGATTGGCATCCGCTATGTCCAGGCACTTATTCCGGTCGATGTCCCTGGCGCGCCGACTGGCGCTGGGCTTTGTCAGCATCCTGGTGCTGCTGCTGGCGGTCGCAATCACCAGCTCGTACGCGTTACGGTTGCTCGGGGCGCAAGTGCAGCGCATCGTTCAGGTGAACAACCTGAAAACGGCGCTGGCCAATGAATTGATGGGCAGTCTCAACGACCTGGCGGTTCACACACGTTCGGCCGCCTTGTTTGCCGACCTGGACCGCAAGCAGCTGGAAGTTGAAGCCCAGGGTACGCGGGCTGCAGAGACGTCGTATGTCAAGACACAGCGCGATCTCACCGCTTTGCTGGCTGGCGACAAGGCCAGCGATCAGGAGCGCCAACTGATGGCCGACATTTCCCGCGCCGGCGAGAAGGTGCTGCCGGAGTTCAGGGATTCCCTGAAGCAGGCCGTGGACGGTGACACGGTGGCGGCGGTGCTGACCCTGATGAACCGGGTGCGGCCGGCGGAAATCGTGTTGCGCGGCCATGTGGTGGAATTGATAGAACTGCAGCGCCATCAAAGTGAGTCCGCCAGCGTCGAGGTGGCGGCCTTGCAGCACAACATGTTTGTCGTCGTGGGCGCTCTGGTGCTGATGGCTCTCGTCATGGGCGGCCTGATCGCCTGGCGCATCACGGTCAGTGTGACGGCCCCGATCAGCCGCGCCGTGGTGGTGGCGGAGCGAATCGCCACGGGTGATTTGTCGTCACAGGTCGAGGTCCGGATTTTTGACGAAACCGGGCGACTGTTGCAGGGCATCGCGGCCATGCAGGACAAGTTAAAGACTCTGGTGGGCGGGATTCGCCATGCGGCCGATTCGATTCAGGTGGCGAGCAGCGAGGTGGCCGCAGGCAATCAGGATTTGAGCCAGCGTACCGAGGACGCCGCATCGAACCTGCAGCAGACGGCGTCGTCCATGGACCATCTCACCGGCATCGTGATGAACAGTGCCGATTCCGCCCGGCTGGCCAGTCAGCTCGCCGCATCGGCGGCCAGCGCGGCGGCGCGCGGGGGCACGGTGGTTGCGGAAGTCGTCAGCACCATGGGCGAGATCAACACCAGTTCGGCCCGGATCGCCGACATCATCACCGTGATCGACGGCATCGCCTTCCAGACCAACATCCTGGCACTCAATGCGGCCGTGGAAGCCGCGCGCGCAGGTGAGCAGGGACGGGGTTTTGCGGTGGTGGCGGCCGAAGTGCGCACTCTGGCCGGGCGTTCGGCGCAGGCGGCCAAGGAGATCAAGATTTTGATCGCGGCGAGCGTTGATCGGGTGGCCCGTGGCACGCGACTGGTGGCCGATGCCGGTGACACCATGAATGACATCGTGAACTCGGTTCAGCGGGTGACGGACACACTGGGCGAGATCACCGTCGCCGCGTCGGCGCAATGCGAGGGCATCTCCCGGATCAACACCGCCATTGCCTCACTTGACCAGATGACACAGCAGAACTCCGCCCTGGTGGAGCAGAGTGCCGCCGCCGCAGAGAGCTTGCGAGACCAGGCGGCACAACTCGCGGCGACGGTCAGCACCTTCAAGCTTGATCGCGAAGCTGAGCGGCCTGCATCGCTTGCTGGCGTGACACAGATGGCATTGTTGTCCATCGATTGATCCCTTGGCACGCGCCAAGCCAATGACGTGATGCATATCCCCCATTTGGGGGATGGACGCTGGCAGGATCGCTCGGCAAAATGTGACCCTCAACGCATCTGTGCAACCCGCTCGACTCGGGTAGGCAGGATGTCACATTGTTGTTCTTGCCAAATTCTGGAAAAGATCATGTCTGGCCTTGGTAATCACGCAGGGTATATCCATCGACCTCAGCGGCTCTGGCTGGGGCGCAGTGTTGCGCTGGTGTTGGGCCTGGGTGGGTTGGCGTGGATCGGTCATGAACTGACCGACGCCGCCATGTCGGCATCGCTGGTGCTTGGTGTGTTGATGATGGTCGCTATCGTCCTCATGTTGAGTCGCCGATTGCAGCTGGTACGTGCTCAACGAGACCGGGCATTGGCCCGGGCGAGCGCGATGCGCCGGCAGGTATCCGAACTGTTGCTTAGCCAGGATCTTCGCGTGGAGCAGTGTGTGGCACAACGGGTGCAAGCTTTGCAGCGCGAGATTTCGGACCTTCGCGCCAGTGAGATGACGCTGAGAATTCAGGCCCATCACGATAATCTGACCGGCCTGGCCAACCGAATACTCCTGGCAGATCGTTTCCATTCTGCGGTGGAACGGGCCAAACGCGGCGGCAAATCTTTTGCGCTGTTGATGATTGACTTGAATGATTTCAAAACCATTAACGATGACTATGGCCATGCTGCCGGGGACGCGGTTCTGATCACCATGGCACGGCGCCTCGTGGGCGCGGTTCGGGCGTCCGATACGGTTGCCCGGTTGGGCGGGGACGAGTTTGTCCTGCTTGTTGAATCCTTTGACGATCCGCAGGAGCTTGTTCAAATTGGTATGAAACTGATTGAGACACTATCCGATCCGATCACACTGGACCCCGGTGTGTTTGTGCGTGTCAGTGCCAGCTTAGGTCTGGGTCTGTACCCGGATCACGGTGCTGATATGGGTAATTTGCTGTGTGTTGCCGACCGCGCCATGTACGAGTGCAAGTCAACTGGGCAGATGAGTCTGCAGTAGTACGGCTTGAGCGGGCGCTGATCAATAAAAAACCCGCCGAAGCGGGTTTTTTATTGATCAACTCTGAATTACTTCTTGGCAGCACTGGCTGCACTGGCGGCGGGTGTGGTCGCTCCAGCTTTTTTCTGCTTTTCATCCGCCTTGGATACCTTGTTGGCGTCTGTCTTGGTTTTCGCTTCAGCCTTGAGGTCTTTCTTTTCTTCCTTGGCAGCGGGTGCCGCCGCAGCGCCCTTGAACGCGGACCCGTTCACGGTCAGGCCTTCTGTGGAAAACTTGGCCGCATTGCCTTCGCCCACACCCTTGACGCGCTCGATGAAGTCATTCCAATCCTTGAAGTTCCCTTTCTTGCGCTCGTCCAGAATCTTGGTGGACATGGCTGGCCCGATGCCCTTGATGCTGTCCAGTTCGGCTGCGCCGGCCTTGTTGACGTCCACGGCGGCAAAGCAGGCTGCGGCATACAACATGGCCACGATGGCCAGAATTTTCTTCAACATGAATCAACTCCTGAAGGTGAATGAGAAACACACAAAAATGTGGGCCCCGTATTTGTAACAAGGCCAGCAACACAACGAGCACAAGACAGGATGCGTTGACGCGCCGTCAGAAAATCCTGTTGCAGGTAGGACAAATAGTTGAACTCAGGCCTGACTGGCCATCCATTGAACGTATTTCGACACGCCGCTCTGCACGTCAGCGAAGCTGTGGTCGCAGCCCGTGGCCCGCAAGGCAGTCAGGTCGGCCTGGGTGTAACACTGGTACTTGCCACGCAGGGCGTCAGGGAAGGGAACGTATTCAATCAGACCCGCTGCAGCAATCGCTTCAAGTGGCAATGCGGCCTCGCCCTGGATGGCCCGCATCGCGTTCACCACGGAGCTGGCGACGTCGTTGAAGGGCTGGGCCCGGCCGGTGCCCAGATTGAAGATGCCAGACACACCGGGGTGGTCAAAGAACCAGAGATTGACCGCCACCACATCGTCAATAAAAACGAAATCACGCATCTGCGCCCCCGGGGCGTAGCCACCGTAGTCACCGAACAGCTTGACCTTGCCCTCAAGCTGAAACTGCTTGAACTGGTGGAAGGCGACGCTGGCCATGCGGCCTTTGTGCTGCTCATGTGGACCATACACATTGAAGTAACGAAAACCCACCACCTGCCCGGTTTTGCCGACGATGGAGCGTTGGAAATCGACACCGCACTCGCGCCGCATGCGCTGGTCAAACAATAGTTTGGAGTAGCCGTACACATTGAGAGGCCGCTCAAAGGCGGGCTCTTCCCTGAAGGTGTTGGAACCGCCGTAAGTGGCGGCGCTGGACGCATACAAGAGCCGCGCGCCGCGTTTTTGACACGCCTGGAACAAACTGACGGAGGTCACGTAGTTGTTGTCCATCATGTACTTGCCGTTGCTTTCCATGGTGTCGCTGCAGGCACCTTCATGAAACACAGCCTCGATCTGGCCGAAGGCACCGTGGGCGAACATGTCATAAAACACGCCGGCATCCACATAGTCTGCAATCTGCAGATCGGCGAGATTGCGAAACTTGTCGCCCTGCGTCAGGTCATCGACGGCAATGATGTCGTCGAAGCCGCGCGCATTCAGGCCCTTAATCAGGTTGCTGCCAATAAAGCCGGCAGCACCCGTAACAACGATTCGGGTCATGCGAACAACTCCTCATAAGAAACCGTGGCCGTACCAAACTTGCCCACCACCAGCCCGCCGGCCCGATTCGCCAACGGCAGGGCCTCCCGCATACTCAAACCGGCAGCCACCATCGCTGCCATGGTGGCAATGACCGTATCGCCAGCGCCGGTCACGTCAAACACTTCAAGGGCCTGGGCACTCACACTGAGCTGCCCCTGCGCGTCGAACAGTGTCATGCCTTCTTCGCTGCGGGTCAACAGCACGGCGTCCAGGCCGAGTTGTTCGCGCAGGTTTTGACATTTGGTCTGGAGGTCAGCTTCGTCCAGCCAGGGACCGATGACCTGCTGCAACTCGGCGCGATTCGGTGTAATGACGCTGGCATTTTTGTAGCGGGAAAAGTCGGTGCCTTTGGGGTCGATCAGGATCGGTTTGCCGGCCGCCCGGGCACGCGCAATCATGTTGCTCACGTGGGCCAGGCCGCCCTTGCCGTAATCCGAAAAGAGGACGGCATCGTGTTCGGGCAGCAGCGTGGCGAAGGTTGTTGTCTGCGAGGCCAGCACTTCCGTCTTGGGCGTGTTTTCGAAATCCAGGCGCAGCAGTTGCTGCTGGCGGCCAATGACCCGCAGTTTGACGGTGGTCTTCAGTTCGGCATCGCGGCCAAAATGCGTGCGGATGCCGGTGCCGGCAACCAGGGCTTCGAGCTTGTGGCTGGCTTCATCATCGCCCACGACGGTAAGCAGCGAGGATTGGGCACCTAGCGTAACCACGTTGTAGGCTACGTTGGCCGCCCCGCCATTGCGTTCTTCTTCGCGCGTGATGCGCACAATGGGCACCGGTGCTTCGGGTGAGATACGGTCGACGGCGCCGAACCAGTAGCGGTCCAGCATCACGTCGCCAACCACGAGCACGCGCGCCTTCGATAATTTTTCTCTTGAAACGGTCATGAAATTAGATGTGTCTGTCATAGCTCTTCAACCCGTCGGGTCGGGTAACTGTCCCACGCCTGGCAGCCCGGACAATGCCAGAAATGTTGTTTGGCCTCGAAGCCGCAGGCAGCACAGCGGTAGCGTGTCAGCGGTTTGACGGCATGGTCCAAGGCCCGTTGTACCTGCGGATGAAACTGCTCGTGTTCGAGCTTTTCGCCCGCAATCCATTTGGCTGCGGCGACCAGCGATGGCTCTCGTTCCAGATGTCGCACGTACCAGTCGCGTGCGCTGGGCGAGGGGCCCTGCACGGTGGCCTCCAGCGCCACGATGGCATCCAGAACATCCAGTGAGGGGGCCAGGTCGTAATTTGTTTTGAGCAATTCAAGTGCTTCGAATGAATGCCCGGATGCAAGCGCATATTCGGCGAAAGGTCCGGCGATCAGGGGCGTGGCAGCGGGTGAGGATTCAAGAGACTTCTGAAGTGCTGCATAAGCTTCTCCCGGCTTGCCTTGGCTATTCAGTAGCTTGGCGAGATCTATGCGGGGTCGCGGCGCATCTGGCGCCGTTTCGATTGATTCCTGAAGCAGGGAGAGGGCTTGCTCGGGTTCCTGATTGGCAATACAAGAAGCAGCCTGCTCACACAAGTAATGCGCCAGACGGCCGCTGAAACTGCCCTGATTCGCGTGGGCCAGTTTTTGCGCAATTTGGGCTGCCTGGGTCCAGTCCCGGCTGCGCTCATAGTTGGCGAGCAAGGCCAAGCGCGCCTGGGCCTCAAACGGCGTTCCTTCCAGCTTGAGCAAGGCCGCTTCAGCGCGGTCGAGCAGACCTGCCTTGAGGTAGTCCAGTGCCAGTGCATGCTGCGCGCGCTGACGGTCGGCCAGGCTCAAATCGCCGCGCGACAGCAGGTGCTCGTGGACGCGCACGGCGCGTTCGTATTCGCCCCGTCGACGAAACAGATTGCCCAGCGCGAAATGCAGCTCCGACGTGTCCGGGTCGTTCTGTACGGCTTCGATAAAAGCATCAATCGCCTGGTCCTGCTGCTCATTGAGCAAGAAGTTCAAGCCCTTGAAATAGGCTTTGGGCGCTTGATGGTTTTCAATGCGCAACTGGCGAAGATCAAGCCGGGAGGCGACCCAGCCCAGCACAAATGCAAAAGGCAGGCCAAGAAGTATCCAACTCAGGTCAAAGTCCATGCGGGATGGGCGGTGGCGTGGCCTGCGTTTTGTGGACGTCTGCCGTGGTCGATGTCGTCAGGGCGCTGGCGCGGCGATGCTTCCACCAACGAGGTACCATGCCCAGCACGCCAACGGCCACCCCGGTCGCAAAAGCGGTCAGGACGACCAGGACCTGGGGCGCACGCCACTGCGTACCAAAGAAAAAATGCACAGTGGTGTCCTGCTGGTTGTTCAGCGCGAAGGCAAACAGGGTAAAAAAAATGGCTGCTTTAAGTATCCACTTAAGCAGCCACATGAGGTGTTTCATCGATCTCCCCAGTGACGTAACGATTCTAACGTCCTGGCGTCATGTCCCCGCGCTCAATGCCTTGCGTCAGACCTGGGTCTTGGCTTCCAGTTCGGCCGTGCGCAGGTCGACTGCTTCACGCAGGGCTTTGCCGGGTTTGAAGTGAGGCACGCGTTTTTCCGGGATGGCCACGCTTTCGCCGCTGCGTGGATTACGTCCCATGCGGGGCGGTCTGTGGTTGACGGAAAAACTGCCGAACCCCCGAATTTCAATGCGATGTCCGCGTACCAATGCGTCGTTCATGGCGTCAAGAATGGCCTTGACGGCGAATTCGGCATCGCGGTGGGTGAGCTGGCTGAACCGGGCGGCCAGTTCTTCGACAAGGTCGGAGCGAGTCATGAGATAAATAAATCCGGACAAAAAAACGACCGGCGCTTTACGCAGCCGGTCGTTCTTTTAATGGCGAATCAACAATTAATTGTTGTTATCGAGTTTGGCACGCAACAATGCGCCCAGGCTGGTGGTGCCAGCATTTTCACGAGCCGATTGCTGGCTCAAGGTGGACATGGCTTCGTTCTGATCAGCTGCATCCTTGGCCTTGATGGACAACTGGATGTTGCGAGTCTTGCGATCCACGTTGACAACCACAGCAGTGACTTCGTCGCCTTCCTTGAGCACGTTGCGTGCATCTTCCACGCGGTCGCGGGAGATTTCGCTGGCGCGCAGGTAGCCGATGATGTCGTCGCCCAGATCGATTTCAGCGCCCTTGGCGTCCACGGTCTTGACCTTGCCGGTCACAACCTGGCCCTTGTCATTGATCGTGGCAAAGGTGGTGAATGGATCGGAATCCAGCTGCTTGATGCCCAGGGAGATGCGTTCGCGGTCCACGTCCACGGCCAACACCAGGGCTTCGACTTCCTGGCCCTTTTTGTATTCGCGCACAGCGGTTTCGCCGGGCTCGTTCCAGGACAGGTCGGAGAGGTGAACCAGACCGTCGATGCCGGCAGCCAGACCCACAAACACGCCGAAGTCGGTGATCGACTTGATCGGGCCCTTCACGCGGTCGCCGCGCTTGGTGTTCTGCGCAAATTCTTGCCAAGGGTTGGCCTTGCATTGCTTCATGCCCAGGGAGATGCGGCGTTTGTCTTCGTCGATTTCCAGAACCATGACTTCGACTTCGTCGCCCAAAGCAACGATCTTCGAAGGAGCCACATTCTTGTTGGTCCAGTCCATTTCGGACACGTGGACCAGGCCTTCGATTCCGGGTTCGAGTTCCACAAATGCGCCGTAGTCGGCAATGTTCGTGATCTTGCCGAACATGCGCGTACCTTGGGGGTAGCGGCGGTTGACGCCCATCCAGGGATCGTCGCCCATTTGTTTCAGACCCAGTGACACGCGGTTTTTCTCGGTGTCGAATTTCAGGATCTTGGCGGTTATTTCTTGACCAGCGGTCACCACTTCAGAGGGGTGACGGACGCGGCGCCATGCCATGTCGGTGATGTGCAACAGGCCGTCGATACCGCCCAGGTCCACGAATGCGCCGTATTCGGTGATGTTCTTGACAACACCTTGAACCACGGAGCCTTCTTTCAGGGTTTGCATCAGCTTGGCGCGTTCTTCGCCCATGCTGGCTTCGACCACGGCGCGGCGTGACAGCACGACGTTGTTGCGCTTGCGATCGAGCTTGATGACCTTGAATTCCAGGGTCTTGTTTTCGTACGGGGACAGGTCTTTGGTAGGACGTGTGTCCACCAACGAGCCTGGCAGGAAGGCGCGGATGCCATTGACCAGCACGGTCAGGCCGCCCTTGACTTTGCCACTGGTGGTGCCGGTGACGAACTCGCCGGTTTCCAGGGCTTTTTCCAGGCTCATCCACGAAGCGAGACGCTTGGCGGTGTCGCGCGACAGAATGGTGTCGCCATAGCCGTTTTCGATGGAACCAATGGCCACCGACACAAAGTCGCCAACCTGAACTTCGATTTCGCCCTTGTCACTCTTGAATTCTTCGAGCGGCACGTAGGCTTCAGACTTGAGGCCAGCGTTGACAACCACAAAGCTGTGCTCGATACGTACCACTTCAGCAGTGATAACTTCGCCTGGACGCATTTCTGTGCGTGTCAAGGACTCTTCAAATAGGGCGGCAAAAGATTCTGACATTTTTTGATGCGGCATTAACCGCAGGGTAATTTGCGGTTTTATCCGCGGGTTAGTTTGTTGAACCACACAAGGAGGGCGCCAAAGCAGCGCGAGAAGGCCTGTGTGGACCGACGCAAAATCCAGGAGACTTTGCTTTTCAGCCTCTCAAACTGATTTGAAAGGCTGTATGTCCTGCCACCATTTCAACACCAGATCAACCGATTCTTCAACCGTTAAATCCGAGTTGTCCAGCAACCGGGCATCTTCTGCTGGCCTGAGAGGTGCGACGCTGCGGGATGAGTCCCGCGCATCGCGTGCTTCCAGATCGGCGCGAAGAGATGGGAGTGTAGTTGAAATTCCCTTTGAAATCAATTGTTTATAGCGTCTCTGGGCCCGCTTCTCGGTGCTGGCGGTCAAAAACACCTTGAGTGGGGCCCCCGGGAAGATGATGGTTCCCATGTCGCGTCCATCGGCCACCAGTCCGGGCAGTTGCCGAAAACCGTGCTGCAAGTCAACCAGTGCCAACCGGACCTTGGGCAATGCCGAGACGCGGGACGCGTTCATGCCGGCCTCTTCAGTGCGGATGGTGTCGCTGACATCGGTGCCGTTGAGCCGGACCCGGCCTTCGATAAACTGGATGGACAGTGTTTGAACCATGTCCGCGATCGCTTGTTCATGCGCTGCATCCAATGTCATGCCGGCCTGCATGGCGGCCAGGGCGGTGATGCGGTAGAGCGAGCCCGAATCCAGGAAGTGGTAGCCCAGCTTCGTTGCCAAAACGGCTGCCAGCGTGCCTTTGCCGGAGGCGGTCGGGCCGTCCACGCAAATGACGGGAATGGCGCTGTCCGGCGTCTGCACCAGGGAAAATAGCGCTTCAAAGTAGTCGGGAAAGGTCTTGGCCACGCACTTCGGGTCTTCGATGCGCACCGGAAGTCCGGCCGGGTTGAAGGCGGCGAGCGAAAAACACATGGCGACGCGGTGATCATCGTAGGTGTGGATGCTGGCAGCCCGCCAGTCGGCGGGGCTGGCCGGTGGTGTAACGCAAATGAAATCGGCGCCTTCTTCCACTGTCGCGCCGAGCTTGCGCAGCTCCGTGGCCATGGCGGCAATGCGGTCGGTTTCCTTGACGCGCCAACTGGCAATATTGCGCAGCGTGGTCGTGCCTTGGGCGTACAGGGCCATCACGGCCAGCGTCATGGCCGCATCGGGGATGTGGTTGCAGTCCAGGTCGATGGCCTTGAGCGGCCAGCTGCCGCGTGACACTTCCAGCCAGCTCGGGCCGCTCACCACTTGCGCGCCCATCAGTTGTGCGGCCTCGATAAAGCGGATGTCGCCTTGGATGGAGTCTGCGCCCACACCCTCGACTCTTATGCTTTTTTGGCCTGTAGTCCCCGTCGCTAGGGCGCCAAGCGCTATGAAATAGCTAGCGGATGAGGCGTCGGCCTCGACGTGCAGAACGCCGGGTGATGTGAATTGGCTGCCCGCCGGAATGGTGAATTTTTGCCAGCCGTCACGCACCACCGCAATGCCAAAGCGCGCCAGCAGATTGAGCGTGATTTCAATATAGGGTCGGGAGATCAGCTCGCCCACCACCTCAATAACGATGTCCTGCCGGGCCACCAGAGGCAGTGCCATTAACAGCGCGGTGAGAAACTGGCTCGACACATCGCCACGGACCTGGATCGGTGCGTCCAGCTTCAGGGTCGGTTCGCCGATTTTCAGCGGGGGGTAGCCGTCCTCTCCCAGGTAGTCAATGTGGCAGCCGAGCTGGCGCAGTGCATCCACCAGGTCACCAATCGGGCGTTCGTGCATGCGCGGCACCCCGCGCAATTCGAAGTTGCCTCCCATCACCGCCAGCGCAGCGGTGAGCGGGCGGATGGCGGTGCCGGCGTTGCCCATGAAGAGCTCGGTTTGGCGCTTGCCAAGTTGTCCGCCCAGTCCGTCGATCTCGACCGTGCTGCCGCTTTGCCGCACGCCACAGCCGAGCAGGCGCAAGGCATCCAGCATGACGCGCGTGTCGTCGGAGTCCAGCAGATCGTGCAGCGTGGTCGTGCCCTGACTCAGGGCCGACAGCAGCAGCACGCGGTTGGAAATGCTCTTGGAGCCGGGCAGAACGATGGTGCCGCCGGCACTTGCCAGCGGTGGAATATCAAGAAACGCGGTGGAAAACATTATTTTTGGTGTTTGGCCATGCTCCAGTGGGCACGGGTTTGACTGGCCTGCTCAATCAAGCCTTCAAGGGCGTCGCTGTTGCCACTGGAGATCATGAGTTCCAGCGCCTGGAGGTTGTGCTGGAATATTTTGGCTTGGGCCAACAGTTCTTCGCGATTGGCAAGCATGATGTCGCGCCACATTTTGGGGTCGCTGGCGGCAATGCGGGTGAAGTCGCGAAAACCGGGGCCCGCCAGCGACAGATAGTCTTTGCCGTGGGGCTGGCCCGAGATGGCGTTCATCAGCGCAAATGAAATCAGGTGCGGCAGGTGGCTGACGGCGGCAAACGCCGCGTCATGCGACTCGGGCGACATCTTGACCACGCGGCAGCCCAGCGCTGTCCAGACATCGACCGCTTTTTGCAGTTGCACCGTCAGGGTGCGTTCAATCGGCGTGAGAATGACCTGCTTGCCCGTGTACAGGTCCGCGTCCGCGTGTTCTACCCCCGAGACTTCCTTGCCCGCAATGGGGTGGGCGGGTACGAAGGACCCGACTTGCTCGCGCAGAGCCCGGCGAGAGGCATCAACCACGTCGCGCTTGGTCGAGCCGACGTCCATCACCAGCATCTGCGGGGTCACCAGGTGTTTGATGGACTTGAAGGTGGCTTCGGTGGCCGCCACGGGGACCGCGATCAGGACAATGTCGGCGCCGGACACGGCCAGCAAGGCGGAGGGGGCCTCCACGTCAATCACCCCCAGCTTGCGGGCACGCTCGGTGGTCGAGGGCGACTTGCTGTAGCCGACCACCCGTTTCACCAATCCGGCGCGCTTGAGCGCCAGCGCAAACGAGCCGCCCATCAGGCCACAACCAATAATGCCAAGTTGTTCAAACATCATTCGCCCACCGGGTAGGTGCCAAGCACTTTGTAGAACGCACTCAATCCCTGAAGTTCCTTGAGCGCCAGGGCGATATGCGGCTGTGACGGATGGCCCTGGATGTCGATGTAAAAATAGTATTCCCATTGGCCCGTACGCGCCGGACGGGATTCAAACCGGGTCATGGACACACCGTGTGTCTTGAGCGGCATCAACAAGTCATGTACCGCGCCAGGCCTATTGGGGACTGAAACAATCAGACTGGTGCAGTCGTTCCCTGAAGGGGGCGGCGTTCCCACGGTTTGCGGCAGGCAGATGATGGCAAAGCGGGTGCGGTTGTAAGCCTCATCCTGGATCGCGTGGGCGGCAATGTGCAGACCAAATTGGGTTGCCGCGCGCTCACTGGCCAAGCCCGCCCAAGCGGGATTCGTGGTGGCCAGTCGGGCTCCTTCGGCATTGCTCGACACGGGGCGGCGCTCGGCGTGGGGTAGGTGCTTGGACAACCAGGCCTGGCACTGGGCCAGCGCCAGGGGGTGGGCCAGGACGACTTCAATGCCATCCAGTGAATTTTCCAGACGCAGGAGATTGTGACGAACCAGCAGCGTGACCTCGCCGATCACATGCGTGGGAGAGTGCAAAAACAGGTCGAGTGAGCGCGTCACCATGCCCTCGGTGGAGTTTTCGACCCCCACGACCCCGTATTGCGCGCTGCCCGCTGCCGTCGCGTGAAACACTTCATCAAAGTTGGCGCAGTAAATCAGGTCGGCAGCGCCACCAAAGAACTCAATCGCGGCTTGTTCGCAGAATGTGCCGGCGGGCCCCAAAACGGCCACTCGCTGCGGCGCTTCAAGTGCCAGGCACGCCGACATGATTTCGCGCCAGATGGCCGCGACATGTGGATTTTTCAGAGGCCCTGGATTGGCCAGTTGGATTTTTTCAATCACCTGCGCCACGCGGTCGGGCCGGAAAAACGCCGTGCCTTCGCGCTTTTTGACTTCGCCGACCTTTTCGGCCACCAGGGCGCGATCATTGAGAAGCGTCAGTAACTGCTGATCGATGGCGTCAATCTGGACGCGCAAGTCAGACAGACTCGGCAGTGGGGTGGCGGGGTTTGTCATGGTTCAGGCCTGGGTTTTTTCAAATTCTCGCAGGTAGTCCACCAGCGCCTGCACGCCCTCGATCGGAATCGCGTTGTAGATGCTCGCACGCATGCCGCCCACCGATTTGTGGCCCTTGAGCTGCAGCAATCCACGCGTGCGGGCACCCGTCAGGAAGGTCTCGTTCAGGCTTTCATCACGCAGGAAGAACGGCACGTTCATGCGCGAGCGGCAGTTGGCGGCTACTTTGTTCAGGTACAGCTGCGAATTGTCAATGGCGTCGTACAGCAAGGCGGCCTTGGCCCTGTTGCGCGTCTCCATGGCGGTCATGCCGCCCTGGCGTTTGAGCCACTGGAACACCAGCCCTGCTATATAGATAGCGTAGGTTGGTGGGGTGTTGTACATCGACTGGTGATCGGCCACTGTTTTGTAGTCAAAGGCACTGGGACAAACCGCCAGCGCATGGCCCAGCAGATCTTCCCGGACGACCACCAGTGTCAGGCCCGCTGGCCCCAGGTTTTTCTGGGCGCCACCAAACGCCAGCCCGACCCGTGACCAGTCCACCGGACGGGATGCCACATGCGACGAGAAGTCAATCACCAGCGGGGCGTTACTGCCCAGCACTTTGAGGTCCGGCAGCGCGTGATATTCAACGCCATGAATGGTTTCGTTGGTGCACACCTGCACGTAACTGGCGTCCTGGCTGAGTTGCCAGCTGGCCGGCTCGGGCAATGTCGTGTGCCCATTCGGCGCACTGCTGGCGGCGACGTTGACCGTGCAGTACTTGCGCGCTTCCAGTTGCGACTTCTGGCTCCAGCTGCCAGTGACGACAAAGTCTACCGTGCCAGCGCGCGAGATATTCAGCGGCACGATGGCATTTTCCGCCAGGCCGCCACCCTGCATGAACAGGATCTTGAAGTTGTCGGGCACCGCGAGCAGTTCGCGCAGATCCGCCTGCGCCTGCTCGTAGATCGCGATGAACTCTTTGCCGCGGTGGCTCATTTCCATCACGCCCATGCCGCTGCCATGCCAGTCCAGCATCTCTGCGGCCGCCTCGGTCAGAACTTCCTGCGGCATGGCCGCCGGTCCGGCGGAGAAGTTAAAGGGTCGGTTCATCCGTAACTTTATATGCTAAATTGGGCTCTAGCCCCCGTTTAATAAGCGTGAGTAGCTATAAAAATAGAAGTAATCAGGCGGTCGTGCCAGCGTCGTCTTCGCCTTCATCCGCGATGTCGTCAACGATGGGATTCGCGTCATTTTCGACAATGCGCTGCAGGCCGCTCAGCTTGGAGCCTTCGTCCAGACCGATCAGCGTGACCCCTTGCGTGGCACGACCCAGTTCACGAATCTCGCTGACCCGGGTGCGCACCAAAACGCCCTTGTCGGTGATCAGCATGATTTCGTCATCGGCATGCACCAGCGTGGCGGCCACCACTTTGCCATTGCGCTCGGATTGGGTGATGGCAATCATGCCCTTGGTGCCGCGGCCATGGCGCGTGTACTCGGTGATGCTGGTGCGCTTGCCAAAGCCATTCGCGGTCGCCGTCAGCACGCTTTGCAGCTCATCCTCGGCCACCAGCATGGCGATCACGCCCTGGCCCTCTTCCAGCATCATGCCGCGCACGCCGCGTGCTTGGCGACCCATCGGGCGCACATCGTTCTCGTCAAAGCGCACGGCCTTGCCGCCGTCGCTGAACAGCATCACATCGTGCTTGCCATCGGTCAGCGAGGCACCAATCAAAAAGTCGCCTTCGTCCAGGTCCACGGCAATGATGCCGGCCTTGCGCGGGTTGCTGAACTCATTCAACGCCGTCTTCTTGACCGTGCCCATGCTCGTGCCCATGAACACATACTGGTCGGCGGGGAAGGTGCGCTTCTCGCCAGTGAGTGGCAGCACCACGGTGATCTTCTCACCTTCGGCCAGCGGGAACATGTTGACAATCGGGCGTCCACGCGAACCGCGCGAACCCTGCGGCACTTCCCACACCTTGAGCCAGTAGAGGCGGCCGCGGTTGCTGAAACACAGGATGTAATCGTGCGTGTTGGCAATGAAGAGCTGGTCGACCCAGTCGTCTTCCTTGGTGGCGGTGGCCTGTTTGCCGCGTCCGCCACGCTTTTGCGCCCGGTATTCACTCAGCGGCTGGCTCTTGATGTAGCCGCTGTGCGAGAGCGTGACCACCATGTCGGTCGGGGTGATCAGGTCTTCGGTGCTCAGATCAAACGAGCTGTGCTCGACCTGGCTGCGACGCGCGCCCAGCTTGGTTTGGCCGAACTCGGTCTTGATGGCGGTGAGTTCTTCGCTGATGATGATGGTGACACGTTCGGGTCGGGCCAGAATGTCGAGCAGGTCGTCAATCTCGGCCATGACCTCTTTGTATTCCGCCACAATTTTGTCCTGCTCCAGCCCGGTCAGGCGCTGCAGACGCATTTGCAGAATTTCCTGGGCTTGCGTGTCAGAGAGACGGTACAGGCCATCGCTGCCCATGCCGTACATCTTCTCCAGACCATCGGGGCGGTAGTCGTCCGCATTCACCAAGCCACCATCGGCTCGTGTCCGAGTGAGCATTTCGCGCACCAGCTTGCTGTCCCACAGCTTGGTCATCAACTCCGCCTTGGCCACGGGTGGCGTAGGTGATTCGCGGATGATGCGGATGAATTCGTCGATGTTCGCCAAGGCGACCGCCAGTCCTTCCAGCACATGACCGCGCTCGCGGGCCTTGCGCAGGTTGAAGATGGTGCGCCGCGTTATCACTTCACGGCGGTGTTCCAGGAAGACTTCAATCAGGTCTTTGAGGTTGCACAGTTTGGGTTGGCCGTTGATCAGCGCCACCATGTTCATGCCAAATGTGTCTTGCAGCTGCGTCTGTTTGTACAGATTGTTCAGCACCACCTCGGGCACTTCGCCGCGTTTGAGTTCAATCACCAGACGCATGCCGGATTTGTCCGACTCATCCTGGATGTGGCTGATGCCTTCGATTTTTTTCTCGTGCACCAACTCGGCCATGCGTTCTTGCAAGGTCTTTTTGTTGCACTGGTAGGGCAGCTCGTCCACGATGATGGCTTGCCGCTGGCCCTTGTCAATATCTTCAAAGTGGCATTTGGCGCGCATGACAACGCGCCCGCGCCCTGTGCGGTAGCCATCTTTGACGCCGTTGATGCCGTAAATGATGCCCGCCGTCGGGAAGTCGGGCGCAGGGATGATTTCCATCAACTCGTCGATGGAGGCCTGTGGGTTGCGTAGCAGATGCAGGCAGCCATCGACCACTTCGTTCAGGTTATGCGGTGGAATGTTGGTGGCCATGCCCACCGCAATGCCAGAGGAACCATTCACCAACAAATTGGGAAAGCGGGCGGGCATGACCAGTGGCTCTTGCTCGCTGCCGTCGTAGTTGGGGCCGAAATCCACCGTTTCCTTATCCAGATCGGCCAGCAACTCATGGGCGATCTTGGACATGCGGATTTCGGTGTACCGCATGGCTGCAGCGTTGTCGCCGTCCACGGAGCCGAAATTGCCCTGGCCATCTACCAGCATGTGGCGCAGAGAGAAGTCCTGCGCCATGCGAACGATGGTTTCATACACCGCGCTGTCGCCGTGCGGGTGGTACTTACCAATAACGTCACCCACAATACGGGCCGATTTCTTGTACGGCCTATTCCAGTCGTTGTTGAGTTCATGCATGGCAAACAGCACGCGACGATGGACCGGCTTCAGGCCGTCCCGCGCATCGGGCAGGGCGCGACCCACAATCACGCTCATGGCGTAATCGAGGTAGCTGCGCCGCATTTCCTCTTCAAGGCTGATGGGCAAGGTTTCTTTGGCGAATTGGGTCATGGGGGATCGTGGCTAAGGCAATGTCAAAGGCAACCCCCGATTCTAAAGGGCGTGCCTTGTGGCGTCCCCGCAACGACTGAACGCAATTTCCGCTGTTTTTGAATCCGAAATACCAAGGGATCGGCTTTAGACTGGTTTTGAGTTTAAGGCTCAATATGGCTGTGGCACAATTGCATGAACGTTTTAGGTGATAGGCATTTAGAGCGTCCAAAAAATAATCGCAGCGCTGCTGCGGCTTTTTCCCCCCTAAGGAGAACCATGAAGAAATTAAACAAAGTGGCAATGCTGATTGCTTCCGCAGCACTCGTAACCGTCGCTGGCGCACAATCTGTTGACAACTGGGTCAGTTCCAATGGTATTACCTGGAAAAACGGCACCAATGAACTGTGCTGGCGCGATTCCAACTGGACACCTGCTACTGCAGCCGTCGGTTGCGATGGTGCCATCGTGGCCCCTGTCGCTGCTCCAGCTCCTGCACCAGCCCCTGAAGCCGCACCAGCACCTGCACCAGCGCCTGCACCAGCGCCCGCACCCCTGCCACCCGCAGCGACCAAGGTGACCTACGCAGCTGATGCATTCTTTGACTTCGACAAGTCCGTGCTCAAGCCTGAAGGCAAGGCCAAACTGGATGACCTGATTGGTAAAGTCAAGGACATCAATCTGGAAGTCATCATTGCTGTGGGTCATACCGACTCTGTTGGCTCGGATGCATACAACCAGAAACTGTCGGTCAAGCGTTCTGAAGCCGTGAAGGCTTACTTGGTGTCCAAGGGCATCGAAAAGAACCGCGTTTACACCGAAGGCAAGGGCGAGAAGCAGCCAGTGGCTGACAACAAGACCAAAGAAGGTCGCTCGAAAAACCGTCGCGTTGAAATCGAAGTGGTCGGTACCCGCGCCGCTGCCAAGTAATAGGCACTTATGCCAAGAAGCGGTCTGTAAAGGCCGCTTCAATAAAAAACCCCGCTCATGCGGGGTTTTTTATTTCACCATGACGTTAGCACCGAATTTGGCTGACGTTCGCTGAGGCTCGCCACAGCGAGTTTCCCTAGGGAACAAGCGGGTTCACCATATGCCGGTGCATTCCGCAACCCGCTCCGCTTTTCCTTCGCTTGGCTCCCAGCCGACACCTGGAAATCGGGGTTTCTCTAGGATTCGTCATGGCCAAGATCAAGATCACCAAGTCCGCAGTCGATGCGGCACAACCCCAGGCGCAGCCCGTCGAACTGCGCGATACGCTGGTGCCCGGCTTCCTGTGCAAGATTACACCAGCAGGTCGCAAGGTGTTCATGCTCCAGTACCGCACGAATGCCGGTGAGCGGCGCAAGCCCGCTTTGGGCTTGTACGGGGAACTGACCGTCGAACAGGCCCGCTCGCTGGCCCAGAACTGGCTGGCCGAGGTTCGCCGGGGCGGAGACCCTGGCGGCGACAAGGCACAGGCGCGTCAGGCACCCACGGTCAAGGAACTGTGCACGAAGTTCATGGAGGACTACTCCAAGCAGCGCAACAAGCCCAGCACGCAGGACGGCTACCAGGCTGTGATTGACCGCAACATCGTCCCGCTCCTGGGGCGGATGAAGGTTCAGGACGTGAAGCGGCCCGATGTGGCGGCGATGATGAAGAAGATGGCCCACAAGCCAGCCGATGCAAACCGCACCTTCAGCGTCATGCGCAAGATGTTCAACCTGGCCGAGGTCTGGGGGCATCGGACTGATGGTACGAATCCCTGCCGCCATGTTCCGATGTTCCCTGCCGGAAAATCCACACACCTCATCAGCGATGAGGAAATGGGCAAGCTGTTCCGGCATCTTGACCAGTTGGAGGCCGAGGGGCTGGAGTCCTGCGTCATCCCATTGGCGATTCGCTTGCAGTTCGAGTTCGCCGCCCGCCGTTCCGAAATTGTTCTGCTCGAATGGGCATGGGTCGATTTGGAGCAGCGGCGCGTGGTCTGGCCCGACAGCAAGACCGGAGGCATGTCCAAACCCATAAGCGAGGAAGCCTATCGGCTGCTTTCGACAGCACCCCGTTACGAAGGGTCGCTCTACGTGCTGCCCTCGCCGCGCGACCGGATGAAGCACCTGACCACCGGAGAGTATTACAACGGCTGGAGCCGCGCCTTGAAGACCGCTGGGGTGGCGCACGTCGGCACACACGGCATCCGCCATCGTTCAGCCACGGACATCGCCAACTCGGGCATTCCGGTGAAGGTCGGCATGATGCTCACCGCGCACAAGACGGTGGCGATGTTCATGCGCTATGTCCACACCGAGGATGGCCCCGTGCGGCAAGCCGCCGAACTGGTGGCGAACAGGCGCAAGTCGGTGGTGGCAGGTACGGTTGCCGTGCCGGTTTCTGCATCTTGACTGTTATTCGTTTATAGACGAAAATGACGCTCTACGAGATTGAGCACTACCTGAGCCCCGGTGAGCAGAAGGACTTGTACATCGACTGGCTGAAGCGGTTACGCGACGGGCAGGCCAAGGTTGCGGTAGCACGGCGCGTCATTCGCATCGAGCAAGGCAACTTCGGTGACCACAAGTTCTGTCGCGAGGGCGTTTGGGAACTGCGCATCGATGTGGGGCCGGGCTACCGGGTGTACTACGCCTTGTCGGGCCGGCGTGCGGTGTTGCTGCTGTGCGGCGGCGACAAGAGGACTCAGGACGCGGACATTGCTCGGGCAGTGGATTACTGGCAGGACTGGCAACGGAGATCAGATGATGAGAAGTAGACCCCATGACGATGCGATGGCCGAGTTGTACCGCAACGACCCCACGTTCGCGCTGGAAGTGGTCAATGGCATTCTGGAAGACGGCGACCAGGCCGAACTGTTGATCGTGCTGCGTCAGATGGCCGAAGCCTTCGGTGGCGTTCAGGCGGTGGCCGAACAGGCGCATCTGAACCCGACCCAGCTTTATCGCACGCTTTCTCCGAAGGGCAATCCGGCGCTCAACAGCTTGCTGGCGATCCTCAAGGCGATGGGGCTGCGGCTGGCGGTGCAGCCGTTGGCTGCGCCCGCAGTGCCAACGGCGTAAAAGAAATTTAGCGAATGAAATCCCTCGCAGGATCAAAGCTTCACAAACGGATATCGATTTTTAATATTGGCGTTAAAGTACGTGCCCTTGGAGCCCGCGCTCATCAGCCCATCGTGTTCGCCATCAGGTACTCCTGAGTATTCATACACAGCTCCGTTCTTAAATTCCACTTCAAGGGCTTGTCTATCTACGTCATAGCCAACTGCGCTGAGATTGCTTGAAGAAACTGGTGTACGTTCCATAGTATTGTCTCCGTCGGTTGTAAATCAAACTTTGGGCTTCACCGGCTGCTTTATACCGCCGGCGGTTGGATCTTGTTTACGCCAAGCTTCAACTAAAGGCTTGTAGTCTTCATTCTGTACCGGCTCAGTCCAGCCCCCACTCTTTATACGCTTCCCATCATTTCCTTTTGGTACAACGACCACCGGATCGTCGCTATCAGGTCGCCGGCCTTCCGGGGGACGGTCAATGATTGCGCGTATCGGCATGTTGACTGCTTCTCCGACGATCAACGCTTCGCCAGTACGAAGAACAGGGAGCATCGAGAAGAGGCCCTTGAGGTTGTCTGACGCACATGACGTGACTTGAGTGCGATCCGAATCATTGGTGAGGCGCAACGCGATGATCGTGCCACACTGTGAAAGGATCGTTGTGTCAACCTCAGAAGGACGCTGACTGACTAGCATTAGCCCAACCCCGTATTTTCGTCCCTCTTTCGCGATGCGCCGGGCCGCAGTAGCTGCACGACTCTTTGACTGAGCACCGAGATACACGTGCGCTTCTTCCATAACGATAAGTAAAGGCCTTTCCCGACCGCCTTCCTGCTTCAGCCGTCCCCAGAACACAGCGTCATACAGAATTCGTAAGACAGCCCCAACAAGGTCGTCGACGATTGCGGTGGGAATGCCTGACAAATCAAAGACAGAAATGGGTGCATCCGCCCCTATCCACGCCGCAAGTAATGCATCTAGATCAGCTTGGGTTGTGCCATCCTTTGCGACCGCCCATTCGCCAGGGCGAAAGAGAAACTGCATGCGGGGGTCACGTAGCTTGCTCTCCAAAATATCAAGGTGCGCGCGGGGCAGATCACCATAAAGACCTGCATACACCTTGTCAGGATCTTCCTTTACATCCTTGAGCGGACGAAATCGAGGACGCTCAAGCTTGTCTGAATCGCCAACCGCATTTATTGGAGGAGCGCCATCTTGAATATATGCTCGCGTCGCTTCGGTCTGATTTTGGTTTTTACTGACACTGTGCGTCGAAGAATGCAGTGAGTACAAATCGTGCCAGAGCTGATACACCGAGAATGGTAACGGAGTATCCACCGTGACAGTGAGATCAGGCAAACCATGGGGGACACCCCCCGCCTTCGACGCTCTCTTGCCGGACAACAGCCTTTCTTGTAGCAACGTCAGAGGCGTCCCCGATACGGGGCCCATGGCTAGCGAAATAAACTCCTCCGCTGTGAGCGCCCAAAATGGAACATGAAGTTCCCGCTCCCCTGCGGCGGTATCCGCTCCAACCCTAAATACTCGGGCTTGATCACCAAACGCCTTCGCGTACTCGCCGTGAAGATCAAATAATACGACGCGAGCGGACTTGAACAGAGTTCGATCAGAAACAGCACCAAGCAGATTCGCCACGGCATTCGATTTCCCAGAGCCCGTGCTTCCCACTACTGCAGAATGACGGCTAACCAAGCGGTTCATGTCGAGGTACGCACGGATCGACTCGGCGCTGGCGACGCGCCCAACGGCAACATAGCCATCTTCGTCTCCAGGCGCGTAGACAGTTTTCAAGTCCGATTCGGTTACGACATGGACAGAGTCGCCGATGGAGGGGTACTGCGCGATACCGCGTTCAAATTTTGTGCCGCGGCGTCCTTGACCGACGAGTTCAATCCTGAGCCATCGATTGCCAAACTGAGGGGCGAGTTCCGGTGGCCCAGGGGCCGCTCCGGCCCCAACCTGTGAGATCACCCCATAGAGGTCTACGTATCCTGATGGAATACGGACAAATCCCCCGACTTGTCCGACACGATATGCCTCACCATTGACAAATAGAAGTCCGCCCGGAGTGCTCTCCGCAAGCTTCACGCTCACGCTTGAACCGTTTACATCCTCGACGGAACCGAGCCGTGAAGGATCGGGATTAGACGACGGGCTGCGCATCATGATTGCTCCCACCGCAAAGTTGTTCGAGGAAAAGACCAAAATAGTGGAAGTCTCCGAGACGGCTGCGCGGCTGTAATTCTTTGGGATCGCCACCGGTCACCGCTTCTTCCATCAGCCACGGCGTGTGCTCGTGGCCGCCAATGGTTCCGGGCCGGTAGAGCCCCACGCGAGTTCCTACGACTGCTCCGTCCCAAGCAAGAACCGTGAGGTTGCTCTGTTTTACTGCGTAATCGACCACCCTCGAATGTTGTCCGAGATCCGAATACATCAGCGCGAAGCATTGAGCGTTCCGGTTGCCCCGCAGTCCATCTAGCAAAACTTCATTGAGGTGATCGTCGAGAAAGGAATAGCCGCACACAACTAGTCTGGGAGCATCCTTCCCGTGGAAAAATGCTCTTAGTCGATCGAGCATTGCGAGGTATGGCATGCGGCGGCTTTGGTCGTACTTGAGATGCGATGGGAAGATCATTACCTTGCCCGCTGCGGCCTCGCGTGTGACGCGAACAACACGCGTGATCTTCGCCCCGTTCACGATTTCCTCGCTCTTCTCCCAATTGATGGAGCCGTGTAGCTTCCACAGCCTCGTCCACCTGGCAGGAATTACGTCGTGCTCTATCGATGCCAGGTCGAACCATGGCTCTCGTGAACCAACAAAACCATCGAAGTGCGGCAGCGGATGCTGTTCAAGCGCCTGTTCAAAAAGCAGGTCATAGTTAGGCGTAAATATTTCTGCTGGAGAATCACGGTGAACGCCACCGATCCACGATGCGAAGCGGTTGTATGAACTGCGGTAGGCGGGTAACGGCTTACGCATCTCAGTTGCGATCAGTGCGCAGACTTCGTCGTCGAGGTCGCTCAAATCCTTCTTCGACATCCCCAAAATTTCCGCACTCCCGCGCCGATTGGCCAGAGTACGTAGTTCTGTCAACACGTCTTCAACGGTTGGATCTTTGCCATCGGTTGGTTTGCATTCCACGCACAATGCATCCCAATTTGTCTTGAATTTTGATGTTGATCCAACGGCGCTGTCGCTTGCCTGCAGCCCGGCGGCAACACGCTTCGTAAGTTCTACGACGGCAGGGATCAGCACGACACTGTTTTTTCCTGCCGCATCGTAGATTCCAAGCGGGCAACCTGCACCAAGGAAACAGCCGATACGCTGCTTGTCATCTTGAAGCACCTGCCGCAGATTTCTTGCTTGCTGCGCTGCGTCGTGGAGCGCAGGTAATGGGATTGCCGATGTCGGTGCAGCGGCAGCGGCGGGTACCGGAACCGGGGCAGTGCTTGCGCTTTGGTTTTTTGTCACGATATTCATATCCTTTAAGTTTCTTCGCTAGGCCCCGGCAATGCTTCCAAGCTCAAGCCCTCAATTTCCTGCAACGTCTTCCCCGCTATGCCTTGCAGGTCACCATACATTCCCACCGTGGCACCCATGACACGCTCGATTTGCTCTTCGCGTTTGGCCCATTGCTTCATGATGACTTTGCGTTCCTTGTCCAAGTCTTCCTGCATCGACGAGAAGGCTTCCACGATCGCTTCCACGCGATGGCGAAACCGTGGGCCGGTTAAATATTGGTACACCATCTCCGTCTTGGTTTGCTGTCCTTCGTTGACTTGGCGGGCCATACTCACCTGCAGCAACGTATGACGAAGTACGGTTGCCACCGGCAGTGCCGCCCGCGGATTGGTCACCCAGACACCATCAATCACGTCAAAGGCTTCGACGCCCTTCGGAAGAACTTGGCTCACGAGAACCGATATTTCAGCCTTGGCCGTTCGTTGATCATCACGCAGCTTGGTCAGCCACCCGTCGCTCCAGTTTTTTGTACGCTTTGACTCCCAGAGGATCGCTCCGCTTTGCTGACCAGCCTGACTGATCACCCGTTGCAGCACATCGCCGCCAAATTCGCCTTTCGCGACGGGTTCAATGGAGTCGAACGGAAACTTCGCGCGCAGCAGATTTTCAAGATCCATTTCCTGGACTTCACCTTGCATCTGCTGGGAGCCTTGCTCCGCCTTCTGCTTCAGTTCTTCGATCTTCTGCTGCATCGACGCAATGGTCTGGTCTTTCTCCATCACCTTGAGCTTCAACCCATCCTCAGCTTCTCGTTTCGCCGCGGCGCGAACTTCACTTAGGCCGTCCTGCACCCGCTTTTCAACCGTGAGTTCCAATTCGCGCTTGGCATCGTCCAGCTCTCGTTGCTTCTTGATCAGCTCGGCCTGCGCTTTCTGAGCCTCGGCCAACTTCTCGTCACGCACCTTCAATACTTCCTGCAGTTCCACAAGCTCACGCGCCTTCGCGTCAAGCTCCGCTGCACTGGCGAGTTTTGCCTTCTTAGCCTCTTCCGCTATTACGCGTGTGCGTTCAGTTATTAATTGTGCCGCTACCTGATCCGCAACTTGTTCATCAAGAGTGCGTTTTGCCTCTATGACCTGCTTTTCCTTCTCGCGAATGCTCTGTTCGCGTTTGGCAACCTCTTCATCCTTTTGCAGGAGCTGCTGCTCATACTGTTGGCGCGTTGCGGCAATCAGCGGAGCTGCGAGCGACTCGGTCAACCGAATCTCAGTCTTACAATTCGGGCAGATAATTGTTGGTTCTGTCATTGATAACTCTCGCTACGCGCATCGCCTGGGCTCTCGATATCCGCGTCCTGTTCCTGGAGGTAGGCGTTCCCCTTGAGAAAGGTAGATTGACGTGACATCGAACTTGGAAATTCGCTGATTGCGACAATAATTTTTTGCGTGAATAGCTGGGGCTTCAAGTGGATATTCCTCTTCAACCAAACCGAATGCCAAACATCCCACCATCTTCCGTGGCATCGGTCAGGCGCGTTGTAAGCACATGGTCATTGAGATCGAAGCCCTCAATGGTTTCTTTGAAGGCGTCGTCTTCGTTCATCGTCACGATGTACTGAAAACCAAGTTCCTGCGAAATTTCCGAGCCAAGGCGCAAGGCACTGATCACTTGCCGACCGTCTACGCCGTCAAACAGATGGCTGTCATGGATCAGGAAACGCGGACCGATCTGACGCTTGGCGCACAAGCGCATCAGCATCATGTCAAAGCAAAAGATCTGCATGTTCTTGATGCCCTTGCTGCGCTGGCCCTGCATCGGAAACTTGAACATCGGGCCGTTGGAGGTTTCGTCGACAGTCATGCTGCCGGCCGACTCGTAGAGCCGCTGCGATGTTTCCTCGAAGGCGACGATGGCTTCGGCCAGTCGGTCATTCTGTTCGGCAAAGTCGCGTCGCAGTCGGATCGTGAGTCGGTTGCGCTCGATTTCCAGTTCGTTTTTTGTGCCTTCGAGCTGCTCCGCTGCTTCGAACCGCTGCCGCAGCGATTCCACTTCTGATTCCAGACGGCCTAGCTCTCCCTGCAACTTGAGGAATTGGTCCAGCGCGCCATGGCTCCTGAGAATGCCCATGATTTCCGCGCGGCGCTGGTCGAGTTGCGCCTTCTTGCTGTCGCGAAGCTCGATGCGCAGCTTGGCCGCTTCGAGTTCGCTAGACAGGTAGTCCTTGCGGTTGCGCACCACCGATTGATGAAAACTCTTCACATCCTCATAACGGCGCTTCACGAGACCGGGAAGCGCAACACCGGCTTCCTGATAAACCGCTTGCAGGTCTTCCAGATCGGGAGGGATCTCGGAGGCCAGCGCGCCTTCGAGATCCCGGATGGCAGCGAAATCGATGGTATTGGCATTGGCCAGTTCATTGAGCTGGCGTGTCAGCTTGGCGCTTTCGACTTCCAGTTCCCGATATTCGGGCAACACCTGGAAGGACTCGGTTTCCGCATAAAGTTTCTTGAGACGGGCCTCCTGCAGGGTCAACTGCGTGCGCAAGTCAGCAGCCTTGCCGATGATCGAACCGAATGCGCCCGTACCGGCTGCCTTTTTTAGCTCATCCAATGTCTTTTCACGATCGCGAACGGCCTGCCAGTCGCGCGCGATCTGCCAGTCCAGCCCGAGGAGGAACATCAGCGCCATTTGCATGTCGCCTGTTCCTTGCATAGTGGCCTGCTTCTCCGGTGTGGTGAATGCTCCGCTCATCTGGCGACGCACAAAGTAGGCGAACAGTGACCGGAATGAAGGGGGCTTGCTGCCTGCCGCTTCGAGGCTGCTCAAACCGAACATCTCCTCTCCGAGAAACGTGACCCAATCGGTTGCCGACAGTTTGCGCTTGGCCGCTGGTGGTGTCGTCACGTAGATCTTGGCTTTAGCACTGCCACTGCGCTCGACGACGGTGCGCGCATCCTTCAAATCGAAATCCATGCCGAAGGTGTATTCGGCCAATTCTGGCGTGCGGAAGATGGAGTCAGGACCGGCTTCCGAGCCCGTCAGGAAATGAATAGCTTCAATAAAACTGGTTTTACCTGCACGATTGCGGGTTTGCTTACTGGTTGAACCCTCGGTTTTTTGGGCCAGCAGCACGTTCAGACCCGGCTTCAGGTCACCGAGATTCTTGAAGGTGGGCAGCGTGCTGAATAGGTTATGGATCAAGCTGTCCTCCGTGCAACAAGGCCGCTTTCTAGTTCAATGGTTCCAAGGGAGTACAGCAGGTCCAGCGCCAGCACGAACCAGTCGTAGGTGATTCGCCGAGGACGCGTGGCACCCAGCCCTTGGTCCTGTTGGTTCAATTCTTCCCACAGTGCGGAGACCGTCTTGGGACGTGCGAGAAAAGTCAGAACATGACCTCCCACAGTAAGCAGCGCGCGATCTTGCGGGAGATGCTTGGACGGCAAGATCATGTTGACCTCACTGCTTGAGCGTCTTCGAATATTTCGCACTTGTCGAACAGGTAAGCCATGACCGCCAGCACTGCCGCCTTGTGGGTGGGTGTCGTGTTCACGACTCCCCCCGCCCAGGTTTCAAGTTGTCCAAAGATTTCATCGGGATGAAGCGCGGGTGTCGCATCCCTCAGAGACACGTATTGGCTCTTGAAGGCCGAGGCAATTTGTTCGCCATACACGGGGTTCTTCCAGTTATCGAAGAACTGCATGACTAGCGGCGACTTCTGCATACCGATCTTCAAAAAAGCGGCGACCACCTGAGACAGAAGGTTTGCCTCGATCTTTCCTCGCGATACGTCCTTGACTTCGCTCGTTGCTGGCGCAGGGGCAACGCTGATATGTGTGAGTACGGCCATCAAATCGCTATAGCCCAGATTGACGTTTGCTTCCATGGTCAGCGATGGGCCGAACCAGGATTCGAGATCCTGCAGGTTGAGCTGGCGAAACTTCGCCAGCATTTCTTCCCAGCCGCAGTGGCCGATCTTGATCTTTGGGTTTTCTTGCGCGAGCTTGGCCAGCGCTTCGATGACGTGGGGACCCAGGCGCCCATCGGGTGCATTGTGGACAAAGGTCCATTCATCAAAATATTCTTCCCAATGCTCTTGTGCGCCCTCGAAATCCTCATTGATCTTCTTGATGGCTTCGGCAGCACTCAACTCATTGGGCGCATAGCTCTGAAATAGGATTCGGGCCGATGGCAGGTATCCATCGTTTTTCCGGTCGCCGACATTGCCCCATGGTCGGCAGGCCATGAAATCGTTAGGGTGGGCCTTCGCCATCAGTTTTTCGAATAGGCGCTGAAATCCGTCTCCCTTGGCTTCAAGGAAGATGATTCGGAAATCTTTTTCGTAGCTGAGCTGTTGTACGCGATCCATGCGGTTCAGAGCCAAGAACGGTTAAATGTCTTCAGGCACAACCTCATGGTGTCTTCCGATCCGAATGGGGGAGCACACGATTGACGTCAAATGGCAGCGCTTTGTCCGCCGCGATGCGGGTTAGCAGCATTCGGATGGCATCCGAAACGGATAGACCCATTTCGGCCAGGACGCTGGTCGCTTCCTCTTTGATATGCCCGTCAATCCGGGCACGAACGACATCGGTACTCGCCATTGCATATGCTCTAAGTGTTTGTAGCTACATTGTGGCTCATTTATGCCATTGGGTCACTTACTTTCTGTCATAAGCGACTTGGTGTCCCGGCGTGCCGCCGTCGGGCTCGCGGGCGTTGCCCCGCGCCTCGTGCCGAGTCGCGGCCATGCGGCTTTGATCCCTGACACCTCCGGCCGTCTCTGCGTTCCCGGCCTGCGCGCGTCGCTTGCCCAAGGGCAACGGAGTGTGGTGGTGGGGTGGCCTTGCTGTTCCCTTCAACGTACCACGCTGTTCTCGCTGTCAAGGTCTGCGCGCACGGTGTGCGCTTGCGTCCTTGCGGCCGTCTGCGAACCCTGACAACTGCGCTGCAGCGTGCTGGAGCCGGTCTCGGGCAATTCCGCCCGCTACAGACCGGAGCAGACCATGTCGCAACTTTCTCTTTCCCTCGATTCTTCCCTTCTCGTTCGCGATGTCGCGGGCGACTACCGTCCGGCCAATGCCGACGAGGTGTTGCAGGCCGCTCAGCGGCTACTGGGTGCGCAACTGCGCGGGCGTGAGGTTCTGACTTCGCCGCAGGCGGTGCGCGACTTCCTGCGCGTCAAACTGGGTGGTTTGGAGCACGAGGTGTTCGCGGTGCTGATGCTCGATGCGCAGAACCGCCTGATCGAATACGTCGAGCTGTTCCGGGGCACGGTGAGTCAGGCATCGGTGTATCCGCGCGAGGTGGTCAAGGAATCTCTCGCGTTCAATGCTGCGGCATTGATTTTTTGTCATAACCATCCGTCGGGTGTCGCCGAGCCGTCACGGGCGGACGAGGTGTTGACCCAGACGCTGAAAACCGCGCTGTCGCTGGTGGACGTGCGGGTGTTGGATCACCTGATCGTGGCAGGCAACGACGTCATGAGTTTCGCGGAACGCGGGCTGCTGTAGCCCGAGGGGGCATCGCCCCCTTTTTTGCTTCGTCCGTATGCCGCTGCGCGCTGCGCTTGCCTCCAGGGGTCGGCTGACGCCCACCCCGCCGCGCTTTGCTTGTCGCCCCTGACAGTCGCCGAACAGGCTACGCCTGATCGGCCAACAGCCATCCATCTAGGCGTGCTGCTGGCACGCAAGGGCGCTCGCCGCGCGGCGTTGGTTTCGGCGCATTCCCTGGCCCATCGGCCGCTGTTCGTCTTTCCCCAAGTCCATCGCTTTCTCCCGCGACCGTAGCCCGCAGTGCCAGGCCGTCAAGGCGCGCAGGGCCGAGTCCTCGCTGTGCTGTGGGCCGCACCAACCCTGCGCTTCTTCCTTGACAGCCAGTCCCTCGCTGGCCCGGTTTTTCGCGGGCGATGAACTCAGGAAAGACGGCGGCAAACAGGGACCGGCC
>NZ_QEII01000314.1 GCF_003347515.1 Rhodoferax ferrireducens | reverse complement strand
GCCCGGATCATTTCAACGACTTGCAGCTTGAAGCTCGCGTCAAAGACTCTTCGTTTTGATTTCGTCACGTTTATTTTCTCAGGTGATTTCCACCTATCTGTGTGTACGAAGTTATTAGATCAGGACACGGCGCCTTCACGGATTGCTATGCCGTTGATTTGGCTCGCCACGTCACGCAAAGCGAATTCGTGGAGGCGTTCTACACAACCTCCGTTTTCAAAGTCGAGCGCTGGCTGCTCGCCAAGTTCCTGTCTTGCCCGTCTACCGACGCCGAGGCCCGTCAGCTTGCGGCCGGGAGTTTGAGCACGTTCTCTGCCTGGTCCGTCGAGCAAAGCAGCCCAAATCAAGTCCTGCTCGCCGCTGGCCGCACGCGATCATGGTTAATGGCATCCCCAGTTGGGCCGAGCAGTTCCACTACAAGGCTGTACTTCGGCTCTGCTGTAGTTCCAAGCCGCTCCGCTGGTTCTGGAGCTCCTCGCATGGGGTGGCAGTTCAGAGCACTTCTTGGCTTTCACAAAGCCTATTCCCGCGTTCTCCTTGGTGCAGCCTCCCGAAAGCTGGCTGCTGTTGGGTAGCATTGGCCATGCACATCGAGCCGCCTAATCAGGTAGCCGGGAGTTTCTAACTCCCAGCCCCCACACCACCCACCGTGCGGGTCTGCAGTGGGCGGTTCAACAAGTTGGCACGCTCGACGAAGTCTTCCCTTTCTTTGCCATGTAACCTTGTGCCTTTCACCACAAGTCTTTGACACTGAGCAAACCTTGCTCCTTTAGCCACGCGTTGGAAATGGCTTGGTTGATCACCGGGGTTCTGGACATCTGCCAATAGCTTTTGCTACTGACACCGTGCTGAATTGCCGACTTCAGGTCAACCCCCAAGGCCAGCAGATTCTTGATCTTGGTGCGCGCCCAGCGCCATTGTTTCCAATAGCACATGCGCCGTCTGATCCACTCGTCCAGTTTCGGGGCTGGACGGTAGCACTGGCTGATGCCAAAGTACGCAGTCCATCCCCGATGGTAAGGGCACAGACTTGACCGTGGCGCGAAGTTGGCGAATGACTCTTCCCTGTCTTCCGCAGTGTTTCGGCAAGCCAAGAACGCAAGGACCAGCAGTCTCGCGCCGTCAGCGCTGGGTTGAAGACCCAACCCCAGCCACCAAATAGTCCACCAACTGGCGGCCGGCATCCGCGAGTTCTCCCTGATTAAGAATGGTGTGATCGGCGCGCAAGTCGGAGAAAAGCGCGTTGCGCGCCAGTCGCCGCGTGACCTCGTGCGGCGCATCACGCCCACGCAGTTCCAGCCGACTCGCCAACTGTTCAGCGTCGGCCACGATTTGCACCACCCGCACTTTTTTTTCGCCATCCAAGCCGTCGGCATGCGCGCGGGAGCCATTCACAACCACCGTCTTGCCGGCGGCGACGTGCGCGGCATAACGCGCCTCGATGCCATAGTGAAACCCGTGCGCCTCCCAGCACCAGACCAGGCCACCGGAGCCGATCAGGCGCGCAAACTGCTGGGGCGTCACCGGGTCATGGTCCGAGCCAGGCAGTGAGGCGCGCGTCACCATGCGACGGGCAAACACAATATCCCGCCGCGTCGCCAGTTGCTGGGCGGCCCAGCCCAGCACACTGTCCTTCCCCGCGCCCGAGGGGCCGCATACAAACACCCACAGGCCGCTCATGCGAGCAGCCCTGCATCGGCGATGCGTTTGAAGGGCTGGCCCGGCGCCGGTTCAACAAACAGGCACAGCCGGTCCAGCACCAGGGGCGTCGTCTCGTTCAGTCGAGCGACCGGATCAATTGCCGCCTGCAGCACCCGCTGCGCAGTGGGTCGCGTCACCGGTCCACTCAGGGTCAGGTGGAAGCGAAAGCGCTCCAGCACATGCGGGTAGCCATACAGATGCAGCAGTTCTTGTTCACGCGCATCAAGTTCCGCAATCCGGCGGCGCGCCAGATCAGCCTCGGACAAGGGCGCGCGTAAATCGTCGAGTGTCGCCACGCAGACCGCGGCCAGGGCCATCAAGTCGTGTGACGCCACCGCCGGCACCAAGGCCACGAAGTCGCCCAGCATGGCCGCCTGCATAGGCCCCAGCAGCAGCGGCTTGAGCGTCGCCGCCAGCGCCTGCAGGCGCGCTATCAAGTCGTCAGCGGTGTGGCTGCCATTCAAGCTGAATGGTGCTTTCAAGGTGGCATGAAACCCGTAGCGGCGTGGCTGCGCGGTGATCTCCCGCAGCTCGACGGGCCCGATCTGGTCCAGCGCGTGCTGGACTTTATTGACGTCCCGGCACTCGTCACGGCCGAGCCAGCGCGCACCAAACTCCCACCACGGTGAGCCTGGTTCTGGCGCGAAATAAATAGCGTAGCGTGATGTCAAGCTTCACCCCCCGCGTTCACCACCAGCTGCACCCGGTCACCACAAAAAACCGTCTCGCCATATTTGATCGGCGTGCCCTCCATGTCCACATCCAGGCACTCCACGCACAGCAGCGGCCGGGTACCGGGCTGCTTGAGCAGGCGCGCGGTTTCGTCATTGGGCATCTGCGTGGTGATGCGGCTTTGCGCCCGCACGTAGTCCTGCACGCCAAAATGTTTAAGGAGGTCGGTGGTGCGTGAGCCTTGCGCCAGCATCTCCAGCAGGCCGGCAAAGCGCAGCGCCGGGTAATAGGCGGTGGCCAGGCCGATGGGCGCGTCGTTGGCCTCGTCCAGCATCTCGACCATCAGCACCTTGGCACCCTTGTCCAGCTTGAGCTCGCGCGCGGCGCGCTCGGGCGCCGGCATTTCACGTGCCGTCAGCAACTGCTTGCTGGGCAGCAAACCCTGGCGCAGCAGGTTTTCACTGAAGCGGGTGCGCCTGGAGAGTGCGTAGTCCAACAACTCGTGCTGCACAAACATGCCCCGCCCCGGCTCGATGCGCACCAGGCCTTCGCTTTGCAGCGCGGCCACGGCCTGGCGTAGCGTGTGTCGGTTGACGCAGAAGCGGGCGGACAGTTCGACCTCGCCCGGCAGGCGGCCGGTGTCGGCATAGGCGCGGTCACGAATTTCGGTCGTGAGCGTGTCGGCAATCTGGCGCCAGACCGAGACGCCGCTGCGCCGCCCGGGGCTGCTGGTGATGAGTTGTCCGAAAGTCATAGGTGTCTATTTTTGTCGGTGAAGTGAACTGTCTGCCTGGCACCGCCGGCTCAGGCCCTTGTGCGCTGGCTCAACACTTTAGTGATTGATTTAGACATCTGTATGACAAACCCGGCCTTGAGCATTAAATTTATATAAAAACAGGCTGTAGCCACTGTCCCATAAGCGCAAGCAGCTATCTAAACAATAGCAACTTCAACACCACAGACCCATGCGGCGTGGCGGATGGGGCGACGTGCACCGGCCTGGTTGGAATGTCACAAATCTTTCATGTTGAGCAAGTCAACTACGCACTGGCTGGCACAACGGTGTTCCCACCACTGTGCGTCGATTTCCAACTTAACGGACTGCTCTAGACCTCTGCATGACAAGCGACACCCGAACTAGCGACAACCCCGCGCGACCGGCCTGGCTGGCCGTGCTGGCGCGCGCGACCCTGGCCCAACTGGAGGCGATGGCGCCGGCAGCGGGCGCATGGCCGCCGGTGCAACCCGTGCGACCGCCCGAAATTGGCATGGTGATGCTGCGCGGGCGCGTCGGCGGCACCGGCAACCCGTTCAACCTGGGCGAGGCCAGCGTGGTCCGCTGCGCCGTGCGCCTGGGCGATGGCCCGCTGGGCGTGTCCTATGCGCTGGGCCGCGACAAGCGCCGGGCTGAGCTGGCGGCACTGTTTGACGCCCTGCTGCAGGACCCGCAGCATCACGACGACTTGCAGCGCACCCTGATCGCGCCGCTGGCTCTGGCGCAGGCCCAGGCCCGGGCAAAAAAGCAGCACGACGTGGCGGGCTCCAAAGTCGAATTTTTCACCTTCGTGCGAGGTGAGGCATGAATAGCGCACACACCCTGGCACCTGGTCTGCCGGACGACGTGCATGACAGCCAGCTGGCGTTTCGCGCGGTGCTCGATGCGCTGGCGCGACCGGGACAAGTCCGCACCATCGGCCCGGCTCTGCCCGATGTGGCACTGGGCGGCGCGCTGGCCCGGCTGCTGCTTAGCCTGAGCGACGACGAAACCCCGGTCTGGTGGCAGCAGGCGGATGCGTGCCTGCAGCACTGGCTGCGCTTTCACACTGGCGCGGGACTCGCCGAGCGGCCGGATACGGCCAGTTTTGCGGTGTTCACCGACATCGACCAGGGATTCGCACTGAGCGACTTCGCGGCAGGCACAGCGGCGGCGCCCGAGTTTTCCAGCACCGTGCTGATCGAACTGCCCGGCCTGGCCGGTGGCCCAGCGCTGGAATGGCGCGGCCCCGGCATTCAGGACGTGCAGCGCGTCGGTCTGCAAGGGCTGCCGGCCAATTTCTGGGCGCAGTGGCAAGCCAACCACGCGGCGTTCCCGCAGGGTGTGGACATTGTTTTTACCTGCGGCGAGAACGCGCTGGGCCTGCCGCGCACGACGCGGGTTCGTCGATTGCAAGGAGTCTGATATGTATGTTGCAGTGAAAGGCGGCGCCGCCGCGATTGAAAGCTCCTGGCGCCTGCTGGAGACACAGCGCCGCGGCGACACCGTCATTGCCGAGTTGTCGGTGGCACAGATCCGCGCGCAGCTCTCGCTGGCGGTGGACCGGGTCATGAGCGAAGGCTCTCTGTATGACCCGGAACTGGCGGCGCTGGCCATCAAGCAGGCCAGCGGCGACCTGATGGAAGCAATATTTTTGTTGCGCGCCTACCGCACCACCTTGCCGCGCCTGGGTTACAGCGAGCCGCTGGACACGGCGCGCATCGCGCTGGTGCGGCGCATCTCGGCCACGTTCAAGGAGGTGCCGGGCGGCCAGCTGCTCGGGCCGACCTACGACTACACCCAGCGCCTGCTCGACTTTGCGCTGCTGGCGGAAGGTGAGGACGCCGACAGCGCGCCCGATGAACTCAGCAAGCACACGCAGGCTGGCGAACAAGCGCAGACCGTATCAGGACCTGTCACCGTGCCCCGCATCAACGAGCTGCTGGCGCGCGAAGGCCTGCTGGAAACACCACAAGCTTTTGACGCGGCGCCACCGGGCGACCTGACCCGCGAGCCTTTGATGTTTCCGGCCGACCGGGCCCTGCGCCTGCAGGCGTTGGCTCGTGGTGACGAAGGCTGGCTGCTGGCCATGGGCTACTCGACCCAGCGCGGCTATGCCAATTCACACCCGTTCGCGGGCGAAATCCGGCGCGGTTTTGTCAGTGTGGAACTGGTGCCAGACGAGCTGGGCTTCGCCATCGACATTGGCGACCTGGAGGTCACCGAGTGCCAGATGATCAACCAGTTCAGCGGCAGCCGCGAGCTGCCGCCGCAGTTCACCCAGGGTTATGGCCTGGCCTTTGGCGGCGCCGAACGCAAGACCATGGCCATGGCGCTGGTGGACCGCGCGCTGCGCGCCGACGAGCTGGGCGAGCCACGCGTGGCCCCGGCGCAGGACGAGGAGTTTGTGCTGTCGCATGCCGACAACGTCGAGGCCTCGGGTTTTGTGCAGCACTTGAAGCTGCCGCACTACGTGGACTTTCAGGCCGAACTGGAGCTGGTGCGCAAGCTGCGCGTGGCCCACGCTGAGGCGGCCAAGGCGGCGCTCGACAGCGTCACTCCTTTCACCGCGACTCAGCAGGATGCAGCATGATGAATCAGAACTACAACTTTGCTTTTCTGGACGAGCGCACCAAGAAGCGCATCCGACGCGCCCTACTCAAGGCCGTAGCGGTACCGGGCTACCAGGTGCCTTTCGGCTCGCGCGAGATGCCTTTCGCCTACGGCTGGGGCACCGGCGGCGTGCAAATCACGGCCAGCATCATCGGTCGGCCCGACGTGCTCAAGGTCATCGACCAGGGCGCGGACGACACCACCAACGCGGTCAACATCCGGCGCTTTTTTGCCCGCACCACCGGCGTGGCCACGACCGAAAAAACGCGGGACGCGACGCTGATCCAGACCCGACACCGCATCCCGGAGGCGCCGCTGACCGAGTCACAAATTCTGGTCTACCAGGTACCCATGCCCGAGCCCATGTCCCGGCTGGAGCCGAGCCGGCGCGAGACCATCAAGATGCACGCGTTAAGCGAATACGGCCTGATGCATGTGCGCCTGTACGAGGACATCGCGCAGCTCGGCGCCATCTCGCGCGCCTACGACTACCCGGTAATGGTGAACGAGCGTTACCTGATGTCGCCCTCGCCCATCCCCAAATTCGACAACCCCAAGATGCACATGAATGCCGCCCTGCAACTCTTTGGCGCCGGGCGTGAAAAGCGCCTGTATGCCATCCCGCCTTACACCGTCGTGCGCAGCCTGGACTTTGAGGACCACCCGTTTGAGGTGCAGCGCTGGGAGCATGCCTGCGCGCTGTGTGGCGCGAGCGAGAGTTACCTCGACGAGATGATCGTGGACGACGCCGGCAGCCGCTTGTTTGTGTGTTCCGACAGCGACTATTGCGAGGAACGGCGCGAGGCCGGCCATGTGGGCACGCAGCAGGCGGTGACTTTGCGCGATGTGCTGGCCACTTCAATTGACACGGCGATGCCGAGCGAACAGGAGGCTGCATGAGCGCCGTGCCGGGCCGCCCCCAAGCCAACTCGCACCGCAGTGCGCAGCACGAAGCTACGCGAGTGATCCCGCCCGTGCTGCTGTCGGTGCGCCAGGCCGGTAAGGCCTTTGTGCACCAGGGCCAGCCGCGCTGGGCCTGCCGTGATGTGAGTTTTGACCTCTATCCGGGCGAGGTGCTGGCGGTGGTGGGGGAGTCCGGTTCCGGCAAGAGCACGCTCTTGCGCCTGCTGGCGGCGCGACATGCCTGCGATGAAGGTTCGGTGCATTACGACGTGCGCGCCGAGTCCGGGAACGAGTCCGCCGGTTTGCTGGACCTGGCGGAGTTGTCGGAGGCGCGCCTGCGCTGGCTGGCGCGCACCGATTGGGGTTTTGTTGAGCAGCATGCCAGAGACGGCCTGCGCATGAATGTTTCGGGCGGTGCCAATGTCGGCGAGCGGCTGATGGCACTGGGCGCCAGGCACTACGGCCAGCTGCGCAGCGAGGCGCTCTCCTGGATGCAGCGCGTGGAGCTCGACACCGGCCGCATTGACGACCTGCCCGGCACCTACTCCGGCGGCATGCAGCAGCGCCTGCAGATTGCCCGCAACCTGGTGACGCATCCGCGCCTGGTGTTCATGGACGAACCCACGACCGGCCTGGACGTGTCGGTGCAGGCGCGGCTGCTGGACCTGCTGCGCGAGCTGGTGGACGAGTTGCAACTGGCAGCCGTGGTGGTCACGCACGACCTGGCGGTGGCGCGGCTGCTGGCGCAACGCATGCTGGTCATGAAAGACGGTTGCGTGGTCGAGCAGGGCCTGACCGACCGCGTGCTGGACGACCCCCAGCATCCCTATACCCAACTGCTTGTTTCCTCGGTACTGACGCCATGACCGCTCTCATAAAAACTCTTTGCCTGTCCAAGACATTCACGCTGCACGGACGCGGCGGCCTGCAACTGCCGGTGTTTGCCGGCATTGATTTAAGCGTGCGCCCCGGTGAATGCCTGGCCCTGACCGGGCATTCCGGCAGCGGCAAAAGCTCCTTGCTGCGCTGCCTGTATGGCAACTACGGCGCCAGCAGCGGCGACGTGCGCATTCGCCATCTGGGCGATTGGGTCAGCCTGTCGGGCGCCGCGCCGCGCGAGGTGTTTGAGGTGCGCCGCCGCACCCTGGGTTATGTCTCACAGTTCCTGCGCGTCATTCCGCGGGTTTCGACACTCGACATCGTGGCCGATCCGCTACGCCGTCTGGGCGTGGGCGCCGAGGAGGCCCGCAGGCAAGCCGCGCAGTGGCTGAAACGCCTGAACCTGCACGAGCATCTGTGGCATCTGCCACCGGCCACCTTCTCAGGCGGCGAGCAGCAGCGCGTCAACATCGCCCACGGCATGATCACCGCGCCGCCGGTGCTGCTGCTGGACGAACCCACCGCCTCACTCGACGCCGACAACCGGCGCGTGGTGGTGGAGCTGATCCGCACGGCACGCGCGCAGGGCTCTGCCATCGTCGGCATTTTTCATGACGACGAAGTGCGCGAGGCCGTGGCCACGCATTGCTTTGACGTCGAGCAGCACCAAAACCCTATTTGAATTTCAAGGAACTTTTTGTATGAAACAACGCATTTTCCGCAACGCCCGCATCGTCACGGCCGCCGAAGAATTCACCGGCACGGTGGTGCTTGAAGACGGCCTCATCCGCCGCGTGGACCCCGGCGACACCTCGGTGCCGGGTGCCGAAGACTGGGCTGGCGACTGGTTGCTGCCCGGCTTGGTGGAGCTGCACACCGACAACCTGGAGAAACACCTGTCACCCCGCCCCGGCGTGCTGTGGAATGCCCACTCGGCCATGCTGGTGCATGACGCGCAATGCGCAGCGGCCGGTATCACCACCGTGCTGGATTCGGTCGTGGTCGGCGACCTCGATGAAGGCGGACCCCGCTGCCAGACCCAGCACACCTCTATTGCCGCCTTGCACCAGTGCCGCGACGAAGGGCTGATGCGTGTCGAACACCTGCTGCACCTGCGCTGCGAGATCTCGGCACCGGACATCATGGAGGTTTTTAACCAGTACGTTGACGACCCGCTGCTCAAACTCATCAGCGTGATGGACCACACGCCGGGCCAGCGCCAATGGCGCGACCTCAAAAGCTACCGCCGCTATTCCGAACGCAACGGGCGCTACAACACCGAAGAGTTCGATGCCATGGTCGCCCAGCGCAGGGCCGACCAGCAGGCCTATTCGCTGCCGCACCGCCAGGCCATCGTCCAGGCCAGCCGGGCGCGCGCGATACCCCTGGCGAGTCACGACGACACCTTGCTCAGCGACGTGCAGCTCGCCATCCAGGAGGGTGTGGGCATATCGGAGTTCCCAACCACGCTGGCAGCGGCGCAGGCAGCGCGCGACGCCGGCATGGCCATCGTCATGGGCGGGCCCAATATGGTGAAGGGCGGCTCGCATTCGGGCAACGTGTCGGCCGCCGAGCTGGCACAGTGCGACTTGCTGGACATCTTCTCGTCCGACTATGTGCCGAGCAGCCTGCTGCTGGCCACCTTCATGCTGGGCGGTCTGGAACAGTGGACGCTGCCCAAGGCGGTGCGCACCGTGACGCGCAACCCGGCGCGCGCCATTGGTCTGCAGGACCGCGGCGACGTGGCGGTGGGCCAGCGCGCCGACCTGCTGCGCGTGCGCATGAACCGCGCCGGCATGCCGATGGTGATCGAGACCTGGCTTGGCGGCAAACGCGCCTTCTGAAGCCGCCGGGAAGGAGAATAAGGGCGCGATACACCTTCCCGCTCCGTCATTGCGAGCGTAGCGCTGCAATCCAGGGGTCATGGATCGCCGCGCTACGTTCGCCATAACGGAACTGCTCGCAACGACGGAGTCATAGAAGTTCCCTGAATTTGAAGAGGATCTGCCATGAGTTACACCCACATTGAGTCCTACAACCTGCCGCCTGCCGTCCGCTTGGCGCCAGCCCCCACACTCGCGCCAAGCGCCGTCGTGCGCGACTGCCGCTTCGGCCGCTACACCCAGGTCGGCGAACAGGTGCACATGGCCCACTGCCTGCTCGACGACTACGCGTATGTCCAGCCTTACTGCGACCTGATGTCGGCCGACGTCGGCAAGTTCGCCAACGTCGCATCCATGGTGCGCATCAACCCGGGCTTTCACCCCATGGAGTATCCGACGCTGCACCACTTCACCTACCGCCCCACGATGTACGGCATGGCGGCGCAGGACGATGCCGCGTTCTTTGAATGGCGCCGCCGGCAACGGGTGGTCATCGGCCACGACACCTGGATCGGCCACGGCGCCGTCATCATGCCGGGCGTGCGCATTGGCAACGGCGCGGTGGTCGGCAGCAACGCGGTGGTGACCAAGGATGTGCCGCCCTACGCCATCGTTGGCGGCGTCGCGGCCCGGGTGATCCGCCAACGCTTTCCGCGAGCGATTGCCGAAGCCCTTGAAGCCACGGCCTGGTGGGACTGGGATCACGACACACTGACCGAGCGCCTGGCAGATTTCCGCGATGTGCGGGTGTTTCTTGCCAAATACGCCCCCTGAGACAAGGTGCCCACGTTCACCTTGAAAAGCCGACGCGGCATGGCGGGGCTCAGCGGATAGTTAAAGATTCATTCAGCGCATTGCTTTGCCTGAATCAAGCGGCTACACTAAACAGGCATTAACTATACATCTTTAAAAGGATCTTCCATGTCTGCATCCGCCAGCGCCCTTGACCTCCGCCAAATCGCCCCGCCCCAGCGCCATTCCTTGATCTTCAGCACCTTTGAGTCCCTGCTGCCCGGCCAGAGCCTGGAGCTGGTCAATGACCATGACCCCATGCCCCTGCATGCGCAATTCCAGATGCGTTCGCCCGGCCAATTCAGCTGGAATTACCTGGAGCAAGGTCCGCAAGTCTGGCGCGTGGAGATCGGCAAGAGCGCCAAGGCCGCAGCCGGTGGTTGTTGTTCCGGTGGTGCCTGCTGCGGCTGAACGCCACCGTCCGCCAAACCAGCTTGGGGTGGTCTAACTCCAACTTGCTTGACCTGCGTCATCGGATTTTCAGCTCGGGTCTGATAACTTTGCCGCATGCAAATTTGCCTGCCTTTTGGGGCCCTCTGCGACGTGCCTGACCCCTTCGGCACAGGTGGCCCACTCCAAAGCCCACAATGAATTCCTTAGCCGAAAGCTCTCTCGCGCCCCCGCATGGGACACCCGTGACACCGCCCCTGGAGCTGGTCTGCCCGGCCGGCAGCCTGCCCGCCCTGAAAGCCGCCATTGACCACGGCGCGGACTGTGTGTACCTCGGTTTTCGCGACGCCACCAACGCGCGCAACTTTGCCGGTCTCAATTTTGACGAGGCCGCCATCAACACCGGCATTCGCTACGCGCACGACCGGGGCCGCAAAGTGCTGGTGGCGCTCAACACCTACCCGCAGGCGGCCAGCCCGCAAGTGTGGCAAAGGGCCATAGACCGCGCCGCCCACAGCGGGGTGGACGCGGTCATTCTGGCGGACCCGGGCTTGATGGCCTACGCCATCAAGCACCAGCCGGATCTGCGCCTGCATCTGTCGGTGCAAGGTTCGGCCACCAACTACGAGGCCATCAATTTCTACCACCAGCACTTTGGCATCGCACGCGCCGTGCTGCCGCGCGTCTTGTCAATGATGCAGGTCGAGCAGGTGCGGGAAAAAACACCGGTCGAAATTGAAGTGTTCGGCTTTGGCAGCCTGTGCGTCATGGTGGAAGGGCGTTGCGCGCTCTCCAGCTACGTGACCGGCGAAGCGCCCAATACCAACGGTGTCTGTTCGCCACCCAAAGCGGTGCGCTGGGTGGAGACGCCGCAGGGCCGCGAGTCGCGTCTGAACGGCGTGCTGATTGACCGCTACAGCCCCGGTGAAAACGCCGGTTATCCCACTTTGTGCAAAGGCCGTTTTGACGTCGGTGACGACAAAAACTATTACGCCATTGAAGAGCCCACCAGCCTCAACACGCTGGAGCTGCTGCCACAGCTGATGAAGATGGGCGTGCGCGCCATCAAGATCGAAGGCCGCCAGCGCAGCCCGGCCTACGTGGCCCAAGTCACCAAGGTGTGGCGCGAAGCCATCGACAACTGCCGCGACAACCCGCACCGCTACACGGCCAAACCGACCTGGATGAGTGACCTGGACAAGGTCGCCGAAGGACAGCAACACACGCTCGGCGCCTACCACCGGCCATGGAAGTGAACCACATGAAGATTTCTTTAGGACCGCTGCTGTACTACTGGGCGCGCAATGACGTGTTCGACTTCTACAAAGCCATCGCGGCGACCCCGGTGGATATCGTGTATCTGGGCGAAACCGTCTGTTCGCGCCGCCACGAGCTGCGCCTGGCCGACTGGCTGAGCATTGCCGGGCGCTTGCGTGACGCCGGCAAGGAGGTGGTGCTGTCGACCCAGGTGCTGATCGAGTCGGGCGCCGATGTGACGGTGCTGCACAAAATCGCGGCCAACGGCGACTTTCTGGTTGAAGCCAACGACATGGGCGCCGCCCACTGCCTGAGCGGCAAAGCCCCTTTCATCGCCGGCCCGCACTTGAACATTTACAACGTACCGACCTTGCAATGGATGGCCGGTCTGGGCATCCAGCGCTGGGTGATGCCGCTGGAGATGGGGCGTGACGACCTGGCGCTGATGCAGCAGGGCCGCCCCGCCGGACTGCAGACCGAAGTCTTCGTTTATGGCCGCATGCCGCTGGCGTTCTCAGCCCGTTGTTTTACCGCGCGCCACCGCAATTTGCCGAAGGACGACTGCCAGTTCAGCTGCCTGGCGCACGCTGACGGCCTGCTGATGCGCACCCGCGAGAACGAGGGTTTTCTGGTGCTCAATGGCACGCAAACCCAGTCGGCCAAGGTCTACAACCTGCTGCCGGAACTGGGCCCGATGCAGGCCATGGGCGTGGATGTGGTGCGCATCAGCCCGCAGTCGCAGCACACGGCTGAGATTGTTCATTTGTTCCATGACGTGCTGACGCAGCAAAGCAGCGTCGAAGCGGCCCTGCAGACCATGGACGGGTTGATGCCGGATCAGGCCTGCAACGGCTACTGGTACGGCAAGCCGGGGCTGGAGCAGCTCGCACAGAGCACCGAACTTGCTTAACCATGACCGTCATTGCGAGCGCAGCGCGGCAATCCACGACCCCTGGATTGCCGCGCTGCGCTCGCAATGACGACTAAACAAAACGATTCAAGGAAGCAGCATGAGCACAAGCCCTTTTCTCCTGCCACCACCCATGGGCAGTCTCCTGTCGCGCCTGCCCGCCTACCCGGGCTCGCTGCTGTTTGTGACCGGCTTGAACCTGGCGCTGGCCAAGCGTCTGGCGCCCGACGTGACGCAGATGCTGGTGGGCAAAAAACTGCGCCTGCGCGTGACCGACACCCAGTGGGCCTTTGACTTTGAATGGGTCAACGGCCGCTTTGCCGCCTGTACCAACAAAGGCGCGGCCGACCTGACCATCAGCGCCAGTGCCTACGACTTTGTCTTGCTGGCCCGTCGCCAGGAAGACCCCGACACCCTGTTCTTCAGCCGCCGCCTGTCCATGGAAGGCGACACCGAGCTGGGCCTGCTGGTCAAAAACACGCTGGATGCCATTGAGCTGCCGGTGTTCAATCTGGAGCAATTCAAGCCCTTGAACGTGCTCACGCGACTGCGCGCCCGCTTGATCCCCCACTGAGTCAACCTGAGCCAAGCCGGTGGTTGCCATGCACCCAAACCAACACCATCGGCCGCTGGTTTACGCCTGTTCCGGTTGCTCCAGCGCGGCCCAACTGGCCAACCATGTGGCCTTGCAGCTGGACCGGCGCGGCGCGGCCGAAATGTCATGCATCGCTGGCGTCGGCGGCGACGTACCTTACCTGCTGAAGGTTGTCCATTCGGGGCGCGCGATCATCGCGCTGGACGGATGCCCGCTGGTCTGCGTCAAGAGTTGTCTGGCGCGGCACGGGCTGGTGGCGCACCGGCATTACCAATTGAACCAGTATGGCGTGAAGAAGCGCTACCACGCCGACTTTGACCTCGCAGAAGCCCAGACGGTGCTGACCCAAGTGATGACCGATCTGCAAACGCCGGGACTGGGCCCATCAGACACATCCCAGTCCATCGGGTAAACCACGGCATCCAAGTCCTCCCCCCCATGCAAGCCATTGACTCACAAGCGCCCACACGCATCATCGTCGCCATCTCCGGCGCCAGCGGTGCCGTCTACGGCGTGCGCCTGCTGCAGGTCTTGCGCGCCCTGGGCAACGTGCAAACCCATTTGACCGTGTCCGACGCCGGCCTGCTCAATCTGCAGCAAGAACTGGACATGAGCCGCGCCGACCTGGAGGCACTGGCCGATGTGGCCTACCCGGTGCGCGAGGTCGGCGCGGCCATTGCCAGCGGTTCGTTTCAATGCGACGGCATGGTGGTGGCGCCTTGCTCCATGCGCATGCTGGCGACGGTGGCCCATGGCCTGTCGGACAACCTGATGGCGCGCGCCGCCGATGTGATGCTGAAGGAACGACGCCGGCTGATTTTGATGGTGCGCGAAACCCCGCTGAACCTCGCGCACCTGCGCAACATGACCAACGTGACCGAAATGGGCGGCATCATCTTCCCGCCCGTGCCCAGTTTTTATCACCGGCCGCAGACCCTGGCTGAGATGGTGGACCACACCGTCAGCCGGGTGGTCGATTTGCTGGGCCTGGCTCAGCCACAGGCGCCGCGCTGGAGCGGCCTGCCGCTTCAGTCCGTAAGCACCCCCGCACCATGAACCGCCCCCGCAGCATCAACCGTCATTGCGAACGCAGTGAAGCAATCCATGACTTCTGAATGCATGGATTGCCGCGCTTCGCTCGCAGTGACGGCCGGTGGTTCAAGGCCCATGCGGTTCAGACGCGGAACTGGAGGCTCGCAATGACGGAGTACCCCAATGTCCTATCGTGATTTAAGAGACTTTATCGCCCAGCTGGAGCAGCTCGGTGAGCTCAAGCGCGTCCCGCAACCCGTCTCGCCGTATCTGGAGATGACCGCCTTGTGCGACCGCAGTTTGCGCGCGGGCGGCCCCGCTTTGTTGTTCGAAAACCCCACCGGCCACAGCATCCCGGTGCTGGGCAACCTGTTTGGCAGCACGCGCCGCGTCGCGCTGGGCATGGGCGTGAGCGATGTGTCGGAGTTGCGCCAGTTCGGCCATGTGCTGGCCATGCTCAAGGAACCCGAAGCGCCCAAGGGCTTCAAGGATTTGATGGGCCTGGGCAGCATGGTCAAAACCCTCTGGAACATGGCGCCCAAAGAGCTGCGCAACGCCGCCTGCCAGGAGGTGATGTGGGAAGGCCAGGATGTTGATCTGGCCCGCCTGCCTATCCAGCATTGCTGGCCCGGCGATGTGGCGCCGCTCATCACCTGGGGTCTGGTGATTACACAAGGCCCACACAAAGCGCGGCAAAACCTGGGCATCTACCGGCAACAGGTGCTGGCCCGCAACAAGGTCATCATGCGCTGGCTGCCGCAGCGTGGCGGCGCGTTGGACTTCAAGGAACACGGTGCGCTGCACCCCGGCCAGCCCTATCCGGTGTGCGTGGCGCTGGGCGCCGACCCGGCCACCATTCTGGGCGCGGTGACACCGGTGCCCGACAGCCTGTCCGAATACCAGTTCGCCGGCCTGTTGCGCGGCAGCCGCACCGAGCTGGTGAAGGCGCTGGGCAGCGAGTTGCGCGTGCCGGCCTCAGCGGAGATCGTGCTCGAAGGCCACATCTACCCCGACGCCGCGCACGCCAGTGGCTTCGAGCACGCGCTCGAAGGCCCGTACGGCGACCACACCGGTTATTACAACGAGCAGGCCGCGTTCCCGGTGTTCACCATCGACCGCGTCACGCTCAAACGCGAGCCGATCTACCACTCCACCTACACCGGCAAACCACCGGACGAGCCGGCCATGCTGGGCTTGGCCCTGAACGAATTGTTTGTGCCGTTGCTGCAGCGCCAGTACCCCGAGATCATCGATTTCTACCTGCCGCCCGAGGGCTGCAGCTACCGCATGGCGGTGGTGAGCATCAAGAAGTCCTACCCCGGCCACGCCCGGCGCGTGATGTTTGGCATCTGGAGTTTTCTGCGCCAGTTCATGTACACCAAGTTCATCGTGGTGGTGGACGAGGACATCAACATCCGCGACTGGCCCGACGTGATCTGGGCCATCACCACGCGCATGGACCCGACGCGCGACACCTTGCTGGTGGACAGCACGCCGATCGACTACCTCGACTTCGCCTCGCCCGTGAGCGGCCTCGGCAGCAAGATGGGGCTGGACGCCACCAACAAGTGGCCGGGCGAGACCAGCCGCGAGTGGGGGCGCACCATGCAGATGACGCCCGGGGTGACGGCCAAAATGGAGCATATCTGGCAGACGCTGGGCTCTTAGAAGGTTTCAAGCAAATAGGGCTCTAGCCCTCATGAAATAAGCGTGAGCAACTATCAATTTAGGAGTTATTGTTGCGAGCCCTGACCGCTCCGATCGGTCCGCGTCAGGCCCTGTTGGTGCAAGGCCTCCACCACGCGCGGGCCGCACGGATGAGTTGCAGCCAGCTTGGGCGTTATGAAGGCAGGCGGGACAGGTCACGCATCACGGTGGGCCCGGCCGTACGCTCTATCTCGGCATGCAAAGCTGGCTCCCAGCCCAGGGCAAACAAGGCTTCGGCGGTAACAAACATCGGGCCCACCAGCAGGCCAATCAAGTCATCGACAAAAGCGGGCTTGCAGCCTTCGTAATAGTGGCCAATGAACTGGCTGATCCACCCCACGACAAAGCTGCCGAGGCCCCAGCCCAGCCAGAGGCCCAGGCTGCCACTGGCGAACAGATGGGCCAGCGCGATCAGGCCCCACGTAGCCGCGCTGACGGCCAGACCCAACACCAGATTGCCACGGCTGAGATACCACAGCGTGACCAAGCCACCGACGATGCAGGCCGGGGTCAGTGCCAGCCCTGCCAATGGCAGCGAGACGCGTGCGAGCAACACCGCCACGCCAAACACGATCAAGGGGATGCCGATAAAGTGGGTCGCAATGTTGCGGCGGTCACGGTGGTATTGCGCATATTGAATCAGCAAGGTGCTGGCGGGACGAAAAGGGGATGCCATCGGTGTCTCCTATTGTGAGTTGAAGCTGAGATGATAAAAAGCGCAAGGGCTGGGCGTGAGTCGCCAAAGCGTCAACAAAGCCTTGCAAGCCCTTGCTCACCCCCACAACACCGAGCGCGGGCAGCGCGTCGAGCTGGCCCTTCTTGATCTGGTCCTGGACGACGGTATCAAACTTCAGCCCGCCCGCCAGGCATTGTCTTCAATGGCATTCATAGATGTAATCGGCCGGTAAATGAGAAAGAAGGATGAAGCCTGAGCAGGCGCCCAAGTTCCCTCAAAAGTCCTGATAGACCCGGGCGAGCAATCGGCTGAAAGCCGTCAAACGCTCTGGCGCGGTGGCGTGCAGCACGCCCTGTGCCTGCAGGATGGAGATCAGCTTAAGGGGCGATACGCGCTTGTCGCCCACGATCTCGACATGGCCGGCACGCGCCTCCACGCGTTGTGTGCGTGAATCGGTCTCCACCAGCGCGTTGCGCTGCTCGGCCAGCGAGAACACATCATCGTCTTCCACGCAGCGTCCGCCCTCCTCGCGGCGGCAACTGCCGCGCTCGTCGGTGTCGATTTTCAGGTAGTTGCTGACCTGCGGCACAAGGGCGCCAGGCTCGCGGATGAAGCGTGATCCGTTGGTGATGTCGGCCCACTTGGCACCGGTCACCAAGTAGCAGCTCGCCGGCAACAGGCCCAGCGTGAACGGATACAGCCAAGCCTTGCCGCAGGTTTGCGCCGCTGCAATGCCTGCAAAGGGGCCGGAGATGGTCACCAGGCGCAGCTCCGCGGGGCCGCCCTGCGGCGGCGTGAGCGGGAGTTCGGTCAGCGACTTGCGTGCGACCAGTGCGCCCTGGCTGTGTCCGATCACGGTGATTTGCGGTGAACGGGTTTGCGCCGCGAGTTGATTGACGGCGCCGCGCAATTCGGTGGCACTGAACGTGAGTGCGGCACGGTCATCGTAGGTGAAGCAGGCCGTCTGTTGACCATGAAAAGCCAGCACCTGCGCCAAGCCGCGGAACTGACCGGAGGAGCCAAAACAACCATGCACCAGCACATTGACCGGCTGACTGGCGTTCAAACGCAGCGTGCGGTCCGGGTTGTCGGTGCAGGGGCCGAGGCCGGGAATATGGAGTGACACGTCCGCGGCGGGCAGGCGGCCCGGCTCGATCTCGAAATAGGCCGGGTCCAGCGGCTCACGCGAGGCGCAGCCGCCGAGCAGGACGAGAAGGGCTAGACGGGTGACGAGCGCGGCGATACGCTTTATAGATGGCATTTGAATAAAAGCAGAAACCCGCAGTCTAACGGCCTTACGGGGCTGGCGCGTTGACCGTGGCCGCGTACATGTTCAGTCCGGAAACGGACAGCATGCGCCCTTCCACCGTGGTGCCGAGCGCCGATGTGGTGCCCAGCGTATTGGATGTACCGGCCAGAATATTGCCCTTAAAACCAACCTGATCACCCAGGGTTGCTGAACTGCCCAGGGTCCAGAAAACATTGGCGGCCTTGGCGCCGTTGAGCAGCAGAATCTGGCGCGTGTCGCCCACGATGAGATGGCTTCCTGCCTTGAACACCCAGATCGCATCCGGGTCGCCTTTGGCATCAAGCGTCATGTTGCCGGCATTCAAAATGAGCGTCGACACGGACGCGTACAAGCCGGGTGGGTAGACGCCGGGGCTGCCGCCGTTGACCATGGTCGAGGCCAGATCGTTGCTACCCACCGAGATTTGATTATTGGTCCGGGCATTCGCCTCGGCAAGCGCTGCAGACAAGTCGTTTTTGGCCTGCCTGATGATCGGACCAAACTGTATGCCGCCCGTCAGAATGATGCCTGTCCCCGAAGGCGTGGAGTCGCTAAAGCCAGTCACATTGGTGGCACTGCCTGGATCGATGCCCAACTGGCCATTGACTCGGGTCGGGTTGGACGCTGCGCTGCTATTAGCGATGGACGTGCCACCCAAGACCATGAAATTGGCCGCAGTTCCGAGGTTGATGGGCGCTTGGCCGATTTGCGTCCCTGTCGTAAAGCTCCAGCCGTAGTTGCTGACGAGGGCGGTGCCAGCCGGGTTGCTGGCCGCAGTGGTAACGATCGCGGTGAATTGCCTATTGCTGGCCAGAACGGCATGCGGCGCGAAAGTCGCAATGGTATTTGTGGCATTCATGCTGACACTACCCGCAACGCTGCTACCGCTGGCCGTTTCCTTGACCGTAAAAGACACGGCGGGTGAAACGATCGATGCCGGATTCATTGCTTCGCTAAACGTTGCGCTGATGGTTCTCGGGATCACTACGTTGCCAGACCCAATGGTACTGACTGCCACGTTGATGGCCCCATTGGTGGGATTGGAAGAGAGGACTGTCGGGCCGTTGCCCGTGCCAGTGGTGCCGGATGGCGCGGTACCCGATGGTGTAGTTCCAGATGAACCAGAGCCTGATGGGATGGTTCCTGCGGAACCGGTACCCGTTAAACCGGTACCCGATGAGCCCGTACCGGATGAGCTCCCTGATAAGGCGGTGCCGGAGGAAGTGGTGCCTGCCAGTGCGGTACCCGATGGGGTTGTTCCGGGTGGAATAGCGCCAGGAGCGCCAGGTACCACTGCCGGGTTAACGGCCTGGATGCCATTGACATTCTCACCACCGCCTCCACTTCCACATCCCAGCACAATGAAGGCCAGAAGCAGCACAATAAACCACCGCAGCATCCCGCCGCAACGCTCTGAGTTGTTCATCTTCATCTCCCTCGTGATGGACTCACTCTCCGCCTTTGCCCAAGGGAGGCTGTGCGATTTCGCAAACAAAGCAATATTTAAAATTGAATCCCGCGCAGGTTCTAGCGCCTCTTTTCCATGATGCTTTTGACGATCCCGGCCGCCCGTATTTTCTCGAACGCATCCTTGGTTCGCTGCACGACGGCGTCCGGCGTCGAATTGCTGTAGGCCATGTAGAGTCCTGTCGACATTTCGTCAAGCGTAAAAATCTTCTGCAGATTTTCGCAACTGAAGTTCGTTTCCTTGCACATGGATGCCGCGTCGTCGTCTGGCAATGGAACAATATCCACCTGCCCACTCAACAGCTTCCGGAAATTGTCCGCGGGCTGCGCCGAGACGACGAGGCGGGTAAAGCCCTTCTCTTTCAGGTACTGATGTCGCACATCATCGCGCATGACCCCAATAGTGAAGTTCCTTGCGTCCTCAAGGTTTCTGACCATGACATTTCGGTCTTTGAGCTTATACAAGTGGTACTGCATCTTCATGATCTCCCCCGCCCACTTGAACTGCGGCTCCCGCGCCGGCGTTCGGGCAATTAGGTAGATCAGAACATTAGGCTCCTTGAGCGCCATGTCGTAGGATCTGGCCCAGGGGTAAAGATTGATCTGGTAATCGACAAGTCCGGCCCGTTTCAGGCTCAACTCGACAACTTCCGTCGCCGGACCGGCCATTTTTCCGTCCTTCAGAAAACTATAAGAGGTCGCCTCCGTGACGACACGGACGGCCTGCGCCTGCGCAAGGGGCGCGCTCAGAATTGCCACCATCAATACGGGGATCAGCGCTTTCATGATTCTTCCTTTTCATCAAGAATGTCTTTGACCGGCACGGCACACACCACGCGATTGCGCCCGCCCGCTTTCGCCCGGTACAGCGCCTGATCAGCCTGCTTGAACAGGGCGTCGAAGTTGTCGACACCATCGGCTGCCAGTACCGCCAGGCCAATACTGATCGTGACATGCCCCGCCACACTGGAGGCTGCATGCAAAATAGTCAGATCAGCAACGGCCTGGCGGAAATACTCGGCGAGCTTCAGTGCGGTTTCCTGGGTGGCAGCCGGCAGCAAAACAGCGAATTCCTCACCCCCGATGCGCGCCACCAAATCGCCCGCACGACGCAGGCTGGCACGCAGCGCGCCCGCCACCGCGCACAGACACTGGTCGCCCAGGGCATGTCCATAGGTGTCGTTGTATCCCTTGAAGAAGTCGATGTCGCAAATCAGCAGCGACAGCGGTTGTCCCGTCCGCCGGGCGCGCCGGAACTCGGTCTCCTTGACCTCGTCGAAGTGACGCCGGTTGGGAAGCTCGGTGAGCGGGTCGGTGCGGGAGAGATTCTCCAGCCGTGTATTGGCGGTTTGCAGGGCATGCTGGGTTTCGCTGATATCGACCAGTTGCGCCTTGTGACGCGCACTTTGCAGCAACATCTGGGACGTCATCGCCAACAGGGCCAGTTCATCGGATCGCCAGCTGGACACTGCCATCCGCTTGCCAAAAACCAGAAATCCGAACTGCTCGTCAACCCCCCGCAGCATCGCGAATGCCGTGGCCTCCAGCCGCAAAGCGGCGAACGGTGCCGCTTCGCCAGGGGTGATTGAATTTGCCAACGCAGCCTGCGAAGGAAAGGTCAGCAGATCGTCTCGCGCGAGCTCGTCCAACAGACGGGGCCACCCCCCGACACGCAAGGGCTCCGCGAGCGGCACGGGGGAAGCATTGGCGTGCCACGCCAGGAACACGCGGTATTCGGTGCCGTTCGGCTCCAGCACATACCAAAGCGCGTCACTGGCGTCCAGCCGCTGCGCGATGTCGCGCAGGCACTCAAAATTGTAGTGATCGAATTCGGCAAGCGGTGCGTGAATAAGACGATTGGACAATGTCAGCACAACGTGCTGTGCGGCACTCAAAGCCTCCAGTTCGGCCGTACGCTCCTGCACCAGCCCGGCCAGCCGATCGCGATGCTCCGCCAGTTCATGCTCGAAGCGTTGCTGTTTCGCCAGGTATTCGGCCAGACTGCCCTGCAACTGGTTGACACCGGTGACGAGCAGCGTCAGTTCGTCGTGGTGCAATTTCTTTCGGTTGAGCACCAGGGCCTGGCCCAGGTTTGACGGAGCCAATTGACCGAGGTGGCTGGCGATGCGCTGAACGTGAACCGTTACCAGACGGGTGAACATCAGCATGATCAGCCCCGCGAGCAACAAGGACTGGACAACCTGGGTGACGATGATGGTGCTGACCTCGCCACGTAACCGGGCCCACAGCACTCGCTCGTCACCATAGAGCGCGAGTTCACCGAGGGTCTCGCGGGCCCCCGGGTAGGGCTCGTAAACCAAGGCGAGACGCCGCGTCGGAGCCCAGCTTGATGCTGACCAGCCGGCGCTGGTGCGTACCAGGATTTCCGGCGCCCGGTTGGCGGATGTAATCTTCAAAGTCACCTGACCCACCGCGGGCACACTTGCAGCACTGTCGAGGTGCGTTTGAAGCGATTCGCGGTCCATTTCCCAAATGGATTTGGACAGGGTCGCCTGGTACACCTGCTCGATCTGCGTCAGTTCGGACGTCATGGCGGCAACCCCTACTTTCCAGGCCGACAAGGTCAGTACCGCGATCGCAAGCAAGGTAAAGACCAGGCAGAAACTGAGGGTCGCCAGCACCAGGCGAGCGCCCAGAGATTCCATGGGCGTGTCGAGACGCGAGGTCAAAGCCATTTTCTTTTCAAGCTATCGAAAGTCCCGTTCTTCTTGATGGTTTCCAGCCCGACGCGAAAGCGCTCGACGAGCGCATCCGGCGTATTGATGCCGAAGGCCATGTAGTAGCCGTCGCTTCCGAGGCCGCTGATACGGTGCGCTTTGACCAGCACTTTGGCCGGATCGTCGCCCGCCTGTCTCGCCAGGTAATAGGCGGTCAGCTCGCCAATGACCCAAAGGTCGACACGCCCCAGCTTGAGCTTTTCGTAGTTGAAACTGTACTTGACGCTGGACTGCAGATTCTTCCCTTTGATGAAGCCTTTGGAGACCAGGAATTGCTCGCCAACATCCTCGTTGACCGTGCCGATCTGGTATTTTTTGGCCTGGTCAAGCTGGTCAAATTTCAGATTCTTGCCCTGCAAGGAAAAAAGATAATAGTCAGCCGGCGCAATGACGCCCACCCATTTGAAGAGTCTCTCGCGCTCTTTGCTGCGTCCAATCGAATAAATGAGCGTACTTCCCGTGTTTTGCACCAGCTCATAAGCGCGGGCCCAGGGCATGGACTGGAAATCACCTTGAACCTTGATTTCCTTCAGCACGGCTTCGACGACTTCGGTGCTGAAGCCTGTGATCTTGCCGCTCTCGGTAAAGTTATAGGGGGGGAATTCTTCAGTCAAAATCTTGATCGAATCGGCCGTGGCTGCCATCGATGAAAAACCGAACACCGCCCACAACAACAGCGCTCGCCTGAACTTGGCGTTTGAACCGTGACGGAGCCTTGCGATTCTCATGAGATGTGCAATCATGGTCCACAGTATCCCTGACAAAAACTTTGTGTCAACGCCGCAGGACGCCTGTATGGGGTTCGCGCAACGCTGGGGCGCCCAAGTGACAGCCAAAGTCGCCCGGATTTGGCAGACTCCAAGTTTGTGACGAACTAAAAGGCCACCCATGGATTTCGAGTATTCGCCGCAGGTGCAGACTTTGCGCCAGCAGCTGGAAAGCTTCATCGACCGCTATGTGTTGCCCTACAACAGCGCCTGGCACCGCTCGGTCGCGCAAGGGGTCTACCCACCGCCCTTCATGGAAGATCTCAAGGCGTTGGCCAGATCGGAAGGCCTGTGGAATCTCTTTTTACCCGGTCTGCGCGACGATGAACCCGGTGAAGGTCTGAGCAACCTGGCGTACGCACCCCTGGCCGAGATCATGGGACGGCTGCCTTGGGCCTCCGAGGTATTCAACTGCAGCGCCCCCGACACGGGCAACATGGAGTTGCTGCATTTGTTTGCCACACCAGAGCAAAACCGGCGCTGGTTGCGCCCTTTGCTGGACGGCGAGATGCGATCCGCGTTCGCCATGTCCGAGCCGGATGTGGCCTCATCGGACCCGACCAACCTGCAGACCCGTATGCACCATGAGGGCGGGCAACTGGTGCTCCAGGGTCGCAAATGGTTTATCACCGGCGCCGCCCATCCGAACTGCAAGTTACTGATCGTGATGTGTCGCAGTGGCGACGAGGGCGGCGACAAACATGCCCAACACAGCATGGTGCTGGTACCGATGGACACGCCGGGCGTCACGCTGGTGCGCAACATCGCGGTCATGCAGCACCAGTCGCCCGAGGGGCATTGCGAGATCACCTTCTCCAACGTGCGTGTGCCGGTGACTCATCTGCTGGGCCAGGAAGGTGCGGGCTTTGCCATGGCCCAGGCGCGCCTCGGCCCGGGGCGCATTCACCACTGCATGCGCACCATCGGTCAGTGTGAACTGGCGCTCACGCTGATGTGCGAGCGCACGCTGGAGCGTCAAGTCTTTGACAAGTACCTGGCCGACTTCGCCAACGTGCAGGAGTGGATCGCCGAGTCGCGCCTGGAAATCGATCAGGCCCGCCTGCTGGTGCTGCGCGCCGCCTGGCGGCTGGACCAGGAAGAACGCACTCAGAGCCGGGTCGATGTATCCGCCATCAAGGTGGTGGCGGCTCGCTTGCAAACGCGCGTGGTGAATCGCGCCATGCAGGTGTTTGGCGCCATGGGCCTGTCGCCGGACACGCCGCTGGCCTACTTCTGGACCTGGGGTCGCGCCATGCAGCTGCTGGATGGCCCGGATGAAGTGCATTTGCGCACGGTGGCCCGCCATGAGCTAGACCAGGCGCGGGCCTGTCGTGGTGCGACGGCAGCCTATTTCACGCTGCCCGAGCAACTATTGGCCGAGCCGCGCATCCGCTAGGTTTTCGAAAAACACCGTCACGCCACCAGCAGCGCCGCCAAGGCCGCCAAGGCGGCCGTTTCAGCGCGCAGCACGCGGGACCCCAGCGTGACCGGCGCAAAGCCGCTGGCCAGGGCGGCGTCTTCTTCCGCGCTGCTCAGGCCGCCCTCGGGGCCGGACAGAAAGGTCACGGCACTTGTCGGGCTTTCTGCGGTGCCGGCGGCGTCACGCAAACTTTGTGTGCCCGGTCGCAACGACAGCAACAGTGATTGCCCTGTCCCTGCGCCAGACCGGGCCTTGGCCCATGCCGAAAAACCCATGACCTCATGAATTAGCGGCACCCGGTTGCCGCCGCATTGCTCACAGGCCGCTACGGCCACGCTTTGCCAGTGCGCCACTTTCTTACTGGCCCGCTCCCCGCTGAGGCGCAGCACGCTGCGCTCCGTCATCAGCGGCTGGATGCTGGCCACGCCCAGCTCGGTGGCTTTTTCCACCAGCCAGTCCATTCGGTCATTGGCGGGCATGCCCACGGCCAGGTGCACGGCGCGCGCCGCTTCACGCTCTACGGCCAAGTGCGCGCCGACCTGCACTTGCACATCGCTGCGGCCCATGCGGGTCACGGTGGCCTCGAACTGGCCGCCGCTGCCCGCCATGCCGGACCCGCCATTGAACAGCGTGAGGGTGTCGCCGGGTTGCAGGCGCAGCACCTGCACGTGGCGCGCCGCCCCGGCGGGCAGGTCCAGCAACTCACCCGTGACCAGGTGTGTGGGGCAGTAAAAGCGGGGCATGAGAAATTATTACTATGTTATTGATAGCTGCTTGCGCAGGCTACATGAGGGCTAGAGCCCTATTTTATTTAAATCCGACCAAAAGCATAGCCGTTGGCGAGCTCAATGCCCTCGACGCGCTCGATCAAGCGCAGCAGCGGTTTGAGTTCGCGGTAACGCTCGCAGGTGGCACGGATGTAGTGAATAAAGCGGGGCGTGTCCGCCAGGTACTGGGGTTTGCCGTCGCGCAGCGTGATGCGGGCAAAAATGCCCGCCACCTTTAGGTGGCGCTGCAGACCCATCCACTCTACGCCGCGGTAAAACTCGCCAAAGTCGTCACCGACCGGCAGGCCGGCCTTGCGCGCCTTGTCCCAGTAACGGATGGTGATGTCGAGGCAGAAGTCTTCGTCCCAGCTCAGGAAGGCGTCCCGCATCAGGCTGGCAATGTCATAGGTGATCGGGCCGTAGACGGCGTCCTGGAAGTCCAGCACGCCCAAGCCAGCCCCGGGCATGGCCACCATCAGGTTTCGGGGCATGAAATCGCGGTGCACATAGACGCTGGGCCAGGCCAGGTTGCGTTCAACAATGCATTTGAAGGCCTCGTCCAGCGTGCGGCGCACGTCGCCCTCCACCGCCACGCCCCGGTGCCGGGTCAGGTACCACTCGGGGAATAATTCCAGTTCGCGGCGCAGCAAGGCTTCGTCGTAAGGGGGCAATACGTCCGGGCTTGATGCGGTTTGCCAGGCAATCAGCGCGTCCACCGCCTGCAGGTACAGGCCCTGGTTGGCCTCAGGTTTTTCGCGGTCGATCACCTGCATCATGGTCTGCGCCCCGAGGTCGGTCAGCAACATGAAGCCTTTGGCCTCGTCCCAGGCCAGCACCTGCGGCACCTGCACGTGGGCCTCGGCCATCAGACGCGCGACTTTGACGAAGGGGCGGCAGTCCTCCTTGTCGGGCGGGGCGTCCATGATGATGAAGCTGCCCTGGGCGCCGTCGACGCGGAAGTAGCGCCGAAAACTGGCGTCGGCCGACGCGCTGCGCACCGACTCAATGCGCAGTCCGTGGGCGGGCGCCAAGTGGGTCAGCCAGGCGCTGAAGTCGGCCGCACGTTGTGCGTGAGGCCAGACCACGGCGGGGATTGGGGGGGATTGGACGGTGTGAGCTTGGGTCATGGATAATCCATTCTACAAACCCGAACGCGTCTGCGTTCGTTTTCAACCTGCTCGAACAATCGATACCTCCCCTGCCCGATGCGCTTTTTGATGCACCACCTGAAACCCAGGGCGTCCCTTGTTCGCTTTACGCCACGCCCGGTTGCCCTGGTGGCTTGGGCTCTGCTGCACGGAACCTCGCTCTTCGCGCAAGGGATCGACGCAGGGACAGCGTTGCCCTCCCCGGCGGCGCCGACGCAAGATGAAGCCCCGGTTCAGCTCCAAAGCAGCCCTTTGCTGCAAGAGCAGATACCCGCCGCCGCGCGCAGCGCCTTGCCGACCTTCATCTATGGTGAGCGCCTGTTTGGCCGCCCCGACCTGGAAACCGTGGTGGAAGGCAATGCGGTGCTGCGTCGCGGCGACATGGTGATCAAGGCCGACCGGCTGGAATATGACCAGTCCACGGATCTGGCCAAGGCCGCGGGTCAGGTGCGCATCAACCGCGCCGGCAATGTCTACGAGGGGCCGCTGCTGGAGCTGAAGCTGGAGTCATTTGAAGGCTTCTTTAACGAGCCGCGCTATTATTTTCTGAAGAACGACTCGCATGGCGAAGCCGATCGGGCGGATTTCATTGATGACCAGCGCGCGGTGATCCACAACGCGACACTCACCACCTGCCGCCGCCTGCCCGGCCCGAGCTGGATGCCGGACTGGATTCTGCGGGCCAACACCATCAGCATGGACAACGAGGAGGACGTGGGCACGGCCGAAGGCGCGCTGCTCCGCTTCAAAGGCGTGCCGCTGCTGCCCATTCCCTACCTCAGCTTCCCCCTGAGTGACAAGCGCAAGTCGGGCTTCATGCCGCCGACCCTGGGCCTGGACAATGTCAATGGGGCCGAGGTGTCGGTGCCCTACTACTGGAACATCGCGCCGAACCGCGATGCCACCTTTACCCCCACGGTCATGAGCAAGCGCGGCGTGAATCTGGGCAGCGAGTTTCGCTACCTGGAGGCCGACTATGTCGGTCAATTGCGTCTGGATGTGATGCCGGTCGACAAACTGCGTGACAGCAATCGCTGGGGCCTGTCGTACGGGCATCAGGGGACGCTCAACAACAGCCTGACCAGCCGCCTGACGGATGGCGGCATGGCCCTGAACCTCAACCTGAACCGGGTGAGCGATGACAATTACTGGCGCGATTTCAACCGCGCCTCGACCTCCGGTACCCAGCGGCTGTTGCCCACCGACGCCTCACTGTCCTGGACCAACGGCTATTTCTCAAGCAGTGTGCGCACGCTCAAATGGCAGACCCTGCAGGACGCCACCGCGCCCATCGTTCCGCCCTATGACCGCCTGCCCCAACTGGCCACCCACTATGTACGCACCAACCTTGATGGGGTCGACTATTCGGTGGACGCGGATTACACCCAGTTTCAGGCTGACCGCTCACTCACGCTGCAGCCCAATGCCCAGCGGGCGTTCTCATTACTGCAGGTCAGCCGCCCCTGGCTTGCCCCCGCCGGCTTCATCACGCCCAAGCTCCAACTGCATGCCACCAGCTACCAGTTTGAAACGCCTTTGGCCAACGGCACCAACTCGGCAAGCCGTGTGGTGCCGACCTTCAGCCTGGACACGGGTCTGGTGTTCGAACGCGATGCCAATTATTTCGGCCGGGGATTTCGTCAGACCCTTGAGCCCCGCGCTTTTTATGTCAACACGCCCTACCGCGACCAGAGCCTGCTGCCCAATTACGACTCGGGCGCCAGTGATTTCAATTTCGCCACCATCTACACGGAAAATGCCTTCGTCGGCAACGACCGTATTTCCGACAGCAACCTGTTGACATTGGGCGTGACCACGCGCCTGCTGGACCCGGATACCGGCGCCGAGGCCGCCCGTTTCGGCATTGCCCAGCGTTTGCGCTTTTCGGACCAGAACGTCACGCTGCCGGGGGGCACGCCAGCGGCCGAAGGCATCAGTGATATTTTGCTCGGCGCATCGGTCAACTGGGACCCCAAGTGGGCTTTTGACTCGACCGTGCAGTTCAACCCCACCACCGAGAAGTCGGTGCGCTCAACCATCGGCGCGCGCTACAGCCCTGGCAACTACCGGGTCGTGACGGGCTCCTATCGTTACCAGCGCGAGATCAGCGAGCAGCTGTCCGTGGGCTGGCAGTGGCCGGTGAATGACCTTTGGGGCGACCGCGGGCAGGACCTGGGGGCAGGACGAGGCCAGGGCGATGGTCGCTGGTACAGCGTGGGCCGCCTCAACTACAGCTTGAACGAGGGCAAGCTGGTCGATGCCGTCGTCGGCTTTGAGTACGATGCAGGTTGCTGGCTGGGCCGTGCCGTGATGGAACGGCTGCAGACCAGTACCACGGCGGTCAGCCAGCGCATCATGTTCCAGCTTGAGTTTGTGGGATTTACCCGTTTGGGCGTCAGCCCCTTGAAGACCTTGAAAGACAATATTTCAGGTTACCAGTACCTGAGAGAGCCCACCAGCCCTCCCAGCCGTTTCAGCAATTACGATTGATCCATCATGACCCATCGCCTCTTGGCCCTGACCGTGGCCGGTTTTGCCATTCTTGCTCCCTTGACCTCGCAGGCTCAGGGCTTGCGGCCATCGACCGGCACCGGTGTCGCCACGCCGCCCGCTCGCCTGCAACCCGAAGTCCAGCGTCAAGCCGACTACATCGTGGCCGTGGTCAATTCCGAGCCCATCACCAACAACGAGGTGCGGACAGAGATGCAGCGGGCCATGCAACAGCTGGCCCAGCAGCGCCGGCCCCAGCCGGACAGCAAACTGCTGGCGCGCCAGGTGCTGGAGAGCCTCATCAACCAAAAAGCGCAGCTGCAACTGGCGCGTGAATCCGGTATCCAGGTGGACGAGGCGGCCATCGATCTGGCCGAGCAAAATATTGCGCGTCAAAATCAGCTGGATGTGACCGAACTACATCGACGCCTGGCGCAGGAGGGCGTGGTGCTCAGCCAGTTCCGCGCGCAACTGCGCGACCAACTGCTGCTGACGCGCTTGCGCGAGCGCGATGTGGATCCCCGCGCACGGGTGTCTGATCTGGAGATCGATCAATACCTGCGTGAGCAACAGAATGACAGCAACCCCGCGACGCAGGAAGTTAACCTGGCCCAGATTCTGGTGACCGTGCCGGACGCGGCCAGCCCGGTGCAGATTGCGGCTTTGCAAGCGCGAGCACAGCGCGCGCTTGACCGCGCCCGTGCGGGCCAGGACTTTGTCGCCCTAGTGCGTGAATTCTCGGATGCATCAGACAGCGCCAGCGGTGGCCAGCTGGGTTTGCGAACGGCTGACCGATACCCGCCGCTGTTCATCCAGGCGACGCAAAACCTGGGGGTTGGCGATGTCTCAGCACTGGTGCGTTCCGGCGCCGGCTTTCACGTACTCAAAGTACTGGAGAAGAAAAGTGCCGGCGCACCGGCCATGACGGTGACGCAAAGCCGGGCGCGCCATATTTTGTTGCGTGTCAGCCCGCAACTCAGCGAGACAGCCGCACGCGACAAGCTGAACGAGTTCAAAAAACGCATCATGGCGGGTCAGGCTGATTTTGCGGCACTCGCCCGCGACAACTCGCAGGATGGCAGTGCCGCGCAGGGCGGCGATCTGGGCTGGGCCAATCCGGGCATGTTTGTGCCCGAGTTCGAGGAAGTCATGAACCGGCTGACCCCCGGCCAGATCAGCGATCCGCTGGTGTCGCGCTTTGGCGTCCATTTGATCCAGTTAACCGAACGTCGCAAGGCCACGTTGAACCCGCGCGAGCAGCGCGAGGCCGTGCGCGCCATGTTGCGAGAAAAGAAGCTGGACGAAACCTACGCGACCTGGATGCAGGACCTGCGTGGCCGCGCCTACGTGGAAATGCGCGAGCCGCCCCAGTGAAACATATTCCCCGCAAACGCTTCGGCCAGCACTTTCTGGCCGATGGCAGCATTATTGAGGCCATCGTTGACGCGATCGCGCCCAAGCCGGGGCAGGTGATGGTGGAAATCGGGCCGGGTCTGGCCGCGCTGACACAACCCCTGGCGGAACGGCTGGGCCACCTCACCGTGATCGAGTTGGACCGCGATTTGGCCGTGCGCCTGCGCTCGCACCCGCAGCTCACCGTGATTGAGTCCGATGTGCTGAAAGTTGACTTTGCCCACATTGCGCAAGCGCAGAAAACAGCCAATTTAAGAGTCGTCGGCAACCTGCCCTACAACATCTCGACGCCCATCCTGTTTCATCTGCTTGATTTCGTTGCGGTCATTGAGGACCAGCATTTCATGCTCCAAAAAGAAGTGATCGACCGCATGGTGGCGCGCCCCTGCACCTCGGACTACGGTCGTCTAAGCGTCATGCTGCAATGGCGTTATGCCATGGAAAACGTGCTTTTTGTGCCGCCGGAAAGCTTTGTTCCACCGCCGCGGGTGAACAGCGCCGTGGTGCGCATGGTGCCACGGGAGAGTCCAGCCCTGGTGGACGTGCGCCTCTTGAGTGAAATTGTGCAGGTGGCATTCAGCCAACGCCGCAAATTGATGCGCCACACCTTGGGCAAATGGCTGCAGGAGAAGAATTTTTCAGGCCAGTTCGACGTGCAGCGCCGGGCCGAAGAAGTCCCGGTGAGTGAGTATCTGGCCTTGGCCGAGCAGATTAAAAACACCACCCCGTAGTCTCTGAAGAGTGACGAGGCGCTCGACAGGCGCGGATGAGTTTGCAACTCAAGAAAAAAAGGCCCAATCTCTCGATGGGCCTTTTTTGTGCCAGCACATGATGCGATCAAGCTGCGGTCAACCAATACCCCGCATTGAAGGGGCTGCTCATGCGCAGCGCCAAGGGTGAAATATCCAACAACTTGTCGGTCGGCATTTTTTCACCCGATTCGGTGGTGAGTTCAATGCCTGGCACAACGTGGTTGCCCATGTCTGTGCTTTTTGCCTCGTTCGCCCGTTCTGCTTGGCTGGTGTGTGCAGAACGGGCTACAGAAAAGAATAGAAACATCGGAAGGGAATTTTTCGATCTCCCCAATAGTCGGCCGCGTCCCGGAAGATATCCAGCAACTGCTCACGGGCTTCCTTGTCAAACTTGGTATTGGCCGGGATGTGCTCCAGCACCGCGATAAAACCAGGCTGTGGGCCGGATTTATGCAGCGGGTCGGTCATGCTGTCATACAGGGCATCAAAATTCTTGCCCACATGCGCAGACAGCTTGAATTGCTGACCGATCAAGTCCAGCACATCCTGCTTGGTCTGGGCGTTGGCCAGATTGGCGTACAGAAAATGCTGGCCCAGCGACTGGGCTGCGTCCTGTAACTCCTGCACCCGAAAAGCTCGGATGGACTGGACAATATTAGGCCGAATACCGCGTAGCGGCACGTCCATGGGAGCACGCTGGGGTGCTGATGTTTCTTGACTAAGTGACATATTCATTCCTGCTTCACTTTCCAAATTGACTAAAACAAAAATTACGGCACGATCTTGCGGAAGCTCGCATAGTGATCGGCTGTGTAATAACAAGTGTCCGGCGCCATGGCTTGGCCCCCGCACACAATGCGCCGGACGCCCCGGTCGCGCGAATTGGGTGTTGGGACGGTGTATTCACGGTAATAACCACGCTTCTGGATTGGCAGCAAACGCTCGCGGTTTCCAAAAACCACCCCATCTTTTTCATATGCAAATGGACCACCCTGGCGGATCAGTCCATAGACTTGCACGCCTTGTCGGGGCAACTCGACCATCGACAAGGTGGCCTGGGTGTCTGCGAATCCAGGGCCTTTGGCCTGCACCAGACCTGAAGTAAAAAACGCCGTCAACACCAAGCCAGTGACGGCTAACTTCAAGCTTGCAAAACGCGACATGAAAAAATACGTCCCAAAACACTCCGGGTTTACCCGGAATTTCAAGGTTCGTAGTGTCGCGTATTTCGTTAAAAAATGCAAGCGACTGCCCAATAAATGGGCAGCTCGCAGGTGAAATCAGCGCTGGTTAGTGAGCACCAGCTTGAGCTGCATCAGTTAACGGGTGGCGTTTGCGTCGGCCACCGTGAGTGCCGTCATATTGACAATTCGACGCACTGTCGTGCTGGCCGTCAAAATATGCACTGGTTTGGCCGCACCCAGCAGTACCGGGCCAATGGCAATATTGCCGCCGGCAGCTGTTTTCAGCAGGTTGTAGGCAATATTCGCAGCATCAATATTGGGCAAGACCAGCAAGTTGGCGTCGCCTGACAAGGTGCTGCGGGGCATCAGAGTGGCGCGAGCCTTGCCATCGAGCGCGACATCACCGTGCATTTCACCGTCCACCTCCAGCCAGGGCGCCTGCGCGCGCAGCATTTCCAATGTCTGGCGCATCTTGATGGCGCTCGGCTGGCTGCTGCTGCCAAAGTTGGAATGGCTCAACAGGGCCACTTTGGGCTGGATGCCAAAACGCAACATTTCCTCCGCCGCCATGATCGTGATCTCCGTCAATTGCTCGGCGGTGGGGTCGTAATTGATGTGCGTATCTACCAGGAACAACTGGCGTTCGGGCAAGATCAGTGCGTTCATGCAGGCGTAGGTGTTCACGCCAGCGCGCTTGCCAATCACCTGATCCATGTATTGCAAATGCAGCGCCGTACTGCCCCAAGTGCCGCAAATCAGGCCATCCACGTCGCCTTTGTGCAGCAACATGGCGCCAATCAGGCTCAGGCGGCGGCGCATTTCAATTTTCGCCATTTGGGCCGTGACGCCCATGCGCTCGGTCAAGCGGTGGTAGGTCTGCCAGAAATCGCGGTAGCGGTGGTCCTGCTCCACGTTCACCACGCTGTAGTCGTTACCTTCACGCAAGCGCAGTCCAAACTTCTTGATCCGTTCGGCAATCACGACGGGGCGGCCGATCAGGGTTGGCAGGGCAAGACCCTCGTCCACCACAATTTGACAGGCCCGCAACACGCGTTCGTCTTCCCCCTCCGAATAGGCCACGCGCTTTTTGAGCCCAATCTTGGCTGCGGTGAAGATCGGCTTCATCACAGTGCCTGAGGCATAGACAAAGCTTTGCAGCTTCTGGCGGTAGGCATCCATGTCCAGGATGGGACGCAAGGCCACGCCACTGTCGGCCGCCGCCTGGGCCACGGCCGGCGCGATTTTCATCATCAACCGCGGATCGAACGGCTTGGGGATCAGGTATTCCGGTCCGAAGGCGAGCTGTTCGCCGGCATAAGCCGCGGCCACCACCTCGCTCTGCTCCGCCTGTGCCAGCTCGGCAATGGCGTGCACCGCGGCAATTTCCATCTCAAGCGTGATGGTGGAGGCACCCGCATCCAGCGCACCGCGAAAGATGTACGGGAAACACAGCACGTTGTTGACCTGATTGGGGTAGTCCGAACGCCCTGTGGCCATGATGGCATCGTCACGCACGGCCTTGACTTCTTCCGGGAGAATTTCCGGGGTCGGATTGGCCAGCGCGAATATCAGCGGCCGCGGCGCCATTTTCCGCACCATGTCGGCCTTAAGCACGCCGCCCGCCGACAAACCCAAGAAGACGTCAGCCCCTTCGATGATGTCTCCCAGCGTGCGCGCCGAGGTCTTTTGCGCAAAGAATATCTTGTCTTCATCCATCAACTCGGTGCGACCTTCATAGACCACGCCGGCCAGATCGGTCACATAAATGTTTTCGCGCGGAATGCCCAGCTTCAACAACAAGCCCAGGCAGGCCAATGCTGCCGCGCCGGCACCCGACGTGACCAGCTTGATTTGCTTGGGGTCTTTGCCCACCACTTTCAGGCCGTTCAGAATCGCCGCGCCCACGCAGATGGCCGTGCCATGCTGATCGTCGTGGAACACCGGGATCTTCATGCGCTCGCGCAGCTTGCGCTCCACATAAAAGCAGTCGGGCGCCTTGATGTCTTCCAGGTTGATGCCGCCAAAGGTGGGCTCCAGCGAGGCGATGATGTCCACCAGCTTGTCGAGGTCGTGCTTTTCGTTGATCTCGATGTCAAACACATCAATGCCGGCAAACTTCTTGAACAGCACGCCCTTGCCTTCCATCACCGGCTTGGCCGCCAGCGGGCCAATGTCGCCCAGACCCAGCACGGCGGTGCCGTTGGTGATCACCGCCACCAGATTGCCGCGACTGGTGTACTTGAAGGCGTTGTTCGGGTCTTTGACGATTTCTTCGCAGGGCGCCGCCACGCCGGGTGAATAAGCCAGGCCAAGATCATGCTGATTGACCAGCTGCTTGGTGGCGGCAATGGCAATTTTGCCGGGACGGGGGCACTCGTGGTATTCGAGGGCGGCACGGCGCAATTCGGCGCGTTTTTCTTCGGCGTTGGCCGTTGTATGGGGCATTTTTGTCTCCTGCTGCAATCAGTATGACCGAACGGCCAGCCCGTCAGCGACTGTATGGGCCTGAAATTGTAGACCCTGGCACAGCCCACCCCGGATAGGGGAATGTGCGTACAAGGGCGCTTCGCGTCGGTCAGCCGGTTCGGAACACCGAGATGAACTCGGTCCCGCTCTCCGGCAGCCAGACCTCGCCGGGCCGGCCCAGGATCTGGCGGACGTTGGCGCCGGGCCGCGGCATCGTGATGACGTCGAACTTCTCGCTGCCCGGGTCGAAGCGCAGCATGGCGTTGTTGCTCCACTCCGACGCCCAGACGATATCTTGGTTGTCCACGTACACGGCGTATACCTGCGGATGGCTGCCCGGGGCCTTCCAGCTGCGCCAGCTGCCGGCCCCCGTGCCCAGCGCCGGGTCGTGCACCGAGAGCTGGCCGCTGTTCCACTCGGCCACCCAGATGCGGCCACGGCTGTCGGACCAGACGCGGCGCGCACCCTGGCGCGGCGTGGGCGGCTCGACGATGCGCGACGCCCCGCTCTGTCGGTCGATCTGCGCAATAAACGAGCCGGCCAGCGAGCACCACCAGACCTCCCCCTTGGGCGTGGCGCAGATGCCGTAAGGCCCGCGCCCGCGCGGCGACGCCTGCACGCTGACCACGCCGCCGCGCACGGCCACTTTGCCCACAAAGCCGCCCTGCCCGGTGAACCACAGATCACCGTCGCCATCAAAGGCGCAGGTGTTGAGGTTGGCGTAGGGTGTGCCGGCGGGCAAGGGAAAAAGCTTGACCTCGCGTGCCGGCCAGCTCACGCGAACGATGGCGTTTTGCCCGCCGTCGGTCAGCCAGGCCGCGCCGTCGGGTCCCGCAATGACGCCGTGCGGCGACGAGCCACTGCTGTTACTGCCCAGGGCGATCAGTTCCGACTGGCCGGTGCGCGGGTTGAACCAGCCCAGGTGCCCGCTGCGCTGCGCCGAGAACCACACCCCGCCATCGGGTGCCGGCGCCACGTCATGAATGCCGGTGCTGCGCGGCGTCTTGAGCGGCCAGGACTGCAGGCGAGCGGAACTGAGTGCCTGGGCACGCCCAGTGCTGGGCATGAGCAAGGCGGCGCAGAGTGCGCCCAGGGCGGTGCGGCGGGTGACGGGGAACCGGTGAACGTGCATTGGCAAGGCCATGGCATCTCCTGGGAAGTAGCACAGGGTTATGTCGGTGGCATTGTGCGGCCGCGACCCGATCCTGACACGCGCTCGCGGGTATGCCAGCGGCGGTCAGCCTCTAGCGCGTCCTCATTTCCAGGCAAACACCGGCTGCTCGAAATGCGCCACGCGGGTCGGCCGGCCTTCGATGCAAACCTCACGAAACTGGTACAGGATGGCGGCCGTCGGCGCCGCGATCCAGCCGCTGCCAACCGGCATGCGCAGCACGGCATGCTCGCTGTGCTCGACGCGCTCCAGCAACGGCGCATCCTTGCGCAAAAACTCGGCAATCGGGATACGGTGAATGCTGGCAACCTCGGCCGGATTGGGCCGGATGTAGGGGGCCGCGCCGGCCCACACCACGACCGGGGTGATGACAAAACCAGAGCGCGTGACGAAGTCATCCAATCGGCCCAGCACGGCGTCGGCGTCGAGTTCCAGATGCACCTCCTCGGCCATCTCGCGCAGGGCCGCCTGCTCCGGCGTTTCGCCCGGATCCATGCGCCCGCCCGGCAGCGCCCACTGACCCGCATGCTTGCGCAGATGGCTGGCGCGGCGTGTCAGGATCAGCGCCGCCTGCGTGCTCCACGCCGCGTGGCGCGGCAGACCCGGTAGCCCGGCGCCATGGCCAGCGTCGGTGATGGCCACGGCCACCGCCGCCGCATGCTGCAGCTCACGCACGCCCACCTCGACGCTGAAAGCGTGCAAGTGCTGCTGGATCAGCGCTCGGAGGGCGACATCGCACTGCATGAGGTCGGCCGCGGCGCTCACCACTTGTTGCGCAGTTCCCGCAATTTGCTGAACACGGTCCTGGCATCGGGCGCGTCCGGCAGGTCGGGGAAATCGTCGCGCAGCCGGGCGATGACGCTGGGGCTGTTCAGGCGCAAAAATGTGTTGACCTGTTTTTCCGTCGCCAACGTGGTGACCGCCGACGTCGCCGGGTCATGCGCCACCACGCTCGGCAGCAAGGTCTTGGCGGCGGCATTGTCGGGTTCGCGGTCCAGGGTGAAGCGCAGATTGTTCTCGATGTAATCATGGCCGGGATAGACCCGGGTGCTCTCCGGCAGCCGCGCCAGCTGCTCGGCAAAGGTGGCGTACAGCGCGTTGACATCGCCGCCGTTGTGCACATTGCCGGCGCCGGCATTGAACAGCGTGTCGCCCGAAAACAGCGCCGGCTGGTCGGTGTGCGCCAGCAGGCAGATGTGGCACATCGTGTGGCCGGGCGTGTCCAGACATTCCAGCTCGACGGTCTTGCCGACCTTGATCACATCGCCGGCCTGCACGCCCCGGTCCACGCCGGCAATGCGCCCGCCGGCGCGGTGATGGGCGATCAGCTTGGCGCCGGTGGCGGCAATCACGGCCGCGTTGCCGCCGGTGTGGTCGTGGTGCTCGTGAGTGTTGAGAATCTGGGTGATCTGCCAGCCCTTGACGCGGGCAGTGGCCAATGTTTTTTCATGGTCAAGCGGGTCGATCGCCAGGGCTTCGCCGGTTTCGGGACAGGCGATCAGGTAGTTGAAGTTGCGGTAGGCGTTTCCGGTCCAGATGCGTTCGACAATCATGAGAGGCTCCAAAGAATGGCTGACGGTGAGAGCTTGTTTGCAGGACGTATGTTCGCACCAAATCGCCGAACGGCGAACGCACCGGAACAAGGTCAAAATAGGTCTCGGCGTGGAACCCAACCAGGAGCCAGGTATGCATCAACCAACCCCCTTCTTCCGCGAGGCTGGAGCCGGCCCCGGCGTTGTCTGCACCCACGCGAACGCGAGCAGCTCGGCGCAATGGCGCGGGCTGCTGGACCGGCTGGCGCCGAATTTCCACGTCCTCGCGCCTGATTCGTACGACGCCGGCAAGAGCCCGCCCTGGCCGTCGGACCGCGTCATCTCCCTTGGCGACGAGGTCGCGCTGATCGAGCCCGTGCTCACGCGGGCCGGCTCGCCACTGGCGCTGGTGGGCCATTCCTATGGTGCGGCGGTTGCGCTGATCGCCGCCCAGGCCAACCCCGGTCGGGTCCGCGCCATGGCCCTGTTTGAGCCGACGCTGTTTGCGCTGCTCGACGCGCAGACGCCGGCGCCGAACGAGGCGGACGGCATCCGCGAGACCGCCGCGCAGGCCAGCCTTGCCCTGGACGCCGGCAAGCCGGGGGCTGCCGCCGAGCACTTTATTGACTACTGGATGGGTGCCGGCGCCTGGCAGCAGACGCCCGAAGCCCGCAAGCCGGCTATTGCCACGTCGGTGACGAATGTGCGGCGCTGGGCGCACGCCTTGTTCACGGAACCCACCCCGCTGGCGGCATTCCGCGCACTGGATATCCCGGTGCTCTACATGGTCGGCAAGCGCTCGACAGCGTCGGCGCACGGCGTGGCACGGCTGCTGGCGAGCGCGCTGCCGCGCGTGGAGCTGGTGGAGTTTGAACATCTTGGCCACATGGGCCCGGTGACCCACCCCGAGCAGGTGAATGAAGTGATCCAGCAATTTCTGGAACGGACCTGACAACGGGCGCCGATCTATTCACTATTAAATTAATAGCTATATGCGCTTATTCCATAGTGGCTAGAGCCTGATTTAGCATAAATTTTCTCACAAGTCATGCGCCAGCATTTCCGAGGTCCAGACCTGTTGCAATCGCCGCGCACCCTTGCCGGCCGCCGTCTCGCTATCGTTTGCGTCTTGCCCCACTCAGGATTACGATAGGCGCGCAAGGGGGCCTTGATGAACCAGAACAAAAGCCAAGCGTTGCGTCTGCATGTGCCGGAACCTTCGGGGCGGCCAGGGCAGGTCACTGATTTTTCCTATCTGCATCTGTCACCGGCCGGCGCGGTGCGGCGCCCGCCGGTCGAGGCCGCGCCCGCCGACACCAGCGACCTGGCCTACAGCCTGGTGCGGGTGCTTGACGAGGAGGGCAACGCGCTCGGCCCCTGGGACCCGAAGCTGGCGCCCGAGCGGCTGCGCACCGGGCTGCGGGCGATGATGAAAACGCGCATCTACGACGCCCGCATGCTGATCGCGCAGCGGCAAAAAAAAATCTCGTTCTACATCGGCTGCCTGGGCGAGGAAGCCATCGCCGTCGCGCAAGCGCTGGCGCTGCAGCCCGGTGACATGTGTTTTCCGACCTACCGCCAGCCGGGCCTGCTGCTGGCGCGCGACGACATCGACCTGGTGGAGATGATCTGCCAGCTCATGTCCAACGAGCGTGATCCGCTCAAGGGGCGGCAGTTGCCGGTCTTGTATTCGTACAAACGCGCCGGTTTTTTCACCGTCTCCGGCAACCTGGCCACGCAGTTCATCCAGGCGGTGGGCTGGGCCATGGCCTCGGCGATCAAGGGTGACTCCAAAATCGCCTCGGCCTGGATCGGCGACGGCGCCACCGCCGAGTCCGACTTTCATACCGCACTGACCTTCGCCCATGTCTACCGCGCGCCGGTGATCCTGAACGTGGTCAACAACCAGTGGGCGATCTCGACCTTTCAGGCCATTGCCGGCGGCGAGGCCACCACCTTCGCGGCGCGCGGCGTGGGCTGCGGCATTGCCTCGCTGCGCGTCGACGGCAACGACTTCCTCGCCGTTCACGCCGCCTCGCTCTGGGCGGCGGAGCGCGCGCGCAGCAACCTGGGGCCGACCCTGATCGAGTGGGTGACCTACCGCGGCGGCGCGCACTCGACCTCGGACGATCCCTCGCGCTACCGCCCGGCCGACGACTGGGCGCATTTTCCGCTGGGCGACCCGATCGCCCGACTCAAAGCCCATCTGATGCTGCTGGGCGCCTGGTCCGAAGACGAGCACGAGGCGGTCCGGCAGGAACTGGAGGCCCAGGTCAGCGCCGCGCTGAAAGAAGCCGAACGTTATGGCTCGCTGGCCGCCGGCCACATGGCCGGCGCCGCCGCCATGTTCGAGGATGTCTACAAGGACATGCCGGAACACCTGCGCCAGCAGCGCGATCAAATGCTGCGCGCTGAGATGGACAAACAACGGCGGGAGGCCTGAGCATGCAAATGACCATGATCCAGGCCCTGCGTTCGGCGATGGACGTGATGCTGGCGCGTGACCCCAACGTCGTGGTGTTCGGCCAGGACGTGGGTTATTTCGGCGGCGTGTTTCGCTGCACCGAGGGACTGCAGGCCAAGCACGGCCGCTCGCGCGTGTTCGATGCGCCGATCTCGGAAGGCGGCATCGTCGGCACGGCCATCGGCATGGCGGCCTATGGCTTGCGCCCGGTGGTGGAGGTCCAGTTCGCCGACTATTTTTACCCAGCATCGGACCAGATCGTGTCGGAGGCGGCGCGGCTGCGCTACCGCTCGGCCGGCGACTTCACGGCGCCGATGACGATTCGCATGCCTTGCGGCGGCGGCATCTTCGGCGGCCAGACGCACAGCCAGAGTCCGGAGGCGCTGTTCACCCATGTTTGCGGGCTGCGCACGGTGATGCCGTCCAACCCTTATGACGCCAAGGGCTTGCTGATCAGCTGCATCGAGAACGACGATCCGGTGATTTTTCTGGAGCCCAAACGCCTGTACAACGGCCCGTTCGACGGCCACCACGAGAAACCGGCGGTGCCCTGGTCCGGCCATCCGTCGGCGGAGGTGCCGGAGGGTTATTACACCGTACCGCTGGAATCGGCCAGCGTGTTCCGCGCCGGCGCCGACTTGACGATTCTGACCTACGGCACCATGGTGTTTGTGGCCGAGGCGGCCGCGCGCGAGACCGGCATCGACGCCGAGATCATCGACCTGCGCAGCATCTGGCCGCTGGACCTACCGACCATGGTCGCCTCGGTAAAGAAGACTGGGCGCTGCGTGGTGGTGCACGAGGCCACGCGCACCAGCGGCTTTGGCGCAGAGCTGACGGCGCTGGTGCAGGAGCATTGTTTTTACCACCTGGAGGCGCCGATTGAACGTGTGACCGGCTGGGACACGCCTTATCCCCACGCGCAGGAGTGGGCTTATTTTCCGGGGCCGGCGCGTGTGGGCGCGGCGCTCCTGCGGGCGATGGAGAAATGACATGAATACAACGTCCGGAATTCACGTCATCAAGATGCCGGACCTCGGCGAAGGCATCACCGAGGTCGAACTGGTAGCCTGGCGTGTGCAGCCAGGCGAGCGCGTCGCCGAGGACCAGGTGCTGGCCGACGTGATGACCGACAAGGCCACGGTCGAGATCCCGTCACCGGTGGTCGGCACGGTGCTGGCCCTGGGCGGCGCGGTCGGCCAGGTGCTGGCGGTGGGGGCGGAGCTGATCCGCATTCAGGTGGCGGGGGCTGGACCGGGGGCCAGCAGCGAAATGTCCGCTGCTGCGTCGAAGGTACCGCAGGCCATGGCGCCCGCCGCGCCGCCGGGGATAACACCCGAACCGGCGCGAGCGCCAACACCGCTTGACCTTGTCACGCCGCAGGCCACAGCGGGTCCGGTTCGCTCTGAGTCGGTCGACGCACCGACCGGCGTCGACAAGCCGATCGCCTCGCCCGCCGTGCGCCGGCGCGCCTGGGAACTGGGTCTTGACCTGGCGCAGGTGGCGGCCAGCGGTGCCGGTGGCCGCATCCTGCAAGCCGATCTCGATGCCCACGTCGTGGCGCATGGCGTCGGCACGCCAGCCGCCACGGGCGCGATTGCCGGTGCGGGCGTCGCGCCGCGCCACGACGAAGAACAGATACCGGTCATCGGCCTGCGCCGGCGCATCGCCCAGCGCATGCAGGACGCCAAGCGTCGTATCCCGCATTTCACCTATGTCGAAGAAGTCGATGTCACCGAACTGGAGGCGCTGCGCGCGCAGCTGAACGCGCAATGGGCGGCGCAGCGTGGCCACCTGACGCTGCTGCCCCTGCTGCTGCGCGCCATGGTGCTGGCCGTGCGCGAGTTCCCGCAGATCAATGCGCGTTTTGACGACGAGGCCGGCATTGTCACGCGCCATGGTGCGGTGCACATCGGCATCGCCACCCAGACCGGGGCCGGCCTGATGGTGCCGGTGCTGCGCCACGCCGAGGCGCGCGACCTGTGGTCAATGGCTGCGGAGCTGGCGCGCCTGGCGGCCAGCGCCCGCGCCGGCAAAGCCACGCGCGACGAACTGACCGGCTCGACCATCACCCTCAGTAGCCTCGGGCCGCTGGGCGGCATCGTCTCGACACCGGTGATCAATGCGCCCGAGGTGGCCATCATCGGTGTCAACCGCATGGTGCTGCGGCCGGTCATGCGCGACGGGGCCGTGGTGGCGCGCCAGATGATGAACCTGTCGTCTTCGTTTGATCACCGCGTGGTCGACGGCGTGGACGCAGCGGGTTTTGTGCAGGCGGTGCGCCGCACACTCGAATGCCCGGCGCTGCTGTTCGTGACTTAGGTAGCGAAATGAGCAGGTTCACTCAGACATGGGCATGCCAATGCGGTCGTTGCGTTTTGCCTGGCCAACGCAAAGCCATGAACTTGAACCGTCAGGTCGGGGGTACGAACGGATTCCAACTTTGGAACTTACTTAAGCAATCACCTGGAATCACCTAGATTTCTTGCTGCTGATACGCTTGCGCAGAGCATCGAAGTACGCGGCATCGATACGCCCAGTCGGCGCCGACTGGGCGCCTGCTGTTCATGGTATTCACGGCAACAGATTCAGCCCCAACTCTTTCAAAAAGTCGTTGTGCTTTTGCTTGGCCGCCGCAATGGCTTTTTCAATTTCGACCAACTTGCGATTCGTTTCTGCTAGGTTGATTTCCGCCTCACCCACTGCCGTACTGATGTAGCGTGAGATGTTCAGGTTGAAGTCGTTTTTCTGGATCTCTGCCATCTCGACCCGGCGTGAGTAACGAGCCTCTTCCTTGCGGAACTGGTAGGTCTCGATGATCTTGGCAATGTTTTCGTCAGTCAGTTGGTTCTGGCGCTTGCCTTTGACAAAGTGCTCTGCCGCATTGATGAACAGCACGTCATCTGGCTTCTTGCACTTCTTGAGCACCAGAATACAAACCGGGATACCGGTGGAATAAAACAGGTTGGATGGCAAACCAATCACCGTGTCGATGTGCCCATCCTTGAGTAGCTTGGTGCGGATGCGTTCCTCCGCCCCACCACGAAACAGCACGCCGTGCGGCAGGATGATGGCCATCACCCCCTCGTCTTTCAGGAAATGAAAGCCGTGCAGCAAAAAGGCAAAGTCCGCCGCAGACTTGGGGGCCAGGCCGTGGTTTTTGAATCGCACGTCGTCGGCCAACGCGTCAGTAGGCTCCCAGCGATAGCTAAACGGCGGGTTGGCCACAATGGCGTCAAACGTGGGCTTCTTGGCCGGGTTCAGCTCACGCAGGATGTCCCAGTCGTTGGTCAGTGTGTCACCGTGGAAAATTTCAAACTCGGTGTCCTTCACCCCGTGCAGCAGCATGTTCATGCGCGCCAGGTTGTAGGTGGTGATGTTCTTCTCTTGCCCGTAAATCCTGCCGATAGTGCCGCCAGCTTCCTTGGTTTTCTTGCGGACGTTCAGCAGCAGCGAACCTGAACCGCAGGCAAAGTCCATTACGCTTTCCAGCCGTTGCTTTACTCCCGTTTTAGGCTCCTGGCTGTCCAGCGTCACTATGGTGGAGAGAATGTCAGAGATTTGCTGCGGCGTATAAAACTCACCCGCCTTCTTGCCTGAGCCAGCGGCAAACTGGCCAATCAGGTACTCATACGCATCACCCAAGGTGTCCAATTTATCAGAGAACTCTGCCAGCCCATCCGCGATCTTTTTGATGATGACGCACAGCTTGGCGTTGCGCTCTGGGTAACCTTTTCCGAGCTTGGACGAACCCAGGTCAATTTCAGAAAACAAGCCCTGAAACGTGCTCTCAAAAGACTCGGTCTCGATGTACTTGAACCCCGCTTGCAGCGTGTTGAGTAGCTCACCGCTTTGGGTGCGGGCCATATTGGCAATGCTGCTCCACAAGTGCTGCGGCTGGACAACGTAGTGCACCTTGCGGCGCATTTGTTTTTCAAACGCGGTCACGTCCGCCGGGTTGTTGGCGTACCACAGCGCCAGTGGCACGGGGCGCGCACTGCTATCGTCCTTTTTTTCCACTTGGGGGTAGTCGCTGCCCAGCTCTTTCTTGGCCGCCGCTTCGTAGTTGTCAGACAGGTAGCGCAGAAACAGGAAGGACAGCATGTAGTCGCGGAAATCATCCGCATCCATCGCCCCGCGCAGTTGGTCGGCAATCGCCCAGAGGGTGTTACCCAGTTGTTTTTGGTTTTGTTCGGTCATGTTTTGCTACCGTCGTTGCCTTCGCCACGCAGGTCTTGGTGGGCTTCAATTTCTTCACGGTCGCGCTGTAGCTCTAGCCGCAAATCTTCTTCGCTGGGCAGCACCAAACGGTACTTGCTGGCAAAAAGCTGTTCGCTGCCGTTCAACACGGAATAGCGCACCACCGACTTGTCTTTGCTTCCGCACAGCAAGATGCCCACCGTGGGGTTGTCATCCTCGCCTCGGCGCAAGTCGTCGTACATGCGCACATACATGTCCATCTGGCCCACGTCCTGGTGCGTGAGTGGCCCCGTTTTCAGGTCGATCAACACAAAGCACTTGAGCAAGTAGTTGTAAAACACCAAGTCAATGTAGAAGTCTTGCGTTTCGGTGCTAATGCGCTGCTGGCGGGCCACAAAGGCAAAGCCCTTGCCCAGCTCCATCAAAAAATGTTGTAGCTTGTCCATCAAGGCCGTCTCCAGCTTGGCTTCCAACAGGCGGCCCGTGTCTGCCAGCCCTAAGAACTCCAACATCACCGGGTCGCGCACAAAAGCGCGCGGCGATTGATCCAGTGCAGCCAAGTTGGTTTGCGCCTCGACAGTCACCGCCGCTTTGTCCTGGCTCAGCAGCAAGCGCTCGTAATACAGGCTGCCGATTTGCCGCTCCAACGCGCGGGTGCTCCAGTTCTGGGCTGCGGCCTCCTGCACGTACCACTGGCGGGCCTCGTCGCTGTTCACCCGCAGCAGCAGGCGGTAGTGCGTCCAGCTTAATTCGCGACGCAGTGCGTCGCGAATTGGAAACGCCTGGTAGAACCCGCGCATGTGCCGCAAATTGGTAGCATCAAAGCCCCGTCCAAACTCCGCCGACAGTGCCTGCCCCAACTGTGGCAGCAAGCGCTGCCCATAGGCTGCCCGCTGCGCACCGCCTTGCTCAAACTCCAAAATGTGCTGCCCGACGTGCCAGTAGGTCTGCACCTGCACCACATCCACCGACCGCAGAACCTGCTGGCGCGAATCGGAAATTATTTGGCGCAAAGCGCCCAGCAAAGGTGCAACGTCTTCAGCGAGCGTGTTACCTCCGCTGACCTTCTTGCCAAGTTGTTTCTTGCTTTGTCCAGTCATGTCTTTGGTCGATTCTTGATCGTGCTTTCCAATGCCTTTAAATCAGCCTCATCCTGCGCATCAGCGGTACGGGCCTCTTCCGTCTTGCGGCGTTGGTCAAAGTCCAGATACAACGGCTCCAGCTTTTGCTCCATGCGGGCGTGGCTCACCGTGCCCGCGCCACTGAGCAGTGGAAAGCCGTTGAACACGACGATCTGCCCCACGTTCTCGCGCCAGAAACTCATGCTGGTGATGGCCTGCCGCTTGGCGCGCAGCTCTGCCGTCTCCAGGAAGATAACCACCAGCCGGTTCAGAGTATCGACTTCGTCCTCGGTCAGGTAGTTCTTGGCCACCACAATGTCTTGCTTGCGCACCTGGGCGCCTTTCCAGCTCAGCAGTCCAAAGTGTTGGTCGGTAGGGTTGGCACGGCTCACGATCAGTTCGGCAGCAGTTTTTTGTGTGACCGCGTACAGCAGTAGGTTTTGCACCGTGGCAAAAAACGTCTGTGTCGTTTCATCTGACTTGTCGTAGTCCGCCGCCAGCGCAAACAGGTCGCGCACCTTTTGGTAGAAGCGCTTTTCCGAGGCCCTTATGTCCCGGATGCGCGCCAGCATCTCGTCAAAGTAGTCCGGGCGGCCATCCGGGTTCTTCAGCCGCTCGTCATCCATCACAAAGCCCTTGACCAGGTACTCTTTGAGCACCGTGGACGCCCAGCGGCGGAACTGCACGCCGCGCGGCGAACGCACCCGGTAGCCCACGGCCAGGATGGCGTCGAGGTTGTAGAGCGTGATGGGCCGCTTTACCTCGCGCGTGCCCTCGGTTTGAACTGTCAAGGATTCCTTGACAGTTGCCGCTGCATCCAATTCACCGTCCTCAAAGAGGTTCTTGAGGTGCAGGGAGATGTTCTGCTTGGTAGCGTCAAACAGCTCCGCCATTTCCAACTGGGTCAGCCACACCGTGCCTAGGTCGGCCCGGAGTTGAATCTGGCTCATGCCGTCATCAGTGGTGTAAAGAATCAGGTTGTTCATGCACTCATCTCCTGCATCTGGGTGAAGCATTGCTAGCTTGTTGCATTTGGTATTGCTAAGTCATGTGACAGGAGTTGACGATGGAATGGTTTTTTGCGCTGGTATAGCCCCAGCCGCTGCAAGGCGAAACGAATAACGGGTGAGGAAAGCAGTCAGTATTTCCCGAAACATCTCTTTATCGGATGCGGTGATGGATTCAGACTCGAATACTGAATATTTCGCGTGACTTCGCACATTCAGAAAGCGCGCATATAGCGCCTTTTTAGGAAGCCCCTCAAAGCACGATGAGATGTGTTGGCGGCCAAAAAATATGGCCGTCTTCTCAAGAATGCTTCGAAGTGAATTGAAATGGTACTGAGATATCTTTCCTGATTTTGCAACCGTACGCAGTTCTTCTAAAGCCGCGACATGATGTAAAAATGGAGACTCGCCTGTATCTTCGAGAGAGTATGTCTGGGCCTCGTTTAACCGGTGAAGGATATATGCCTTCTTCTTGATATTTTCTTTGTTCTCAGAGGTTCGTTTCCCTGTGAGCTCATTAAACATTACGTTGAAGAATAAACCGTGGTGCGTCGATATGACGACCTTGAGCTTATTGTCTTCGCGCTTCAACAAGCCTCCGAGGCCGGCCGCAACTGCAATGGTGTTTTGCTCATCCAATGAAGAAATTGGGTCGTCAATATAGACATACTTCACCCAATCGTAGGGCTGGCCTTTTTCCGCCTCGATCGCTAATTGAAGAATAGCCAGGAAGAAACACCAGACAAAGATGTTTTCTTCACCTCGCGATATCTTGATGTCCTCAAGTCGTCTGCGATTTCCGGCTATCGTCACGTCGCGATAAAAGCGTATCTCTGCTGCAGCGTAGTTGATTCTGAAATCAAAGTCAGTGTATTGATGTAAGAGCGGTCGAATTTGCCCTTCAATACCCATACCATCAAGGCCATCAAAGAATTGGGACTCGGCCTTGAACTTAATCCTGCGATCCTTGTCTTCATCGAAATCATTGTCCCAATCAAAGAGATCTTCAGTAAAGGCATTGAAGTAAAGCGTGTCTCTTTTCTCTTCATTTTTGCCAAGGCCTTTAAACTCCATTGACAGCCGGGTTTTTCCTACGCCATTGTGCGCAAACACCAGAACGAAGTCATTACCCGCAACCGCCGTAGTACCCTTACGCTGGGGGGTCTTCTTACGCTTCTGGATGCCCTTTAAATCCTTGCGGAACTTCCGGGCCAGAGATTCCAGGGATCTGAATCTGGTGATGGTGGATGCCTTGCTCATATTTTGATGTCATCAAAGGACGGAAAAAGTTGCTGCATAAGTCCTTTTTTGTGCCCGGTGAGAAGTTCAATTTTTCGAGTTCCAGTACTGATCGCGCCATCCAAATTCATTAGCCGTTCAGCAATTTTTTTCTGCTCTGCGATGCCCGGGAAAGTGCTTTCCCAGCTCTCGATCGCGCCCTTTGTGATGTGCATGATGCCAAGCCCGTTTGTGGTCTTGGCTTTCATTCTCTCGGTCTCGTGTTCTAGGACGATGAAGAGGAATTGTTTATCGATCCCAGACTGCTCAACAACCTTCCAAATACGGTAGTGATAAATGGTTTTTTCGCCACGCCAGACGCGTGGCCCGAATGAGGCAGACCATGCATAAAGGAGGTCGCCGTCCTCACAATACTTCGTTTCATCCAATTCAAGATTCGAGTGATACCAATTGTTGTTGGTGAAAAAATTTCCAACGCGAAGCACTTTATATTTCCCGGCTTCGAGAAGTTCTTCCTGTTTGTACGCTCGGCCGTTGTAGAAGTTCGCGGCTTTACCTAGGGTCATCTTTTCCCACTTCCCTGCATCCCTAAACTCAGGAAACCGCAGGCGCGGTTGGGTTTCGCCTTCGCGGGGGAAAAGCTGTTGCATCAGCCCTTTTTTATGGGTCCTGAGTGCATCCACCTTGCGGGCTTGCGCGGAGATTAGCTCGTCCAATGAGCTCAAGCAATCGGCGATTTTTTGTTGTTCGGACGGTGCAGGGAAGAAGGTTGGATATTTCTTCATCGAGTCAATATCGCCCCTAGGCATCTTCACGCCCTTTGCCCCAGTCATTACATAGTCGATGAACGAATCATTCTTGAGCAGGAAGGGAAGGTATTGGGTGAGCAGTTTGTGTTTTGCGCGAATCACGATCACGTCATTCGATGCACCGCCATCCTTGTTTGAAAACCATACCTTCTTGAGATAGGGCCGAATATTAGAAACCAGCGTGTCGTTTGGTCTAAACCTAGTGGCCGAGCCCGTCGTCGGCAATTTGGAGGCCCGAGTTACTCCGCTGTAGTCAGGAAGGATGTTTTCCGTGCTGACGTAGTTGTCCAATTCGATCTTCTCAAGTGAGATCTTTTCGTTAACGAATTCTGCAACCTCGGAAAGTACTTCAACGGTCCACTGCCCGTCCCCCCGATACTGCGGAAAGCGCAGCTTAGGTACCAGCGTAGCCTTGTTTCTATTGCTCATACGCACTCAGTCCAGAAATCTCGCGACCCTGTGCGCGCTTAGTCAGCAATGGCTGCAGCTCTTTCATTAGCGCCAGTTCAGCCTGGGCGCGCGCCTTCCAGCCCAGCTCCAGCGGGGCCATGAGGTCGCTCAAGGCCTCGCCATCAAAAATCATGCGCTGCAAGATGCCGTCCACAAAGGTTTGCAGGGCAGCGGGCGCCAAGTGGTGCTTATCCGCGATGCTGGCAAGTTCAACGCTGTCCTTCTCCTTTTTGAATCGGGTGTAACCCTCGCGGATGGCGGCCTCGCTCAGGCCCTCGCCCGCCTTCAGGGTGTTGATGTACGCAGCAATGTCGTCGCGCTCGTCCATGAACTTGGCGTCGGCCTGAATAAGGCCAATGAGCTGCTCGCGGCTCATTTTCTGCTTGCCCGGCCCCTGTTGCGAGAAGCGGGACATGAGGCCCATGATGTAGTCGTAGTCAATGACGGCGCTGGCGAAGAGCACGAATTCAAAATCGAGTTGGTCCACATCTGCCGCGTCGCCGTCTTTCGCCTCGCCACCCTTGTCCTGTTGGGCTTGTTGTTGCTTGAGGCGCTGGGCTGTTTCCAGATATGCACCGCGAAAGCCTTGCAGGTTTTCTGCGGGCAAGATGTGCGCAATGGCGGCCGCGTTGTCTTCGGTCAGGTCGGTGTATTGGTCGAGCTGGGTTTTAAGGCGCTGCACTTCCTTGAAGTTTTTGATGAAGACGGCGCGGGCGTCGTCACCCTTGAGGTTGGGCACAGACTCTGGCGCACAAGCCAGCCCTTGGGACTGCATGAAGTCGGCCAACTTCTGCACGGCTGCGTCCAGCTTTTGAATGACGACGGGGGCCTTGTCTACCAGCCAGATCTCGCGGGCTTGCTCACCCGTCTTCTCACCCGAGAACAGGGCAATGGCGGCATCCACATTGCCCTGCTGCTGGCGAAAGTCGAGGATGTTTCCGTAGGGCTTGGTGCCGTTGAGCACGCGGTTGGTGCGTGAAAAAGCTTGTATCAAGCCGTGGTGCTTGAGGTTTTTGTCCACGTACAGGGTATTGAGGTACTTGGAGTCAAAGCCTGTGAGCAGCATATCCACCACGATGGTGATGTCGATTTTTTGGGCTGCGGGAAAGTCCGCATTGGGCCATTGCTGGTCTTTGATGCGCTTTTGCACGTCCTGGTAATACAGGTCAAATTCGCTGATGGTGTGGTTAGTGCCATAGCGGGTGTTGTAGCTGGCCAGAATGGCCTTGAGGGCGGCTTTTTTGCCTTCGGGATCTACCTGGTTATCTTCTTTTTCTTGCGGCAGGTCTTCTTGAATTTGTTTGACATCGGCATCGCCCTCGGCAGGTGGCGAGAACACGCAGGCTATGTTGAGCGGCACAAAGGTGGCGTCAGCCGCTTGCTTGGCTTGTTGCAGCTTTGCAAACAGCTTGTGGTATTCGATGGCGTCGTTGATGCTGGCGGTGGCCAGAATGGCGTTGAAACGGCGCCCGGCGGTGGCCGTACCGTGCTTGGCCAAGATGGCTTCGATCACCGCCTTTTTGGTCAAAGCCTCACCAGGCTTGGGCGGGTTTTTGCCTTCGGGCTTGAAGTAGTCCACATGGAAGCGCAGCACGTTCGCGTCTTCAATGGCGTGGGTGATGGTGTAGGCGTGCAGCTGCTTTTGGAAGAGGTCTTCCGTGGTTCTGAACTGCCCTTCTTCACCCTCGAACTGTTTGGCTGTTGCGTTTGCTTCAAAAATGGGCGTGCCGGTAAAGCCAAAGAGCTGCGCTTTGGGGAAGAACTCTTTGATCGCGTCGTGGTTCGCGCCAAATTGGGAGCGGTGACATTCGTCAAAGATGAAGACGATGCGCTTGTCGCTCAGCGGCGCTAGCTGCTCTTTGTAGGTTGCCTTGCCGTCTTTCTTTTGCTGTTTGTTGCGCTTGCTGTTTTCATCCAGCGCCAGGCCCAGCTTCTGGATGGTGGTGACGATGACCTTGTCGGCGTAGTCGTCAGACAGCAGGCGGCGCACCAGCGCTGCAGTGTTGGTGTTCTCCTCCACGCAGCCTTCCTGGAAGCGGTTGAATTCCTCGCGGGTCTGGCGGTCGAGGTCTTTGCGATCCACCACAAAGAGGCATTTTTCAATGTCGGGGTTGTCCTTGAGCAGGGTAGAGGCTTTGAAGGACGTGAGCGTTTTGCCGCTGCCGGTGGTGTGCCAGATGTAGCCGTTGCCGCAGTTCTGGTGGATGCAGTCCACGATTTGCTTGACCGCATACACCTGGTAGGGCCGCATCATCAGCAGCTTTTGCTCGCTTGCCACCAGCACCATGTAGCGGCTGATGGTTTGGCCCAAGGTGCATTTAACGAGGAACTTGTCCGCAAACTCGTCGAGCTGGGCAATCTTGTTGTTGGCCTCGTCCGCAAACTGGTAGATGGGCAGGAAGCGCTCGTCGGCATTGAACGCAAAGTGGCGCGCGTTGTTGTTGGCGAAGTAGTAGGTGTTGGTGCGATTGCTGACGATGAAGAGCTGCAAAAAGCACAGCAGGGTCTTGGTGTAGCCGTTGCCGGGGTCGTTTTTGTAGTCAACGATCTGCTCCATGGCGCGGCGCGGATTGATGCCCAGCGTTTTCAGCTCGACCTGTACGCACGGCATCCCGTTGATGAGGATGAGTACGTCGTAGCGGTGGTGGCTGTAGTCGGTGTTGATGCGTAGCTGGTTGACGACCTCAAAGGTGTTTTTGCACCAGTCTTTGATGTTGACCAGGGTGTAGTTCAGCGGCGTGCCGTCTTCGCGGGTGAAGGCGTTGATGCCGCGGAGGGTGCGAGCGGCGGTGAAAACGTCGGGGGTGACGATTTCGTCAAGCAGGCGGGCGAACTCACCATCGGAGAGGTGAACGCGGTTGAGGGCCTCGAACTTTTCACGAAAGTTGCGCTCCAGCGCAGCGCGGTCGCGAATGTCGGCCCGGTATTCGTATTTGAGGCCTTGGAGTTTGCCAATGAAGCCGTACTCGATCTGCTCTTCCTTGACGACGTGACTCGACTTGCTGGCGGGGTGATCGTAGGTGAAGTTGGATGGGGACATGGGCTGGGTGAAACGATCAGACTGGCAGAAAAAAGGCGCCTTAGCGCCGGTTGATCGATTCTAGGCCTTCGCGTGCCCGGTTCGGGCTTCCAAAAGTAGGCGGAGCAGGCCGAGGGGAGGCCAATTTACTCCTAATTCAATAGCTTCTTGCGCAATGAATACGGTCACTAGAGGCCGATTTTCCTCGTAGCGCCCGTTGGGCGGTCCGAATTGTCAGGTCGCGAGCTTGACCATGTAGATCGCGCTTAGCTGGGAGCGCCCGTCAGCAGCTCGCTCAGCACGTAAGGCAGGATGCCACCATGGCGCAGATAGTCCACCTCGATCGGCGTATCAACCCGCAGCTGCAGCGTCACCTCGCGCCGCGTACCGTCGGGCCGGCGGATCGTCAGCACCACATCCTGACCGGGCCGCAGATGGGCATCCAGATCCAGCAAGTCAAACTCCTCATCGCCAACAATGCCCAAAGATTCAACGCTGTCGGCCCCCTTGAACTGGAACGGCAGCACGCCCATGCCAACTAGGTTGGAGCGGTGGATGCGCTCGAAGCCTTTGGCCACCACGGCGCGCACGCCCAGCAGGCGCGGCCCTTTGGCCGCCCAGTCGCGACTGGAGCCGGTGCCGTATTCCTCGCCCGCGAACACCAGGGTTGGTGTGCCGCGCGCCTGGTAGGTCACCGCTGCCGCGTGGATCGACATGACGTCGCCGCCCGGCTGCAAACGCGTGACCCCGCCCTCGACGCGCGCGCCGTCCGCCTGCGGCGCCAGCATCAGGTTGCGGATGCGCACATTGGCGAAGGTGCCGCGCATCATCACCTCGTGGTTGCCGCGGCGTGAGCCGTAACTGTTGAAGTCGGCGACCGAGACGCCGTGCGCCAGCAGGTATTCACCGGCGGGTGAGCCCGGCTTGATGGAGCCGGCGGGGCTGATGTGGTCGGTGGTGACCGAGTCGCCGAAGATGGCCAGCGCCCGCGCGGCGCTGATGTCCTGCACGGCGCCCGGCGTCAAGCTGAAACCCTCGAAGAAAGGCGGCTCGGCGATATAGGTCGAGGGCTCCCAGGCATAGACCTGGCCGGTGTGGGTCGAGATTTCGTTCCACAGCGGATTGCCGCGCGCAAAGTCTTGGTACAGCGCGCGGTAGGTCGCGGGATCGGTGGCATGCTTCATCGCCGTCGCAATCTCCTGCGCGCTCGGCCAGATGTCTTTCAGCATCACCGGCTGGCCGTCGCGGCCCAGGCCCAGCGGCTCATTGATCAGGTCGATGCCGACGCGCCCGGCGATGGCGAAGGCCACCACCAGCGGCGGGCTCATCAGGAAATTGGCCTTGATGCTGCTGTGGATGCGGGCCTCGAAATTGCGGTTGCCCGAGAGCACGGCGGCGCATACCAGATCCTGCTCGGTGAGCACCTCTTCCAGCCGGCTGTCGAGCGGGCCGGAGTTGCCGATGCAGGTGGTGCAGCCGTAGGCCACCAGGCGAAAACCGAGCTGCGCCAGAGGTTGCAGCAGCCCGGCCTGAGTCAGGTATTCGGTCACCACGCGCGAGCCGGGGGCAAGCGAGGTCTTGGTGCGCGGATGCACCGTCAGACCGCGCGCCACGGCCTTCTGCGCCAGCAGGCCGGCGGCCAGCATGACGCCCGGATTCGAGGTGTTGGTGCACGAGGTGATGGCTGCTATCAGCACGTCGCCATGGCCGATGTCGCCGACCGGCTGCTTGATGCCTTCCACATGCTCTTCCGGGTCGGGGCAGACCGGGCCGCCGGCGGGACGGTTGTCCACCATTTCGACCTCGTTCCGGGCCATGGCGTGGCCCTTGCCGCTGGCCTCGACGGCGGGCAGGCATTCCAGCGGCAGATAGTGCGGCAGGACATGGCGCTGACCCAAGTCCAGCGCGGACTTGCCGTAGCCATTGACCGCGGCCGGCTGGCTGAACAGCTCGGTGAATTTGGCCTTGAGCTCGGGCAGGGGAATCCGGTCCTGCGGCCGCTTCGGCCCGGCCACGCTGGGCACGACCGAGGCCAGGTCCAGCTCCAGCACGTCGCTGTAATCGATCTGCCCCGGCTCGGGCATGCCGAACAGGCCTTGCGCCTGGAAGTAGGCGCGAAACGCATCGACCTCCTCGTCGGTACGCCCGGTGGCGGTCAGGTAGTTCGCGGTTTCTTCGTCCGGCGGAAAGAAGCCCATGGTAGCGCCGTATTCGGGTGCCATATTGGCCAGCGTGGCGCGGTCCGGCAGGGTCAGCGAGACGGCGCCGCTGCCGAAGAATTCGACAAACTTGCCCACCACCTTGGCGCGACGCAGCATCTCGGTGATCACCAGCACCAGGTCGGTGGCGGTGACGCCTTCGCGCAACTGGCCGCCCAGGTGCACACCGACCACGTCGGGGGTCAAAAAGTAGATCGGCTGGCCCAGCATGCCGGCTTCGGCCTCAATGCCGCCCACGCCCCAGCCGACCACACCCAGGCCGTTGATCATGGTGGTGTGCGAGTCGGTGCCGACCAGGGTGTCGGGGTAATAGACGCCGTCTTTTTGCCAGACGCCGCGCGCCAGGTATTCCAGATTCACCTGGTGCACGATGCCGATGCCGGGCGGCACCACGCGGAAGGTGTCAAAGGCCTGCATGCCCCACTTGATGAAGCGGTAACGCTCGGCGTTGCGCTGGAATTCCAGCCGCATATTGAGGTCGAGCGCGTTGGCGACGTTGTAGTGGTCCACCTGCACCGAGTGGTCCACCACCAGGTCCACCGGCACCAGTGGTTCGATGATCTTCGGGTCCTTGCCGAAGCGCTGCGCCACGCCGCGCATGGCCGCCAGATCGCACAGCAAGGGCACACCGGTGAAGTCCTGCAACAGGATGCGCGCAACGACAAAGGGCACTTCCCTGCTGCGCGGCGCGGTCGGCTGCCAGCCGGCCAGCTGGCGCACATGTTCCTCGGTGACCTTGCGCCCATCGCAATGGCGCAGCAGGGACTCCAGCACGATGCGGATGGACACCGGCAACCGTGACACCGGGCCGAGCCCGGCCGCTTCGAGTGTCGACAGCGCGTAGTAACGCGCCACTTTTCCGGAGGCGAGCCGGAAATCCTGCAAGGCGCCGAACGGATCATGAATCATGGTGAGCTCCCCAATGGTTGATGCACAAAGCAGCAGCAAAAACCAGTATAGATAGCGACCCCGCTCGATACAAGCTAGCCCCAACAAGCACCCCTCGCTTGCCTGGGGCTACTGACGGCGCTGGGGATTCGGCCCGTGCTTGTCGCCGGTGCAGAGGCTCAGGCCGTGATGAGCAGTTTGGACTGTTCCGCGCGCCGGGCCGTTTGTTGGCCGCTCAGGACAAAGCCGCGCGCCTGACCCTGTGCGTCGATGAACTGCCACAGCCCGGGCTCGGCGCCACGCCAGTCACCGGCAGAGCCGGAGATTGGAGCTGCCACCACAATGGGCAGCGCCGGGGTCTTGATGGCGACCGGCATCAGGGGGAAAACCACATCCGTGCGCGTGCCGGCCAGGGTGGCCGCCAGTGCCCTGGCGGCGCTCATGATCGGCATCACATAAGGCAGGGTTCGGCCGCCCGCGCTGGCATATTGCGCGCCATCGCCCAGGGCATAGATGTGCGGCGCGCTGGTTTGCAGGGCGGCGTCCACCACGATGCCGCGTTCGCAGACCAGGCCGGCGGCTTGTGCCAGTGTTGTGTCGGCTCTTAATCCGATGGCACTCAGTACCATATCGACGGGCGCCCGATGGCCATTGGACAGATCGACCTGCAGCGTGTGACCGTTGGGCTTGTCGCCCGTGCTGACCGCACCCTTGATCGAATTCACCGCTGTCACCGTGGCCCCGAAATGCCACGTCACGCCCAGAGCCGCCAACGCGTCGTGCAGTTGCGCACTGCTCTCGGCCGGCAGCAAGGCCGCCATCGGGCCGCTGGACGGGTCCACCACGCTGACCTGGTAGTTGGAAGCGGCCAGGTCATTGGCAAACTCGCAGCCAATCAGGCCCGCACCCATGATCAGGACGTGGGGGCGGCGACGGTTTTCAAAACCGTCTGCGCCCGTCAAACGGGCATGAAACTTTGAGAAGTCATCCAGGGAATTGATCGACAGCACCTGGTCCGCCCCATCCCCTGCCATGGGCACGCGAATCGGCTGCGCCCCGGTGGCCAGCACCAGCTGGCTGAAGGGGAACTCGCCCTGCGCCGTGCTGACCGTGCGGGTTTGCGGGTCGATGGCCAGCACGCGGGTGTTGGCCAACAGGGTGAGCTTGAGAGTTTCCACCATCTTCGCCGCCGCCGTGCTGACCAATTGCGCCGGGATGCGGCCCTGGTTGAAGGCGTTGGACAGCGAGGGCTTGGCATAAAAGTCGCCACTGTCCGCCGTGATCAGCATCAGCGGCGTGCTGGTGTCGAGCTTGCGCAACTCGCGCGCCGTGGTCCAGCCGGCCAGGCCGGCGCCAATGATGATGATCGGCTTCTCAAGACAATTTTCCGCCGGGCCGCCCCAAGGAAACGAAGTTCGGCGAGAGCCAAAATTCGCCCCCTCGGGGGGCAGCGCAGCACACGAAGTGGCAAGCGTGGGGGTCATACTTCCACGATTTCGAAATCGGCCTTGGCAACGCCGCAGTCCGGGCACTCCCACGACTCGGGCACGTCGGCCCACTTCGTGCCGGGCGCAATGCCGTCTTCAGGGCGGCCGCTGACCTCGTCATAGACAAAACCGCAAACAATGCAAAGATAGGTTTTCATGGGGTATTCCAGTAAATATTGATCAAATCGGGCTCCAGCCCTCGTCGAATAAGCGCAGATAGCTATTAATTAAGTAGCTACCGCGGCCGGACTCCGGTTCAGGCTGTCGCCACCACTTTGGCCAGCTGGGCCTTGTAGTGATTGGCGTGGCGCTCTTCGACCTTGGCCAGCGCGGCAAAGCGCTTCTGGGCTTTTTCCAGCGTGGCGCGGAAGGCAGCGGCGTGCAGCTTGCTCTCTTCAATCTGCTCGTCCATCTCGGCCACGGCGGCGGCATGGCCTTCTTCTTCCGCCGTTTTGCGAAAGCCGGGGTACATCTCGGTGTACTCGTAGGTTTCGCCGTCAATGGCAATTTGCAGCGCCTTGGCCGGCGTCATGCTGGCCTTGGGGTAGAGCAAATCCAGGTGGCCAAAGGCGTGCATCACCTCCTGGTCGGCGGTGGCTTCAAAGGTGCGGGCCGTTTCCTCGTCACCCATCTCGCGTGCCAGTTTGGCGAAGTAACGGTATTTGATGTGCGCCATGGATTCGCCAGCAAAGGCGGATTCCAGATTGGCCATGGTTTTGATCTCGGGGCGTTGGCTTGCAGTCATCGTGGGCTCCAGTGGGTTGAACAATTGCCGATAGAGGTTTTAAATCGGCATGGGTTGAATGGTAGAACGCATCAATCAACTGAGCCAATTGCTTTTGGCTAAATGATTGATAGGAACTATCGGTCACGCCAAGACAATCACAGTATTACCCGGCTAAAACTAAAGGTTTTTATACCCGGATAAAATTCAATCTTTAATTAAACCCGGATAAATTATGGAATGGCTCAAGACCCTCTGCACCGCCTTTGAAGGCAGCCAATGCATCGCGACGGGAGAACTCAAGGACGTGGCCGTCGTCGCCAAGATCGCGGTTGACGGGGCCGCAAACAGCAGCACAGCCCTCCCCGTGCTGATCTTTGACAACGCCAGCAGCGAGACCCTGGAGCTGGACTGGCGCGGCTCGATGGACGAGTTCACGGCCAGACTGCGTCTGCAGGCGCAAGCGAATACCGCCCTTGCCGGGCCGGACCAGACCGCCGCTCCGCAAACGGCTGCCGAGCCAGCGGCCGATCCCCGGGTCAGCGCCGGCGCAGCGCGCGGTCCCGGTCGCCCTCGCTTGGGCGTGGTGGCGCGTGAAGTCACACTGCTGCCGCGCCATTGGGAATGGCTCAGCAGCCAGTCCGGCGGCGCCTCGGTGGCGCTGCGCAAATTGGTGGAAGTGGCCCGGCGCGACACCGAAGTGAAAGACCGCGTGCGGCAAAGCAGTGCGGCGGCTTACAAGTTCATGTCCACCATGGCCGGTCATGAACGTTGTTTCGAGGAAGCCAGCCGCGCCTTGTTTGCCGGGGACCAGGCCGGGTTCGAGGCGCAGATCGCCAACTGGCCCGTGGACGTGCAAACCCATCTGAAAAAAATCCTGATGAGCACCTTCGGGGCATGACCACTGAAATGGCCATGAATACAAATACCGCCCTGACCCCCAACACGGACTTGACGGTCTCAGGCCCTGCGGCATCGCCGCCCGTCTTGTGGAAAAGCTATCTGGCATTTCTGTTGCCCATGATCATCAGCAACATCCTGCAAGCGCTCTCGGGCACAGTGAACAACATCTATCTGGGGCAAATGCTGGGCGTGAATGCGATGGCGTCGGTGTCTGCATTCTTTCCGGTGCTGTTCTTCCTGATTGCCTTCGTGATCGGCATGGGCTCGGGCGCCGCCGTCCTGATTGGTCAGGCCTGGGGCGCCAAAGAGATGGGGCGCGTCAAGGCCATTGCCGGCACCACCCTGAGCGTGGGCCTGTGCGCAGGACTGGTCGTCGCGATCTTTGGCGGTACCTTCGCGGAAATGATGCTGCGGGCCTTGGGCACACCCGCTGACATCTTGCCGGGGGCAACCGCCTACGCCCGCGTCATGTTGATGGCAACACCTGGCGTGTTTATCTTCTTGCTGATCACCTCGATGCTGCGCGGCGTCGGGGACACCACCACGCCGCTGATGACACTGCTGATTTCCACGGCCGTGGGTCTGTTGCTGACACCGGCGCTGATCCGGGGCTGGGCGGGATTGCCCGCCATGGGGGTAGCCAGCGGTGCTTACGCCGCTGTCATGTCGTACCTCGTCGCGCTGGGTTGGACCGCGTGGTATTTGCTGCGCAAGAAGCACGTCCTCGCACCCAACGCGGCCTTCATGAAACACCTGCGCATCGACCGCCACATTTTGAGAAAAGTGTTGTTCGTGGGTCTGCCCACGGCCTTGTCAATGATCACGATCTCGGTGGCCGAAATTGCCGTGCTGTTTTTGGTCAACCGCTATGGCTCGCAAGCCACCGCAGCCTATGGCGCGGTCAACCAAATTGTGTCCTACGTGCAGTTTCCCGCCATCTCCATCGCGATCACGGCATCCATCCTGGGCGCACAAGCCATTGGTGCCGGACGTGCCCACACCCTGGGCCAGATTGCCCGCACCGGCATCATGATGAATGTGATGCTGACTGGCTCGCTGGTCTTGCTGGGCTACCTGTTTTCGCGCAACATCATCGGGCTGTTCATCACCGATGCGGCCGTGGTGGATATGGCGCAAACGCTGTTGCACATCATGCTGTGGAGCAGCGTCATCATGGGCATGTCCATGGTCTTGTCGGGCCTGATGCGGGCCAGCGGCACGGTGTTCGCGCCCACGGCGATTGCGATGTTTGCCATCGCCTGCATTGAAATTCCGGTGGCCTGGGTGTTGAGCAGCACCTATGGCTTGAACGGCATTTGGGCGGCCTACCCCGTGGCGTTTTTGGCCATGCTGACCTTGCAGACATGCTATTACCGGCTGGTCTGGCGCAAGAAACCGATTCGCAGACTGTGATGCCGGTCATAATTTGAGCGCCCCAGCGACCCCAGACTTTCTCCAAAGGCTCAAATGGAACCAGAAGACCCCGTCTACGTGGCCCTGTACAGCTACACCCGAGCGCTCTCGGTGGCGCTGGGTTACCGCGATACCTTGACACAGCTCCACTCCGAGCGGGTGCGGGGCCTGAGCGAAACCATTGGCATGGCGTGCGGCCTGTCCCGACAAGAATTGGGCATCCTGAAGATTGCCGCATCGTTCCATGACATTGGCAAAATCGGCATCCCCGACTGCATCCTTTTGAAACCGGCGCAATTTGACCCGCCCGAGTGGGAGATCATGAAACAACACTCGGAGATCGGCTGGGAAATCATGTCCGTCACCCACCTCGAAGGCGCGCGGCAGGCGGCTTTGGCGATTCGCCACCACCATGAGCATTACGACGGCCGGGGTTACCCAGACCAGCTCGCTGGCGAAGCCATTTCAATTGCCTCGCGCATCATTAGCATCGCCGACAGTTACGACGCCATGGCCCAGACCCGCTCCTACCATCGCTCGAAAACGCACGCGCAAATCATGCCCATACTGCACCAGGAAACCGGCGAGAAACACGACCCGCACCTGATGCGCATCTTTTGCGAGCTCATCGAAACAAGCGAATTCAAGGCGGCCAAACTCTAAGCGGTCATCAGGGCGTGGCCGCTTGCGCCACCCCGCCCTGCGCCTCCCAGCCACCCCCCAAAGCCCGGTACAGGCTGACCACCGCATTGAGCTGGCTGCGCTGGGTGTCGATCAGGGCGGATTCGGCCTGGGCCAGATCGCGCTGGGCATTCAATACCTCCAGGTAGCTGGAGTAGCCGTTTTTGTAGCGTAGATCGGACAGCCGCAAGGTGTTGCGCAGGGCCTCGATGCGTCGGCTGGTGGTGGCGGCAATCTCGCGCCCGGCCGCTACATTGTTCAATGCATCATGCACATCGCGAAAGGCGTTTTGCACCGTCTGGGTGTATTGGGCCAGGGCTTGCTGCTCTCGGGCATTGGCGGCGGCCACCACCGCGCCGATGGCGCCAGCGCGAAACACCGGCTGCGTCAAATTCGCCATCAGGTTCCAGAACAGGGAGGCCGGATCGAACAGGCTGGACAGGTCTTTCGACTGCTGCCCCAGGCCCGCCGTCAGGCTCAATTTAGGGAAGTAGGCGGCGCGCGCCTGCCCGATGTCGGCGTTGGCGGCCACCAGGCTTTGCTCGGCACTGAGAACGTCGGGGCGGCGGCTCAACACGTCCGACGGCAAATCGGCCGGAATCGACTGGCTGGCATACAGCGCCCCCACCTCCAGACCACGTGTCAGCACCGGTTGCATGATGCCGGCCGGCTGGCGGCCCAGCAGCAGCGCCAGCGCGGACTCCGCGTTGCCGCGGTTTTGCCGGGTGGCTTGCAGGGTCGCCTCGACGCCGGCCGCCTCCGACTCGGCTTGGCGCAGGTCCAGCTCGCCGATCACACCGCCGTCAAAGCGGCGCAGTTGCAAACGCAGGTTCTCTTGCCGGGTGGCCAGGGTTTGCTCCGCCAGCGTGGTCTGCGCATCGAGCGCGCGCAGGGCGAAATAGCTTTGTGCCACGTTGGCGTACAAGGTGGTCAGCACCGTACCCTGGTTGGCGGTCTGGCTCAGGAGACGGGCCCGGGCGGCGTCATCGGCACGCGCGTATTTGCCCCAGAAGTCGATCTCGTAGCTGGCGCTCAAGCCCAGTTGTTGCGTGGTCGAGTAAGGACGGGTTTCGGCATTGAAGCTGGCGGCGTTTTCGCTTGCGCGCTGGCGGGCGGCGCTGGCGTTCAGGTCCACCGTCGGGTAAAAGTTGGCCTGGTTCTGCGCCAGGGTCGCGCGGGCTTCGGCAATGCGGGCACTGGCCAGCGCCAGGTCCTGGCTGTTGCGCGCGGCCTCGGCCATCAGGGCGTCCAGCACCGGGTCCTGGAAACCTTTCCACCACACCGCCCAGTCCACGCGGGCGCTGCCACCGGTCGCAGGCAAGTTGTCGGGCAGCGCCAGCGCAGGCCGCTGGTAGGCTGGGCCTAAAGACGTGCTAGCGCAGGCTGCGAGGGCGCAGACAGCGACCAAAGTGATAGTTATTGAACAGCGAATGGGGGTGCGCTCAGCCATGGGGCGCTCCCTGGCCATGGGCCGGTTTGTTCAGGTACTGGTAGTCCTCCGGCTGGCTGCGGAAATGCCAGTCGTTCACCAGCTTGAACAGCAGCGGTACCAGAAATATCGCCAGGAAGGTGGCCGCCAGCATGCCGCCCAGCACTCCGGTGCCTATCGACTGGCGCGCTGCGGCGCCCGCGCCGCTGGAAAAGGCCAGCGGCGAGACCCCCAGGATAAAGGCCAGCGAGGTCATCAGAATCGGCCGAAAGCGCAAGCGCGCCGCCTCCAGCGCGCCGGCGACTGGCGACAGGCCTTCGTGCACCTTCATCATCGCAAACTCCACGATCAGAATCGCGTTCTTGGCCGACAGGCCCAGCAGCGTGACCAGGCCGATCTGAAAATACACATCATTGGTGAAGTTGCGCAAATACACGGCCAGGAAGGCGCCAAAAATACCGAACGGCAGCGCCAGCAAGACAGAGAACGGCAGCGACCACTTTTCATACTGCGCGGCCAAAATCAAAAAGATCATCACAAAGCCCGCCCCCAGTGCCAGACCGCCCGCACCACTGCTGCGCTTTTGCTGGAAGGCGGAACCACCCCAGTCGTAAGCCGCATCACCGGGCAGCACCTGGTTGGCCACCCGTTCCATCGCGGCGATGGCCTGGCCCGAGCTGTAACCAGGTTTGGCCTCACCCAGAATCTGGATCGCGGGCAGCGCGTTGAAATGCTGCACCGAGTCCGGCCCGGCGACAAACGTGACTTCGGCTACCGAGCGGATCTGGATCATCTGGCCGGTTTTGGCACGCACATACAGCGCGCCAATGTCCTGCGGCTTGGCGCGGTACTGGCCTTCGGCCTGCATCAGCACCTGGTAGATGCGCCCGCTCTTGTTGAAGTCGTTCACGTAGAGGCTGCCCAGGGTGGCGGCCAGGGTGTTGTAGATGTCGGCCGTCACAACGCCCATGGCGTGCGCCTTTTCGGTGTCCACGCTGACAAACAGCTGCGGCGAATTGGCCTGCCATATCGTCTTGACACCTTGCAGCTCGGGCTGCTTGTTGGCTTCTGCCAACAGACCCGGCAGCAGTTGCGCCAGCCGGCGCACGCCGCCATCGCCCCGGTTTTGCAGGTAGAACTCAAAACCGCCGGTCTGGCCCAGGCCCTGGATGGACGGCGGGGCAAACGCCAGCGGCAGGCCTTCCTTGATGCCGGCGGTCTTCATATAGGTTTCCATCACCAGTTCCTGGGCGGTCTGGTTGCGCTCACCCCACGGGCGCAGTGGAAAAAACATGGTGGCCGCCGACGACTTGAGGCCACCGCCGCCCAGAAAATTCAGGCCCACCAGGCTGAACACCGCTTCGATATTTTTATTCGGCGACATGGCGGCTTCCACCTGCTTCACGACCTGGTTGGTGCGCTCCAGCGAGGAGCCTTCGGGCAGGATCACGGCACCTATGAAATAGCCCTGGTCCTCGTCCGGCACCAGGCCGCCGGGAACCAGTTTGAACAGCAGCCCGGTCAGGGCCCCCATCGCGATGAACAGGATCAGACCCAGCACGCCACGCCTGAGAAAAAAGGCCACACCTTTCGTGTAGCGTTGGGTCACGCGACTGAAACTGCGATTGAACCAATTGAAAAACGCGTTCTTGCGCTCGGCCCCCGGCTTGAGGAAGACCGCACACAAGGCCGGCGTGAGCGTCAAAGCGACCAGGCCGGAGAGCACCACCGCGATCGAGATCGTGACCGAGAACTGGCGGTACAACTCGCCGGCCAGCCCGCCCAGAAAAGCCACCGGAATAAACGCTGCGCACAGCACCAGCACAATGGCGACCACCGGCCCGGTGACCTCATGCATGGCCTCAATGGCGGCGTCGCGCGGACTCATGTTTTCTTCGTGCATCAGGCGCTCGACGTTTTCCAGCACCACGATCGCGTCATCCACGACGATACCGATGGCCAGCACCATGCCGAACAGGGTCAGCGTGTTGATGCTGTAGCCCAGCAGCTGCAGGCCGGCCAGGGTGCCGATCAGGGACACGGGTACCGCCAGCGCCGGAATGATGGTGGCGCGCCAGCTTTGCAGAAACAGGTAGACGACCAGAAACACCAGCACCATGGCTTCCGCCAGGGTTTTGAGCACCTCATAAATGGATTCCGTCACGAACGGCGTGGTGTCGTAGGGTGTGGAATAGGTCATGCCTTCAGGGAACTTGGCCTTGAGTTCCTGCAGAGTCTTCTCCACCGCCTCGCGGGTGTCCAGCGCGTTGGCACCGGTCTGCAGAAAGACCCCCACCGGCACCGACGGGTGCCCGTCGATGCGGCCATAAAAGCTGTAGTCCTTGGAACCCAGCACGACCCGCGCCACATCCTTCAGGCGCACGATGGCGCCCTTGTCGCCGCTGCGGATCACGATGTCGCCAAACTGCTCGGGCTCGAGCAAGCGGCCCCGGGCGGTGACGGTCAAGGTCAGCTCTTCGGTGTTGTCGGGCGGTGCGCCGATCTTGCCGGCGGCGTACTGGGCGTTTTGCTCGCGGACCGCGCTGGAGATGTCAGCCACCGTCACGCCCAGTTGCGCCATGCGGTCCGGACGCAGCCAAATGCGCATGGCGTAATCCTTGGCACCGAAGACTTGCACATTGGTCGTGCCGGGCACGCGCTTGATGGCGTCGAGCACGTTTTGCGTGATGTAGTTGGAGATGAACAAGGTGTCGTAGCGATCATCCGGCGAGTAGAGCGTGGCCACCACCAGGAAATTGGCCGAACTCTTGGACACCGTCAGGCCTTGGCGCTGCACTTCTTGCGGCAGTTTGGAGAGCACCTGGTTGACGCGGTTGTTCACGTTCACCGCCGCGATGTCCAGGTCGGTGCCGACATCAAACGTGACGTTGATCGAAACCGTGCCGTCGCCCGAGGAGGTGCTGTCCATGTAGAGCATGCGCTCGACACCGTTGATGGACTGCTCGATGGGCGCGGCCACCGTGCTTTCCAGCACCTCGGCCGAGGCGCCGGGATAGATGGCGAACACATTGACCACCGGTGGCGAGATTTCCGGGTAACGCGAGACGGGCAGGATGCGCATGGACGCCAGCCCCGCCAGCACGACAAACAGCGCGAGCACCGACGCAAAAATCGGCCGGTCGATGAAAAATCTGGAGAACATAAAACGTCGCTCCTTATTTTGTAGCGGATGACGCTTTATTAACGGGCGCTGCAGCGGTTTTTTCCTGTGCATTGGCGACATACGGCACGGGCTTGACGGTCATGCCCGGCTCATGCGCCTTGATGAAACCGTCCACCAGCACGCGGTCGCCGTCTTTCAGGCCTTTGCTCACAATCCACTCGCCCTGGGTCCAGCCGTCCAGCTCCACCGGGTGCGGGGCCAGCTTGTTGTCCGGGGTTACCACGAACACCATCTTGCCCATCGGACTGTCGATCACGGCACGCTGCGGCACGCTCAAGGTGTTGGGGCGACTCGCGCCGCCCAGGACCACACGGACAAACTGGCCGGGACGCAGGCTGCCGTCCGGATTGGGAATCTCGGCCCGCGCATCGAAGCTGCCGGTCTGGGGATTGACCCGTTCGCTGGCGAAATTGAGTTTGCCGCTGCGCGGGTACAGGCTGCCGTCGGCCAGCCTGACGGTCACCGTGAATCCCAGACTGCCGTTGGCGGCGCGCTTGCCGGGCACGGTCAGCTGCCCGCTGCTGACCTGCCGGGTCATGCGCAGCAAGTCGTTTTCCGAGATGCTGAAGTTCACGTACATCGGGTTGGTTTGCACCAGGGTCGTCAGCAGGCTGTCGCCCGCGGAAACCAGGCTGCCGTCCGACTTGGCCGCGCTGCCCGTGGTGCCGCCAATGGGGGCCACGACCCGGGTATAGCCCAGGTTCAGGCGCGCTTCCTGGGCTTGCGCTGTGGCCTGCTTCAGCGAGGCCTGCGCGGTCTCCAGCGCCGATTTGCTGTCGTCGAATTCCTTCTGGCTGATGGCGTTTTCGGCGGCCAGCGGCCCCAGGCGGGCGGCATCACGCCGGGCCTGGTTGAGCCTGGCCTCGGCCACCGCCACCGCCGCCTCGGCGGAGGCGAGCTGGGTCTGGAAAGTGGCCGGATCAATCTGGAACAAGGGCGTGCCGGCCTTGACCGTCGTGCCCTCTTCATACAGGCGCTTTTGCAGGATGCCGGCCACCCGCGCCCGCACTTCGGTCTCGCGCGAGCCTGCGGTCTGGCCCACATATTCCTGCTCCACCGGCTGGGCCTTGGCCTGGACGGTGACCACCGCCACCTCGGGCGGCGGCATGGCGCCCCCGGCGCCGTCGGGCGCACCCGTGGACTTGCCGCAGGCGATCAGCGCCAACGGTAAGGCGCTCAGCAGGACCAGCCGCCTCCAGCGCTGGCGCAGGGCGCCATTCATGGGCGGGGCTTTCGTGGGGACAAAGTGCAGGGCAATTGACATGGCTTTGTATGAAATTGAAGCAAACAGTCCAGCATTCCCGGCATCTGCGAATGCAGGGCTCGCGCGTCTTTTGAGTCTTGAGGCGATACGTTTATCGCGACCGGAAAAACCCTCCATTGAGAAAACGCAAAATCGCGCCGCATTGCCCCACGCCGGGTATCATTCCAATCCCATCCCACCTACAGGAGCAGCCCGTGGCACTCATGGACTTCATCAAGAAACAGTTCATTGACATCATTCAGTGGACCGAAACCTCGGATGGCACACTTTCCTGGCGCTTTCCCATGGCGGAGATGGAGATCCAGAACGGCGCCTCGCTGACCGTGCGCGAGTCGCAGATGGCGCTGTTTGTGAACGAGGGCAAGATTGCCGACGTGTTCGGACCCGGCACCTACAAGCTCGGCACCCAGACCTTGCCGGTGCTGACCTACCTGAAGAACTGGGACAAGCTGTTCGAGTCACCCTTCAAGAGCGATGTGTATTTTTTCAGCACACGCCAGCAGGTCGACCAGAAGTGGGGCACGCCCCAGCCCATCACCATCCGCGACAATGACTTTGGCGCCATACGCCTGCGCGCCTTTGGCAACTACAGCTTCCGCGTGGCCACGCCGGCACTGTTCCACACCGAAATTTCGGGCACGCGCGACAGCTACGGCGTGGGCGATCTGGATGGCCAATTGCGCGGACTGGTGCTACAAAACATCAGCAATGCCATCGCCAGCAGCGGCATTCCATTTCTGGACCTGGCCGCCAACCAGCTGATGTTTGCGCAGGCGCTCACCACGCAGCTGGCGCCCGAGTTCGCCAAGATCGGCCTGAAGCTCGAAGGCATGACGGTGCAAAACCTGTCACTGCCGGAGGAGCTGCAAAAAATCCTCGACCAGAAAATCGGCATGGGCATGGTGGGCAACGACATGGCGAAGTTCATGCAGTACCAGACGGCCCAGGCGATTCCGAAATTTGCCGAAGGTGCCGGCTCCGGTGGCGGTGGCATTGCCGGGGACGCGATGGGACTGGGCGCAGGCGTCGCCCTGGGCCAGGTGCTGGCGCAGAACCTGCAGGCCGGTTTGCAGGGCGGCGCGGCTGCCGGCCCGGCCGCTGCGGCGCCCGTGGTGGGCGTGAAACCCGAAGACGTGATGGCGACGTTGGAAAAACTGGGCGAACTCAAAGCCAAGGGCATTCTGACGCAGGAAGAGTTTGACGCGAAGAAGGCGGAGCTGCTGAAAAAACTGGTCTGAGCTTGGCCACCGAATCCCCCCAGCGCGCCTACCGCGCGCCCTGCCCCGGCTGCGGCGCGCCGGTTGAATTCCGCAGTGCGCAGTCCACCCATGCAGTCTGCGCCTATTGCCAGAGCACGGTGGTGCGCAGTGGCGAAACGCTCTCGCGCATCGGCAAGATGGCCGAGCTGTTCGACGACCACAGCCCGTTGCAACTTCAGGTCAGCGGCAACTGGAAGGGCCAGGCGTTCACACTGGTGGGCCGCCTGCAATACCGTTATGGCGAAGGCACCTGGACCGAGTGGCACGCTGTGCTGGCGGACGGCCGCAGCGCCTTTTTGAGCGAAGACAACGGCGCCTACGTTTTCAGCACGCCCCTGGCCCTGCAGCGCGAACTGCCGGCGGCCGAGCGCTTTCGGGTTGGCGCCACCACCGCCATCAACGGCACCTCATTCACCGTTGCGTCCAACCAGCAGGTGAGCCTGATGTCCGCGCAGGGCGAGCTACCGCGCCTGCCGGCGCTGGGCCAGCCCTTTGCGATGGTGGAATTGCGCAGCCAGGGCACAAGCAGCACCAACCCGGAGGGCGGGACCAGGCTCATCGGGCAAAACCTGGCAACGAGTTCCACCGGGCGTTCGCCGGGTGACGTGCTGAGCATCGACTACGGCACCCAGCCGCCGAATGTGTCCATCGGCCAATCGGTGTTGCTGGACGATCTCAAGCTGTCCGGCCTGCGCGACGAATCGGTCAAGGATGAAAAAGGCCGCCAGTTCAGCTGCCCCAACTGCGGCGCGCCCGTGGCGGTGCTGCTGGCCACCAGCAAGAGCGTGAGCTGTGCCTCCTGCAACAGCCTCATCGACCTGTCTCAGGGCGTCGGCGCGGAGCTGAAGCACGCGATTCAGGACGAGCCGGTGAAGCCCCTGATCGCCCTCGGCACGGTAGGCAAACTGCAGGGTCTGGACTGGCAGGTGGTGGGCTTTCAGCACCGCATGGGCCGCGACCCGAGCGACCCCGACGAGCAGTTTGGCTGGGAAGAGTATCTGCTCTACAACGCCAAACGCGGCTTTACTCTTCTGGTGGATTCGACCGAGGGCTGGAGCGTGGTCAAGCCCACCACCGGCGCGCCGGTGATGAGCAGCAACGGCCAGAGCGCCACGTACCTGGGCACCCGCTACCAGCTCAAGGAGAGTTACAGCGCCGAGACCACCTATGTGGCCGGCGAGTTTTACTGGCAGGTCAGCCGCGGGCAAAAGACCTCGAACCGCGACTTTGCCAGCGGCAAAAGCCTGCTGTCGCTGGAGCAGTCGCCAAACGAAGTCACCTGGTCGGCGGGCAACCAGATCGAGAGCGATACCGTCGCCAAGGCCTTCAAGCTGGAAGACAAAAAAGAGCTGCTCAAGCGCAGCGACGCCGGTCCCGCCAGCCTCACCAAAGGGGTAGGCTGCGGCACGGTCATCGTGCTCTTTCTCATCATCCTGCTGTTCCTGTTCTTGATGAGCCGCTGCTCCCGCTGCGACCCAAAGGTCGAGAATTGTTCAAGCACCAGTTCGCGCAGCTCCGGCGGCTCGTTTGGCGGCTTCTCCAGTGGCGGTGGACATAAATGACACTGTTCTGTCATTGCGAGCGCAGCGTGGCAATCCATGCAGCCTGGATTGCCACGCTGCGCTCGCGATGACGACGATTTGAATTTTTAAAGGAACGCATCATGGGTATGGAATGGTTGAAATCGGGAGCCTTTTTTGGCTCCATCATGTTTGCACTGATGGGTGTGATCATTTTCCTGGTGGCCTTTGTGATCATCGACAAGCTCACGCCCTACAACCTGTGGGAAGAAATTGTCGAAAAGCAAAACCGGGCGCTGGCGCTGGTGGTGGCCGCCATGTCGCTGGGCATTTGCATCATCGTGGCAGCCGCCATCCACGGGTGAGCCCGGCCGAGCAGACCGGGCCGCGCCCGGTTGAAGTCGCCCTGCTGGCCTCGGTTTTTGTCGTCTCGGCCTGCGGCCTGGTGTATGAACTCGCGGCCGGCGCACTGGCGTCCTATTTGCTGGGCGACTCGGTGCTGCAGTTTTCCACCATCATCGGCACCTACCTGTTCGCCATGGGCGTGGGCTCGTATCTGTCGCGTTTTTTCGAGCGCCAGCTCCCCGCTCACTTCTTGCGCATAGAACTGATGGTAGCCCTCGTCGGTGGTGCGCTACCAGCTATTCTTTTTATAGCTAACGCCTGGTTGCCTGGCTCTTTTCGCCTGTTGCTGTACACGCTGGTGCTGGCAGTGGGCACGCTGGTAGGGCTGGAGATTCCGCTGGTGATGCGCATCCTCAAGCGCAACGTCGCGCTGAAAGACCTGGTGTCGCAGGTGCTGACCTATGACTACCTGGGCGCGCTGGCGGTGTCGCTCGCCTTCCCGCTGGTGCTGGTGCCGCAGCTGGGCCTGATCCGCACCGGCCTGTTGTTTGGCCTGATGAACGCGGCCGTGGCCCTGTGGGCGCTGTGGCTGTTTCGCCATGAGTTGCGGCAATTCAGGGCGCACGCCTTCGCCTGCGTCGCCACGCTGGCCGCGCTGGCCGCCGGCATGGCGGCGGCCGACCAGATGACCACCTGGGCCGAAGACAAGATGTACCAGGACCGCGTGGTGTTTGCCAGCACCTCGCCCTACCAGCGCATTGTGCTCACCTACGGCGGTGGCGAGGGCCGGGCCGGCTACCGGCTGTTTTTGAACGGCAACCTGCAGTTCGCCCAGCGCGACGAATACCGTTACCACGAAGCGCTGGTGCACCCGGTGATGGCGGCCTTCTCAGCTTCTGGTGGCGTGCCGAAAAAAGTAGCGGTGCTGGGCGGCGGCGACGGCATGGCGGTGCGTGAAATCCTGAAATACCCGGGCGTGGAAAGCGTCACCCTGGTCGAACTGGACCCGGCCATGACCACGCTTTTCTCCACGCAAACCACACTGGTGCAGCTCAATGGCGCGGCCTTGCAGTCGCCCAAGGTCAAGGTCATCAACACCGATGCCTTCGGCTGGATGGAGCGCAGCACAGAAACCTTTGACGTGATCGTGGTGGACTTCCCCGACCCCACCAATTTTTCTATCGGCAAGCTCTACACCAACTCGTTTTACGCGCTGCTGGACAAACACCTCGCCGCCAGCGGTTATGCCGTGATCCAGACCACCTCGCCGCTGGTGGCGCGCAAGAGTTTCTGGACCGTGGTGAGCACCATCGAGTCGGTCGGGCTCACGGCCACGCCCTACCACGCGCATGTGCCCAGCTTCGGTGAATGGGGCTTTGTCGTCGCCAGCCGCCGGCCGTACCGGCTGCCCACAGCCCTGCCTGAAGGCCTGCGCTTCCTTACACCGCACAGCCTGCCGCCCCTGTTTGACTTTCCGCTGGACATGGCGCGGCTGCCCACGCCGGTGAACCGTTTGTCGAATCAGCTGCTGGTGACGACGTATGAAGCGGAGTGGGGGAAGGTGGCGAAGTAATTCCGTTTCCAAATCATTCGTGTCTAGGCGCGAAGCCGCAGGCAGTGCTGTAGCACGACAAGGCGAAGCAACAACGACACGGATGATTTAGAAATGGAATAAGGCGGTTGCCAAGGTCGGGGGTTGCCCCTCAAGTCGGTCGGTCGGCATTGCCAAAATGTCCCTGCACGTGTTTTTGGGAAATTGTGTATGATATGCATCATGCGAAATTCAAAGCACAACGTCAGAACAGCAGCCAAGGAAGCCTCCCACGAGCGCATCGTATCCGCCGCGGCGCGGGCGATCCGGCGCAGCGGCTACGACGGCACCGGCGTCGCCGACATCATGAAGGAGGCCGGCCTGACCCATGGCGCCTTCTATGCCCACTTCGCATCGCGCGAGGCCATGCTGGCGGAAGCCGCGGGCCGGGCGTGCGCGGAGTCAGCCGCCGTCGTGGCGGGGGTTGTTGCCAGCGTGCCTCCCGGACAGGCTTTGGCCTCCATGCTTCGCGCCTACCTCTCGCCAGAGCATCTGGTGCAGATTGAAATGGGATGTCCCCTGGCCGCACTGGGCTCGGAGACACCGCGCCAGGCGCCCGAAGTCCGCCGCGTGACCACCCGGCACATCAAGGAAATGATCGATCTTGTCGCCCGTCAGTCGCCTGACTGGGGGCAGCCCGGGGCCCACGAACGCGCCCTCGTGACCGTTTCCACCATGGTGGGCACATTGCTGTTGGCCCGAGTGGTCGACGACCCCGCGCTGTCGGACAGCTTGTGCGCGGCCGCATTGAAGCACCTGCCTCCCGCCTGAATCCACGGAGACTCACTGCCTTTTCGCTCACCCATAAATATGATAATCATCATGCGACATAAACATACCGCCCCCCCCCGGCGAACCCTTTTGTTGGGCCGTGCACCTGATGGCCAACCGCATGCGCCTGCTGCGCAGGTTTGCGCCCGCCAGCGTGCTGGATGCCGGGGTTCGGAAAGACCTTCGACTCGAAGCCTAGGCGGCTAGCCGTTTCGCATGCCGCTTTTGGCCTTTGATAACACTCTATTTGAAAGAAAACGATGACATTCCAAGCACTGCTCGCAAGCAAGACGGGTGACAAGATTACGACCAGCGTGGTCTCGCTGAGCGAACAAGACCTCATGCCCGGAGACGTCGTGGTCGACGTCGATTACTCCACCGTGAATTACAAGGACGCCGTGGCCATCACCGGTCGTGCCGAGGTGATTCGCCAGTTCCCCCTGATTGCCGGCATCGACTTCGCCGGCACGGTCAAGACCTCCTCATACCCCGGCATCGCGGCGGGCGACCGCGTCGTCGCCAATGGCTGGGGCTTGAGCCAAACCCACCACGGCGGCTATGCGCAGCGGGCGCGCGTGAAAGGCGAGTGGCTGGTCAAACTCCCAGCGGCCCTGTCCACCAAGGACGCGATGGCCATCGGGACGGCGGGCTACACGGCGATGCTGTCGGTGCTGGCGCTCGAGCATGGCGGGCTCACACCCCAGCACGGAGACATTCTCGTGACGGGTGCCAATGGCGGCGTCGGCTCCATCGCCATCGCCCTCCTGTCGGGTCTGGGCTACCGCGTCGTCGCGTCCACAGGGCGACTTGAGGAAAGCGAGTATCTGCGCAGCCTGGGGGCCGCCGAGATCATGGATCGCCGGACCCTCTCGGGGCCGGGCGCGCCGATCGCGGCTGAAAGATGGGCCGGCGCCGTCGACTCGGTGGGTAGCCACACGCTGGCCAATGTATTGGCACAGACCAAGTACCGCGGCGTGGTCACCGCTTGCGGCCTGGCCCAGGGCATGGATCTTCCGGCCTCGGTGCTGCCTTTCATCCTGCGCAACGTAACGCTGGCCGGCATCGATTCGGTCAATGCGCTCCAACAAGTGCGCATCGAGGCTTGGTCACGACTGGCGCGGGACCTCGATCTGGGCAAGCTCGCGCGAACGACTCAGGTGGTGGCCCTGGCCGACGTGCCCGCGATCGTCGAGCGATTGTTCGCCGGACAAGTCCAGGGCCGCACCGTCGTTGACGTCAACGCATGAATATGCCGCGACACCTCCCCATCAACCGCATTCTGGGCACTATTTGTCGGGCCCGACGTCTTGGTGGCCGTTGCCGTCGAGATCGCGCTCGCCATGGCGTTCTTGCAGTCGCACTTACATAAGGAAAAAAACATGAAAGCATTTATTCTTGAGAGATATGGGAAAAAGCGCGCGTTGCGCTTGGCAGAGATGCCGACGCCGGAGCTGCGCGATGACGAAGTCCTGGTCCAGGTCCACGCCGCAGGCGTGAACCTGCTGGACACCAAGATCCGGAGCGGAGAGTTCAAGCTCATCCTGCCCTATCAACTGCCCACCGCCTTGGGTCACGATGTGGCAGGGGTGGTCGTCAAGGTCGGCCCGCGCGTGCGGCAGTTCAGACCAGGCGATGAGGTTTATGCGCGGCCGGATGATTTTCGGATCGGCACGTTCGCGGAATTCGTCCCCGTCAAAGAAGGCTCCTTGGCGCTCAAGCCCAAGAATCTCACGATGGAAGAAGCCGCTTCCATTCCCCTGGTGGCTTTGACGGTTTGGCAGGCGCTGGTCGAGAGGGCCAAGCTAAAGAAGGGGCAGAAGGTCTTCATCCAGGCCGGCTCCGGTGGTGTCGGCACTTTTGCCATCCAGTTGGCCAAGCATCTGGGCGCGACCGTCGCCACGACGACAAGCACGACCAATGTCGCGCTCGTGAAGAGTCTGGGCGCGGACGTCGTCATCGACTACAAGAAGCAGGACTTTGAGGATGTCTTGCGCGACTACGACGTGGTCCTGAACAGCCAGGATGGCAAAACGCTAGGGAAGTCTCTCAATGTGCTCAAACCCGGCGGAAAACTCATCTCCATCTCTGGCCCCCCTGATCCCGCGTTTGCTGAAGAAATCAAGGCCCCCTGGTTTGTGAAACAGGTGATGCGCGCTCTGAGTTTTGGAACCCGCAGAAAAGCGAAGCGCCTCCATGTCGGCTTCTCCTTCCTGTTCATGAAAGCCAGCGGGAGCCAGTTGCGGCAGATCACGCCCTTGATCGAGTCGGGCGCCATACGCCCGGTCGTCGACAAGGTCTTTTCCTTCGAATCCACCAACGAGGCATTGGCCTACGTCGAAAGCGGACGTGCCAAAGGCAAGGCTGTGATCAAGGTTCGCTGAATCGTCGCCATTGCTCACGCAATGGCACGTCTTTTTGTATGACGTTCGTCATGCCTAGTACCCATTTAACCCCAGGAGTCCCCCATGAAAATTGAAAATTCTGTTGTTCTTATCACCGGCGCCAACCGCGGAATCGGTCTGGCCTTTGCGCGCGCTTTGCTCGCCCGTGGCGCGCGCAAGGTCTACGCTGCCGCGCGCAATCCCGCCTCCGTGACCTTGCCGGGTGTCGAGGCTTTGCAGCTTGACGTCACCAAACCTGAAGAGGTCGCTGCTGCCGTTCAACAAGCATCTGATGTGACGCTGGTGATTAACAACGCGGGCATCGCCCAACCCGGCGGGTTTCTCGCACCGGACAGTGATGAAGTCACACGCCGCATTTTTGAGACCAACGTCTTTGGCATGCTGAACATGAGCAAGGCCTTTGCGCCCGTGCTCAAAGCCAATGGCGGTGGCGCGCTGCTCAATGTGTTGTCGGTCGCATCGTGGATCAACGGTGGCGAGTTGGCCGCCTATTCGGCGAGCAAGTCGGCAGCCTGGTCGCTGACGAATGCACTGCGCCATGAGCTGGCGGGGCAGAAGACCCAGGTGCTGGGCTTGCACATGGCCTATGTCGATACCGATCTCACACGGGGCTTCGAAGTTCAGAAGAGCAGCGCCGAGGAAATCGTCCAGCGCGCGCTGGACGGACTGGAAGCGGGTGCGGATGAAGTGCTGGCCGATGCGCTGACCCAACAGATCCGGCAAGGTCTGACGGCACCACGTCCAGCCTACCTGCCCCAGGCATCATGAAGCATTTACTCAAGTTCGCCATCTTCGGACTCACGTTGGCCGCATCCCTCTATGCGACAGCCACTGAGTTGCCAGCAGCGATACCCCAAGGTGTAACCCAAAATTCTTGGAAAACCGTAGCAACGCAAACCATCACGGCAGACGGCGTGAGCTTCGCGTACCGCGAGCTGGGGAAGAGCAATGGTGGCACGCCGGTGGTGCTTCTCGTCCACCTGGCAGCCGTACTCGACAACTGGGATCCGCGCATCGTGGATGGCATTGCCGCCAAGCACCACGTCATCGCGTTTGACAACCGCGGCATCGGGGCGTCGAGTGGTTCACCGTCGAATTCGATGGCGCAAATGGCCGACGACGCCATCACTTTCATCCAGGCGATGGGGCTCAAGCAGGTTGACCTCTTGGGATTTTCCATGGGCGGCATGATTGCCCAGGAAATCGTTTTGAAGGAGCCACAACTCGTGCGAAAAATGGTTCTCGCAGGAACAGGACCTGCGGGTGGCGAGGGCATCAGTTCAGTGTCGGGTGTGACCTTCTACGACATGCTCAGGGGCTTCTTTACGGGCCAGGATGCGAAGCAGTACCTGTTCTTCACGCGTACACCCAATGGCATCGAGGCTGGCAAGGCGTTCCTTGATCGACTGAAGGAGCGCTCTGAGAATCGTGACAAGGAAATCACCGTGAGTGCATTTCTAGCCCAGTTGGAGGCGCTGCGTGCCTGGGGCAAAAAAGAACCCGTGGACCTCTCGGTCGTGAAGCAACCCGTACTCGTGGTCAATGGTGATGCTGACCGCATGGTCCCGACGCCGAACACCCACGACTTGGCGCGGCGGCTTCCGAACAGCACCTTGATCGTTTATCCCGATGCGGGTCATGGCGGCATATTCCAGTTCCATGCCGATTTCGTGCCCAGCGCACTGGAGTTCCTTGCCCGATAGGCAGATTCAGGCATTCGCACGTTAAGCACTCAATTTAATTAGAAAGCTATCAATGACAAATCCTCGTTCTAAAAAATTCGCCCTTATCACCGGGGCTTCCTCCGGCATCGGCGCCGTCTATGCGGATCGCCTCGCTGCGCGTGGATACGATCTCATCCTTGTCGCCCGGCGCGCTGACCGCCTGGAAGCCCTCTGCACGCAGGTCTCAAAGGCGCACGGCGTCAAAGCGGATCCAATCGTGGCCGACCTGACCAAAGATCAGGATGTGGCGCGAATCGAGACGATTCTGGCCACCAATGCGGATGTGCAAGTCCTGGTGAACAATGCCGGTGTTGCGCGCCTGGCACCTGTTGCCCAGACGTCTGCAAACGACGTGCTGTCCCAGATTGCCCTCAACATCACCGCACTGACGCGCCTGACGCAAGCTGCGGTGCCGGCCTTCGTGGCGAGGAACCAGGGCCTGATCATCAACATCGCTTCCGTCCTGGCCGTCCACTCGCTGCCGATCAGCGCCATCTACAGCGGTACCAAGGCCTTCGTATTGCAATACAGCAGAGGCTTGCAGCAAGAACTGGCTGAAACCGGGGTGAAGGTTCAGCTGGTCCTGCCAGCGTCGACAGCCACCGAGCTCTGGGATCTGTCGGGCGTCCCACTGGCGGCCCTCAACAAGGAGACCTTGATGACAACCGAGCACATGGTCGATGCGGCGCTGGCGGGCCTGGACCAGGGCGAAACGATCACCTGGCCGTCAGTCGCCGATGCAAGTCTGTGGGAAAAGTACGAAGCAGCTCGCTCCGAACTGTTCGCGGGTACCCAAGCTGGAACGCCGGCCCCTCGTTACAAGATCGGTTGATTCCAGCTAACTGACCGTTGCTGCTCTTTCCTTTCTCTCCCTTTTCCATTTTTCCAAGGACAACCCCATGCTCTTCGAAGCCTTCTCCCTGCGTGCCACCCCGCTCAACAATCGCACTGTGATGTCCCCGCTCACGCGCAGCCGCGCGAGCGACAACAACACGGCCAATAGCCTGATGGCCACCTACTACGCCCAGCGTGCAAGCGCCGGCCTCATCATCACGGAAGGAACCTCACCGTCGCCCAACGGCTTGGGCTATGCCCGGATACCGGGTCTGTTCAATGACGCCCAGGTGCAAGGCTGGAAGCTGGTGACCGACGCGGTCCATGCCAAGGGCGGCAAGATCGTCGTGCAGCTGATGCATACCGGTCGGGTGTCCCACCAGGCCAACCTGCCGGCCGGCGCCGAAGTTTTTGGACCTTCGCCCGAGACCTGCCCTGGCGAGATGTGGACCGATACGCAAGGCAGCCAGCCGCACACGCCGCCGCGCGTCATGACCGAGGCCGACATCCAGGCCGTGATTGCAGAGTACACAACGGCCGCACGCCTCGCGATCAAGGCCGGCTTTGACGGCATTGAATTGCACGCGGCCAACGGTTACCTTCTTGAGCAATTCCTGAACGCCAATGTCAACCGCCGCACCGACGGCTACGGCGGCACCGCCGAAGGGCGCAACCGGCTGGTGCTCGAGGTCGCCCGTGCGGCCGTGAAGGAGATCGGCGCTGAGCGAGTCGGCATCCGCCTGTCGCCTCACGGTGTGGTCAATAGCACCGGCGCATTCGAGGGCGTGGACGAACAGTACCTGGCTCTGGTGAAGCAACTCTCCGCACTCAGCCTCATGTACGTTCACGTCCTGGACCATTCGGCCATGGGCGCCCCGCCTGTTCCGGTGAAGCTGAAGGCCGATTTGAAGGCTGCATTCGACGGCCCCTTCATCCTCGCCGGCGGGCTCAACAAAGCCAGCGCACAACAGGCGCTGAGCGAAGGCCGCGCGGACCTGACCGCCATGGGCAGGCCTTTCATCGCCAACCCTGACCTGGTCGAGCGCATGCGCCAAGACGCACCATTGAATGGTCCTGCCCCGGAGACGTTCTACACGCCCGGCGCCAAGGGTTACACGGACTATCCGGCGCTCGCGGGTTGAGCATCAAGCGTCCCTGATGGCAGCGAACTCGAACACGCAAACCTCGCAGGCCTTGGAGGTCCTTGGCCGTTACACGCAACAAGGAGAACGATATGAGTACCTACACCTCCGCCCACATGGGCAAGCGTGCACTGGTGACCGGCGCATCCAGCGGCATTGGTGCGGCAATTGCGCGTGAGCTCGCGGCGCTGGGCATCGATCTCGTGCTGACGGCGTGGCGCCGCGACGCACTGGAGGCGGTCGCCGCGACCTGCAAGGGCGTCAAGGTCGAGATCGTCACCGCAGATCTCGGCAAGCCCGATGCCGCGCGTGCGCTGTGGGCGGCCGCGACCGCCGGTGGTCCGATCGACATCCTGATCAACAACGCCGGGTTCGGCTACTTCCGCCGGTTCGACGAGGTCGACTGGGCGCGCGACGCCGAGCTCGTCCAACTCAACATGACCTCGCTCGTGGCGCTCGCGCGCTGCTTCGTCGACGCGCACAAGGCCAGCACCACGCCCGCGCACATGCTGAACATCGCGTCGACCGGCGCGTACCAGTCGGTGCCGAACATGGCGCTGTACGCCGCGTCGAAAGCATTCGTGCGCAACTTCAGCGAGGGCCTCCATGACGAGCACCGTGGCGCGCCGCTGTCGGTGACCTGCATCTGCCCTGGCGGCACCGAGACCGCGTTCCACGCCGCGTCCGGCGGGGGCGACTACTCGTGGATCGCGAACGCGTCGACGAAAAGCCCAGAGTTTGTGGCGCAGGCCGCGATCCGCGCGATGCTGGCTGGCAAGCGCACGGTGGTGCCCGGCCTGTTCAACAAGCTATCAACCTTCGGCGTGCGCTTCTTGACGCGGCGCTTGGCATCACGGGTTGCGACCCAAGTGCTCGGCAAGCCGCGATTCGTGTTGCCGGTGCGAAGCGTGACTTGAGATCGCAGCAGCGCAGGCAGACCCCACTCATCACCGAAGGATTTCAACATGAACCACACCCACCTCACCGCCCCTACCCGCTTCGTGGAAATCGATGGCGACCAGTTTGCCTACCGCCGCTGGGGCAACCCTGCGACGGACCAGCCGCCACTCTTCTTCCTCCAGCACTTCCGTGGAGGCATGGACCACTGGGACCCGCTGATGACCGACGGGTTGGCGGCCGGGCGCGAGGTGATCCTCTTCAACGGTCGTGGCGTTGCCTCCTCGTCCGGCCAACCCCGCACCCGCATTGAACATATGGCAGACGACGCGGCAGCGGTCATACGAGCACTTGGCATTCCCAAGGTTGATGTCCTGGGTTTCTCGCTGGGTGGGTTTCAGGCCCAGGACCTGACGCGGCGCCACCCTGATCTGGTTCGCCAGCTCATGCTGCTGGGAACCGGGCCACGGGGTGGCAATCCCGACTCAGATCCTGGCGTGCTGGAAGCGGCACCGCGTCCGGTTCCGACGGTCGAGGATTTCCTGTTCCTTTTCTTTGGTCGTTCCGAAGTTGCGCAGCAAGCCGGGCGCGACTTCTGGAAGCGCCGTCACCAGCGTGTGGACCAGGATCCGCCAAGCTCTCCCGCCGTGATACAGGCCCAAGTCGAGGCCAACATGTATTACCTGCCAAAGCTGGATTCCAAAGCGCCTTTCGCCCACTTGCGTGACATCAAACAGCCGACATTTATCTTGAATGGCGTGAACGACGTGATGATTCCAACCATCAATTCCTGGTACATGGTCCAGAACATCCCGAATGCGCAGCTATTCGTCTACCCGGACGCCGGCCATGCGGCGCAGTTCCAGTACCCGGAACGCTTCCTGAAGCATGCTCTCCAGTTTCTCGGCGAGTAGTCCGCGGTAGAGACGTACGAAACAAATTTAAAAAAAGTAAACCACTATGTTGAAGTTCAAAATTTTGCTATGGGCCTTGACGAAGCTACTACAGAGAGCCGTCAAAAGAAATCCTGCGTGCGCGAAGTATGTGGAAGGAAAGGAACTTGTATTTCAGATTCAAACGAATGACGGAGTTGGCCGCCATTTCAGCATCAGAAATGGTCAGGTGAGCTCTATCGCGGGACTCACTGGCAGTCCGAAGTTCAGCCTGACTTTTAAAGATGCGGCCAGGGGGTATGCCATTCTTTCCGCCAAGGATGGCAAGGAAGCCTTTCTGGCAGCCCTGCACGACGAGGATCTGGTGATCAGTGGCGACTTTGTGGAAGTGATGTGGTTTCAAGGATTGACAGACTACTTGCAGCCAAAGGCTGAGGCTTTGGGCCACGCCATTTGACGGCCGAATCACCGAGAGTAGACCCCACTCGCACTTGACCATGGTGGGCTCACATGGGCTTGTTCTCTCATTTTCTTCAGGTGGCACAGTAAACTTGCCAAATACTTCACCTGACAACACCATGCGTCTGAGCCCAAGAGAACTCCAAGCCCTGCGCACCAGCCCTATCGCACTTTGATGGACGCCAAGCCAGCGCCATCACAAGAATCTTCCGGAATTCTGCGCCGCCACTTTCTCGCCGCCTCCGCCCTGCCCTTGCTCGGCTGCACAAAACCCGATGACATCAGCGGCGGCTTCACCGGCATCAACCATGAACGTGGCCATCTGCTGCGCGATGGCAAGTCGTGGCCGGCGCCGTCCGTCACGTTCAAAACCGACGTGCTGATTGCCGGCGGCGGCGTGGCCGGCCTCGCTGCCGCGCGCGCCTTGCGTCTGCAGGGCCGCGACGATTTTGCTTTGCTGGAGCTGGAGGACAGCCCCGGTGGCAACAGCCGAGGCGGCGCCGTGAACGGCATCGCCTGCCCACTGGGCGCGCACTACCTGCCCGTGCCCAGCGACGATGCGCCCGCGGTGCAGGACTTGCTGGAAGAGCTGGGCTTGCGCCGTCGCATCGCCGGCCGCTGGCAATACGACGAGCGCCACCTGTGCCACAGCCCGCAGGAGCGCCTGTTCTTCAATGGCGAATGGCAAGACGGCCTGCTGCCCATGCAAGGGGTGGGCCGCGAAACGCTGCAGCAGTACCAAAAGTTCGCGGCCCTGGTGGAGCAGGTTCGCCAGCAGGCGCGCTGGACGATTCCAGTGTCAAACAGGCCTCTAGCCCCCGTACAACATGCGCTTTCAGCTATCACTTTCGAAGCATACCTGCGCCAGAACGGCCTGAGTGACCCGCAGCTGCGCTGGTACCTGGACTACTGTTGCCGCGACGACTATGGCGCCGGCGTCGCCACCGTGTCGGCCTGGGCCGGCCTCCACTACTTTGCCAGCCGCCACGGTTTTCACGCACTCGGCATGGAGACGGCGGAGCGCGAGGGCGTGCTGACCTGGCCCGAGGGCAACGCCTGGCTCACGCAGCGCCTGGCCGCCCCCTTGAAGGAGCGCCTGCACACCGGACGCGTGGTGCTGCGCATCGCCAACCTCAAACACGGCGTGGAGGTGGACGCCTTCAACACCGCCACCCAGACCGTGGAGCGCTGGCAGGCCAGTCGCGCCATCGTCGCGCTGCCGCTTTTTGTTGCGGCCCGTGTGGTGCAGGATGCGCCCGACTTTTTGCGCCAGGCGGCGCTCCGTACCGTGTATGCGCCCTGGCTGGTGGCCAATATCCACATCAAGTCCCCGCTGCATGACCGCCCCGGCCCGGCGCCGAGCTGGGACAACGTCTTGTATGGCGCGCCCGGCCTGGGCTATGTGGACGCCATGCACCAGAGCCTGCGGCCGGTGCCGGGCGCCACGGTGCTGAGCTATTACCGGTCGCTGGGCGACGTGCGCGGCGGCCCCGGCACTGGCCGGCGTCAACTGCTGGAGAAACCGTGGCAGGCGTGGCGCGACGAGATCCTGGCCGAGCTGGCTGTAGCGCATCCCGATTTGGCCGCCAAGACCAGCCGCATCGACATCACACGCTACGGCCACGCCATGGCCATCCCTGTACCGAGAAATAGGGATGAAATCGGCCTGCAGCCCCCGTTCCATATGCGAAAGAAGCTACAAAAACGAGAGCAACAAGTGATAACCCACGATCGCCTGAGTTTTGCCCACAGCGACTGGGCAGGCTACTCGGTGTTTGAAGAAGCCTTCACGCTGGGGCATGACGCGGTGGCCATGGGCAAACAGTAGTGGACGTAGGGACGGCCAATCCGCGCCCCCCGTATGAACTCGCCCGCGTTGTCCGCCAACTCAGGAAAACATCACTGAGAGAGTAGTTATCCCAAAAGGCGCGGACGCCCCAGTTGGGCTGCATGAAAATTAATTCGCCAGCATATTCTGGCCACTCATGAGGTGCCGTATGAAAAAATTTCTGCTCTGTTCAATGGCTCTTGTTGCCACTTCAGTTTTTGCCAACCACTGTCCGAACGAGATGAAAGCGATTGATGCCAAGCTCGCCACCAAACCCGCTCTGGCTGCCGCTGATTTGTCAAAAGTTAAATCCCTTCGTGCCGAGGGCGAGAAGCTGCACAAGGAAGGCAAGCACGAGGACTCCTTGAAAGCCTTGGACGAGGCCAAAGCGCTGCTCGGCATTTGACGGACAGCAAACTTAAAAGGGTTTCCCTGAATCAATTACCTGGATTTCTTGGCCGCCGATTTGGCGGATTTTTGAGCCGATTCACGCGCCAACTCCACCAGTTCGCGAATGCGTTCTGCCATCGCCGCGTAAGTCACCGCGTCTCTTTCGTCGGCATTGATTGCATTGACGAAGGCGTTGAAGTGCCGGTCATTGACCCAGAACGTGCCTTCGTCGGCGTACTCATCCAGTGCATCGGCAAAGTTCTGCACATCTGCGTCAGTGGCAAAGAAGTCCTTCAAGAAAGTGGCTGGCGTGCTCAAGCCCGCTTCCACGGCGGCGGTCAGGCTGTCGAGCATTTCGTTGATCAGGCTCTCGTCAAAATCATCGCTCATGTTTTTGAACGGGGTCAGCTTGCCGGTCCGGGGGTCGTAGCCCCCTCGTGAATCGAGGCGATCCAGGAGCTCGGGCAACGCCCCTGCTGAAGTATTGCTGTCAATACCGTCGTAGGAGATGGGGGTAATTTGTGGCTTATATGCAGCAACCATGGGCGCCTTGATGTGTAGTTGGTCCTGGGCCAGGAGGCGCCCGCGGTGATTTTCGATGACAAAGGGAACGCCTCAAATGTAAGCCACACAGCGTACGGTGTCGCACAGATGCGCAAGGCCTGTCTGACCTACTATGCGGCATGAAAAATGGATCAGGCCAGTGAATTTTGTTGAACCCTTGAATTCAAGCACGCAACTTTTCCGGTAATCAAGTCATGAACACTTCAGCATTTCGACAAGCGGAAAATATCGGCATCAGGGGCCGCTTTTACTGTGCCTTTGACCCAGTGACCCGACAAATCCAGCTGACCGTGGAGGCGTCGTCGGTGGATGAGGCGCAGCAGCGCCTGGCGACAGCGGCCGGTCTCTGCGGATTCACCAAAGCTGAGACCTTGCTTTTTGTCGTCCTGGAGGACGCGCCACGCGGAGTTCCAACATTTTCGACAGGTTTTTTTGTAGTGCCATACTTGAGCACAATCGAGACGAGGAGAAGGAGCACGCCTCCATGGTGCAGGAGTGGCTCCGGCGCAAAGACCCCAAGTTTTCCAGCGAACTGAAGGACTACTTGTTCACCGAAAAACCAATTGCGGACCGCTAAACCGGCCTTGAACTTTGAACACTGACCATGCCACGACCGGCCTGCCTACTTGCCAACGCTGCAGCTGGGCCGGCACTGAGCCGCTGATGCAGGCGTACCACGATGAAGAATGGGGCGTGCCGGAGCACGACTCACGTGCATTGTGGGAGATGCTGATGCTCGAAGGTTTCCAGGCCGGCCTCGCCTGGATCACGGTGCTGCGCAAGCGTGAGGCGTTCCGCGAAGCGTTCGCCGGCTTCGATCCGGTCAAGGTGGCACGTTTCACTGAAAGCGATGTGCTTCGACTGCTCGACAACCCGGGCATCATCCGCTCGCGCGCCAAGATCGAGGCCACGATCAAGGGCGCCCGCATCTTCTGCGACATGGCGGATCGGGCAGAGGACTTCAGCGCGTTCTGCTGGTCCTTCACCGATGGCCAGGTGCTCCACGGTGACGGCAGGACTTTCGTCGCCTCGTCCCCGCTCTCAGCACGGATTTCGACTGAAATGAAGCGGCGCGGCTTCAAGTTTGTCGGGCCAACGATCGTTTACGCGTGGATGCAGGCGGTGGGCATTGTCAACGACCATGCCACTGGATGCTTCCTGCGAACAGCGCATGACAAGAGCGCCGTGCCAGTTATTTAGCCGATGACGGACAGCTCCGAGGCGTCCACAAAGCTGGAACCTGCGCGCGGCCATTCGACCAGGACGCCCTCGGCCGTCTGGCCAACAACGTAGCCGTCGGTGCGCTCGATGGTGCCGCGGCGAACCAGATTGACGCGTTCACCCGCCTCGAATGTGGGGGCGGCGAAAAGAGATTTGAGGAAAAAAAAGATGTGCATATAAATGTTCTGGAAAGTCTGGGTCGGGTGCCCGTTGGCAACGGGAGGCCGCCCGATTAGTGAGGTTGCATCCCGTGACGTTCGCGGTACTCAAGGTCGGCGAGAGACTGGGATTGGGAGAGATAGGATTCGAGATCCCGCTGCTCATGCCGGTCGACAAGGCGCGCCCAAGCGCGGACCAGACTTCGGGCAGAGAACCACAGGGAAAAGAGGATGTTCATGGCGATGACTCCGGAAATGAAGACGACACCCCCGTCTTCCTAGGGTAAACCCTAGTATCGCACAAACTCAGTGCATCCGTGCACGAAAAGCGTGCGGATTAGAGAGCTGCCGCTAAATCCCGTGGCTATGAAGCTCGATGGTGCCCTTGGGGGTGTGCAGGGTTGCGGTGATGTTGGCCGGGCCCGTCTCAACCGCCACACCCGTGAGCCCGATGGCCTCAAAAGCCGCCTGCAGTTTGACGGCCGTGGGATGGGTGACACCAATACTCTGCAGCGTCACGCCCGAACGCGGCAGGCTGTTCCGGGGGTGCAGGCGCAAGGGCTCGGCGGCATCGGGTTTGCCCCATTGAATCAGGCTGGGCAGTGCACCATTGAACAGACGTTGCCCATCCTCGCGCACGGTGATTTGCCATTGCAATACGCCTTTGCGTGAATGACGCTTGGCTTGCACGGCCAGCCCGCGTTCAATCTCCTGCTTCTTCAAGGCGATGCGGGCGGCCTGAATGTCGTCGGTATTGGCCACGAAATGCACCAGCCTTGGCTCAATCGCGACGGCCGCTCGCAGCGCCTCATCGTCCATGTCAAACCAGCGCCTGGCCGGCGCATTGGCGGGCCTTTTGGCGTCTGGATTAATGGCGATGATTTCGAAATAAGCCAGCGGGTGGGCCGGTGTGGCGATTTTGAACAAGCGGTTGTGGGTGCCATACTGTTCATGTTCACCGCCCGGACCGGGCGTGATGCCCAGCGTGGCCTCGCACCACTGCACGCCGAGCTCCAAGGTTTTCGCCACGACAACCAGATGATCAATTTGTGTTTTCATGGCCTGACCATACCATCCACGCACGCGGGCACTGCACGCCAGATTACAGTGTCGCCATCCCATCGAAAGGAAATGCCCGTGACTGAATTGACCCTGCGCACCGCCGTCTATCCCCTCATCGAACCTTACCGCAGCGGCCGCTTGCCAGTGGACGAGGTGCACACCCTGTATTGGGAAGAGTGCGGCAACCCCAAGGGGGTGCCGGTGCTGTTCCTGCATGGTGGGCCGGGCGCGGGCCTGTCACCGCGGCATCGTCAATTTTTTGACCCGGCCTACTACCGCATCGTGCTGTTTGACCAGCGCGGCGCGGGCAAGTCAACGCCGCTGGGCGAGTATCGCAACAACACCACCCAGCTGCTCATTGGCGATATCGAGCGCCTGCGGCAGATGCTGGGCATCACGCAGTGGCTGGTGTTTGGCGGCTCCTGGGGCTCAACACTGGCCCTGGCCTATGGCGAGGCGCACCCCGAGTGCTGCACCGGTTTCGTCCTGCGCGGCATCTTTCTGTGCACCCAGCCCGAGATCGACTGGTTTCTGAATGGCGTCCAGTGGTTTTTTCCGCAAGAGCATGCCCAGTTCGTGGCCAATATTCCAGAGGCAGAACGGGGTGATTTACTGCAAGCCTACGTCAAGCGCCTGTTCAGCGACAACGCGGAAGAAAATTTGCAGGCGGCGCGTACCTGGAGCCGTTACGAGGGCAGTTGCCTGCATCTGCTGCCCCACCCCGAGGTGGCGGACGAGTTTGGCTCGGACGCGGTGGCGCTGGGCGTGGGCCGGCTGGAGGCGCACTATTTTCGCCACGACGCTTTTTTGACGGACGACCAGCTGATCCGCAACGTGGACCGAATTCGCCACCTGCCGGCCGTCATCATTCAGGGGCGCTACGACGTGGTGTGCCCCCCGCGCTCCGCCTGGCGCCTGCATCAGGCTTGGCCCGAGGCGAGTTTTCGGATGATTGAAGACGCTGGGCACGCGGCCTTCGAACCCGGTATTGCCAGCGCGCTGGTCGCCGCGACTGAGCAATTCAAACTCGACTTCAGGATCGCAGGAAAGCCAGCAGATCAGCGTTGAGCTGGTCTTTGTGCGTATCCGCGAGGCCATGGGGTGCCCCGGCGTAGACCTTCAGGCTCGCCTTCGGGACCAGCTTCGATACGCGCAAGGCCGAGGTGGCGATCGGGACAATCTGGTCGTCGTCGCCATGCACGATCAGCGTCGGCACGTCGAATTTCTGGAGGTCGTCGGTGAAGTCGGTCTCGGAGAAGGCCTTGATGCAGTCCAGCGTGCTCTTGTGACTGGCCTGCATGCCGCGCAGCCAGAAGGCGTCGATCATGCCCTGCGAAACCTTGGCACCGGGCCGGTTGGCCCCGAAGAACGGGCCGCTGGCGAGATCTTTGTACAACTGGGCGCGATCGGCGGTGGCGCTGGCCCGCAAGCCATCGAACACCGCCATCGGCACACCATCGGGATTGGCCGGCGTCTTCAGCATCAGCGGTGGCACGGCGGCGATCAGCGCCGCCTTGGCCACGTGTTGCGTGCCGTGACGGCCGATGTAGCGGGCCACTTCACCGCCGCCCATGGAGAAGCCGATCAGAACGGCGTCTTGCAGAACCAGCGTGTCGATGAGCAAGGCCAGGTCGTCAGCAAAAGTGTCCATGTCGTTGCCGCCCCAAGGCTGGCTCGACCGGCCATGGCCGCGGCGGTCATGGGCGATGCAGCGAAAGCCGTGTGAGGCCAGAAACAGCATCTGGGACTCCCAACTGTCCGCATTGAGGGGCCAGCCGTGACTGAACACCAGCGGCTGTCCCGCCCCCCAATCCTTATAGAAAATATGGGTACCGTCTTTTGTCGTGATCGTGCTCATGGTGGGCCTCCTTCGCGTCGCAGCCGGGCCATGCACGAACCGGCATCGCCGCACCTGCGGCTGACTGGTGAATCATTAAATTCAGAAACCGGAAATCGCCCATTGCGAAAACGCAAAAATGGACAAAGACGGTGCTACTACGCTGCATCATTGAGCCCGTGCGGGGAGCCGCCTCCCCCATGAAAAGCGCCAAATAGTTACACTAAAACTTCACATGAAGGATGACTTATGACAACTATTGCATCACGTAGCGGTTCGATCGCTTTGATTTTTGGCGCCGTCGCCGTGCTGGCCACAGGCTGCGCCAACATGAGCGATGCGCAGCGCAGTGCAGCCATCGGCGGGGGCATAGGCGCCCTGGCGGGTGCGGCCATCGGGGATGACCGGGGCGCGGTGGCAGTCGGCGCCGGTTTGGGTGCACTGGGGGGCTACATCTGGTCCAACCAGATGGCCCAGAAAAAGGCCGCCATGGAAAAGGCCACGGCGGGCACCGGTGTGGCTGTGACGCAGACGCCCGACAACCAGCTCAAGCTGAACATTCCGAGTGATATCTCGTTCGACACAGGCCGATCCGACATCAGGCCGAACCTGCGGCCCATTCTTGACCAGTTTGCGCAAGGCTTGAGCAGCCAGGCCAATACTGAAATCCGTGTGATCGGACACACCGACAGCACCGGATCTGACGCCATCAACAATCCCTTGTCGGTCAACCGTGCGGCCAGCGCACGCGACTATCTGGTTTCGCGCGGCGTGGATGGGCGTCGCATCCAGATCGATGGCCGGGGTTCGCGCGAGCCGATTGCGGATAACAACAGCGAGACCGGTCGGGCCAGGAACCGCCGTATTGAAATCTTCCTCGCTGAGCGCCCGCTGTCCCAAAAATAATCGGCAACAGGCGTCGAAAATCAGACCGTGGGGCGGTGTTTATGTCGCCTGTGTCGCTTGCGCACCGTGCGTACCGGCTGTCTTGAACTGAAGGCGCTGCGCTTGCGCCGGCGTACCGCTCTCCACTGACTGTATTCCAGCGAAAACTTGACCATGTACCCGAGCGCATACACCCCGACCAGCGCGAGGACCCACGGCATGATTTCGTCAATGAATTTTTCCAGGAGGACTGCGGCGTTCCTCTGGTCATCGGCGATCTGTGCGGCGGAGCGCGGTCGATTGGACGTGTCGGATCGATTGCCGGACCCGGCCCACGACACCGATTCGGCATGGGAGCCCGGGCCTCCATTCGGCGAGTAATTGCCTGACAGTGCGTCATCAAACGACCAGCCCCTGTCCAGGCCGAGCCCAGACTCCATATCGCGTATGGCACCCAGGACGCCAGCGCCGGCCAGTCCTTCGTAGGCCGGGCGAACCGCGTCCAGAACGGTGTGGGCAAGTTCAGCGCGCCACGCCGCGTCCTCTTTGACACCCGAGGCCTCCGCGAATGAAGTCGATGGCCCCGTGACTTGGGCGCCCGCCGGCAACAGCGATCTTGCGGCTTGTCCTCTTTCACTTCGTCCGGCATCTGAGTGACCCGCTGGACGATTCCTGACAAGCAGTTCTTGCGCTGAGATTGCATCATCGGCATCGTTTGTCCGGCCTTCGACATCGGTGGCATCCAACGCTGGACTGGCCTCTTTCTCCCACCATGGGACGTTCTTGACCGGGCCAAACGCAGGGATGTGCGTTGCGGTCAATTCAACCATCGGTTCGGCGCGGGCCAGACCGGCCATGCCGATGACGCCGACACAGCCGACAGTGACTAGGGCAGTTCGCGTCTGGTGACCGATATGGATAGGCATGGCATGTTTGATCCTTGAGCAAACATGCTATCGGAATCCGACGCCAACTGCCTCGATATTGACGGTTCAGTTGCTAATTCGCAATATCCCGACGGGATTGGCGCCCTGAATGCACTCACTCCCGCATCAGTGCCTCAATCTCGTCCGCTTGCACCGGCACACCGCGGCTGATCAATTCGCAGCCGGAGTCCGTCACGATGGCATCGTCCTCGATGCGAATACCGATGTTGTGGAACTGGGCCGGCACCCCGTCAGCCGGCCGCACATAAAGGCCGGGCTCTATCGTCAGCACCATGCCGGCTCGCAGAATGCGGCTGGGCCGGTTTTTGATGACTTCGCCGCTCAACGGGTCTTTTCGCTCGCTCACCGTGCCGACTTCTGACGGCTCGATGTAGCCACCACAGTCGTGCACGTCCATACCCAGCCAGTGGCCGGTGCGGTGCATGTAGAACTGGAAGTAGGCGCGTTTTTCAATCACGTCCTGTAGTGTCCCCACCTTATTGGCGTCCAGCAGCCCCAAGTCCAGCAGGCCCTGTGCCAACACCTTGACGCTGGCTTCGTGCGGGTCGGTAAAGCGGGCGCCGGTCTTTGTCACGGCAATGGCGGCTTCCTGCGAGGCCAGCACCAGCTCGTACAGCGCGCGCTGGGGTCCGCTGAACTTGCCGTTGGCGGGGAAGGTGCGGGTGATGTCGGACGCATAGCCATCGAGTTCGCAACCCGCGTCGATCAACACCAGTTCACCGTCACGCACCGGAGCCGTGTCGGCGCGGTAGTGCAGCACGCAGGCGTTGGCGCCGGCGGCCACGATGGAACCATAGGCCGGGTACTGCGAACCATGGCGGCGAAACTCGTGCAGCAGTTCGGCGTCCAGGTGGTATTCACGCACCTCCTGGCCACCCCGCAGCATGCGGGCACTCAACTGCATGGCGCGGATGTGGGCACCGGCACTGATCTGCGCGGCGCGGCGCATGGTGGCTTGCTCATAGGGGTCTTTAACCAGTCGCATCTCGTCGAGCGGACCGCACAAATCGCGTTGCTGCTCGGGGCACAAGGTGCCATAACGGACACGGGCGCGCAGGCTGCCCAGCCAGCCATCGACGCGCGATTCCAGCCCCTTGTGGGTGGCAAAGGGATACCAGATGGCATCGCGGCCGTCCAGCAGACCGGACATCTGGGCGTCCAACTCAGTAACCGAAAAAGCCGCGTCCACACCCAGTTGGGCGGGCGCGGCCTCCGGCCCCAACCGGTAGCCATCCCAGATTTCACGCTCCAGGTCTTTCGGCGCACAAAACAAAGTGCTCTTGCCGTCGCCGGTAATCACCAGCCAGGCCCTGGGCTCGGTGAAACCAGTCAAGTAATAAAAGTAGCTGTCATGCCGGAACAAAAAGTCGGCGTCGCGGTTGCGCTGCTGTTCGGGCGCGGTGGGCAAAATGGCGATGCCCTTGGGGCCGAGTTGGGCTGCCAGGGCAGCGCGACGTTGTGAATACAGGGCGAAGGTCATGGTGTGGATCAGGTGTTCAATGGTCCAGTGTAAAGCGCGGCACTGACTTGTGCTTGGCTACTTGGCTTGCAGCAAAACACCGAGCCTGGCGGCTGCAGCACGCAGCGCAGCCGTGTCATAACCGGCGTAACCAAACAGCCAGCCCCGGCGCGTGGACGCGATGGTGTAACGCGACAGGGGCGCCAGCAGAATGCCCGCAGCCTGGGCGCGCGCGGACAGGGTCTGGTCGTTTTGGTCCGCCGGCAATTCATGCAGCAAATGCAGGCCTTGCTCGCTGGGCCGCAGCTGCAGCTGGCCGTGGCTGGCGTCGGCCAGGGCGTCTATCAGCACCCGCTGGCGCTGCGGGTAGAGCTCGCGCATGCGGCGCAAGTGGCGCAGCAGATGACCCTCCGTGATGAAGCGGGCCAGCACCGCCTGGGCGTCGCCGGGCGCATGGCGGTCGCTGATGGCGCGGGCCATGGCGAAAGCGTTGGCCAGCGCATGCGGCAGCACCACAAAACCCAGGCGCAAGCCGGGGTGCAGTGTTTTGGAAAAGGTGCCCACATACAACACGCGCTCTGCGTGGGGCAGGCTGCACAGGGCCGGCAGGCGGTGTGTGCCGTACTGGAACTCCCCGTCGTAGTCGTCTTCGACAATCCAGGCGCGCTGCGCGTTGGCCCAATCCAGCAGGGCCAGGCGACGCTTGAGGCTCATGCGCACGCCGGTGGGAAACTGCGAGGTGGGTGTGACCACCGCCAGCCGCGCGGCGGGCCATTGCGTGACGGTCTGGTCGATCACCAGCCCCTCTGCATCGACCGGCACGGGCCGTACGCTAACCCCATGGCCTGCCAGACTGGCGCGGATGCCGGGGTAGCCGGGGTCCTCCACCAGCGCTTCATCGCCCACGTCCAGCAACAGGCGGCCAATCAGGTCGATGGCCTGCTGCGAGCCCGAGCACACCACCACCTGGCCGGCCTCGCAGCGGATGCCGCGCGATACCCACAGCCACTGCGCAACGGCGTCACGCAGCGCGGGCGCACCGGCCGGGTCCAGGTACTGGGCTTGCGCCATGCGCTGGGCCTTGGAGGCCTGGCGCGCCAGCCGGTCCCACAGGGCAAAGGGGAAGGTGGCCACCTCGGGCGCCCCGATGCGAAAAGGCAGCGCCGCCTGCAGGGGCGGGTTCCAGTGCAGCACGGTGTCGGCAATCAGTTGCCCGCGCTGCGACAGGCCGGCACTCACGGCGGGACGCAAGCCCATGGGCGTAGCACCCAAGGCGCCCAAGTCGTCGGCCACGTAGCTGCCGTCCCCCACGCGCGCCACCACATAACCTTCGGACTGCAGGCGCTCCAGCGCCCACAACACGCTGTTGCGCGACACCCCCAGGGTCTGGGCCTGCGCACGCGACGCGGGCAGGCGCGTGCCGGGCTTGAAAGTGCCTTGTTCAATGGCGCGGCGCAGCTCCAGGTAAACCCGCTGACGCACCGACTCGGCGCGCGGTTGAGGTGCGGTCTTGGGTGCATTGGCTCTTTGACTCATGCTGAATTGGCCCTTTGCAATGCATGGAAGTTTTATAAACTAAGGAACCACTGTAGCAGCCCGTGCTACCGCGCCCAAGGCGCCTTCAGCGTCGTTTCCTTGCAGTCCAACCGAGAGCCCACCATGGCCCAGCACACCAGCACCGTTCTCTGGCAGCGCGACCAAGCGCCGTTTACCGACCACCGCTACAGCCGCCGCCACGCCTGGCACTTCGACGGCGGGGCGGTGGTGAGCGCTTCGTCCTCGCCGCATGTGGTGCCGCTGCCCTATTCCGACCCGGCGGGCGTGGACCCCGAGGAGGCTTTTGTCGCATCCCTGTCCAGCTGCCATATGCTCTGGTTTCTGGACGTGGCCGCCCGGGCCGGCTGGGTGGTGGACAGTTACCGCGACGAGGCCGTGGGCGTGATGGCGCGCAACGCCGAAGGCCAGGTGGCCATGACCCGTGTCACCCTGCGCCCGGCCGTGCAGTTTGCGCCAGAGCGCTGCCCCACGCTGGCGGAGCTACAGGACTTGCACCACCGCGCACATGCCTCCTGCTTTATCGCCAACTCGGTCAAGACCGAAGTGCTGTGCGAACCCGTTTTTGCAACCCCCACCAGCTCCAACCCATGACCTATCTGCCGCCCCACTTCGAAGAGACCGACGCCGCCACGCTGCACGCGCTGGTGCGCACCCACCCGCTGGCCACCTGGATCGTCCAGCACCAGGGCGAGCTGCTGGTCAACCACATTCCGTTTTTGCTGGACGCGGACCGGGGCGAACACGGCACGCTGGTCGGCCATGTGGCGCGCGCCAATCCGGTGTGGCAGGCGCTGGCTGCAGGTGCCCCGTCGGTGGCGGTGTTCACCGGGCCGCAGGCCTATGTGTCGCCCAACTGGTACCCCAGCAAGCACGCCCACGGCAAGGCCGTGCCGACCTGGAATTACGCCACCGTGCACGCCCACGGCGTGCCGCAGGCCTTCGAAGATCCGGCCCGGGTGCTGGAGGTGGTGACCCGCCTGACCCAGGCCCACGAGGCTGGCCAGGCCCTGCCCTGGCAGGTGTCTGACGCGCCGGCCGACTACATCGCCAGCATGCTCAAAGCCATCGTCGCGATCGAGATCCCGGTGCAACGCTGGGTGGGCAAATGGAAGGTCAGCCAGAACTGCACCGCTGCCGACCAGCAAGGTGTTGCGGCCGGGTTGAGCAGCCAGGGCACGGACGCTGCCCGTATGGCAGCCCTGGTGAAGTTAAGGGGCTGAGGCGTTCAATTGCGCCAGCCGCTGCGGTGTACCGACATCGGTCCAGCATCCCGTGTAGAGCTCGGCGCTGACCCGTGCCTGATCCATGGCCGCACGCAGCAAGGGCGCCAGCGCCGCCTTGATGCCGTGAGGATTGCCGGGGGCGATGTCGCACCAGGGTTGCGCAAACAGTTGGCGCCGGTACAGGCCGATGGTGGAATAGGTGTAGCGTGGGCGCGCGTCATCCGGGCCGAGGTTCAGCGCCAGGCCCATGCCCTGTACGTCATTTGGATTCACCGACAGGCCGAAATCGCCCTTGCGGTTGTGCTCGGGGTTGGGCACCAGCCACAGATGGGCCAGTTTGTCACTGGCAGCAAAGCGATCCACCGCCGCTTGCGCAAACACAAAATCCGGCGCAAACACGTCGCCGGCCAGCACCCAGAACACCTCCGCACTGGCGCCGATGGCGGCCGGCGGACACAGCAGCGGCAAGGCCCGTGCAATGCCGCCAGCGGTTTCCAGGGCGCCGCCAAAGTCACGCCCCTCATCCGAGTACGTGATGTGCAAGCACTCCTCATTTAGTAGCTGTTCGCGCTTATTGGACGGGGGCTGGAGCACAAAAACACTCTTGAACCGGTCGGCAATCTGCGCTCCCAGCCAGGCGGTGTTCACCACCACCGCGTCAAAGCCGCCGCGCGCCAGCGCTTCCAGCGGCCACTGCATCAGCGGCTTGCCACGTACCGGCAACAGCGGTTTGGGCGTGGTGTCGGTCAGCGGTCGCATGCGCTCACCACGCCCGGCCGCCAGAATCATGGCCTTGATGGGCGACACCGTCTTGGGGTGCGTGGATGCAGGCGTCAATTTCATGCGGTGATTCTTCCTCGTGTCAGGCTGTTACGCACCACGTCGCCAGGTTCAAACAAGGCCACCAGCGCGGCCATCAGCAGGTGCGCCTTGGCACTGTGGTCGCCGCCAAAATTGCAGACATAGACGTCCAGCGTCACGGCTTGTTGCTCGGGCCAGGTGTGCACGCACAGGTGCGACTCGGCCAGCAGCACCGTGGCCGTGACGCCGCCCGGGCCTTGCGCCGTGCCGGGAAAGGCATGAACAACATGCGCCACCGCCTGCAGGCCCGCAGCCGCCACGGCCAGCACACAACGCTCGCCCAACAAGGCAGCGTCCGTCAGCCATTGCGAGGCGCATTGGCACTGGTGAAGATCGGCGGTGAGGTGGAGTCCGTGCATGGGTGGAGACTATACGCATGCAAGGCGTGGCAGCGGCCAGCAAGCCGAACAAATCGGGCATTTCCCTGCGCCCGGTAAAATGCTGGGTTTTCCCCCACACACCCAGAACTACCCCGGAGTTGGCACAGATGGCAAATACAGATCAAACAGAATTAGCGCTACCAGAACAGCAATCTGTTCCAACGGTACAAGCGGAGCCCACAAGCGCTGCCAATCACGCTGACATGGCCAACGCCATTCGTGCCCTGGCGATGGACGCCGTGCAAGCGGCCAACTCGGGCCACCCCGGCGCGCCCATGGGCATGGCCGACATGGCCGTGGCTTTGTGGGGTTCACACCTCAAACACAACCCAGTCAATCCGCACTGGTTCGACCGCGACCGCTTCGTGCTGTCCAACGGCCATGCCTCCATGCTGCTGTACTCGGTGCTTCACCTGACCGGCTACAAGCTGCCGCTGACTGAGCTGAAGAAATTTCGCCAGCTGGGCTCAAAAACCGCCGGTCACCCCGAAATGGGCGTGACGCCCGGCGTGGAAACTACCACCGGCCCGCTCGGCCAGGGCATCTCCAACGCGGTCGGCATGGCCTTGGCGGAAAAACTGTTGGCGAGTGAATTCAACCGCGAAGGCCTTGACGTCGTCAACCACAACACCTTCACCTTCATGGGCGACGGCTGCCTGATGGAAGGCATCAGCCACGAAGCCGCCGCCCTGGCCGGCGCCTGGAAGCTGAACAAGCTGATTGCCCTGTACGACGACAACGGCATCTCGATTGACGGCCAGGTCGCGCCCTGGTTCATCGACAACACCGCCCTGCGCTTTGTCGCCTACGGCTGGAACGTGCTGGGCCCGATCGACGGCCACGATGCCGAACTGGTGGCCAAGACCATCGCCGAGGCCAAGACCTCGACCGACAAGCCCACGCTCATCATCTGCAAGACCGCCATTGGCCAGGGCAGCCCGAACCGCGCAAACACCGCCAAGGCGCACGGCGAACCCCTGGGCGCGGAAGAAATCCTGCTGACCCGCGCCGCGCTGGGCTGGGCGCACAAGCCTTTCAGCATCCCCCAAGACGTGTACGCCGCGTGGGACGCCAAGACCGCCGGCGCCGCCGCCGAGGCCGCCTGGAACGACAAGTTCGCCGCCTACAAAGCTGCGCACCCCGAACTGGCCAACGAGCTGGTGCGCCGCATGAAGGGCGAGCTGCCGAAGAACTTTGCCCAGGTGGCCGTGGACACCGCCGTGGCCGCCCACACCAAGGCCGACACCGTGGCCTCGCGCAAAGCCTCGCAACTGGCGTTGGAAGCCTTCACCGCCGCGCTGCCGGAAATGCTGGGCGGCTCGGCCGACCTGACCGGCTCCAACCTGACCAACACCAAGAGCACGCCCAGCCTGCGCTTCAACTTCACCGGTGGCGTGGTCCAGACGCCGAACGCCGACGGCGTGGCGGTGGGCGGGCGCCACATCAACTACGGCGTACGCGAATTCGGCATGGCCGCCATCATGAACGGCATCGCGCTGCATGGCGGCTTCATTCCCTACGGCGGCACCTTCCTCACCTTCAGCGACTACAGCCGCAACGCCGTGCGCATGGCGGCGCTGATGAAGCTGCGCGTGGTGCATGTGTTCACGCACGACTCGATTGGCTTGGGCGAAGATGGCCCGACCCATCAGTCGATCGAACACGCCGCATCCTTGCGCCTGATTCCGAACCTGGACGTGTGGCGTCCGGGTGACACGGCTGAAACCGCCGTCGCCTGGGCCGTGGCCCTGCGAAACAAGAACAAGCCCACCGCCCTGCTCTTGAGCCGCCAGAACATCAACTACGCACCCAAGAGCAGCCTGGGTGATATCAGCAAGGGCGCTTACGTACTGGCCGAGCCGAGCGAAGTCGGTCTGAAGAAGAAGACCCAGGCCGTCATCATCGCCACCGGCTCCGAAGTGCAGCTGGCGCTCAAGGCGCAGGAGATTCTGGCCACCCGCAAGATCGCGGTACGTGTGGTCTCGATGCCGAGCACCACCACATTTGACAAGCAAAGCGTCGAGTACAAGAGCAGCGTGCTGCCCGCCGGCGTGCCCCGCATCGCGGTGGAAATGGGCGTGACCGATGGCTGGTGGAAATACGGTTGTGCAGCCGTGGTCGGCATCGACACCTACGGCGAATCCGCACCAGCGCCGGTGTTATTCAAGCATTTCGGCTTCACGCCGGACAATGTCGCGGACACCGTGGAACAAGTTTTGCGCAAGTAATCAGTTTTCAATTTTTAACTATCGGAGAAAATTATGACGATCAAGATTGGTATCAACGGCTTCGGCCGCATCGGCCGCAACGTGTTGCGCGCCGCCGTGCAGAACTTCAGCGACATCGAAATCGTCGGCATCAACGACCTGCTCGAGCCTGACTACCTGGCCTACATGCTGCAGTACGACTCGGTGCATGGCCGCTTCAAGGGCGAGGTCTCGGTTGACGGTAACACCCTCATCGTCAACGGCAAGAAAATCCGCCTGACGCAAGAGCGCGACCCCGCCAACCTGAAGTGGAATGAAATCGGCGCCGACATCGTGCTGGAATCCACCGGTCTCTTCCTGGACAAAGCGTCTGGTGAAAAACACCTGGCTGCCGGCGCCAAAAAAGTCATCTTCTCGGCCCCGTCCAAAGACGACACCCCGATGTTCGTGTTCGGCGTCAACGACAAGACCTACGCCGGCCAGGCCATCATCTCCAACGCCAGCTGCACCACCAACTGCCTGGCGCCCGTGGCCAAGGTGTTGAACGACAAATGGGGCATCAAGCGCGGCCTGATGACCACCGTGCATGCGGCCACCGCCACGCAAAAAACCGTGGACGGCCCCAGCAACAAGGACTGGCGCGGCGGCCGCGGCATTCTGGAAAACATCATTCCTTCCAGCACCGGCGCGGCCAAGGCGGTCGGCGTGGTGATTCCCGAGCTGAACAAAAAGCTTACCGGCATGTCGTTCCGCGTGCCGACCTCCGACGTGTCGGTGGTTGACTTGACCGTGGAGCTGAACCGGGACGCCACCCTCAAGGAAATCTGCGCCGAGATGAAAGCCCAGAGTGAAGGCGCCCTCAAAGGCGTGCTTGGCTACACCGAAGACAAGGTCGTCGCGACCGACTTCCGCGGTGACGCCCGCACTTCGATCTTCGACGCCGACGCCAGCATCGCGCTCGACGGCACCTTCGTCAAGATCGTCGCCTGGTACGACAACGAATGGGGTTACTCGAACAAGTGCCTGGAAATGGTGCGCGTCGTCGCCAAATAAGCGGCCTTCGGCTTCGATAAAAAAAGCGCCTTCGGGCGCTTTTTTTATGAGCTGGCTCGCCTCAAGGCGCCGTGATGATCATCCATCCCACGCCGAAGCGGTCGGCCACCATGCCGAAGGACGAGGCATAAAAGGTCTTGGCCAGCGGCATTTCCACCTTGCCGCCCTCGCTCAAGGCGTTGAACAGGCGCTGGGCCTCGGCGTCATTCGGGACCGACAGCGACAGCGAAAAACCCTTGAACACCGGGTTCCCCGTGGCGCGGCCATCCGAAGCCATCAGCGTTGTCTCACCGATGGTGAAACTCGCGTGCATCACTTTGTCTTCCGAGCCGGGCGGGCACATGTCGGCGGGTATCGGCTCCGGGCTTTCCTTGAAGCGCATCAGCATCGTCACCTCGGCGCCCAGCTTGGCGCGGTAAAACTCCAGGGCTTCTTCGCAGCGGCCATCGAAGAATAAATAGGGCTGAACCAGCATGGCTATCTCCTTTATCAGTGGTTAGTGTTGATCTCTCCATCTCACTTCTTCACGGCCGTCACCGGGCTCGACCGTCGAAGTTTTTCACCGGAACGGTGGTCAAGTCAAGGTCTTCGAGGCAGCGAATATTGATGGCGGCCATTCGATTGCCTTGGGGGTCTACCGCCTCACCATACGGATGTATGCCACAAGTCTGGCAGAAGTGGTGCTTGATGACATGCTTGTTGAAGGTATAGGTGCCCATGCCTTCTTCCGATGTGAGCAAGCGAAGCTTGTCACGCGGCACGAACCACATGAGCGAGCCTTTGCGAGAGCAGATAGAGCAGTTGCATGCCATCGCCCCGGTGAGTTCGCCATCCACTTCAAATGCGATTTTTCCGCAGTGACAACTACCTTTGTAAATCATGTGTTCTCTCAGCGTCATTCCGGCTTGAGATCCAGCGAGGCCTTGCCGCTGGTCACGTCGAAAGGCACGGACACATGCTCAAGCGTGATAAGCCACTTGCCGTCCAGCTTTCGGTAACCCACGCTGGCGCGCCACCACATATCAAGTTTCTTTCCGTCGTTTGTTGTGGCGTTGACGTGGTTCAGACTGTGGGAAAAGGCCACGTCACCGGCCGTACTAATGCTCAGGTCCCGAACTTCGTACTCGATCGGGTCCCGGAACGTGAGCCAATCTTCCAGGCGCTTTCTGACGGCATCCGCACCCCGGGAGCGCAGTGGGTTGACAACATCGAACAACATAACGTCCGGCGCATAGCTGGCCACCAGTCGGTCGATGTCCTTGGCACGCAAGGCCTTGACCGAATCCGCGACCAGGCTGCGAATCTCGGCTTCACCCGTGCCTCGGCCATTGACGGTGCTGCTTTGGGCCATCATGTTTCCTTGGCCGCGAACATCGCGTCGCAGCGTTTCTGCATCTCATCGAACGTGACATCTTCAATGTGCGTCATGACGTGCCATTTGTGCCCGAACGGGTCCAGCAAGGACCCGGCGCGGTCACCGTAGAACTGGTCTTTCACCGGCTCGACCACGGTCGCGCCCGCGTCGATCGCCCGCTGGTAGGTGGCATCCACATCGGCCACATACAAGGCGATGCCGACCGGCGAGCCGCCCAGTGTCGTCGGGCTTTTATTGCCCCACTCGGGCATCTCCTCGGCCAGCATGAGCCGGGTATCCCCGATCTGCAACTCGGCGTGCCCCACGGTGCCGCCCGGCATGAGGATGCGCCCAACCTCGCTCGCGCCAAAGACGCCTTCATAAAACGCGATAGCGGCTTTCGCATCCTTGACCGAAAGATAAGGCGTGATGGCGTGAAAGCCCTCGGGCGTCGGTTTGACTGTACTCATGGGTGTGCTCCTTGATGGGGGTTGTGTTGCCGATATCGGCGGGTGAATGACAACGAACTATTGCGGCTCGTAGGCGCGCTTTAAAGCAGCAATGTCGATCTTCTTCATTTTCATCATGGCCGCCATGACGCGCTGCGCCTTGATCGGGTCGGGGTCACTCAACAACTTGACGAGAATTGTGGGCACGATCTGCCAGGACACACCGAACTTATCCTGCAACCAGGCACATTGGTCTTCCCGTCCACCAGCGGAGAGCTTGTCCCAGTACTCATCAACCTCTTGCTGCGACTCGCAGTTCACGACAAAGGAGATGGCCGGCGTGAACTTGTATTCCGGGCCGCCGTTCAATGCCACAAACTCCTGCCCGTCGAGCAGGAAATTGGCGGTCATGACCGTGCCCTTCGGCCCTGGCCCGGCATCGCCGTAACGGGTGACCGTCAAGACCTTGGAGTTCTTGAAAATCGAGGTGTAAAAATTCATGGCCTCTTCGGCCCGGTTATCGAACCACAGGAAGGGGGTAATTTTTTGCATACAGATCTACTCCTTAAGCTGGCTTGTTATGAAACGACCGGAACTCATTCTCTGTAATCGAGTTCAGGTTTTCAAGCCCCAGAATTGACTTGATCATGGATGGGCTCGATCAATCCCAGAACCTGGGCTGCTCGTCCACCTCGAACGAACCGTAGGCTGGCTGTCCGACGCGTTGGTAGGTGCTGATCATCACGCCGGCGCTGGTCGTTTGGGTGGCGGCGAGCTTGAGCGCGGCGGGAACCGTGCCGGCGCCGAACAGGCGCTTGCCCTGTCCCAGCACCAGCGGGAAATGCAGCAGGTGGTACACGTCCACCAGGTCATTGGCGAGCAGTGTTTGCGCCAGGCCGGGGCTGCCGTGCACCTGGATCTCGCGCGGGTATTGCGGCTTCAGCCGCGCGAGCTCGGCCACCACGTCGCGGATCACGGTCGTGCCCTGCCAGTCGGCGCGCTCCAGCGTCTTCGATGCCACGTATTTGGGTTGCCCGTTTAGCGCTGTGGCAATCGAATCGGTGGGATCGGTGACGCGGGGCCAGTGCGCGGCAAAAATCTCATAGGTGCCGCGCCCGAGCAAAAACGCGTCGGCACGCGCAAGGACCTCGACCATGAACTGCCCCATGTCGGCGTCCGCATAAGGCACCAGCCAGCCGCCGTGGGTAAAACCGCCGCTGGTGTCTTCGTCCGGGCCACCGGGGGCCTGCATGACGCCGTCAAGGGTCAAAAAAGCCGTAAGAGTCAGTTGAGCCATGGGTTCCTCCAACAAAGGCACTATGTCACCGCGGTCAGGTACGTCGTCAAGCGCTTGATCTTCGTGTGTTCCATGACGAACACATCGCAAAATACGGCGTTGAGAAGACCACCGTCCTTTCTCTGGGCGCGTACCGCCCCCTCGGCCACGACAACATCATCTTCCTCGACCATCCGGCTGATGGTGATGCTTGGGCGGCCGACGAATGCCGGATTTTCAATTTCCTTGTCAAACGCGTCCCGTCCGACCAGATGAAATGCGCCCGGCATGTCCCATTCAATGTCCTCGCTCAGGCACGACAAGATTTGCGCGTGATCGGATTTGCCAAAGCCGTCCATGTATCTTTCGACGGTGGCCTTGTTCTCGCTCATGTTTCATCTCCTCTTTTTGTTATCCATGGGTCAAAACAGCGATCGGCAGTGGGTATGTGCCGCTGCTTTCGAACAGTGTCCACATCCAGAAAGACCATGCCTTGCGTATCAACAATTTCCTGGCGCGCGGCCTGCTGACGCCAGAGGACGCTCGCACCCTGCGCCTGCTGGCAGGCGGTGGCAAGCGATGCGCGGGTGTCGACAGGCTTCAGGACGATTGCTGCGGAGAATTTAAGCCAAATCGGCCTCTAGCCCCCGTCTATATTGCGCAAGCAGCTATCGTTTCAGGACTTCATGAGGCATTGTGAACCACGGCAGCCAGCATTTTCACCAGCTTCTCCATCGCCTCGACGGGCACCTGGGCGTAGCCCAGCAAAAAGCCCCGCCAGGGCTGTATGCGCGTGCCCACCGCATGCAGGCTGAGCGCCGGCGCCACGATGCCCAAGCCCAGCAAACGCGTGCTGAGCCGCACATCGTCGGTGCTTGCGTCGCGCAGCCGCAGGGCCAGGTGCATGCCGGCGGAGCCGCCATACACGTCGGCCACATCGCCCAGATGCTGTTCCAGCGCCGCCACCAACGCGTCCCGGCGCTGTCGGTAGAGGCGGCGCATGCGCCGCAAATGCAGGCTGAAATGGCCTCTTTGCATGAACTCCGCCAGCGCCAACTGGTCGGCAGTGCGCCCCCGCGGCGCCGAGCGCGCCAGCAGGGCCGCCAGCGGTGCCACCAGTGCGGCAGGCACCACCATGAAGCCAATGCGCAAGGCCGGAAACATGGTCTTGCTGAAGGTGCCCAGGTACAGCACCGGCGCATCGGGTGCCAGCCCCTGCATGCACGACAGGGGCGGCCCCTCGTGGCGAAACTCGCTGTCGTAGTCGTCCTCGATGATCAGCGCCGCCGCGTTTCTGGCCTGCGCGATCAGGGCCATGCGGCGCGCCAGGCTGAGCACCGTGCCCACCGGGTACTGGTGGGAGGGCGTCACATAAATCAGCTTGGGGCGGTGGCGCAGCCAGTCGCTGGCCACCGGTGCCAGGCCCTCGGCGTCGACCACAATGCCGACGGGTTTCAGTTGCGCGGCGCGAAAGGCCGCCAGTGCACCCTGGTAGCCGGGGTTTTCCATCCAGACCTTGTCGCCGGGGTCGGCAAAGGCCCGCGCGCACAGGTCCAGGCTGCTTTGCGTGCCATCGGTGATAAACACCTGCCCACTCTCCACCAGCGCGCCACGCGCCACCCGCAGGTGGTCTGCAATGGCGGTGCGCAGTGGCAACTCGCCCGCCGGGTCGGCGTAGTTGAGTTGCGCCGGTTTGAGCGAGCGCCAGGCGCGGTCCAGCAAGCGGCGCCACAGCGTCACCGGAAAATCCCCCAGCGAGGGCACGCCGGGCGCAAACGCCACCGACATGTCCGAACCCGGCAAGGCCGACAGACCCTGGGTGCGCCGCGACAAACCGGTGCGCAAGGGCACCGCCAACCGGTCTGGCAGCGCCACGGCACCCAGCGAGGCCACGACCGTGCCGCGCCGGTCCGACAGGACGAAGCCCTCGGTCGCCAGCTGGTCGTAGGCGTACAGCACGGTGTTGCGCGACACCCCCAGTTCCAGCGCCAGGGTGCGGCTGGCTGGCAAGCGGGTGCCGCGGGCCAGGGTGGCGTTGCGGATGGCGCCGCGCAGGCATTCATGCAACTGCCGCTGGCGTGACCAGGGCATGTGTGCCGGCAGCGCCGTGAAAGCGCTGAACAAGAGTTGATAGTCCATTTTTGTGGTCCTAAAAAATAATACGTCTATGGATCTTATTTTGGAGCCATATTTCTCTTACATTTTGCTCCCCATTCACACATAACCCCTTTGCTGAAACACCATGGAAACCACCGCAGCCCACGCCCCTTCCGACCGCACCCAGGTGCGGCGCATTGCCGAAAACGCCCGTTACGACCACGCCACCCTGCACGCCATCATCGACGCCGCCTACCTGTGCCATATCGCGTTTGCCGACGACAAGGGAACCCACTGCATCCCCACCGCCTGCTGGCGCGAAGGCGAGCACCTCTACATCCATGGTTCCAACGGCGGGCGTCTGCTCAAGCTGCTGCAAAAGGGCACGCAGGCCTGCGTCACCATCACCCATCTCGACGGGCTGGTGCTGGCGCGCTCCGCCTTCAACCACTCGATGAACTACCGCTCGGCCATGGTGTATGGCGTGTTCGAACGGGTGCTGGAAAAACACACCTCCATGGCCGCGTTCATGGACAAGATTGCGCTAGGCCGGCAGGCTGAAATCCGCACCGGTAGCGACAAGGAATTTGCCGCCACCACCGTCATGCGCATCGGGCTGATTGAGGCCGCCTGCAAGGTGCGCAGCGGCGGGCCGGTGGACGATGCCGAAGACATGCACATTGCGGCCTGGGCCGGTGTCTTGCCTTGGGTGGTGCAGGCCGCGCCACCCGTGGTGGACCCGCTGTGCACCGTGGCACCGCCCGGCTATGTGCGGCAATGGGCGGCGCGTTAAGTCGCGTCAGGTCTGCGCCGCCTGCGCCTGCAGCCAGGCACCAAACAGGTCGAGTTTCTTGCTGCGTTGCGGGCGGCGCTTGGCCACGTAGTGGTAGCCGCTGTCACAAAAGCCCAGCGGTGCCAGCAGGCGGCCGGCCTGCACATCATCGGCCACCAGATGCCAGGGCGCCACGCAAATGCCCAGACCCGCCACGGCCGCTTGCAGTGCGAAGTAGTAGTGCTCGAACACCGGGCCGGTGGGAGTGGGTGCGGCGCATCCGTGGGCCTGCGCCCACATCGCCCAGGCATTGAGCCGGGTTTGGGACTGCAGCAGCGTCTGGCCCGCCAGATCGTCCGGTGTGCGCAGCCCCACGCGGGCGGCCAATGCGGGGGTCAGCACAGGACCCAGACGTTCAGGGAACAGTGGCAAGGTGGTGCCTGCCTCGGCCTGGACTGGTGCGGACGCTTCCACCGTGATGGTCATGTCGCAGCGCTCGCGCGCCAGGTCGCCCAGATGCCCCGCCGTTTGCAGCCGGATCTCAATGTCGGGGTAGCGGCTATGGAAATCAAACAACCGGGGAATCAACCACTTGACGGTGAAGGTGCTGAAGCAGGACACATCCAGCGTGCCGCTGTCGGTATCGCCCAGGGCGCGCACCGCCGCCTCGATGCTGTCCAGCGCGGCCGACAGTACCGGCAGCAGGGTGCGTGCCGCCGAGGTGAGTTCGGGTTTGTTTTTGGACCCTTCAAACAGGCTCAGGCCCAGGCTGTCTTCCAGTTGCCGGACCTGGCGGCTGATGGCGCCGGGGGTGACCGCCAGCTCGTCGGCGGCTGCCGTCATCCGGCCCAGACGGGCTGCGGCCTCGAAGGCGCGCAAGGCATTGAGAGGGGGAAGGCGGCGTTTCATTATTTGAGTTTATGTCATATAGACAGTCCCAAAAACTCGCTTTTCTTTGGATGAAATTTCTTAAAAAATCGACGTCTCTGTTTTTATTTTTGAGAAAAAATCACATGCCATTCATTCACACCCATCTTCCCAAAGACACCAGCCCCGCGCAGCAACAAGGCATTGTGGAAGGCATCCATCAGGCCCTGGTGGACAGCATCGGCATGCCGCAAGATGAGCTGTTCAACATGGTGGCGCCCTACGAACCCGGCCAATTCTGGTGCAACCGCACGTTCAACGGCATGGCGCGCTCCGACCGCGTCGTGGTGGTCGAAATCACCATGCGCCGTGGCCGCAGCGACGCCATGAAACGCGCCCTGTACGCGGCCATCGCCCGCAACCTGGCGCAGCGCGCCGACGTGGCGCCGCAGGATGTGTTCATCTTCATGCACGAAAACGATTACTCGGACTGGTCCGTGGGCGAAGGCACTTTCGCCATGGCGCTGGTGCAGCAGCCGGGGTCGGGGACCTAGGGCGAGGGCGGCTGGCCGATGTCCTCGGGCAGCGCCGCACGCAGCACTTCCACAAAGCGGCGCAGCTTGGCCGGGTAGAAATGGGCATAGGGGTAGAGCAGGTAAATCGGCAAGGGCGCGGCGTGCCATTGCGGCGTCAGGTGCAGCAGCGTGCCCTGCGCCACATCGTCGGCCACCGCCCAGGCAGATGCCACACATACACCCAAGCCCAGCAAGGCCGCGTTGCGCAAGGCAAACAGGCTGTCGGTGCTCATGCGCGGCTGGATCGGCAAGCGGTGCTGCTCGCCCTGGGCGTGGATCAAGGTGATGTCGTTGCGGTAGAACGTGCGAAACGCCAGCCAGGGCAGCCCGGCCAGCTCCGACGCATGCGCCGGCAGAGGCGCATCGCCCAGCACCGACGGTGCCGCGACGACGATGCGTGGCACCTCGGCGATCTTGACGGCCACCACCGACGGATCGTCCACCGCGCCCACATGGACGGCGCAGTCAATGCCGCCGGCAATGAACTCCGGTGTGCGGTCGTGCAGCAGCCACTCCACCGCCACGCGCGGGTAGCGCCGCAGGTACTCTGCCAGCGGCGCCACCAGTTCCTGCTGGCCAATGGCGTGCGGCACGACGACACGCAGCGTACCTTCGGGCATATCCGTGGCGCCGCGCAGGTCGGCCTCGAAGGCTTGCCAATTGCCCAGCAATTCCTTGGCGCGGGCAAAGCAGCGCTGACCCTCTTCCGTCAGCTTCATCGCATGGGTCGAGCGCTGCAGCAGCCGCAGTCCCAGCGAGCGTTCCAACGCCTGCAGGCGCCGGCTCACGGTGGGCTGGGTCGCCCCCATCTGGAGCGCCGCCGCCGACAGGCTGCCCGCCTCCACGATGCGCACAAAGGTCTGCATGAGTTCAATCCGGTCTGGGGCGGTTTTCATACGCATAGCGTATAACAATTGTGCTCAGCCCGGGGGTTCCAGAAGCAATTCAGCTATCCGACACTAGCGCCTCACCCAAAAACGGAGTTTTTACGATGTCGTCCCATGTCATTACGCATAACCAATCAGGGACTTCCCTCCCCACCTCCCTGATGCTTCTGCTGGCCACCGGCGCCGGGCTGGCCGCCGCAACCCTGTACTACAGCCAGCCCATGCTCGGCCTACTGGGAGAAGCGTTTCAGTCCCCGCCCGGCGCCATGGGCCTGGTGCCGACGCTGACGCAACTGGGCTATGCGCTGGGCATCTTGTTGCTGGCGCCGCTGGGCGACCGTTTCGACCGGCGCCGCATCATTCTGGGCAAGGCGGTGGCGCTGAGTGCGGCGCTGCTGGTGGCGGCCAGCGCGCCTTCACTGGGTGTGCTGCTGGCGGCCAGCCTGACCATTGGCCTGGCGGCCACGCTGGCGCAGGACATCGTGCCGGCTGCCGCCACGCTGGCGCCCGAGGCGCAACGCGGCAAGATGGTCGGCACCGTGATGACCGGCCTGCTGATGGGCATCTTGCTGTCCCGCGTGGTCAGCGGCTTCGTGGCCGAACACCTGGGCTGGCGCACCATGTTTGTGGCCGCCGCTGTCAGCATTGCTCTGCTGGGCGTGGCCGTCTGGCACGGCCTGCCACGCTTTGCACCCACCACCCAATTGAGCTATGGCGCGCTGCTGGGTTCACTGGCTACGCTGTGGCTGCGGCACAGCGGCTTGCGTCGCGCCGCCCTGGCGCAGGGTCTGCTGAGCCTGGGTTTCAGCGCCTTCTGGTCCACCCTGGCGGTGATGCTGCACGCCGCCCCTTTTCACTTGGGCAGCAGTGCCGCAGGGGCCTTTGGTCTGGCTGGCGCGGCGGGCGCACTGGCGGCGCCTTTGGCGGGACGACTGGCCGACCGGCAAGGCCCCGAGCGGGTCGCCCGCCTGGGTGCCGCCCTGATGACGGGTGCCTTCGTGGCGATGGCCCTGAGCCCCGGCCAGTTGTGGCTGATCGCGGCAGGCGCCGTGGTGTTTGACCTGGGCGCCCAGGCGGCGCTGATTGCCCACCAGACCCTCGTCTACAGCATCGAGCCCGCTGCCCGCAGCCGGCTCAATGCGGTGCTGTTTGTCGGCATGTTCATTGGCATGGCCAGCGGTGCCTTATTGGGCAGCCTGGTGCTGGGCCATTGGGGCTGGCAAGGTGTGTGTGCGATGGCGGCCCTCGCCGGCCTGACCGCGCTGGCGGTGCGCCTGTGGCCGAGCGCAAGCTAGCTTTATCCTTCCCCGCACCGTGAAGAAATAAAAAATAGTTGCATGCACGCGAATCCATTGCCCGGGCGCCCGCCTCTTAGCTCATGGGAATGTTCCCGGAATGTCAAAAGGTTTCAAACCATGTCTGCTTTGTATGTAAAAAATCTTCCCGCCTGGGAGCGGCTGTTGCGCGTCCTGATGGGCCTGGCTGTCGCCGGATTCGCGGTCTACACCCTGGCCGGTCTTGCCGGTTGGCTGGTGGCCGCAGGCGCCTTGGGTATGGCGGTGTCTGGCCTGGTGGGCTTTTGCCCCATGTGCGCGCTGGTGGGGCGCCGGCTGGACAAAAAGGCCTGAACCTTCATGGCCCTCAGTGCGCAAAACGCCTTGGTCTTGCAGTCCGCGCACGGCGGTGACCTTGGCGCGCTGGAGACCTTGCTGCGCGTGTGTCGCCCCGACATTCGTCGCTATGCGCAACGCCACTGCCTGATCAGCGATGTGGACGATGCCGTGCAGGAGGCCCTGCTGGTGCTGGCGCGCCGGCTGCAGTCGGTGCGCACCCTGGCCGCTTTTTCGGGCTGGTTGTTCACCGTGGTGAAACGCGAGTGCCGGCGCCTGGGCCGCCAGGCTTTTAAGTACGACCCCTACGACGAAGCAGCGGTTGAGCATTGGGTGGCGCGCCACTCGACCGCTGATTTACGGCTGGATCTGGCGGCCGCGCTGCAGTCTTTGCCCGCGCCGTATCGGGAGGTCATCCTGCTGCGCGACTTTGAAGAACTGTCGATTGCTGAAATCGCTGTCCAGCTGCAGCTGACGTCGGCCGCCGTCAAAAGCCGCTTGCACCGCGCCCGCACTCTGACCCGGGAGTACTTGTTGGCTTGATGTGTTTAAGGCGTAGTGAGGCGATCCACCATGGCCTTGACGGCAAGCATCTGCGGCCCGCTTTGCACCTGGAAGTTATCGCCGCTGTAACCCCACCAGTCCCAGCAACCTTCCGGGTTCATAGGAGACATTTGGCTGGCCAGTATCTGGGGGTACAACACAATGACGCGGTTGCTATCGGCCCACGCGTTGTAGCCCACCTTGCTGTACACATCACTGCCCACGACAGCGGCACCCTGCTGGCAGCCATGGAACACCACATGCACGGCACACGCGCTTGAATTGGCCGTGCAGCTGGTGGGCACGTAGTAATAGCCCACGCTGTCCAGCCCGGTGTCGGCGCTGGCAAAGGTACGCTGATCGAAGGGTCGCACCGTGGAGGACAGACTGGCCACGGCGGGCTGCAGCGGCCCGTAAATATGCTGCAGGATGGCCCGTGGTTGGTCATACGCTTTGCCTTTTTGAGCGCACTGGTCAATGTAGGGCGCCGCATTGGTGGCGCACACATTGCCAAATGCCGACGCAATAAAGGCGTGTCCGGCGGGCAAGGAGTTCACGTAAGCAAGATTGGTCTGGGGCACGGCGGCGGCCTGGTAGAAATCCCGCGTGGCCTGCACCACGGGTGGTTTGACCACTGAGTCTTGGGTGCCGCTGAAAACGTAGACCTTTTGCTTGGCAATACCCGCCACGGGATCGATTTGGCCCAGTGTGGAAAAGCCCTCTGCCGCCAGCCAGGACAGCTGTCCCGATGGGCTGCCCGACATGCAAGTCATGATGCCCCCGAAGTTGACGTAGGCACAGTTGTAGGGACCACCGGCCACGACCCCGACGCCCATGACGCTGGCCGAGTAGGCGGTGCCAAACTGCACCGACATGAAGGCCCCCGAGGACAGGCCCGAGACCGAGGTGCGTTGCGGTTGGGCATGCAGCACAGGCAAATCATCTGCCGCTTGGGCCAAACCGCACGCTAACAGCCATGCCAGCGCGCCTGCCCCCCAACGCCGACTTGGTGCAAGAACTATTTTGCTTTTCATCGTTACTCCCTGAAGTTTATATTGCGCTGCAGCATAGACCAAGTTGATCACCGGCGCTACCCGAATCCCGTGACAGCCACAATAGACCCCCCGGGCCTTCCCACCCCTCGTCCTTGGTTCTTGCGTGATCAAACTGTCCCAACTCAAACCCCTGCTCTCAGAGCGGCTGCATCACCTTCACCGTCCCAGCCGGCGCGTCGTGGTATGGACGCTGGCCGCCGTGCCGGCGCTGTTCTTGCTGTATGTGCTGGCGCTGATTCCCTTCACCCCCGGCATCAGCGACATCCGCAAGGCCCGGCTGGAACAGCCCGCGCAGATCCTCTCGGCGGACGGCAAGCTGCTGGCCGAGTACAAGTGGGCGAATCGCGACTGGGTGCCGCTGGAACAGATCGCCCCCTCGGTGGTCGCGGCCCTGATCGCCACCGAAGACCACCGCTTTTACCAGCACCACGGCCTGGACTGGCGGCGCACCGGCGCGGCCGCCTTGAGCACCTTTTCGGGGGACCGGCAAGGCGGCTCCACCCTCACCCAGCAACTGGCGCGCAACCTGTACCCGGAGGAAGTGGGTCGCGCGCCCACGCTCACGCGCAAGCTCAAGGAAGCCATCACCGCGTTCAAGATCGAGGCCCTCTACACCAAGCGTGAAATCCTGGAGACCTACCTCAATACCGTGCCCTTTCTCTACAACGCCGTCGGCATCGAGATGGCGGCGCGCACTTATTTCGACAAATCGGCCGACCAGCTCGACCTGCTGGAGAGCGCCACGCTGGTCGGCATGCTCAAGGGCACCAGCTACTACAACCCGGTGCTCAACCCCGAACGCGCCGTGCAGCGCCGCAACATCGTGCTGGCGCAAATGGTCAAGCGCGAACAGCTCGATGCGGCCCAATTCGAGACGCTGCAAAAACGGCCGCTGCGTGTCGACTTCGAACGCCAGACCGAGCCGGCCGGCCCAGCACCCCACTTCGCCCAGCAACTGCGCAAATGGCTGATCGACTGGGCCGACCGCAACGACTACAGCCTCTACACCGATGGCCTGGTGGTGCGCACCACCCTCGACTCGCGCCTGCAAAACCTGGCCAACCAGGCGGTGGCGCGCCAGGGCCGGCAACTGCAGGGCGTGGCCGATGCCGCCTGGCAAGCGCGCGCGGTCTGGGGCGAGCGCAACCCGCTGGTGCAAGCTTTTGTGCGCGAATCGCCCGAGTACCGTAACGCCCTGGAGGCCGGGCTGCCGGCCAAAAAGGCCTTGCAGAATCTCATGAAAGATGTCGACTTCATGCGCAATCTGCGTGAGCAAAAAACCCGGCTGCAGGCCGGCTTCATGGCGCTGGACCCGCGCACGGGCCAGATCCGCGCCTGGGTCGGCAGCCGCGATTTCGCACAAGACCCGTTTGACCATGTGCAGCAGGCGCGGCGCCAGCCCGGCTCCACCTTCAAGCCTTTTGTCTACGGCGCCGCGTTTGACAAAGGGGCCAGCCCGGATGACACTTTCATCGACCAGGCCGTGGAAATCCCCATGCCGGGCGGCGAAGTATGGCGCCCCACCGACGGCACCCCACCCAGCGGCCAAACCATCAGCCTGCGCGACGGCCTCGCCTATTCCAAAAACACCATCACAGCCCAGCTCATGCAGGCCGTCGGCCCGGAACGGGTTGCCAAACTGGCCCGCGCCATGGGGGTACGCCAAAGCAAGCTCGACCTCGTGCCTTCGCTCGCGCTGGGCACCAGTCCGGTCAGCCTGAAAGAGATGGTCAGTGCCTACGCCACCATCGCCAACGCCGGCGCCTATCTGGAGCCGGTGCTGGTCACGCGCATTGAAAACGCCCAGGGCAAAGTACTGGCCGAGCTCGCCCCCGCAACGCCCGAGCCTGCGTTGTCCGCCGAGGCCAACTACACCCTGCTCGACGCACTGCGCGGCGTGGTGGACAAGGGCACGGGCAACGCCATTCGCAGCCGCTACGGGCTGCGCGCCGACCTGGCCGGCAAAACCGGCACCACGCAAGACAACACCGACGGCTGGTTCATCCTGATGCACCCGCAGCTGGTGATGGGCGCCTGGGTCGGCTTTAACGACGGCCGCGTCACCCTGCGCAGCGACTATTGGGGCCAGGGCGCGCACAGTGCACTGCCCATCGTGGGCGACTTCACCGTGCAGGCGCTGCGCGCGCGCGCCATCGACTCGCGCGCCCGTTTTGCGCCACCGCAAGACACAGGCTTTTTCAGTCTGCTGCGGGACCGCCTGCGCGATTGGCGTCAGAGCGTTTTCGGTCCAGCGCCAGAGACCGGGCGGGCGCCCGAACCCCAGCCGGTGCCGCAACCCGCGCCAGCGCCAGCCCCCGCCTCGGCCCCCACGCCTGAGCCCGAACCCGAGTTACCGCCAGCGGCCCCAACGGAGTCGCTGCCGCCCGCCGAGGCGGGCTTGCCACCTGAGAAGCGCCTAGATCCGACGGAAGTTACGGTTACGCCGCAGGCACCACCCGCAAGTTCGCCGACCGGACCGGCGTCTGAACCACTAGTCACACCAGGACCGAGCGAGCCGGAGCCACAGGCAAACGAAGTCCGCGTACCCTGATCTGCGCTGCATGGAAGCGCCATGCGGTGCATACTGTGCTGTTCACATTTCAGAGGTGATTGTCATGAACAAGCATGCCAGGCCCAAATCTGTGTTCGAACCCAACGCAGCCATTGAACACGTCCAGGGGCCCGCGTCGGCCCGCGTGACGCTGGTGGAATACGGGGACTTCCAATGCCCGTCCTGTGCGCAGGCGCATACCGCGATGAAAATCATGCTCGCGCATTTCGGCCCCCAATTGCGTTTTGTCTACCGTCACTACCCGCAACGCCAGGCCCATCCCGATGCCGAACTGGCGGCCGAAGCGGCCGAGGCAGCTGCTGCTCAGGGCCAGTTCTGGCCGTATTACGACCTGCTGTTCGAGCACCAGCAGCACCTGAAGGAAAAACACCTGCTGGAGTACGCCCGCCGGCTCGACCTGGACATGGCCCGCTACCAAAACGAGATGAACGATCACGTCTACCTGCAGCGCGTGCAGGAGCATATGCAAAGCGGACAGCAACTGGGCCTGCGCGCCACGCCGGCGTTCTATGTCAATGGCCTGCTCACCGATGTTTCATTTGGCCTGCAGCACCTGCACGAGGCGATTGACAAGGCGTTATGAACACCACGGCGCAGGCCGCCGAGGCCAGCGCGCACAACACGGTGGCCAGCACGACCCAGCGAAACGCATGGATCAGCATCGCGGCCGGTGCGCCTGCCAGCGGGCCGCCCAGGGCCAGGGCAAACACCACACCGAGCACGGCCACGGCCAGCAAACCCGCCACACGCGCCACCGCATTGTTGACGCCCGAGGCGACCCCGGCGTGGGCCGTTGAGACCGCGTTCATCACCGTGGTGGTGAGCGGCGCGATGGCAATCGTCATGCCCAGGCCGAGCACCAGCATAGCCGGGAAAAAACCCGCCCAGTACGACCAGCCGACACCTGGCAGCGCCATCAGCGCCAGGCCGAGGGCGGCAATCACCGGACCCCAAGTCAGCATGCGCCGGGCGCCAAGATGCTCCATGGCTTTGCCGGCAGTGGATGACAGCAGGCCCACCATGAGGGAGAAAGGCAGCAGCGTGGCACCGGCCGCAGTGGCTGAATAACTGAAAGCGCCAATCAGCACAAAGGGCAGAAAAAACAGCACCCCGCTCAGTGCAAAGTACAGCAGCAAGGTCAGCAGATTGGCGCCGACAAAATCGCGTGAGCGGAACAAGGCGGGCGGCATCATGGGCGCGCGCACCCGCGCCTGCGCCACGCCAAAAGCCGCCAGCGTGACGACGCCCAGCACCATGGGCCACAACACGCTTGGGTGGAGCCAGCCGAGTTCGGGGACCCGCGTCAGCCCATAAGTGAGGGCTCCCAGGCCGCTGGCCACCAGCAGCACGCCCAGCCAGTCGAATTGCTGTGGCGCATCGGGGTCGCGGCTGTCCGGCACCGCATACCAGGCCAGCCCGACGGTGGCCGCGGCCAGCGGCAGGTTCAGGAAAAAGATGGCGCGCCACGACACCGCATCCACCAGCCAGCCACCCATCACCGGCCCGGCCGCGCCGGTGATGGAGGCCCACGCCGCCCAGGTGCCAATCGCCTTGCCGCGGGCATCACCGTCAAACACATTGCCGATGATGGCCAGACTGGCCGGCACCAGCAGCGCCGCGCCCACGCCCTGCAGCGCCCGCGCGGCAATCAAGGCCGTCGCACCCGAGGCCAGCCCGCAGGCCACGGAGGCCGCGGTAAAAATCGCAATGCCCGTGATCAACATGCGGCGGCGCCCGAACCGATCCCCGAGCGAGCCACCTACCAGTACCAGCGAACCCAGTGTCAGCAGATAAGCATTGATGATCCACTGCATGGCCGCCAGATTGCCGCCGGCGCCAGTGGCAAAGTCACGCTGAATCGCGGGCAGCGCGATGTTGACGACGGAACCGTCGATGAAGGCCATGGACGAGCCGAGCACGGTGGCGGCCAGGGCGTAGCCTTTTCTGGACGTCTCTCCCCCGGCCGAAGCGGGCCGAGCAGATGGCTGGGATGCAGCTGAAGCAGCACGCGCCAGCTTGCGCTGGGCCTGAATAATCCCTTCATCACAAGGCGATTGCGCGTTAGCCAGCATGGATGGTTCTCTTGTCGCGTCAGGAGTTCTTTTGAATTATGTCGGGGGCACGGTGCGGCTGTCCAGCGCAGGCCACGACAGCGGCAAGGGCAAAAGGGCGGGTCCGTTTCCGGCCAGACAAGGCATCGCTGTCGATCTAGACTCGAAGCGATGAACACCAACCCTGTATTTGAAGCCCCGCCAGGGCCGCACCTGCGGTCGGATACCGACTGGACAGCGCTCACAGAAACGCTGCAAAGTCATGGCAGCGCGGTGCTTGCGCAACTGCTCAGCGCTGCCGAGTGCGAGTCCCTCGTCAAGCTCTACCCGCAGATTAGCCACTTTCGCAGCCGGGTGGTGATGGCGCGACACAGTTTTGGCCGCGGTGAATACCAGTACTTCAATTACCCGCTGCCCGGGCTGGTACAAGCGCTTCGCGCCACGCTGTACCCCCGGCTGGTCGGCGTGGCGAATCGATGGAACGAGGCCATGGGCATTGATGTGCGTTTCCCGCCGGAACATGCGGATTTTCTGGCGCGCTGCCACGCGGCGGGCCAGACCCGCCCGACGCCGCTGCTGTTGCAGTATGCAGAGGGCGACTACAACTGCCTGCACCAGGACTTGTACGGCGAACATGTGTTTCCACTGCAGCTGGCGGTGCTCTTGTCACGGCCCCATGAAGATTTCACCGGTGGCGAGTTTGTGCTGACCGAGCAGCGCCCGCGCATGCAGTCCCGGCCCGAGGTCGTGCCGCTGGCGCAAGGCGATGCGGTGATTTTTGCCGTGCACCACCGACCGGTGCAGGGCAGCAAGGGTTTTTACCGGGTCAATATGCGCCATGGCGTGAGCCAGCTGCGCTCGGGCCAGCGCCACACACTGGGTGTAATTTTTCATGATGCGCAGTAGCATGGCAGGATCTCAACACACGCCACAGGAAACCGTTTGACCGCCGATCTTTTTGATGACTTGCCGCCGTCCTGCGAGGCCGCGCAGACGCTGCTGGCGCCCGGCGCCGTGCTGCTGCATGGCTTTGCCCGGGCGGACGATGCCGCCCTGCTGCAGGCCATCAACGCGGTCATCGCCAGGGCGCCCTTGCGCCACATGCGCACGCCCGGCGGCTACACCACGTCGGTGGCCATGAGCAACTGCGGCCCGCTCGGCTGGGTGTCAGACCCGGACGGCTACCGCTACGCCGCGCTGGACCCGCTCTCGGGCCAGCCCTGGCCGGCCATGCCGGCCTGCTGCCTGGATCTGGCGCAACGGGCGGCAGCGCAGGCCGGCTTCGCGCAGTTCCGGCCCGACGCCTGCCTCATCAACGAGTACGCGCCCGGCGCCAAGCTCTCGCTCCACCAGGACCGGGACGAGAAGGATTTTTCCGCCCCCATTGTTTCGCTGTCACTGGGCCTGCCCGCGGTGTTTCTGTTTGGCACGCCGCGCCGCAGCGAGCGTCCGCAGCGCTACCGGCTCAGCCATGGCGACGTCGTCGTCTGGGGCGGGCCGGCGCGGCTGGCGTACCACGGCGTCGCCCCCCTGGCGGACGGCGAGCATGCGCTGCTGGGCCGGCGCCGCATCAATCTGACGTTTCGCCGCGCGAATGCTTGATCGAAAACAATAACTTGGCAAGCTGTCGGTCAAGGTGCTGCAAACCACGGCCATAAGCCCCGACACTAGGCCTCGATTTCCTATTCGCTTCACCTTTCTACTCGACGGCAATGCTCAAACTCAACCTGGCTGACTTCTCCCTGGAACACTTTATGGCGCATTACTGGCAACAAAAGCCGGTGGTCATCCGGCAGGGCTTTGAGCACTTCGCGGACTTGATCAGCCCCAATGAACTGGCCGGGCTGGCCTGCGAGGAAGAGGTGGAGTCGCGCCTGGTTTACAAGGACGCCGGCCAGTGGCAGGCCGAGGTCGGTCCGTTCGAGTCCTATGCGCGTTTTGGCGACGAGGGCTGGACGCTCGTCGTGCAGGCCGTGAACCACTGGTCGCCCGAGGTGGCCGCGCTGGTGCCGCCTTTTTCGTTCATCCCGAAGTGGCGTTTCGACGATGTGATGATCAGCTACGCCACGCCCGGCGGCGGTGTCGGCCCGCACATCGACCTGTACGACGTTTTTATTTGCCAGGGTTCCGGGCGTCGCCACTGGCGCGTGGGCGACCGGGGCGATCACCGGCAATTTGCCGCCCATGCCGCGCTGCTGCATACCGATCCCTTCGAGGCCATCATTGACGTCGAACTGCTGCCCGGCGATATTTTGTACATCCCGCCGGGCTTCCCCCATGACGGCGTATCGCTGGAAAAGTCGATGAGTTTTTCGGTCGGTTTCCGCGGCAAATCGGCCTGCGACATGCTCAGCGGGCTGGCCGACCATGTGATCGACAAGGAGCTCGGAAAGGCGCTCTTGAGCGACCCCGGGCGGCCGATTCACCAGCATCAGGGTCAGATCAACGCGCGCGATTTCGCGATGATCAAAGCGCAGCTACAAGGCCTTTTGGACAACGATGCCCTGATGGCGGATTTCGCCGGCAGCTTTCTGTCCAGGACCAAATGCGCACTCGATCTGCAAGCCCTGGAGGAACCCCTGGATGCGGCGGATATGGCCAACACCCTGAGGGAACAAGACCTGCTCCGAACCGGTGGCTTGCGCTGCTTTTATGTGGACGAGACGGTGACACAAGGGGTTTGCCACATCGACGGCGAGCGTTTTGAATTCGGCGCGGCGCTCCAGGCCACGGTCAGGGTGCTGTGCGACAACGACAGCCTGAGCCATGCCATGCTGAAAACCGGCTTGCAAGACCCTGAGTTTGCGCGTCAGCTCAGCGCCTGGGTGAATGCCGGCTATTGGTATTTTCAGGACTGAACGGGGCGTCAACGGCCTGCCTACTTATGTGACATTTGGTAACGGGAGATACACCTTCTCCACAAGCCGACATACGCGCGAAACTTCGGGCGAGTCCAATCAAATCACCCAGCGTGTTGTCATGCCGGGTGTCAGGACGCATCATGAAAACGCTTCTACTTGTTTTGGCCGTTGCCGGCCTGTCGGGTTGCGCGGTTTACCCGGCGGCCCCGTATGAAACTTATGGCCCGAGCGCGCCTTACGTGGTGGCGCCGCCTCTGTACATTCACGGCAGCGTTGTGTACCAGAACGCCTACCCTCGCGCCACCCCTCACGTTTACCCGCGAGGCTACTACCGCGCTCGTCCCGGCATGCGCGACCGTGACCACGATGGCGTTCCCAACCGCTTCGATCGCCGACCCCACGATCCGCGTCGCCGCTAAGTTCGGTCAGTCCGCGTTCAAAGCGGCTTGGCCACAAAGCCAATCACCAGGCCCTTGTCCGTCACCGTGATGCTGCCCGGTTGCAGCCCCATGGTATCGGCCAGCGCCAGGTCCTGCGGACGCAATTGGTGCACCACCACCTCGTGCAAGGACTGCTCGGTCAAGGCTGGCCCGTAGGTGTTGAGCAACTCGGACGCCGCCGGCTGCAGATCCGCAAAGCGCAGGCGCTTGAAGCGCAGCTGGTGAGCGCGAATAGTGCGGTCGCTGGCCTCGTAGCGCAACGCAAAGTCCATCTCGAAAGTGCCCGCGTGGCTGCGCTCCAGCGCCGGGCCGGCGGCCTCGACCGCCATCTCGGCGCTCAGGCGGTTTTGCTCGGGCAGCAGGCGCAGGCGCGGCGCCTGCACGTCCAGATTCAGCAGACCCGCCACCGGATAACGCAGCGGGAAACGCTGCGCTGCCGCCTGCTGCAGTTGCTCGGCAGACACGGTGTAGCGAGGCTGGGCCTGGGCACCCGGCAAGGTCGCCCAAACCACCCCGGCCAATGTCAGGCAACGAACTGCGCTTAAAAAGAATCTACGATGCATTCAGGGTCCCCCTTGCTGGCCTGATTGTGCGCCGCTCGCCCAAAGCCCTTCCCTTCAAGACCCGGCACCACAAATCGCAGTAGGTCTCGACGTCCGAGTCCTTGGCAACACGCGGCTCGTCGCGGTAGCCGGCATACTGGCCGCGCACCAGATCGGCGGGCATCCCGAGACCCATCTCAGGACTCCGGCCTGGGTTCGTCCGTAGCCTTCTCGACATGGCCGCCGAATTCGTGCCGCATTGCCGATTGCACGCGGTTGGCAAAGTCGGCCTGGCCGCGCGAGCCGAAGCGGGCATAGAGCGCGGCGCTCAGCACCGGCGCCGGCACGCCTTCGTCCACGGCGGCCTGGATGGTCCAGCGCCCTTCGCCGGAATCGGAGACTCGGCCCTGCAAGCCTTCCAGCGTCGGGTTGGCGGCGAGCGCGCTGGCGGTCAGGTCGAGCAGCCACGAGCCAATCACGCTGCCCCGGCGCCAGACCTCGGCGATCTCGGGCAGGTCCATTTCAAACTGGTACATCTCGGGTTCGCGCAAGGGCGTGGTCTCGGCATCGACCGCGCCAGTCTGCTTGCCGATGTTGGCGTGGCGCAGGATGTTCAGGCCCTCGGCGTAGGCGGCCATGACACCGTACTCGATGCCGTTGTGGACCATCTTGACGAAGTGCCCGGCACCGTGCGGTCCGCAGTGCAGGTAGCCCTGGTCGGCGCTGCCGCTGTCGGGCTTGCGCCCCGGCGTGGGTGGGGCGCTGCCCGCCCCGGGCGCCAGCGCCGCGAACAGCGGCGTCAGGTGCTGCACGACGTCAACCTCGCCGCCGATCATCAGGCAGTAGCCGCGCGCCAGGCCGGCGACGCCACCACTGGTGCCCACATCGACATAGTGCAGGCCCGAGGCCCGCAAGGCGGTGGCGCGCCGGATGTCGTCGCGGTACCAGGAGTTGCCGCCGTCGATGACGATGTCGCCAGCGTCGAGCAACGGCACCAGTTTGTCCAGCGTCTCGTCGACGGCGGCCGCCGGCACCATCAGCCAGAGCACGCGCGGCTGCGTCAGCGTCTTGACCTGCTGCGTCAGCGAGGCCACACCGGTGGCGCCTTGGGCGACGAGGCGCTCGACCACCTCGGGGTGCGTGCCATGGACGACGCAGGCGTGGCCTGAACGCAGCAGCCGCGTTGTCATGTTGGCGCCCATGCGCCCCAATCCGATCATGCCGATTTGCATAGCGATACTCCAGTTTTTTGCTTATGTCGTGCGACCACCGCCCATGGCCGATAGTTCCCCTTACCCGGCACCTGCTGCGTTTCGCACCGCAACACTTGGTAACCAACAGACACCCCTGTTGCACAAGCCGACACCTCCCAGACACCTTTCGCGCATCCAATGGATGTGCCCGTCATTGGCGGATGTCAGGACATTTCATGAAAAAACTTCTTTTGGTTTTGGTGGTCACCGCCGGTGTCTCGGGTTGCGCCGTGTACCCGGCCCCGCATGGCGGCTATGGCCCATCTCGGGCGCAGGTGGCGCCGCCGGTCACCGTTTATGGCAGCGGCGTGTACCGCTACGGCGATGACGGCCGGGCTCAGCCCAGCCGCCCGCGCACGCGCGACCAGGATCGCGACGGTGTTCCGAACCGCTACGACCGCGACCGTGACGGCGATGGGGTGCCCAATCCGTGGGACGCACGGCCCAGCGATCCGCGCTACCGGTAACGGGCCTGCGCCAGCGCACGCTCCTGCAGCAGCTGGCGTTCCTGCGCGTTCTGCGCCAACCCTGCCGCACGTTCAAACTCTGTCCGCGCTTCGTCATGCCGACCCAGCTTGGCGAGCAAGTCGGCCCGCACACTGGGTAACCATTGGTAACGCGCCAATTGTGGATGGGCCAACAAAGAATCCACGATCTCCAGCCCCGCAGCCGGGCCGAAAGCTATCCCTACGGCGACGGCACGGTTGAGCTCGACGATGGGTGAGGGCATCACCTGCGCCAAGGCATCGTAAATAGCGACGATGCGCGGCCAGTCGGTTTCTGCGTGCGTGTTGGCGCGGGCATGGCAGGCTGCAATGGCCGCCTGCAATGCATAAGGCCCCAGCGTCCCGCCCAACGACTCAGCACGTTCCAATGCCGCAAGGCCGCGGCGAATGAGCAGCCGGTCCCACCGGCTGCGGTCCTGATCGGGCAGCAGTATGGGCCGGCCCGATGCGTCAATGCGTGCGGCGACACGCGAGGCCTGCAGCTCCATCAACGCCACCAGTCCATGCACTTCGGCTTCCCCGGGGGCCAGCCCGGCCAGCACGCGCCCCAGGCGCACGGCTTCGTCGGTGAGAGCCGGGCGCATCCACTCGCCGCCACGGGTGGCGGTATAGCCTTCGTTGAAAATCAGGTAAATCACCTCCAGCACCGAGCCCAGGCGCGGTCTCAAGGCGTCCCCCTGGAGCAGTTCAAACGGCACATGCGCCTCGGTCAGCGTTCGCTTGGCGCGCACGATGCGTTGCGCGACGGCGGGCTCTGGCACCAGGCAGGCCCGTGCGATCTCGGCGGTGCTCAGGCCGCCAAGCAGCTTGAGGGTCAAGGCAACGCGCGCCTCGGTCGAGAGCACTGGGTGGCAGGCCGTGAAGATGAGGCGCAGCAAGTCGTCGCCGATCTGGTCCGATCGGGCCGCATCCAGGGCATCCACAAAATCGGGCACGAACAAAGCCTGCTGGGCCTCAAGCTCATGGCCGATCTGATCGTGCTTCTCCAGCAGCATCCTGGCGCGTCGCAAATGGTCCAGTGCCCGGTTCCTGGCAGTCGTCATCAGCCAGGCGGCCGGATTCTGCGGCACGCCGTCAGCGGGCCAGTGTTCCAGCGCCGCGACCAAGGCGTCCTGCGCCAGTTCTTCGGCCAGGCCGATGTCGCGCACCATGCGAGCCACCGCCGCGATGATGCTGGCGCCCTCAATCCGCCAAATCGCCTCCAGCGACTGTTGTGTCACGCTGGCCACCACGGCTGCAGCGGCTCAAGTGCACGTCTTGTTCATCGTGTCCATCTTGGGCATCGCCTCTTGTATCTCTTGCGGGCTCAAATCCCGCTGATGCGTCGCCACCGACCAGTTGTGGCCGAAAGGATCTTGCAGCACGCCATAGCGATCGCCCCAAAACATGTCGGCGACCGGCATGGTGACGGTTGCACCGGCAGCAACGGCCTGGGCCACGGCGGCATCGACGTCTGGCACATACAGGTGAATCGTCACCGGCGAGCCTTTCAAGCTCTTGGGTCCGAGCGTGCCCCACGCGGCATTTTCATCCACCAGCATCAGCATGGAGTCGCCAATCACCACGCTGCCATGCATGAGCTTGCCATCGGGCCCCGGCAGGCGATAGCCCTCAACCGCGTTAAAGGCTTTTTTGTAGAACTCGATGGCATCGGCCGCACCGGCGCAGACCAGGTGCGGTGTCAACGTGTGCATGCCCTCGGGAATGGGCTTGACGGATGGTTGGGACATGATCAGGACTCCTTGTTTCAATGTTGAGGGGGATTGGAAATTTGCGCAGACGCACCCACGCCGATGTCGCGAAAGCGCTCCACGACTTCGCTCGGGCCAAAATCTTCCAGCTCGAACAATTGGCGTACTTCAATCTCGGCTTGCCTGCCATCGATCGAGGGGTTGGGAAAACGCCGCGTCCACTCCAGCGCTTCCGCGCGCGTGCGCACCTGAATCAGGGTGTAACCGGCGATGAGTTCCTTGCTCTCGGAAAACGGGCCGTCGATCAGCGTGCGCTCCTCCGGCTTCTTGCCGTCATAGCGGATGCGCCACCCTTTGGCGCTGGGCTGCAAGCCCGAGCCATCGAGCAACACACCGGCTTTGGCCAGTTGCTCGTGGTAGTCGGCCATCTCGGCCAGCAGCGTGTCGGGTGGCATCACGCCCGCCTCCGAGTCCGGCGTGGCTTTGACAATAATCATGAATCGCATGGGCTCTCCTTGTGTGTTGCGGGTTGAGGCGCCATGGGCCGGTCTGGTGTTGATCGGTCATTGCATTCCTCAGTTCCACGACGAACCAGCGCCATCCATTTCGACAACTACTCTCTAGGTGAAAACCCTGATCACCCGGTTCCAGGGCCGCATCACACGAAGCAGGGGCCTACTTCCCTGACCTCCACCGTGCACCACTGCGCCGCCGGGCATTCGGCGGCGATGGCAATGGCCTGCGCCTGGGTCTTGCAATCGAGCAAAAAGAAGCCCCCCACCATTTCCTTGGCCTCGGTAAACGGACCGTCCAGCACCTGTGATTGCCCATCGCGCACCCGCACACGGGTAGCGGCGGCGTGTGAGGTTAAGGATTGGGTCGCCAGCAACAAGCCCCGGGCCTTGAGCTGCTCCGCGAACTGCACCATGCTGTCATACGCCGCACGCCCTTCGGCGGGCGTCCGGGTGTCGCGCTGGTGAGGGTCTTCGACGATCAGCAAGGTGTAGGCCATGGCGGTTCTCCGATTTCATAGGTTGCGTGGGGTGGCGTGCGGCTCAATATTATGGTCACAAGCGCTGGCGCAGGCGAACATCGACGCCAAACGCAGTGACGATGTCTTCGCGGTGTACACCCATTTCGAGAACGCGGGCAGCAACAACACCGGCCTGTACTCGCTGGTTATCGGCACCGCCGTGCCGGCCGACACACCGGTGCCCGCAGGCATGGTGTGCGTGGTGGTGCCGGCCTCGCAAAGGCACAGGCATGAAAGGGTGCATCACCGACCACGATATGCAGTCATTTACACGCCCGGTGATGAGCGGCGCTATCCAAACGGTAGCTGCTAAAGAACAAGCCAAGCCGGCTGCAGCCTCTTCAGGCAATGATGGACCGGGCTCGGGCCTGATCCCCTGGCCGAAAGTGGACTTTGCCAAGTTCGGACCGATCGAGCGCAAGGAACTCAGCCGCATCAAGAAGATCAGCGGTGCCAATCTACTGTGCAACGCCATCCTGATTCCAGCTGTTACAAACCATGACGATGTAGACATCACCGACCTGGAAGCGTTTCGCGTCTCGACCAACAAGGAGAACGAGAAGAGCGGCATCAAGATCACCATGCTCGCGTTCCTGATCAAGGCTTGCGTGGTCGCACTCAAGAAGTACCCCGAGTTCAACAGCTTGCTCGACGCTGAAAGTGACGGCGCTGCGCTGATCTACAGGCAGTATTACACATCGGTTTTGCCGCCGACAGGCTGCGTGCGCGGCCGACCGCAAGCCGTTGCTGCTGGGCGCTCCGATTGCCTGGTGGTTGGCGCGCAGCAGGGTATGGTGGAAAGGACCGATTGGACTTGCCCGCGCGCGGTGTGAGCGCGCTGTTCGGCCACTCTGGTTCCGGAAAAACCACGCTCTTGCGTTGCATCGCCGGGCCGGGTGGTCTGGGCGCAGATCACGGCGGAGGCTTTGATTGGCTAGCGCGTCACGGTCTTGAGCGAAATGATGCCCTCCTTGTTGCGCGGGCCGGCTTAATCTTCGGGCCATGGCGTGACCGCAGCCATGAAGACCTGGCCCTGGCGGTTCTGCTGATCCAATCACCGTGGCGGTGGCGTTGGCTGTAGCGCATCGGCAGAGGTCATCGGCGCTTGTGCTGACTCAAGCGCGGCTCGGCAGCATCCGCAGCAGCGTGTTATCGCGCACCACATAGTGGTGATACAAGGCGGCAACGGCATGCAAACCAATGAGAAAGTAGCCGACGGTGCCACCGGTCTCATGGATTTCCTTGATGAACTCCGCCGTATCTTTGCTCTGGCTGATGAGCGCCGGCAGGTGCAGGCCGAAGAACGGGATCGGCTTTCCGGCCGCGCTGAGAAGCAGCCAGCCAGCCAGCGGCATGCCAAACATGAGGGCATAGAGTGCAAGGTGCATTAGCTTGGTCGACAGCGTCTGCAGCTTGGGCGGATTGGGCTCGATAGGCGGGGTGGTGCTCATCATCCGGGCTACCAGGCGCACCACGACCAGTGCAAAAACCGATAGGCCCAGCATGAAGTGCCAGGTTTTCAGGGCCTCGCGCGGATCGCTTCCTTTGGGGTAATAGCCGCGCAGTTCAATGCATGCATACACCGCTACGAGCAGCAGCAGCATGACCCAGTGCAGCCCGATGGACAGCGATCCGTAACGTTTGGGGGTAGTGCTCAAGCTCATAATATTCCTTCATAACAATTAAGAAATGGGAAAGGGAGCAGTCCTCATTGCTCCCCATTGGCTCTCGCCTTTCGCGGGCGAGGCGCTTACTTTTTCGCGAACGGTTGCGGTTTTGGCGTTGTGTCGGAAGACGGCGGCAGCGCCGGCAGCTTGAAGTTCGGCTGGTCGCCGGTGAGGGTCTTCAGGAAGGCGACGATCTTGGTGTTCTCATCGCCCGTGAACTTCTTGCCCAACTGGATGCGACCCATGGTGTCGACGGCTTCTGTCAAGGTGTTGGCGGCGCCATCGTGGAAATAGGGGTAGGTCATTTCCACGTTGCGCAAGGTCGGTACCTTGAAGTTGAAGCGATCGGCATCCTTGCTGGTGACGGCGAATCGGCCTTCAGCGGGGTTGGATGTCTTGTAAGGCGTGACGACACCCATCTTCTGGTAGGAATTGCCGCCAACGGCCGGGCCGTTGTGGCAGGCCACGCAGCCACTGTCCTTGAAGAGTTTGTAGCCGGCCAGCTCATTCGCCGACAAGGCCTTCTGGTCGCCTTCCAGCCACTTGTCGAATCGGGCGTTTGGCGTGACCAGGGTTTCCTCGAAAGCGGCCATCGCTTTGGTGACTTGTTCTATGGCGATTTTGTCGGTGCCAAACGATTTCTTGAAGTCGGCGACATACGCGGGAATCGATTGCAGCACCGAGACCGCAAGCACATGAGTCGAGCCCATTTCGCCTGGGTTGTCGATCGGGCCCCCCGCCTGCGCCTGCAAGTCCTTGGCGCGTCCGTCCCAGAACTGGGCGATGTTCATGCTGGCGTTGAGAACCGTGGGCGCATTGATCGGACCCTGGTTCCAGTTGTGGCCGATGGAGGTCTTCAGGTTGTCGGTGCCGCCCATTGACAGGTTGTGGCAGGAATTGCAGGAAATGAAGCCGGATTTTGACAGGCGCGGATCGAAGAAGAGTTTTTTGCCGAGTTCGACCAGGGCCGGGTCGGTGACCTTGGCGGCCGATATGGGTTTGATAGGTTCATTCATCGCTCCCCATGCGACGTTGACGCCAGCTAGCGCGACGCTAATAGCAAGGATACGGATTTTCAAGTCGAACCTCCAATGAGTTGTGTTTTTGTAAATAGGAAACGTTGATGAACGATAAGATCCAATTCTTATGGTTTTATTAAATGTTGCCGACAGTTGTAACGAAAGGTAGATTACAAAGGAACCAATCCAGCCGCTTGCCCGATCAAGTCGGCGTCAGCGATGCCAGTCCCTGGATGCGTGAAAACGATGTGCTTAGTTGCCCATTTTTCTTACATCAAGTCACAGACTATGGGTTGCATCCCCGTCCAAGGCCTTGCTGCATGTGGCCGCCGTGATGGACGAGGTCAATCACCTGGCTGCCATCGGCGTTGACTTTGGCGCGCCCACGCCCAACCAGGTGCAGGTGGAGGAAACCACCGGCAGCGCGCAAGAAAAAACCGGCAAGACGCAGACCATAGGCTTCAAGAACTGCATCATCGCCGCCGGCAGCCAGGCCGTGCGCCTGCCCTTCATGCCGGAAGTTCCACGCGTGGTTGATTCGACCGGCGCACTGGAATTGAAAGAAGTGCCCAAACGCATGCTGATTCTGGCGGCGGCATCATCGGCCTGGAAATGGGGACGGTCTTGACCAGGCCCTCGCACCCGCATCCCGCAACTCCGCAAGATTTGTCATGCCGCGGCTTCTAGACTCCATGCCATGTCCAACCCACCAGGAGCAAGAGCATGAGCACCCCCCAATTTCCCCATCATTTTGAAGCGCTGGCGCAGGCCATCACCGTTGTCGGTATCGAGCTGCGCACCTCCAACGCCGAGGCGATGCAGACGATTCCCCCGCACTGGCAGCGCTTTGGCCAAGAAGGCGTGCTGGCCAACATCGGCTTCAGGCGCAGTGACGATGTCTTCGCGGTGTACACCCATTTCGAGAACGCGGGCAGCAACAACACCGGCCTGTACTCGCTGGTCATCGGCGCCGCCGTGCCGGCCGACGCACCGGTGCCCGCAGGTATGGTGCGCGTGGTGGTGCCGGCTTCGCCACGCGTGGTGTTTGGCGTGGAAAAGGGCCGTTTTGATCTGGTCGGCGCCGCATGGCAAGCGATCTGGGCGCGCACTGAGCTGGCCAAGACCTTTGTCGCAGAATACGAGCAGTACCGCGCCAGTGGCGACATCACCATCTCGATAGGCCTGAGCCCCTCTGCCCCGCAGCCATGAACAAAAGCCACAGCTGGACCGACTACCAGGAACGACTCAGCCGCGTCACGGCCTACATTCACGACCATTTGGCCGAGGAGCTGGACCTGAACCGCCTGGCCCAAGTGGCGCACCTGTCGGCCTTCCACTGGCATCGCGTGTACCAGGCGCTGTATGGCGAGACCATTGCCGCCACGGTGCGGCGCCTGCGCTTGCACCGTGGCACCGGTTATCTGGCCAACACCAGCCTGCCGGTGGCGCAAGTGGCGCGCAAATGCGGCTACCCCAACGCGCAATCGTTCACGCGCGCCTTCAGCGGCCTGTATGGCACAAGCCCGACGCGCTACCGGGCCGAGGGCAGCCACGTAGCGTTTCTGCAAGGTCAGATGCAGCCCGTGGCGACGGCGGGTTACACGGTTGAATTGCGGCAGGTGCCCCAGGAGCAATTGGCCGGCATTTCGCACCGCGGCTCGTATATGCAGATCGGCAAGGCGTTTGAGATGGCCTACGCCCGCATGGCTGCGCAAGGCCTGGCGCGCCCCGACATGCGCTGGATGGCGGTGTACTACGACGACCCCTTTGCCGTGCCGGAAGCGCAGCTGCAATCGCGCGCGGGCCTGAGTCTGCCTGCAGGCGGTGCGCCCCAGCCGCCGCTGGAACCCTTCACCCTGGGCGGTGGCCTGTGCGCCGTGCTGCGCCACCAGGGTCCCTATGCCACCATGCGCGCGGCCTACCAGTGGCTGTACGGACAATGGCTGGTGCAGTCAGGCTTTGAGGCAGCGGACAGCCCGGTGTTCGAGGAATACCTGAACAATCCGCGCGACACGCCACCGGCGCAACTGCTGTCTGACATCTACCTGCCGCTGGCTTAACTTGTTGCAGCGGTGGCAGGATCTGCCGCGCCAGCCAGCAGGGTGATCAGCAAGTCCAGCGTCGCGTCCATGGCCGCCGGCACTGCGGCCGGCGCCACGCCCCACTGCCCGAAGTGGCCATCAAGATCCATGCGCGCCAACCCATAAACCGTGGCCCGCGCCAGCAAGGCCAGCGCCGACGCGTCGTGGTGCCTGGCGATCTGCCCTTGCGCCTGCGCCGCTTGCAGTGCCTGCACGGTCACCTCGCGCACCTCTTCAATGTTGTGACGCAGGGCCGCTGAGCCTTCGAGGTCGATCTGGTCGCGCGCCGAAACGATCCTGAAATGCGCGGGGTGGCGCCGTGCCCACTGCAGGTAGCCCCGCCCCACCGCGTGCAAGCGTGCGAGCCCGCCACCTTTTTCTCCGCCCAAAGACTTGCGCACCTCGATGCGCAGCCGCTCAGCGGCTTCTTCGGCCACGGCGGTCATCAGCGCACGGCGGTTCGGGAAGTGGCGAAACGGCGCCGCTGGCGACACGCCCAGGCGGCGCGCCGCCTCGCGCACGCTCACACGCTCGGGGCCGTTTTGCTGGGCCAGTTCGAGAGCGGCCTCCACCAGGGCTTGGCGGAGGTTGCCGTGGTGGTAGGTGCGCGGCATGGCGCCAGGGGCGGATCGGGGCAAGACCATGTAAGCACCTTGTGTGGGGGTTGGACGGTATTCACCCAGAAATGTAATCTCCGATCACATTGCAGTCACGTATTTTCATTTTTTATTGGAGTCACGAATGAACACCGCACATACCCTACCTTCCAGCCAGACGCCACAAGGCTGGCGCCTGCTGGGTTTTCTAAGCCTGGGCCTGTTGCTGCTGGCCGCCGCCGTGCTGGCGCTGGACCCGAGCGTGGAAGGCGTGCGCCGCCTGATCCGCGTGACCGCGCGCACCTCCCTGCTGCTGTTTCTGCTGGCGTTCACGGCCTCGGCCGCGGCACGCCAGTGGCCAGGCGCGTGGACGCGCTGGCAAGTGCGCAACCGGCGCTACCTGGGACTGGGCTTCGCGGTGTCGCACACCATTCACGCGCTGGCCATCGCCACCTTCGCCCAGCTCGATCCGGTCGCCTTTCACCAGGCGAGCAGCGTGGGCAATTTCATCTCGGGCGGCATCGCCTACGGCTTCATCGCCGTACTCGCGGCCACCTCGTTCGACGCCACAGCCGCCTGGCTCGGGCGGCCCGCCTGGCAGCGGCTGCACCTGGCCGGCATGTACTACCTATGGATCAGTTTCGTGATCACTTTCGGCAAGCGCATTCCGATGTCACCGGTCTATGTGCTGCCGATCGTGGTGCTGCTGCTGGCGCTGGCCTTCAGGCTGTGGCCCCGGGCGCGACGTCTTCAGTAGGGCAACGCAAAGCCGTTGCGACCAGCGCTGATGCGCGAAATGGTGGGCTTGCCATCCGTCACCTGCGCCGTCAGCGACACGCTGGCGCCGGGCACCAGCAGGCTGCGGTCGCCGGGCCGGAAGGTCACGATGGGCGCATCCGGCGGAACCACAATCGCCCGTTCGCCGTCCTTGTATTTCAGGCGCAGCGTGCGACCCGACGGGACGGCCAGCTTGTCAGGCATCACCAGCTCAATGACTTCGCCGCCACGCGCCTTCACGGTCAGCAGGCCGGGCGCCACGCTTTGCACCGTGCCACGCAAGCGCACGCTGGATGCCGGCGGGGCCACGGCCTGGGCCAGGCAGAGATTGGCGGCCAGACACAGCGCCAGGGCCGCAGTGCGGCGGGTTATCAAAAGCATGGGGCAACTCCAGGAAGGTGAAGCTCCGAAGTTTATCGGCGTCAGCTGGGCTGGCGCGATGAAAGTCCATTCAGCTCGCACACCCGAATGCGAACGCCAGTTGGCCTCAATCAGGCAAGACAATAGAAAGCGTAAGTCGTTGTTTTATATTAATATTCGGCATAAAAATGAAATTTATACTAATATGCCGAAATGTTAGAAACAAGTGCAACCATTTCGCGTCAATACATCGATGCAGTCTCGGTCTTCGAAGCCCTGGAAGAGGCATTGGAAGAGGCGGCCCATGTTCGTGGCGGCATGTACTGGCATGCGGGCCCGCCCACATCACCCGACTCCAAATACCTGGTGCGAACCACGCCCGCTGGTGCCGAGACCAGCCTGGGCGCACGCACTGCGGAACTTGATGCCATCTACGCCCGATTCACGCAAAGAAAGCGTGAAAGCGCCGAGCGGGTAGCCGGCCTGCAGGCGGCCCTCGTACAACAACAGCGGCTCAACCGCGCCCTGCGCGTGGGCCGGGTGGACCCGCTTGTCATCGCCTTGCTGAACCGTTTGGCGAGCACCAAACTGAGTGAGCATTTTCGGGTGGTGGGAACCCACGCGCTGTATGCCTACGAGGCCGCCGCCGGGGTTCGTCTGGACGCCGAGGCATTGGCGACACGTGACATCGACCTGCTGGGGGACACACGCAAACACATCATCTTTTCCACCCAGTTGGCGCGCGTGGACAGCTCCATGCTCGGCGTCTTGAAAAAGGTGGACAGCTCATTTCGCATCCGCAAAAGCCAAAAATACACCGCCGTCAACAAAGACGGCTTTGAAGTGGACATCATCCGCCGGGAGCGTACCGGGGACGATCCGCACCCGATCAAACTCGGCGCTGAGGACGAAGACTTTTGGGTAGTCCAGGCGCGCCGTGCCAATATGTTGCTGGATTCGCCCGGATTCTCGGCCGTGATCGTGGCCAGCAATGGCACCATGGCGCGCATGAACACAGTCCACCCCGCGACGTTTGTCGCATTCAAGCGATGGATGTCCACCCAAACCGAGCGCGAAGCCATGAAGCGCCGCCGTGATGTGCTGCAGGCCGACACCGTGCAAGAGATGCTTGAGCAGCACTTGCCGCACCTTGGCGCGATTTGAACAGCGATTTAAAATAAATCGGGCTCTAGCCCTTGTATCTCCTGCGTAGACAGCTATCTAATCAGGAGTAAATCAAGGCCATCCAGCGCACCGTTCAAAGCGCCGGCAAGGCGAGAAAGGTGCGCAGCCGCGCCAATTCATCCGCCAGGGCATGCGCAAAACCGGCTTCGCGCGGCGCGGTGCCGGACACATAGCCCAGATCGACCTTGAGCAGCTCACCGCTCACCGTCACATTGCCCCAGCCGATGACTTGATCGCGCCACAACAGCGGCAGCGCGTAGTAGCCCCGCACCCGTTTGGCGGCGGGCGTGTAGGCCTCGAAACGATAGGCCCAGCCCCACAAAAGCTCGAAGCGCCGGCGGTCCCAGACCACCGGGTCAAACGGTGCCAGCAAGCGCACCACGGCGCCGGGCACAGGCCGGCGTGATACCGGTGACTCATCCGCAGGCCAATACCAGACAACGCCATCCACCTTGATGGAGGCCAGCCTCAGCTTGGCGCGCCGGAACGCCGCCTGGCGTTGATCGGCCCACTGCGGGGCACCGCCGCGCAGGTGGCTGATCAGTTCGCCGAGCGAGCGTTCAGGCAAGGGCGCGTACTTGCCCACGATCACATCGACCAGCGCGTCCATGGTCTGGGCGGGATCGACCAGCGGCCCCGAGGGCTCCCGTGGCTCGCAGGCGACGTAGGTGCGCACGCCACTCACGCGCGCGGCAATGCGCAGCAGGCCGCGGTGGTGCATGTCGTCCAGCAGCTGCGTGCTGGCATTGGAGGAACCACCAAACCAGTTGCGTGCCGCGCCATGGGCAAAGTGCGCGTCCACCTCGCGCGGGTGCACCACCCCGTGTGTCCGCACAAAGTCCAGCACGGCATGGGCCTGCGCCCAGCGGGCCGGGGGCCACGCCGTGCGCGGCGTGCGCGGGTGCATCAACGCCTGCGTGGCGCGCGGCAAAAAGCCGTAGTTGACGAAGAAGTCCTCCTCAATGTCGAGCCTGGCGTAACGCCGCTCCAGATCGCCCGCGCAGTAGCCCTTGACGCGGTGGCGCAAGGTCAGGTCTTGCGCACGCGCCGGTGCGCGGATCGGGTCGGCCTGCACAAAGCCCAGACGCTGGATGGCGCGGGCCAGGGTGGTGGGCGTGAACAGGGAGCGCGCCACCGCGTAGCGGCGCAGGGTGTCCAGGGTGATGGACATGGCGGTGAGTTGAATTGAAGAGGTCTGCGGAGCGCCGTCTATCAGCCCACCACCGACCAACCCGCGTGCAAGTTGACCTTGTTGTTCTCGTACTCCCACGCCGTGCCGCAGCGTTCACAGCGGTACTTGGTGACGGTGACCTGGCCGTGGCTGCGCGGCTCTTTGCGGTTAACGCCTTGCATCAGCTCGGGATGGCCGGGGGCGCCGCGCCAGTTGCGCTGGATGCCGGCGCACGAATCGCACAGCGCCGGGGTCTTCACTTCGTTTTTGGGGTTCAAGTCTTGGGTCATGTTGCGGCTCTTCAATGTGGTGATAGGGGAGGTTTCGCCATAGGCGTTGGGGCTAGATTGTCGCCCCATAAAAAAACTGCCACCCAAAAAACACGGTCATGCCGACCATGATGGTCAGCAGCCGGTGCCGCGTCACGGCGCACACCGCCACCGCAACGAGTGCCGCCACCAGCTGCGGATTTCGCCAGCTCAACTCCAAGCCTTGACCGTGCGGTGCCAGCACCATCGGCACAATGATCGCGGTGAGCACGGTGACAGGAACAAAGCCCAGCGCCTGCTTCAAGGTGGGCGAAAAAACCACCCGGTCACCCAAAATAAAGACCAGCGCCTTGATCACGAATGTGATCACCGCCATGCCGATGATGGTGACGGTAACGCTCATGCCATGCCCCCTTGCGTCGAAGCGGGTGTGCGCAGTCTGGTCAGCAGCACGCCAATGGCAACGCCGACCACGACGGCCGCCAGCAAGCCCAGCTTGAACGGCACGTCCTTCAGCAGATACGCCACGCTTGCGGCCGCCACGGCGGCGGAGAAATGGGGCAAACGAACCACTTGCGGCACCACGATAGAGATGAAAGTCGCCACCATCGCGAAGTCCAGGCCCAGTGTTTGCAATTGGGGAAAAACCGCGCCAAACAACAGCCCCACCAGGGTCCCGCATTGCCAGTTGGCATACATCGACAAACCCGAGCCCAGAAAATACCAGTGCCCCAAGGGCGCATGCGGGTGCTTGCGGTAGTAGCTGTCCATGACCGCAAAGGTTTCATCGGTCAGCAAAAAGCCGAGCACCCAGCGCCAGCGACCGGGCAAATGACGCACATGCGGCAACAGGGCTGCCGCGTACAGCATGTGGCGCAGGTTCACGATGAAGGTGGCAAGCCAGATCACCATGGCGCCGGCCAGCCCCGCCATCAGCCCAATGGCAATGAACTGACTCGACCCGGCAAACACACCGAGCGACATCATTTGCCCTTGCCATGGCGCCAGCTGCGTGGTGCCAGCCAGGGCGCCAAAAATGATGCCGAAGGGCGCGGCGCCAACCAACATCGGAACGGTATCCCGAGCGCCCGCCATGAAGCTGGCCAATGCAGAAGACTGCGTCATGAAAACTCCTGTCAAACAAACTGAGAGGAATCTTAGGCAGATCGCCTGATATGCGCTTGTACGTTCTTGCGCTGGTCAAACTTGCCAGCGGCCCGGCGTGATGCCAAAGGCCCGCTTGAAGTGGCGCGTGAAATGGCTTTGATCCGCAAAGCCCTGCATGGCGGCCACCTCCGTCACCGACAAGCCCTGCCGCAACAAGCCTTGCGCGAGACTGAGGCGAAATTGGTTGCGCCACGCATGGGGCGGCATGCCCACGGTGCGAGAGAACAAACGCGCCGCATAAAACGGCGACAAGTCGACCGCAGCGGCCAGCGCCGACAGGCTGATCGGTTCGGTCAAATCATCGGCCAACCTGGCCTTCATGCACGCCACCCGCACGGCATCCGGGTGCAGAGGCCGCGCTTGCATCTGGATGCGCGCATAACGTGACAACAACAAGGCAAACGCGCCGGTCAGCGCGGACTCAGCGGCCAGAGTATCGGCCCCGTCTTCGAGCAGCCGGTGGGCAAACTCCAACTTGCCAGCCACCTCGACATCGGCAATCGCATCGTCTGGAAGCCATGGCACGTCGACCGGGTGGCCCGCCACATCCGACGCCAGGCCCTGCATCCAGGCCACGGACGGATAAAACGCGCGATAGGCCCAGCCCTTATCGGTGGCACGTTGACCGGTATGAATTTCACCCGGATTGATCGCCGCAATGCAGCCCGTCCCGGCGATGCAAAGCGCGCCCCGATAACGGTAACTCTGCGCACCCGTGTGGATGACCGGAATCGAAAACCCCTCATGCCAATGCGGCGCAAACTCCTGCGCGTAGTACTCCGCTGTCAGCAGTTCAGCATCTGGTAACAAGGGGCTGCGCCACAGTCGCGCCTTGTCTCGTAACGTCAGTGTCATGGGAAGAGCTTGAACATGGGGTTTCTTGGAATGGCACGGGTCGTGAGCGTCTTGATGCCGGCATTTTGGCGGCACGGCTTCCAGGCCGATAAATCTAAGCGTAGCATGGCGGCCGAACCCATGCGGCTTGTATCGCTTGTATCAAACGGGGCGCCCGCCACGAAGGACTGTCATGTCAGATTTATCGAAACCCGGTGACCCCGCGTTGGACTCAACCTCAACCGCGGCCCCAACCGGCTCGTGGCCCACCCTCAAAAAAGCCGCCAGCCGGCTGCAGGACTGGTTCGTGATCCAGTCGATGGCCGTCAAGCTGACCGTGCTGGTCATCGCCGTGCTGATTCCGGTCAGCGCCATCTATTCGTTCACGCTTCTGCGCAAGCAGGCCGCCCTCGCCGAGCAGGTCAAGGCCATGGCCGTGGCGGGCACGGCGGGCGAGGGAATGTGGGCACTCAACGACAAGCTGCCCGTGGTCTTGGGCAGCGGATCGGTGCTGAACTTTCTGGAAACGAACCCGGTCGAGCGCATCACAGTGGTCTATGAGCCCCTGCTGTGGAACGTGTCGGAGCGCATTGTCCTTATTGAGTCACAGGGCAAACAGCACGCGTACTATCCAAGCGATATGGAGACCAAAATCTTCACCGACAAAGCCGTCACCGCCCCTTGGGGTAGCAAGCTGAACTTTGTTCCACGGGCAGAGCTCTCGCCCGCCAGCCTGGCGGTGTTCGAGCGCCTGGACCAGCGCTTTGCCGATGCCCGCCCGCAGTCCGAGAAAGCGGGCTGGAAGGCCGGCCTGAGCGGCGGCTTGTCGGCGGCGCTGACGCTCGGCGTGCTGGCCTTTTTGTATATCCAGCTCAAGAGCCAGCACAAGTCGCTCAAGTTCCTTGAGCCGACGCAGGTGCAAGGCTCCATCGACGACCTGGTGGGCATGGACGACATCAAGGCCGAGGTGGCGCAAATCAAGGACCAATATCTGCGCCGCGCCGAGTATGCCGAGTACGGCATCAACAAGCCCTTCAATGTGATGTTCAGTGGCCCGGCGGGTACCGGCAAGACCAAGCTGGCCAGCTACCTGGCCAAGGAGCTGAATCTGCCGATCCTGTTCCACTCGGCGGCCAACCTGGAAACAGGCTACGTGGCCGGCGGCGCGACCACACTCGGCCGCATCGTGGCCATGGCCCAGCGGCGCAAGCGCTGCATCGTCTTCCTGGACGAGGCGCAGGACCTGTTCATGAAGCGCGGCGGTCGCCGCAAATTCGACGACGACACGGCCAACACACTGCTGTCCGTGCTCGATGGCGTGCGCAGCAAGAACGAAGCCGAGATCATCTGGATCGTGGCCAGCAACTTCAACAGCGAAACCATGCAGATGGACGAGGCCATGCTGCGGCGCTTTCAGATGAAGGTGGACTTTCGCATGCCGAATGGGGAAGAGCGCCTGGCCATCATCGGCCACTACCTGCTTCAGCGCGCCGACAAGGTGCTGCCCCATCTCGACCTGCACCATGTGGTGGACGTGACCGAGGGCTGCAGCCCGGCCGATCTGGAAACCATCGTCAACCAGGCGGGCATCACGGCCGTGCAGGCGGGCAGCATGATCGATGCCGAGACCCTGATGCAGGCCGCCGAGCGCGTGCTGGTGGGCAACGTCAACATCCACACCACCCAGGAGCGAGAGCGCGACCGCCGCATCATTGCCGTGCACGAATGGGGCCATTTCCTGGTGGACCTGGAGCACGAACGCCAGCTGCCCAACAGCGACTGGGCGCAGGTCCTGGCCAACATGAAGACCATCAAGATTTCGCTCAAGGCCAACCCACGCACCAACGCACTGGGCTTTGTGTTCCACAAGCAGGGCGTCAACCTGCTCAAGACCAAGAGCGACATGGAACACGATGTGCGCGTGCTGCTGGGCGGCATGGCCAATGAGGAACTGTTCTTTGGCGAGGAAGGCACGACCAACGGCGCCCACAACGACATCACCCGCGTGACGCAGTTGCTGCATCACGCGGTGGGCGAGATGGGCATGTACCGCAAGACCCGCCTGAACTTTGGGGCGCTCAACAAGGACCGCCAGGGCGTTGGCCGCGAGTTGGATGCGGAGACGCGCTCCATCATGGAAGCCCAGAGCGAGCGGCTCTACCTTGAGACCAAGACCGTGCTGGCCCGGCTCAAGCCGCTGACCGAGCACCTGGTCGGCAAGCTGATGGAGACCAGCGAAATGAGCCTGAGCGAGGCGCTGACCGAGATTCGCAGCTTTGAGTCGAAGCAAGCCGGATCAGGCCTTCTAAATTCACACTAAAAACAGGCTCTAGCCCCCGTCCTACCTGCGCAAGCCGCTATCAAATCAGGACCGCGCCGGAATCCCCAGCCCGCGCACCACCGCTGGCCGCGCCACAAACGCCGCCAGCGCCCGGTTCAAATTCGGAAAATCCCGCATGCCCACCAGATCGCCCGCCTCGTAGAAGCCGATGAGGTTGCGCACCCAGGGGAAGGTGGCGATGTCGGCGATGGTGTAGGCCTCGCCCATGAGCCAGTCGCGGTTGGTCAGCCGCTGCTCCAGCACGGCCAGCAGGCGCTTGGCCTCGGCCACATAGCGGTCACGCGGGCGCTTGTCCTCGTACTCTTTACCGGCGAACCGGTGAAAAAATCCCAGCTGGCCAAACATCGGGCCGATGCCGCCCATCTGGAACATCAGCCACTGGATCGTCTCGTAGCGCTGCGCCGCGTCCTGCGGAAGGAACTGGCCGGTCTTTTCGGCCAGGTACAGCAGGATCGCGCCGGACTCGAACAGCGCCAGCGGCTGGCCGCCGGGACCGTTGGGGTCAAGGATGGCCGGAATCTTGTTGTTGGGGCTGAGCGAGAGGAATTCCGGCGTCATCTGGTCGTGCGTTTCGAAGCTGACCAGATGCGGCTCGTACGGCAGGCCGGTTTCCTCCAGCATGATCGACACCTTGACGCCGTTGGGCGTGGGCAGCGAGTAGAGCTGCAGCCGCTCGGGATGCTGGGCGGGCCATTTGTGGGTGACGGGAAAGCGGGAGAGATCGGTCATGGGGTTCCTTGCGATGGATGTGGGCGGTGAGGGACGGTGAGCGCCCTGCGTCGCGCATTTTGGCCGGAAAGTTATTGGCCTTGCCGCGGCGGGGGCGGATCACCCGCTACAGCCCCTGGCGTGGCAGTTGTTCAAAATGGGCGGCCAACAGCGCCAGTGCATGGCGCACTTTGGCGGGCTGCTCGCCACGCCGGGGCGTGATGGCGTAGACCGGCAGGTCGGGCAACTGCCAGCCCGGCAACACCGGCACCAGGCGCCCATCGGCCAGGGCGCGCCGGTCGTCATCACTCACCACCACACTGATGCCCCAGCCCTCGACGCACAGCGCATGCAAGGCCGTCACCTGGCTGGCGTGGGCCCGGCTGCTGACCTGCACCGTCACTTGTTCACCCCCCTGGTTGTGCAAAACCAAAGTCTCGGCCCCGTTGCTGGAAGGCCGGCCACCCAGCCAGTCGTGCGCGGCCAGGTCTTGCGGCGTACGCGGCCAGCCGCGCTCCGCCAGGTAAGCGGGGGCGGCGCACATCTGGGCGTCCATGCGGCCCAGCTTGCGGGCCACCAGGCTGGAGTCGGGCTGGCTGCCCGCGCGCAAGGCAATGTCCACGCGCTCCTCGATCAGGTCAATCAGCGCGTCATCCAGCAACAGCCGCAGGGTCAGCCTGGGGTGGTTGCGCAAGGGTGCCAGCGCCTGCGCCAGCAAGCCGCCAAAGCCGATGGGCGCGGCGATGCGCAGCTCGCCCTCGGGCTCGTCCCGGTGGCGGGCCAGCGCCTGGTCGGCGGCGCGTGCGGCGGCCACCATGGCGGTGCAGCCCTCGATGTAGCGTGCGCCGGCCTCGGTCAGCGTCAGCTTGCGTGTGGAACGGTGCAACAGCGCCAGCCCCAGCGCGCCTTCCAGCTGGCGCAAATGCTGGCTTACGGCGGACGGCGTCATGCCCAAGTGGCGGGCGGCGGCGGTGAGCGAACCGGCGGCCACCACCTCGGCAAAAACCGCCATGCGTTTGAGTTGGCCCATGCAAAAAACCTTTATTTGTTTAGTTTTACTTCACAGTATTAGCGAAATTTACCGACTATTCAAACGTTTGTGAAGCCAACACACTAGAGCCTTCTTACACCCACCGGAGATTCACATGAAAATTGCACTCATTGGCGCCACAGGTTTTGTTGGCAGCGCTGTCCTGGTCGAACTGCTCAGCCGGGGCCACCAGGTCACCGCGCTGGCGCGCCACCCGGCCAAATTGGCGGCACAACCCAAGCTGACCGTGGTAGCGGCAGACGTACTGGATACCGCGCAGGTGGCCCAGGCGGTGGCCGGTCACGACGCTGTCGTCAGCGCCTACAACCCGGGCTGGACCGAGCCGCAAATCCATGACCTGTTCCTGCAGGGCAGCCGCGCCATTGTGGAAGGCGTGAAACGCGCCGGCCTGAAACGCCTGCTGGTGGTGGGCGGCGCGGGCAGCCTGTTTGTGGCGCCTGGCGTGCAGCTGGTGGACACGCCGCCGTTCCCCGCCGAATACAAGCAAGGCGCACTGGCCGCGCGTGAAGCGCTGAATCAACTGAAGCTGGAGACTTCCTTGGACTGGAGCTTTGTGTCGCCACCCATCGCCCTGGCCCCCGGCGCGCGTACCGGCCAGTACCGCACGGGTCTGGACGACGTGCTGCCCGGCGTGGGTGACGCGCCCGCCGGTATCTCGGTGGCCGATCTGGCGGTCGCCATCGTGGACGAGATTGAAACCCCGCGCCATGTGAAAGAACGCTTTACCGTCGCCAACTGAGGCGGGCAAGAGGCTCGCAAAAAATAGCAAAATCACCCCGATGGACCTGTTTGACGACTTGCCCCCCGAGACCGCGCCGACGCAGATCGCGCCCGGCGCGGTACTGCTGCACGGCTTTGCCAGAGAGGGTGATGGCGTTCTGCTGCAGGCCATTGAGCCCGTCCTCCAGCAAGCCCCCTTGCGCCATTGGCAACCCCCCGGCGGCTACACCAAAGGCGTCCAGCAAACCCAATACGCGACCCATCTGCAAATGGGCCACATGCAGGTCGTGCGCCACGGCCCCGGCATCAAACACGAGCGTCGGCCAGCCGGGGTGTTGCCAAATGCAGGTGGGCTGTGCGGTTTGCGATGGGGTGGGCATGAGCACTCAACCCTGCTCCGTAGTAGTGGTCATACACATGCGCGTAGGCCCGGGCAAACTTTTCGTCGCGGATGACGATGGCTTCATGCGTTATTCCTTAACTACTGAACAGTTCAGAATGCGTGCCGGATCGAACGAAGTTAATCGAGTTGGCTTCAACCTGATAAATCAGCAAGAAGTCGCCCCCAATGTGGCATTCCCAGTGATCGGCCCAATCACCCTTCAAGGCATGGTCCAGCCATTCGGGGCCAAGCGGCGCGTCGTTTGCGATCAGCAACATCATCGCCTCCTTGAGTCGCACCATGTCATAGCGGCCGGCGTGCGACAAGCGCACCCAGTCTTTTAAAAATGCTTTTGTGTAGTCGGCAGACCGCGGCAGGGCCGCGCGCTTGCTCTGCTTATTGGCGGCTGTTCTTTTCAAGATCGGCAAACAGTTCGTCAGCGGTTGCGAAACGGGCTTGGCTTGCGTCGGCTTGGCGACGGCTGGCCATCATGGCGCGGGACTCTTCCATGGCAGCCTGCGTCTGCGCATTGGGCACCTTGAGTTCGAGCGGAAAGGCCTGATCGATCACCACCCGGCGCAAAAACAGCCGCACCGCATCCGACACCGACAAGCCCATGGCCGTCAGCGCCACGGTGGCTTGCTCTTTGATGTCATCGTCCACCCGAATGTGGAGCATTGAAGTTTGTGCTGCCATGGTGTGGCCTCCTGTGTTACAGGCTTCAATTATGTGTCTCATTTGAGATTTAAGCAAGACAGCTTGGCCACCTCGGCCAACCCTTACACCTCCGAATGCGTGCGCAGCCAGCGGCGCGAAAGGCGCTCAGAACGTCACGATTAAGGCGCATCGCCACTTGCTCCTTGGTCACGCTGCCGGCTGTAGATGTTGGGTGCTGGTAGCGGCTGAATGTGGGCGCTTGAAGCCCGTGGCGCTCGGGCGATGTGGATTGTATTGCGGGGCGACAGGCAAGTTTGATCAAAAATATATGCCGAATCTGGCTCTAGCCCCCGTCCCACCTGCGCAATCCGCTATTAAATCAGGATCGCACCAAAATCCCCGGCACCACCACCGCCGGCCTCGCCATAAGCGCCATCAAGGCGCGGTTATTGCGTTCGATGGATTGCGTGCTCAAGGGCGGCTACCCCGAAGCGCTGCGCCGCACCAGCCTCAGCCGCCGCCAGGCCTGGCTGCAAGACTATGTGGCGCTCATTCTGGACCGGGATGTGCGCGACATCGCCAACATCGACCAGCTGGACCACACCCACGGCGCAGAAATATGTGGGCATTCTGGAGCGCTTGTTTTTGACGCGGCAGGTGCCGCCCTGGTCCAGCAACGCCGTCAGTCGCCTCACGAAAACGCCCAAGCTTCATTTTTTGGACACCTGTTTACTGGCTGCGCTGCGCGATGTCACCGCCGCCCAACTGCAAAAAGACCGCACCGCCTATGGCCCGCTGTTGGAGAACTTCGTCGTGTCCGAAGTCCGCAAGCTCACCACCTGGTCCGGGAAGCGGCTGCGCATCTCACACTTTCGAACCAAGGAGCAAGACGAGGTGGATCTGGTGCTGCACGACCATGACCGCATCACGCCGTTTGACGAGCGACTGCACGCGGCGCCGGTGTCGCTGTTGTGGCAAGCGACGCAACCATCTGCTGAGCCAGTTTGAGGACGTGGGGGAGAGATAGCGCCCGAGCGAGACCTGGAGCGTGGCCGTTCGCCGTCCGGTTGCAAAAAACAGACTTCGTATATTCTTCAGTGAGCAGAGGCACATTGCCTCCCACATCAGAAGATCAGGGGATTTGCATGAACAAAGCGATGAGCGCGTCGGCTGCGGCGGACGCTGAATCGGCTCTTTACGCCAGCATCCGAGCGCTGATCACGTCGGCCCGCAACACCGTTGCGCGTGGCGTCGATCTGGTGCAAGTGCATACCAACTTCGAAATCGGTCGGCACATTGTTGAATACGAACAGCAAGGAGAAAGTCGCGCGGAATACGGCAAGCAAGTGCTCAAGCGCCTGGCCGAACGCCTGACTGCCGAATTTGGCAGCGGTTTCTCGGCGACCAACCTCAAACTCATGCGGCAGTTTTATGTGCTGCACGCCCAGCGAATAGGTCAGACAGCGTCTGGCTTATTCCAAATCCAGAAACGTCCCATTGGACAGACGCTGTCTGACTTATTGGAAAGCACTGAAAACCGCCCCTTCAGCCTGAGTTGGTCTCACTACGTCTTCCTGCTGGGCATCAAGAAAGCGGATGAACGCAGCTTCTACGAGATCGAAGCCGCCAGCCAAAACTGGACTCTGCGTGAACTCAGGCGTCAGTTTCAAAGTGGCCTGTACGAGCGACTGGCGCTCAGCCGCGACAAGGACGGCATTCGCCAACTCGCCAAGCAAGGGCAGATCGTCAGCCAGCCGCATGACCTGCTCAAAGAGCCACTGGTGCTGGAATTTTTGGGCCTCTCCGAACAAGCCCGGTTTTCTGAATCCGACCTGGAAGCCGCCATCATCAGCCAGATCGAGCATTTTTTGCTGGAGCTGGGCAAGGGCTTCCTGTTTGAAGCGCGCCAAAAGCGCTTTACCTTTGACGACGACCACTTCTTTGTGGACCTGGTGTTCTACAACCGCTTGTTGCGTTGCTACGTGCTGATCGACCTCAAAATCGGCAAGCTCACCCATCAGGACCTGGGCCAGATGCAGATGTACGTCAACTACTTTGACCGCTACGTGAAAACCGACGCCGAGAGCGCCACCATCGGCATCGTGCTCTGCAAGAAAAAGCACGCGGCGCTGGTTGAAATCACCCTGCCCAAAGACGCGAACATCCACGCCAAGGAATACCAGCTCTATTTGCCCAGCAAGGAAGAGCTGCAACAGAAACTAGCGGAGTGGGCGGGAACGCTACCTGAATAAACAGCCCTCCAGTCCCGTCCCACCTGCGCAAGCCGCTATCAAATCAGGATCGCGCCGGAATCCCCAATCCGCGCGCCACCGCCGGCCGCGCCACAAACGTCGCCAGCGAGCGCTTGTTCTGTCTTAGACAAAACTGGACCGCCGAATTTTGAGGTTGCCGTTGATGCGACCGCCCAGGTCGATACGATGCCCCATGAGCCGATTGCCCGCCCGGTAAAACTCCAGCGGCTCAAAAATGGGGATCATGGCGATGGGGGCGTGGGCCTCCCAAGTGTCGAGCTTGACCACCACATGTTGACCCGCCTCGGCCAGCCCGGTAATTGTCAGGGGTGCCACATCACCCACCCCATTGACCGCAACCGGGATAAACCAGCGAACCGCGCCTGTCTCCGGGAATGGGGTGTTGGCAAACCGGGCCAGAAAACGCGCCGGAATGTCTGGCCAGCGCGTCCAGAACATGGCCCCGATCACCAACACCAGCGCAATAAGAAAGAAACGACTCCGGCGCGCTTTGGGCACGGCCAGCCCATGAGAAGAGCCGCTGTACCTGGCAAAACGATTCTTCAACTCTTCTGCCTGGCGTGCTTTCTGCTGCTCAGACGTACGGAATCGTCGAGCCTCCATGTCGGAGGCGCGATTTCGATCACGCATGTAGTCTCGGTCGTCAATGCTCATGAGGGTCTCGCATATTGCAGCAATTATTCGAGCTTAGTCGCTTCAATTCACTGAACGCCCGTGAGGTGCCGACGAGTCCAGTGCCAGACTCTTGCCGCACCAGGACAAAGACGGAAAAGACCTGCGCGCACCCATCGTCTTGCTGTCTTGGCGATTCAACTCGTGGTGGGTTGGCTCCACCCTTCGACGTTGACGGCATAGCGGGTGGCCTTGCCGACGCCCTCAACTTTGAGCAAACCATGCCGCAGCAGCTCTGCCAGGTCGCGGGTGGCAGTGGCTTTGGAGGTACCGGTGATCTTGCTGTATTTTTCCGCCGTCATGCCGCCGAGAAAGCCGCCGCCCAATTCGCTGCTTCCCGCTTCCAGCAAACGGTTCAACACCTTGCTTTGCCGCTCATTGACCGCCAAGCTGGTCGCGCGCTGCCTGAAGCGGGCCTTGTCCAGCGCCTGCCTCACCACCGCTTGCGACTGGATGCAGCCCTGCGTGAAGGCCTGCACAAACCATTGCACCCAGGGCGTCACGTCCAGCCCGCCTGACTGCGCCCGGTTCAAGGCGTCGTAATACGCGCTACGGGTCGCCAGCAGTTGCCGCGACATGCCCAACAGGCGCGCGGGTGCGCCCACCGCCTGCGCCAGCGCCAGGTCCACAATGGCGCGCCCCAGACGGCCATTGCCGTCTTCAAACGGGTGAATCGACTCAAACCACAAGTGTGCCAGTGCGGCGCGAGCTAGGCCGTTGAGGCTGGGGGCTGCATCGCTGGTGGGGCGCGTGGCCTCAAACCATGCCAGAAACTTCGCCATTTCAGCCTCCATCTTGTCTGACGCAGGTGCGGTGTAATGCACCACCTCGTGCCCTTGCCGCCCGCTGACGATCTGCATCGGATCGGTGTGCTCGCGGTAACGCCCGACGGTAATACGACGCAGACTCGACGTGCCCCCCGGAAACAGGGCGGACTGCCAGCGACACAAACGGTCACTGTCGAGCACCGATTGGTAGCCGCTGGTGGCGTCCTGCATCACCGCCACCAAACCATCCACATGGCGGTCACGGGTGGGGGCATCGGCCAGCCCCAAGCGATGCGCCACCGACGATCGAACGGCGGTCAGATCGAGCTGTTCACCCTCAATCGCCGCCGTGGCGATGGCCTCTTGCACCCATAGATCACGGGTAATTTCCTGCGCGTCGGTCAAGCCAATGGCGTCCAGCAAACCCAATACCCGACCCATTTGCAAATGGGCCACATTCAGGTCGTGCGCCACGGCCCCAGCATCAAACACGAGCGTCGGCCAGCCGGGGTATTGCCAGATGTAGGTGGGTTGAGCGGCTTGCGATGGGGTGGTCATGAGCCGCATTCTAGTTAATACGGCTCAATATGTGAGCCGTATTTTTATTGAATCGGCTCACGCGGGGTGGCCTGAAAGTCAAAACTTTATGCAAAATAAGGCTCTAGCCCCCGTCCTACCTGCATGAGTAGCTATCAATTAAGGACTACTTCGAAACTCCAAGTCAACTTGGTACTTCTCCATGGTTCTCCACATCACCCATCCCATTGACCGCAACCGGCGTAAACCAGCGCACCGCGCCAGTCTCTGGGAATGGGGTGCTGGCAAACCGGGCTAAAAAACGCGCCGGAATGTCTGGCCAGCGCGTCCAGAACATGACCCCGATCACCAACACCAGCGCGATAAGAAAGAAACGACTCCGACGCGCTTTGGGCGCAGCCAGCCCACGAGAAGAGCCGCTGTACCTGGCAAAACGATTCTTCAACTCTTCTGCCTGACGTGCTTTCTGCTGCTCAGACGTGCGGAATCGCCGAGCCTCCGTGTTGGAAGCTCCATGTCGATCACGCAGGTAGTCTCGGTCGTCAATGCTCATGGTTACCTAAACAACGCCCGTAAGCTCGTTCGCAATCATCTCCGCCTGTTTAAGTACCGTTTCTGTCGCGAGCAATTCCATGTTGGGTGGATAGCCAAATTGCCGCAGGGTACGTTTCACAATCACCTTGAGCTTGGCTCTGACGTTCTCTTTGATAGTCCAATCTATGGATGCGTTTTCGCGCACACGTTGGGTTAACACCACAGCCAGTTCGCGTAACTTGTCTTGCTGCATCAGCTCGCGGGCACTGTCGTTGTTGGCGACTGCTGTGTAGAACGCATATTCAAAGTCGGAAAGCCCCATGTGTCTAGCTTCATCGTCGGCGGCGACGATCTCCTTGCTGACCTTGATCAGCTCGTCCATCACCTCGGCAGCGGTCAGAATTTTGTTGTGGTATTTTTTAATGGCGGTCTCTAACATTTCCATCAGTGACCGGCTCTGCACCAGGTTGCGCTTGGCGCGGATTTTCAATTCGTCATTGAGGAGTTTCTTGAGCACTTCCAAGGCCACGTTTTTATGCTCGTAGCCTTTCAGTTCGGCCAAGAATTCGTCAGACAAAATGGAAATGTCTGGTTTCTTTATGCCCGCCGCGTCAAACACATCAATCACTTTTTCCGACACCAACGCTTGGTCAATCACCTGGCGAATGGTGGTTTCGATTTCTTCGTTGCTACGCCCGCCCCCGACACTGTCGTACTTCACCAGCCTCGCCTTCACCGCCTGGAAAAAGCCCACTTCGTCCTTCACGTCCATCGCTTGCTCATGCGGTATGGCAATGGCGAAGGCTTGCGAAAGTGCCGTGACCTCATTGATATAACGCTTGCGGCCGTCATCCAAGCCGAGGATATGCTCTTCCGCCGCGAGAATCAGCGACAGCTTCTGGGCGGTATCCGCTTCGAAATAGTGTTCATAGGCAAAGCCGTGATACAGGGCCGAGATCACCTCAAGTTTCTCCAGCATCAGGCCCACGGCCTCCTGACGCAGCAACTGCTTAGAAGCTGCAAAGGTGTCAAAAAGCTGATCGTCCAGATCATTGCGGTCGGTGATCACCAATAATCGTCGTCGAGTTTTTGCTCCAGCCGCTCAGCCAGCCGGCGCTCGCCTGCGGTCATGCGCGACACGCAGGCGCCAAGCGCCGGTATCAAGGTAGCCATTGTTCTTATCCCGTCCCTGAGATGGTTTGTGGCGCATTATGGACCCACCCTATTTCTTTGTAACCAATTGCTAAAAGTGTTACAGAGGCAAACGCGCCTTGGTTTGCTCGTAGCGATCCAGTTCGCGCCACAGGTCAAAACCGTCGCGTCCGTTGATGTCGCGAAGCATGTGGTCGTTCATCTCGCTCAATGACAGGCGCCGGGCTCTGATCCCGGGCCGGCCGAGGCGCAGGTTCCACAGCGCAAACAGGTAGCGCCCGCTGGTGCGCGCAGTGCGCCGCAGCAGCCGGGCCAGCCAGGGGCCTTGGGCCGGAGCCAAGGGCAATGTTGTGCAGGAGGTGGATGGGTTCATGCGGGGCTCCTTGTTGAGTGACAGGTAAGCATAGCTACCCAAACGCGCCAATAAAAGCAATCAATTCTGGCGAATTTGGTTAGATATACTGACCAGCATGAGCCGCATTCCGCTTCAAACCTTGCCCACCTTTCGTGCTGTAGCCCGGCTGTCCAATCTGCGCGCGGCGGCGGAGCAGTTGCATTTGACGCACAGCGCCATCAGCCAGCAGATGCGGGTGCTGGAGGAGCAGCTTGGGTTTGCCCTGTTTGACCGGCGTGGCCGCCGCGTGGTGCTGAATGCGGCCGGTGCGGCGCTGCTGAGCGCGGTGGAGCCGGCACTGGCGCAAATCGACGAGGGCGTGCGCGCGGCGGCGCTGGCGGCGAGTGGCACGGAGCAAAGCTTGCGCCTCACCGCCCTGCCGTCTTTTGCGCAGCACTGGCTGTTGCCGCGCATGGCGCGCTGGCGTGAGCAGCATCCGGGCATCGTGATCGACTTGCATACATCGCTCCAGGTGATTGACCTGCCGCGCGAGGGCTATCACGCGGCCTTGCGGCAGGGCAAAGGCCCGTGGCAGGGGCTGGCGGGCACCTGTCTGATCGACTCGCCACTGATCGTGGTGGCCTCCCCCACGGTGGCCCGGCGCCTGCTCGGCGGCGACCCGGCGGCCTTGATGCATGAGCCCTTGCTGGGCAATGCCCAGCGGTGGAACCACTGGTTCGCGCTGGCGGGCCAGCGTTGCCGCGTCAAGCCGGTGGCGGTGTTCAACGACATGGGCATGCTGCTGCAGGCGGCCGAGCAGGGTTTGGGGGTGGCGCTGGGCCGCCAGCTGCTGGCGGCGGATGCCTTGCGTGACGGGCGGCTGGTGCAGCTGTCGCCAATTGCGCTGGCGGACCCGGACCAGGGCGCGGACGCTTTCTGGTTGCTGCACCCACCCGAGCTCCAGGATTGGCCACCGCTGGTCGCCTTGCGCGACTGGCTGCAGCAGGAGTTGCTGAGTTCGGCCGCGCAGCTGAACCAGCGTTAGGCCCGGTGGGCGTGGCTGTGCGGGGCACCGCACAGAGAAACGGCCTGTAACAGTGCATAGTCAAAGCTGTTCTACTTGGCTTCAAGAGGTCGGCCATAGACCTCAAACCTGGGAATCGCCAATGTCGCTCGCACGCACCGATCCAACTAAACGCTACTGGAATTTGACCTCGGCCATTTGGGTGCTGCTGATCGCGGCCATGTTCGCCACCGCGGTGCTGACGCAGCGCAGCCTGTCCCGCCTGGCGGATTCGCGCGAGGTGAATACCCATTCTCTGGTCGTCAACAAGGCCTTGAATGACCTGATGAACCAGCTGCTGGACGCAGAAACCGGGCAGCGCGGTTTTCTGCTCAGTGGCCGCGCGCCCTATCTGCAGCCGTACTACACCGCGCTGACCCAAATGCGGGTGTCGCGTGCCGCACTCGGCGTGGCGCTGAGCCAGGACCCATCCGCCATCGCCCCGCTGGGCGCACTGGACAAGGCCATCGCGGCCAAGTTGCAGGACCTTGACCGTATCGTGAAGCTGAAGAGTGAAGGACGCTCCGATGAAGCGGTGGAGTTGATCCTGACAGACACGGACAACCAGACCATGAACGCGGTGCGCGCGGCGTGGCGTGGCTTGGGCACGGATCAGGCTCGCCGCACGAGCCAGTTGGAGGCCGAAATTGAGCAGGAAATCAGAAATTACTATTTGACATTGGGGGTGTCGATTTTGGTTAACCTGCTTTTGCTGGCCGGCTTGGTTCAGCGCTTTCGAAACGCGGCAGTCCAAAAGGACGCTGCCCAGCAGGAAATGGATCAGCGCAACGTCGAGTTGTCGCGACTGCTGGCAGCGGCGGCCACCCGCAACGAGCAAGTGCACGGTTTGTCCGAGCTGAGCCGCTTTTTGCAGTCTTGCGAGGACCTGGATGAAGCCGCGGGCTTGCTCAAGCAGCACCTGCCGCCTTTGATGCGGGCGGCAAGCGGTTCGCTCTATCTGGCGACGGCCGGGCAAGACCCCTTGCGCCAGGCCTTCACCTGGGGTGACAAATCATTCGTCGAATACTTCGAGCCCAACGAGTGTTGGGCGGCGCGGCTGAGGCAGCCGTTTCGGCAACCGTTTGAGACCGGTTCGGCCTCCTGCGCGCATCTGCAATCCGAGTACGCGAGTGCGCACAACAACAACAATATTCAATGCTTGCCGCTGATGGCCTACGGTGAATTGTTGGGCATCGTGGTGCTGGAGGCGGACGCGGCGAGCGACCCGCAAGAGAGTCAGGAAAACGAAGGCAGCCGGCGCTTTGCGCTGGAGCAGGTTGGCTTCTCCATCGGCAACCTGAAGCTGCGTGAATCATTGCGCCAGGCCGCTATACGCGACGTGTTGACGGGCCTGTATAACCGGCGGTTCTTCGATGAGTCATCGCAGCGCGCATTGATACGTGCCTTGCGCCAGCAGACCAAGGGCGACTACGCAGGTTTGGCGCTGATGATGATTGACATTGACCACTTCAAGCGCTTTAACGATACGCACGGGCATGAGGTCGGCGATCAGGTGCTGCGTGAGGTGGCGCAGGTGCTGCAAAGCCAGACGCGCGGCAGCGACGTGGCGGCGCGCTACGGTGGCGAGGAGTTCACCATCGTGCTGGCGGACATCACGGACCAGCTGGCGTTTGAGCGCGCGGAGCGGGTGCGCCAAAAAGTGGAGCAGCTGGTGCTGCATGCCTCGGGCAAGGAAGTGGTAACGGTCACGATTTCCATCGGCCTGTCACAGTTTCCGACGCACGGCACGACGGTGGAGGCCTTGCTGCTGGCGGCCGACCGGGCGCTTTATGAGGCCAAGAGCGCCGGCCGTAACCGGGTGGTGGTGGCGAGCTGAACGGTTGTTCCAGTTCAGAGAATTTCGTTGAACAGGTAAAACAGGTTGTCTTTGAACTTGTGCCACAGCCCGCGCTGGGTCCACGCCGCCAACTCGATCTCCTTGCAGTGCGGGGCGTACTTCTCGAAGACGGCATCGAGCTGCTGCGCGATCGCGGCGTCCTTGATGCCCAGCGTTATTTCGTCATTGGTGTCGAAGGACCGGTCGTCGAAATTGCTGGAGCCGATGGCGCTCCACACGCCATCGACCGTCATCACTTTCTGGTGCAGCAGCGTGTGCGGGTACTCGAACAGGCGCACGCCGCAGCGCAGCAGCTTTTCGAAGTTGCGGTGCCCGGCGTGCTGCACCATCGGGTTGTCCGAGCCACTGGTCGAGGGCATCAACACACGCACGTCAACGCCGCGTTTCACGGCCTCGCCGAACGCGTCAATCGCTTCGGGCTTGGGGATGAAATAGGGGTTCTGAATCCAAATGCGCTTGCGGGCCAGGCAGATGGCGGTGTGGTGAAGAATCTTCACGGCCGGGGCCGAGCCTTCCGGCTTGGCGTACGCCGCGTGGATCAATATGTCGCCGGCCGGTGCCAGCGTCGGGAACACGTCGTCGCCGACGAACAACTCTCCGGTTTGTCCGCCCCAGTTTTCGCTGAACGCGGCCTGCACATTGTTCACGATGGGGCCGTGCAAGTGCACGCTGAGGTCGGCGTAGTGTTGGTTGTCCTGGGCGTCGCCCAGCCAGGTGTCGACGATGCAATGGCCACCGACAAAGGCTTCGCGGCCGTCGATGACCACGAGCTTGCGGTGATCGCGGTCGTTCAGCACGCCGATATTGCGAAACTTCTTTTCATGGAAAAACGCGACCTTGCAGCCGGCTTCTTCCATCTGGCGCTGGGTGCCCTTGCCCATTCTCCGGGAACCCGTCGCATCGAGCAGAACACGCACCTTCAAGCCGGCGCGGGCGCGCTCCGACAGCGCGTTGGCCACGCGCTGGCCCAGCCGCCCTTCTTTCCACAAGAAGGTTTCGAAGTGCACTGACTTCTGTGCGGCGCCGATGCGCGCCAGCAGCACCTCAAAAAAAGCGCCGTTCTCAAGCAATTCGACGGAGTTGCCGGCAACGGCTGTGCCCAGTGTCAAGCCGGCCAGTGAAGGAATGAGATCTGCGATGGAGTCAGCACATTCGATGCGCAGCCTGGGGCTGCGATGACGCCTGATCGACCAGATGATGATCACCAGCAGGGCAACGACGGCGAAAAACATCCACGCCGGAACCGGAGACAGCCCGCCCAGGAAGGAATCGATCATCGTTGCGCTTCCTGCGACCGGAAAAACGCTAGACCGGACGCGACACGGCCTGCGCCCAGCGGGTGGCCATGGCCGGGGTATTGAAGCAGGTGGTGGCGTGGTGGGCGCTGCACACGGCGCGCTCCAGCAACTGGATGTCGGCCTCGTGCTGGCGGGCCACATGCGGGTCTTCAAAAAAGATGACTTTCTGGCACCGCTGGTCCAGCACCAGTTCAGCAATCTGCGCGTCGCCGCCCAGCGGGCCGCTCTGGTAGCAGGTGACCCATGGCTGGGATGCGGGCCAACCACGCGACCAGGCCATCTCGTTCAAGCGGCTGCCAGTGGTGCCGGTGGCCACGCGGCCGGCAAAGCGCGACAGGGTGTCGAAATGCTCGGCGGCAAAGGCCACCATCTTGTTTTTCAGCGCATCGTGAGCGATCAGGGCGAGCACCTGGGATTCGAGGTCAAACAGGGGCGCGGCCTCGGGCAGGCTCAGCGCGTTCAGCCCGGCGCTGCGCAGTTCCACCGCCACCCATTCAATCGCGCCCGCCAGCGTGGCCACAAACGGTTTGCCGTGAATCACGCACTGGCGTTTGAGCGCCTGGGCTTCGGGGTAAATCGAGGTCGGGTCGACCGGGTCGATCAGGAAAAACACGCCGTCCAGCGCATCCTGCGGCACCAGGCCGCCGGCCATGCGCGACACCAGGCGCATCAGCCCCCCGTCGCGGCCGTTGCCCACGGGCACGAGTTGACTCTCCAGCAATTTGTACTTCGACAGTGCGTCATGGGCGCCGCCGGTGGCGTGCAGGCCCCAGCCGAGAGCACGCAAGGCAGGCTCGCAAACGCGCGCCCAGTGCAGCAAGCTGCTGTCCGGGCCGAGCCGGTGCAATCGGTGTGCGACAAGTCCAAAGTTCATGGTGGTTTTCCGGTAGGCGCCAAGGGCGCGGCTTCGCAATTATCTTTATAAAGACGCCGCGCACGCGCTACTGGCCAGCCGGCCTCTAGCCATTCGGGTTTCCACCATGTTGACCTATTGACATACTCATCATACCATCAGACCACATCAGCACTTTCCTCGTGAAAGAGGTGTGCTTCCACTCACCACCAACTGGAGTCTGAAAAAATGAATACGACCATCGCCCTCTTCGGCGCCGGAGGAAAAATGGGCTGCCGGCTGGCCAAGAACCTGCAGGGTTCGGACTACCGGGTGCGCCATGTCGAGGTCGGCGCCACCGGCCGCCAGCGGCTCAAGGACGAGTTGGGCATTGATTGCGTGTCGGTCGAGGCCGCGCTGGACGGCGCCCAGGTCGTGATCCTCGCGGTGCCCGACACTTTGATCGGCAAAATAGCGGCCGAGATCTCGCCGCTGCTGCAGCCCGGCACGATGGTGATCACCTTGGACGCTGCCGCGCCCTTCGCCGGCCACCTGCCGAACCGGCCGGACCTGGTTTACTTCGTCGCCCATCCCTGCCATCCGCCGATCTTCAACGACGAAAGCACGCCCGAGGCGCGGCGCGACTTCTTCGGCGGCGCCCACGCCAAGCAGTCCATCGTCAGCGCGCTGATGCAAGGTACGGACGCCGATTTCGAACTCGGCGAGGCGGTGGCCAAGGTGATTTACCAGCCCATCCTGCGCTCCTATCGCCTCACGGTCGACCAGATGGCTTTGCTGGAGCCGGGCCTGTCCGAAACCGTCTGCGCCACCCTGCTGGACGTGATGCGCGAAGCGATGGACGAGGTGGTGGCGCGCGGTGTGCCCAAGGACGCGGCGCGCGACTTTCTGCTCGGCCACATGACGATTCTGGCGGCCGTCATATTCAAGGAAATTCCGGGCCAGTTCTCCGATGCCTGCAACAAGGCCATCACTTTCGGCAAGCCGCGCCTGATGCGCGACGACTGGAAAAAAGTGTTCGACCGCGACGAGATCGCCGACAGCATCCGCCGCATCACCTGAGTTTTCGCGTTCCCGGCCCCCCCTTGGTTCCAGCATGCCTTTTCATTAGGAGACAAACATGACCTCACGTTCCACCTTTCGCCTCGCTACCCTGGCCACCTTGATGGCTCTTGCCGGCAGCGCCGGCGCCCAGACCATCCTGAAGATCGGCTACACGCCGCCCAAGGACTCGCATTACGGCGTCGGCGCGACGACCTTCTGCGACGAGATCGAGAAGGGCACGCAGGACCGCTACAAATGCCAGCACTATCCCAACTCGGCACTCGGCGGCGAGCGCGAGATGATTGAATCGGTGCAGCTCGGCACGCAGGACCTGGTCAACACCTCAACCGGTCCGCTGGGCAACTTTGTGGCGGAAACGCGGGTGGTGGACATTCCCTTTCTGTTTCGCGACTACGACCACGCCCGCAAGGTAATGGATGGCCCGATCGGGCAGGAGCTGCTGAAGAAGATGCAGGCCAAGGGCCTGATGGGCCTGGCCTGGACCGAGAACGGCTTTCGCCACATGACCAACAACAAGCGCGCCATCCTGCAGGCCAGCGACGCCTCGGGCTTGAAGATTCGCACCATGGAAAACAAGGTGCACATGGACGGCTACCGCACCTTCGGTCTGCTGCCCACGCCTATGGCCTTTCCGGAACTGTTCACGGCACTGCAACAGGGCACGGTGGACGGCCAGGAGAACCCGATTCCGGTGATTCTTTCGTCCAAGTTTTCGCAGGTGCAAAAATACCTGTCGCTGACCGGCCATGTCTACTCACCGGCGGTGCTGATCTTGTCGCCCACGGTCTGGGGCAAGCTGTCGGAGGCGGACCGCAAGGTCTTCCTCGCGGCCGCGCAGAAAGCCGCCGTGGCGCAGCGCAAGCGCGTGAACGACGACGAGGCCAATGGCATCGCCCAACTGAAGAAGGACGGCATGCAGGTGGTTGAAAAGGTGGACGGCGAGAGCTTCCGCAAGGCGGTGATACCGGCCTACGCCAACTTCGCCAAGGAGTTCGGCGCCGAGCGCATCGCCGCGATTCAGGCGGTGAAATGAACGCCAGCCTGCGGACCGGCGTGCTCGCGCTCGACCGGCGCACCACCAGCGTCGCCTTGAACCTCGCCTGTCTGCTGCTGGCGGTGATTTGCTGCCTCGGGCTGTGGCAGGTGGTGGCGCGCTTTGTGCTCTCGCAACCCTCGACCTGGACCGAGGAGGCGATGCGGCGCTTGTTGATCTGGTGCGTGATGCTGGGCGTGGTGGTGGCGTTTCGCCGGGGCGCGCTGGTGTCGGTGGACCTGATGCTGCGCGTGTCGCGCGGCTGGTGGCGCCAGGCGGTGCGCGCGCTGATCACGCTGGTGTCGCTGGCCTTTTTGCTGGCGCTGATGTGGTTCGGCATCGAGCTGGTGTGGCGGGTGCGCTTCCAGACCTTTGCCAGCATGGAGCTGTCGATGGCCTGGGCCTACGCCGCGCTGCCGGTCGGGGCGGCCCTGGCGGTGTTGGCGGTGCTCGCCCAGCACATCGACCCAATGAACGAAGAACTTGAAAACGCCCAGTAGGAAGCTGCCATGCCCGTCACACTCTTGATCTCCATGGTGCTCGCGTTCGCGCTGAGCGTCTCCATTGCCGTGGCCATCGGCGGCTCGGCCATGCTGGGCCTGGCGCTGTTCGACGCCGACAAGCTGGTGCTCGCGCCCAAGGAAATGTTCACAGCGATCGACAAGTTTCCGCTCGCGGCGGTGCCCTTCTTCATCCTGGCCGGCAACCTGATGGAAACCGGCGGCATCTCGCGCCGGCTGGTGGAGTTCGCCAAGTCGCTGGTCGGCGGCGTGCAGGGCGGGCTGCCGATGACCTGCGTGCTGACCTGCATGATTTTTGCCGCCGTGTCGGGCTCCTCGGTGGCCACGACCTTCGCCATCGGCGCCATCCTGATCCCGGCGCTGATCAAGCACGGTTACCCCACCGCCTACGCGGCGGCGCTGCAGGCGACCTCGGCCGAACTCGGCGTGATCATTCCGCCGTCGATCCCGATGATTCTGTACGGCGTCTCGGCCGAAGTGTCCATCGGCGAACTGTTCATTGCCGGTTTCGGGCCGGGCCTGTTGATCGGTGCCGCGCTGATGCTGTTTGTGCACCTGTACTGCCGCTACAAGGGCTGGGGCAAGCGCGATGGCGACGGCCGGTTGCCGGTGCGCGTCGCCACGCTCAAGGCTGGCTGGGCACTGTTGATGCCGGTGATCATTCTGGGTGGCATCTACGGCGGTATCTTCACGCCCACCGAGGCCTCGGTGGTGGCGGTGTTTTATGCGCTGACGGTGGGGCTGCTCATTCACCGCGAGCTGGAGCTCAAGGACCTGGTGGTGGTCTTTCGCAAATCGGTGATCTCCAGCGCGATCATCATGTTCATCATCGCCAACGCGGGGCTGTTCGCCTTCCTGATCACGCGCGCCGGTGTGCCGGAGGCGCTGGGCGCCTGGCTGACCGAAGTGCTGAAGTCGCCGATGTGGTTTTTGCTGGGCGTCAACGCGGCGCTGTTCGTCATCGGCATGTTCATCGAGACCTCTGCCGCCATCATCGTGCTGGCGCCAATCCTGGTGCCGGTCGCGCGCCACTTCGGCGTGGACCCGGTGCACTTCGGCACCATCATGGTGGTGAACCTGGCGCTGGGCATGATCACGCCGCCGTTCGGCGTGAACCTGTTTGCGGCCTGCACGGTGGCCCGGATTTCGCTGGACCAGATCGTGCGCCACCTGCTGCCTTTCGTGCTGGTGATCATCGCCTGCCTGATGCTCGTCACCTACGTGCCCGACATCAGCCTGGCGCTGCGCGACCTGGTTTATCCGCCGAAGTGATGCCGCGGCCACTCACCTCTTTTTTCTGATTTTGGGAGCCATGCCATGACACCAATCGAAGCCCAACGCAACTTCATCGCCGGCGAGCATTGCGCCGCCCTCTCGGGGCGCACGCTGGACGTGCTCGACCCGTCCAACGGCGAGGTCTTCACCACCCTGCCGCGCAGCGAGACGCGCGACGTGGACGCCGCCGTGGCAGCGGCACGGGCTGCCTACCGCGGCGCCTGGGGCCGCACCACGGCCACCGAGCGTGGCCGCATCATGATGCGGCTCTCCCACCTGATCCTGCGGCAGCACGCCGCGCTGGCCGAACTGGAGTGCCGCGACACCGGCAAGCCGATCCAGCAGGCGCAAGCCGACATCACGGCCTGCGCGCGCTACTTCGAGTACTACGCCGGCGCGGCCGACAAGCTGCACGGCGAGACCATTCCCTATGCGCAGGGCTCGACCGTGCTGGCGGTGCGCGTGCCGCACGGCGTCACCGGCCACATCATTCCGTGGAACTACCCGGCGCAAATCTTCGGCCGCTCGGTCGGTGGCGCGCTGGCCGCCGGCAATGCCTGCGTCGTGAAACCGGCCGAAGACGCCTGCCTGACGCCGCTACGCATCGCCGCGCTGGCGCTGGAGGCCGGCCTGCCTGCGGGTGCGCTGAATATCGTCTGCGGCCTCGGCATGGAGGCCGGCGCGGCGCTGGCCGGACACACCGGCATCAACCATATTTCCTTCACCGGCTCGCCGCAGACCGGCACCGCCGTGGCGCAGGCCGCTGCGGTCAACCATGTGCCGGTGACGCTGGAGCTGGGCGGCAAGTCGCCGCAAATCCTGTTCGCCGATGCCGATCTGGACCTGGCGCTGCCGGTGGTGGTAAACGCCATCGTGCAGAACGCCGGCCAGACCTGTGCCGCCGGCAGCCGGGTACTGATCGATCGTGCCATTTATGCCCAAGTCATGGCGCTGCTGAAGGACCGCTTCGAGGCCTTGACGACCGGCCCGGGCCTGCAAGGCCCCGACTGTGGCCCGCTGATCAACCGCAAGCAGTTTGAACGCGTGCAGGCCATGGTGGACGCGGCCTGCGGCGACGGCGTGCAAGTGGCGGCACGGGCCCGCCTGGTGACGGGCGCGCCAAAAGGTGGTTTTTTCTTCGAACCGATGCTGCTCGGTGCCGTGCCCCCGACGCACACGATTGCGCAAGCCGAGGTCTTCGGCCCGGTACTGGCGGCGATGAGTTTTGACGGCGAGGAGGAAGCCATTGAGATCGCGAACGGCACGCCCTTTGGCCTGACGGCAGCGGTGTGGACGCGCGACGGCGCACGCCAGTTGCGCGTGGCACACCGCATCGAGGCCGGCCAGGTGTTCATCAACAACTACGGCGCTGGCGGCGGCATCGAGCTGCCCTTTGGCGGCATGAAACATTCGGGCTACGGCCGCGAAAAAGCCTTCGAGGGCTTGCGCGGCTTCACCACGGTCAAGACCATCGCCATCCAGCATGGCTGATCTTTTCAACTCAACAACCCAGGAGAAGCGCGTGAAAAAACTGCAAGACCAGGTGGCCATCGTCACCGGCGCCGGCGGCGGATTTGGTGAAGGCATCGCCAAACATTTTGCTGAACTCGGGGCCCAAGTGGTGGTGGCCGATCTGCGTGACGAGGCGGCACAACAGGTCGCCGCTGCCATCGAGGCGACCGGCGGCCAGGCCATCGCGGTGCATGTGGACGTGACCCAGGACGCCTCGGTGCAGGCGATGGTGGCGGCGACGCTGGCGCGTTTCGGCCGTCTGGACATCCTCGTCAACAACGCCGGCACCACGCACAAAAACCAGCCGATGCTGGAGACCGACGAGAAGACCTTCGACCGCGTCTACGCCACCAACGTGAAAAGCATTTACCTCGGCGCGCGCCATGCGGTGCCGGTGTTTCGCCAACAGGGCCGCGGCGGCGTCATCATCAACATCGCCTCCACCGCCGGCTTGCGCCCGCGACCGGGCCTGAGCTGGTATGCGGGCACCAAGGGTGCGGCCATCACGCTGACCAAGGCCATGGCGATCGAACTCGCGCCGGACAAGATCCGCGTCGTGGCGATCAACCCGGTGATGGGCGAGACCGGCTTGCTGGCCGACTTTCTGCCCGGCGAGGACAGCGCGGAAGTGCGGCAAAAAATCATCGCTACCATCCCGCTCGGGCGCCTGAGCAAGCCGCTGGACATTGCCAAGGCCGCGGCCTTTCTCGCCAGCGGGGAAGCCGACTTCATCACCGGTGTCGCGCTTGAAGTCGACGGTGGCCGCTGCATCTGAACTGGCAGCATGACGACTTACCGCATTGGCGTGATTCCCGGCGATGGCATCGGCCGCGAGGTCGTGCCCGAGGGCCTGCGTGTGCTGGAGGCGGTGGCGGCGCGCTTCGGCTTTGACATCTCGGCCCGGCATTTCGACTGGAGTTGCGAAACCTACAAAGCCACCGGCCGCATGATGCCGGACGATGGCCTGGAGCGCCTGCGTGACTTTGATGCGCTGTACCTCGGCGCGGTCGGATTTCCCGGCGTGCCGGACCACGTCTCGGCCTGGGGGTTGTTGATCCCGATCCGCCGCGCCTTCGAGCAGTACGTGAACCTGCGCCCGGTGCGCCTGATGCCCGGCGTGACGCCGGCCGTGCGCGAGCGTGCAGAACCCATCGATTTCTGGGTGGTGCGCGAAAACAGCGAGGGCGAGTACTCGCAGATTGGTGGTCGGCAAAACGCCGGCACCGAACACGAGATCGTGGTGCAGCAGTCGATCTTCACGCGCCGCGCGACCGACCGCATCATGCGTTACGCCTTTGAGCTGGCACGGCGCAGCGGCAAGCTGCATGTGACCTCGGCCACCAAGTCGAACGGCCTGTTCCATTCGATGCCGTTCTGGGACGAGCGCTTTGCCGCGATCCGCGCCGAGTACCCGGACGTGCGCGCCGACCAGGACCACATCGACATCCTGACGGCGCGCTTTGTGATGACGCCGGAGCGCTTTGGCGTGGTGGTCGCCAGCAACCTGTTTGGCGACATCCTGTCCGACCTCGGCCCCGGGGTCACCGGCACGATCGGCATCGCGCCCTCGGGCAATATCAACCCGGAGCGGACCTACCCCTCGCTGTTCGAGCCGGTGCATGGCTCGGCGCCCGATATTGCCGGTCGCGGCATCGCCAACCCCATCGGCCAGATCTGGTCGGCGGCGATGATGCTGGAACACCTGGGCCAGGTCGAAGCCGGTCAGATGATTGTCAAAACGATTGAAAAAGTGCTGGGCAGCGCAGACACGCCACGCACGCCGGACCTGGGTGGCCGGGCCACGACACGCGAACTCGGCGACGCCATCGTGCAGGCACTGCCGAACTGAAAGACTAACCATGAGTGAACGCATTTACGCCAACTATTGGCTGGAAACCGGTGACGATCCGCGCCGCGCCGCCGAGGCCATCGCCGGCGAGCAGTCCAGCGGCACCTTCCTCGCGCTGCCGAACGAGACCCCGGCGCTGAAGGCGCGCTCCGGCGCGCGCGTCGAGCGCCTGGAGGTGCTGGAGCAGGTCGGCCAGCCCAGCCTGCCGGGCGGCATGGCCAGCAGCGTCTACACGCGCTGCAAGCTGGAACTGTCGTGGCCGATCGAAAACCTCGGGCCTTCGCTGCCGAACCTGATGGCGACCATCGCCGGCAACCTGTTCGAGCTGCGCCAGGTGTCGGGCCTGCGCCTGCTGGACCTGACGCTGCCGCCGTCGTTTGCCGCCGCCTACCCCGGCCCTGCCTTTGGCGTGGCGGGTACGCGCCGGCTCGCCGGTGTAGCGCAGGGGCCGCTGATCGGCACCATCATCAAGCCCAGCGTTGGGTTGAACCCCGAGGAGACGGCGGAGCAGGTGCGCCAACTGGTGGAGGGTGGCATTGACTTCATCAAGGACGATGAGTTGCAGGCCGATGGCCCGCACTGCCCGTTCGACCAACGCGTGCGCGCCGTGATGCACGTCGTCAACGACGCCGCACAGCGCCATGGGCGCAAAGTGATGGTGGCCTTCAACCTGACTGGCGACCTGGACCAGATGCGCCGGCGCCACGACCTGGTGCAGTCGCTGGGCGGCACCTGCGTCATGGCGAGCCTGAACGCGATTGGCCTGGTCGGCCTGATGGAATTGCGCCGCCACGCCAGCCTGCCCATTCATGCCCACCGCTGTGGCTGGGGCGCCCTGAGCCGCAGCCCCGCGCTCGGTTGGGACTTCGCGCCATGGCAACAAATTTGGCGCCTGGCTGGCGCCGACCATTTGCATGTGAACGGCTTGCGCAACAAGTTCAGCGAATCCGACGAGAGCGTGATTGCCGCCGCGCGTGCGGTGCAGAAGCCGCTGTTCGCGCACGCCCCCATGCAGGCCATGCCAGTGTTCAGCTCCGGCCAGACCGGGCTGCAGGCACCCGGCACCTATGCGGCGCTGGGCAACGCAGACCTGATTCACGCGGCGGGCGGCGGTATCTTCGGCCACCCGGGTGGCATCGCCGCCGGCGTCAGCGCGTTTCGCCAGGCGTGGGATGCGGCGATGGCGGGTACGCCTTTGACGGAACAGGCGCGCACGCATCCCGAGTTGCGCGCGGCGCTTGAGTTTTGGTGATGAACGCGCCGGAATCCTCGACCACCGAGGCCTGGCCCGACGGCCTGCTGCTCGCCTACTACGGCGATGATTTCACCGGCTCGACCGACGTCATGGAAGCTTTTACCGCCGCCGGCGTGCCGACCGTGCTGTTCCTGCGTCCGCCAACGCCCGCTTGGCTGAAGCGATTTCCCGACGTGCGTTGCGTCGGTCTGGCCGGCCAGTCGCGTGGCCGCAGTCCGGACTGGATGGCGCGCGAGCTGCCGCCGGCCTTCGCCAGCCTGGCCGCACTCGGGGCGCCGATTCTGCAATACAAGGTCTGCTCGACCTTCGACTCCTCGCCCGAGCTCGGCTCGATCGGCCGCGCCATCGACCTCGGCGTGCCGCTGATGCCGGGCAACTGGTCGCCGATGGTGGTCGGTGCGCCGCGCCTGAAGCGCTACCAGACCTTCGGCCATTTGTTCGCGGCGGTTGACGGTGTCGGCTACCGCCTGGACCGGCATCCCACCATGTCGCGCCATCCGGTCACGCCCATGGCCGAGGCCGACCTGCGTGTGCATCTGGCAGCGCAGACGCAGCGGCGCAGCGAATTGATCGACCTGGTGCAGCTGCGTGCGGATGGCGCTGCCGAGCGCGTGCAGGCGCTCGCCGGGGCCGATGCGCCGGTGGTGCTCATTGATGTGCTCGACGAAGAAACGTTGGCCGCCGCTGGCCGGCTGGTGTGGACGCAGCGTGGCCAGGGCCTGTTCACAGCCTCATCGTCGGGCCTGCAATACGCGCTGGCGGCGCACTGGCGCAGCCAGGGCCTGTTGCCGGCCCAGCCCTCGCTGCCGACGGCGCCTGCCGTCCCGACCATCGCCGTGGTTAGCGGCAGTTGCTCGCCGGTGTCGGCGGCGCAAATCGCCTGGGCGCGAGAACACGGCTTTCACGCCGAGCGCCTGAACCTGCCGCGCCTGCTCGATGCGCGCGAGGGTGAGACCGAGATCGAACGCGCCGTCGCTGCCGCCGTGCAGGCGATCCAGCAAGGCATCAGCCCCTTGGTGTATTCGGCCGCCGGCCCGGACGACGCCGCCGTGCTGCAATTCGACGCCACGGCCGCGCAAGCCGGGCTGGCCCGCGGTGAGGCGGCGCAGCGTGTGGCTTGCGGCTTGGCTGAAGTGATGCGGCGCTTGTTGGCGCGTGCGCCCTTGACGCGCGTGGTGGTCGCCGGCGGCGACAGCTCGGGCGAAGTGGCCAGCGCGCTCGACATCACCGCGCTCAGTGTGGTGGCCGGCCTGGCGCCGGGCGCGCCGCTGTGCCGAGCCTGGTCGGAGCGGCGCGAACGCGACGGCCTGGAGATTGTGCTCAAGGGCGGGCAGATGGGCACGCACTCGTTTTTCGGCGCCGTGCGGGCCGGCCGCCTGCTTGACTAAGGGATAATAAAAAGCCCTCTTAAAAGCCCCTCTTTCAGCCATCTTTGCGCCGCCATTCGCACCTCTTCACCATGATCCCCGAACAGATTCAGCGCCGCAAGTTGTACCAGGAAGTACTTGACCGGCTGCTGGAGCGAATCCGCAGCGGCGAGATTCCGCCCGGCGCCCACCTGCCCTCCGAGCGCGAGCTGATGGAATTTTATGGCGTGGGCCGGCCAGCGGTGCGCGAAGCCTTGCAGGCACTGGAGCGCTCGGGCATTGTCGAGATCACCCATGGCGAGCGGGCGCTGGTCGTCATCCCCACGGCCGGGCGCCTGATCGAACAACTTGCCGGCGGCGCGCGCCACCTGCTGCACAGCCAGCCCGACATGCTGGCACACCTGAAAGACGCGCGTGTATTTCTGGAGGTCGGCATGGCCCGCATGGCGGCCGAGCGCGCCACCGAAGAAGACATTGCGCGGCTGCGCGAACGGCTGGCCGAACACCGCGCCTCTGTCGGCAAGGTGGACGAATTCCTCCAGCGCGACATGGCCTTGCACCGCGAGATCGCGCGCATCAGCGGCAACCCGATCTTCCCGGCCATTCTGGAGGCCTTGTTCGGCTGGGCGATCGAGTATTACCACCCCTTTGTCCGCGCACCCGGCGCAGAGCAGGTCACCCTGGCCGAGCATGCGCGATTGGTCGATGCCATCGCCACGCGCGACCCGCAGGCCGCCGAGTTTGCCATCCGCGAGCACCTGACGCGCGCGAACGCGCTGTACCGGCAGCTGGACCCGTCAAGTTCGGCTTAGGTCCAAGCCGGGCGTTTCCACCAGCCCGTCCGGGTGGCGAGCGAAGCGCGCCGGGTCGTGACCATGCACCGGCGCGGCGTCGGGCCAGGGCCAGCCGCCGAAGCGCGTGCGCTGGTAGTCGGCCAGCGTCTGCTCGATCTCGGCCTGGGTGTTCATCACGAACGGACCGTATTGCAGCACCGGCTCGGCAATGGGGCGACCCTGCAGCAGCAGGAATTCGGCCGCTTCGTCGCTCTGCGCGCTGTTCACCAGCTCAACCGGCGCATCGCCGCGCAGCTCGATCGCAACTTCGCTGTGCACCTCCTGCCCGGCGATGGTCACCGATCGGCCCTTGAAGAAGTACAGGGTGCGCCGCGTGCGTTGGCCAGTCGCGGCGGGCAGGGTCCAGCGGGCGCCGGGCGCCATGCGGATGGTCCAGATCGCCACGTCGGCGTCCGCTCGCGCAGCCCAGGAATCGGGCGGCGGCGGCAGCGGAGCATCATCGTCCAGCAGCCGGCCGGCAATCACGGCGACCTCGGTGCTACAGCCCTGCGCGTCGCTGGCCGTGCGGTGGGGGATGTTTTCGGACCAGAACATGGTGAAGTGCGGCGTCGACATCTTGGCGGCAGCCGGCAGGTTGAGCCAGATCTGAAACAGCTCCAAGGGGTTGGGTCCGGCGGTGTCGAGCAGCGGAAACATCTCCGAATGCACCACGCCCTTGCCGGCGGTCAGCCACTGCACATCGCCCCGGCCAAAGCGTGCGGCCGCGCCGAGCGAGTCCGAATGGTCGATCAGGCCCTTGCGCACGATGGTGACGGTCTCGAAGCCACGGTGCGGATGCGCAGGAAAGCCCGGCACCTTGCTGCCGTGGTACATGCTCCAGCCGTCCTTGCGGCTGAAGTCGGTGCCCATGACGCGGCCAGTGAGCGATGCGTTCGGCCCCATCTGCGCATTGCCTTGGGGGTAGGCGTCGTCGTGGTAGGCGCAGAACAGAAAGGGGTCGATGGTTTCCCACGGAAAACCGAGCGGTTTGACATGCAGGACGGGGCTGGTGGACATGGTGCGAGATCCCTGACAGCTTGGCTAGACGTCCACCGGGCCGATGTTGACGGCGGTGTTGGCCATGTGCATGATTTCCCACAGATGCCCGTCCAGGTCCTGAAAGCTTCGCTGGTACATGCCGCCCTGGTCCATGGGCTTTTTGGGCCCGCTTGCACCGGCGGCCAGGGCTTTATCGACCATCTCGTCCACCATGGCCCGGGTTTCCAGGGCGAGGCAGATCAGCACTTCAGTGCTCTTGCTGGCGTCACAAATGGGCTTGGGGGTGAAGGTCTTGAAAAAGTCCTCCACCAGCAGCATGACAAAAATATCGTCGGCGACGACCATGCAGGTGGCTTTTTCGTTGGTGAACTGGGGATTGAACGTGAAACCGGCACGGGTGAAAAATTCAACCGAACGGGCGAGTTCCTTGATGGGCAGATTCACAAAGATTTGAGTGGCCATAGATCCTCCTTGGCGTGTTGCATGACAGGTGTTTCGCTCGCAAAGTTTTGCGGATCAAGGCGGCGAGTCGTACGGTAGGCCGGCTGTCAGCCCGATGAAACGGGCTTTAGTGGTGTAGACCGCCTGTAAAACCATAGCAGCGCGGATGGACAGTGTCCAGCCTGGACGGAGAAACATGACTTGCTTATCAACTATTCGTGCCTTCCGGGCCACACACGGCTTTCTATGAGTGTTACAGCGCAGTAAACTTACAACATGTGCCAATTGCTCGGAATGAACAGCCGCCTGCCCGCCAGTCTCCACCTGAGTTTTACGGGGTTTTCGCAGCGCGGCGGCTGCACAGACCACCATGCCGACGGCTGGGGCATCGCCTTCTTCGAGAGCGAAGATGCTACGCCGGACAAGCCGGGCAAAGGGGTGCGCTACTTTGTCGACAAGGAAGGGGCTTCCACCTCGCCCATCGCCAAGATGCTGCGCACCTACCCGATCAAAAGCCATAACGTGGTAGCCCATGTGCGCAAGGCCACGGTGGGCGCTGTGACCCTCGAGAATTGCCACCCGTTTGTGCGCGAGCTGTGGGGGCGCTACTGGGTGTTTGCCCACAATGGCGACCTGAAGAACTACGCGCCCACGCTGCACGGCAGCTTCAGGCCGGTGGGCAATACCGACAGCGAACTGGCTTTCTGCTGGCTGCTGCAGGAGCTGGCCAAGTCACATGTCGGGGTGCCCACGGTGGACGAGCTGACGCGCACACTGGCCGAGCTGGTGCCCAAAATCGCCAAGTACGGCACCTTCAATTTCCTGATGAGCAATGGCCAGGCCTTGTGGGCGCATGCCAGCACCAAACTGTATTACGTGCTGCGCCAGCACCCGTTCACCGAAGTGCATCTCAAGGATGACGATGTGAAGGTCGATCTGGCCAGCCTCAACAGCCCGCAAGACCGGCTGGCCATTGTGGTGACCGAGCCGCTGACCACCAACGAGACCTGGGTCGCCATGGCCCCCGGCGAGCTTCAGGTGTTTGTGGATGGCGCCGTGGCAGGCTGTAGCTGCACCACACGCATGCCGTGGCTGAGTCAGCCCTTGATGGCCTGCTCCAGTGTCTCCACGAACATGGCAGCCACGTCAAAGCCGGTCTGATCGAAGATTTCCTGGAAGCAGGTCGGGCTGGTGACGTTGATTTCAGTCAGGCTGTCGCCAATCACGTCCAGCCCCACCAGCAGCAAACCCCGGTCATACAGAATCGGCCCCAATGATTCGGCAATGAAACGGTCGCGCTCGCTCAAGGCCCGCGCCACGCCCTTGCCGCCGGCCGCGAGATTGCCGCGCACTTCGCTGCCCTGCGGGATACGCGCCAGGCAATAGGGCACCGGCTTGCCGCCAATGACCAGCACACGCTTGTCGCCATCCACGATCTCGGGCAGGAACTTCTGCACCATCAGGCTCTGCGCACCGTGGCGGTTAAGCGTCTCGGTGATGGAGCCCAGGTTCAGGCCGTCCGGTCCGACGCGGAAGATGCCCATGCCGCCCATGCCGTCGAGCGGCTTGAGGATGATGTCCTGGTGCTCGGCGTGGAAACGCTTGATGTCGGCCTCGTCGCGCGTCACCAGCGTCGGGCCGATGAACTGCGGGAACTCCATGATGGCGAGCTTTTCCGGGTGGTCGCGCAGTGCGCCAGGCTTGTTGAATACGCGCGCGCCGTCGCGCTCGGCCTGCTCCAGCAGGTGGGTGGCGTAGAAGTATTCGCTGTCGAAGGGCGGGTCCTTGCGCATGAGGATGGCATCGAAGTCCTTCAGCGCCACGGCGCGCGCGCCTTTGACCTCGAACCACGCATCGGGCTGCCCGGTGAGCACGATATCGCGCACATGCGCCGTGACCAGGGCGCCGCGCTGCCACATCACGTCCTGCGGTTCACAGGTCGCCACGCTATGGCCACGCCTTTGCGCCTCGCGCATCATGGCGAAGGTGGTGTCCTTGTAAATCTTGAAGGATTCGAGCGGATCGGCGATGAAGAGAATGTTCATGGGAAACTACCAGATTAAGAGCAAACAACAACCATCCGGCGTCGGGATGGGGTCTGAAAATGGGTCAAATTTCGATTTTCGAGCCCAGTTCGACCACCGCATTGTTGGGCAAGTTCAGAAACTCGGCTGCGGCACTGGCATTGTGGTGCATTTGTGCAAACAGCTTTTCGCGCCACTGCGACATGCCGCTGCCGATGGTCGGCACCACGATGTCGCGCGAAAGGAAGTAGCTGGTGGTCATCGGATCGAGTTCGCAACCGCGGCCCTTGATGTGCTGCAGCGCTTTGGGCAGGTCGGGATCGTTCTTGAAGCCGTAGTTCACGATCACCTGCCAGCAATCGTGCCCCAGGGACTCGATCGTCAGGCGCTTGGCCATGCCGATCCAGGGCACCTCGTGGTTGCGCACCGTGACGAACAGGTTGTTCTCATGCAGCACCTTGTTGTGCTTGAGGTTGTGCAGCATGGCATTGGGTACGGTGCCAGGCTCGGCCGTGAGGAACACGGCAGTCCCTTCCACCCGCACCGGTGGACTGACAAACACAGCCTCCAGGAAGCTGTTCAAGTCGATGGCATCGACCCGCAGTTTCTCATTCATCATGCGTCGCCCGTCTTTCCAGGTCAGCATGAGCACAAAGACCGAGCCCCCGATCATGAGAGGGAACCAGCCGCCATCAAACAGCTTCATCATGTTGGAGCTGAAGAAGGCCAGGTCGACCACGAAGAAAAACCCGGTCGCCGCTATGCACAAAGCCAGCGGGTACTTCCAGCTGTAGCGGATCACGAAAAAGGTCAGTACGGTCGTGATCAGCATGTCCAGCGTGACGGCAATACCATAGGCGCCCGCCAGGTTGCTGGAGGAGCGGAACATCACCACGGCCAGCACGATGGCGACAAACAGGCCCCAATTGACAAAGGGCAGGTAGACCTGCCCCGTGTCTTTCACGCTGGTGTGCAAGACCTGCAGGCGCGGCAGGTAGCCCAGCTGAATGACCTGCTTGGTGACCGAGAAGGCACCCGAGATCAGGGCCTGCGACGCGATCACCGTGGCCATGGTGGCCAAACCGACCAGGGGAATCAGGGCCCAATCCGGGGCCATCATGTAAAACGGGTTCTTGACCGCTGCGGGGTTGTTCAACAACAAGGCGCCCTGGCCAAAGTAATTGAGGGTCAGGCAGGGCATGACGATGGAAAACCAGGCCAGCCGGATCGGCCGCTTGCCGAAATGACCCATGTCGGCGTACAGCGCTTCGCCCCCGGTCACGCACAAGACCACAGCGCCCAAAATAATGAAGGTGATGCCGGGGTTGTGCCACATGAAGCCAAGCGCGTAGTGGGGACTGAGGGCCCACAAAATGGTGGGGTGGGTCAGAATTTGCGCCACACCCAGCGCCGCAATGCAGAGAAACCAGACCACGGTGATTGGCCCAAAAAACTTGCCGATGCCGGCGGTGCCCCGCTTTTGCACGGCGAACAGGCCAAACAGGATGACCAGCGTGAGGGGGATCACAAACTTCTTGAAGGCCGGTGAAATCACCTCCAGACCTTCCACGGCCGACAGCACGGAGATGGCTGGCGTGATCACGCCATCACCATAGAACAGACAGGTGCCAAAAATACCGACCAGCAGCAGCACGCGCCGCAACTTGGGCTTGTCCTTGACGGACTGCGAGGCCAGCGCCAACATGGCCACCAGTCCGCCCTCGCCATTGTTGTCCGCGCGCAGCACCAGCGAGACGTACTTGAGCGATATGATGATCGTCAGGGTCCAGAAGAAAATGGACAGAATGCCGTAGACGTTGTCGGGCGTGAACGGCACATGGCCTGAGCCAAACACTTCTTTGACCGCGTACAGAACGCTGGTCCCGATGTCGCCGTAAACAACACCGATGGCGCCCAGCGTGAGCGCTGTGAGGGAGGATTTGGATACAGACACAAGATCACCCCGTCTTGCTAGCGCGGGGTTCCGTTACATTGGGGACCGCCATTGTGCGCCCGCTCGTCGGACTTGCAATAGCGGGATAAGCTCTAAATTCGACCGGTTCAGAAAATGTTGCAACGCAACAACTACCCGACGCGACGTTGACTTTCACGCCAATCTCGTTTAGTCGTACGCCTCCGCATTCGGGTCGGTGGCTTCCAGCTCGTAGCTGGCGGCCAGCATGGCCAGCCGCCCCACGACCCCGTACATATAGAAACGATTGGGGGCGCTGGCGCCGGGCCGGATGCCGGGTTGCGGCAAGTGGGTGCTTTGCTCAAACGCCAGCGGCACGAAGCTGGACCCCGGTGCATTGAGGTTCTCATCGACGCCACGGCCGGCATGAATGCGATAAAAACCACCGACCACGTAACGATCCATCATGTAGACCACCGGCTCGGCGACTGCGTCATGCATGCGCTCCTTGGTGAGCACGCCTTCCTGAACCAGAATATCGTGCGTTTGCGGGCCGTCCCGTGTGCCGTTGGTCTGACTTTGCGCTTTTTGCCCGAGCAGCTCCAGATCCTTGGCGTCGCGCACCGTCACGATGCCCATGCCATGGGTGCCGTTGTCGGTCTTGACCACCACAAAAGGCTTCTCTTTGATGCCGTATTCCTTGTACTTGCGGCGAATTTTGCCCAGCAAGGTATCGACGTGGCTGCTCAGGTTTTCCATGCCGACACCGTCGGCCAGATTGACCGCGCCGCACTTCTCGAACATGGGGTTGATCAGCCAGGGGTCCACGCCCAGCAACTTGCCCAGGCGCTTGGCCACTTCTTCGTAACACTTGAAATGCTTGCTCTTGCGCCGCGTCGACCAGCCGGCGTGCAGCGGCGGCAGCAGGTATTGTTCGTGAATATCTTCCAGAATGCCGGGCACGCCGGCACTCAGATCGTTGTTCAGCAAAATGGTGCAGGGGTCAAAGTCCTTGACGCCCAGGCGGCGTTTGCCGCGAATGACAGGCTCCAACGTCACGGTTTCACCGTTGGGCAGCTCAATCGTGGTGATTTTCTTGATGGCCGGATCAATCGAGCCAATGCGCACATTCAATCCCGCCATGTGGAAAATGCGCCGCAGTTGCGCCACGTTTGACAGATAGGCTGTGCTGCGCGCGTTGTTTTCGGGGATCAGCAGCAGATTGCGGGCTTCCGGGCAAATTTTCTCAATCGCCGCCATGGCCGCCTGCACCGCCAGCGGCAGCATCTCGGAGGTCATATTGTTCCAGCCGGCGGGAAACAGATTGGTATCGACCGGCGCCAGCTTGAAGCCGGCATTGCGCACGTCCACGGCGCTGTAAAACGGCGGCGTGTGCTCCATCCATTCCAGGCGAAACCAGCGCTCGATGGCGGGCATGGAGTCGAGGACGCGCTGCTCAAGTTCGTTGATGGGGCCAGTGAGCGCAGTGACGAGATGTGGAACCATGCGGCCCTCTTGGATGAATAAAGTACGAAACGGGATGTATTCTAGGATTTGGGGACGAGCGCCCCACTTGCAAGGAACACCCCGGCCCTGCCCCGATGCTAAACCCGCACCTCGCCGTCGCCCAGCACCACGTACTTGAGCGACGTTAAACCCTCAATGCCGACCGGGCCACGGGCGTGGAACTTGTCAGTGCTGATGCCGATTTCAGCCCCCAGGCCAAATTCGAAACCGTCGGCAAAACGCGTGCTGGTGTTGACCATGACGCTGGCCGAATCCACCTCGCGCAGAAAACGCTGCGCGTGCATGTGGTCGCGCGTGATGATCGCATCGGTGTGATGCGATGAATACTGGTTGATGTGGGCAATGGCCTCATCGAGGCCTTCCACCACCTTGATGCTGATGATGGGGGCCAGGTATTCCTCATACCAGTCCTGCTCGCTGGCGGTCTGGCCATTGGCACCCGGCACCACGGCCAGCAGGGCCAGGGCTTCGGCATCACAGCGCATCTCCACGGCTTTGGCGGTGTAAATCCGGCCGATCAACGGCAGGAATTCAGCGGCCACGCCGCGCGCCACCAGCAGGCCCTCGGCCGCATTGCAGGGGCTGTATTTGCTGGTTTTGGCGTTGTCCGCCACGCGCACCGCCATTTCGAGATCGCAGGGATCATCGACATAAACGTGGCAATTGCCGTCCAGGTGCTTGATGACCGGCACTTTGGCATCGCGGCTGATGCGCTCGATCAAGCCCTTGCCGCCGCGCGGAATGATCACGTCCACATACTGCGGCATGGTAATGAGCTGACCGACCACCTCGCGGTTGGTGGTTTGCACCAGTTGCACGGCATCGGCCGGCAAACCACTGGCCGCCAGCGCTTCCTGCACCAACCGGGCCAGCGCCTTGTTGGACTCAATCGCCTCCGAGCCACCGCGCAAAATGCAGGCGTTGCCGCTCTTGATCGACAGGCTGGCCGCCTCGATCGTGACATTGGGCCGGCTCTCGAAAATCATGCCAAAGACGCCGATCGGCACCCGCATTTGACCGACGCGGATGCCGCTGGGCTGCTGCTTCATGCCGATGATCTCGCCGATCACGTCCGGCATGGCGGCGAGCTGCTCGCAGCCCTGGGCGCAGGTTTCGATCACCTGGGGGCTGAGTTTGAGCCGGTCCACCATCGGCGCGGCCAGGCCTGCCGCGACGGCGCGTTCAATGTCCTTGGCGTTGTCGATTTGCAGTGCTTGCACGTTGGCGCGCAGCAATTCGGCCAGTTTGCGAAGTGCTATATTTTTAGTAGCTGCTTGCGCTTTAGCCATAAGGGCTGAGGCCTGTTTTGCCTTTAAACCAAGAGCTTGGGTGTAATCGGGGATGTTGAGCGCGTTCATGAAGTTCATTTTCGCATGGGATAAACCCTTACCGTCCGCGCGGTGGCGGGGCCTGTACGGCGCATTGACGGCACAGTAACATGGCCAGCCGTTGCAGGGCTTGCCAGTTGTCAACCGGCCAATCCGGCTGTTTCAGGCCCTTGACAATGCCGTCGACCTGATGCGCCGCCTGCAGCAGCTGGGCCAAGGTGGCTTCACTCAGGCGCGGCAACACGCGCTCGAACAAACGCTCTTTGGGACCCCACACGCGCTGTTCGCGCAGCGCCATCGGCATCGGCTTGCCTTGGGCCATCGCATCCTTGACGCGCTTGAGCGCGCGAATGTCTTCGGCCACCGTGTAGTGCACCAGCACTTCGGCTTCGCCCTCGGCCTGCAGGCCGTCCAGCATACGCTGCACGCGCAAGGTGTGGCCCGCCAGCACGGCCTCGGACAGTTTGAACACGTCGTAGCGCGCGACGTTCAGCACCGCACTCTCGATCTGGTCAAAGGTCAGTTCGCCGGGTGCGTACAAGAGAGCGAGCTTCTGGATTTCCTGATGGGCGGCGAGCAAATTGCCTTCCACGCGGTCGGCAAAAAACTGCAGGGTGCGCTGGCCGTCTTCCCCGGCCGCGACGCGCTGGCCCTGGCTGGAGAGCCGCTGCGCGATCCACTGCGGCAAGGCATTGCGCTCGACCGGCTCAACCTGCAGCGTGACGCCAAAGCTCTCCAGCGCGCCGAACCAGGCGCCGCCCTTGGTGAGTTTGTCCAGGCGCGGCAGCATGACGAGCGTGAGGGTCGAATCATTGCCGCGCGCTTGTTCGGCCAGCAATTGAATCGCGGAACTGCCCTCCTTGCCGGGTTTTCCGGACGGAATCCGCAGCTCGACAATCTGCTTGTCGGCAAACAGGCTGAGCGAACCTCCGGCCGCCAGCACCTCGCTCCAGTCGAAATGGGCACCGGCCACGGTGTGCGATGTGCGCTCGGTAAAGCCTTGCGTGCGGGCGAATGTGCGAATGGCGTCGGCCGCTTCCTGGATCAGCAGCGGCTCATCGCCATGCAGGGTGTACAGGCTTTTCAGGCCTTTCTGCAGATGCGCCGTGAGTTGACTAGGAGCTAGCTGCATGGCCTACCGTTGCCAGGCGACGCATGAGCTGCTGCACGATGTCGGATTGCATGTCGCGGTACAGCAAGACTTCCTCGGCTTCTTTGGCCAGCACCGCCGATTCGTTGAAGCTGATGTCGCGCTGCTGCAAAATTTCAGCGTCCGGCGTCAGTTCCAGGCCCTGCGGTGAGCGAACCCTGAACTTCACCCGGATGCGCAGCTGGAACTCACGCACCTGGCCCGAGCTGTTGACCCCGACCACGATTTTTTCACGCTGCTCCTGCAGGATCTCGAGCACGACCTGCGCCTGCGTCAGCGCCTCACCCTGCGCCAGCACATGCACGTTGCTGCCAAAAGACCGGCGCAACTCCGTGACCAGCGGCCCGCCCGGGTTGGGCATGATTGCCAGGGTCTGAAAAGAGTAATTTTGCGGGCCGCGCAGCTTGAAGCCGCAGCCGCCCAAGGTCAAACCAGCCAGGCTGACCTGTCCCAATAGCGTGATGACGGAGCGACGTTTCATGTTCATGGCCTCAGACCACCACATTGACCAGACGACCCGGCACCACAATGATCTTCTTGGGTGTCGCTCCTTCGGCCAGCTTCAGAAAGATCTCGCTGCGGGTCGCCGCGTGCTCGATCTCGGCCTTGCTCGCGCCGGCCGGCACCACGATGGCGCCGCGCAGTTTGCCGTTGATCTGCAGCATCAGCTCGATCTCATCCTGCAGCAGGGCGGCTTCGTCCGCCACCGGCCAGGGCGCATCGAGCAAATCGCCGTACTGCGTAGCGTAGCCCAGCTCGCCCCACAGCGCATGCGTCAGGTGCGGCGTGGCCGGGTAGATGGCGCGCAGCAAGATGCCAAAGCCTTCACGCACCGCAGCACGGCTGCCTTGGGCGCCATCGTCGTTGAAGTTCTCCAGCGCATTGAGCAGCTTCATCGCGCCCGACACCACGGTGTTGTATTGCATGCGCTGGTAGTCGTAGTCAATCTGCTTGAACACGGTGTGGATTTCCAGTCGCAGGACTTTGGCGTCCTTGCTGAAATTTATATCTTTTAGGGCTGTAGCCCCCGTCCCATCTGCGTAAGTAGCTCCCATATCAATAGCGGACTGCTTGACGCCAAAATTCCAGACACGGCGCAAAAAGCGGTAGCTGCCCTCCACGCCGGCATCGTTCCACTCCAGTGTGGCCTCGGGCGGCGCAGTGAACATGGTGTACAGGCGCGCGGTGTCGGCGCCGTATTTTTCGATCAGGTCCTGCGGATCGACGCCGTTGTTTTTGCTCTTGCTCATGGTGCCCACGCCTTCGTAGGTGATGAGCGTGCCGGCGGGCAGGTCGCCCTTGGCCTGTCTGAGCTTGGCGCCGATGACCTTGCCGGTGACGTCCTGGATGTCTTCGACCTCTTGCGGCCAGAAGTACTCGATGCCGCCCTTGTCGGCCTTGCGCGAGTAGATGTGGTTCAGCACCATGCCTTGCGTCAGCAGCTTGGTGAAGGGTTCGTCCACTTTCACCAGTCCCAGGTCGCGCATCACCTTGGTCCAGAAGCGCGCGTACAACAGGTGCAGGATGGCATGCTCGATGCCGCCGATGTACTGGTCCATCGGCATCCAGTATTCCGCGCCCGCACCGACCATGGCCTGGTCGTTCTTCGGGTCACAGTAGCGCATGTAGTACCAGCTGGAATCCACAAAGGTGTCCATGGTGTCGGTTTCGCGCCGCGCAGCCACACCACAAATCGGGCAGACGACACCGGCATGGAAGCCTTCATGCTTGTTCAGCGGGTTGCCGGAGCCGTCGGGCACGCAATCCTGCGGCAGCACCACGGGCAAATCCTTCTCGGGCACCGGCACGGCGCCGTGTTCCGGGCAGTGGATGATGGGGATCGGCGTGCCCCAGTAGCGCTGGCGGCTCACGCCCCAGTCACGCAGGCGCCAGGTGGTCTTTTTCTCGCCGAGGCCCTTGACCTGCAGCGAGTGGCAGACGGCATTGACGGCGTCCTTGAAGGACAAGCCGCTGAAGCTGTCGGAGTTGATGGTGACGCCGCGCTGCTTGTCGCCATACCAGTCCTGCCACTGGTCGTAGTCGTAGGTCATGCCATCGACCAGCACCACCTCGATGATGTCGATGCCGTATTTCTTGGCGAAGGCGAAGTCGCGTTCGTCATGGGCTGGCACGCCCATCACGGCACCATCGCCGTAGCTCATCAGCACGTAGTTGCCAACCCAGACTTCGATCTGGTGGCCGTTCAGGGGATGCGTCACGTACAGGCCAGTGGGCATGCCTTCTTTTTCCCGCACCGCCAGCTCGGCCTCGGTGGTGCCGCCTTTTTTGCACTCTTCGATGAATGCGGCCAAGGCCGGGTTGGTCTGGGCGGCGTGCGTGGCGAGCGGGTGCTCGGGCGCGACGGCACAAAACGTCACGCCCATGATGGTGTCGGCACGCGTGGTGAAAACGTACATGCGGCCATCGTCAATCAACTGGCCGGAGGCGTCGGCGATGTCGTGCGTGAAGGCAAAGCGCACGCCCTCGCTCTTGCCAATCCAGTTTTCCTGCATCAGCTTGACGCGCTCGGGCCAGCCCGGCAAGCCGCTTTGCACATGCTCCAGCAACTCTTCGGCGTAGTCGGTGATCTTGAGGTAGTAGCCCGGGATCTCGCGCTTTTCCACCACCGCACCGGTGCGCCAGCCCTTGCCGTCGATCACCTGCTCATTGGCCAGCACCGTCATGTCCACCGGGTCCCAGTTCACGACCTGGGTCTTGCGGTAGGCAATGCCTTTTTCGAGCATCTTCAAGAACAGCCACTGGTTCCATTTGTAGTACTGAGGATCGCAGGTGGTGACCTCACGGCTCCAATCCACCGCCAGACCCATGGCCTGCATCTGCTTCTTCATGTAGGCGATGTTCTCGTAAGTCCATTGCGCCGGAGGCACGCCGTTCTTGAGCGCCGCGTTCTCGGCGGGCAGGCCGAACGCGTCCCAGCCCATGGGCATGAGCACGTTGTAACCGTTCATGCGCAGGTGGCGCGTGAGCATATCGTTGATGGTGTAGTTGCGTACGTGGCCCATGTGCAGCTTGCCGCTGGGGTAAGGCAGCATGGAGCAGGCGTAGAACTTCTTCCTGGAAGCGTCTTCCGTCACGCGATAGGCGTCCGCCGCTGTCCAGTGGCTGTGCGCGGCTTTTTCGACGTCAATATGGTTGTATTTTTCTTGCATTTGGATTCACTCTCAGGCGATCAAGGGATCGCGATCAGACGATTTTAGGGTTTGACGGCGGGCGCCACACGGGTCGGCGCGTCGGCCACAAAACCTATCCGGTTCAAGCCCGCTTTTTGTGCCGTTCCCATGACCTCCACAATGCGGCCATAGGGCACGGCTGCATCGGCGCGTAACTGCACCTCGGTCTCGGGATTCGCGTTCGCAGTTTGAGTCAGTTGTGCAGCCAGCTCGGCCAGAACCAGTGGCTTGTCGTTCAGGAAGGCTTGGCCGGACTTGTCCACCACCACCGTCACGAACTTCGGCGCCTCACCGGCTTGGGCGGCTTCTGTTTTGGGCAGATCCAGCTTGATGGAACTTGCCAACAGCGGCGCCGTGATGATGAAGATGACCACCAGCACCAGCATCACGTCGACCAGCGGCGTCATGTTGATCTCGCTCATCGGCTGCGGGCCCGGGGTGCGCTCTAAACGGCCAAAAGACATGCTACGCGGCTCCCACGCTTGTCACGGTGTGCATTGCGCCGCCCGGCGCGGCGGCGTTCATCGCGCCTCAGGCCCTGGCGTGCCAGCCAAAAGCTCACGGATGTCGCGGGCAAAACCTTCGAGCTCGGCCTCAATGCGCCCGATGGCGCGACCGAGCACGTTGTAAGCCAGCACGGCCGGAATAGCCACGGCCAGACCGGCGGCCGTCATGATCAAGGCCTCGCCCACCGGGCCGGAGATTTTATCGATCGTGACCTGGCCGGCATTGGCAATGCCAATGAGGGCGTGATAAATGCCCCACACCGTACCCAACAAGCCGACAAAAGGTGCTGTGGACCCCACCGTGGCCAGCAAGACCTGACCATGCTGGAGCTTGGCCAGGGCGGCGTGCAGCGCATCGCGCAGCACGCGGGTCAGCTGCTGCGACTTGTCGCCGGCTGCCGCCAGCGTGCCATTGGCTTCAATCTGGGTAGCAACAACCATGGGAACGATGAGGGTTTCACGATCAAAAGCCCTTAACTTCTGCAGTGCCTCGTCAATCGACGCCGAGCTCCAAAAGGCCGCCACGCAACGCACCACATCGCCACTGGAGCGGTGCAGCAGCCACGATTTCCACAGGATGACGACCCAACTGGCCACCGACATGGCCAGCAACAGCAGTGCGACACCCTGGGTAACCGCATCGCCCTGCAACAGCAAGCGGGCCGCGTTCATTTCAGTTTGAGTACATCAAACATGTCGAATAAACCCGTTTTCTGACTGCTCAGAAAACGCACGGCACGCAGGCTGCCCTGGGCATAGGTGGCACGGCTGGAGGATTTATGGGTGATCTCGATGCGCTCGCCAATACCGGCAAACAGCACCGTGTGGTCGCCCACAATGTCGCCGCCCCGGATGGTCGCAAAACCAATGCTGGAGGGATCGCGTTCGCCGGTGACGCCTTCGCGGGCATACACCGCGCAGTCTTTCAGGTCACGCCCGAGTGCGTCGGCAATCACCTCACCCATTTTCAGGGCGGTGCCGGACGGGGCGTCCACCTTGTGACGGTGATGCGCCTCGATGATTTCAATGTCATAACCGGTGGCCAAAGCCTTGGCGGCCATTTCAAGCAGTTTGAGCGTGACATTGACACCCACGCTCATGTTGGGCGCCATCACAATGGCGATGTCCCGGGCGGCGGCCGCGATCTCCAACTTTTGCGTGTCGGTGAAGCCGGTGGTACCGATCACCGCGTTGACACCCAGTTCACGGCATACCCGCAAATGGGCCAACGTACCTTCCGGCCGGGTGAAGTCAATCAGGGTGTGGGCGTTCGTCAGGCCGGCGGCTAGGTCGTCCGTAATCGACACGCCACTCATGCGCCCAAGGAAAGCCATCGCATCGAAGCCGACGGCATGACCTGCGGCGACATCGAGCGCGCCGACCAGTTCACAATCTTCGTTCGCCCGGATGGCCTCGATCAGCATGTGCCCCATGCGGCCAGAGGCGCCCGCGACGGTAATCCGATGGGTCTTGGTTTCAGTCATAGTGGACCAGGCACAAATTATTGGCCTGCAGGCTCCAGTGGGGGGTAACTTGCGGGCAGGGGCGGCAGCGGCTTCGGATCGACAGCTTTTGCCGGGACAGGCAACTGCTTCAAGCTCTCTTCCGTCATCTCAAGCACAGGGACCTTGCCTGACTTGCGCCCGGAATCCAGCGAGGCCACAAACTCGGCTTCGGTGGGCAAGGCATCGGCTTCGATGCGCTCCAGCGCGTCGCCCTTGAAAAATACGGTGACTTTGCGCGCCTGCGGCTCCACACCCTGACGCTTGAAGGTGAACACATAGTCCCAGCGGTCGGCATGAAAAATACTGGTCAGCAATGGCGTGCCCAGGATGTCACGTACCTGCACCCGGCTCATGCCCGGTTTGACCGCGGCCGCTTGTTCCTTGGACACAAAATTACCTTGGACAATGTCCATTTTGTAAGGCGTGACCACGCCGGCAATACTGCGGCTGGCCCCGTTGAGGCTGCCACAGGCCACCAGGCTCAGGCTTGCGGCGCAGACAAGAATCAACCAGGCGCTACGATGTTGAAGATCAGACATGAGATGAGGTGTGGCGATATGATCGACCCATTGTACCGGCTGCACCCGCAGGGGCAGCCTGCCGGCTCGCAGACAAGAGACATCCATGACCAATATTGACGAACTGAAAAGTACCGGCCTCAAGGCCACTTTGCCGCGGCTGAAAATACTGGAGATATTCCAGAAGGGCACGCAGCGGCACATGACGGCCGAGGATGTGTTCCGCGTTTTACTGGAAGACCGTTCTGATGTCGGCTTGGCCACGGTTTACCGTGTTTTGGCCCAGTTCGAGCAAGCCGATATTCTGCGGCGCAGTCATTTTGAGAGTGGCAAGGCCGTCTATGAACTCAATGAAGGACAGCACCATGACCATCTGGTGTGTCTCGATTGCGGCAAGGTAGAAGAGTTTTACGATGCCGAAATTGAAAAACGCCAGCACGCCGTGGCCAAGGCCAAAGGCTTTGCCATCGCCGACCATGCTTTGAGTCTTTACGCGCACTGTGTCAAGGACAAATGCCCGAACCGGCCCGTGAACACGCGCGGTCAAGGTTAACGGACGCCCCGCCTCGCCCCAGCAGAATTCAGGCCGGTTTTACTCCGCCGGATCCATGGCTTTGCGGTGGCGCTCGACGAACTCCTGGTAGGTGTCAATGCCACGGAGTTGAAGAATGGTGTTTCGTACCGCTGCCTCCACCAGCACGGCGATATTGCGGCCCGCCACCACCTGTATGACCACTTTTCGCACAGGCACACCCAGCACGTCCTGCGTCAGGGGCTCGTAGGGAATTCGTTCGTACTCGCGCTCCATGGTTTCGCGGCGCACCAGATGCACAATGAGCTTGAGCCGCATCCGTCGCCGCACCGCAGTCTCACCAAAGATGCAGCGAATATCAAGCAGGCCGATGCCCCGCACTTCCAGCAGATTCATCAGCAATTCAGGGCAGCGACCCTCAATGGTGTCCTGATTGATACGAAACAGGTCGACCGCATCGTCAGCGACCAAGCCGTTGCCGCGCGAGATCAGCTCCAGACCCAACTCGCTTTTTCCCAGCCCCGATTCGCCCGTGATCAGCACGCCCAGACCGAGAATGTCCATGAACACGCCGTGCATCAGGGTGCGGTCAGCAAAATGCTTGGACAGGTAAGCCCGCAGCACATCAATCACAAACGCTGATGAGCCTTGCGTCGCGAACATGGGAATCTGGGCACGCTCGCACATGGACAACAGGGCATCCGGCGCGAGCTGGCCATCGGCCAGGATCAGCACGGGCGGCTCCAGCGTGACAATGCGGGAAATCCGGCGGGCGCAGTCCTCGGGCGTGGCGTTGGTGAGGTAGGCAATCTCGCGCTCCCCCAAAATCTGGACGCGATAAGGATGAATGTAATTCAGGTAACCGACCAGATCGGCCCCGGAGCGCGCAGCACGCACCGCCACCTCATCAAAGCGACGCTCTGAGGCACCGAGACCCGCCAGCCACTCCCATTTCAAGGTGCCACGAAACTCCTCGAACAATACATCGGCGCTGACAACGGTAGGCTTCACATCAAATCCAGGGGCAGCAAGCAGATTCCCGAGCAGTCTTCAGGCGAGTTGCGCCGATTGCCAGTTGGCGATAAGGCCATGCAAATCAGCCGCATCGGCACTGCCGGCCAGTTTTTCGCGCAAACTCGCATCGCTGAGCATTTCGGCAATTTCCGACAGGATTTCCAGGTGTTTTTGCGTCGCCGCCTCGGGCACCAGCAGAAAGATCAGCAAACTGACCGCCTGCTCATCGGGTGCATCAAAACCGATAGGGTTTGCCAACTGAAGAACCGCGGCCATGGGGGCCTTGAGACCCTTGATACGGCCATGCGGAATGGCAACGCCGTGACCCAGTCCGGTCGATCCCAGGCGCTCTCTGGAAAACAGGCTGTCGGTCACCAATGAACGGCTGAGGCCATGCAGGTTTTCAAACAGCAAGCCAGCCTCTTCAAAAGCCCTCTTTTTGCTGGTGGCATCAACGTGCACAAGCACTTGTGCAGCGGGCAGGATGGACGCGAGTCGATTCATAATTCGGTGTCAGATTATGCACCCAAGCCATGGCGGGCATAAAAAAGCCGCGCGATTTATCGTGCGGCTTTGTTCGGATTCAGTCTTATGGCTTCACATTATCCGCTTTGGTGCATCGTGATGATGATTTTGCAAGCGAGTTTTGTGTCTGGCGACCTGGCGATCAAGTTTGTCCACCAACTCATCTACAGCAGCATACAGATCGGCGTGGGAACTTTCGGCAAACATGTCATTGCCCTTGACATGAATATTGCACTCCGCCCGCTGCCTTCGCTCCTTCTCCTTTTGCTTCTCCACAGTGAGCAGCACCTTGACATCCACGACCTGGTCAAAATGCCGAACGATCCGGTCAAGTTTGCTTATAACGTAAGTACGCAGGGCGGGGGTGACCTCGAGGTGATGACCGCTGATCGTCAAGTTCATAAATAGCCTCCTGTTGCTCTCGGGGTTGAAAAAGCTGCCTACAGAATGCAGGCAACACACAAACTCGTCACTGAATTAACTATGCCCCCGATAGACCGCAAATGCAACACTTATCATTGACGCGACACAACAAAACCTGTAACAAGACCTGTCACCAAGAGAGGGACCTGCGTCGCCATCGGCATGTGTGCGCCCCACCTTGATGTTGAAAATTCAGTGCTTCTGGAATATTCCGTTGATACATGACTACGCCGCAATGCGATAATTTCGCCATTCTGACTCCCGGAGAAAACTCCTTGGAAACCTGCCCTAGTCGGTAGCTTTCAACTCCCTTAGCTGCATCGGGGTTGAAAGCAACAACCCGCAACCTCTGCCAGATGCAATCAATTTCAAGGGAGTGAGTCATGCTCAACATCTTCACGCTTGCCAATGGCCGACTCTTCCAGGAAGAGATTGAGTCACTGGAAGAGCTGTCCCAATTCCAGCCGATCTGGGTCGACCTGGAGTCCCCGACCCTCGAGGAAAAGCGCTGGGTCAAGCAATATTACGGCCTGTCCATTCCGGAAGATGCGATGGACGAGGACATTGAGGAATCGGCCCGTTTTTACAAAGAAGACAACGACGAATTGCATATTCGCAGCGACTTTCTGGTTGCCGACGACGAAGAACCCCACACCGTACGGGTCGCGTTCATCCTGAACATGGAAAATGACGAGCTCAAAAGCAAGGGCGTGCTGTTTTCCATTCACGATGAAGACGTGCCGGTGTTCCGGCTCTTGCGCATGCGGGCACGCCGCGCCCCCGGACTGATTGAAGACGCCAAGGAAGTGCTGCTCAAGCTCTTCGACGCCGACGCCGAATACTCAGCCGATACGCTGGAAGGCATTTACGACGAAGTTGAAAAAGTCAGCAAGAAAGTGCTATCAGGCGATATGACCGATGCCTTGGCGGGTGAGGTGCTGGGCGCCATCGCACGGCACGAAGACATGAGCGGACGCATTCGCCGCAATGTGATGGATACCCGCCGTGCCGTGAGTTTCATGATGCGCAGCAAAATGCTCAATGGCGAGCAGTTTGAAGAGGCACGGCAAATTTTGCGCGATATGGACTCGCTGGATTCGCACACGGCATTTCTGTTCGACAAGATCAACTTCCTGATGGACGCCACCGTGGGTTTCATCAACATCAACCAGAACAAGATCATCAAGATTTTCTCGGTCGCCAGCGTAGCACTGCTGCCGCCGACCCTGATTGCCAGTGTGTATGGCATGAACCTGAAGTTCCCGGAGCTGGAGTTTCTGGGGGCCTGGAACTACCCATACACCGTAACCATGATGGTGGCCAGCGCACTGGTGCCGATGTGGTACTTCCGTAAACGTGGCTGGTTGAAGTAAAACCGGCTGCAGCCCCCTCTCTTTATACGCAATTAGCTATATATTTTATAGCAATGGCATGAGATTCTGAATGATCGCCAGCGCGTAACGACTGGCGACCTCGGTGACAAACAAGGGGAAATCCACATGGGCCTGGTCGTCGGCGCGGTCCGAGATCGTGCGTACGGCAGCAAATGGCACGCCGTAGTCAAAGCACACCTGGGCCACGGCGGCGCCCTCCATTTCAACCGCCAGCGGTGCAAAACCTGCCGCCTGCAAAGCGTGCTGCAAAGCCCGTGCTTCGTCGGCACCGGATATAAAGCGATCACCACTTGCAATCAGGCCCGAGTGAATGCCCATGCTGGCGCGCGCATTGTTTTTATCAAAGTGACCGCTAGCCCCCGCCAATCCAGCACGAGAGGCTTCTAAAAGCATTGCAGTTAAAGTGGCATCACAGGCCAACAGGGAGCGTCCGTAAAGAGGAATCTGGTACCGCGGGAAGAGCGGCGAAGCGTCCATATCGTGCTGCACGAATTCAGTGGCCACCACCACATCGCCCACGTGAACACCGGCCCCCACACCACCTGCCACGCCCGTAAAGACGATACGGCTGACGTCAAACGCCTCAATCAAGGTCGTGGCGGTGGTGGCCGCCGCCACCTTGCCAATTTTTGACAAAGCCAACACCACGCTGCGGCCCTGCAATTCACCGCACCAAAAATCGCGACCGGCACGCGTGACCGGCGCCGGATTTTTCAGCTGTTCGATCAGGCCCTGCTGCTCTTCGGCCAGGGCGCTGAGGATGGCGGTGGTAGTCAATTATTTGGCGCGCAGTTCCCGTCGCAGAATTTTGCCAACCGGGGTTTTCGGCAGTTCAGTGCGAAACTCGATGATCTTGGGTTGCTTGTAGCCCGTGAGATTTTCCTTGCAGTAAGCACGAATCTGCGGCTCGGTCAGTTCCGGATTTTTCTTGACAATCACCAGCTTGACCGCCTCTCCGGTTTTTTCGTCCGGGACACCTACGCAGGCGCACTCCATCACCCCCTCCAGCTGGGCCACGACATCTTCCAGCTCGGTCGGGAAGACATTGAAGCCGCTGACCAGAATCATGTCCTTCTTGCGATCCACGATCTTGAAGAATCCGCGCTCGTCCATCACCCCAATGTCACCTGACTTGAAGAAGCCGTCGGCTGTCATGACCTTGGCGGTCTCGTCCGGGCGCTGCCAATAACCCGCCATCACCTGGGGACCCTTGATGGCGATCTCGCCTGACTGGCCGGGAGCTACCTCATGACCATCGTCGTCGAGCAGCTTCATGTAGGTACTGGGCAAGGGCACACCAATGGTGCCGGTGTATTCCCGGGACGTCACGGGGTTGCAACTGGCGGAGGGCGAGGTCTCGGACAGGCCGTAGCCCTCGCAAATGGGGCACCCGGTCTTTTCAAACCACAGTTTGGCCACTCCACTTTGGACGGCCGTACCGCCGCCCAGCGACACCTTGAGATGACTCCAGTCTACGGTCTTGAAATCGGGGTGGTTGGCCAGTCCATTGAACAGCGTGTTGACGGCGGGGAAGCTGTGGATGGTGTGCTTGGACAGCTCCTTGAGGACTGCCGGAAAATCCCTTGGATTGGGAATCAGGATCAGCTTGCCGCCAGTGCGCATGGACAGCATCATGCCAACGGTAAAAGCGAAGATATGGTAGAGCGGCAGAGCGCAAACCGTGGTCAGCTGTTCATTGGCTGGCACCTGCTTCATGGCCGGCACATTCCAGGCTTCAGACTGAAGCACATTGGCGATGACGTTGCGATGCAAGAGCACGGCGCCTTTGGAGACACCGGTTGTGCCACCGGTGTATTGCAGCACCGCCACGTCGTCGGGCTTGATGTTGACGGCCTTGACCGAGCCCTTGGTGCCCCGCGCCACCGCATCGTTGAAGCGCACCGCGCCAGGCAGGTTGTAGGCGGGCACCATCTTCTTGACATTGCGCACCACATAGTTGACCAAAGCGCCTTTCAACAAGCCCAGTTGATCGCCCATGGCGCACAGCACCACATGTTTGACGGGCGTGGCGGCCATGCATTTTTCGAGCGTGGCAGCGAAATTTTCGATGATGACAATGGCTTTGGCGCCAGCGTCCTTGAGTTGGTGCTCCAACTCGCGCGGTGTGTACAGCGGGTTGACGTTGACCACGACGTAGCCCGCGCGCAGTATGGCGGCAACGGCCACCGGGTATTGGGGGACGTTAGGCATCATGATGGCCACGCGATCGCCCTTGGCCAGGCCCAGGCTCTGCAAGTAGGCGGCGAAGGCCCGACTGAGGCTGTCGGTTTGCCCATACGTCACATCCCGCCCCATGAAGCTGTAGGCTGTCCGGCCGGCGTACTTCTTGAAGCTCTCCTCCATCAACGCCACCAGGGACGGGTACTGCGAGGTATCGAGGTCGGCGGGCACGCCTTGCGGGTAGCTCTTGAGCCAAATGCGGTCTGTCATTGTCTTGTCTCCAAAATCTTGTATCAACGGGCGGGATTGTCGTCGCCGACACAGCTCTTGATGGCTGTGTTTTCCCTAGTACTTTCTCGAACGCTGCCTCTAAATCATTCGATCGCCTTGCCCATGTCCTCCACGACCTTCTTGGCATCGCCAAACACCATCATGGTCTTGTCCAGGTAGAACAGCTCGTTGTCGAGACCGGCGTAGCCGGCGGCCATGGAGCGCTTGTTGACGATGATGGTCTTGGCCTTGTAGGCCTCCAGAA
>NZ_QEII01000313.1 GCF_003347515.1 Rhodoferax ferrireducens | reverse complement strand
CCCCCGCCCCGGCACCGCTGGACAGGCCCGCGACACAGCCGTTCGCGCTGGACGAAGAGCGCTACCAGATCCGCTTCTATGGACGCGTGCTGGAGCTGTCGCGCTACGAGTACGGCATTCTGCGTCTCCTCGTGCAGCGCCCCGGGCGTGTGTTCACGCGCGATGATTTGTTGCGCAAGGTGTGGGATGACACCAGCGACAGTTTTGACCGCACGGTGGACGCGCACATCAAAACCTTGCGCGCCAAGCTCAAGGCGATCGCCCCCGGCGCCGAGCCCATCCGCACGCTGCGCGGCACGGGCTACGCCCTGAGCGAAGATTTGCCCGCCGCACCGTGAGCAAACGCACCCGCATCTTCATCGGCATCCTGTTCATTTACACGGCCGGCATCGCCTTCATGCTCTACCGCGTGGTGGCCGACCTGGACCCGCGCTACCGCGAATCGGCCGAAGAATCGCTGGTGGAAACCTCGCAGTTGCTGGCCAGCCTGATCGAGCAGGATGTGCGCGACGGCGCGCTCGACACGGCGCGCCTGGAGCCGGTGTTCAAGTCGCTGTATGCCCGCCGGTTCGACGCCCGCATCTTCAGCGTCACCAAAACCCGCGTCGAGTTGCGCGCCTACGTGACCGACCGCAGCGGGCAGGTGGTGTTCGACTCCACCGGCCAGGCGCTGGGCGCCGACTTTTCGCAGTGGCGCGACGTGCGCATGGCCCTCAAGGGCGACTACGGCGCGCGCACCACACCCGACGTGGCGGGCGAACCCGACAGCTCGGTGATGTACGTGGGCGCGCCGGTGCGCTGGGCCCAGGACGGCAATGGCGAGATCATCGGCACCGTGACGGTGGGCAAGCCGGTGCATAGTTTTGGCCAGTTCGTGTCGGCCGCCCGCGAAAAGATAATCTATGTCGGTCTCGTGTCCATGCTCGCCGTGCTGGTGCTGGTGGTGATGGTCTCGGTGTGGCTGGTGCGGCCCTTCGGGCTGATCCGCGACTATGTGCGCTACGTGCGCTCGCAACAGCGTTTCAGCCTGCCGCGCATGGGGCGGCGCGCCATGGATGTGCTCGGCGCGGCCTATGACGAGATGCGCGACGCGCTGGCCGGGCGCAACTACGTGGCCGACTATGTGCAGACGCTGACCCATGAAGTCAAAAGCCCTTTGTCGGCCATCCGGGGCGCGGCCGAGCTCCTGCAAGAGCCCATGCCCGAAGCCCAGCGCCAGCGCTTCCTGGCCAATATCCAGCGCGAAACCCAGCGCATTCAGGAGATGGTCGACCGCATGATGGAACTCACCGCACTGGAGACCCGCCGGGTGTTGGAGCGCGTGCAGCCCGTGGCTCTGCGGCCCCTGCTCGAAGAACTGGCAGGCGCCACCCAGGGCGCGGCAGCCCAGCGGCGCATACGCATTGAATTGAACGCGCCGGCTGACGTCGTGGTGGAAGGCGATCCATTTTTGCTGCGCCGCGCCCTCAGCAACCTGCTGGACAACGCCCTCGATTTTTCGCCTGAAGGCAGCGTGGTGCAGCTGTCGCTCACGGGGCAGCGGCGCCATGCGCTGATTGCCGTGCGCGACCAGGGCTGCGGCATACCCGGCTATGCGCAAGACAAGGTGTTCGAGAAGTTCTACTCGCTGGCCCGGCCCCATTCGCAGAAAAAAAGCACCGGCCTGGGGCTCTCCTTCGTCAAGGAAATTGCAGCGCTGCACCATGGGCGCATTGAACTGCATAACCGTTCTGAAGAGGAAGGTCCAGGCACCGCCGCGATCCTCGCCCTGCCGCGGGCACCCGCTTGACTCTTGCGGGGGTCGCAATTCCCCACCGGGCCGACCAAAGACCCAAAGCAGTCGGCCACTGCGAGATGGGGCTGTCATTTGCAGCATCAATTGCAGACTGCGGACATGGGCCACTTACACAATGCTTCATCCCCTGCGCGGCTCCTGTGCGACGCGTATGGGTGTCGAACCAATCCTCGACTGCCTCATTACTACTTATGATCATTAAGTCACGACCCTGTTAGACTTTCAACGATTTAAGACGACTATAAAGGTCACTGCCTGAGTGCCAATGCCATGAACACCGAACCGTGGGTCACAGCCGAACAAGTTGCTCAGCACTTGGGCGTGGTGAAAGACACCGTCTATCGCTGGCGCGAGCGCAAGGGCCTGCCTGCGCACAAGATCGGGCGATTGTGGAAATTCCAGTTGTCCGAAGTTGATGAGTGGGTGCGTGTGGGTGGCGCGGATGAAGATTCTGAACGCAAAAGCGTGGATCACGCAGCTGAGCCAGAGGCAGATAAAGCATGAGCAAAACCGAGGCACAAACCCGTTCAGAGCTCATTGACCAGCATCTCGCGCAGTCCGGCTGGAATGTCAAAGACCCCACGCAGGTTATCGAAGAATTCGACATTCTGACCGCGTTGCCACCAGGTGTTGCGGAGCCCCGCACACCCTACGAAGGCCACCAATTCAGTGATTACGTGTTGCTGGGCAAGGATCGCAAACCCCTCGCCGTTGTTGAGGCCAAGAAGTCCAGCCAGGACGCCGCCATTGGCCGCGAGCAGGCCAAACAATATTGCTACAACATTCAGACTCAACTCGGCGGCGAGTTGCCATTCTGCTTCTACACCAACGGACTCGAAACACATTTCTGGGACCTGGGAAGCTACCCGCCGCGCAAGGTCGTTGGTTTCCCGACGAGAGATGATTTGGAGCGCTTCGCCTACATCCGTCGCAACCGCAAGCCGCTTACCCAAGAGTTCATCAACACGTCGATTGCCGGGCGTGACTACCAGATTCGCGCCATTCGTGCGGTACTGGAAGGCATCGAACAACAGAAGCGCGATTTTTTGCTAGTCATGGCCACCGGCACTGGCAAAACCCGCACCTGTATTGCCATGGCGGATGCATTGATGCGCGCTGGCCATGCCGAGAAAATCCTGTTCCTGGTGGACCGTATCGCACTGCGCGAGCAGGCGCTGACCGCCTTCAAAGAGCATCTGCCCAACGAACCGCGCTGGCCCAATGTTGGCGAAAAGCTGATTGCCAAAGACCGTCGCATCTACGTTGCCACCTACCCGACGATGCTCAACATCATTCGCGGGGAGTCCCAGGGCCTCTCGCCCCATTTTTTTGATTTCATCGTGGTCGATGAAAGCCATCGCTCTATCTACAACACTTACGGTGAAGTGCTGGACTATTTCAAAGCCATCACGCTGGGTCTGACGGCCACGCCTACGGACATCATCGATCACAACACCTTCCGGCTCTTCCATTGCGAAGATGGCCTGCCGACCTTTGCCTACACCTATGAAGAGGCCGTGAACAACGTGCCACCTTACCTCTGCAATTTTCAGGTCATGAAAATTCAGACCAAGTTCCAGATGGAGGGCATCAGCAAGCGCACCATCTCATTGGACGATCAGAAAAAGCTGATCCTGCAAGGCAAAGAGGTTGAAGAAATCAATTTCGAAGGCTCGCAGTTGGAAAAGCAGGTGATCAACAAGGGCACCAATGCCTTGATTGTCAGGGAGTTCATGGAGGAATCCATCAAGGACGCCAACGGTGTGTTGCCCGGCAAGACCATCTTCTTCTGCGCCACCAAGGCGCACGCCCGGCGGATGGAAGAAATTTTCGACAAGCTCTACCCGCAACACAAAGGCGAGTTGGCCAAAGTGCTCGTATCTGACGATCCGCGCGTCTATGGTAAAGGCGGCCTGCTCGATCAATTCACCAACAATGATATGCCGCGCGTTGCCATCAGCGTCGACATGCTCGACACCGGTATCGATGTGCGCGAAATCGTCAACCTCGTGTTCGCCAAGCCGGTCTATTCCTACACCAAGTTCTGGCAGATGGTCGGGCGCGGCACTCGCTTGCTAGAAACCAGCAAACCCAAGCCCTGGTGCACCGACAAGGACGTGTTCTTGATTCTCGATTGCTGGGACAACTTCGATTACTTCAAGCTGAACCCCAAGGGCAAAGAGCTAAAGCCGCAATTGCCGCTGCCCGTGCGTCTGGTAGGCCTTCGGCTCGACAAGATCGAGAAGGCCAACGACAGCGGTCATGCCGATATCGCCGCGCGTGAAATCGCCAAGCTCCGCCTGCAGATTGCCACGCTCCCCAAAGAATCCGTGGTGATCAAGGAGGCTGCAGCAGCATTAGCGCGGCTGGAAGAAGAAGACTTCTGGATCAGCCTCACGCACCAGAAACTCGAATTCCTGCGCGCCGAAATCAAGCCGCTGTTCCGCACCGTTTCTGAATCCGACTTCAAAGCCATGCGGTTTGAACGTGACCTGCTGGAATACTCCCTCGCCCTGCTCAATGAAGACAAGGAACAAGCCGACACCCTCAAGGAAGGTATCGTGGAGCAAATCAGCGAGCTGCCACTGTCAGTCAGCTTTGTGAAACAGGAAGAGGCGCTGATCCGAGCGGCGCAAACCACGCACTATTGGGCCAAGGCCGACGAAGACACCTTCGACGAGCTCGCGGCAAAACTCGGTCCACTGATGAAGTTTCGCGAACCAACCACCGGCCAAGACCAAATGCATCTTGATCTGGCGGATGAACTTCACAAGAAAGAATGGGTGGAATTCGGCCCGCAGCACGAGGCCGTGAGTGTCAGCCGTTACCGTGAAATGGTCGAGGCGTTGATCGTAGAGCTGACCGAGCACAACACCGTGCTGCAGAAAATCAAGGGTGGGGAAAAGGTCACGCCCGACGAAGCCAACGAACTGGCAGAGTTGCTGCATGAAGAGCACCCTCACATCACTGAAGCCCTGCTGCGCCAGGTCTACAAAAACCGCAAAGCGCATTTCATCCAGTTTATCCGTCACATTCTCGGCATCGAGGTACTGCAAAGCTTTCCCGATACCGTCAGCGCTGCCTTTGATCGATTCATCCGCGCGCACACCACCCTTAACGGTCGCCAGTTGGAGTTTCTCGGCTTGCTGAAAAATTTCATTGTCGAGCGCGAAAAGGTGGAAAAACGAGACCTCATCAACACGCCCTTTACGGTCATCCATCCGCAGGGCATACGCGGCGTTTTCAGCCCGGCTGAAATCAATGAAATCCTGCAACTCACCGAACGCTTGGCCGCGTAATAACGGAACAAAACAGAAAAGACAAGGGAGCACCATGGAATCAAAAGCCATACAACTGATGAAAAGCCATTTCGATGCGTTAAGCCATACCAGCCCAGAGGAAGGCGTCGAATTCTGGTTTGCCCGCGATCTGATGGAGCCGCTTGGCTATGCCCGCTGGGAAAACTTCCAGACCGCCATCAAGCGCGCTATCGAATCATGCGAAACAACGGGATACGCGGCGGGGGATCATTTTCGTGGCGTCACGAAAATGATCGAGATCGGCAAGGGGGGGCAACGGCCCGTAGACGATTTCATGCTCACCCGTTATGCCTGTTACCTCATCGCCCAGAACGGCGACCCGCGCAAGGAACCCATCGCCTTTGCCCAAAGCTACTTTGCCATCCAGACGCGCAAGCAGGAACTGATCGAAGATCGCATGCGCCTGCAGGCCCGGCTGGATGCCCGCGAGCGCCTGCGCGAGTCGGAAAAAGCGCTTTCGCAGAATATTTACGAACGCGGCGTCGACGATGCCGGATTCGGACGTATCCGCTCCAGGGGAGATGCCGCGCTCTTCGGTGGTCATACCACCCAGGCGATGAAAGACCGTTTTGGCATCACCAAGACCCGCCCTCTGGCCGACTTTCTGCCTACGCTGACCATTGCCGCCAAGAACCTGGCGACCGAAATTACCAATCACAACGTCGGCCACGATGACCTGCTGGGAGAACAGGCCATCATCCGAGAGCACGTGCAAAACAACGAGAGCGTGCGCGACATGCTGGGCCAGCGAGGCATCAAGCCGGAACAACTCCCGCCCGAAGAAGACATCAAGAAGCTGGAGCGGCGGGTCAAAGCCGAGGAAAAGAAGCTCGTCCAACAGTCGGGAGCACTGCCTGCACCGAAAAACGAAGAATAAGCCGAGAGCTAAAGACCATCACCATGCTGCAAAACAACCCCGAACTCAAAAACAAGATCGACCAACTCTGGAACAAATTCTGGAGCGGTGGCATCAGCAACCCGCTCACCGCCATCGAGCAGATCACCTACCTGCTTTTCATGAAGCGGCTGGATGAGCTGGATCAGAAAAAACAGGCCGATGCCGAATTCACGGGCGAAAAGTACACGTCCAAGTTTGAAGGCAAATGGATTCCGCCCGAGTATCGCGCCAAAGCGAGGGAAGACGACACCCAGAAAGAAACCGACAAACGCCACGCCGACGCCAGGATGTACGAAATCGAAAAGCGCACATTGCGCTGGAGCGAATTCAAGCACATGCAGGCCGAAGACATGTTGCAGCATGTGCAGGGCAAGGTGTTCCCGTTCCTCAAAGACCTGAACGGCGCCGAGTCCAATTTCACCCATCACATGAAGAACGCGGTATTCATCATCCCCAAACCAGCACTGCTGGTGGAAGCGGTGAAAACCATCGACGAAATTTTCGAGGTGATGGAACGCGACTCGCGGGAGAATGGCCAGGCCTTCCAGGACATCCAGGGCGATGTGTATGAAATGCTGCTGTCCGAGATTGCCACCGCTGGCAAAAACGGCCAGTTCCGCACCCCGCGCCACATCATCAAGCTGATGGCCGATTTGGTGCAGCCGCAACTGGGCCACAAAATTGCCGATCCGGCCTGCGGCTCCGGCGGCTTCTTGCTCGGGGCGTACCAGTACATCGTCACGCAACTCGCCATCAAGGCGGGCACAACGAACCTCACGCCCGATGAAGACGGCTTCGTGCGCACCTCGGTCGCTGCGGCACTCACCGAAAAAGCCCAGGCCATTCTTTCCAGTTCATTGTGGGGATATGACATAGACGCCACCATGGTGCGCCTCGGCCTGATGAACCTGATGATGCACGGCATCGACGAGCCCCACATCGACTACAAAGACACCCTCTCCAAGAGCTACACCGAGGAAGCGGAATACAACATCGTGATGGCCAACCCGCCCTTTACCGGCAGCATCGATAAGGGCGACATCAACGAAAACCTGCAACTTGGCACCACCAAGACCGAACTGCTGTTTGTTGAAAACATTTACCGTCTGCTCAAAAAAGGCGGCACCGCCTGCGTCATCGTGCCGCAAGGCGTGCTGTTTGGTTCCGGCGGCGCGTTCAAGACACTGCGCCAGTTGCTGGTGGAGCGTTGCGACCTGAAAGCCGTGGTAACTCTGCCCAGCGGCGTGTTCAAACCCTATGCCGGCGTCAGCACCGCCATCCTGCTGTTCACCAAGGTCTGGGGGGCGAAAGACAAGATGACTCAACCCGCCACCGAAAACGTCTGGTTCTACGAGATGGCCGCCGACGGTTATTCGCTGGACGACAAACGCAGCAAGCAGGACGGCAACGGCGATTTGCAAGACATCATCGCCATGTATCACGCCCGCAACCCGGCCACCGACACCGACCGCACCGCCAAGTACTTCATGGTGCCGCGCACCGAGATCGCGGATGAAAAGAACAACTACGACCTCTCGATCTCCCGCTATAAAACCGATGTGTTTGAAGAAGTGCACTACGACGCGCCGGGCGTGATTCTGGATCGGTTGATTCAGGCCGAGGTGGGTGATGTGGACGAGGTGGAATTGGTCAAGGTGCGGAGCGGCATCGTGCGCGAGTTGCTGGAGCTGAGAGAGTTAATCGGATGAGGAAGGAGAAACTATCAAGCCTTTGTAAGGTATCGAATGGATTTGCCTTCAAGAGCGACGATTATGTTAGCCATGGCTATCGTGTCATGCGCATTACTAACGTTCAAAAAGGGCTTGTTGTAGACAATGCTCCAAAATTTATCCCGCAGGAAATAGCTGACAAAGCAAATGGCTTCAAACTTGGCACAGGCGATATTCTCATTTCTTTGACGGGTAACGTTGGTCGCGTTGGGGTAATTCAACCTCAACACCTGCCAGCCGTTTTAAATCAACGAGTGGGGCTAATTCGTCCGTCATCTGAAGAAATAAATGAAAAGTATTTATTCCAGTATTTAAATTCGGATAATTTTGAGCGTGAGGCTATTAAAAACTCAAATGGCGTTGCTCAGCTAAACCTAAGTTCAAAATGGATTGAAAGTCACGAAATCCCCCTCCCAACCCTCAACGACCAAATCCGCATTGCCCATCTGCTCGGCAAGGTGGAAGGGCTGCTCGCCCAGCGCAAACAACACCTGCAACAACTCGATGATCTGCTCAAGAGCGTGTTTCTGGAGATGTTTGGGCCGACGAGCCCCGACTATGAAATTTGGCCACTGGTAGAAATTCGTGAGCTGGCGGCCAAGCACAAAGGCGCGATGCGAACGGGGCCATTCGGCTCCAATTTGCTGCACAGTGAGTTCACCTCAGAAGGCGATGTAGCGGTGCTAGGCATAGACAACGCTGTACAGAATCGATTTGCCTGGGGCGAACGCCGCTTCATTTCCAACGAGAAGTATCAGGAGCTCCAGAGCTATCGAATCTTTTCGGGCGACGTGATTGTCACCATCATGGGAACCATCGGTCGTTCGGCGGTAATCCCTGACGATATTCCTGTCGCCATCAATACCAAGCATCTTGCTGCAATTACGTTGAATCGAGAAGTTGCCAACCCGCTGTTTTTGTCCTATTCCATTCACTCCAGCCCGTTTGTTTTAACCCAGTTCGCCAGCAAGAATCGAGGGGCAATCATGAGCGGCCTCAACCTGGGCATCATCAAAGAGACCAAGATCAAGCGCCCACCGATTGGCCTGCAAAACCGTTTTGCCGAAATACATGCGCGCGTCGATCAGCTGAAATCTCGCTATCAAAAAAGCCTCGCTGACCTAGAAGTCCTTTATGGCGTGCTGAGCCAGAATGCGTTCAAAGGCGAGCTGGATTTGTTGCGCGTCTCACTACCCAAAGAGGTCACGCAACCAATGCCCGTTGACGCGCCAATGCCGAGCGCCGAGGTGATAACACCGACGGAGCTTGTCCGCCAGTTGGTGCAATCGGCAGAGCCGCTAGCTCGCGACGTGTTGTTGGCCCAGTGGTTCCGGCGGTACCTTGCGAACACTCCGCCAGCTACCGGCCTGCGCTCTGCCCAGATGCTGGAAGATGCTTGGCAGGCCCTGCAAACAGCTCCTTTGCACGCGGAGGTAGAGGAAGAAGAGGACGAATCTCCTATGCTGTCGTTGGCAGATTACGACGTGCTGAAGGCGTTGGTCTTCAAGGCTCTTGACGCTGGCGAGCTGCTTCAAACCTTTGATGACGACCGCAATCGGGTCGCGCTCACGAGTCAGTCGGCCGAATGGGGCACTTGGTAGGCAATGAAGCTGCTACGCCTGAAGATCACCGACCCGGCAGGTTTTCGCAGCCTGCCATGTGGATTTGAGCACCACTTCCGTACTGAATGGGCACTCCAGGAGGAACTGGGGCAGCCCACAGCGTTCGCGCCCTTCGTCTGCGCCGGCCCCAATGGCAGCGGTAAGTCGAACCTGCTGGAGGCACTGGCGGCCATCTTCTACCAATTGGAGGTGCAGCGTGTGCGGCGTAGCTTTTTGCCCGAGGCTTTGGCTGAGCTGGACGACCTGGGCGCGCCGCGTGCATTTGAGTTGGAGTACCTGATCTTTCTGCCGTTTCAGTCCTTGCAAGATGCCTTGCGGTATGCGCACGTTCGTGTGGAGAAGAAGCTGGATGGCTCGCCGCAGATGTTCTGGCTGAACCCCGAGGGTTTTGGCTCGCGTGTCGACGGCTTGGTCGATGGAGGACTATGCACAGAGCAGCACCGGGAGTTCCTGTTGCCGGAGTACGTGCTGGGCTACTCGTCCGGCGAGAACGAGATTCTGAGCCTGCCGTTCTTCAAGATGCGCTTTGTGCAGTTCGACGAGTACTGGACCAGTCTGCGCGATAGCCAGGCTTACCCTGGCCGCCCTGAAACTCGCCTCGCCTACCTCGACAGCGGTTTCAGTCAGGCCATTCTGCTGTGCAACCTGCTCTTTGCCGAGGGCGGGCGGCTGGAGGCATTCACTCAAGACATTGGCATTGAGGCACTGAAGGAATTTCGCATCGTGCTTCGCCGAAGCGTTCTGCTTGATGAGGTGCAGGCGCGCCCCTTCATGGCGCCGATCGAGCGCGCCAGCCTTTCGACTGAGGAAGCGTTCCAAGCAAATCGTCCGGTGGTGTCTTTGGACGAAGAGACGGGGCGCTATCGCCTGAATGTGCTGAACCTGCTGGAGGAGCATGACCCTGACAGGCTGAAAACCTCTTCGCGCGCCCTAGATGCGTTGCGACGCTGCGCCACGCTGGAGTTTCACGATGAGGCGACCGACACTCTGGTGCTGGACTATTGGGTCAATGATGCGACCCGGCAGGCTTTTCAAGAGAGTTTTGACCGCAACCCCCGTGCGCTGTTTCAAACCTTCCAGGTGCTGCTGACGCTGAATCTCTACACGGTAAGCGATACCCTCAAGGCAGATTTGTATCGATCTGACAGTCACTATGTGAGCAAAACGGTGCCGATCTTGGCGTCTGACGAGTGTGTGATGCGTTTCAAGTTCGTTCGTTTCAGCAAGCGGGGGCTAGCTCAGCCGATTATGCTCAAGGGCCTGTCCGATGGAGAGCACCAGCTGCTGCACAGCCTGGGCCTTTGCCTGCTATTTCGTGACACCAACAGCCTGTTCCTGTTTGATGAGCCGGAAACGCACTTCAACCCCGACTGGCGCGCCAGTTTCATCACCCGTTTGAATACCTGTTTGCAAGGGCGCGAAGGAGTCAGCCAGGAGATGCTGATCACCACGCACTCGCCATTCCTGATCTCGGACAGCAAACCAGACAAGGTACTGGTGTTCGAAAAGGACAAGGCCAGCGGCGCTGTCAGCATCAGCCACCCGGACTACAACACGCTGGGCGCCTCGATTAACAAGATCACTATGAGCACCTTTGGCAAACGTGAAACCATCGGCGGTCACGCGCAGGCGATCCTCGACGGCTTGCGCGCACGGTTTGAGCAGGGCGACGAAAATCCAGACACGCTTATCGACGAGATTCATCTGCAACTGGGTGACTCGGTGGAAAAGGTGTTGCTGATCAAGGCCATTCTCGACAAAGCTGAACGTCGCGATCAGGAGGCGCAGGGCTGATGCTGTTTCCCTACACCTACGTGCCGCATCAGATGGAGAAGATGCAGACCTTCATCGACTTTATTTTTCACGAGGTGTGGTGCAAGGCACCGGCAAGCGGCCCGTTTGACCTGAACCTGTTCGACGCTAATGCGGAGTTGCGTGAAGTGATGGAGGTGTTCCTATGGGATGACAGCAAGGGCGCCGAATTTTTCTATGGCCACGTGGATCGTATCTACGGTCTGTTTTCGGTGCTAAACGCAGCACAGGTCAGCCAGTTTCAGCAGTGGTACCAAGGCAATAACGATCTGGAACAGGTGTGCGCCAATGACCCGACGGTACAACTCGCCCGCTACGCCGACGTCGCCGTCGCGCACAAGGACCTCAATGAACAACTGGCTGTATTTTTCAAGGGGCTGTATTCGCAATCGCTGTTAGACCTTGCGGCACTACGGGCCAAGATTGGTGACATCAACGACCACTATCAAGCCTTTGTGACCACCAACAACGCCGGCAAATGCCCTTTCTGCGGCATCAATGATCTGCTGGGCGAATACCACACGAAGCGCGAAGCCTACGACCATTACCTACCGAAGTCGCTCTACCCATTTAATTCCATCAACTTCAAGAACCTCGTCCCAGCCTGCCACCATTGCAACAGTAGCTACAAGACCAGCAAAGATCTAGCCTATACACCGAAAGACCCGGCCGGTACAGCTAAGCGTCGCACAGTCTTTTATCCCTACACGGCAACACCCTACGCCATCGAACTGCAAGTGACCTTGCAACATTCGGATATCGAAAAATTGACGCCGACCGACATCAGCCTGCAATTTGGTCCTGCGACCCTCGACGAAAAAATTGCTACCTGGAAGGACGTGTACGGAATCGTAGAACGGTATCGAGGAAAACTGCTCGGCGGCGATGGCAAAGCTTGGCTTGTCGAAGTGCTTGATGAGTGGCGCTGGAGTGACAAAACCGCTGGTGCAGAGGGAAAAACACCTGATGCGTATTTGCGAGATGTGGGCCGGCACACCGAAAAATCGCCCTATGCCAATGCCAATTTCCTCAAAAATAGTTTCCTTCAAGGCTGCAAAACGGTGGGATTGTTCGAGCCAATCGCAAAAGGAGGAGCCGCGCCATAACGAACGGCAGCAGCAAACTCATTCGTAATAGCACCGTCGGATCAGAGTTTTCCTATCTATCGCAACCCTTTGGCGTCATCTCGACTTCAAGAGCTATCACCGCGAAAAAGCGCAGAAAATAGCGCTTTAAACAATGAGGTCCTTGTGAATCAATCCATTGCCCATGCCGAACTCATCGCCACTTTCAGGAGGGCGGAGGTCGATGCTGCTCACAAATTCGGATTGATCAAAGCTGTTGGAAAAAAGGGACCCAAGGCCATTCAGACGGCCGTCGAAACCGCTGCAAAGGCAGCCAAACGCAGGGATTCGTATGCAAAAAAGCTGAATGTCCTGGGGGTGAGCCTCAAGGATTGAGCCCCCTCGGGGGCGGCGCAGCACACGCAGTGGCCAGCGTGAGGGCCTTCATCTTCACGCAGACTTCACGCGGGTTTCACACAGCGCTGCGGCGCTTCGAAATGTCTTCTCACAAGCCCTCGATGCTCGGGACACCGTGCACTCTCGCACGCATGTTCCGGAGAAAGCATCATGGCACTCGCCTTCCCTTTGGCCCCTCAGATCAGCGCCACCGCGCCACCGCCCCGGCTGGCCCGCTGGGTCTGGGTGGCCGTCACCAGCCTCTCGGCCGCCTGTTTCGTGGCACTTGTCGCCCAGCCCGCGCAGGCGCAGGACCGCGACGCCCCGCGCCTGAAAACCGAGAGCCCGTACTTCTTCGTCCAGAACGGCGACCCGGCACTGGACCCCTTGCCGCTGAAATCCACCCAGGTGGACGTGCGCATCTCGGGCGTGATCGCCGACGTGACGGTCACGCAGCGCTACAAGAATGAAGGCCAGCGCGCGATCGAGGCGAAGTACGTGTTCCCCGGCTCCACCCGGGCCGCCGTGCATGGCATGAACGTGCGCCTGGCCGACCGCTTGATCACGGCCAACATCCGCGAAAAGAACCAGGCCCGCCTCGAATACGACAACGCCAAGAAAGAAGGCAAAACCGCTGCGCTGCTGGAGCAGCACCTACCCAACGTATTCCAGATGAACGTGGCCAACATCCTGCCCGGCGACGACGTGAAGGTTGAGCTGCACTACACCGAGCTGTTGGTGCCCACCAGCGGCAACTACCAGTTTGTGTTTCCCACGGTGGTCGGCCCGCGCTACAACAGCGCGCAATCCGCCCAGGCGCAGGCGCCGTGGGTGAGCCAGCCCACCCTGCGGGCGGGCGTGGCGTCCCCGGCCGCTTTCGACATCCGCGTGGCCTTGAACACGCCCATCGGCATCAAGGAGGTGCGCTCCTCCTCGCATGACATCAGCACCTCCAGGCAAGACGGGGACACAGCCGTGGTCAGTCTGAAAAACACCGCCACGCCGGCCAACAACCGCGACTTCATCCTCGATTACCGTTTGGCGGGTGATCGCATTGAATCGGGCGTCATGCTCTACAAGGGCGGTGACGAAAACTTTTTCCTCGCCATGATCGAGCCGCCCAAGGCCTTGCCCGCCAGCGCCATCTCGCCTCGCGACTACATCTTCGTGGTCGACATTTCGGGCTCCATGCATGGCTTTCCGCTGGACACCGCCAAGACCGTGCTGCGCGAGCTGATCGGCAATCTGCGTTCCAGCGACACCTTCAACGTGTTGCTGTTTTCGGGCAGCAACCGCTTCCTGAGTCCGCACTCGGTGCCGGCCACCGGCGCCAACATCGAGCAGGCCATCCGCACCATCGACGAGATGGGCGGTGGCGGCGGAACCGAGTTGATCCCCGCCCTCAAGCGCGTCTACGCCGAGCCCAAGGCGGCCGATGTGTCGCGCACCGTGGTGGTGGTGACCGACGGCTTTGTAACGGTCGAGCGCGAAGCCTTTGACCTGGTGCGCAAAAACCTCTCGCAGGCCAATCTGTTTTCCTTCGGCATCGGCGCCTCGGTCAACCGCCACCTGATGGAAGGCCTGGCGCGCGCCGGCATGGGCGAGCCCTTCATCATCACCCAGCCGTCTGAAGCCGCCGCCCAAGCGGCCCGCTTTCGCAAGATGATCGAGTCGCCGGTGCTCACCAATGTGAAAGCGCGCTTTGACGAGCTTGATGTGTACGACGTGGAGCCGCAGCACCTGCCCGATGTGCTGGGCGAGCGTCCCGTCATCGTGTTCGGCAAGTGGCGCGGCGAAGCGCGCGGCAACCTGGTGGTGGAAGGCCAGACCGCGAACGGCCCCTTCCGTCAAATCCTGCCTTTGAACCAGACGACAGGCAGCGCCAGCAGCACTGCTGCCCTGCGCCACCTGTGGGCACGTCACCGCATTGCCAGCCTGTCGGACCAGGAGTCACTCGACGGGGGCGACGCCTTGCGCCAACGCATCACCGAGCTGGGCCTGCAATACACGCTGCTCACCCAGTACACCAGTTTTGTTGCGGTGGATCAGGTGGTGCGCAACCCGGCGCCGCAGGACAGCACCAGCGTGAACCAGCCCTCGCCGCTGCCGCAGGGCGTGGGCAACCTGGCGGTGGGTGCGGAAGTGCCCAGCACGCCCGAGCCCGCCACCTGGGGCGCCGTCCTCGTGCTGCTGTCGGTGCTGGCCTTGCTGGCGCGGCGCGCCCGCCGCCACAACCCCCACCGTTTCACGGCCTGATCATGGCGCTGCCCCGTCTCTTGCAAATACCGCGCTTCGTGCGCTTCGGCGTGCGCGTCGACACCGCGCCCGAGTGGCTCTGGCTGGCCCTGCTGGCCGCTGCGCTCTGGCCTACCTGGTGGTGGATGGGCCAGCGCATGCGCGATGGCTCCGATGACCCGCTGGGTCTGCTGGCCCTGGCCGCGCTCGGCGTGCTGGTGTGGCGGCAACGCCAGCTGCTGCGCCCCGCCCCGCGCTTGAGGTGGCTGGCGCTGGCCCTGGCGGGCGCGGTGGCCGCCACGGTGCTGCGGGAGTCGCTGCCGCCGCTGGCCGGCGCCCTCATCGCGTTGTTGGCACTCGCGGCAGGCCTGGTGGCTTTTCTGCCGCCGCGCGTGGCCACGGCACCGGTGCTGGGCTTGTCGGTCTTGTCATTGCCGCTCTTGGCCTCGCTGCAGTTCTATGCCGGCTACCCGTTGCGCGTGCTCACCGCCGAGGCCAGCCGCTGGCTGCTGGCGCTGCAGCACGACGTGGCCCGCAGCGGCAGCAGCCTGTTGGTCAACGGCCAGCTGGTCATCGTGGACGCGCCTTGTTCCGGCGTGCAGATGGTGTGGCTGGGTTACTTCACGGCCTGCGTGGTGGCGCTGCATGGCGGCGCCGCCCATCGCCACGCGCACTTCAGCAACCGCCGCTTCCTGATGCGCCTGCCGGCCGTGAGCGTGCTGGTGCTCACCGGCAATGTGTTGCGCAACACCGTGCTGGTGGCGGCGCAGGCGGCCGATTGGCAACTGCCCGCCTGGGCGCATGACGCCGTCGGCCTGGTGGTGCTGGCGGCGGTCTGCGGCGGCATCGGCTGGGTGATGGGGCGAGATGGGGGGCGCAATGGCCATGAGCGCCACAGCGGAGAGCAGCATGCGTATGTTTGACAACCTCTTTCTCAACCGCGTGTTGCACAAAACCTTGTGGCTCGCGCTTTTGCCCCTGTGCGCCCTGTGGGGCGTGGCGCAAACGCGTACCGCCCAAGGGACCGACTACGCCCTGAACGCCAGCACTCCGGCCAGCGCGGAACTGCCTGCCCAATGGAACGGTGTGGCCTTGCGGCCCCTGGCGCTGAGCGAGGTGGAGCACCGGTTTGCGCGCCGCTTTCCCGGCACCGTCGCCCGCCTGACCGATGGCGAGCAGGTGCTGGTCTTGCGCACGGTGCGCAAGCCTACCCGCATGCTGCACCCTGCCACCGATTGCTACAAAGGCCTGGGCTACCGCATCAGCCACGAAAAGCTCGAAGCCATCGCCGGCCGCGCCCTGTGGCGCTGCTTCGTCGCCGAACGCGCCGGCCAGCGCTTGCGCGTATGCGAACACATCGAGGATGCCCAAGGCCAGACCTTTACCGACACCTCGGCCTGGTACTGGGCGGCGCTGGCGGGGCAGTCGAGCGGCCCGTGGCAGGCCACGACGGTGGCCAGCGCGTTATGACCACCCTGCGCCGTGCCCGCGCTGCCCGTGCCGCCCTTACCGCGTTTCGCCTGCTCGGCCTGGCGAGCCTCGTCCTGGCCCTGACCGGACTGGCTTTTTTCTTCATGGTGAAAGCCATCCTTAAACCCGCGCCCGGCGAATGGGCCACCGGCGTGCGCGCCGGACCGGTGACGGTGCAGGTGGGTGTGCCCTCGCTGATCTGGCTGGCCACCACGCCCTGGGTGGGGCCGCTGCTGGCTGGCCGCCAGTTGCCCACGCGCCTGGGCACAGTACACCTGCGTTGGCAGGCCGGGAGGCAAATGCTGAGCCTGCAATGCCAGCCCTGCACCGTGGCCTCGGGAGGTTGGGGCGGCGAGGTTTTGCACATCGCGCAGGCGCAACTGTCCGTGCGGCGCCGGGGCAAGCTGCTCGACGGCACGCTGTCGGCCGGTCAGGTGCTTGCGAGCTGGCACGGCACCCTCGCACCCCGCTCGCTGAACCTGCAGGTGGAGCTGCCGTTGACGCCCATTCGCGAGGGCTATGCCCTGTTTGCCAGCGTCATCCCGGAGGTGGAACACGCCCGCATTGACGGCGTATTCGGGCTCAGCGCCAGCATGACACTGCCCGACAACCTCATCACCCTCACACCCCGCGTGCAGGGCTTTGCCGTGCAGGGCCTGAACACCGGGGCGCTGGCCGGGGCGCGCAGCAGCTGCGGCGCAAACTTGCGCAAGAGCCGCCTGGGCGTGGACGGCCCACTCGCCCGCGCCGTCATCGCGGCGGAAGACCAGCGCTTCTTCGAGCACACGGGCTTTGACCTGGTGGAACTGGCCGCCTCATTCGCGCTGAACCAGCGCACAGGCCGGATCGAACGCGGCGCCAGCACCCTGTCGCAACAACTTGCACGCCTGCTGGTGACCGGCGGCGAACGCACGCCCGTGCGCAAGCTGCGCGAACTGCTGTATGCCGTAGAGATGGAGCAGACGCTGGGCAAGGCCCGCATCCTGTCCCTGTACCTGGACCACGCGCCGTGGGGTCAAGGCCTGTGCGGTGCCGACGCCGCCGCACGCCACTACTTCGGCGTTCGGGCACAAGAACTCGATGCCGGGCAAGCCGTCTGGCTCGCGGCCATGCTGCACCAGCCCGCCACCGAGGCCAGCCGGTGGGCGGCCACAGGCCATATCAACGTGCCACGCGCGCAATGGGTAGCCAGCAGCCTGCGCCCCATGCCGCGCCGCCAGCGCGATGCCTTGGTGGCGCATTTGGCCACGGTGAGCTGGCCAGCGCCTGGCGCGCAGGCCGGGTCCATTCGCCATTGCTATTGAAAATATAGCTGCTTGCGCACATTCTGTGCGGGCTAGAGGCCTAAAATACCTCAAATCACCCAACCCACCGCATCGGAGGACTCCCGGATGGCCTCGATTGACTTCCCCGCATCGCTGTACCCCGCGCTGGCGCAAGTGCAGCCATCCCTGGCGGCCTTGCATCCGGCGGTAGTGCCAATGCAGGTGCCCGCCGGCACGGTGTTATTCAGCGAGAACACGCCTTGCCAGGGCTTTCCGCTGGTGCTCGACGGCGAGGTCAAGGTCTCGCGCAGCTCGGGCGACGGCCGCTCGCTGGAGCTGTACCGGGTGGTGCCGGGCGAGCTGTGCCTGGTGTCCTCGGCCTGCCTGTTTCGCACCCAGCCGCTGTCGGCCCATGGCGTCACCACCAAGGCCAGTACCCTGCTGCTGATTCCACCGGATATCTTTGCGCGCTGGCTGGAAACCCCGGCCTTTCGCAACGAGGTGCTGGGCCTGTTTGCCGAGCGCATGGCCGATCTCACCAGCCTGATCGACGCCGTGGCTTTTCACAAGCTCGACCGGCGCCTGGCCGCCGCCTTGCTGGGCCACGGCCAGTCACTGGCCATCACGCACCAGACGCTGGCCGATGAACTCGGCACGGTGCGCGAGATCGTCACCCGGCTGCTGCGCCGATTCGAGCGCGAAGGCTGGGTGACGCTGGGGCGCGAGCAAATCCAGATCGTCAACGGCCCGGCGTTGCGGGAACTGGCGTCGTCGCTGACTGCTTGAACCGGCTTGGTTGACAGTGACACGGGCGATGTAAGGCGACTCTGCGTGACTTCTGTCACAGACGCCGGGGTGAATGAAGGGCTTAATCCAGCCATCCACCATCCTTTAAGGAGTTTCCATGAAATCAAACGTCGGCGGCATTGACCGCATCTTGCGCATCGTGCTTGGCCTGGTGCTGATCGGCTTGACTTTGAGCGGCAACATCGGCGTATGGGGCTGGCTGGGCATTGTGCCGCTGGCCACCGGGCTTATCGGCTGGTGCCCGCCCTATGCCCTGTTCGGCTGGAGCACCTGTTCCATGAAGAAATCAGGCTAAGAAGCGCCTGCTTAGCGACAAAGCGGCCTGCGGGCCGCTTTGTCATGGGCGTGGCGCATTCCCTGAAACAGGGCTGCGCACCAGCTTTGCCCGCTTTCACGGGCAGTCCGGCACCAAGCCTGTGCAACTTTGTACACAATTAAGCGATTAGACCGTATACAAACCTGGCACAGGTTTTGCGTTCGGTCCCGGCATGAATGCTGCCATCCCTGAGTCCCCACCAGCGGCGATTGAACTGATCGCGCTGATCAAGCGCTTCGCGCAGGGCCATCCTGCCGTGGATAACATCAACCTGCGCATTGCCAGTGGCACTTATTGCTGCCTGCTGGGTCCGTCGGGCTGCGGCAAAAGCACCACCTTGCGCATGATCGCGGGCCACGAGTCGGTGAGCAGCGGCGACATCCTGCTGGACAACCGCAACATCACCGACCTGCCCGCCGCCGCCCGCGGTACGGCCATGATGTTCCAGAGCTTTGCGCTGTTTCCGCATCTCTCGGCGCTGGACAACGTGGCTTTCAGTCTCAAGATGAAGGGCGTGGCCAAAGACGAGCGCCAGGCCAAGGCGCAGGATCTGCTGGAGCGGGTCGCCATGGGCGCGCTGGCCCAGCGCAAGCCGGGCGAGTTGTCGGGCGGCCAGCAGCAGCGGGTCGCGCTGGCCCGGGCGCTGATCACCCAGCCGCGCGTGCTGCTGCTGGACGAGCCGCTCTCGGCGCTGGACCCGTTCCTGCGTATCCAGATGCGGGCCGAGTTGCGCCGCTGGCAAAAAATGCTGGGCCTGACCTTCATCCACGTCACCCATTCGCAAGAGGAAGCCATGGCGCTGGCCGACACCATGGTGGTCATGAACCAGGGGCTGATCGAGCAGGTGGGCTCGCCGCACGAGATCTATAACCGCCCGGCCAGCGAATTCGTCGCGCGTTTCATGGGCGGGCACAACGTGCTGGAGCTCCCCGCCGGCAAGATCGGCGTGCGCACCGACCACATGCAGGTCACGCCCGGGCACGAGGCGGCACCGGACAGCCCGCACAACCAGCGTGCCGTCATCACCGACATCGAATACCAGGGCACCTATGTGCTGCTGGGCCTGCAATACCCCGGCGCCCTGCAGACGGCGCACAGCACGGCCGCGCTCACGGTGATGCTGTCCGAAGCGCAATTTGCGCAACGCCCTTACGCCCTCGGCGACGCCGTGCAACTGTCCTGGGCGCCTGAAGCGGCCCATCGGCTGCTCCCTCAACCCGCGGCCCCGGCCATGGCACTGGCCAGCTAACTTTCACGCTAATGCGCGCCGGCAGTCCTCTTTTTCAACCCCTTCGCAAGAAGATTTCACCCACCCCAAGGAGTTTTCACCATGTCTGACTCTCTCATCGATCCCGTTCAAGACAGCGCCGCCAGCCTGCCGCGTCGCACCCTCCTCAAGGGCACGGCCGGCATCCTGGCCAGCGGCCTGTTTCCGGCGGTGCACTCTGCGGAGCCCATCGTTTTGCGCTACCTGGGCACGGCCGTGAACCAGGACAAGGCGATTGGCGAAAAGTTTGAAAAAGACACCGGCATCAAAATCCAGTACGTGGCCGTCACCACCGATGACGTGACCAAGCGCGCCGTCACCGCGCCCAACAGCTTCGATTTGATCGACACCGAGTACTTCTCGCTGAAGAAAATCGTGCCGACCGGCAACCTCAAAGGCATCGATGTCAAGCGCATCAAGAACGCCGACAAGATCACGCCGCTGTTCACGACAGGCATGGTGGCGGGCAAGGCCGTGGGCGACCAGGGCACGGCACCCAAGAAGGTGATTTATCTGGAGGGCGAGAAGTCCAAGGTGTTTTCCAAGACACCGACCCAGTTCATGTCACTCATCCCCACCGTGTACAACGCCGACACGCTGGGCATCCGCCCCGACCTGATCAAGCGCCCGATCAGCTCGTGGGCCGAGTTGCTCAACCCCGAGTTCAAGGGCAAGGCTGCGATTCTGAATATTCCTTCCATCGGCATCATGGACGCGGCCATGGTGGTGGAAGCCATGGGCCTCTACAAATACCCCGACAAGGGCAACATGACGAAGAAGGAAATTGACCTGACCATCAAGACCCTGATCGAAGCCAAAAAGCAAGGCCAGTTCCGCAGCCTGTGGAAAGACTTCAACGAGTCGGTCAACCTGATGGCCTCGGGCGAAGTCGTGATCCAGTCGATGTGGAGCCCTGCCGTGACGGCGGTGCGCACCAAGGGCATTGCCTGCAACTTCCAGCCGCTGAAAGAAGGCTATCGCGCCTGGGCCGCCGGCTTTGGCCTGCCCGCCACCTTGTCGGGGCGCAAGCTGGACGGCGCCTACGAATTCATCAACTGGTTCCTGGACGGCTGGGCCGGTGCCTACCTGAACCGCCAGGGCTATTACAGCGCCGTGCTCGACACCGCCAAGTCCAAGATGGAAGCCTACGAGTGGGCCTACTGGATGGAAGGCAAACCGGCCAGCCAGGACATTAAGAGCCCCGGCGGCGACGTGCTGGCCAAGGCCGGTCAGATCCGCGACGGCGGCAGCTATGAATCGCGCATGGGCGGCATCGCTTGCTGGAACGCCGTGATGGACGAGAACAACTACATGGTCCAGAAATGGAATGAGTTTGTCGCGGCCTAAAAATACGGTCGCCACGCGGGCGCCGGGCCGCACTCTTGCGGCCTGGTGGCAGGCGGCGCCGCTGACGGCGGTTTTCGTGCTGTTCTTCCTGATCCCGCTGGCGCTGATCCTGATGGTCAGCTTTTGGGACTTCAACGAGTACGAGCTGCTGCCCGGCTTCACCTTCAAGAACTACCTCGCCATCTTCGACGGCTGCGGCAACACGGGCGAGCTGTGCGTCACTTTCAAGACCTACCTGTCCACCTTCAAGTTCAGCTTTCTGGTCTGGCTGATCACCTTGCTGACCGGCTTTGCGGTCTCGTATTTCCTCGCTTTTCATGTGCGCTCCAGCGGCGTGCAGACCCTGCTGTTTGTGTTGTGCACGATTCCGTTCTGGACCTCGAATGTGATCCGCATGATCTCCTGGGTGCCGCTCTTGGGGCGCAACGGGCTGGTGAACCAGAGCCTGCTCGGTCTGGGCGCGGTGGACACACCGGTCGAGTGGCTACTGTTCTCCGATTTTTCCGTGGTGCTGGCTTTTGTGCACCTGTACACCATGTTCATGATCGTGCCCATCTTCAATTCCATGATGCGCATCGACCGCAGTCTGCTTGAGGCGGCCAGCGACAGCGGCGCATCAAGCTGGCAAACACTGTGGAACGTGATCGTGCCTTTGTGCCGCACCGGCATCATCATCGGTTCGATCTTCGTCATCACCATCGTGATGGGCGATTTCGTCACCATCGGCGTGATGGGCGGGCAGCAGATTGCCTCCATCGGCAAGATCATCCAGGTGCAGACCTCGTACCTGCAGTTTCCGCTGGCCGCGGCCAATGCCGTGATCCTGCTGAGCATTGTGCTGATGATCATCTGGGCGCTGACCCGGCTGGTCGACATCCGCAAGGAGCTCTGAACCGATGAAGCGCTCTCACAACTCCGTCGGCTTCTGGCTGCTTGCGCTGTTCTTCGCCCTGTTTGTGCTGTTCATGTACGGGCCGATGCTGGTCATCGTGGTGCTCAGTTTCCAGGGGCCCGAAGGCGGCCTGACCTTTCCGTTGCGCGGCCTCTCGCTGCACTGGTTTTACAAGCTGGCCGAAGGCCTGGGCGTGGTGGACATCGGCGCCGCACTGCGCCGCTCGCTGGCACTGGGCCTGACCGTGATGGCCTTCACCGTGGTGCTGTCGGTGCTGGCCGGCCTGGCGTTTCGCAAAAAGCTCGCCGGCGGCAACACGCTGTTTTTCGTCGTCGTGGCCAGCCTGATCATGCCGTCCATCATCGTGTCGCTGGGCATTGGCCTGGAATTCCGCCTGCTCGACACCGGCGTCAAGCAGGCACTGGCGGCCTTCGGCCTGCAAGCTACGCTGGACGACTATGGCACCGCGCTGGGCCTGTTCACCTCGGCGCTTGGCGCCCATCTGACCTGGACGCTGCCCTTTGGCCTCTTGATCATGTTTGCCATCTTCAACCGCTTCAACCCGGCCTTTGAGGAAGCCGCGCGCGACCTCGGCGCCACGCCCTGGCAGGGCTTTCGTTATGTGGTGCTGCCGCTGATCGCACCCTCGGTGGTGGGCATTGGCATGTTCGGCTTCACCCTGAGCTGGGACGAAATCGCGCGCACCTCGCAAGCCATCGGCGACGTCAACACCCTGCCGCTCGAATTGCAGGGCCTGACCACCACGGTCACCACGCCCTCGATTTATGCGCTGGGCACGGTCACCATGGTGGTATCGTTTCTGGTGATGGGACTGGCCGTGGGCCTGGCCAAAATGCTGGGACGACGGTCAAGAAAAGAACGGGACGCATGAACGACTCAGTGCCACTGACAGAAAACGAGATCTACGAGCGCATGGTGGCCACGCTGCTGGATCATCGCCTGCCGCCCGGCACCAAGCTGGGTGAAGACAAGCTGGCCGCCGCCTTTGGCGTGTCGCGCACCCGCATCCGCCCGGTGCTGGTGCGCCTGGCCAACGAGCAGATCGTCACCCTCACGCCGAACCGGGGCGCCACCGTGGCGCAGCCGACCGAACAGGAGGCGCGCGAGGTGTTTGAAGTGCGCCGCATGATCGAACCCACGCTGATCGAATGTTTCATCGCCAGCGCAGGCGCCGAGGACGTGGCGGTGCTGACCGAGTGCATTGCCGAGGAAGAGGCCGCGCGGCGCAGCGGCGACATGCGCCGCGCCATCCGACTCTCGGGCGACTTCCACCTGCACATTGCCAGCGCGGCCGGGCACCAGACGCTGGGGCGCATCCTGCGGGAACTGGTGTCCCGAACCTCGCTCATCCTCATGACCTACAGCAGCAACCACAGCCAGGCCCGCAGCGAGTCCACCGCCTGCGGCTGCCAGGAGCACCGGGCGCTGCTGGATGCCATCCGCTTGCGTGACCCGCGCGAGGCCGGTCGCCTGATGCGCGCGCACCTGGTCCAGCTCGAATCGCAGCTCCAGTTCACGCCACCCGCGGCGGAGGCGCCGGACCTGGTGTCTTTGTTCGGCTTCGTGGACCCTGCCGCGCCAGCGGTCGGCCCCGCGAAGTAGCCCCGCATGCGCCAGCTGCTGGTCATCAACCCCAACACCTCTGCCAGCGTCAGCACGCTGCTGCAAACCCATGCGCAAGGGGCAGCCGGGCCGCAGGTGCAGGTGCGCACCATCACGGCACGCTTCGGCGCGCCCTACATTGCCTGCGAAGCCAGCTACCTGGTCGCCGGCCATGCCACGCTGGACGCCTGGGCCAGAGCCCTGGCGCAGGAAGGCTATTGCCCCGATGCGGTCTTGATTGGCTGCTTCGGCGACCCCGGCCTGCTGGCCTTGCGCGAGAGCAGCCTGGCGCCGGTCACCGGCTTGGCCGAGGCTGCTTTCAGGGAAGCAGCTGAGCACGGCCGTTTCGCGATCGTCACCGGCGGCGCACGCTGGCAAGCCATGCTGCAGCGGCTCGCCGATTCGTTGGGCTACGGTGATGCGCTCGGGGGCATTCACACCGTGGCACCGACCGGCGCGCAACTGTCGGCCGACCCGCTGGGCGCGCAAGCCTTGTTGACGCAGGCCTGCCAGAACGCGGTGCGCGATTTCGGCGTCCAGGCCGTGATCCTGGGCGGCGCCGGCTTGGCCGGCTTGGCGGCAGCGATCCAGCCACATGTGGACGTGCCGGTTATCGACAGCGTGCTGGCGGGCACGCGGCAAGCGCTGCGCGCCGGGGCCAGCGCGCCTCCAAGCGCCACCGGCCACTTTGATGTGGGCTGGCACGGGGTGTCGGCCGAACTGACCGCGCTTGGCCTGCCGTCCGGCGGCGTCAATTAGCTACAAATACAATAGCTGTATACGCATATATAACGGGGGCTACAGCCCTATTTCATCTTATTGCCGAAGCTCAGGCGACGGCCATCTCGCCACCCAGCGCTTCCAGCAAATCCGGCAGCAGTTTGCGCAACTCGCCGGTGGCAATGGCGGTGTCGGCGTCAAAGCCGTCGTCCTTGCCGGCCGAGGTCTTCTCGAACACCACTTCCAAGAACGCCAGTTTCTTGATCTGCAGGCCTTCGGTCAGCACAAAGGACACGCGACTGTCCCAGGTCAGCGCCAAGCGGGTCGGCAGCTTGCCGGCTTCCACATACTCGCGCACCTCGTCGGTGTCCAGCGGGTGGCGCGTGTAGCGCACCACGGCCTTGGACTCGTCGGCGGCTTTCAGCTCGCATTCGCGGTCCACCGTGAAGCCGGCCGGCGGCTCCTGCGTGATCAGCCACTCGGACATGGCGGCCGTCGGCGACACCTTGGTGTCGATCAGGGCCACGGCCAGGCCGGCGAGCGACTTCACCAACATGGTCACCACTTCATCGGCGCGGGCCTGGCTGCCGGCGTCGATCACCAGCAGGCGCGCCTCGGCGTCGATCCAGACCGCCACCGACGATTCCTTGCTGAAGGCCAGCGGCAGCAGCTCCAGCTTGATGTCGTCCTTGATCTCGCGGCTTTCCTTCTTGCCGGGTTTGCGCCCGGTGGTGGCCTCGATGTGCGCGATGCGCTCGGCCGCCTTGCGCGTGATGACCGAGCCCGGCAAGGCCCGGGTTTCGATCATCAGCTTGAGAATGATTTGACCCCCCACGGATTCGACCAGCGGGCCGTTGGCCTCGCCACGCGGTTCGACCCAGCCTATGGCTTTTTCCTGGCTGGCGCCACAGGGCACAAAGCGCGCGCTGTCGAGGCTCTCCTCGATCTGCGCCACGGTGGCGGACCAGTCCGGTCCGATTCGATACATGATCACGTTCTTGAACACTTGCTTGCAGCCTTTTTGACGATGGATTCAGTTTTTGAACCGCCAATCATCCCATCAAAATCCCGCGTCAATTTGTAACGTGTCACGCAACTTTACAAAGCCTCATGCGCGCCTCATGCGGCAGATACACAGGAAGCACAAACTGAGTTCCAACCTGATGCCCGATTCTGAGCGTCAGACCTCACTCAAAGGAAGCTCACATGAAATCAGTTTTGAAACCCCTTCTGCTCGCCGGCCTGCTGGCCACCGCCGGTATCGCCGCCTTTTCACAGGCCGCGCCGGCCGGCCCCATGATGGGCGCCAGCGCACCCATGAAGCATCAGGGTATGCGCCACCATGACCGCATGGGCCGAATGGACCCGGCCAAGATGCAGGCCTGGATGGACCAGCGCAACGCCGGACTCAAGGCCCAGCTCAAGATCACGCCAGCCCAGGAAAGCGCGTGGACCGCCTACACGGCGGCCATGAAGCCCCCGGCCGACCTGATGGCCAGCCGTCCGGATCGCGCGGCACTGGCGAAACTGCCCACGCCCGAGCGCATCGACACCATGAAAGCCTTGCGCAACCGGCACATGGCCGAGATGAGCGCCGCCATGGACAAACGCGGTGAGGCGACTAAAACCCTCTATGCCGCGCTGACACCGGAGCAGCAAAAGGCCTTTGATGCCAATGCCACGCGCCGCCATGGTTCTGATGGCCGAATGGGTGGCCCGCGGCACGGCAGAAATGCGGCGCCAACCCCGCCAGCAAGCAAGTAACGAGTCATCGTTAGCCACCATGACCCGCCGTAAGCGGGTGCTCAGGGCCGGGTTTCGCGATTGTGCGAAGTCCGGCCTTGTTGCATTCAGGCCAGCATTTGTTTCAGTTCACCGCTGGCAATCAGTTTGATCAGGTCATTGGCCCCACCCACCAACACGCCCTTCACAAAGACCATCGGCATCGTCGGCCAGCCGGTCCATAGCTTCAAGGCATTGCGTTGGCGCCAGGTATTGAAATAGTTGCCATATTCCAGGTACTGGTAGGCCACACCGGCGTCGTCCAGCGCCTTGCACGCCTTTTTCGGGAACGGGTTCATGCTCATGCCCACCACCACCACGGCATGCTGTGCCACCGCGGCCTGCACCTCGCGCACGATGGGCTGTTCGTGCAGGGCAATCTTCTCCCGAATGGCCGGGTGAATGTTGGATTCGTCAAGTATCGAGCGGGGCATGGCAATATCCTGGGAGCAGCAAAGGACGAATTATGCTTGCCGGCTGCGGCAAGACCGTGACACAGTCCTTCTGCTGGCGCTTGACCTGAATCAAGCCTCTGCTCTGACGCACGCTATAAACTGGAATCCTCTCATGCAAGCATCCCCGCCGCCGATTTCCACCCACGTCCCTGCCAGCCAACGGCCTGGCGTGCGCACCATCGCCCTGATCCAGCCCATGCACTGGCTGGTGCTGGCTTGGCGCGATATGGCGCGCTGCGGCTGGATCAGCTTTGCCCACGGCCTGGTGCTGACCCTCGTCGGTGCCGCCATCCTGGCCGTCGCGCACGACCGCTTCTGGCTGCTGGCCGGCGCCCTGTCAGGCTTTCTGGTGGTGGCGCCGGTGCTGGCCACCAGCTTGTACGCCCTGAGTCGCGCGCTGGAGCGCGGCGAAAAAGCCGACGTCGGCGTGGTGCTGAAAACCTGGTTGAACTGGCAACACAACCACTTCAACAAATGGGGCAATGACTACTGGTGCCTGGTGCAATTCGGTGCGTTGCTGGCGCTGGCCGCCACCGGCTGGGTGCTGACCTCGGCGGCGCTCATCACTTTGCTGGCACCGGTGCCCATCCATACGCCGATCGACTTCATCCGGCATGTGGTGCTGGCGCAGGATGGCTACCTGTTTGAACTCTGGCTGGCGCTTGGCGGCGTGCTGGCGGCGCCCATTTTTGCCTCTACCGCCGTGGCCATGCCCCTGCTGCTGGACCGCCGTGTCACCCTGTTGCAGGCGGTGCTCACCAGCTGGCAGGCGGTGCTGGCCAACCCCCTGCCCATGGCGTTCTGGGCCGCCCTCATCATGGGCTTTACCTTGCTCGGCCTGGGTTCCGCCTTGCTGGGCCTGATTGCAGTGGTTCCCATGCTGGGCCACGCCAGCTGGCACGCTTACCGTGATCTGATCGATGCCTCAGCGCTGCCAGAACAGGAGTCGCACTGATGTTCGGCTACTCAGAAGAACAAGTCGCCGCCTTTGGCCTGACCTTTGGCGTGGGCGGCTTCATGCTCTACATGCTGTTCATCATCGGCCAGCTGGCCTGGGAGTCCAAGGCTGGCAAGTTTGGCACTTTCATCATCTTTCTGGGCCTGGGCTTCGGCATGGTCGGCTTCGTGGCGAAGTACATGATCCAGTGGATCATGGGCATTAAATAAGCGGCAGAAAAATACCGCGCGTGCCATCGCCATCCCGTTTCACAGGGTATTCCTCGAAGCCCAGTTCTTTGGCCAGCTTGAGCATGCGTTCGTTGTAATCCAGCACGGTGGCCACCAGCCGCTGCGTGCCCTGGCTGCGCAAATAGGCAATCAGTTTTTGCATCAGCAAGAGGCCCAGGCCGCTGCCCTTGAGCTCCGAGCGTACGATCACGCCAAACTCGGCCTCGATGTTGTCCGGGTCGGTCATGGCGCGCACCACGCCCAGGGTCTGCAGCTGGCCATCGGGTCCGGGTGCCATGGCGACAAAAGCCATCTCGCGCGCGTAATCAATCTGCACCAGCCGCGCCAGTTCGCTGCGCTCGATGGTGCGTTTGCTGTAGAACACCCGCATGCGCACGTCTTCCGGGTCCAGTTGCTGCAGGAAGGCCATGTGCAGCGCCTCGTCTTCGGGCCGAATTGGCCGCAAAAGCAACTCGCGCCCGCGCCACGGCACGGTTTCCTCCAGCTGGGCCGGATAAGGCCGGATGGCAAAGTTGGCCGCGCCCGCCGGCGCCGCCGCACTCAGGCGAATGCGTGCATCGAGGGCGATGGCGCCTTCAAAGTTGACGATCAGCGGGTTGATGTCGAGCTCGGCAATCTCGGGGATTTCGGCCAGCAGTTGCGAAACCGCCACCAGCACCTGGTGCAGCGCCGCCTCGTCCACGGCCGGCGTGTCGCGCCAGCCGGCCAGCAGGCGCGCCACCCGGGTGCGCGCCACCAGTGCCTTGGCCAGCGGCACGTTCAGGGGCGGCAAGGCCACTGCCCGGTCCGCCATCACCTCAACCGCCGTGCCGCCCTGGCCAAACAGGATGACCGGGCCGAACACACTGTCAACCGTGCTGCCCACAATCAGCTCCTGCGCATGCTGGCAGCGCACCATGGCCTGCACCGTAAAACCCTGCAGACGCGCCTGCGGGTGCTGGCGCTGCACGCGCGCCAGCATGGTCCGCGCCGCCTCGGTCACTTCGGTCGCATCCTGCAGATTGAGGGCCACGCCGCCCACGTCCGATTTGTGGGAGATATCGTCCGACAAAATCTTCAGCACCACCGGGAAACCCAGGGCCAGCGCGGCCTGGGTCGCCGCCTCCGGCGTGGCGTCGACGCGCTGGGTCGGCACCACCGGAATGTGGCAGGCATCCAGCACGGCCTTGGCTTCCGGCTCGGTCAGCATCTCGCGGCCACTGGCCAGCGCCGCCTGCACCAGCGCCCGGATCGCCGCCGTGTCGGGACGCAAGTCCGGCAGCGAGGCCGGTGGCGCTTCCGTCAGCTCGGCCTGGTTGCGCCGATAGCGCTGCAGCATCGAAAACGCGCGCACCGCCTGCTCCGGCGTGTCGTAATTGGCAATGCCGGCGTCCTGAAACAGCTGGCGCGCCTCCCGCACCGCCTGGTCGCCCAACCAGCAGCTCAGCAAGCGTGGCGGTGTCTGCGCTTCATGCCGGGCCAGCGGCACCAAGGCGCGCGCAATATCGGCGCTGGGCACGATGGCGGTGGGGGCGTGAATGAAGAGAATAGCGCCAGTGGCGGGATCACCGGTCAGCACCTGGAGCGCCTGCTCGTAACGCGTCACCGGCGCGTCCCCAATGATGTCCACCGGATTGCCATGCGACCAGTTGGGTGGCAGCACGGCATCGAGTTTTTGCTGGGTCGTTTCGCTCAGTTCCGCCAACTTCACACCGGCAAACGCCGCCGCATCGGCCGCCATCACGCCGGCCCCACCGCCATTGGTGAGTATGGTGAGCGCGTCGCTGCTGTTGGTGCGAAAACGCGACAGGGTTTCGGCCGCCAGGAACAACTCCTGCAGGGTGTTGACCCGCAACATGCCGGCGCGGTCGATGGCGGCGTCAAACACCATGTCGGAACCGGCCAGGGCGCCGGTGTGCGAGGCTGCCGCCAGCTGGCCCTGGGGCGAGCGCCCGGCTTTCACCACGATCACCGGCTTGTTGCGCGCCGCGGCCCGCGCCGCCGACATGAACTTGCGCGGCGACTCAATCGACTCGGCGTACAACAGAATGGCGCGGGTTTTCGGATCGCTGGCCAGGTAATCCAGCATGTCGCCGAAATCGACGTCGGCGTGCTCGCCCAGCGAGACAAAATGCGAAAAACCGATGCCCCGCCCTTGCGCCCAGTCCAGCATGGCGGTCACCAGGGCGCCGGATTGCGACACGAAGGCCAGTTCGCCGGGCCGCGCGTCAATGTGGGAAAAGCTGGCGTTCAGGCCTTTGTGCGGCGCCAGCAGGCCAATGCAGTTGGGCCCGAGGATGCGCAACAGGTGGCGCCGGGCTGCGTTCAGCATGGCCTGTTTCTGCTTGCCGTCCATGCCGGCGGTCATCACCACGGCGGCACGCGTGCCCAGTCGCCCCAGTTCTTCAATCAGGCCGGGCACCGTGGCCGGCGGCGTGCAGATCACCGCCAGCGCGGGCACGGCCGGCAGATCAGCGGCGCGGGCCACGACCGGGTGCCGCCCAAGCGCGCGGTGTTTGGGGTTGACGGCATACAACTCGCCCCGGTAACTGCCGGTGCTCAGGTTGTGCCAGACGGTGGCGCCGACGCTGCCCGCGCGCAGCGAAGCGCCAAAAACGGCGATCGAGGCCGGGTCAAACAAAGAATCGAGATTACGAATACTCATGGCCCACCCTCTCCAGTTTTCAAGTTATCAGCCCACTGGGCGAACCCCCATCAGCAAGCCGTGCAGCCACAGCGCAAAGGCAATCCAGGCGCCCACGCCCACCGCCACCGTGATGCCCGTGGCGCCCGCGGTGCCGTGCGCATACGAGGTGCCGGCCGCTGCATCGCGCTGGCGTGCAGCGAGAAAATCAGCCATCGCCCAGACCAGAAATGAACCGAACAACACGACGTGGCCAATGTTGCCATTGGACAGCAAGTGCGCGACAGCCCACAGCATGACGCCCAGCACCATCGGGTGGTGAACCCGCGCCTTGATGCCGTTACCGGGCACATAGGCCGCCGCCAGCAACACAAAGGCAACCAAGGTCAGCAACGAGGCCACATGGCGCATCCCGATAGGGGGACCCCACAGCTGCACCGGCTGCTGGCGTGCCTGGCCGAAGCCCCACACAATCAGGCCGAAACCGACCAGGGAGGCCACCGAGTACAGCCCCTTCCAGGACCCCTCGCCGATGCGGGCACGGGTTCGAGTACGCCAGTCCTCATTCACGATGCGCACTGAATGCACACCCAAAAAAATGATCAAACCCAAAACCAGATATGTCATGTGGATGTCCTTGAAATCACGCGCCCAGCACGCGGTTTTTACCGGCGCGCTTGGCCAGATACATGGCCTGGTCTGCCCGTTTGATGGCGTCCAGACCAGATTCATCGGTCGCCAGCTGCGCCACACCGGCGCTGAAGGTGATCAAGACCTTCTCAGTGCCTGCCAGGAAGAAATGCTTGGTCAATTCACGCTGCAGGCGCGTCATGGCTTCAATGCCATTGTCCAACGATGTGTCCGGCAGCAAAATCACAAATTCCTCACCGCCGTAGCGCGCCAGCGTGTCTTGCGGGCGCATGGCCTCACGCGCCACTGTCGCCAAGTGCGTCAGCGCCGCGTCTCCGGCGACGTGTCCCAAAGTGTCATTGAGTTTCTTGAAATTGTCGATATCCAGCATGGCCATGCACAGCGGGGTGTCCTTGCGTCGCACGTTGGACAACTCGCGCTCCAGCGCCTCGTCCAGCCCCTTGCGGTTCAGCGCCCCGGTCAAGGAGTCATGCCGCGCCAAAGCACTGACACGGTCCAGTTCCTGGTGCAGCTTCACCAGCTCGGCCTCGGTCGCCTGCGCTTTCTCGCGCATGCCGCGCAGCTCATCGCGTGCCATCAGGCTGTCGTGGGCCATGCTGCGCGTCGCCCCGACCACGTCTTTCAGGACCGGCGTGATGTCGGCCATGGTTTTGGCCTGCTCGATCAGGCGCGCATTCTCTTCCATCTTGCCTTGGTAGGTGCCAGTGGACTCGGTCATTTGCGACAGTCGCTCAATGAAGGTGGCCAGCATCTGGCGCATGTCTTCCTGGGCTTCCAGCGCCCGGCCCTTGGCTTCGGTCTGCTTGAAGATCACGTCTTTCAGCCGACGTTCCACGTCATCGAGCCGGCGCAGCGAGAGCGGCGGTGCCGACGCCGTCATCAGCGCATCAATCTGGCCGGTGAGCCAGCGGTCATCCAGACTGAGTTCGCCAATGTTTTCAATGATCAGGTGCAGCAGCCGCAGCAGCGTGACCTTGATCTCAGCCTGGTCTTCCGCCGCGAAGGAAAGCCGGTTGCCAAAGTTGCTCAGCATCAGCTTGACCGCCAGCACGTCGGCCCCAGGCTGGCGCATGGCTTGGAGCAAAGCCTGGCTTTGTTCGCTGAACCGGGCATCGTCTGTTCCCAGCGCGGGCAATGCGTATTCGATCAGCCGTGCAATCTGCTCCAGAAAGTCGGCCGTCAGGGCCGGTGCCGTGACGGCTGTTGAAGCCGTGTCCGGCAGTGGCGCCAGCAATGCCAGGGCGCTGGCAGCAACGGGGGCCGCAGCCGGCGGACTGAAGCCACCATAGGCCATCAGGGCATTTTTGACGCCGTCCCAGTTCAGTTGCGTGATGGCGGAATCCAGCAGACCGCGCTGCTTTTGCTGTCCGGGTGTTTTGGTGGGCAAGGCCTGCGCAATGACACGCAAGCGCTCAACCGGGAACGGGGGTTCCGTGGGAACCCCCGCCACTTCGCTGTAGATCACCTGGTAATTGGCCGGGGTGGGCGCCAACTTGCGCGCGGTCAGCTGCTTGAGCGTTTCGCGCGCAATTTCAAAAGGCTTCTTGTCATTCATTATTTTTACTTTGCTATATATTTAATAGCTATATGCGAATATTCAACGGGGGCTTGAGCCAGATTAGTCATAAAAATGGCAAAGTCCCGGTTTCCAATGCATTCGCCTGCATGACCCCTGACAGCCTTCTCAAGGAATTTTCCCGCCCTCATCAAGGGGGCAATTCAGGATAACACCAAGCGTTTAGAGCGCCGGGCATGAAAACGCAAATGACTGAAAGGACAAAGCTGTGCATAGTTCTGGCATAAGCCAGCAGTTATCCACAGGGTGGAAGCAAAAACGAAAATTATCCAGTTTCCGGGTACACGCCGAAAGCGGGGACACCCACAAGGGTTAACAGCGCGTAAGTCCCTGATATCAAAGAAGAATATGAGCTTACCCACAGACAGGGGCGGCCCTTATCTACTACTACTATGTATTAATAGAAGAAATAGATAAGAAGACAAAGACAAGCCGCCCAAGAAATACACGCGTTGAGAACCCTGCGCGGTGGTGTCTGCTGCGTCCATTGCCGGACGCTGGCACGAACTCTTCTACAAAAAAACTTCATTTGGGTGACCGTTTCTGGCCCGATTTCCTATGGTAATTACTTAAAGTAAAAGTTATTAAAAATAAGTAATATGAAGCTCCAGTCATTCCCCAAAGGAGATCTTCATGCATCAAAACCGAAAACACCTTGCCATGAGACATACCGTGCTGGCCCTGCTTCCGGTTGCTCTAGGCTTGTCAGGATGTGGTGGTGGCGACAGCAGCTCCGCAGTTGATCTCCCTGCACTGGCCGCCGCTTTGCCTGCCACTTTTTCAGGCGATTGCACGACTTTGCCCACCGTGTTGGGCACGCTGCCCAACACCACCATCACGTCGGCAACGACGGTTGCGGCGGGGACCGTGGCCAACGTGACGACGGCGGAGCACTGCCGTGTTGTCGGGAAAATGAACGAGCGTGTCAGCGCTGTCGACGGCAATCCGTACTACATCGGATTTGAAATCCGTTTGCCAAAAACATGGAACGGTCGTTTCTTTTACCAGGCGAATGGCGGTACCGACGGGGCGATTGGCACGGCATCGGGTGGTGTGGGTGGCGGTGGCGCCCTCTCGACGGCTTTGAGCAAGGGGTTTGCGGTGTTGAGCTCCGATGCCGGGCACCAATCGCAAACCACGCCCTTCTTCGGCCTGGACCCCCAGGCGCGACTCGACTATGGCTACAACGCGGTCGGGCAACTCACGCCCATGGCCAAAAATTTGATTAAATCGGTCTACGGCAAAGCACCCGATCGCTCCTATCTCGGCGGTTGCTCGAACGGTGGACGTCACGCCCTGGTGGCGGCGTCCCGTTATGCCGACCAATACGACGGCATTCTTGCCGGCGCACCGGGCTACAACCTGCCCAAGGCGGCCGTCGCGCAACTGTGGGGCGTGCAGCAGTACGCGCCCTTGGCCACGGGCCGGATCACGTCCGTGGCCACCGCGGCTGGTGTCACCTCAACCGTTGATTTGCCGGACGTTTCCACCGCATTTACCCCCGCCGAACTGAGCATGGTTTCCAGCAAAATCCTCGGCAAGTGCGACGCGCTGGATGGTGTGGCGGATGCCTGGGTGGGCGATGTGGCAGCGTGCCAGGCCGCGTTCAGTGTGGCTAATGATGTACCGACCTGCTCCGGCGCCCGCGACGGCACGTGTTTGACGCCGGCACAAAAAACTGTTTTAAGCAATGTGCATTCAGGCGCAAAAAACAGCAGCGGCACGGCGCTGTACAGCAGCTTCCCTTTTGATGCCGGCATCGGCAGCACCAGCAGCTCGGGCTGGGCGGCCTGGAAGTTTGGCAACGCGACCAGTGTCGGCCGCGACCCTGGGGCAACCGCATTCATCTTCACCACGCCTCCGCAGGCCAATCCGACGACCTTCACTGGCCTGCCGTTCGCCTTGAACTTCAACGTGGACACCGATGCGCCGAAGATATTCGCGACCAGTGGCCTCTACACCGAGTCCGCGATGTCTTTCATGGCCCCGCCCAACCCGGCCAATCTTTCCAAACTGCGCGACCGGGGCGCCAAGATCATTGCCTACCATGGCACCAGCGATCCAATTTTTTCTTTCAATGACACCGTCAGCTGGTTCCAGAGTCTCATGGCGGCCAATAATGGCGACGCCAGCAGTTTTGCGCGCCTCTATCCCGTGGCCGGCATGAACCACTGCAGTGGCGGCATGGCCGTTGACCAGTTCGACCTTCTTGACCCACTGGTGAACTGGGTCGAAAAAGGGGCGGCCCCGGCCAGTGTCACGGCGGCTGCGCGCGGAACCGGAACCAGCGCCATAGCGGCCTTGGTCAACGCCGAAGTTCCCGCCACCTGGTCGCCGGGCCGCACCCGGCCGCTCTGTCCCTGGCCGACGGTGGCACGCTACAACGGCAGCGGCAGCACCGAAGTCGCCGCCAACTTCAGTTGCAAGAGTTAGTTAAAGCCTGACAGGTGGCGTGACACCGCTAGACGCGTCGGTGCAACGCCACTTTTTTCAACAACTCAAACAGCATGGCGCGCTCCGCCGGCGTCAAATGCTTCAGGAGTTCTTGCTCCATGGCGTCGGTCACAGCGTTCATGTCGTCCACCATGGTCAGCCCTTTGGGGGTCAAGTTGACATATTGAACACGTCGGTCGGTTTCGCTGCGGCTGCGTGCAATCAACTCCCGCTTTTCAAGGTTGTCCAGAATGATGGTCAGATTGGGCGCGGGGACGTTGATCGCAATGGACAGGCGCTTTGGCGTGACCGTCTCATTCGACGCCACCAGCATCAGAATGGTGAATTCGACCTTGTTCAACTGAAAGACCGTGCCGATGTATTTCTTGAAAGCCGTGTTGGTGGGAATACTGGCCTGGGCCAGGTGATAGCCCAGGAGTTTCATCATCTTGTGGTCAAGATGACCTGGAAGCGCCGGTTCAAGCACGCGTGTATTTTTCATGAGCGCAGAAGTTTAATGGGAAGGCAGATTGAATATTGCTATTAAATATATAGCAATATACCGAATCTTTGCGAGGGGGATCACTTCTGGGATTCGAAGTTTTCACATACTTGCCGAAGTAATGCGACCAGTTGTTGTTGTTCGGCGATAGTCAATCCGGCGACCGCCTGCGTGGCCAATTGCTGGGATTGCTGCTGCAGCACCTGCAACACGGACAGGCCCTTCTCGGTGAGCGACAACCTCACGTTGCGCCGATCGGTTTCGTCGGCCTCTCCGACCAGGAATTCCCGCTCCCGCAAACCCTTGATCAGTCGGGCGATTTGCGCCTTGTCGCGGCCATTGTGGCGCGCCAGATCGCTCTGCGTGGCGCCGGGATGGTGCTGGATGTAGCCCAGCACCTTGCTTTCCATGTGCGTGATGTCATGACCGCCATCGCGCAACACCTGGAATTGCCGCGAACGGTAATGGTGCATCACGGTGTGAATCAGCTCCAGCGGATTGTTTTCCGGCGAAGGCCTCATATGGTTGACATTGTCTACTGATTTTGGCATGATAGAAGACATTATCAACTATTTAAGAGAGCAGCCCATGATGTCAACCCTTCCCGCACGGCAAGTGCAACGCGTGCGCCATGAGATCAAGCGCCGCGACTTGCAGGTCGTGCGTGTGGACGCACTCAGTCCGCATTTTCGAAGCGTCACATTTGCCGGTGATTCCCTGAGCGACTTTGTTAGCGCGTCATTCGACGATCACGTCAAGCTGTTCCTGGATGGCGACGGTGCGGAGTCGGTGCGGCGCGATTACACGCCACGGCGTTTTGACACCACTGCCTGCGAATTGACGATTGAGTTCGCATTGCATGGCGATGGTCCGGCGGCGAACTGGGCCGCCCAGGCCGCGCCCGGCCAGCGCGCCACCATCGCCGGGCCGCGCGGCTCTTTCGTCATCCCCCTGGACTTTGACTGGCATTTGTTGATTGGCGACGAAACCGCCCTGCCCGCGATTGCGCGCAGGCTGGAGGAGCTGCCTGCCGGCGTCAGGGCGATCGTGCTGCTTCACGTGAGTGACGAGGCTGATCGCCGTGCCCTGGCCAGTGCCGCCGACCTCAGCGTGCATTGGATCGCCGAATCGGATGACTTGGTCAGCGCTGTCCGCGCGCTGGCGCTGCCCGGCGGGGATGGCTATGCATGGTGCGCCGGAGAGGCCAGCGCCATGGCGACGCTGCGCCGCGTGCTGGTCGAGGAGAAAGGTCTTGACCGTCACGCGATTCGGGCGGCGGCGTACTGGAAACGTGGCGCCGTGGCGCACCATGAGAATATCGAGGAATAGATTTTTCGCATAGGCACCGAAGTGCCTGCGGTCAGCCGACAGTTTGTAGGTTCTCAAAATTCTTGCAAAAACCGCTAACGGCAAATCAATGACTTTTGCAGTGATTGCGCAAAAGATGGTGCCAATAACCTCAAAATCATTGCAAAAATCCTAACCTACAAATTTCAGTGAGAAAAACAAAGCCAATTCTTGGAACGCCCAAGTTAAATGTCGATATTCCCGGCGCGCAACGCGTTGGTTTCGATGAATTCGCGGCGCGGCTCCACCTCGTCGCCCATCAGCATGGTGAACACGCGGTCGGCCTCGATTGCGTCGTCGATTTGCACCTTGAGCAGACGGCGCACGGTCGGGTCCATGGTGGTTTCCCACAGCTGTGAGGGGTTCATTTCACCCAGACCTTTGTAGCGCTGGCGCGAGGTGGCGTGTTCCGCCTGTGCAATCAGCCAGGCCATGGCTTCGCGGAAGTCCGTAACTTTTTCTTCTTTTTGGCGCTCGCCTTCGCCGCGCATCACTTTGGCGCCTTCGCTGAGCAAACCCTTGAAGGTATTCGCCGCCTCGGCCAGTGCGGCGTAGTCGGCGCCATGCACAAAATCTTGCGTGAGCACACTGCTCTTGACGTTGCCATGGTGGCGGCGGCTGATGCGCAAAATAGGCTTGTCGGTGCGCACGTCAAACTCACCGGCCACTTCGGCATCGGGCAGCCTGGCTTGCAGTGCGGCCGCCGAAATTTCCGCCTCGGCCACCGTATCCAGGTTCAGGGCGACACCGTCGGCGACCGAACGCAGGGCCTCGGCATCCATGAAGTTTTTCAGGCGCGCAATCACGTTTTGCGCCACCTGGTGCTTGCGCGCCAGCTCAGCCAGCGTGTCACCGCTGATGGTGCTGCCGTTTTCGCCACCGGTGTAAACGGACGCATTGACCAGTGCAATCCGCATCAGGAAACCGTCCAGTGCGGGTGCGTCTTTCAGGTACAGCTCTTCCTTGCCGGCCTTCACCTTGTACAGCGGCGGCTGCGCGATGTAGATGTGGCCACGCTCGACCAGTTCGGTCATCTGGCGGTAGAAGAAGGTCAGCAGCAGGGTGCGGATGTGGGCGCCGTCAACGTCGGCATCGGTCATGATGATGATGCGGTGGTAGCGCAGCTTGGCGACGTTGAAGTCGTCATTGCCGGTGGTGCCGCCGGCCTTGCCGATACCGGTGCCCAAGGCCGTGATGAGGGTCAGAATTTCGTTGCTGGTCAGCAGCTTTTCGTAGCGCGCTTTTTCCACATTCAAAATCTTGCCGCGCAGCGGCAAAATGGCCTGGAATTTACGGTCGCGGCCTTGCTTGGCGGAGCCGCCGGCGGAGTCGCCCTCGACGATGTAGATTTCGCACATCGCCGGGTCTTTTTCCTGGCAGTCGGCCAGTTTGCCGGGCAGGCCCATGCCGTCGAGCACGCCTTTGCGGCGCGTCATGTCGCGTGCCTTGCGGGCGGCTTCACGGGCGCGCGCCGCTTCGATGATCTTGCCGACGATGATCTTGGCATCGGCCGGGCGTTCTTGCAGGTAGTCGTACAGCAGTTTGCTGACAATGTCTTCCACCGGGCCGCGCACCTCGGAGCTGACCAGCTTGTCCTTGGTCTGGCTGCTGAATTTGGGCTCGGGCACTTTGACGCTGAGCACGCAACACAGTCCTTCGCGCATGTCGTCACCGGTGACTTCGACTTTGGCTTTTTTGGCGATTTCGCTGTCGTCAATGTATTTGTTGATGACGCGCGTCATGGCGGCGCGCAGGCCGGTCAGGTGGGTGCCGCCGTCGCGTTGCGGGATGTTGTTGGTGAAGCACAGCACCTGCTCGTTGTAGCCGCTGTTCCACTGCATCGCGACCTCGACACCGATGTTGGTGTTCTGGTCGCTCTGGCGGTCACCCATGGCGTGGAAGATGTTGGGGTTCAACACCGTCTTGCCTTTGTTGATGAAGTTCACAAAGCCCTTGACGCCGCCGGCGCCGGAGAAGTCGTCTTCCTTGCCGGTGCGCTCGTCTTTCAATCTGATCTTGACGCCGTTGTTCAAAAAGCTGAGTTCACGCAGACGCTTGCTCAAAATTTCGTAGTGAAAGTCTGTATTGGTCTGGAAGATTTCCAGATCGGGTAAAAAGTGCACTTCGGTGCCGCGTTTTTCGGTCTCGCCAATCACTTTCATGGGCGAAACTTCGACGCCATTTACCGTCTCGATGATGCGGTTTTGTACAAAGCCTTTGCTGAACTCCATCACATGCACTTTGCCATCGCGCCGGATGGTCAGGCGCAGCATTTTGGACAGCGCATTGACGCAGCTCACGCCGACGCCGTGCAGACCGCCGGAGACCTTGTAGCTGTTCTGGTTGAACTTGCCGCCTGCGTGCAGTTCGGTCAAGGCGATCTCGGCGGCGGAGCGCTTGGGCTCGTGCTTGTCGTCCATCTTGACGCCAGTCGGAATGCCGCGCCCGTTGTCCACCACTGACACAGAGTTGTCGGAGTGAATGGTGACCAGAATGTCATCGCAATGGCCTGCCAGCGATTCATCAATCGAGTTGTCCACCACCTCGAACACCAGGTGGTGCAGGCCGGTACCGTCCGAGGTGTCGCCGATGTACATGCCGGGACGCTTGCGCACCGCCTCCAGCCCTTCCAGAATCTGGATCGAGCCTTCGCCGTAGGCCTCGGAAGCGCCGGCCTGGTGCGCATCAATGGTGGGCTGGAAGTTGGAGCTGTCAGCGGTTCCTTCGCCCGTGTTCACGGCATCCGCGTCATTTTCGGGGGTCTGGACTGGCTTGTTTTCTTCGGTCATGGCTAACTTCTCTAACGATTTCTCAAACTCTTGAATGACCAAACCCGCAATGAACGTTTCGTTGATCGCGGGTTCGGGCTTTGTATTGCTACAAATTTTGCGGCGTCAAATACGCATCGGCATCACCACGTATTTGAAGGTGGCGTTGTCGGGGATGGTGAACAGCGCCGAGCTGTTGCCGTCAGACAGCTCCAGCTGCACCATGTCCTGGCTCATGTTGGTCAGCGCATCGATGAGATAAGTCACGTTGAAACCAATCTCGATGCTGTCACCGCCGTAATCAATGTCCAGCTCGTCCATCGCCTCTTCCTGCTCGGCGTTGTTGGATGCCACACGCAAGGTGCCGGGGTCGATGTTCAAGCGCACGCCCTTGAACTTGTCGCTGGTCAGGATGGCGGTGCGCTGCAGGGTGGCCAGCAGGGCCGCGCGGCCCAGCGTGATGCTGTTTTTGTGGTTCTTGGGAATCACGCGGTTGTAGTCGGGAAACTTGCCCTCGACCAGCTTGGTGACGAACTCCATGCCGCCAAAGGTGAACTTGGCCTGGTTGTTGGCAAACTGCATTTCAATCGCGCCTTCGGCGTCTGAGAGCAGGCGTTGCAACTCGATCACGGTTTTGCGCGGCAGGATGACCTCTTGCTTGGGCACTTCCACGTCCAGCGTGGCCGAGGCGAAGGCCAGGCGGTGACCGTCGGTGGCCACGAGACTCAGCTGCTTGCCTTCGGCGACGAACAGAATGCCGTTGAGGTAGTAACGAATGTCATGCACAGCCATGGCAAACGACACCTGGTTCAACAAGTCTTTCAGTGTCTTTTGCGGCACGCTGAACACCGGGCCGAAGTTGGCCGCTTCCTGCACCAGCGGGAAATCTTCGGCGGCCATGGTTTGCAGGGTGAACTTGCTTTTGCCACCCTTGAGGATGAGCTTGGCGGCGCTCGATTCCAGCGAGACAGTTTGATCCGAGGGCATGGTGCGCAGAATGTCGATCAGCTTGCGTGCGCCCACCGTGGTGGTGAAATCGCCCATATCGCCGTCCAGCTCCGCCGTGGTGCGGATCTGGATTTCGAGATCACTGGTGGTGAGTTGCACCGATGCGCCGGTTTTCCGAATCAGCACATTGGCCAGAATGGGCAAGGTATGCCGGCGCTCGACGATGCCGGCGACAGATTGCAAAACCGATAAAACTTTGTCTTGTGTGGCCTTCAGGACGATCATGTCAACCTTTTGTTTATTTAATAATTTCAAATCAATAACAGACAGGGGGGCGCATTTTTCAACACGCATTTTCCCCTTTTTTTATTCTCAATATCAGCCTTTGAGCGTCTGCTCCAACACGTGAAGTTGCTGATTGAGCTCGGTCATTTGCTGACGCTCGCCGCCGATCTTGCGGACAGCATGCAAGACGGTGGTGTGGTCGCGCCCACCAAACAATTCTCCAATTTCGGGAAGGCTTTTTTGTGTCAGTTCCTTGGCTAGGTACATGGCAATCTGGCGGGGCCGGGCAATGCTGGCCGGCCGCTTCTTGGAATACATGTCCGCGATCTTGATTTTGTAGTAGTCCGCCACCGTTTTCTGGATGTTTTCCACCGATATCTGGCGGTTCTGGATCGACAGCAGGTCGCGCAAGGCTTCCCGGGCCAGCAAAATCGAGATCTCTTTCTGGTTGAAACGGGAATAAGCCAGAATTTTGCGCAAGGCGCCTTCCAGTTCGCGCACGTTGGAGCGCACATTCTTGGCGACAAAGAAGGCCACTTCTTCGGGCATGTCGATGCCTTCAACCCGTGCCTTGTTGATCAGAATCGCCACCCGCATTTCCAGTTCGGGCGGCTCGATGGCCACGGTCAGGCCGGAGTCAAAGCGCGACACCAGGCGCTCGTGAATATCGGTCAAGCCCTTGGGGTAGGTGTCACTGGTCATCACGATGTGCGACTTCTTGGCCAGCAAAGCCTCGAAGGCGTTGAAGAATTCTTCCTGCGTGCGTTCCTTGTTGGCGAAGAACTGGACGTCATCGATCAGCAGCAGATCCAGCGAGTGGTAGCGCTCTTTGAACTCGTCAAAAGTCTTGCGCTGGTAAGCTTTAACCACATCCGAAACAAATTGTTCAGCATGGATGTAGAGAACTTTGGCGGAAGGCATGTCGGCCAGCAACCGGTTGCCCACCGCATGCATCAAGTGGGTTTTGCCCAGGCCGACGCCGCCGTAGATAAAAAGAGGGTTGTACAGGTGCCCCGGCATGCCGGCCACATGCATGGCCGCCGCGCGCGCCATGCGGTTGGCCGTACCCTCAATCAGGGTGTCAAAAGTCAGCGCCGTATTGAGGCGGTTCTTGAGGCTGTTCGGGGTTCGCTCGTCGCCCAACTCCGCTGCCTCTTCCATCGGAATCGGCTCAACAGCATGCTGAGGAGAGCGGCTTCTGGCAATGTTCTCCCGCGGAGCAAGTGCTAACTCTATCTGAACCGACTGGCCCGAAAACTTCTCCAACAGGCCGGAAATCCGGTTGCTGTATTGGGCCCTGATCCAGTCCAGTTTGAAGCGGTTGGCGACAAAAATGGTGACTTTGGCGAGGTCGTCCGTGATCTGCGCCGACAGGGGCTTGATCCAGGTGTTGAACTGCTGTTCAGGGAGTTCCTGCGCCAGTTGGTCGATGCACGCCTGCCACAGGCTTTGTCCAGCGCCCTCGCCTGTCGAACCAGGCTGGCTGGCGTATTGTCCCTCTGTCATTATTGGTATAGGTTTCTGTGGATAGTTTTAAATTACTGCGCCTTGGATTGTAATTTATCAAGAATTTATCCACAAGCTGGATAACCCCGCCAACAGCCCTGAAAGCCCGGCATTCGCTTGCGCGATAGCCGGGCCGCTGGTACTCAATACTTGTAAACGCCCTGACCCGTCTTGCGTCCCAGACGGCCGGCCGCCACCATTTCCTTGAGCAAGGGGCAGGGCCGGTATTTGCTGTCGCCATACTCGCTCAAGTACACGTCCATCACCGCCAGGCACACATCCAGACCGATCATGTCGGCCAATGCCAGTGGGCCAATCGGCTGGTTGCAGCCGAGTTTCATGCCGGCATCGATATCCTCTGGCGTGGCCAGGCCTTCGGCCAGGACAAAGAAAGCTTCGTTGATCATCGGGACCAGGATGCGGTTGACCACGAAGCCCGGCGCATTCTTCACCGTGATCGGCGTCTTGCCCAGGGCGGTGGCCATGGCGTGCACGGCGGCATGGGTCGCGTCGCTGGTCTGCAGGCCGCGGATGATTTCGACCAGTGCCATCATGGGCACCGGGTTGAAGAAGTGCATGCCGATAAAGCGGTCGGCGCGCGTGGTGACGGCCGCCAGCTTGGTGATCGAGATGGACGAGGTGTTGGTCGCCACGATGACGTCCGGTGCCACCACGGCGTCGATCTGCTTCAGGATTTTCACTTTCAGATCGTAATTTTCGGTCGCCGCTTCAATGACCAATTGGGCCGCCTTGAGGTCGTCGTAGCTCGTGCTGCCCTTGATCCGGGCCAGGGCTGTGTCCTTATCGGCAACAGTGATTTTTTCCTTTTTCAGCAACCGGTCCAGACTACCTGAGACGGTGGCAATACCTTTGGCCACGGCAGCGTCAGAAATGTCAATCATCACGACGTTGATGCCGGACACGGCGCAGGCCTGCGCAATGCCGTTACCCATGGTGCCTGCACCGATGATGCCGACGGTGGTGATATTCATGCTGAAGGACTCCAATCAATTAAAAAACCAATCTTAACGGTCGCGCCTTTGTTCGCATTTTCAGGTTTCAGCGTCAAGCGTCGTTTCGGCGCTGCGGATGAACATTGCGAGAAATGGTGGTTTCAAAAGTTGATCTGAATCAATATTATGGGTTTTGTGTTACCACTTGTGTCAGGTGATATGGGGTTTACCCGTGCATACTAGAACTTCTCCCATCCCACAGGATTCAAGGTCATTGCTATGGAAAAACCAACTTCACCCGTCTTGCCGCTTGAACGGCAACGCGACGTTGCCAAGTCCATCGACGAAGCTTTTCATGCGCAACTGGCCAAGGCCAACCTGGGCTTGTCTCCCATTTCGCTGACCTTGGCTTATGCGGACTGGGCCATGCATTTGGCCACTTCGCCCGGCCGGCAGCTGCTGCTGGCCCAGCAAGCGGCGGCGCTTTCACAACAGGCCTTGAGGAATTCCCTGCCCTGCGCGCCAGGCGTCGATGCCGATGACAAGCCGGTGCCCGACATGGACCCACGCTTCAGTGACCCCGGCTGGGCCAAGTGGCCCTTCAACGCCCTGAAGGAGAGTTTCAAGGCCAGCGAGACCTGGTGGCGTGAGTCCACCCACGTCGACGGTGTGTCCAGTCACCACCAGCACATGGTGAGCTTTTTCAATCGCCAGGCCCTGGACGCGCTGGCGCCGTCGAACTGGCCCACCACCAATCCCGAAGTGCTCAAAAAAGGCCGGGAGACCCTGGGCTTGAGTTGGCTCCGTGGCTACCAAAGCTATGCCAAGGACCTGATGGAATACCAGAAGGCCCGTCGCATCGTCGATGGCGATAGGCTCCACCCACTGGATTTCGAGGTCGGCAAGGACGTGGCGGTGACGCCGGGCAAGGTGGTGTTTCGCAACCACCTGATCGAGCTGATCCAGTACACCCCCACCACGGACAAGGTGTATCCCGAGCCACTGCTGATCGTGCCTTCATGCATCATGAAGTATTACATCCTGGATTTGTCGCCCGCCAACTCCATGGTGCGCTACCTGGTCGGACAGGGGCACACGGTGTTCATGATTTCATGGCGCAACCCCGATGCCTCCGACCGTGACCTGGGCATGCATGATTACCTGCAGATGGGCGTGATGGAGGCCATGGCGGCGGTGAAATTGCGCACCGGCGCATCCCGCATTCACGCTTTGGGTTACTGCTTGGGCGGCACCTTCCTGGCCATTGTCGCTGCGGCGCTGGGTCATGACGGGCCAGATTCACAAAGCCGGGTGCGCGGGCGCAACCCCCATCGCCGACAGGAAGATGGCATTGCGCTGGACACCTTGCCCGAACTTGCCACCGTCACCTTGCTGGCGGCGTCGACCGACTTCAGCGAACCCGGTGAACTGGGTGTTTTTATTGACGATGACCAGCTCAACACACTGCGCCAGGCCATGGCGCGCACCGGTTACCTGTCGGGCCGGCAGATGGCCGGTTCCTTCCAGTTCTTGAATTCGCGCGACCTGATCTGGTCGCGCAACACGCGCCGCTACCTGCTGGGCCAGGACGAGGTCGGCAACGACATGATGAGCTGGAATGCCGACCTCACGCGCCTGCCGGAGCGCATGCACTCGGAATACCTGTCCTCGCTGTTCCTGAACAATGCGCTGGCCTCGGGCCACTACCGCGTGGGCGGCGTGGGGGTGACGCTGATGGACATCAAAGCCCCCATGCTGGTGGTGGGCACCGTGCGTGATCACGTCTCGCCCTGGCAGTCGGTCTACAAGATCCACCAGCTTACCGATACCCAGATCACCTTCATTCTGGCCGCCGGGGGGCACAACGCGGGCATCGTTTCCGAGCCTGGGCATGCCCACCGCAGCTACCAAATGGACGTCACGGAAAAAGACCAGATTGGGCTCGAACCCGACGAATGGGTCGCCAAGGCGCCACTGTTTGAAGGTTCGTGGTGGGAAGCCATGCACGCCTGGCTGCAAGAGCGTTCCGGCAAGCCGGTGAAGCCGCCTGTCATCAAGCCCGCGGACGTGCTGTGCGACGCCCCGGGTGACTATGTAATGGTGCGTTATGCCGACTGATCCGCTGCCGGAAAGTGATCCGCAGATCCAGCGCCTGCACCACATGGAATCGTCTTTTGAAGCGCTCAACGCCCGTATTGCCCGTCTGGCCATTGGGTTGGGCGTCTCCCTCAAGAGTGACGACGAGGTGGTCCGCGTGATGAGCCGGCATCAGGTCGTGCGGGTGTCGCAGGAGCGCCGGGTCACGCTGGATCGCCGCGGGGCCTCCCGCACCGATTCGAGTTCGGAGCGCCGTGTCGCCCACCTGTGGGAAGAATTGCGCGGCCTGCTGGTGCTGCGTTATGGCGTCGAAACGCGCTACGTGGACGAGGTGGGTGTGAGTGCTACCCGACGGATACTGGTCGAGGCCGAGGCGCACTTGACGCGCGCAGGTTTCAAGCCCGGCGCCGATGGCATCAACCTGGACCGCCTGTTCAACGAGTCCTGACACACGCTTGTCAAGCGGCACGCCTCCAATGGGCAAGCTGGCCGGGGCATCCGCAAGGTCCCCTGGCTACCCCGCACTGCATCCCTCACCTGGAATATTTTCATGACAACCAACCCTCCTCCCTTCAGCCTCGCCGGCAAAAAAGGCCTGATCCTGGGCCTGGCCAATGAACACAGCATCGCCTGGGGCGCTGCCCAAATGGCGCGTCAGCAAGGTGCCGAGGTGGTGGCCTCGTGCCTGAACGCCAAGGCCGTGCGCTTTGTCGAGCCGCTGACCCGCGCGGCGGGGATTGACCTCATGCCGTGCGACGTCGAACAGCCCGGTGAGTTGCAGGCGCTGGTGGACCACGCCGTCGCCAAACTGGGCCGACTCGATTTTGTGGTGCACTCCATCGCCTGGGCGCCGCTGGAAGACCTGCATGGTCAGGTGATTGACAGCAGCAGCACCGGCTTTGCCCGCGCCATGGAGGTGTCGTGCCACTCGTTTGCCACGCTGGCCAAACTCTGTGCGCCGCACATGCTTGATGGCGGCAGCCTGCTGACCATGACCTATCTCGGCGCCGACGAAGCCGTTCCCCACTACGGCCTGATGGGTCCGGTGAAAGCCGCGCTGGAATCGATGGTGCGCTACATGGCGCTGGAACTCGGGCCCCAGCGGATCCGGGTGCATGCGGTGTCGCCCGGCCCCATCTTGACCCGTGCTGCCTCCGGCATTGCCGCGTTCGACGAATTGATGGACACCGCCATCCGCAAGGCCCCGCTGGGCCGGCTGGTGACGCTGCTTGAGATCGCCCAGCTCTGCACCTTTCTCTGTACCGATGCCTCCTCGGGCATGACGGGTCAGACCATTTATGTCGATGCCGGCTGCCACGCCGTCGCCTGACCCCCGCCACACCAAGCACTGCTTGCAAGAACAAAAACTGCCATGAATTTCACCGTCAACACCGACCTGATCGAAAACATCACTTACGACGAGATCAGCGTAGGCCAGAGCGCCCGCCTGCTGCGCACCCTGACGCTGGCCGACATCCAGGCTTTTGCCGCCGTTTCGGGCGACACCAATCCGGCGCACCTGAACGCCGAATACGCCAACGACACCTTGTTCCACGGCGTCATCGCCCACGGCATGTGGGGCGGTGCCCTGATCTCGGCCTTGCTGGGCACGCAGTTTCCCGGTCCCGGCACGATTTATCTGGAGCAAGTGCTGCATTTCACCAAGCCGGTACGCATCGGCGACACGCTCACCGTGACCGCCACGGTGGTGAGCAAGGACGACGCCAAAAAGCGGCTTGAACTCGATTGCGAAGTCGTCAACCAGAAGGGTGATCGCGTGCTCTTCGGCACGGCCAAGGTGTTGGCGCCCTCGGTCAAGGTGCGCTTGCCGCGCGTCAATGCGCCGCTGATTCAGTTGTTTGACCCGGAAGCCCGCTTCAAGGAGCTGCTGGCGCGCAGCAAAGGTCTGGACGCGGTGCGCTGTGCCGTGGTGCACCCTTGCGATGCCGAATCGCTCAGCGGCGCCATGGACTCGGCCCGCTATGGCCTGATCGTGCCAGTGCTGATTGGCCCGGAGCTCCGCATCCGCCACCTGGCGCAAGAGGCCGGCATTGACCTGAGCGGCGTCGAGATCATCCCCGCGTCGCACAGCCACGCATCCGCCGAACTGGCCGCCGACATGGCGGCCAAAGGCGAGGTCGAGGTGTTGATGAAAGGCAGCCTGCACACCGACGAGCTGATTCACGCCGTGCTGGCCCAGCCCGCCTTGCGCACCGGGCGGCGCATGTCGCATGTGTTCCGCTTTGATGTGCCGCTGTACCCCAAGCCGTTGTTGATCACCGACGCCGCGCTCAACATCCGCCCGACCCTGGCGGAGAAGGTCGACATCATCCAGAACGCCATCGACTTCGCCCGCATCATGGGCGTGGCAACCCCCAAGGTCGCCATTCTGTCGGCGGTGGAAACCGTCAACCCCAATATTCCCTCCACCCTCGACGCTGCCGCGCTGTGCAAGATGGCGGACCGGGGCCAGATCAAGGGCGGCATCCTGGATGGCCCGCTGGCGTTTGATAACGCCATCTCGCTGCACGCCGCCCAGGTCAAACACATCGAATCGGCCGTGGCCGGCGACGCCGACATTCTGGTGGTGCCGGATCTGGAGTCGGGCAATATGCTGGCCAAGCAGCTGGAGTACCTGGCGGGTGCCAGCGGCGCTGGCCTGGTGCTGGGCGCGCGCGTGCCGATCGCCCTGACCAGCCGGGCCGACGGCCCCATGAACCGGGTCGCCTCGGCGCTGCTGGCCCAGCTGGCCGCCCACAACGCCCGGCGCGACCAGCCGCGCCAACCCTGGTAAGAAGCAGAGCCATGGCCATTCTTGCCGTCAATGCCGGCTCCTCCACGCTGAAGTTTTCCATCCACACGCTGCAAGATGGCGCGGTGCAGCCCAGCGTGCTCACCGGCTGCATCCAGGGCCTGGAGCCCGGCGGCGCGCCGGTGCTGGACTGGACTTTTCAGGGCCAGAAGAAGAACCTGCCGTTGCCCGCCACGGCCGGCGACCCGTTTGACGAGGCGCTGCGCAGCCTGAGCGAACTGCTGACGCGCAAATCTTCGATTCCCGACATCCAGGTCATTGCCCACCGCGTGGTGCACGGCGGGCGCGATTATTCGGCCAGCGTCCGGGTCACCGAGGACGTGCTGAACCGGCTGGCGCAATTGAATTCGCTGGCGCCGCTACACCAGCCGCACAATCTGCAGGGCATCCGGGCGTTTCAAAAAGCGTTTCCCGCCACGCCCCAGGTCGCGTGTTTTGACACCGCCTTTCACGCCACCCTGCCCGAGGTGGACTACAGCTTTGCCCTGACGCAGTCGCTGGCCGAACAGGGCGTGCGCCGCTACGGTTTTCACGGCCTGTCCTACCAGTACATCATGGGCGTGTTGCAGCAGCGCAGCACCCAGGCCGGCGGCCGCGTGCTGATGGCGCACCTGGGCAATGGCGCCAGCCTGTGCGCCGCTCTGGACGGGCGCAGCCGCGCCACCACCATGGGCTTTTCGGCGCTGGACGGCCTGATGATGGGCACGCGCAGCGGTTCGCTTGACGCCGGCGTGCTGCTGTACCTGATGGAACAGGGCTGGGACCATGGCCGGCTGCAAACCCTGCTGTACAAACAAAGCGGCCTGCTCGGTGTCTCGGGCATCTCCGCCGACATGCGCCGCCTGCGCGCCGATGGGAGCGCGTCCGCTCAGCGGGCGATCGACCTGTTTACCCACCGCGTGGTGCGCGAATCCGGCGCGCTGGCCGCCTGTCTGGGCGGGCTGGATGTGCTGGCCTTCAGTGGCGGCATTGGCGAGCATGACAGTGTGCTGCGCGCCCATGTGTGCGAGCGGCTGGGCTGGATGGGGGTGCAGATTGACCCGCTGCTCAATCAGCAGGCCAGCGGCAACGAGGTGCTGGCGATTCACCAACCGGACAGCCGCGTGGAAGTGTGGGTCGTGCCCACCGATGAAGGGCGCGTGGCGGCACAGGAGGCGGCGGGCTTGATCTGACCTGTCAGCTCAAGCCCCCTCTGGCGGCAGTTTCCATCGGCTGAAGCCGCTGAGCTAGCACAGGTCGGCGTGCGCCAGAAAGTCCTGTTTCTTGTCCACATCCGCATCGGAGTCGGCAAAGCGTTGCGCGATGGCGCGGAACTCCTCCTGGATCTCGACAAAGGCGTCGATCATGTCGGCATCGAAATGCGTGCCCCGGCCCTCGATCATGATTTGCACCGCCTTTTCGTGCGACATGCCTTTCTTGTACACGCGGCGGCAGATCAGCGCGTCGTAGACATCAGCCACCGCCATCAGGCGTGCCGGAATCGGAATATCGTCACCACGGAGCCCCTGTGGATAGCCGCTGCCATCCCACTTTTCCTGGTGCGAGAGGGCGATGGACTTGGCGAAGGAAAGAAAATCGACGTTGATTCCCAGTGCCTGCTCGGCCTGCACGATGGCGTCATAGCCCAGCGTCGTATGCGTCTTCATGATGTCGAACTCGTGGGGTTCGAAGCGGCCTGGCCTGAGCAGAATGCGATCAGGAATACCCACCTTGCCGATGTCATGCAGCGGCGCCGACTTGAATAGCAGCTTGATATTGCTCTCGGTCAGGAACCAGGCAAAACGCGGGTGGTCGCGCAGCCGCTCGGCCAGCGCCTTGACGTAGAACTGTGTGCGCCGGATATGGTTGCCGGTGTCGGCGTCGCGCGTCTCGGCCAGCGACGCCATGATGAGAATCGTCACGTCCTGGATCGCGGTCACCTCGCCGGTGCGCCGCGCCACCTCAAGTTCGAGATAGTCGTTCTGGTCGCGCAGGAAGTCAGCCGTGGCTTTGAGTGCCAGATGGTTCTTCACGCGCGCCATGACGATGGGCGGACTGATGGGCTTGGAAATGAAATCGACCGCGCCGAGTTCCAGCCCTTTCTTCTCGTCCTCTACCTCGGCCTTGGCGGTGAGGAAGATCACTGGAATGTTCATGGTCTTGGGATCGTGCTTGAGTCGCTGGCATACCTCATAGCCATCCATGCCTGGCATCATGATGTCAAGCAGGATCAGGTCGGGCGGCCACTCGGATGCCGCGATCTTCAGCGCCTTCTCGCCATCGCTGGCAACCTTCACCTTGAAGTCCTGCTTCAGCAGGCTGCTCATCAGGGCCAGGTTATCCGGGGCGTCGTCGACGACCAGGATCGTGGCTTGGGGGGTGTAACGGAGTCCGTCCATGGGGATTGCCTTCAGTTAGAGGGTTGTGCGGGCGGCCCCAAGCGCGGCCAGTGCCGCCTCGAAATCGAATGACCGGATGTCGTGGTCGATCTTGCGAAAGTGCCTGGGGAAGGCCGCATCGAGCAGGTCCGTATTCGCATCCAACACGTCACTCGCCTGCGCGTCGTCGTCGGCCAGCAGCGCCGTAAGCTGGTCACAGACCGCCTGGAGCTTCTTCGGGTCGACCGTCATGACGGTCTTGCTTGCTTCCCGCGGCAACTTCAGCGCCAGCTGTTCGATGAGGTCGTTGAGTGGCTTTTTAAGCTGGGTGACCCGATCATGGATTGTCTTGTCGGACTGAGCTTCCCGGATCGCGGTTTCCAGCTGTTCGGCCAACGCTTGCAGGCCGCTTGCACCGATGTTGCCGGCAAGGCCTTTCAAGGTGTGGGCGAGCCGTTCGGCCGTGGCGTGGTCGTCGTTCACCAAGGCCTCCTGGATGTCGGCGACGGCGGACTTTTGTCCGGCGGCGAACCTGCGCAGCATCGAGAGATAGAGCGACTTCTTGCCCAGCACGCGGTGCAGGCCAGTGGCCATGTCCAGCCCCTCGATGGCGGAGGGCAAATCCGCGTCCGGCGCCCCCTGTGACTTCTGCTCTGCCGTCACTGCCGTAGCCCGCCGCGGCTTGATCCATTTCAGCAGGGCCTTCCACAAGTCTTCGGGTTCGATGGGTTTGGCAACGTGATCGTTCATGCCCGCCGCCATGCAGCGGTCGCGATCACCCTGCATGGCGTTGGCGGTCATCGCCACCACCGGCAGCTGATCGAAGCGCGCCTCCTTGCGAATTTCCTGGGTCGCCGTCACGCCGTCCATCACCGGCATCTGCATGTCCATCAGAACGATGTCGTAATCGGCGGCTCTGACCTTGTCCAGCGCGATCTGGCCGTTTCCGGCGACCTCGACGACGAAGCCGACATCGCGCAGCAGTTCGGTTGCCACTTCCTGATTCAGCCCGTTGTCCTCCACCAGCAGGATGCGGGCGCCCCTGATGGTGGCGAGTTGCTCGACGGTGTCAGTCGGCGCGTCCCGGGCCGTTCGCGGGCCATCCACCACAACGCCCAGCACCCGCACCACGCTGTCGAACAGCACCGAGGCATTCAGCGGTTTGATCAGCACCTCTTCAATGGCCGTCTCCTGCGCGCCCTTGATGATTTCCTCGCGGCCGTACGCGGTCACCATCATCATGTGCGGCAGGCGGTCCAGCGGAAGCGCCATGAGCCGCCTGGCCGTCTCGATACCGTCCATGCCCGGCATTTGCCAGTCGAGGAAGACGATCTCGTAGGGCGCTCCCTGCGCCTCGGCACCTGCCACGGCGCCGAGGGCCGCCTGGCCCGACGCCACCTGGTCGACCTGCAAATTCATGTTGCCGAGCAGCTCACCCAACACCAGACGGGCGTTCTCGTTGTCGTCCACCACCAGCACACGCTTGCCCTGCAGGTCGCCCGACAGCGCCAGCTTGCGTTGCGGGCCGACGCCCTTGCCCAGGCGCGCGGTGAACCAGAAGGTGCTGCCCATGTCGACCTCGCTGTCCACACCCACTTCTCCGCCCATCAGTTCGGCCAACCTTTTGGAAATGACCAGCCCGAGGCCGGTGCCGCCAAATTCGCGGGTGGTCGAAGTGTCGGCCTGCACAAAGCTCTTGAACAAGCGCCGCATCTGCTCCTGCGTCAGGCCGATGCCGGTATCGCGCACGGCGCAGTAGAGCAGCACATCCTGGTCGGACTGTTCCTTGATGCGGATGATGATGTCAATCTCGCCCTGTTCGGTGAACTTGACGGCATTGTTGCTGTAATTGATGAGAACCTGCCCCAGTCGCAGCGGATCGCCGATCAGCCGGGCCGGCACATTCTTGTCCACGTCAAACACCAGCTCCAGTCCCTTGGCGGCGGTCTTTGCGGCAATCAGGTTGGCGACGTTGTCGAGCACTTTCTCCAGTTCGAACTCGGTGTGCTCGACCGTCAGTTTGCCGGCCTCGATTTTCGAGAGATCGAGAATATCGTTGATGATGCTAAGCAGATGCTGGCCGGCGCCCTTGATTTTCATGATGTGGTCGCGCTGGCGCGGCGTCATCTCGGTCTTCAGTGCCAGATAGGACATGCCGATGATGGCGTTCATCGGTGTGCGAATCTCGTGGCTCATGTTGGAGAGGAAATCCGATTTCGCGAGGTTGGCCTTTTCGGCCACCGCGCGGGCGCTCTCCAGTTCGACGTTCTTCTCCTGCAACACCTGATCCAGCAGTTTGCGTTCCGTCACGTCGCGCGCCGCCGCGAACACGCCCTGCAGCCGGCGCTCGCGATCATAGAAGGTGGTGGCGTTGTAGGACACCACGGTTTCCTTGCCGTCTCTGGCACGGGCGGTGAGTTCGTAGTCGGTGATTTTCTTTTCACTCAGCACCCGCTTGACGCCGGCCTCGGCCCGCTCGGGATCGGTGAAGTAATTCTTGAACGGCGCGCCGATCAGTTCGTCGCGTGTACAGCCGGTGAGCGACTCCATCTGCCGGTTGACGTCAGAAATGATGCCGGAAGGATCGGTCGTCATGAGGGCGTCGATATTGGATTCGATGAGAGAGCGTGTATAGAACTGCTGGTCGTTCAGGCGCTGATCGAGCCGCGTCTTCTCGGCTTGCGCCTGCTTGCGCGTGGTGATGTCACGCAAAATTCCGGTGAAAAAACGCCGCTCGCCCAACCGCATCTCGCTGAGCGCCAGCTCCATCGGGAAAAAGCTGCCATCCTTGCGCCGCCCCATGACTTCGCGCCCGAGCCCGACGGCGTGTGCCTCATCGCTTGGGCTGCAATACGCAAGAGATCCGCTACGCAGATCCCGATCCAGCTCCGGTATCAGCAGACTGAAATTTTGTCCAATGAGTTCGGCTCCCGCATAGCCAAACATTCGCTCCGCCGCCGGGTTCACGGTCTCGACGACGCCACCGCTGGCATGCAGGGTGATGATGCCGTCCACCACGGTATTCAGTATGGTCTGGATCAGGGCCGCACTGTCGCGCAAGGCCTGCTGCGCCGCGTATTCCTCGGTGACATTGCGGAACACCAGCACGGCACCGACCACTTGACCATCGCGATCGCGAATGGGCGCGCAACTGTCGGCGATATCACGTTCACTGCCATCGCGTGAAATCAGTACCGTGTGGTTGGCCAGGCCCTGCACCGTGCCATGCGCCAACGCGGCGGCAACCGGGATCGTGACCAGGTGACGGGTGTCTTTGTTGATGATGTGAAATACATCATCCACCGGGCGACCGCTGGCTTGCGCCTGGGTCCAGCCGGTGAGCTGCTCTGCCACCGGGTTCAGCAGCGTCACACACGCTTGCGCATCGGTAGCGATCACGCCGTCACCGATGGAGTAGAGCGTCACGGCGAGTTTTTCTTCGCTGACCTGCAAGGTGGCATTGGCCTGCTGCAGTTCGTGGTTCGTTTTTTGCTGAATCTCGAGCAAATGCCGTGTTTCGAGATGAACCAGATTCCTGAGCCGCTGCCGTGATTCCCGGTGGATCAAATAGACGAAGGATAGTGCCAGCAAGAACGCGAGCACGCTGACGGCCACAATGAGGCCAAACATGCGGCGCATGTCCGATTGGAACGCTGCTTCGCGCTGCGCCCTCACGCCTTCTTCCAGCTGGATGAAGCCCTGCATCTCGGCCCGAATCGAATCCATCAAGCGCTTCCCCTGACCCCCGCTTACCAGGCTCAGGACGGCTGCCACGTCATGGCTGCGCCGCAAGGCAATGAGCCGCGACATCTCCGCCAATTTGGCATCGATCAAGGGCGCCAGTGCGTCCAGATGTTTGTCGCCAGTGCGGCTCAAGGTCAGCAGGCGCAAGGCATCAAGATGGCCGCTGAGGTCATCGCGCACGGCCAGATACGGCGCCAGAAAAGCCTCATCACCGGTCAATAAATAGCCCCGCTGACCGGTCTCGGCGTCTTTCAAGGCAGACAACAAATCGTCCGCGCTGTTGAGTACCCCATGGGTGCGCTTGCGCATCTCGGCGGCGTCCTCGATCTGGTTGAAAGACCAGAACAAGACCCCGACCCCCAGCGCAAGCAGCAGGGCGGCGCCCGCAAGTGAAGCAATAATTTTATGAGTAGATTTCAAGGCAAATTTGTCCATGACCTGAAACAAGGTCTTCTCAAATCAGCAGCACCCTCGGGCTTGTCGACTTGCAGGCGGGGAAATGGAGGCAGCGGCGTGATGTTGGCAAACCACTTCAGACTGTAGGGAATAAGCCTGCCACGCTCCGTGCGCTAGCGCACACAAGGCAAGGCAATTGAGCCAAGCATGGGGATTTACCGACGTAGTTGTTACGAAAATGTTACGCAACAGTGAGGTCGTTTGTAACGCAGATGTTACTTAATGAAGCGTTAATAATTCAATAATGATGTGCGTCCCAGCCGAGAGTGCTCGTCTCCGGCAAGCGGGTCGCCTGGCTCATCCAACACAAGAACTACCTCCATCGCCGTCAACAAAATCAACGGCGAAACCTCGCACAGCGCATCAGGGGCCGAACCCACCCGGGATTGGCTATTTGCCCGTATTTTGCGGGCTCAAATGAAGGAAGGAAAGCAAATGAACAACATCGAACGCTTATTCAGATCACTGATCTTCAAACCGCTGATTTGGTTGACGGCATTGCTGCTGGCCATGTTGGTGGCCGGCTGTGGTGGCGGCGCAGGAACCGATGAGCCCACGGCCGATGGCGCGAGCAAACAGATGTTGGCGGGTACTAACAACTTAACGGATGATGGCGACACGCTGGGCGACCGGCACGCCATTCCCGAGGTGGCTGCCGCGAGCCCGGGTAACTACGCCACCCATGTGCCGACCAGCGCCAATAGCAGCAGCAACGTGGTGAGCGGCACGGTGGTGACCGTCAGCTTCAGTCAGCCGATGGATCCGGCAACGATCAATTCGTCCCCGGCCGGCACGCAGCCCACCTTCAGGCTCAAGGCCAGCAACGGCCACAACGTGGTCGGGACGGTTGCCATGAATGCCGCAAAGACGGTGGCACGCTTTACGCCCACTGCGGCCACGCTGACCCCGAACACGCGCTATTTCGCCTCCGTGAGCGCTGCGGCGAAGAACGCCGATGGCGTTGCCATCGCCAACGCCACAGCCTGGAGCTTCACCACCAATGCCATCGCGTCTACGGCCCAAGCGCCGGTCAACCTCGGAAGCGCCCGCAAGTTCGCGATTTTGTCAAAGTCAGGCATCTCAACCGTTCCCAACTCGGTCGTCACCGGCAATATAGGCGTGAGTCCTATTGCACACACCGCGATCACCGGGTTTTCAGTCACGGCAGACAGTTCGACCATGTTTTCGACATCGGACCAGGTGCACGGACGTATCTACGCCGCCGACAGTACGGCGCCCATTCCCGGCTACATGACCACGGCAGTCGGCGACATGGAAACCGCCAGTGTCGACGCCGCCGGCCGCGCTTTGCCCGACTTCATTGAACTGGGCGCCGGAGAAATTGGCGGACGCACCCTTGCGCCGGGCCTTTACAAATGGGGCACCGGCGTTTCAATCAGCACGGATGTGACGCTTTCGGGTGGTCCCAACGACGTCTGGATTCTCCAGATCGCGGGAACGCTGACCCAGGCTGCCGCGACGAAAGTGATCCTGGCCGGTGGCGCACAGGCCAAGAATGTCTTCTGGCAAGCGGCGGACGTGGTGGCCATTGGAACGACGGCCCACTTTGAAGGCATCATTCTGGCAAAAACCATGATCGCCCTGAAAACCGGTGCCTCCATGAATGGCAGGCTGTTGGCGCAGACGGCCGTCACGCTCGATCAGAACGTGGTGGCCCAGCCAACCCCGTAAGGACGCAGGAATACCTCGCGCTTCACCGGCTCTTGAAAGCGAGGGGCTTCGCCCATAATTGAGGGTTTCCGGCGGCGGCGGGTGGCGGCTCGCCGACCTCCTCTTTTCTTTGTCAGACCTTCAAGACCAACATGACCAAACAAACCCTCTCCTTCCAGGCCGAAGTAGCGCAACTGCTGCACCTCGTCACCCACTCGCTGTATTCCAACAAGGAGATTTTCCTGCGCGAGCTGATCTCCAACGCGTCGGATGCCTGCGACAAGCTGCGTTATGAGGCCATCAACGACGGCGGCCTGTATGAGGCCGACTCTGAGTTGACGGTCAAGGTGTCCTTCGACAAGGACGCCAAAACCCTGACTATCACCGACAACGGCATCGGCATGAGCGCGCAGGAGGCCATCGACCACCTCGGCACCATTGCCAAGAGCGGCACCAAGGACTTCGTCAGCAAGCTCTCCGGCGATCAGAAGGCGGATTCGCAGCTGATCGGCCAGTTCGGCGTCGGCTTTTATTCCGGCTTCATCGTGGCCGACAAGATCACGGTCGAGTCGCGCCGCGCCGGCATGAAAACGACCGAGGGCGTGCGCTGGATCAGCGGTGGCGCCGGCGACTTTGAGGTCGAAACCATTGACCGTCCGGCACGGGGAACGAGCGTCATCCTGCACCTGCGCGACGACGCGCTGGACTACGCGTCAGCCTGGAAACTCAAGGGCATCATCAACAAGTATTCCGACCACATCAGCCTGCCCATCCTGATGGAAAAGGAAGAATGGAAAGACGGCGAGCTGATCAACGCCAGTGATGAAAACGGCGGCCGCCAGCCCGGCGCCATGCTCAAGACCGGCGAGTGGGAAGCCGTCAACAAGGGCAGCGCCATCTGGGCGCGTGCCAAGAAGGACATCACGCCCGAGCAATACACCGAGTTTTACAAACAGATCAGCCACGATTTTGAAGCGCCGCTGGCCCACACCCACAACCGGGTCGAAGGCAGCACCGAGTACACCCAGCTGCTGTACATCCCGGGCAAGGCGCCGATGGACCTGTACAACCGCGAGAAGTCGGCTGGCGTCAAGCTTTACGTCAAGCGCGTTTTCATCATGGACGACGCCGAAGCGCTGTTGCCCACCTACCTGCGCTTTGTCAAGGGCGTGGTCGACTCGTCCGACCTGCCCCTGAACGTGAGCCGGGAATTGCTGCAGGAAAGCCGCGACGTCAAGGCGATTCGTGAAGGCTGCACCAAGCGTGTGCTGGGCATGCTGGAAGACCTGGCCAAAAACGACAAGCTGCCGGAAACCGAAAAACCGGCCGATGGCGTGACCGACTCTGCCGCAGCGGTGACCGACGTCGTGAGCGAAGAAGACAAGGCCGAAGCCGCCGCCCATGCCGGCAAATACAGCAAGTTCTACAGTGAGTTTGGCGCCGTGCTGAAAGAAGGCCTGGGCGAAGACTATGCCAACAAGGACCGCCTGGCCAAGCTGCTGCGTTTTGCCAGCAACACCACCGACACGGTCAGCGTCAGTTTTGCCGACTACAAAGCGCGCATGAAAGAAGGCCAGGAAGCCATCTACTACATCACCGCCGATTCCGCGACCGCGGCCAAAAACAGCCCGCAGCTGGAAGTGTTCAAGAAAAAAGGCATCGAAGTGCTTTTGATGACCGACCGTGTCGACGAGTGGGCGCTGAACTACCTGCACGATTTTGACGGCACACCGCTGCAGTCCGTCGCCAAAGGCGCGGTCGATCTGGGCAAGCTGCAGGACGAAGCCGAAAAGAAAGCGGCCGAGGAAGCGGCCGAGTCCTTCAAGCCCTTGCTGGCCAAGCTGAAGGAAGCGCTGAAGGACAAGGCCGAGGACGTGCGCGTCACCACCCGCCTGGTGGACAGCGCCGCCTGCCTGGTGGTGCAGGACGACGGCATGAGCACGCAACTGGCGCGCATGCTCAAGCAGGCCGGTCAAGCGGCACCGGACATCAAACCGGTGCTGGAAGTGAACGCCGAACACCCGCTGGTGAAAAAGCTCGACGGCTCGGTGCACTTCAACGACCTGGCCCACATCCTGTTCGATCAGGCGCTGCTGGCCGAAGGCGGCCTGCCGGCCGACCCGGCGGCATATGTGAAACGGGTGAATGCGCTGCTGGTCTGATATTTATTGATTAAATCGGCCTCTAGCCCGCGTATTAATTGCGTAAGCAGCTATTAAAATAATAGTAAATGCGGGCTGTCAAGCCCGGCTGGTCGGACCCCGACTGGCCGGGCTTTTTCGTGGATGGCGCCGTGCGTCTGCCACCCTTGACGCTCAGCCATGGGCACAAGCGATATTCACGATCCGTTGGACGACGGTACCGCGTGAGGCATCGTTCCAGCTCATGGGGCCATGCTCGGAATGCACGAACTTTCCCTCGCCCATGTGTTTCGGATGGTCGGATGAATAGATCCTGCGGATTCGCCGCCCGCCGCAGTCGACTTCAATCTGATCTTTGGACGAGAGGTAGGGCCCGGACTCGCCGTATTGAACACTTGCATGGTCACGCACCACCCAGATCATGACGTTGGCGCCCACCTTTTTCGATATGGACGTATCCATGTAAAAGGTCGACGACTCGTTGCTGGACACTTTGACCCACTCAGCCCCCGCGTGGCCGCAACTGACCACCAGAAGCAAGGACATCAACCACTTGCTGTTCATACAAACACCTGCGCATTCAAAATCATGACAACAGGGCAGATGGTCGCACAAACGGGCGCCGCCCTCTGGCTCAGCGCGTCATTTTCAGGAAAGCGTTGACCACCCCCACCTGCGCCTCATCCTGGGGTGCGACCGGCACCACCGCATCCGCAAAGCCAAAACGATCATCTCGGCTCCAAGCCAGGCCGGGATGATTGGCATTGACATTGTTGGCCTGCGCCTGCTCGCGAAACCGGCCAAAAGTGGCATCGACATGCGAATCGAAAGAGTTGTCCAGCAGGGTGGCCAGGGCCGGGGTCATGCCGTTCAGCACCATCACATTGCGTGGTCGCGTCACGAAAGTGCCTACCGCAGCGCCCGGCTCGCTCCAGGCCTCATTGGAAAAGCATATGGTCAGTTCTTGCGGGTTGCCATTGCTGTCCAGGTAAACGTAGCGGTCGGCGGCGCCCTCGGTCCGGCCCGTCGGCAAGTCCACACCGGCCGCCTGCATTGCGTTGAGCAGGTCAGCCCCGCATAGCTGTGGTCTTGGCGCAGCAATCGCCCCGTTGACGATGCCCGTCGGTGCCACGGCGCTGTCACCGGGTGGGCGGCCCGTGCCAGTGAAAAAGCTGTCATAGGCAATGGCCCAGCCCTGCACAAAGTCGCTGGCAATGCGCTGGTACACGGCATTGCGCTGCACGTCCCGGCCAATCGTCACGGCGCCGACGATCAGTCCGATGACCACCAGCACAGCAGACAGCTCCAGTATTGAAAAACCGGCTTGCCCCCGGCGTCTGGTGGACGTAGGGGCCGGACGCGCTCGCGGGGAGCGAGCGGCATGATTTGCTTGCATTGTTTTCCTCATTCCTAATAAATCTCAGCAGCGTCGGCGGCGAGTGCGTGCGTGAGAATGCTGGTGGACAGCACGCCGGCATCTGTCAGCAGCGGGGCAAAGTCCACGATGCGTTGCGCCGAGATCGCCTTGGCGTCGATGGCCAGGCCCAGCGCCACGCCCGCACTGATCGTGGCCGCCGCGTTGAACGCCACCGCCGTCGCCGCGATGGCAATGGTGGGTGAAGTGGCGCCCATGCTCAGTAATGACTGTGCGATGGCAATGGCAATGGTGGCGCCGGCCTTGGGGATGCCCGCGGCGGCCGAAAATGTACCGGCTGTGGCCGACGACACCTTGGCCTGCGCCATTTCGTCGGCCAGGTGCAACTGGACGTCGTAGTCCTTAAAAGCGGACTGAAGAATGGCGGCTGCGCTGGCCGTATTCGCATGGGCGTGGGATGCCGCCGCCAAGATCCCGGCGCAGGACATGCGGGAAAACATCTGGCTGAAATCCACCGCCAGCACCACATCGTCATAAGTCGTGTCAATGGGTCGCGCGGGGCTGGCAAAACCTGTCGCGCTGGCGTTGGCGCCGTCGAACAGGTTGGCATTGTTGTCGGCATCCATCGCACCGGGCAAGGCCAGTGCATAAGCCACATTCTTGAGGGTGGCGCCAGCGGCATCCTGGACATGCAGCCGGGTGTTGCTCGCCGCCAGCGCCCCACCCAAACGCAGTGCGGTGCAAAAGTCAATGCCATTGATGTTCCCCAGTAAGGGCGAGGGAGACAGCACGGCCACGGGATGGCCCATGGCAATCAAAGGCGCGAAGCGGTCCAGGGCCGGCTTGAGGGCCGGACTGGCAGCCAGATCGGCATCCAGCCGGGGATCGGCCTGCGCCGCGCGAAACACGCCATAGCGCACACCGCGCAAATCGGCGCGCATCAGGCCCAGTGTCACCAGCGGCAAATTGCCCACCGCGTTCCCGCCACAGTCCTGCACGCCATCCCCTGTGGTGTCGGGACAGGGCAAGCGACTATGGACGGCGGCATAACCTACCAGGGCCTGATCAGCCGCAGTCAATGCCGGCGGCGCTTCGATCTCGACCATGCGCTGGTTGGCCGTCACGCCAAAACGCCACACCATCACCATCACCATGCCCAGCACCACCATGGCCAGTGCCAGTTCGATCAGCGTGTAGCCGTGGGAAGAATGACGCTTCATGGCAGCAGGCCCTTCAAGTCCAGCGCGGTGGCCCGCGTGCCCGCTGCCAACAAATCGGCAGCCGTTGCCACCTTGAACGCCTGCGCCGGTGGTAGCTGGGAGTGGGCAAAAACCAGGGCTTGATCGGCCAGCACTTTGCTGGCAACGGCCGCCGCGAGGCCTGCGGTAGCGGCGACCACGGCGGCCACGGCCGGGACCGTGACGGCCGCACCGGCCGCACCCGCGGTCTCGGCGACCAAGGCGACACCGGACCAACTGGCGCCCACGGCGATCGCCAGGTCAGCGGTCGAAATGGCAATGCCGACATTGGCCGCGGTCACATTCATGTCGCGCACGCGAATGGCAAAGTTGCGAAAACCAATGTAGCGGGTCGCAAACTGGTCGGTATCGTAGGCGGCAAAGGCGGCGCGCGCTGCGCTGTTGGCCTCGGCCAGGCGGCTGGCGCAGCCCAGGCGGGTGAACAGTTCGGTGATGCCGACGGTGACGCTCTGGTCGTCGTAGGTGGCGCTGTGGGGCGTGCCGCTGGCGGCAAATCTTCCGGCCACGACATTCACGCCGTCGAAGCGCGCGCCGTCGCCGTCGGCATCGATGGCGCCGGCCACGGCCAGGCCATAGGCAATCGGCACGGTTTGGGCTGCGTTCAACACCATGTTGGCGCCTAGCACCGCTACGGGCGGGGGCACGGCGGCGGCCGCGGCCGAGAGATTGCGCAACGCAGCGCAAAAATCAAGGCCGTTCGATGCCGTTGAAGTGACACCGGGCGGCAGCAGCGGTTGATGGCGATCCAGCAAGACTGTCAGATCCGCATCAGTCGTCACGGTGGCAGGCAATACCGCCGGTGCGCGGTACACGCCGTAACGTACCCGTTCCGACAGAAAGCTCAGACCCAGCGTCTTGAACGGCAGCCCGCCGATGACCGGGAGTGCCACGCCGGCGGTGACGCTGCAGTCCTCCACGCCCGTGCCGCTTGTATCGGGACAGGGCAGACGGCTGTTGGCGAGAATGAAGCCGTTGAGGGCGTCCTCGGCCCGACTGAGCGTGGGCGCCGTCAGACGGGCAATCACGGGCAGGCTCCTGATGCGCGGCAAGAACTGCCAGAACACCATGCCCAGGGCACCGATCACCGCCATCACCACGGCCAGTTCGATCAGAGAGAAACCGCGCATCGCGGCGCGCCGAGATGGCCATTTCATTTGACACCCCCCCGCAAATCGGCTGCCTTCAGAATCGCCTCTCCCCCTTGCAGCACGACGATGGCGCCGGCCGTGCCATTGGCCTGCTGGGCGGCAATGGCCGCCTGCAATGCGGTTATCGCGTTCGTTGCATCGGTGGCATTCTTGGCGTCAATCGTGGCGACCTTGCGCTCTTCCTTGGCGATGAGGTTTTTCGATAAATACGTGTCGTAGGCAGTCGTCATGGTGTCAATCAAGTTCACACCGTAAAAGACGTAGACCCAAGTGCCAAAAGCATCAAAAAATCCATCATTAACGTATTCGGGGTAAGCGATCAGCAGCGCAGCCTTGGCCGCGTCGTAGGCGGTTTTTGCCGTATCTCGGGTGTTGATCGCGGTCTGCCGGTTGATCGCGGACTGGTCCCGCACGGCCAGCAGATTGGCCAAGTAGGACTGCGCCTCCGGCGTCAGGGTCAGGGCATAAAACTGTTGCTTGGTCTGGTCCGTCGGATTGGCTTCTGCATCAGCCTTGGCCGCGACGTTTTGGGCGACAACATAGTTGTAGTTTTTGACGTCACTGTTGTATTGCCCGTCGGCCCGGATAGCCGCCTCTTTGGCGTCAGCGTAGGTCTTGTAGCTGTTGATCACCGCGTTCAATTTGGCGTCGCCCGGGTCCACATCCACGGGGCGGACCCACCCTGTCGGTTTCGGGCTGGGGTCTGCCACGCCGCGCCACGAAAAACCAGCGTTGTAGCTGTGCCATTTATTGCGAACATCCGTCACGGCATTGTTATAAGTGGTCAACGCTGTAGCAGCCTGTGCCTCGGCTGCGTTGGCTTTGATGTTGGATGCAGCGGCGGTGACCGCCGCGTCAGCGGCTGCTTGCTGCACCTGCACCAGCAAGTCCGCCAGATTGACCGAGCTGGGGTCCACGGCGGCCGATGCTTTTTGCGCCACCAGGGCTGTCTGCACCGTGGCCGTGACGTGATAGGCCACGGCGGCGGCGTTCAAGGCCACCGTGGTGGTCGCCAACACCACGGCGGTGGCGGCTGAGGCCACAGCTGCCGCATACCCCGGAATCAAGGCACAGCCGACCAGGACAAAGCAGGTGCCAATGGCGCCCGCCAGGGCGGAGGCAGCCGCCACCAAGGTCGAAATGGCGGTGGCCAGGGCGACACCCGAGGCGATCAGCTTGATGGTTTGAATCAAGGCCTTCACGCCGTTGACGACGCTCATGACGATGGCCACCAATCGGGCCGATTCGGCCTGGCTTCTCACCTCGTTGTTCACCTCGACAGCTTGCCCCATGGCGTCCAGGCTGCGGGTCGCCGTGGCGCAGTTGAGCAGATTCGACAGGTCCGAGAAACCATGCGCCACCACACGATCGTCGTAATTGGCGTCGGCCGGACGCGTAGGCAGGTCCAGCCCGGGCGCGGCCAGGGTATTCACGGGGAGGTCAAACACATTGCCATCACCGTCGAGGTCGCTGCCGCCGTCGGCCAGTGCATAGGCCACGTTGACCACGGCGGCGCCAGCGCCGGGAATATGGGCCGTCGTGGTATTGGCGGGGTCGCCGCTGGCCAGGATCAAGCCCCGGCACAAATCCACGACGCTGATCTGCGCCGGATCGTACGCGCCAAAATGGGTGCCCGCTGACGGGCTGGCGTAAAAGTCCCAGCGGGCGGGATTGAATCGGTCAACCCCTGTCGTCAGGTCGGCACCGGCCCCGCGGTAGGCGATGTAGCGCAGGCGCGTCACGCCGCGCGCCGGGGCGCTCGCATCCAGGCCCAGCGTGGCGACGGGCAACCAGCCCTGGTGCACCCCCACGGCGCAGTTTTGAATGCCACTCCCGGTGGTATCGGGACACGGCAAATAGCCGTTGATGGCGGCAAAGTTCACCACTGCCCGATCGGCCGCGGCCAGCAGCGCGGTGCGCTCGGTTTCCCGCTGGCTGATCTCCTGGGCTTTCAGGAAAACGAATCCAGCGGCCATGCCGAGCCCTAGCAGACCCACCAGCACCGCCAGCTCCCACAGCGAGAAGCCGCGTTGCGATCGGCCTCTGCTTTTTCCGGCCCCTCTGCGCCCGGTGAATCGGTGGCTCAACATGCTCATCTGATCAGTGCATGGGCGCAAGTGACGCCTGGCGCACCAGATCGTAAATCGGCAAGAGCAAGGCCACCACCAGCAGCAGGAAGAAGGTGCCGGCCACCAGGATGACCACCGGCTTGATGATTTCGGACAAGGTCCCGATCAACTGCGCCAGGCGCTGGCGGTACTCCTGCGCCAGGTGTTTGAGCTGGGTATCGAGTGAGCCGGTCTCCTCGCCCACCGCAATCATGCGCAAGGCCATCGGCGGAAATCCGCCCACCTGTTGCATCGCTGCGCCCAGCAACTCGCCGCGGTCCACCGCCACCCGCACCTTGTTGATGCGCTCCCGGTAGTACTCGTCGGACAGGGCGCGCTCCAGCACGCCCAGGCTGCGCATGATGTCGACACCGGCGGCAATCATGATCGCCAGATGCTCGGTGATGAAAGCCATGCCGGACGCTGTGACCAGCACGCGGGCGATGGGCAATCGATGGGCCAGGCTGGACAGCAGCCTGCGCGTTTTCTTGTTGAACTTCAGCAGCAGCCAGATGCCCAGCACGAGCACGGCCATCAGCATGAACGATGGCAGGGCGTTGCCCTCCAGCCACTTGGACAACTGCATCACGCCACGCGTGATCGCCGGCAGCTTGACCTGCATCTGCGAAAACAATTGCGCCAGATTCGGGATCACGTAATAGATCCAGAACAGGGCGGCGCCCAGAATGGTCGCGAACACAAACGCCGGATAAATCAGAGCCTGACGCATATTGCGCCCGAGTGTCGTCATGCGTTCAATGTGTTCGGCCGCCTCCAGCAGCATGCGGTCGATGGTGCCCGACTCTTCACCGATGGCCATCAGGTTACGCACCGACTCTGGAAAAATATTCGGATAACGATTAAAGGCCTCACTGATCGAGGCCCCGGCGTCGAGCGCCGAGATCAGCAGGCGGGCGGTGGCCGCGATACGCCGTTGCGAACTGTCGGTTTCGGCCGCCATGGCCTTGAGGCCCTCCAGGATGGGCACACCCGCCCGGGTCATGACCGCCAGGTCGCGCAGCAGGCCACTCAATTCGGTGGGCGGCAGCGTCTGCCCGGTCACGCTGCCGCTGGCGCCCAATACGACCGCCAGCCAGTTCGGCAAGCGGTAAAGGCTTAGCACCACGGCATCGAAATGTCGCTCCAGCCAGAGCCGGGCGGAGAGGTCGCGCTCCACCATCAGGCGCAGCATGCCGGAACGGGTGCGTCCGTTGGCCAGCAACAGTCGGTAGGCGTAGGTATTCATGGCGGGTCTACTCGGGGCTTTCGCCGATCACGCGCCAGACTTCCTCAAAGGTGGTCTGACCTTGCGCGATGCGCCACTTCGCCATGTCCAGCATGGGCTCGAATCCGGCCTCGACCGCAATGCGCCGCAAGGCCGTGCGGCCGAGGCCTTCCGAGATGGCATTGGCCATGGGCTCGTCCACGTTCAGAATTTCGTACAAGGGCAGGCGCCCCAGAAAACCCGTATGGGCACAGCGCTCACAGCCGCAACCGTGCATGACGCTGCCACTGTTGAATCGGCCGAGCCAGTCTTGTTGAACCTGTGTGGGCTGCTCGGGCACGCTGCAGAACGGGCAATTGCGCCGGACCAGGCGCTGATTCACCACGGCGACAAGATTCTCCGCGATGGTCTGCGGACCCAGCCCCAGTGGCACCAGCCGGCTCATCACGCCAAACACACTGGCGACGTGCAGGGTCGAGAGCACCAGATGGCCGGTGGCCGATGCCGTCACCGTGGCTTGCGCCGTCTCGGCATCGCGGATTTCGCCTACCAGAATCACATCCGGATCGTGTCGCAAAAAGTGCCTCAGCGCGGTACTGAACTCATAGCCGGCGCGCCGGTTGACCTGGGTCTGGCCAATGGTGGACAGGCGGTATTCGATCGGGTCTTCCACCGTCAGCACATTGCGCTCGATCAGGGCCTGCAGGCGCAAGGCCGCGTGCAGCGTAGTGCTTTTGCCCGAGCCGGTGGGCCCGGTGAGCAACACCATGCCGGACGGCTTGGCAAAGACACGCTGCAGCAGCGCAATGTGGTCGGCGCGAAAGCCGAGCTGCTCCAGGCGCGACAGGTCCGAACTCTCCGGCAGCAGGCGCAACACCATGCGCTCGCCGTACTCGGTGACGAGGGTGGAGACCCGCACGGTGAAGGGCGCGTCCAGAACCGTGGTTTGAAAACTGCCATCCTGCGGCCGTCGCTGCTCCGAGATATCCATCGTCGCGCCCAGCTTGACGTACACCACCAGGCGTGACAGGGACATCGGCAGCGCGAACATCGGGCGCAGCACGCCGTCTATGCGAAACAGCAGGTGATAACTGCTGGCAGAGGGCGCCAAGTGCACGTCAGTCGCGCGCTCGCGCACCGCCAGGTGCAGCACATACTCCAGCAGCTTTTCCGGACTGCGCGAGTGGTCCACATCGTCCGACAACAGTGAGATCTCCCGCTTGATCAGCGACTCGGCCGGATTCTGCGCAAAGTAATAGGTCTGGCGCACCAGCTGCAATACATGCCGGAACTCGGACTGGAAAAACTTCGGGCTGCAGCCACAGCGACGCTGCACCAGTTCCCGCAAATCGTCGGGATTGCCGTCGCCCAGCAGGATGTGAACGAAGTCGCCCTGGCGCACCAGCGGCATGAAGCCGCGCGTCAGGCACAGCTCGCGGTTGAACAGCGCCAGCAACTGCGGATCGGGTGTTGGCGTCGCATCGGTTTCCACAAAGGGGATGCCCCGCTGACTGGCGAGGTTGTGCGCCAGATCGCGCTCGGTCAGCAAGCCGTGCTGGACCAGCAAGAGCCCGAGCCGGCCCCCTTCGATCTGTTGCTTCTGCATCGCGTAGTCGAGCTGAACCGGCGTCAGCTTGCCTTGCGCGACCAGGCGCTGGCCCAGTTGCATGAGATCCGGCACGCCGGCTTCAGGCGCCGTGGTTTCTTCTATGTTCATTGCGCTATCCATGTTCTGCTCGCATCCGCTCAAACGGCGCTCTTGGCTGTGCCATGTTCCAGAAGGAACAGCGTCCACGCATCCACACCGGTCTGCGCCGGCACGCCATGCTGGCGCTGAAAAACATTGAGCGCCGCCAGCGTGCGCCAGCCGGCCATGCCGTCCACTGGCGCGGTATACAAATTGTTCGCCACCAACTGGACCTGCAGCCAGCGCACGGCCTCGCTCTGCGCGCCCTCGCTCAGCGCGAAGGGCAGATGCACCGGGCGCCACAGCACCCAGCGATCGCCCGCAGCCGTCCAACGGCAGGCCTTGTGGCCCTGGGCGTCAGGGACATCCGGCACCTGCATGCCGGCCGGCACCGCTGACAGCGCCAGCCCGTCCTTGGCGAGTAATTGAAGTGTTGCGCCGCGGGTGTCGGCACCCAGACCGTTTTGAATATCGGCCAGGCGTGCACCGGCGCGTAAGCCCTGCAGGCAAGCCTGTAAATCCTGTGTCGCATCCTGTTTCACGGCGGCCGCCGGCACCCTGGCCACGGGAAGCATCGCTACGGGTGCCACCGCCGCCGGGGCGGGTTTCGCCTGTGCCATCAAGGCCGCGGACAAGCGGTCAACGCCGGTCCAGGCGGCCAGTCCGACAGCAAGCGCGACGCCGCCGCCTATCAGCGGCCATTTGAAGCTGCGTCGACCGGGTGTGCGCGCGATGCCGCTTTCGCGCGCCGCAAGCTCAATCAATGCCTTGTCGATCTCGCGGCGCTCCGTCGGCGCCACACCGTACAGGCAGCGATCCATGATCAGGTGAAGCCGCCGCGGATTGCCGCGCGCGTGCCGATGCAGGGCGCCTTGGGCCGCTGCGTTCAGGCGCAGGCGGCCATCGGTGCCTGCGCGTGCGATTCTGAAACTGATGTAGCGCGCGCACTCGCTGGGCGACAGGGGTGCCAGTTCGATGTGCTGCACGATGCGGCTGGCCAGTTGCCGGCTTTCATTCTTGCGCAAGAGCAGCAACAATTCGGGCTGGCCGGACAACACAATCTGCACCAGCTTGTTCTGGCGCGTTTCCAGGTTGGACAGCAGGCGCAGCAGTTCCAGGCTCGCCGCGTCAAGATTCTGCGCATCGTCGATCACCACCACACAGCATCGCCCCTGCGTGTTCTGTTCGATCAGATAGTGGTTCAGGCGGTCAATGTCTTCGGCCATGTCCGCGCCGCCGGCGAGACCAAAATCCCGATTGATCGCGAGCAGCAGATCCCGGCCCTGCAGGAAGGTGTTGAAGACAAAGGACACGGCGCAGTCCGTCGCCGCCAGATCGTCCATCAGGCAACGCAGGAAGGTGCTCTTGCCGGTGCCGACCTCCCCCGTCAGCAGCACAAAACCTTTGCCCGCCTTGAGGCAATGCAGCGTCTCCGCAAATTGCTGCTCAATGGCTTCGGTGCGAAAGTAGCAGTCTGCGTCCGGCGTCTGCGGAAACGGATTGCGCTCAAAGCCCAGCGCGCGCAAGTGCTGTGGCAGGGCCACACGCTCATTCATCTGGGCGCTCCCAGTTCGCGGCTGTACCGTTGCACGGTCTCCGATTCGGGATGGCGCTCCGCCAGCGCGCCGATCACGCGCCGCGCTTCTTCCTGGCGGCCGGCTTTCCAGTTCAGCAGCGCCAGATTGATGCCGGCGGACTCATCGCCCGGAATGCGCTCGCCAATCTGGCGGTACAGCACCATCGCCTGCGCCTCATCGCCGCTCTGCATCCGGTGCCAGGCGTTCAGACGCAACAAGGTGATGCTCTCGGGCGGCAAACGTGTGGCCAACTGCTTGAGCAAGTTTGTGGCCTCCTCGTTTTGTCCCGCCTGAATGGCGCGTTTGACGGCCTGCGTGAGTCGGTTGGTTTCTTCCGGATTGATCTCGTCCGCAGCCGGCGCTGTTTCGGTGACTACCTGCGCTGGCGGTTTCGGCCGGGCCTGGGCGCGGGGCTTGGGCTGCACGGTTTTTGCGGGTTCCGCCAGACTTTCGCTGGTCGGTGTCGAAACCGGTACCATGATTTCAGTGCGCGCAGGCGGCGCCTGGACTGGTGCCTCGGCAAACTGGATCGGCGGCACGGGTGCCGAAGGCACTGCGGGCATCGGGGCCGGTTGGTGGTCAGGTTCACGCACTTGCTCTGCCGCGAACTTTGCCTTCAGCGCGCTCATGGACAGCCAGCCGCCCAGCACGACCAGCAGGCAGCCCAGCACGACCAGATAAACCCAGCGCGGCGCGCCTGATTTCCGTGCCGTAGCCGCATAAGGGTTGGCCACGGTCTTGTCCGGCGTGCCCGCTACGCCGGATTCCTGTTCCAGCTTGTTCAGGGCTGAATAGATCAGGCTCACAGCAGTTTCACCTTCAAGACAATCACCATCTCGCGGCTGTGATGGTTGGTCGATTCGTTGCCGAACATCTTGCCGAACACAGGCACGTCGGACAGGCCGGGCGTTCCGCGATCGGTGCCGGAGGTGTTCTGGTCGATCAGGCCGCCAATGATCACGGTGTCGCCATCCTGAATGTTCAGGGTGGTGGTCATGCCCTTGAAGCTGACTTTGGGCAGCGTGACCTTGTTGCCGCCGCCCACATCCTGCAACTCCAGGCTGACCGCGTCGACTTCGGTTTGCATCGGATTGATCAGCAACTCCACATTGCCCTGATCCCCGATGAAGGGAACCACGCCAATGATGACGCCGCTGAAGACTGAGTCGGTTTGAACATCGGCCGTCGTGGTGGCGGCGCCGCCACCCGGATTGGTCACGGTCACCGAGGACTTGGCCACATAGCGGTTGGAGCTGCCCACGCTCAACAGCGCCGGGACGTTGTTGCGCACCCGTATGCTAGGGTTGGACAGGACCTTCACGTTGCCGAAGCCGCGCAACAGGCTGATGGCTGCGGAAACGCTGCCGCGGGTGTAGGCCAGCCCGGCCGAGCGCCCCTCGGCGTAGCCGATGGACTGTGATGGAAAGATCAGTGTGCGCGCCGCCGCTGCTTCACCGGTACTGGACAGTATCGAGGACACGGCGCTGGCCGCAATGGGTGCGCCGCCCACGATGCCGGCGACGTTGTTGCGCAGCAAAGTCCAGTCCACCCCGTATTGGAACTGGTCATTGAGTTCCACATCCAGCAACTGGGCTTCGATCAGAACCTGGCGGCGCAGCACCACCTTGTAGCGATCGATCATTTTTTCGACCATGCGCATCTGCGACGGCCGCGTGCGTACAAACAAGGTGCCCGAGCTTTTGTTAAGGCTGTAGACCGTGCGTTTTCTGTCCTCTTCCTTGTTGTCGGACTGCTTGGCCTCGCCTTCCTTGGCGCCAATCAGCTGCTTCAGGTTGGTTTCGAGCTGGTCGTAGCTTTCGATTTGCTTGCCGGTTCCACCGCTCAGGGAAATATTGCCGCGTATCTGGTCGCCGGCCGTCCCGCCGGTATTGGCACCGAACACATTGCCGCCGGCGGTGACATCCAGACTCATGCGGGAATTGAGAAAGTCGATGTTGAAGAATCGCTCCTCGAACATTCCGATCTTCGTGGTGTTCCCTTCAACCTGACCCGACAGGTCAAAGGCATCCAGAATGTGCCGGTACAACTCGCGTGCCGTGACGCGGTTCAGGTAGAAGCTGGCGCGCTTGTCGATGGCCAGCACTTCCGGATCGACCAGCATGTTCATGCGGGCCTGGTCCGAGAAGACCTGCAGCATCGAGCTCAGCGTGGCGTTCTGCAGCTTGACCGATACGATGATGTCTTCCATCGGATCGTGACGCGGCGCAATCGCCTGCGGCTCGGGCTGGACCGCCCTCTTTTCAATCAGCTGCCGGGTTTCGTCGCGGGCGGCGGCCAGCTTGGCAGACTCCTGCGCCAGATTGGCGGTGAGCTTGCTGATGGTTTGTTCGTCGGTGGGCGGCAGGGTGCCGAGGCTGCGAGGTGTGGTGTTGGCACAGCCCGCCAGCAGGGCTGCGCCACCCAGGAGAAACACTGCGCGGGGCAGACCGCTGTAGAGCGCCTGGCGCTGGGGGAATAGAGGAAAAATCTTCATTGCGTCGCTCGCCTTTTCACAATAATTTGTTGGTTAGTCGTGCCATCAAGGCGTTAGAACTGATCGCCAGGGTGCGATCGTCGAAATTGGTGTCCACTGCGCGCGTTGGTGATGCAAAGCAACGCCCGTTGGCAGGCAGCGTGTTGTGGATGCCGTCCACCTGCAGGCCATCGCCATCGAGGTCTTCGCCGGACGCCAGAAGCACAAAAGCCGGATTGCTCACGACATTCGCGGCGCAGTTTTGGGCGCCCTGGGCCGTCGTCCCGTCGCCGGTCACGTAGACGAATGCGATGTTGGGCACAAGCTGGACGGCTGCCGTCTGGACCGTGGCTGGAGCGGTACTCACAGCCAGATCGGCCGCCGGGTTGCGGTACACGCCGTAAATGGCGCGCTGCCGCGCTGACGGCTGGCTCAGGCCCATCGACAGATAAGGCAGCCAGCCCACCTGGGTGCCGGCCGGGCAGGCACCGGCCACCAGCGCCTCATAGCCGTCGCCCGCCGTATCCGGGCACGGCAAGCGACTGCGCATGCCGGCAAACAACATGACGCTCTCCGACAGCGACACCAGTTGCGCGTCGGTCCCCAGCTGGTTGCCGCTTCTGAACAGGCCCAGATAGGCCGCGCTGCCCGACACCATCAGACCGATCACCACCAGCGAAACCGCCATCTCGATCATTGAAAATCCGCGCAGGCGCGGACAAGCGCCATGGGAGCCCGTCATTTGGTGGCTTCCGGTTTCTGGGGTACCGAAATGTCCATGCGCATCCGGGACTGCAACTTGGTCAACTGCGCGACGTAGCCTTGCATCTTCTTGCCGTCACCACCGCCCGGCTTGGCGCTTTCGTGCTGGATCTCCAGTGCCAGTGCCTGCATTTCCGTCGCAGTTTGCAGATTGCTGATCACGGCATCCAGGTTGACACCGGCCACCGTCGAGCCATGCTTTTCTTTCAGGCGGGTCAGCATTTCTGCGACCTTTTTGGGGTCGGGCTGCTTGCCATCACGCATGGCGTTGGCAAGTTCCTGCTGCATCGTTTCCAGCTCCTTGAGCTCACGCTGGGTCGCCGCCGGCCCGGTCGTCATGGGCAGGCCATTCAACGGCTTGTCAGCCTGCGCCTGCACCTGCGAGGACGATGGGATGCCACCCGCCGCCCAAGGCGGCGCGCCGTCACCCGCTCGCGGTAAATTTGCGGCAGGGGCGGACGGCGGGGCTAGCGACGGCGCCACCGAGACCGTTGACCCGGGTAGTGGCTCAGAAGTGGACGAAGCACGCCAGCCGACCACGATGGCAATGGCCAGCAAGGCCAGAACCAGCGCGACCAGAGCCATGAACCGCTTGTTCAAGACCATCTCCTACTTCTCTTCCAGGGGTCTGGCGGTGCTGCCCGAGACCTGGCTACGCGGTACCGACAGCACTTTGCGCCGGCCCTTGTAATCAATCACCACCTCGTTCAGGCTGATCGCCACCAAGCGACCCCCATCGGGCATGCTGTCACCACTGGCATACAGCTTGCCGTTGATCACCGCGCGCTGCATGTCGGTGGAAAGATAGACCATGGAAATGACCGGTGCTTCCTTGGCCAGTACCGTCACCGTTTTACCGGTCTGCGAGGTGCTGCCTTGCACGGCCGGTTTGACCAGCGACGCGAGTGGCGGCGGTGCGGGTTGCGCCAGCGGTCCTGTCGCCACTTGCGAGGCAAGCGGCTTGAGTGCGTCAATCTGGGTGAGCACGCGATCGATCCTGCGCAAGCGTTGCAGCGCCTCTTCGCCTTCCTTGCCGTGCAGGCTGGAAGGTGCCGAAGCGGACCATGCCGGCGCTGCTTTCAAGGCCAGGCGCACGGCCAGCACACTGGCCCAGGCCAGCGCGGCGAGACTGGCCACCATCAGCAGCAATGCGGCGTATTTCTTCATGATATGTCTGCGCTGACAGGCGCAATCCGGCGGACAGAATAGGAAAAGAAACCCGGTTGCTGCGTCTGGTAACCCGGGTCTTCTGCCTTCACCTCGTAGCCCTGCGCACGCAAGGCCGCCAGGAATCCTGACAGGGCGCGCTCGGAGCCCGCGTTGTTGACTGGCACGCCATCCACCCGAAAGCCCGCTTGGGGTCCTTCGGCGGACAACAGACGCACGCGCATGACGCGCACGCGCTGGTCAGACGCCTTGCGAACCGTGTCCAAAAATCCGAGCAGATCAGGGCTGGCGGCAGCGCCTGCCAGTGCATCCAGAAAACCCAGGGTTTCGGCTTGCCGGGCCAACAGGGTGGCCGGTGCCACGTCCAGCCCGGCATTGCGGCTGGTGATGGTGGCGATTTCTTCGCGCATGCGACCCTCTTGCGCCTGCAATTGCAAGGTTTGCATGACCCAGGCGGCGGCGACCAGCATGAATCCGATCCCGCAGGTGGCCGTGACGCCCGCGATCGGCAGGCTGAAGCGCTCCGCGGCCGCGGCGACGCGGTCGATCCACGGATTGACCGCAGCGCGCCACGAGAGCGCTTGCGCCATCGCGTGGGCTGCGGTGCGCAATGCGCCGCTCTCCGAGGTAAAGCGGGCGACCGGCGCGGACTCGACCTTGACGCCCAGACGGCGATGAGCGATGGCGTGAAGTCGTGCACCGTCGTCAAGGTCCGGCGCCAGCAGATCGCACCAGTAGAGCGCCATTTTTTCGTGGCGTGGCAACCACTGAGCGCGCACCTGCTCGACCAGGTTCAGGAGCGCCGTGTCGATGTCGTCGGGGTCGTCTGAGAAAGCCGTGGTGGACAGATAAACCAGCGCCCCCGGTTGCGACAGCAGGAAGCGGAACTGACGCCCGGTGCGACACAGCACGGCATCATGGCGCTGCGCCAGTGCCAGCATCCCGGCATCGACCGAAAACAGCAAACCGACGGAGGGCTGTTGTTGCAGCCAGGTGAACGAATCCTGCCAGGCCGCCACTGGCACCGCCGTGTAGTAGGCGCGGGAGCCGCCGCCTGCCGCCAGGATGCGGTGCGCGAGCACATGCGCCTCGCCATCGATCAGGCCTTCGGAGCGCAGGTGCTTCTCGATGACCGCGGCGGCGAAATCGGGCTGGGTGTCGACGGCCATCACACCGGACGGCGCATTGTCGAAATCAGTCAGGATGCGGCTTTGAGGAGCGAGTAGCGGCTGGGCGGACGATGTCTCCCAGACACCGTCGTGCTCGCTGTACCACACGCCCTGCAAGGACAGTATCAAGGCGGACTTCATAGCGGCCGATCCGAGATCCGGAAATTGAGCGAGCCGCGCAGGCTCACCATCACCGGATAGCGCGCGCCGGCGAGCGCATCAAACAAACCTTCATCGGGGTGCGTCACAGCCACGTCGAATTCCTCAAGTTTCAAGAGCTGGTTGCTGTTGCGCGCGGTGGACACCAGCACGGCATTGAACTGCTCACGCGGCAAACTCTGCTGGCGCAGGCTGATCTGCCGCTCGCTCCAGTAGCGCGGCAGCACCAGGGATGCCTCGGCGCGCTGCTGCACGGTGCCGGAGACGGTCAGCAGCGCGCGGTTGCGCTTTGCCAATTCCTCGTGGCTGCGCGCGTCCGCCAGCATCGCATTCACATCGGCCATGGCGCGTTGCGCCTGGGCGCGAGCCGCGCGGGCCTGGTCAAACCCGAGCACGCCGAGTAGCAGCACGGCCACCGCGCCGCCGAGCAACATCAGCCCGGTAGAGCGGCCGGGCCGGCTGGCACCAACATCCTGGCCCGACGTCTCGGTGTTCATTGGTCCATGACCCAGATGGCGGTCACCAGCACCACCTGGTCTTCATCCAGCCTGAGGCCCGTGCCGGAGGCTGTGGCGGCAGCTGCATTGGTTTGGCCGAAAGTGTTGTTGGCGGCCCATTGCAGGCCCGGCTGATTTGCCGTCGATGTGGTGTTGGCTAACCTGTTTTGCTGGCGGAAGCGCCCTTCCAGCGCGTCCGGCTTGCCGTCCACCAGTTGGTCAAGATAACGCGCCAGATCCGGCGTCAAACCCCGGATGACCATCACATTGCCCGCCCCCTGAATTTCTCCGGCCGGATTGAATTGAAAGCAGACCTGCAATTCGGCCGGGTTGCCATTGCTGTCGGTGTACACGTAACGGTCTTCCTTGCCCTCGCCACGTCCGGGCGGCATGCGATTGCCAATGCGCTGCATCAGGGCACGCAGATTCTGGACCGCCAGAGCGGGGTCGCCTGTACCGACGGAATCGGCGACAAAACCCTGACCATTGCAGATGCGCAGGCCGGTATTGGTGTAATTGGCAGGCACGCCCGCCAGTGCGCCATTCAGGTTGCCAACGGAAGCCAGTGCGCCGCCAATTTTGGTTTCATCCCCGTTGACCATATTGGTCGGGGCCACCTGACTGTCACCCAGCACCACGCCGGCGCGCTGGTAATAACCGTCGTAACTCTTCTTCCATTCGTAGATGAATTTGTTGCCGACCTTTTGGTATTCGGCGTTGCGCATTACGTCCTTACCCACGGCCAGTGCGCCCAGAATGAGGCCGATGATGACCAGCACGATCGCCATTTCGACCAGCGTGAAGCCATGCTGGTGACGGGCGGAAAACGTTGTTTTTTGGGTTGCCATGGTGGTTCCTGTCGTGCGCTTATTGGTTCATCTTGTAATGGGCGACCACAGTGAAGACCTGATCTTCATCCAGTGTCGCCCCCGCGCCGCTGGCTGCGGGGGCGGCGGCGGCTTGGGCGAATGTATTGTTAGCAGCCCACTGGACGCCCGGCGCATTGGCTACGCCGTTGGCGACAGCTTGTTGGCGGAACATGCCTTCCTGCGCATCAGCCTTGCCGTCAATCATTTGGTCCAGCGAGCGCGCCAGATCAGGGGTCAAACCGGAAATCACCATCACATTGCCTGCGCCAGAGGGGGTGATGGGTGGATTCCATTGAAAGCAAACCTGAATTTCCTGCGGGTTGCCATTGGAGTCGAGGTAAACGTAACGGTCTTCGGAGCCCTCAGCCCGGCCGGGGGGCATGCGCACGCCGACTTGCAACATCATGGTGCGCAGGTCAAATTCACCGATACCCGTGGCGTTTTGGGTGGCTCTTGTCATACCCGGTCCGATGACGCCATGACAAATCGAAGTGACGGCCGCCGGCAGCACGGCAGTCATATTCCCACCCGAAAGCGGGGTGGCAGCGGCTGGAGTGTAGGCAGTGTTGTAATTCGAGCCGTTAACCATCAAACGCGGCGCCGTCTGGCTATCCCCCGGCACCACTCCCGTCCGCTGCGTATGTGCGTTGTAAGCCAGCACCCACTGGTCGACAAACTTCTGCTTGACCTTGGTGTATTCAGCGTTGCGCTGCACGTCCTTGCCGATGGTGATCGCGCCGAGGATGAGCCCGATGATGACCAGCACGATGGCCATTTCGACCAGGGTAAAGCCGCCTTGACGACGGGCCGCACCGCTGCTGCGGCATTGAGCGCGGCGCAGGCCGCACAACAGGGATTTAGACATGGTGCCCTCTCAGAGGTAAGGAAAAATGGAAGAAAACAAGCAGCCACAGGGGCTTTGTCTGCATTTGTTTACGATTCGGCAACAGCTTGTTACTATTTACTAAGGTTGATCAAACAAATGCAAAGGATGATGTGCTAGGAAATATCGTTACAAATAGTTACAGGGCGCGAGTGTACGTAGCAATGCAGCACATTGAAATGGTCCATAAAGACCATGCCCGACGCATCGGCGCCGTGATGAAATGACCCATGAGTTCCATCTGCGTCGCATTAATTGACGATCACGCCATCTTCCGTATCGGGCTGGGAATGGTCATTGGCACGGCCATGCCGGGTACCCGGATTTTCGAGGCGGCCTCCCTGGATGAGGCCCTGGCCGGCGCGCCCGACCATGTGGACGTGGTGTTGCTGGACATCCGGCTCAATGGCTTGAGTGGACTTGAAGGCATCGGGCTGCTCAAACACAAATGGCCTATGACGCCTGTGTTGATGTTGTCATCCCATGATGAGCCTGAGACCGTGCGTCTGGCGCTGGCGCGGGGTGCCGCCGGTTTTGTGTCCAAGGCCCAGGCGGCCGCACAAATTGTGGAAGCCATCCTTCTGGTTTTGCGCGGCAGCGTGGGCGGCCTGCCATCCATTGCCAGCCGTGCCGCGCCGCGGCGCTTGACGCCACGTCAGTGCGAGGTGCTCGAACTGCTGCACCAGGGGCTCTCGAACAAGCTCATTGCGCGCCAGCTGACGGTGTCGGACAACACCGTGCGCAGGCATGTGCAGGACATCCTGGAGTTTTTCGGCGTGGCGAGCCGCACAGAAGCCGTGTTCGCCGCGCGTTGTCAGGCGCTGGTGGGCTGAGGCATGACGGCCGCATGAGGATCAAGCTGCTGCAGCTGGCCGAAGGGCGCGTTCTGGTGGAGCAGTTGCGGTTGTCGATGCGCAACCAGGGCAGCTCGGTCATCCCGACCTGTCTGATCGTGATCCTTCTGTTTTGGGTGCTGGCCCACAACGCGGATTCGACCGACCTCGCGGGTTGGTGCGCTGCCGTGATCATCTCCAAACTCGGCTGCTGGCTTCATGGGCGTCGCCATCTCTCCCGCGGCATGGGCCGGGATGCGGCGCCCCGTGTGGTCTGGGCTCTGATTTTTCTGAACGGCATCGATGGCGCCGTCTGGGGCGCGTTGCCCTGGGTTGCATTGGATACCAGTACCCTGGCCGGCAGCGTGTTGGTCATTGCCGTGCTGGCCGCCGTGGCCGCCAATGCCATGTCCATCCTGTCACCCGTGCTGCCGGTCTTTGCCGCGTTTTCCTCCTTCATAACCATGGTCGCCATGGTCAAGCTTCTTTTATTGGGCGATCCGGCGTACACCGCGTTGGCCGTCGCCGGTTTTTTGTACATGGTCATCATGCTGGGCCAGTCAGTCAACACCGCCCGCACGGTGCGCACGTCGATTGATCTGCGTTTTGAGAATATAGAGCTGATGGAAAAACTGCGCATGGAGACCGCCATTGCCGAACAGGCCCGTCACGAGGCCGAACAGGCCAATGCCGCCAAGTCCAAGTTTCTTGCGGCGGCCAGCCATGATCTGCGCCAACCGATTCACGCCCAGGGTTTGCTTCTGGAGGTCCTGTCGTGCACGGACCTGAGCCCGCACCAGCGCAAGCTGCTCGCCAGTGCCAGCGCGGCGAGCGAAGCCTCTGCGGACATGCTCAACACCCTGCTTGACTTTTCTCGCATCGAGGCCGGTGTGATCCAGCCCCAGGTGCTGCCGTTTCAGATGCAGCCTTTGCTCAACAAGATCGAGCGGGAATTTGAGCGGCAGGCCGACGCGAAAGGCCTCTCGTACCGTTCGCGCGAAACGGATCTGCTGGTGCAGTCCGACGTGGGGTTGGTCGAGTTGATCCTGCGCAATCTGGTATCCAACGCTATTCGCTACACCGACCACGGCGGCTTGCTGGTGGTCTGCAGACGGCATGGCGATCAGGCCGTGCTGGAGGTGTGGGACACCGGCCTGGGCATCGAGCCCGCGCAGCAACGCGAGGTGTTTCGGGAGTTTCACCAATTGGGCAATCCCGAGCGGGACCGCCGCAAGGGGCTGGGCCTGGGCCTGGCCATTGTGGACGGGCTGGTGCGCGCCCTGGGCCATGGCCTGACGCTGACCTCCACGCCCCATCGCGGCAGCGTGTTTCGCCTGCTCCTGCCGCTGGCCACGACGGCCGTGACTGTCGCGCCGGCCGTCGTCGATCTCGGGCGGACACAGATGCTCAACGTGCGCGTGCTGGTGATCGACGATGACGAAAGCGTGCGCGCCGGCATGCTGCATCTGCTGTGCGCGTGGGGTTGTGAATGCCAGGTTGCGGAATCGATAGAGGAGGCCCTTGAACTGGCACGCCGCCTTCCGCCGGATGTGGTGGTCAGCGACTATCGCCTGCGCGAGCAGCGCACCGGGGTCGAGGCCATTGTGGCCTTGCGCCAGTTGACCGGGGACGCCTTGCCCGCTTTGCTGATCACAGGGGACACCGCACCCGACCGCCTGCGCGAAGCCCAGGCCAGCGGCGTCCCGCTGTTGCACAAACCAGTATCGCCCAGCCAGTTGTACCGTGGCTTGGTGAGCGTCCTGCCGTACTGAGCCAGTGATTTATATCAAACAGGCCTCTAGCCCGCGTATTGTTTGCGCAAGCAGCTATTAAACTAGTAGCAAGCAGGTTCGTGCAGTGCATCCGCATCCAGCAGCGCCCGCGCATCCTGCAGATCGGCGGTGTCCAGGCCTTCCGTGAACGCGTTGTAGATGTCCTCCAGCATCGTGCGCGCATCCTCTTTTTTGTCTTGCTGCTGCCAGAGCCGGGCCAGGCTCGTGGCCGCCCGCAGTTCCAGGGACTTCGCTCCTTGGCGCCGGCTGATGGCCAGGGCCTGGTTGAAACAGGTTTCGGCCTCTTTCGTGTCGGACAAGGGCATGGCCAACAGGCATTCGCCCTTGAGGCGAAGAATCTCGCTTTCCAGAAAGCGGTCGTCTTTGGCGTGCACGACCGCGAGGGCGGCATTCGCCACCGCCGCGGACTGCTCCCATTGCCCCAAATGCAGGCAGGCCTCGCCCAGCGGCGCCAGAAAGAACGCCTCGATTCCGCTCATGGCCGCGCGAACCGTGTCAACCGCTTGCTGCAGTTGGGCGATGCCTTTCGCCTCGCCTTGCAAAACCAGGGCCCAGCCCTGGAACGCCAGGCCCGAGAGCAGCCAGAGCGGGAACCCGTGTTGGTGGGCCAGCGCCATGGTTTCTTCCGCTAACTGGCGGGTGGTGTCGGTCTGTCTCAGCCAGCGGCTAAGCACCATGACGTGGGCTTTGGCATAGCACCGGCTGTAGGGATGGTTGACCTGGCGCGCCAGCGTCAGCGTCTGCTCGCCGACGGCCCGCGCCTGATCCGGAAAGCCCTGCAGCCACAAGACCCAGGCCAGCTGGGAGCCGGTCGAGACGCAAATGTTTTCGCCGAGCTCGCGCACCATGATGTCGTGGTGAGAGGGCTGGTACAGCGCCATGGCCTGTTCCTGATGGGCCCGTGCTGCGCTCAGTTGGCCGGTCCACAGCAGGCTGTTGCCCATGGCGTAGTGGGCTTTTTGAAGTCGCAGCGGATCCCGGTCCTGCTGCGCCAGTTGCAGCAGCTTGGTCGCCAGTTCGAGGGCATGCTCGTGCCCGACGCGCGAACTCGACCCCAGCCACAGACCCCACGTCGCCTTGAACAGGCCGGGGCCATCGCCCAAGGCCTCGCCTAATTCAAGTGCCCGGCCATAGGCCGCGCCCGCCTCGGCGCTGCCATAGCCCTGCGTGGCGCACAGTGTCGTGCCGAGGTTCACGCGCAAGGCAAATTCCAGCGGGTCGCGTTCGGCCGAGGGGGGCAGCGTCATCAGGAGCTGCAGGCCGGCGTTGAAGTGGCCCAGCGCCTCGGTATTGGCGGAACTCTGGGCGGCGCGTTGCCCGGCCTGGACCCAGTAGGTCACGGCCTGGCGGGTGTCTCCGCCAGCCGACCAGTGCCGTGCCAGCAATTCCGGCTGGGTCGTGACCACGGTGGGGAAGTGACTTTGCAGGGCCTGCGCGATGCGCTGATGGGCCTCCTGCCGGGCCGCCCGGGTTTGGGATTGGTAGGCCGCTTCCTGGATCAGGGCATGCTTGAATTGACAGGCCGCCTCGCTGGTCTTGGAGATCAGGCCGGCTTCCTGCAAGGCATTCAGGGCCTGCGCCAGCGGGGCGGGACCCTGGGGGAAGACCTGGCGCAGCACCTCCAGATTGAATTCGCGCCCGAGCGTGGCCGCCAGCTGCGCCGTGTACTTCGCCTCACCCAGGGTGTCCATTCGTGCAGCCAGCAGATCGTGCAGCGTGCTGGGCACGCCGGCTTGATGGTCCAGGCCCGCAAACTTTGCCATCTCCTCGACAAACAGCGGCACCCCGTCGGCGCGTTCCACGATGCGTCGTATCGTCGCCGCCGGAATGTCCGCGCGCAAGGACGCGATCATGTCCAGCACCTCGGCCTCGCCCAGTGGCGTGAGCGCCAGCGTGGACTCCAGCGATTCCCGCCAGGGCGGATCAAAGTCGGGCCGGGCCGTGAACACCGCGAGAATCGCGCCCGCCCCCGCTTGCTCCACGAACAGGGTCAACAATTCCAGCGTGGAGGGATCGACCCAGTGCAGGTCTTCCACGATGAGCAACACGGGTTGTTGCAGGGCCAGGGTTTGCAGCAAGGCCAGCAGCAGGGCGATCGTCTGTTCTTTCTGTTTTTGCGGCGAGAAATCGGGGACCGGGTACTGCGCAACGGGTGGCAGGGACAGCAGTTCCGCGAGCAGCGGAATGGCCTGTGGCGCCGAGGCCGGGAAATGGACTTGCAGGTACTGCACCAGCCGCGCGCACCTGGCGGCCGGCGTGTCACCGTGCGTGAAGCCAAAAATGGCCTCGAGCATGGCGATCAGCGGTTGAAAAGGCGACTGGCTGAACTCCGGGAAACAGCGCAACTCGCGCAGCGTGTGAGGCTGGTCCGCCAGTCGCGCCTTCAAGGTGTGCAGCAGGCGGGACTTGCCCATGCCGGCCTCGCCCAGCACCAGCGCAACCTGGCGCGCGCCTTGCGCGGCCGTGGCCCACAAGCCCATGAGCTGCGCGGTCTCGGCCAGGCGACCGGCCAGCGGGGTCAACTGCCCGGCTGCATCCAGCCGGGTGCGCGCACCGCTTTCCCGCAGCACCTTGAAGACCTCCAGCGCTTGCGCCAGGCCGGGCATGGGTTGCACGCCCAGGCTGAGGCAGTCGAAATAGCCGGACACCAGGGCGTGTGTGTCCTGGCTGATGGCCACGGCGTCAGGCCCCGCATTCTGGCGCAACTGGATGGCCAGCCGGGAGGTCTTGCCGACGGTGTCGGGCATGGAAGACGCGCCGCCGGTGATGACCAGTCCGGTATGCACACTGGTGCGGATTTCAATGCCGTAGGCCGTTTCGCGCGTCATGGCCAGGGCCGCCTGCACCGCATGGCGGGCCGCGTCTTCGCGGGCTTGCGGATAACCGAAATAGGCCAGCAATCCGCCGCCATGCGTTTGCACGATATGCCCTGAAAACTCGCGGATGATTTGCACACAGCGTGCCTGGGGCGTGGCCAACAGCGCCATGGCCTCATCCAGATCGTCAATCGCGGTCAGCGTCAATTCGCAGTACAGCACGCTCACCTGGCGCCGTTCCGCCTGCGGCTGCGCCAGGACGGGTGACGGCGTTGGGACGGCTTGCGGCAGATCAGCGCCGGGCCGGCCATGGCGTATATGTTCAGCCAACTGGCGGGTTTCGTTGTTGGGCAAGGCCCCCAGCTCGTCCTTCAACAGGCGGCAGTAGGCCTGGTAGTGCCGCGCTGCCGCGCTGTGCTGCTCATTCAACGCATACAGGCGCATGACCCGGCAGCAGGCGTTCTCGTCCCACGGGTCCAGCTCCGTGTAGCGCAAGGCGAAGGGCAGCGCCCGGCCGCTATCGCCCGCCTGCGCATGGCGATTCGCGAGTTGCTCCAGCAAGGCCAGGGCGCGTCGGTGCAGGGTTTCGCGCTGGATCTGCAGCCAGCGTTCGAACTCCGGGCTGTCCGGCACGGACAGGCCCGCCAGGAATTCGCCGCAGTACAGGGCCATGAGCCGCTCTTCGGCCCCGGCTGGCATGGAACCGGTGAAGTCCAGCGCATCGACGTAGCCATTCGGAATGAAACGCAGGGTGTGCTTGCTGGTGGCGAACATGACGGTGCCGCTGGGCAGCTCCAGCACCCGGCGCAAGTCCGACAAGGTCCGGCGCAGATTGCCGCGCGCCGTGGTGGGGTCGTTGCCGCTCCACAACAGCTCGGCCAACACCTCCCGCGGGTGATCCTGCGATCGCTCCACCGCCAGGTAAACCAGCAGCGCGCGCATCTTGTTGTAGGTGATCCCGGGAACGGGGCGGCCCTGCAGGCGCGCCTCGAAGCCACCGAGCAACATCAGCTGGAGACCGTGATCAGGGGGGTGTGAGTTCATGAACGATTGGCGAACGGTGGGTTTATAGGATACGTTGAATCAACCGGATTTTAGAAATATGGCGTTTTCAGCACGCAAGTTTGATGCATGGCTACTTCTGGCATTTGCCGCCATCGTGACACCCGTTTTGGCCGGGATTCTCGACGCGACTGGCCAAAGCTTTCCGCGTCTGAGGACGGACGGAACCCGGGGTGTGAGCATCTTCGGGGTGAGTGGCCATTTGAACGTGGTGGACACCACGGAAGCGGCCGCTCCGGCCGCAGCTGCCGACATTGGCTATGGCAAGAAAGCCTATGTCAACGGCGCCCTTGTGGTCGGTACAGCCACGTCGGGCACTTGTGTGGCGACACCCACTGGCGCTTGCCGTTCCAAAACAAACTACAAGGGGTCGCCAGTTGACATAGGCGTATGTGGTGTTTAAGCCATGGTCGGGGTGAGTGACGCTGTGAACGATTGGCGAACGGTGGCTTTATAGGATGGGATGGATCAACGACTGAGAAACACAAATGAAGATACGGGATTTATCTCTCCATGGCGGCGCAGCCTTGCTCGCCGGTACGTTCGCGCAGACCACATCGGCGCAAGTGATTGTTGGTTTTGCAGGGGCGGGCGGTGCTGTCAGTCCGGTGCCCCTCTCGCCGTGGCTGACGGCGTCCATGGCCGTGATGCTCGCGCTGTTCGGCTTGATGTTCATCCGCCGCAAATCGGGTCGTGGTGTATTTTTGCTGGTGCTGTCGGTCTTTGCCGGTGGCGGTGCGCTTCTGCAGACGAAGGACGGATATGCCGTCTACGCCACGCCTGCGCTGTTTTCGCTGGTCACCAGCGGTACGGTGGTGGCAGGAGGTGACGTGGCGTGGATGACGCCTGGGCCGGTATGTGGGCCGATTGGCTACGCCTGGGTCAAGAGTGGCGCGGGCAACATCGCCATTTCTTCCATCGGCTATGCCGCCAGTTATTCAGCGCTCGATCCCGCCAATCCGCCTGCGACGACGGACGTTGTACTGCCCACACCGGTGACCCCGGTTTGTTCCGTTGGGACTGCATTAAGCGGCAGCACGTCCTGTATCGTCTGGTATCAAAAGCCGGGGGCTTGCTAGAAAGAAGGATCATCCCGGCGGCGGTCGCCACTGGCAGTCTCTGTCTTGGGTTAAAGGATCCGCAACTCCCCCTCTGCGCGCTGTAACACCTGTTGTTTCTCCAGTTCAGCGACGGTTCGATACAGGGCTTCATGGCTCACGCCGAGTTCTGCGGCCACCGATTTCAACCCGGCCCGGAGCGGCAGGCGCCCGCGCTCGCCTTCTGTTTCTATCAAATGCAGCAATCGATCCGCCACACCGCGCAGGGACAGGCGCTCACATTGCAACCGAAGTCGTTTCAGCTCCTGATTCAGCATGGCAATCCAGCGCATTGCAAATGCGGGATCGGTCACCAGCGCTTGTCTGAGGGGCTCGATCGGAATGGCAATGAGATCCGCCGGGGAGGTCACCACCGCGTCGCAGTGGTAATGGGCTGACTGCAGACTGGCTTCGGCCACAAAGCCCTGGCGAACCCGCTGCAGCACGAGGCTGTCACCCTGCACCCCCACGCGCTGCAAAACCACTTCGCCACTGGCGACATAAAACATCCGCTGCGGCTTCTTGCGGAGCGTGAACAGGCGATCTCCCCGTTTGCTTTTCAAATACGTGCAGGCGGGCCGGAGGTCCGCAGGCAGCAAGTCCTGAAGCGCCGGCGGCAGCGGTGGTGTATCGGTTGCGGTCATATGATCGAAATCATATGTGAAGACGCCTCTGGCGATAGAAAATCGCAGCCTGATTGACCGTCAACCACCCCATTTACCACCAGAGGTTCACATGAAGCTTCCCCTTTTTTTCTGCCTGATCGCGTCCCTTTGCCTGGCTCCCTCCGTGTCGATGGCCGCGCCTGCGTCGGCCTATGCCGGGCAGGAGGACCGCGACATCAAGGCCCTGTCCCCCGAAGACATCAGTGCTTATCTGTCGGGCAAGGGCATGGGTCTGGCCCGGGCTGCAGAACTCAACGGCTATGCGGGTCCGGCTCACGTGCTGGAGCTTGCCACGCCGCTGGCCCTGACGCCTGAGCAACGCAGCCGCACCGAAGCCCTCTTTGCCGCCATGACCGCGAAAGCGATTCCGCTAGGCCAGGCGCTGGTCGCGCAAGAGCGCGAACTCGACCGGCTGTTCGCCAGCCGTGCCGTGACGGCCGAACTGCTGGCCCGATCGCTCCAGGACATTGGCGTGCTCCAGGCCAAAGTGCGCGAAACACACTTGGAGGCACATCTGCACCAGGTTGCGATCCTCAGCGCAGAACAGAATGCGCGATATGCGCAGCTGCGTGGCTACCGGAGTTCACCCGAGCCGACGGGTAACGCCGGACCGCACATCCATTGAAGCGGGTCGGCCCTGACTAGCGCTTTACCGGCGCGTGATGACGCCGCAGGCGATGCGTGCACCCGAGTTGCCGGTAGGCTGGGTGGTGAAATCATCTGGATCGCGGTGAACAATCAGGCCATGACCGATCACATCCGTCATGCCCTCGCCGACCCTCAAGCTCGTGGACTCGAAGCTGAAGGTGGCGACGCCGCGGGCATCGGCTTTCAAACTGGGCAGGTCACCCGCGTGGTGGGTCGCGGCGTCAGCGGCACCATGCGGTTTTCCTTCGGGGTTGAAATGCCCGCCTGCACTCATGCCGTCCCCGCTGGAGCAGTCCCCCTTGTCGTGAATGTGAAAACCGTGAACGGCATTCGGTTTGAGGCCGCTGACCTCGCCGCTGACGATGATCTTGCCGCCTTGGCTGACAAACTTGACGCTGCCGATCGCCGTGTTGCCCTGGGTCGGTGCGAGTTGCGCGGCCGCCGATGGCGCCGGCGGTGTGGTGACACAGGCGGCGAGCAGCACGGCAACAGGGATCAGGGATAGCGTTATTCTCATGGATAGCTCCTTGGTGGACAGACGCAACAGGCCCGATGATGGGCACGGCAATCGATGGGTGATCGATTAAATGATCATAACGAGCCGAAACGACGTGGGTCAAGTGCTGAGGTGGCCAGGCGCCGGGGCTCTCACACCACCAGCGGCTCTTCCTGCATCGCTTCCATCTGCTCTTCCAGCATCTGCACCTGGCCCTGCCAGTAGTCGCTGGAGCCGAACCAGGGGAAGTTGATGGGGAATGACGGGTCATCCCAGCGCCGCGCCAGCCAGGCGCTGTAGTGAATCAGACGCAGCGTGCGCAGCGGTTCGATCAGCGCCAGTTCGCGCCGGTCAAATTCCCGGAACTGCTCGTAACCGTCAACCAGGGCGCCGAGCTGGCGGCTGCGCTGCTGGCGGTCGCCGCTGAGCAGCATCCACAGGTCTTGCACCGCCGGGCCGCTGCGGGCGTCGTCCAGATCGACAAAATGCGGTCCCGGTCCGGCGCTGGCCGGCGAGTCCAGCGGCGTCCACAGGATGTTGCCTGGATGGCAGTCACCATGCAGGCGGATCTGCTTGATCGGCTCGGAATAAGGGTCTTTTTTGCCTCCAGCCCCCGTTAGACATGCGTAACCAGCTATCAAGTCAATAGCATCCTGCGACACCTTGGCCCAAGCCGACTGCACGTCCAGCGGCACCTTGTCGTGGCTCAGCAGCCATTCGCGCGAGTCGATGCCAAAGCTTTGCAGGTCCAGCGCCGGCCGGCTGACGAAAGGTTTGGCGGCGCCGACGGTGTGGATGCGCGCCAGAAAGCGGCCAATCCACTCCAGCACGTCCGGGTCGTCCAGCTCGGGCGGACGGCCACCCCGGCTAGGGCTGACGCTGAAGGCGAAGCCGCCAAAGTGATTGAGTGTCGTGCCATTCAAGACCAGCGGCCCGACCACCGGAATCTCCGCCGCCATCAGCTCGGCCGAGAACGCATGTTCCTCCAGAATCTGCGCCTCGCTCCAACGCTCGGGACGGTAAAACTTGGCGACCACCGCCGGGCCGTCTTCCAGGTGCAGCTGGTAGACGCGGTTCTCATACGAACTCAGGGCCAGTTGCCGGCCGTCGCCATAGAGGCCGACGCTGGCCAGCGCGTCCATGACCACGTCGGGCGTCAGCCCCTCGAACGCGTGAAGATTGGAAGAAGTGGGGGAAGTTGACAACATGTGCCCATTATCAAACCTCTGCGCCAACCCTGCCCTGTACAGTCCCCGGTTATGAAATGGCAACAACGTAAACGATTCATTACCCGGCGCGGCCTGATTTACTCGCTGCTGCTCTGTCTGCTGATCCTGGGCCTGGGCGGCGTGGGGTTCTGGATCGTGGAGCCCAGCGCCCTCACCTTGAGTGACGGCCTGTGGCTGGCCTTCACCACGGCTGCCACGGTGGGCTATGGCGACATCGTGCCCAGCACTCACGCCTCACGCATGTTCTCGGTGCTGGTGGTGCTGCTCGGCCTGGCCGTGCTGTCGCTGGTCACGGCCTCGGTGGCGGCCATGTTCGTTGAAACCGAAGAGCGCCAGATCGAGCGCGACCTGATGCAGGAGATCGGCGCGCTGCGGCTGGAGGTGCGCAGCCTGCATGACGAGCTGCGCGAATTCAAGGCCCGGCGCGAAACGTCCTAGGGCCAGGCCGCTTCAGCTCAGCGACAGCATATGCCCCCGGCGCGGGTCGCCGCGTCCGCCCAGCACCTGCTGGTAGGCGGCCTGCACCGCCAACGGTCCCTGATGCTGCTCTGCGATCAGCCACGGACCCGCCGGGTCGTTGACCTGGGCGACAAAGGCCTGCCAGGCTTGCAGCAGGCGCTGACCCAGCCCTTGCGCGCCCCAATCCGCGTTGCGCTTCTTGATCTGGGCCGGGGCAAAAAACAGCGTTGCCCGGGGGCCGGGCAGGTCTTGGGCGCCGCCCAGTTGTTCGACGTGCGTGCCGCCGATGGAGCTGCTGTACTTCAGGTTTGCAAGACGGGTGTGAATGGCGCGGCGCAGCCCGGCATCGCCGGCAAAGTCGATGTAGACGCAGGCCGCGTCGGCGTCGATCTGGTCGAGCTGGTCGTAGCGCAGCACGCGGTGGTAGCAACCCAGGCTTTCGCAAAAACCGACGTTGCCCGCCGATGTCAGGCCCACCACCTCAATCCCCTGGCGCTGGGCCAGCTGGAAGGCCGTGCCATACGCCGTTTTGCTCGACGCGCTGGACAGCAGCATGAGCGCCGGTTGGCCCTCTGCCCCCACCGCGCCAAAGAAGTCGTTGTCGGCCAGAAAATCGTCTATCAGCCACGAAGTGATGAACAGCGGCCGAAGCAGCGCTTGCGTGTCTTCACTGTCGACGGTGTAAAACGGGTCGGCGCTGCAGCGCTGGTACTGGTTGTACACCGGGTGCAGGCCGGCCCGGTGCGCCACGCCGTCCGAGAATCCGGCCGGCGACAGACGCGTGGGCTGCAACACCACGCTGTTGGACATGGGGTAGTAGCCGTAGAGCTTCTCGCCCACCGCCACACCCGCATGCAATGACTGCACCACGGTAGAAAACCCCCACACCGGAATGCGGCCCCAGCCCTGATCGTCAGCGGCGCTGACCGGGAAGAAGGACCAATAATTCATCGCCTCGCCAAACGCGGCGTAGGTGATGTTGTTGGAGGTCAGCGCGAATTTGTCAATGCGCAAGCGGATCTCGCCGCTGTCCAAAGGCCGGTCTGGCGTGCTGCGCAGCTCGGTGCTGGCGAGTTGGTCTTTGCGGACCAGAAAATCAAGTGTCGTCATGGGCGCACCATAAACGATGTGGCCCGCGCCGACAACCGGGGCGGGCCACCAAGGTGACAGGAAGACTACGCCAGCGTCAGCGTCACTTCAATGTTGCCGCGCGTGGCGTTCGAATACGGGCACACCTCATGCGCCTTGTTGATCAGCGCCAGGGCGGCTTCGCGCTCCATGCCTGGCAGGTTCACCACCATCTGCACCTCGATACCGAAGCCGGCCGGAATGGCGCCGATACCCACGGTGGCGTTGATGGAGGCATCCGCCGGCATGGCCAGCTTTTGCGTGCCAGCCACGTATTTCATGGCGCCGATGAAGCAGGCGCTGTAGCCCGCGGCAAACAGCTGCTCGGGGTTGACACCGCCGCCGGCGCCGCCCATTTCCTTGGGCACGGCCAGCCTGAGTTCCAGCAAACCGTCCGATGTTTTGGTGGTGCCGTCACGGCCGCCGGTGGAGGTAGCGTGGGCTTGGTAAACGACTTTTTCGACTTTGGTGACCATGGTGTTTCCTTGGAAAAATACTTCGAGGTGAAGCGGGTTAAAAAAAGGGAGGGCAGAAAAATCAGTGGCGCATCAGGCCGCCAATTGCTGGCGCAGGGCCTGCACGGTCTTTGTCAGCGCCATCAATTCGGGGACGGGACAATGGGTGGCGCTGACCACGCAAGCCGGCACCTTGGCGGCCCGGGCCTTGAGTTCGCGCCCGGCAGCGGTGAGGCAAATTTGCACCCGCCGTTCGTCCTGCGGGGAACGTGTGCGCAGCAGCAGACCGGCTCCTTCCATGCGCTTGAGCAGCGGCGTCAGCGTGCCGGAGTCCAGAAACAGGCGCTCGCCCAGCGCGGAGACGCTGACGTCATCCTGTTCCCACAGCACCAACATCACCAGGTATTGCGGGTAGGTCAATCCCAACTCGGCCAGCAGCGGCTTGTAGAGCTTGGTCATGGCCAGCGAAGTGGAATACAGCGCAAAGCACAACTGGTTGTCCAGCAGCAGGGCGGGATCGGAGGCGGGGGCCGGATGTTGTGTTGTCATGGTTGAATTGTAGCACACAATTAAATTGTGTACAATTCAATAATCAAGCAGCCATCTCGTCGTGGGCTTCTGCGGCTGTGCCCTTGGGGCCGGCCCTCTAAAACCCGGGCAGCGTTTGCGGTAAGGTGCACGCCGGGCACACCGCAAAATGATTCTCAACGTGCCCGGGAGAACTCCATGTTTGACTACCTCATCATCGGCGGCGGCTCGGCCGGCTGCGTGCTGGCGGCGCGGCTGAGCGAAAACCCCGACATCAGCGTGGCCCTGCTCGAAGCTGGCCCGCCCGACACCAGCGTACTGATCCACTGCCCGGCCGGCCTGGCCGTGCTGGCCAAGACGGGCCAGGCCAACTGGCAGTTCCAGACCGTGCCGCAAGCCGGCCTGAATGGCCGCGCCGGCTACCAGCCACGCGGCAAGGTGCTGGGTGGCTCCAGTTCCGTCAACGCCATGATTTACACCCGTGGCCACCGGGCCGACTATGACCACTGGGCGGCGCAAGGCAACCCCGGCTGGGCCTATGAGGACGTGCTGCCCTATTTCAAACGTGCCGAACACAACCAGCGCGGGGCCGATGCCTTCCACGGCGCCAGCGGCCCACTCAACGTGATGGATCTGGCCCAGCCCAACCGCTTTGGTCCGGTGTTTGTCGAGGCCGCGCTGCAGGCCGGCTTCGAGCCCAACCCTGACTTCAACGCCGAGCGCCAGGACGGCGTCGGCCTGTACCAGGTCACGCACAAAAATGGCGAGCGCTTCAGTGCCGCCAAGGCCTACCTGACGCCCAACCTGACGCGCCCCAACCTGCGCGTGTTCACCGGTGCGCACGTCACCCGCATCCTGCTGGAGCGCAAACGCGCGGTCGGCGTGGAGTTCCATCACGAGGGCGCGGTGAAGCAACTCAAGGCTTCGCGCGAGGTGCTGCTGTGCGCCGGCGCCCTGCAGTCGCCGCAGATCCTGATGCTGTCGGGCGTGGGTCCGCACGCGCACCTGCTGGAAAACGGCATCGCCACCCTGCACGACCTCCCCGGCGTGGGGCAAAACCTGCATGACCACCCGGATGTCGTGCTGGTGGTGGATGCGCCACAGGCCAAGGATTTGTTTGGTCTTTCCTTCAGCGGCATGGTGCGCGCCATCCAGGGCATTTTCGAATGGCGCCGCCACCGCAGCGGCCTGCTCACCAGCAATTTCGCCGAGGCGGGCGGCTTCATCAAGAGCCAGGTCAGCGAGCCGATCCCGGACCTGCAGCTGCACTTTGTGGTCGGCAAACTGGTCAACCACGGCCGCACCACCACCTTCGGTCATGGCTACTCGTGCCATGTCTGCCTGCTGCGCCCGCGCAGCCGTGGCAGCGTCACCCTGGCCAGCAAAGACCCACTCGAGCCGCCCTTGATCGACCCCAACTTTCTGGGCGAGCGCGACGACATGGATCGGCTGATTCGCGGCTTCAAGCTGATGCGCCAGATTCTTGCGCAGCCCGCGCTGGCCGCGATTGGTGGCAGGGAGCTGGCGGCGTCAGCCCGCGCCCGGACCGACGCCGAGATCGAGCATTTCATCCGTGACCACGCCGACACGATCTACCATCCGGCCGGCACCTGCCGCATGGGCCCGGGGACCCTGGACGTGGTAGATGCGCAGTTGCGCGTGCGCGGAATTGAGGCGTTGCGCGTGGTGGACGCCTCCGTCATGCCGCGCCTGGTGGCGGGCAACACCAATGCGCCGGTGATCATGATTGCCGAGAAGGCGGCTGATTTGATCAGGGCGGCGCAGGTCTGACTTTCACGCTAAGGCGCGCTATCGATTCAGGTGTTGTCCTTCACCGTCTTGGTCATTCCATCCGACTTGACCGACGCAATGCCGCTATTGCGGGATTCGGCGCTACGTGGCCCTACGTTTTCCCGAACACGCCGAGCTTGCGCAGGATGAAGATCAGCAGCACCGCGCCGGCCACCGCGACCACAAAGCGCAGCAGGCCGCCGGTGGCGGCGATACCCACCAGTCCGGCGATCCAGTAGCCCAGCAGCGAGCCCACCACGCCCACCAGCACATTGGCGATCCAGCCCATCTGGGCGTTGGTCTTCATGACGATGCTCGCCAACCAGCCAACGATGCCGCCAATAATCAACGAGATGATCCAGCTCATATCCATACTCCCTTGGTGATTGAAGCCATCCGCGCTGTGAGGCCATGATGACCTCCGTGTGTCTTGGATGAAAAAGATACTAGGGACAAAAAATCTGCGCGTCAACCGGATTGGTCTGGTCCGCCGCATATTGTGAGGAAGGAAGCAACGAAGGACCAAATCAACGCCATGCGGGCCGGCTACACCGACGAAAAAAAGGTGCTCTTGCGAGCACCTGTAAATCCCCATCTTGGAAAAAGAGAAGCGCAATCCCCCGAGTGGTTAAGTTCGGGGGATTCGATCGATCAGAAGGCGTAGTTCAAGCGGATGCGAA
>NZ_QEII01000312.1 GCF_003347515.1 Rhodoferax ferrireducens | reverse complement strand
CCTGCACCGCTGGGCCGCCGGCCAGCTGATGTGCCAGCAGGCCGACGGCGAGTGCATAGCTGGTCGAGTTGTTGTAGCGCAGGATGGTGCGGAAGTTGGGTCCCACCAGGAAGGCCGGCCCGCGCGCACCAGTCGTAAGCAATATCGAGCTGTCAGCCAAGGCCGGCAGCGGCGCGCCGTCCATCGCTTGCACACCCTCGTCCGTCCATTTGGTCGTCGGCTGTCGCACATCGGCATCGGCGCGCGCGTAGTCGAATCCCGGCGGCAAGCGCACCTCGAGCCCCCACGGCTGGCCGACCTGCCATCCGGAGCTTGCCAGGAAGTTCGCGGTTGAAGCCATCACATCGGCGAGGCTGTTCCAGATATCGCGTCGCCCATCGCCATCGGCATCGACCGCATAGGCCAGAAAGTTCGACGGCAGGAACTGCGTCTGGCCCATCGCGCCAGCCCACGAACCTATCATCTGCGCGCGGTCGATGTCACGGTTCTGCAGGATTTTCAAGGCTGCGAGCAACTGGCCACGCGCCCACTCCTCGCGTCGGCCCTCGAAACCGAGCGTCGCCAAGGCGTCGATGGTCGGGATGTCGCCCACAAAACTGCCGTAATTGCTCTCCATGCCCCAGATCGCGACAAGGACCTCGGCCGGGACGCCGTAGCGCGTTGCTATGGGGTCGATTTCGGCGCGCAGCGGCGCCAGCTTGTCCTGGCCACGAGCGATTCGCTGCGTCGACAGCGCGCTGTCGAGGTAGTCCCATACAGTGCGGGTGAACTCTGGCTGCGCCCTATCCAATTCGATGACGCGTGGGACGAAGCGGATGTTGTCGAAGGCGATGTGGAGCGTTGCCTCGTCGAGGCCGGCTGCGCGTGCGATGGCGCTGAACTCGACCACCCAGCGGGCAAACTTCTGGCTGTGCTCGACATCAATGGATTCAGTTCGCGTCGGGCTGGCTACTACCGTCGATGGAGCCGGTGCCTGGACTTCGACCGATGGTGGGGTGGTGCAACCCCCAACCAAGAAGACCGCCAACAACGCGGGAACAAGCCAGCAGCGAGCTGACGCTGGAAAACGGGATGGTGTTTGCATTCCTTCCATTCTCGCCGTTCTATGGAACCAGGGTGATCTGACGCCCTCGGGACCGATGACGTTGCGCTGCGCGCGCTCGTCGAATACGGGCCACCTTGGCGAGTTTTCTCGTCTTTGCGCCCAACATCGCGGCGCAGGCTGTTGCAGCGCTCGTGACGGCCCTTCGACGTTGTTCGATCGATTGCTTCGTTGCCCTTGGTTCGTTGCGTTGAATGTCCGGAGTGGGCGGCGGCATGCCAATGACAGGTCGTAGGGTCAAATCCTACTCGCGCAACCAATAAATGCGGGGCTTTCCCCGTAAGAAAACGCCAACTTTCGAGTTGGCGTTTTCCTTTGTGACGAGGTCTGTGTCGTCACAGATTCTGTTGTTTTCAATTAGACCATTGGCGTTGCGATGGTGTGATCAGTGCGATTTCATATGCATCCAGTTTGCGTATGACGCCCCTTCGATCGGAAGATGGACAACGCATCCGTCACGGCCGCCCCGGATTGAAATGATTCCGGACTCGCGAGATGCTCATCTCGCAGCAACGCTACGTCTTTCGCCTTCTCGTCGTAGACTGTTCATATGTTCGATGACGGGTATCGACAATGAAAACCCGGATTGCCATTGGCATATTGTTGGTGACGAATTGTTTGCTGGCTTGCTCTCATGAGCTAACGCCAGGCGCCAGTTTGCAGGTATGCAATGATGCCGTGCAGCACTACGATACCGCGGTCCGCAGTGGCCATATGCAAACTATTGCGGAGGCCAGAAGTCGGGTTCTTCAACAGTGTTATAGCGGGACGGGTAGGGCTCCAACCCTGCGGGAGCCTCTCTCAATCGGCACAGCCACCAAAGCCGATACCCCGGTCAAGGTGACGCCTTCTGTCCCCACGATCGTGATTCCCACCGCGCCGAGCGTACTCACGACATGTGATGCAGGTGGTTGTTGGGATCAACTCGGGAACCGCTACAACGGCACGGGCACCACGCTGATGGGACCGACTGGGAAGCTCTGCATCCGAATCGGTGACCGGATCGATTGCCCTTGAACCGCATAGGGCGTTCGACCGAGATCACGAGGACCGATGGCGTCGGGATCAGTGACTATTCTCCAGCTGCCTGGCTTGCGACCGTGCTTGGCACCGGTTCTGCGAGAATTCCCCGTTGCCGCGCTCATTGGCGCTTATGCGGAGGAATATGACAAACCTCATCGGGGATGGGCTGGCGAAAATTGGGGCGTGCGCGCAAGCTTCTTTGGCGCTGTTGCAACGCAACCTGACGCCGCACGGCATTCTGGCGGCCAGCCCGACCGAGGCCGCCATTGCACGACGGTACACGCGGATATTCGGGCGCGATGCGGCGATATGCATACTGGCCATGTGCGGCAGCGGAGACGTCTTGCTGGAGCAGGGGGCGATAGACAGCCTGGACGTTTTGGCCAACCAGCAAGCGGGCAACGGGCAGATTCCAAAATATGTGGACCCCGAAGGCCAGGACGCCGATTTTTGGTACCTGGGTTGCATCGACTCCACGCTATGGTGGCTGATTGCGGTCGACCATGTGCGCCGTCAGGGCGGCGTCGAGCCCGGGCGCTGGACGGGCGAAGTCGAACGGGCGACCGGCTGGCTGCTGGCCCAGGAGCACCAGCACTTCAGACTGCTGCAACAAAATGAGGCCAGCGACTGGGCAGACATCATGCCGCGCTCGGGCTACGTGCTGTACTCCAACGCCTTGTGGTACGAGGTCAAGCGGCGCTACGGCCTGAGCAGCATCCAGACGACGCATCACCACTTCAACCACCTGTTCAATCCCTACCAGCGCGATTTGCCTGAGTACCATCGGGCCCGCCTGTTGCAGCACTATGCGCGTCGCGGTCGGCGCGATCCGGGGCTGTACCTTAGCTTCGTCAACCTCGCTTTCGCGGGCAATGAGGGCGATGTCTTTGGAAATTTGCTGGCCATCTTGTGCGGACTGTCCGATGAATCCGTCGGCCACCGTATTGTCAAGACCATCATGGCGGCGAACGCCAGTCAGCCCTACCCGATTCGCGTGGTGCTGCATCCGCTGTCGCGTCAGCACGCGCTGTGGCGCCCCTACATGGCGCGCCACCAGCAGAACCTGATGCACCAGTACCACAACGGCGGCATCTGGCCGTTCGTGGGCGGTTTTTGGGTCATGGCGCTGGTTCGCCTTGGCCTGCGTGAGCTGGCTTGGCAAGAACTCGCGCGGCTCGCCAGCGTGAACGAGCTCGACGGCTGGCGGTTTACCGAATGGTTTCACGGCCATTCGCTCCAGCCCATGGGCATGGCAGGGCAGAGCTGGAATGCGGCGGCCTTTTTACTGGCCCGGCGCGCGCTTCTTGGGGCCCCTTCATTTTCAGCGTAATAACTGACGGCGCACAAAACCAGCACTGGCGGTCCGATCTGCTGGCGTAGACTTATCCACCCGTGACCCCAAGCATTCACGCCAGATGAGTCACGCCACCCCAAGCCCCATTAACCCACGCCAATTCAGGAGACTCCCATGTCGCTCCCATCCGCCGAACCCTTTGGGCAATGCCATATCGTGATCACTGGCGGCGCCGGATTTCTAGGTGTGCGCCTGGCGCGCAGCCTGTTGGCGCAGGGACAGCTGTCCCTTGCCGGCGCCGCGCCGGCCCGCATCACGCGCCTCACGCTGGTGGATCGCGCTGCACCGCCTGCCGATCTGATGGCCGACTCCCGCGTGGCCGCGCTGACCGGCGACCTGAATGTGCTTCTTGAACAAAATAACCCTCTGGCGCCCGTCATTCCTGCGGATGCTGCTATTGTTTTTCATCTGGCGGCCGCGGTCAGTGGAGAGTGTGAAGCCGATTTCGATCTCGGCATGCGCAGCAATTTTGGTGCGACGCTGGCCTTGCTGGAAACCTGTCGCGCCTTGAAGACCAAGCCCGTGCTGGTGTTTGCCAGTTCACTCGCCGTCTTCGGCGATTCGCCCGAGCAGCCGGTGCCGCCCGTGGTGGAAGACAACACCCTGCCCACGCCGCAGAGCAGCTATGGCATCCAGAAATTCATCTGTGAACAGCTGGTGGCCGATTATTCGCGCAAGGGATTCATTCAAGGGCGCAACGTGCGTTTGATGACGGTCAGCGTGCGCCCCGGCCTGCCCAACGGAGCCGCCTCCAGTTTCCTCAGCGGCATGATCCGTGAACCCCTGGCCGGTGTGCAGGCGGTCTGTCCGGTGGCGGCGGACACCGCCGTGGCCCTGTCATCTCCCGCGCGCACCGTGCAGGGCCTCATCCGCGCGGCCGAGGCGAGCACGCAGGCATGGGGCCCGCGCACCGGCCTGAACCTGCCTGCACTGACCACCACTCCAGGCGAGATGGCCGCGGCGCTGGCACGCGTGGCCGGGCCGGCGGCCACCGCGCTGATTGACTGGACGCCCGACCCGGCCATTGGCAACATCGTCAAGACCTGGCCCGCCCGCGTGAATACGGCGCGCGCACGCGGACTGGGCTTGCTGCCGGAGGAAAGTTTTGAAGAAATTATCCGGGAGTACATCAGGGAAAATCCCTATGCCGTCAAGCTTTCGATCAGATAACAATAAGAAGTTGTATGACAACTTTCGCGCGAACTGACAGAACCAAGCTCTGCCAGTTCTCTATTTCCAAACTGAGGAGACCTTGAATGAAATTGAGCAAACTGGTGATCGGCCTGTCGTTGGCGGTAGGTTTTGTAGCCACCGCCGCCGCCCAGACCACCATGAAGATCAGCATCTCCATTGCGCAGAACTCGCACCAGGGTGTTGCCATTGACACCTTTGCCAAGGAAGTCGAAAAACGCACTGCTGGCCGGTACAAGATTCAGCCCTTCTACTCGGGCTCGCTCGGTGGCGAGCGCGAATCGATCGAGGCGGTGCAACTGGGCACGCAGGAATTGACCTTCTCCTCCTCGGGCCCGGTGCCGAATTTTGTGCCCGACGCCAAGATTCTGGACATTCCGTTTCTGTTCCGTGACAAGGCGCACGCCCGCGCCGTGCTGGACGGCCCGATCGGCCAGGAAATGCTGGCCAAGTTCGACTCCAAAGGCTTCAAGGCGCTGGCCTGGGGCGAGAACGGCATCCGCCACATGACCAACAGCAAGCGCGCCGTCAATGCCCCGGAGGACCTGAAGGGCCTGAAGATGCGCACCATGGAAAACCCGGTGCACGTTGCCGCCTATAAAGGCTTGGGCATCGTGACGACACCGATGGCTTTCCCCGAAGTTTTCACCGCGCTGCAGCAGGGCACGGTCGATGGCCAGGAAAACCCCTTGTCGGTGATCATGTCGGCCAAACTCGATCAGGTGCAAAAGCATTTGACGCTGACCGGCCATGTCTATTCACCGGGCATTTTCCTGATGAACAAGGCCAGCTTTGACAAGCTCAGCGCCGCCGACAAGCAGGCCTTTCTGGATGCCGCCAAGGAAGGCGTCAAGGCCAACCGTGCCCGCGTGGACGAGGACGATGCCAAGGGCGTGAGCGAACTGCGCAGCAAGGGCATGAACGTGGTCGAGAACGTGGACAAGGCCAAGTTTGTGACCATGCTGGCCCCGGTCAACGCCGAGTTCGAAAAACAGTTTGGCAAAGCCAATATCGACCGTATCCGCAACTCTAAATAATTGCTATTGAATTTATAGCTGTCTGCGCCCGGCGTTCAAGGACTGCCGGGCGTTTTCTTTTAAATATTCATTTCAGGCTGCGATTGCAATGAAAGACAATTTTCTCCGGCTGGAGCGTTGGACCAGCGGATTCTCCATGCTCGCGGCCTGCGCCATGCTGACCGTGGCCGCCAGTCTGGGCGTGTTCCAGATCATCACCCGCTTCATCCTTGAAACCCCTGCGGAGTGGACGGAAGTGCTGATCCGTTTCAGCTTGATCTGGATGGTGTTTCTCGGCATTCCCATGGCGTTTCGCCAAGGTGCCATGGTCAGCGTCGATGTGCTTTACCGCTGGAGTCCGCCGCGCATCCGCCGCGTGCTCGACGGGGTGGTGTGTGTCGCCGCCCTGAGTCTGATCACCGTCATCGTCTGGTGGGGCTGGGACTATGCCAACCGCGGCAAGGTGCAAACCATGAGCGGGCTGGAAAGCCTGTCCATGTTCTGGGCCTACCTGGCCATGCCGGTGGGCGGCATCTTGAGCATGATTGGCATCGTCGCCAACCTGCTGGACCCCCAGCGCCTCGAACTGGAGACTGCTCAATGAGCGCCGCCGCGCCGGGCCGCCCCAAGCAAGGCACGACCCCCTCGGGGGGCAGGGAACCACACGCAGTGGGTAACCGTGGGGGTATGTTCTTATGACTGCCGTTATGTTGAGCACCATGGTGCTCTGCTTTGCGCTCACCGTGTCCGTCGCCGTGTCCATCGGCCTGGCGTCCATCCTGGGCATCCAGGTGGCCGAGGCCAATATGCTGATCTCCGTGAAGGAGATGTTCAACGCGATCAATAAATTCCCGCTGGCCGCCATTCCGTTTTTCATTTTGGCCGGCAACATCATGGAAACCGGCGGCATCTCGCGCCGCTTGGTGGAGTTTGCCAAGAGCCTGGTCGGCGGCGTGCAGGGCGGCCTGCCGATGACCTGCGTGCTGACCTGCATGATTTTTGCGGCGGTGTCAGGCTCGTCGGTGGCGACCACTTTCGCCATCGGCACCATCCTGATTCCGGCCCTGATCAAGCACGGCTACCCGACCACTTGGGCGGCCGCGCTGCAGGCCACCAGTGCCGAACTCGGCGTCATCATTCCGCCCTCCATTCCGATGATTTTGTATGGCGTGAGTGCGGAAGTTTCGGTCGGTGAATTGTTCATCGCCGGCTTCGGTCCCGGCATTTTGATCGGACTGGCGCTGATGGCCTTCGTCTGGGTTTTCTGCCGCATCAAGGGCTGGGGCAAGAACGACGGCGACGGCCGCCTGTCGGTGGGCAAGGCCACCTGGAAAGCAGGCTGGGCGTTGCTGATGCCGGTGATTATTCTGGGCGGCATCTACGGTGGTGTGTTCACCCCGACCGAAGCCTCCGCCGTGGCGGTGTTTTATGCGCTGATCGTGGGTATCGTGGTGTACCGCGAGATCAAGCTGCCGGACCTCTACACCATCCTGCGCAAGTCGGTGCTGTCCTCGGCGGTGATCATGTTCATCATCGCCAACGCCGGGCTGTTTGCCTTCCTGATCACGCGTGCCGGTGTGCCGGATGCGATCGGCCACTGGTTGCAGGATGTGCTCAAGTCGCCCGCCTACTTCCTGCTCGGCGTGAATGCGGCGCTGTTCGTGATCGGCATGTTCATCGAGACCAGCGCCGCCATCATCGTGCTGGCGCCGATACTGGCGCCGGTGGCGATGCACTTCGGTATTGACCCGGTGCACTTCGGCATGATCATGGTGGTGAACCTGGCGCTGGGCATGATCACGCCGCCGTTCGGGGTGAATCTGTTTGCCGCTTGCACCGTGGCGCGTATCTCGCTGGACCGCATGATCAAGGACCTGATCCCCTTCGTGCTGGTGATCCTGGCCTGCCTGATGGTCATCACCTATGTGCCGAGTCTGTCACTGGGGCTGCGCGATCTGGTTTATGCGAAGTAAAGTTGTGGGCTAAATTCAAGGCCTCTCATGACAACTCCGTTCAAACCCATCACACCCGGCGCCTACCTTTCGGATCAGGTGGCGGATGTGCTGGCCGCCGAGATCCGGGCCGGCCGCTTGGCCGTGGGCGCCAAGCTGCCGACCGAGGCCGCGCTGGTCGATCAGTTCTCGGTGAGTCGCACGGTGGTGCGCGAAGCCGTCTCGCGGCTCAAGTCGCTGGGCCTGGTCGATTCACGCCAGGGCAGCGGCGTGTATGTCAAGGAACAGGGCTTTTCGCCGCTCAACTTTGATGCCAAGTCAGCGGTCTCGAAACAGGCGGTGATCCAGATGGTGGAGGTGCGCCGTGCATTGGAGGCCGAGGTCGCCGGCCTGGCCGCACAAAGGCGCACCCAGGCCGATCTCAAGCGCATCCGCAAGTCCATCACCTTGCTGGACAAGGCGGTGCAAGCCGGCGGCGACGGCGTGGACGAAGACGTGCAATACCACCGCGCCATTGCGGATGCGGCACGCAACCCCTTTCTCATCGGCACGCTGGACTACCTGGGCCAGTTCCTGCGCGGCGCCACCCGCGTCACGCGCGCCAATGAAGCGCGCCGCGCCGACTTTGCGCGCCAGGTGCGCGACGAGCATGAAATGATTGTGCGTGCGATTGAAGCGGGTGATGCCGCTGCCGCGCGCCAGGCCGCCGCGCAGCACATGGACAATGCCATCCTGCGCATCGAGCAGGCCGACCCCGCCTTCTGGCAGCAGGCGGGCGTGCAATTGGCACGGCCCCTGGTCACCGGGCTGCCGCCACGGCACTGACGGCGATGGCCGTTTTCAGCCTGATCCTGCGTGCGGTGCCGGGTCATTCCCAGTGTCAAATTCATGTTGAAGTTGTATGATAACCATATAAAATTAACGCTCGAAGAACGCGGCGACAGGAGAAGATGCGAAGCCATTTCCGAGCGAATGGTGCAGAATTGAACAGCCAGAAAGGAAGCAAAGTATGAGTTCAAACGTAGGCGTGATTGGTCTGGGGGCCATGGGCAGTGGCATGGCGCGTTCGCTGCGCCGCCATGGCAGTCAGGTGCATGTTTTTGACGTACGCAGCGAGGTCGCACAGGCCTTTGCGGCGGACGGTGGTGTGGCCTGCGCCTCGCCCGCCGAACTGGCGGCGCAGTGCAGCGTGATCGTGTCGGTGGTGGTCAATGCCGCGCAGACCGACAGCGTGCTGTTTGGCGAAGGCGGCTGCGCTTCGGCGATGGCGCCGGGCAGCGTCTTCGTGATGTGCTCCACCGTGGACCCCAACTGGTCGATCGCGCTGGAAGCCAGGCTGGCGGCGCTGGGCATTCTGTACCTCGACGCGCCCATCTCCGGCGGTGCCGCCAAGGCGGCCAGCGGCGAGATGACCATGATGACCTCCGGCACCCCCGCGGCCTATGCCGCGGTCGGGCCGCTGCTGGATGCGATGGCGGCCAAGGTCTACCGGCTGGGCGACCAGGCCGGCGCCGGCAGCAAAGTCAAGATCATCAACCAGTTGCTGGCCGGCGTGCACATCGCCGCGGCGGCCGAGGCCATGGCACTGGGCCTGCGCGAGGGCGTGGACCCGGCCGCGCTGTACGAGGTGATCACCCACAGCGCCGGCAACAGCTGGATGTTCGAGAACCGCATGGCCCATGTGTTGGCGGCGGACTACACGCCACTCTCGGCCGTCGATATTTTTGTCAAGGACCTGGGCCTGGTGCTGGACGTGGCGCGCGCCAGCAAGTTCCCGCTGCCGCTGTCCAGCACGGCGCATCAGATGTTTATGCAGGCCTCCACGGCAGGTTTTGCCCGCGAAGACGACAGCGCCGTGATCAAGATATTCCCCGGCATTGAATTGCCCAAGAAGTCATGAGCAGCGCAGCCATTGAGCCGGCAAGCGTGGGTGCCATGTTTTTGGGTTGCATTGCCGACGACTTCACCGGCGCCACCGATCTGGCCAACAACCTGGTGCGCGCCGGCATGCGCGTGGTGCAGGCCATGGGCGTGCCCACGCAGCCGCTGGACACCGATGCCGACGCCGTGGTGGTGGCGCTCAAGTCGCGCACCTTGCCGGTGAATGAGGCCATTGCCCAGTCGCTGGCCGCGCTGCGCTGGTTGCAGGCGCAGGGCGCGCAGCAGATCTACTTCAAATACTGCTCGACCTTTGACAGCACGGCGCAAGGCAATATCGGCCCGGTGACGGAGGCGCTGATGGACGCGCTGGCCGAGGTGCCGGGCAGCGACTTCACGATCGCGACACCCGCCTTCCCGGACAACCAGCGCACCGTGTTCAAGGGCCATTTGTTCGTCGGCGACGTGTTGCTCAACGAGAGCGGCATGCAAAACCACCCGCTCACGCCCATGAGCGACGCCAACCTGGTGCGCGTGCTGCAGGCGCAGTGCCGCCGAAAAGTGGGCCTGATCGATTACCAGGTCGTGGCGCAGGGCGAGGCGGCGATTCGCGCGCGCATCGGGCAGCTGCGCGCCCAGGGCGTGGGCCTGGCTATCGTGGACGCGATTTCCAACGACGATCTGCTGCGCCTGGGCCCGGCGCTCAAAGGCATGCCGCTGCTGACCGCCGGTTCGGGCGTGGCGATCGGCTTGCCCGCCAATTTCGGGATCGCGCCCTCCAGCACCGCCAGCGCCCTGCCTGCCGCTACCGGCTTGCAGGCGGTAGTGTCGGGCAGCTGCTCACTGGCGACGAATCGGCAGGTGCAGGCTTTCATCCAGGCGGGCGGTCCGGCACTGCGGCTGGACCCGGTGCAAATCGCCGCCCAAGAGGCGGCTGGCGTGGATGGGGTGGCCGAGGTTCTGGCCTGGGCCGAACCCTTGCTGCGCCAGGGACCGGTGCTGGTCTATTCGTCCGCCGACACGACGGCCGTCAAGTCGGTGCAGGGGCAGCTGGGAGTGGACGCGGCCGGTGCGCTGGTGGAGCGCACGCTGGCGGCGATCGCGCGCGGTCTGGTGACGCTTGGCGTGCGCCAACTGGTGGTGGCCGGTGGCGAGACCTCGGGCGCCTGCGTGCAGGCCCTGGCCATCACGCAAATGAAGATCGGTCCGCAAATCGACCCCGGTGTGCCCTGGTGCCACGCTCACACCGAGGCGGCGTCCGGTGAGGGCCTGCACCTGACGCTGAAGTCCGGCAATTTCGGCAGCGACGATTTCTTCACCAAAGCCTTCGCGAGGCTGGCATGACCGAACACGAAGCGCGCGAAGAAATCTGCCGCGTCGGGCGCAGCCTGTTCGAGCGCGGCTATGTGCACGCCAGCGCCGGCAATATCAGCGTGCGGCTGGACGAGTCGCAAGGCGGCGGCTTCCTGATCACGCCGACCGATGCCTGCCTGGGCTTTCTCGACCCCGCCCGGCTGGCCCGGCTGGATACGCAGGCGCAGCAGCTGAGTGGTGATGTTGCTAGTAAAACAATAGCGCTTCACGCACATATCTACGGGGCTGCAGCCCAATTTGATCAAAATACCCGGTGTGTGATCCACACCCACAGCACACACTGCGTGGCGCTGAGCTGGCAGCCCCTCGCTCAGGAAGGGCGGGGCACGCGTCAACCGTGGCGGGAACTGCTACCCGCCCTGACGCCGTACTTTGTGATGAAGGTCGGTCACGTGCCGGTGATGCCCTACCACCGCCCCGGCGCGCCCGAGGCGGCGCAGCAGGTGGCGCAGGCGATTGCCCACTATGGCCAGAAGGGCACGCCGATCCGCGCCGTGATGCTGGCGCGCCTGGGTCCCAATGTCTGGCACGACTCGCCCGCCGCCGCCATGGCCACGCTGGAAGAACTCGAAGAAACCGCCCGGCTGCTGAGTTTGAGCGCCATGGCGCCCGAGCCGCTGACCGAAATCCAAATCGACGAACTGCGCCGAACCTTTGGCGCCCGCTGGTAACACCCTATGCCCAAATTTGCCGCCAACCTCTCCATGCTCTACCCCGAGCTTGATTTTCTGGACCGTTTCGAGGCCGCCGCCCGGGATGGCTTCAAGGCGGTCGAGTACCTGTTCCCCTATGCCTTTGCGAGTCGCGACATTGCGGCGCGCCTCAAGGCCAACGGTTTGCAGCAAGTGCTGTTCAACGCCCCGCCCGGCAACTGGGACGGCGGCGAGCGCGGCCTGGCCTGCCTGCCCGGACGCGAAGCCGAGTTCCGCGCCGGCATGGGCCAGGCGCTCGACTATGCCGCCGCTCTGGACTGCCCACGCATCCATGTGATGGCCGGGCTGCTGCCCGCTGGCACTGAGCGCGAGACTTTGTACCCGACCTACCTCAGCAACCTGCGCTGGGCCGCAGCCGAGGCTGCCAAGCAGGGCGTGGAGGTACTGATCGAACCGATCAACACACGCGACATTCCGCGCTTTTTCCTGAACCGCCAGGACCACGCGCATGAGGTGGTCGCCGACGTGGGCGCCGCCAACCTCAAGGTGCAGATGGACCTGTACCACTGCCAGATCGTCGAAGGCGACTTGGCCATGAAACTGCGCCACTACCTGCCGACGGGGAATGTCGGCCACATCCAGATCGCCGGTGTGCCGCAACGGCACGAACCCGACTTGGGCGAGCTGAACTCCCCCTACCTGTTCGCTGTGCTGGACGAGCTGGGCTATGAGGGGTGGATCGGTTGCGAGTACCGGCCGCAAGCCGGGGCCCAAGCGGGCGGCACTTCAGCGGGACTGGGCTGGCTCCAACCCTACTTGTGAGAGACCCCCCGCAGCGCAGTGATCAGCCGCGCCGGCTCAGCAGCGCGGCGTCGCGCGCGCAATGATGGCTGCGGTGTCAATGCCGCGCGGCAGCGTGCCATAGTGGTGGTGGCCCCGCTGCTCCAGGCGCGACCGACAGAAGGCGTCGCTGATGGCGGCCGGGGCGTGGCAAACCAGCAGGGACGCCTGCAAGGCCAGCGCCATGCGGTCCACCAAATCACGCGCCCGGTACTCCAGATCCCACAGATCCTGCAGATCCGTCGCCAGATCGGCCACAAACGTGTCCAGTGCTGCATGGGCGCTTTCGGCCTTGGCCACTTCCGCAAAAAAGGCGTCCAGCACCGCCGGGGTTTTTGACAGGGCGCGCAGCACGTCCAGGCACTGCACATTGCCGCTGCCTTCCCAAATCGCGTTGACCGGTGCTTCCCGGTACAGGCGCGGCATCATGCTGTCTTCCATCACGCCGCTGCCGCCGATGCATTCCATGGCTTCATAGGCGTGGTTCGGCGTGCGCTTGCAAATCCAGTATTTGCCGACCGCCGTGACCAGGCGCACCAGCAGGTCTTCATGCTCGTCGGCACGGTGGTCCAGGGCGCGCGCGATGCGCAGGCTCAGGGTCAGGGCGGCTTCGCTTTCCAGTGCCAGATCGGCCAGCACGTTTTGCATCAGCGGCTGCTGGTTCAGCACCTGACCGAAGGCCGAGCGGTTGGCGCAGTGGTGCAGCGCCTGCGACGCCGCCATGCGCATGCCGGCGCTGGAGCCCACCATGCAGTCGAAGCGCGTCATGCTCACCATTTCAATGATGTTGCGCACGCCGCGCCCCTCTTCGCCCACCATCCACGCCAGCGCGCCGCGCAGCTCGGTCTCGCTGGAGGCATTGGACGCGTTGCCCATTTTTTTCTTGAGCCGCAGCAGCTGCATCGGGTTCTTCGTGCCGTCCGGCCGCCAGCGTGGCAGCAGAAAGCAGGAGAGGCCGCCGGGTGCCTGCGCCAGCACCAGGAAGGCATCGCACATGGGCGCCGACACGAAATACTTGTGCCCCACCAGTTCATAGGCCTGGCCCGGTCCGCCGGTGCCGAGGGCATACGCGCGGGTACTGTTGCTGCGCACATCCGAGCCGCCCTGTTTCTCGGTCATCGCCATGCCAATGGTCAGGCCCTGCTTTTGCGCTGCCGGCACGTTGCGCGGGTCGTACACGCGCGCCGTGACCTGGGGCTCCCAGATTTGGGCCAGCTCGGGCTGCAGGCGCAGCGTCGGCACGGCGGCAAAGGTCATGGTGATGGGGCAACCGTGGCCCGCTTCCACCTGGGTGTGTAGATAGGTCTTGGCGGCGCGGGCCACATGCGCGCCGGGGCCGGGCACGGTCCAGGGCGAGGCATGCAGGCCGTGCTCGATGCTGGTGGTCATCAGCTGGTGGTAGGCCGGATGGAACTTCACCAGGTCGATGCGGTGGCCGAAGCGATCGTGCGTCTCCAGCTCGGGGGGGAACTTGTTGGCCAGCTGGCCCAGTTCCAGGTAGGCCGCCGAGCCCGTCAGTTGCCCGAATTCAGTGAGCTCGCGCTCGGCCCACTGGCCGCCTTCGCGCTGCACCGCCTCGCGCAAGGCGGCGTCTTCGGTGTACATGTTGTAGTCGCACAGTTCGCGCGAGACATTGCTGACTTCATGCGTCTCGGCGAGGTAGCGGGCGTCGTGCGCCTTGGCAGTGTCGGTGTCGGTGTTCATGCTGCGCCTCCAGTTCAGCGCAAGCATGAATCGACGCGGGAGCCCTGTCAACGGCTACCGGCAAATCCCCCTTCAACTCCGCGCTGGATTTACCACTCCACCAGGCTCAGGCCGATGCTCAGGCCGGTGCGGCGGCGGTTGTAGTCCACCAGTGAATCGCCGTAGCCGGTGAACAGCTGGGTGTGAAAGCGCAGGCCGCTGCGGCTGCCGGGAATGCCGCCGTCGCCCACTTTGGTGAGCCACTCCAGCCGCATCGAGCCGCCCACATCCGCTTGCAGGGAGTGGCGCAAGGTCATCGCCACCGTGTTGTCCTTGTTGATGTCCCAGGTGCCGACCAATTCCGCGCGGCCGACTAGGTCGCTGATTTCGGGATTGTCGTCATCGCCTTCATTCAGGCGTTGCCATACCTTGCCCTGCAGCCTGAAGTTCTGTCCATTTTCCATGCCGGCCATCAGCACGGCGCGGTTCCAGCTGCGCGACAGCGGCAAAGGCTGGCCGTTGGATTGATGCACCAGACTCACCCCGCTGTACCGCAAACGCCAGCCGCCCAACAGTTGGGCATCGGTGGGGTAGATGTAGGTGACTTCGGGCTCATGGTCGGTGCTGCGAAACGGCCGCGAGAGCTCGCCGTTGAACAGTTGCCAGTAGGACTGCTGGGTATAGCCAAACCAGAGGGAGTCGCGCAGCAGGGATTGCGGGCCGTCCAGCAGCCCGGTCAGTAGTCCCTGGGCCATTTTGGTACGCACCGACAGCTGGATGCGGACTTCGCTGGTGCTGTAGGGCAGGGCGGTGGCCGCCGTGTGATCTGCCGTGGACGAGGACGGCTTGAGATTCACGCTGTCCGAGCCTATCCAGGACAGGCTGATGGGCCGGTAGCCGCGAATGCTGAAGGTGCCGCAGTCGGTGCCGGCTTCGAGCTCCCAATAGCGGGACAGGTCCGTGAACTGGGGGTTGCGGCAGTCGTGCACGGCTGGTGCCGTCATGGTGATCAGCACCGGGGCCACCGCCGGTGCTGGCACGCTGGCCGACAGCGGCGTGGTGCTGGCGGAGGCAGAATTGGCGCTGGCAGATACCGGTTTGTCCGCCGGGCCAGAGGCATCGGGGCTCGCTTGCTGCGCGGCCCAGCGGTCAAAACAGCCCAGCCGCGCCTCGCGGTCGCCCGTCAGATGGGCGCACTGTTGCCAGGCGGTTTCTGGCGCCTGCGGGGGCGTACTGACCCCCTGGGCCTGTGCGCGGCCGGCGTACAGCAGGGGCGCCAGGGCCGAGCCCAGGCTTATTGCCAGCCCGGCAGCTTGCGTAAGACGAAGGGGTGCGAAGCGGCGCCGTCCGGCGCCTGGTTGGAGGTGTTGTTCCATAGTCCTTTGATTTCCTTGCCGCAAGAGTTCTCCACCACCGTGCCCAGCCAGGTGGCGGAAATATGTTGACCGTCGAGTGATTCTTCCAGGGTCAATTCGCCCTGGTCCACGTCACCGGCGAGCAGCGCCTTGACGCCGTCGCGATTGACGGCGCCCCTGAAGCTGCCCGCCAGCTCGGGGTGTTTTTCAAACAAGAGCGTGGCGCCCTGGGAGAGGCTTTCAAACTCCGCGCGCCACAAGCCGTAGACGTGCAAGGGACTGATCTCCGTGGCAGCCGGGCAGTTGGCCGTGGACGAGGTTTTGAGATCATTTTGACCTCTAGCCCCCGTCGCTAGTGCGCAGGAAGCTATCAAAAAAATAGTAAGTAAAGGCTTCATGGGCGGCGGGCTGATGGGGCAGCCTCTCAGGCCGGACGCGCCAAGGCGAGGGCCGCGGCGTTTTCGGCTTTTTTGGCGAACTCGGCCCGCAGCGCCTTGAGCTTTTCGCGCGGGTCTTCGCGCACGGTGCTCTTGTCCAGCCCCATCTCGGCGATGAAGCGGCTGGGCACGGCGGCCACCATCTCGCGGCCCTTTTTGCGTTTGCGCGTCCAGCTCACCGCCAGGCTGCGCTGGGCGCGGGTGATGCCCACATACATCAGGCGGCGCTCTTCCTGCAAATGCGTCGCGGTGGCTTCATTGACCGCCTCGTGCGCGCGCTCCGAGCCGCCCAGCGAGGCCGCACCCGACTCGCCGCTGTCCTTGAGCTTGAACGGCAGCATGCCCTCGGTCACGCCGACCAGCATCACATGCGGCCACTCCAGGCCCTTGGAGGCGTGCAGGGTGGACAGCGTCACCACGTCCATGTCTTTCTCGCGCTCGCTGATGGTGGACAGCAGCGACACGGTCTGCGCCACCTCCAGCAGCGACTTGACTTCGTTGCTGCTGGAGACGCCGGCCGCATCGTCGAGCTGCCCGCCGCAGCGTGCCGACATCCAGTCGCAGAAATCCATCACATTGGTCCAGCGGGCGGCGGCGACTTTTTCGCTGTCTTCGCCGTCGTACAGATACTTCTCGTAGCCAATTTCCTTGAGCCATTCCAGCAAAAAGGCGCGCGCATCTTCGGCGCCCATGGTGCGGCGGGCGCGGAACTCCAGGTCGTTCACATAGCGGCCAAACTCGTGCAGGCTGCCGATCGCCTTGGCGCTCAGCAGGCTGCCCAGCGAGGAGGCAAACAAGGCCTCGAACAGGCTCACCTTGTATTGTTTGGAGAAAATGCCCAGCTGCGCCAACGTCTGGTGCCCGATACCGCGTTTCGGCGTGGTCACCGCGCGTAAAAAAGCCGGGTCGTCGTTGTTGTTGATCCAGAGCCGGAACCAGCCGCACAAATCCTTGATTTCAGCCCGGTCGAAGAAGCTCGTTCCGCCGGACACCTTGTACGGGATCGCCGCCTTGCGCAAGGCCTTCTCAAAAGTCTTGGCCTGGTGGTTGGCGCGGTACAGGATGGCAAAGTGCCGGAACTCCTGATGCTGCGGCCCACCGTGCGGCAAGCCGCTGGCGCGCAGGCTCTGGATGCGCGCCACGGTACGCTCCGCCTCGTGCTCCTCGCTGTCCGCGTCCACCACCCGCACCGGCTCGCCTTCACCCAGATCGCTCCACAGGTTCTTCGGGAACAGCTTGGGGTTGGGGCCGATCACATTGTTCGCGGCGCGCAGGATGGCCGAAGTCGACCGGTAGTTTTGCTCCAGCTTGATGACCTTGAGCGTGGGGAAATCCACCGGCAGCTTCTTCAAGTTGTCCAGCGTGGCTCCGCGCCAGCCGTAGATCGACTGGTCGTCATCGCCCACGGCGGTAAAGCGTGCGCCCGCTGCCGGGTTGCCGCCGACCAGCAGTTTCAGCACTTCGTATTGGGTGGCATTGGTGTCCTGGTACTCATCGACCAGCACATGGCCCATCTGCTGCTGCCACTTCTGCCGCACCTCTTCATGATTTTGTAACAGTTTGAGCGGCAGCGTGATCAGGTCGTCAAAGTCCACGCTCTGGTAGGCGCTCAGGCGCTCTTCGTAGTGCCCCATGACGCGGGCGATGATGCGTTCGTTGTCATCCTGGGCCAGCACCGCCGCTTGCGCCGCATTCAGGCCCTGGCCCTTCCAGCCGCTGATGACCCATTGCCAGGAACGCGCCGTGGCCGCGTCCACACTGCCGCCGGCGTCCTTCAGGATGCCGGTGATGTCGTCGGTGTCCAGAATCGAGAAAGTCGGTTTGAGCCCCAGCGCCTCGCCGTCCTGGCGCAGCATGCGCACGCCGAGTGCGTGAAACGTGCAAATCACCACATCCTTGGCCGGGCGGCCGATCAGCCCCTTGGCGCGCTCGCGCATCTCGGCGGCGGCCTTGTTGGTGAAGGTGATGGCGGCAATGCGTTTGGGCTCCATCCCGGCCTGGATCAGGCGGCCAATCTTGTGCGTGATCACCCGCGTCTTGCCGGAACCCGCCCCCGCCAGCACCAGACAGGGGCCGTGCATGAAGTTGACGGCCTCTTGTTGGGCCAGGTTCAGACCGTTGGACGCGTTGGGGGGGGGAGAGGACATTCAGATACTTTGGGCGAAGCGGGGAATCATACCGAGGCTTCAGTCTTGCCGCTCTTGAGGTCGCGCATCAGCAGCGAAGCGGCTTGCACCACGTCGCGCCGCTCCACCGACAACCGCGCTGCACTCCGCAGCTCTTCCACTGTGCTGGCCAGGTCACCCTTGGTAACAGTTCAAAGAAACCCTTACAAAGGGCGCACCGGCAGGCACAGCTGGCATTCAAACGTTCCGGTCTCGGGGTCTTTGCAGGCATCGCCGGGGTAGTACTCGAAGAAGGGGCGACCATCAGCCTGCATGCCGCTGGCGGGCAGCCAGTCGCGCAGTAGTTCCGTCCAGGCCAAGCCGATGTCGGAGCCGCATCCTTTGAACTGCGCCACCGCATAGCGCCCACCGGACAGGTTGGCGATGCTCGCCGGGCTCTTGGCCACAAAGCTGTCTGGCACTTCTACGCAGGCGTCGTAGCGGCATTTGGCGGGGGCGGTGATGCCGGGATCGTCGAGGCCTATGCCGTAGCAGGGCGCAGCATCGAGGCCGTGCGCCATTCGCCAGGGGAAGAAGGTTTCGCTCCAGAATCGGCTCACGTTTGCGCCATAGGGTCCGATGTGGCGCATATAGGCGACGCGGGCCGCAGGCAGGGTGACTATGTTTACTTTCATGTTGAACTTCAGGTTTGAGAAGTCCTGATCATTCCTGAAAGCCAGCCCTTGAACCTGATCCTGCTTGCGCAGGCCCTGATCCAGATTGCGGTCTGCATGCCGACGGCGTGTTGCTGCCAGCTCATCGGCCCAGCGCTGTGGTGTTGCGGCGCGCCAGGCGCTGGGGGTGTTGCCGAAGCGCAGCTTGAAGGCTCGCGCAAAGGCTTCGCCGGAACCAAAGCCCACTGCCAGCGCGATCTCCAGCACCGAAGCCTGTGGTCGGCCGGCGAGATGCACGGCACCCATGTCCAGCCTGCGACGACGCAGATAGTCGCCCAGCGTCTCGCCCATCCAGGCCGCAAAAACGCGGTGGAAGTGGAAGGACGAAAAGTGCGCGACAGCAGCCAGGGTGGATAGGTCCAGCGGGGCATCCAGATGGTGGTCGATGTGGTCGAGTACCTTGTTCATGCGCTGGGCATACGCCGCTACACCGGTGCGCGCAAGGGCTGCTTTATTCATAGGCTCGGCAGTTTAGCGGGTACTTGGCGCAAACCCCGCGTCGCTCGTCTCGCATCAACTCAAGAAGAGCGGGGACAATACCCACCGTGCTGCAAATTCTCCTTATCACCTTCCCCTTCTTCGCCCTGGTTCTTTGTGGCTACATCGCAGCACGTAAACGCATGCTGTCGCTCGATGCGATTCCCGGCCTGAACAGTTTCGTGTTGTTTTTTGCCCTGCCGTGCATGTTGTACCGCTTCGGCGCCAGCACGCCGCTGGCGCAGTTGCTCGACGCCGGCGTCTTTTTCACCTGGCTGCTGTGCGCTCTCGTCATGGTGGGATTTGCCGTCGCGGTCAGTCTGAATCGTCGCATTCGCTGGAATGACGCCTCGTTCGGCGCGCTTGTGGCGGCTTTTCCCAACACCGGCTTCATGGGCGTGCCGCTGCTGGTGGCTTTGCTCGGGGCGCAGGCGGCCGGACCCATCATCGTGACCATCGTGGTGGACATGGTGATCACGACCTCGCTGTGCATCGCGCTCTCGCGCCTGGATGGGGCGGACAAGCATGGCTTTGCCCATGCGGCGGAAAATGCGCTCAAGGGCATGCTGTTCAACCCCATGCCCTGGTCGATTCTGCTCGGTGGCGTGGCCTCTGCCGTCAGCCTGGCCCTGCCCAAACCGGTGACGCAAACCATTGGCCTGCTGGCCGATGCGGCGTCTCCCGTGGCGCTGTTCACCATCGGTGCCGTGCTGGCGCGTTCGCAGATGATGGCCGCCGCCAACAAGCATGCGCCCATCCCCCTGCGCGACTATGTACCGGTGGCGGCCATCAAGCTGCTGCTGCATCCCCTGCTGGTGTTGCTGGTCGGGGCGGCAGTCGTGGCCTTGGGCCTGCCTTTGGATAAGTTCGCACTCACCGTCATGGTGCTGGTGGCTGCGCTGCCGAGTGCCAGCAATGTGTCCCTGCTGGCCGAGCGCTTTGGTGCGGATAACGGGCGCATTGCCCGCATCATTCTGGTGTCCACGGCGGCGGCGTTCTTCACCTTCTCGCTGGCCGTGACCCTGCTGACCTGAGTCTTTTTAAGCACCGCATTGGGTGCATGCCTGCACTCAGGGGGTGCATTTCAGTCGCCTGATATCCGGGAAACTCCCTGTACTGGTGCGCAAATCTTGTATACCAGTGGCACGTTATCTGCTTGATAATTTGCATATGGCCACCGCTTCACACATCAGCAAACGAATTATTGAGGCCGTCATGGCTCAAAAACTGGCGCCCGGCGCCCGCCTGGGCGAGCAGCAACTGGCCATGCTGTTTGACTGCAGCCGCACCATCGTGCGCGAGGCGCTCACCGGCCTGGCCGCCCGCGGCATCGTTACCGTCAGCAGCCGGCGCGGCTGGTACGTGATCGAACCCTCGCTGGGCGAAGCGCGTGAAGCCTTTGAGGCGCGCCGCGTTATTGAGATGGGCTTGATCCGCTGCACCACCGAGGTCAGCAAGGGCGCCATCAAGCAACTCAAAAGCCACCTCAGCCGCGAAAAAGCCGCCGTCAAAGGCAGCGATGTCGGGCTGCGCAGCTTCTTGCTGGGGGATTTTCATGTGTGTCTGGCCGAGTGCCTGGGCAACAGCCTGTTGGCCGACACGCTGCGCGATTTCACGGCGCGCACCACGCTGATTGCCATGCTCTACCAGTCGTCGCATGACGCGGCCCAGTCCTGCGATGACCACGTCAAGATTGTGCAGGCGCTCGAAAAGGGCGACCTGATCCTGGCGGAAAAACTCATGCAAACCCATATCGGCAATGTGCAGGCCACGCTCAAGCTGCATGCCAGCAGCGGCGATCCGCTGGCGGAATTGCGCAGCGCCTTGAGCCCGGTCTCGTCCCCTCTGGTCAAAACCAAAGGCAAGAACTCGGCACAAGACTTGCATACAAGTTTATCGACGACACCCCCTGAAGAATCCTCTACTTACCTAGGAGCCTTGCTATGACCTTTAGCCGACTGAGCAAACGTAATTTCATCCTGAGCCTGGGCGCAGCCGCGCTGTTTGCCGCATCCAGCGTGCAGGCTCAATCCGCGCTCGACGACATCATGAAAGCCAAGCTGCTCAAAGTGGCCGTCCAGACCGACTCGGCGCCGTATGGCTACGTCAACACCGATCTCAAGCCCATTGGCCTGGACATCGACATGGCCAACTACATCGGCAAAAAAATGGGCGTGGCGGTGGAGCTGGTGCCTGTCGTCAGCGCCAGCCGCATTCCGGCACTGCAGACCCGCAAGGCGGACCTGGTCATCGCCACCCTCGGCAAGAACGCTGAGCGTGAGAAAGTTATCGACTTCACGGCCGCGTACTCGCCGTTCTACCAGGCGGTGTTTGGCCCGAAGGCGATCAGCGCCAAGAGCTTTGCCGATCTGGCTGGCAAGTCGGTGGGCGTGACCCGTGGTGCCATGGAAGACCAGGAGTTGTCCAAAGTTGCCCCCGCCAGCACGGACACCAAACGTTTTGAGGACAACAACGCCACCATTGCGGCGTTTGTGTCGGGGCAGGTGCAATTTGTCGCCCTGGGCGCCTCGGTCGCGGGCAACATGATGGCGAAAAACCCGCAACTGGCCAGTGAATACAAACTGCTGCTGAAGGAAAGCCCCAACTTCATCGGCGTCGGCAAAGGCGAAGACAAGCTCAAGGCCAAGGTGAACGAGATTCTGGCCGAGGCCAAGAAATCGGGCGATCTGGACACCATGGCGAAGAAGTGGCTCGGCCGCCCGGCTGGCGATTTGCCGCTCTAAGCGTCAATCCACAGGCCTGCTGCCATGAAAATCCAGCTCGACTTCCTCGCCGTCCTGTCCGAATGGCCGCTGCTGCTCACGGGCGCGGCCTGGACGCTGGCCCTGACCTTTGCCGCCGTGGTCGTCGGCACGGCGCTGGGTATTGCGTGTGCCTGGGTTCGCGCCCGCGGCTTTGGCGACACGCTGGCGCCGGTATGGCTGAAGGCCCTGGTTGGCGGCTATGTGGAGCTGATCCGCAACACGCCTTTCATCGTGCAGCTGTTCTTCATCTTTTTTGGCCTGCCGGCCGCCGGCTTCAGGTTGTCGGCGGAAACCGCGTCCTTCATTGCGATGGTGGTGAACCTCGGGGCCTATGCCGCCGAGATCATTCGCGCGGGCCTGGAAGCCACGCCCAAGGGGCAGATCGAAGCCGCCGTCAGCCTCGCGCTGGACCGCATGCAAACCTTTGTGCGCGTCGTGCTGCCGCCGGCGCTCAAGAAGGTCTGGCCCAGCCTGGTGAGCCAGATCGTGATTGTGATGCTGGGCTCGTCCGTGTGCGGGCAAATCTCAACCCAGGAGCTCAGCTACGCGGCCGACCTGATTCACAGCCGCAACTTCCGCGCGTTCGAAGCGTTCATGGTGGTGGGCCTGCTGTACCTGCTGCTGTCGATGGCCGTGCGCCACACGCTCAATTGGTTCGGCGCGAACTTTCTGTTCGGGAGAAAGTAAGCCATGGTTGATTTCACCCTCTGGGACATTCTGCGCAACCTGCTGTTGGCTGGCCGCTGGACCGTGGGGCTGTCGCTGATCGCCTTTGTCGGCGGCGGTGTCGTGGGCCTCTTGCTCTTGACGCTGCGCCTGAGCAAAGCCCCCGGCGCCGAGCCGCTCGTTGCTGCCTACGTGCAATTGTTCCAGGGCATTCCGCTGCTGGTGCTGCTGTTCCTCGTGTACTACGGCCTGGGGCTGTTTGGCGTCAACACCTCGCCCTGGGTGGCGGCGGGAGTCGGCCTCACGCTGTACGCCAGTGCCTTTCTGACGGAGATCTGGCGTGGTTGCGTGGCGGCGATTCCAGCCGGGCAGTGGGAGGCGTCGCAAAGTCTGGCCCTGAACTTTCGCGAGCAGTTGCGCTACATCATCCTGCCGCAGGCGGTGAAGATCGCCATTCCGCCCACGGTGGGCTTTTCGGTGCAGGTCATCAAGGGCACCGCGCTGGCTTCGGTCATCGGTTTCATGGAGCTCACCAAGGTGGGCAAAACCATTGCCAATGCCACCTTCAACCCGTTCCTGGTTTTCAGCTGCGTCGCGCTGATGTACTTTGTGTTGTGTTACCCGGTGAGCCTTTACGCCAAATCCCTGGAGAGGAAGATGCATGCTGGTCGTTGAAAAACCCATGGTTGAGATCACCGCGCTGCGCAAGTCGTATGGTGTCAATGAAGTTCTCAAAGGCATTGACCTGCGGGTCATGCCCGGCGAGGTTATCGCCATCATCGGCAAAAGTGGTTCCGGCAAAAGCACGCTGCTGCGCTGCATCAATGGGCTGGAAGTGTTTCAAAGCGGCCAGCTCACGGTAGACAGCAAACCGCTGCTGCACCACAACGCCGCCGCCATGCGCGAACTGCGCCAGCACGTCGGCATGATTTTTCAAAGTTTCAATTTATTCCCGCATCTCACGGTGGGCAAGAACATCATGCTGGCGCCCAGCCTGGTCAAGAAGAAGGATAGCGGCAGCGCCGAGGCACATGCCCGCAAGCTGCTGGAGCGGGTGGGTCTGGCGGAAAAGTTTGACGCCTACGCCGACCAGCTCTCCGGTGGTCAGCAGCAGCGCGTGGCGATTGCACGAGCCCTCGCCATGGAGCCGGCCGTGCTGTTATGCGACGAAATCACCAGTGCGCTGGACCCGGAACTGGTGGGGGAGGTGCTGCGCGTGGTCGAAAGCCTGGCCGAGGAAGGCATGACGCTGCTCATGGTGACGCACGAAATGAGCTTTGCGCGCCGGGTGTCGGACCGCGTGATCTTCATGCACCAGGGTCGCGTGCATGAGATGGGGACGCCGGCCGAGCTTTTCGGTAATCCGCAAACGCCGGAACTCAAACAGTTCCTGTCTTCATTGCATGACTGAGTGACTCAGGTGAGCCCCCCAGCCATGAGGTGACCCGGCTCAATTGTTGCCGTGGCCCTTGTTGTGCTTCCACTCCTTGTCGTGGCCCCGGCCCTTGTTGCCACGGTCGTCGTCACGGTGATCGCGGCGGTCGTCGCGGCGATCACCACGATCACCGCGCGGGCCATGGTTGGCACGGTAGGCGGGGGCATAGTCATTGCGGTACCAGCTATCCTGAACGAAGAAAACCGGCTGGCCGCAGGCGTTGTACTTGCGGCAATTCTTGTCCCAATGCTTCTCGTGACCCGGTGGCACGCGCAAATAAATGGGCTGGCGCTCATAGACGACAGTCGGTCGCTGAATGATCATCGGCTCCGCGTAGATCACCCGGGGTTGCGGCACATTGCCAATGTCGATGCGACCATAAAAACCCGGCTGGCCGATGTTCACCGAGACGCCGACGTCAGTCGCCAGGGCCGAGCCCATCAGTGTCGCCAATGCGGCGCCGAATAAAAAACGTTTCATAAGGTTGACTCCGATGCGAGCGCATGTCGCTCAAAACGCGGGCACTGCTTTGATGCCAGTGTGTCCCCGCAAAGACTGCTGATCGCTGTCAGGCGTTCAGTCACCCGCCCATTTTAAAGAGAGCGACTGTAGGCGCTTACCTACAGCGCTGGCTGCGCTTGTTTCGCCTGATGACGCCGACACCGCAACAGGTGCAGTTCAAGAACCCGGCCCGCTCGCCCGGGCGAGGCGTCAGACGCGGTCAAAGCCTGATCGGACGCCCCCGCCGTCGCCCGTCCAAGGGGCCGGTCGTCTGTCAAACTCGTCGATTTGCGTGCGATTTTGATGAATCCCCTTGAACAACTGCGCTGCGGGCAACTGGCCGGCAGCCAACGCGTGACCCTGGCCTGTGGGCTACAACAGTTTCCGCGCGAGATATTTGATCTCGCCGACAGCCTGGAAATCCTTGACCTGTCCAACAATGCGTTGACACAACTGCCGCCGGACCTGCCGCGCCTGCACAAGCTGCGCGTCCTGTTTTGCTCCGACAACCTCTTTGCCGAGTTGCCGGCGGTGCTTGGCCAATGCACCCAGCTCACAATGGTCGGCTTCAAGGCCAACCAGATCCGCAGCGTGCCAGGCCAGGCCCTGCCGCCGGCGCTGCGCTGGCTGATCCTGACCGACAACCAGATTGAGGAACTGCCCCCCGAGATCGGACGCTGCGGCCAGCTGCAAAAGCTCATGCTCGCCGGCAACCAGTTGCGCGCCTTGCCGCCGGAGCTGGCCGCCTGTTCCCGGCTGGAATTGCTGCGTGTCGCGGCGAACCGCCTGAGCGAATTCCCGTCCTTTCTGCTGACACTGCCGCGCCTGGCCTGGCTGGCTTACGCCGGCAATCCGTTTTGCGAGGACCGTGAGACGGTCGCTTTAGCACAGGCGCCCATCGCCAGCATCCCGTGGGATCGCCTGCAACTGCAGCAGCAATTAGGAGCCGGAGCCTCCGGCGTCATTCACCAGGCGCAATGGATAAACGGCGAGGACATTCAGCCCGTGGCCGTCAAACTCTTCAAGGGCACAGTCACCAGCGATGGCTTGCCGCAGTGCGAAATGACCGCCACGATGAGCGCCGGCGGACACGCCCATCTGATCCCGGTACTGGGCCAGGTGCTCGATCACCCGCAGGGCGTGCACGCCATGGTCTTGTCCCTGATTGACCCGGCCTGGCGCATCCTGGCTGGCCCGCCCAGCCTGGACTCCTGCACCCGCGACATCTACGGCGACGATACGTCTTTTGACATGACGGCCGCACTCGGCATCGCGCTGGCCGTGGCGTCAGCGGCCTGCCATCTGCACGCCCAAGGCCTGATGCATGGCGATTTGTACGCCCACAACATCCTGCACAGCGAACAAGGCGCGGCCCTGCTGACCGATTTCGGCGCCGCCTCGTTCATCGCCCCGGACGACCCACAACAAGCCCACGCCCTGCAACGCCTCGAAGTTCGCGCCTTCGCCTGCCTGCTGGAAGAACTGCTGGCACGCTGCACCCCGCAGACTGACTCTGCCGATGCCGCGAACGCGCTGGCCGAATTAAAGACAAACTGCATGCAAAAAGACCCGGGAGCCCGACCCCTGTTCGCCGAGATCGAGCAGGTGCTGCGCACTCTGGAACAGCAGATCCACGATCCCAGGTGTGATTCAGGCCGGGACGCACAAGGTCCGGACCAACGTTCATGAATTCAGGCCAACGCCCCGGATGATGAAAAAAACCTGAGGGTGGTGGTGCAGCGATAGAAGTCATGAAAGTTCGTTCTTTCACGTCAACCCGTTTGCACCGCCCACCTTCAACAACAAGGCCAAATATGGCTGTTAGCTCCCTCTTTCGCCCGGCGGGGCGAGAGAGGGCGGGGGTGTGAGTGGGGGTTGAAGCACTATTTATTTAATAGCTGCCAGCGCAGGAATGATAAGGGCTAGAGCCCGAAATGACCAATAAATTTATCAGATGGCTAGCGGATCCACATCCACCGCCCACCGAATCAAGCCCCTCCCTTCAGGCACTAGCCGCGTACTGTGCAGTACCGACTGCCACGCCGTCAAGAAACGCTGCAGCGCCGCCCGCGACGGGCTCTCAATCAACATCTGCGCCCGCTCGATATTGGCCACACGCTGCATGCTCATGGGCACCGCCGGATACAGCGTGATGTGGGCCAGCAGGTGCTCCGCATCCACCATCCCGACAGCCGCCGCACTGGCGACCGTTAAAAAGCCCTGCGCCACCTCCTGCGTGCGCGCCTCGGCCCGCACCAGCGCCTGAAAGCTGAACGGCGGCATGGCGGCCTGTGCGCGTTCCTTCAACTGGTCGGCCGCAAACGCCGGGTAGTCATGCCGCTTCAAAGCCTCGAACAAGGGGTGCGCCGGGTGAAAGGTCTGAATCCACATCTCGCTTTGGCCGCTGATGTCGGCATCGCGCCCGGCCCGTCCCGCCGCCTGCATCAACAGACTGAACAGGCGTTCAGGCGCCCGGAAGTCGCTGGAAAACAGCGCGTTGTCCGGGTTGATCGCCGCCACCAGCGTGATGCGGCGAAAGTCGTGCCCCTTGGCAATCATCTGCGTGCCGACCAGCACATCGACCTCGCCCGAGTGCACGCGCGCCAGCTGCGATTCGAGCTCGCCCTTGAGTTTGGTGGTGTCGGCGTCGATGCGGGCAATGCGCACCGGCTCGCCTTCGGGCCACTGCTCGGATACCGAGTTCGGGCGCCGCACGTTGGCCAGCAGTTCGGCCAGATGTTCCTCCAGCCGCTCGGTGCCGCGGCCCAGCGGCGCGATGTCCGGGTTGCCGCAGGCCGGGCAGGCGCGTGGCACGCGCTCGGTAAAACCGCAATGGTGGCAGCGCAAGGTGCGGTCGATCTTGTGAAAGACCCGAAAGGCGCTGCAATGCGGGCATTCGCTCTTCCAGTCGCAGTCGGCGCAGTGCAGCACCGGGGCATAGCCGCGCCGGTTCAGGAACACCATGCTTTGCTCGCCGCGCGCAATGCGTTCTTCGATGGCTTTGAGCAGCGGCGGGGCGAACACGCTTTTCTTCGGCTGGTGGTTCATGTCGACCCGGCGCACCAGCGGTAGGGCGGCATTGGCGCCGACGCGGCTGGGCATCTCCAGCCGCACGTAGCGCCCGCCCTCGGCGAGGGGGCGGCTGTGGTGCCAGCTCTCCAGCGAAGGCGTGGCCGAACCCAGCAGCACCTTGGCGCCCTCCAGCCGGCCCCGGTAGACCGCCAGGTCGCGCGCCGAGTAGCGCGCGCCTTCCTGCTGCTTGTAGCTGGGGTCGTGCTCCTCATCGACGATGATCAGTTTCAGATTCGGCAGCGAGGCAAACACCGCCATGCGGGTGCCGAGCACGATGCGGGCGACGCCGCTGTGCGCGGCCAGCCAGCTTTTCAGGCGCTGCGCCGGCGTCATGCCACTGTGCAGCGAAACCACGGCGTTCTCGCCGTAGCGCGGGCCGAAACGAGCCATGAAACGGGCTTCGAGCTGCGGCGTGAGGTTGATCTCGGGCACCATCACCATGGCCTGGGCCGTGGGGTCGCGTGCCAGCAGCTGCTGCACGCTGTGCAGATAGACCTCGGTCTTGCCGCTGCCGGTCGCGCCAAACAGAAGAAAGGGCCCGGCTTCAGCGTCAAATCGGGCTATAGCGCCCGTCTGCTCTGCGGTGAGTGCGCAATTAATTGCCAAGGCACCCGAATCGTCATCGTGCGGCTTCACTTCTTCGCTCTCCTTGACGGGTTTGGCGTGCTTTTTGAGGCGCCGCGCCAGCTGCAGGGTATTGAGGTCACGCAACTGGGGCGGCAAGGCCGCCAGCGCCACCTCGCCCAGGGAGCGCTGGTAATAGCTGGCGGCAAACGTCACCAGCTGGCGCCAGGCCGGCGTCAGCAGCGCAATGCCGTCCAAGGTGCCGGCCAGCGAGCGCAGTTTGTCGGGATCGAACGGGGCGGCGGCCGGGTCGGTTGGGGCATCCCACACCACGCCTAGCAACTCGCGTTTGCCCAAAGGCACGCGCACCAGCGTGCCGGCCGGGAGTGCCTGCTCACTCAAATAGGTCAGCGGCCCGGCCACCAGGCTGTGGACCGGCGTGTGCACCAAAACCGGAACCCGCTGGCTCATGCGAGAGCCCGAGTTGGGCCGTTAACTTGATGTGAACTTACGAAAGTCCGCTTAAGTCTTTGATTCATAAACGATTTGGCCAGCATCCAGAATTTCTGTGGATAACTTTGTTGATAGATTGCCTTGAAGGCCTGCAAAGCCTTGCCAATCAAGGCTTTTGTTGATTTGCCTACAAAACCGGCAAAATTAAATATCGTTATAAATCAATAACTTGCAGTCGCTATTGGTTTTGTAGCAACGGTCCCTAAACCGAAATTGTCGGGTGAGGTACATCAAGGTTTTTGTGCATAAGTCAAACTCTCATGGCGCCAGTTTGGCCAAAAAAAGTGCTAGGCGTTCCGGGATGAGCCGCGAAATCAAGCCCGCTGGGCGCGCGACTGCGCGTGCACCGCCTGCACCAAAAACGCGACATTGTCGGGCGGTGTGTGCTGGCTGATGCCATGTCCCAGATTGAAAATATGCGTGGGGCCGGTGTCCGTGCCGGTGTGTGGGGTGCCAAAACTGTTCAGCACTTTGAGCACTTCCGCCTCAATTTGCTGGGGCCCGGCAAACAGCACGTTGGGGTCGATGTTGCCTTGCAGGGCTTTGCTATGCCCCACCAGCGCGCGCGCCTTGGCCAGATTGACGGTCCAGTCCAGCCCCAGCACGTCGCAGTCCAGCTTGCCCATTTCTTTCAGCCACATGCCGCCGCCCTTGGTGAACACGATACTGGGGATGCGCACGCCGTTGTGCTCTTTTTTGACCTGCGCCAGTACCCGTTCCGTGTAGGCCATGCTGAATTCCTGGAACGCGCCGTCGGCCAGCACACCGCCCCAGCTGTCAAAAATCATCACCGCCTGGGCGCCGGCTTCAATCTGGGTGTTGAGGTACAGCGCCACGGCGTCGGCGTTGATCTGCAGCATCTTGTGCATCAAATCAGGTCGGCTGTACATCATGGTCTTGACCAGGCGGTAGTCATCGGAGCCGGCGCCTTCCACCATGTAGCAAGCCAGCGTCCACGGGCTGCCGGAGAAACCAATCAGCGGCACCCGGCCATTGAGGGCCTTGCGAATCGAGGTGACGGCGTCAAACACGTAACGCAGCTTGTCCATGTCGGGCACGGCCAGTTGGGCTACCGCCGCTTCATCGCGCACCGCGTGGGCGAACTTGGGGCCTTCGCCCAGCGCAAACGAGAGGCCCAGGCCCATGGCGTCGGGGATGGTGAGGATGTCGCTGAACAGAATGGCGGCGTCCAGCGGGTAACGCTCCAGCGGCTGCAGCGTGACCTCGGTGGCGTAGTCGGTGTTGGTCGCCAGGCCCATGAAGCTGCCAGCCTTGGCGCGGGTGGCGCGGTACTCGGGCAAATAGCGCCCGGCCTGGCGCATCAGCCAGACCGGGGTGTAGTCGGTGGCCTGGCGCAGGCAGGCGCGGATGAAAGTGTCGTTCTTGAGAGGCGCAAAGGCGCTGGGATGGGCTTGATCGTTCATGCTGTAATTGTCGCAGGATGAACTGCGGGTCGTCACCCCGCCGCGCGCGTCAGTCGGGTGCGCAGCGAAAAACGCTCGGCGGGATGGTGCGTCACGCTGATTTCGACGACCTCGCCGAGGGGGTTGCGGTAAACACGTGTCACGCGCAAACCGGCCGCTTGCGGCTCCACGCCGAGGCTGCGGGCCACGGCGGTGGGCAGGGGCACGGCGCACAGGTCTTGCACCACCTCCTCGATGCGCTGACCGTAATGGCTTTCCAGCAAGGTGCTCACCAGGGTGCGCGGGGATTCGCGCACCCGCGCCTCCAGCCCCTCGTAATCGGGCGCAACATAAACCTCGGTCCAGCCGATCGGTTTGCCATGGGGCTCTCCCGGCGGCTGCCCGGGTGCGCCCACCGGGTCTTCCAGGCGAAGACTGGCGATGCGCAGCCAGGGGGTGCCAGGCGCACAGTGCAGCAGACTGGCCAGCGCGGCATTGCTCACCACCCGCTCAATCTGCTGCACCACCCGCGAGTGGGTCGCGCCAAAGTGCACCAGGTCGTCGATCGAGGTCAATGAGGACTGAAAACCCACCGTCGGGGTGGCCGACTCGACCCGCGTGCCGGCATTCTTGCGGCGCGACACCAGGCCTTGTTGCTGCAATTCCTGCAAGGCGGCGCGAATGGTGTGGCGACTGGTCTGGTAGTGGGCGCACAGCTCCAGCTCGGTCGGCAGAACGCTGCCGACGGCGAAATGGCCGATGCCGATGGCCTCGCGCAGGTGGCGGGCGATGTCGGAGAAGCGGGGCTTGGACGTCATGGCATCAAGTGTAGGGCGCGGTTTGCGCGCGGCCCACGCGTCATGGACCGCAGGGACTACGGGTAACTACTGATTTCTTTTATGTTCGGACTTATTAATATTAATATGTCCGAACATATTGAGGCCAACCCTGTACCACCATGACAGCACCACATTCTTCCTTCGCCGCCAGCACTGTGATGGACTCCATCCTGTTCCGCGACGCCTTTGGCACCCAGGCCATGCGCAACATTTTTTCCGACCATGCACTGGTGCAGCGCTACATCGATGCCGAAGTCGCCCTGGCGCGGGCCGAGGCGCGCTGCGGCGTCATTCCGGCGGAGGCCGCCGAGGTGATTGCGCGCGAATCCCGCTTGGAGCACATCGACTTTGAGCACATGCGTGAAGAGACCGACATCGTGGGCTACCCCATCCTGCCCTTGGTGCATCAACTCGTGGCCATGTGTGGCGAATCGGGCCGCTACGTGCACTGGGGCGCCACCACGCAGGACATCATGGACACCGCCGTGGCGCTGCAGGTGCGCGATGCGCTGGACAGCATCGACGCCGACATCCGCGCCCTGCGCCAGATCCTGGCCGAGCTGGCGGCGAAACACCGCGACACGCCGATGGCCGGGCGGACCCATTTACAGCAGGCCCTGCCGATCACCTTTGGCTACAAGGTGGCGATCTGGCTGGCCATGTTTGACCGCCATCAGGAACGCCTGGCGCAACTGCGTCCGCGCGTCGCCGTGGTCGAGTTTGCCGGTGCCGCCGGCACGCTGGCGTCGCTGGGCGACAAGGGATTTGAGGTGCAGCAGGCCATGGCCGAAGAACTGGGCCTGGGCGTGCCGGCCTCCACCTGGCATGTGGCGCGCGATGGTTTCGCCGAAGCCGTCAACCTGCTGGCCTTGGTCACCGGCTCGCTGGGCAAGATCGCGCTGGACATCATGATCATGGCTTCGACCGAGTTTGCCGAGGTCTACGAGCCCTTCGTCAAGGGGCGTGGCGCCAGCAGCACCATGCCGCAAAAGCGCAACCCGATTTCCAGCGAATTGATGCTGGCCGCCAGCAAAGCGGTGCGCCAGCATGCCGGCCTGATGGTGGACGCCATGGTGCAGGACTTCGAGCGCGCCACCGGCCCCTGGCATGCCGAGTGGATTGCGATTCCGGAAAGCTTCATCCTCACCGCCGGCGCCCTGCACCAGGCCAAGTTTGCCTTGGGCGGCTTGATCGTGGACAGCGAGCGCATGCGCCACAACTTGGGGCTAACCCGCGGCCTGATCGTGGCCGAGGCCGTGATGATGGGGCTGGCGCCGCAGATGGGCCGCCAGCAGGCCCATGACGTGGTCTACGACGCCTGCCGCACCGTGAACGACACAGGTGGCACGTTGGCCGAGGCATTGGCGGCCTTGCCCGCCGTCACCCAGTACCTGGACCGCCGCGCCATCGACCGCCTGTGCGACCCCGCCCACTACCTGGGCCTGGCGCCGCAAATGGTGGACCGGGCGCTCGCGCTCTCGGCCCAGCTCGACGCCAGGGCATAGCCCGCGGTTGAGCCCCTTCCTCTTTTCTTGCATCCCCCACAGGAGACTTTCATGCACTTCATCCGCAACGCCCTCATCGCCCTCGCCACCGTCGCCAGCACGGCCCTGGCCTACGCCCAAAGCTATCCCAGCAAACCCATGAGTTGGGTGGTGCCCTTCGCCGCCGGCGGTCCGACCGACGCTTTGGCGCGCAACATTGCCGAGCGCGTCGCGCGCGAACTGGGCCAGCCCATCATCATTGAAAACACGCCCGGCGCCGGCGGCACCGTGGGCGCGGCGAAGGTAGCCAAGGCCGCCCCCGACGGCTACACCCTGCTGGTCGGCCACATGGGCTATATGGGCGCGGCGCCGGCGCTCTACAAAAAACTGAATTACGACCCGGTGAAGGACTTCGACGGCGTGTTCCGCTTTCCCGACACCCCCCTGGTGCTGATGGTGCGTGCCGACCACCCGGTCAAGGACATTGCCGGCCTGATCGACTTTGGTAAAAAGAACCCGGACAAGCTCTTCCTGAGCAACGCCGGCACCGGCTCCAGCTCGCACCTGATCGCGGCGCTCATGGCCAACAGCGCGGGCATCAAGATCACCTCAGTGCCTTACAAAGGCGCGGGTCCGGCGCTCACCGACGTGATCGGCGGCCAGGTCGACGGCATGTTCGACCAGACCAACACCGCCCTGCAGCAGATCACCTCGGGCAAGGTCCGCGCGCTGGCCGTCACCTCCCTGGTGCGCCTGCCGCAACTCAAGAATGTGCCGACGCTGAATGAGACCGTGCTGCCCGGCTTCGAGGCCAGCACCTGGTACGGCATCTACGCGCCCAAGGGCACACCCAAAGCCGTCGTCGAGAAGGTGCAAAACGCCTACCTGAAGGTGATGAAGGACACGGCCTTCACCGGCAGGATGGCCGAGCAAGCCATCCAGATGCTGCCGCCGGAAAAGTACAGCGGCGCGGCCCTTGCCAAACTGACCGAGACCGAAGTCGTGCGCTGGCGCGCGGTGGCCGCCAAATCCGGTCTGGCGCTGGATTGATACGGCGGGCCGTCCAGCGTCACCTAGCCCGAAAAACTCCGCAAGCCGCTCACCGGGTCGTCATGGCGATGCCGGCCTGCGACGCCGGCCGCGACCGGAATCGACGCACCGAAACGGGCAAACAAGGGCAGTGTGGACAGAGGCGCCGCGACCGTGTGCACCTGGCCGGCCTCGAAGCGTGCGCCGGTGTGGAAGTCAAACCACGCCTCGGGACCGTGGGGCAGGTAGACGCTGCGTGACGTGGCGCCAGCATGCACCACCGGGGCGACCAGCAGCGCGTCACCGAGCATGAAGTCGTCGCTGTCGGCGAAGCATTGCGCGTCGTCCGGAAAATCATAAAAGGTCGGGCGAATGATGGGTTGGTGCAGACTTTGGGCGCGTTCGAAGAGCGACCACAGATACGGCATCAGGGTGTAACGCAGCCGGATCGCTGCCGCCACATCCGCCGTCACCGCCGGGTGCAGCCAGGGCACGTTGACGGTGCCGTCCGCCTTCCAGGAGTTCATCACCATGCGCGGGTTCAGGCTGCACGCCTGCACCCAACGCAGAAACAGTTCGGGGTCGGGTACCGGGCCCGCGAAGCCGCCGACGTCATGGCCGATGTTGAACATGCCCGACAGGGACATTTGCAGACCGGTGCGGATGTTCCAGCGCATGGTTTCCCAACTGGTGGTGTTGTCGCCGGTCCAGGTTTGCGCGTAGCGCTGGATCCCCGGAGAGCCGCCGCGCGTGACCGTGAAGACCTCGGCGTCGGGGCGGTGCGCGGCTTGTGCCTCAAAGGTAGCCCGCGTCATCAGCAAGGGATGCAGGGGGCGCGCGCGGTGCATCGGCATGGCTTCGCCAAAACCATGGCACATGGCGCCATCGTCCATGATGGCGTATTCGTTGTTGTCGTTCCAGCCGGTATCGATGCCGTAGTCGAGCACCTGCGCCTGCAGGTTTTTTTGCCACCAGGCCACGGCTGCGGGATGGGTGAAGTCAAGGTGGGCTCCAACGCCGTCCCAGAATTGCTCCACCACGGGTTGCCCGTCTTGGACATCATGGATAAAGCCACCCTGCGCGCGCACTTCGCCATAGGCGGGGTGATCATCGAGCAGGCAGGGCTTGAGATTGGCCACCACATGCATGCCGGCCTCATGGAATCTTGCATTCAGCGACTTCGGATCCGGGAACTTGTCGGTATTCCAGGTGAACACATAACGGCGTTTTCCGCGTGACGAATAGCCGGAGCCATAGTGGAACGACGAGCACGCGATGCCCTCGGCTTCTATGCGCGTGATGAAAGCATCGAGTTGCTTTTGCGCGTCGCTCGCATCGGTCAGCCCCATCGCCGTTTGGGCAAACCCCAGCGACCAGCGCGGCGGCAAATGGGTGCCGCCGATCAGGCGCACAAACTGCGCGATCACCTCGCCGGGTGTGTCCCCCACCATGACGTAGTAGTCCAGGTCGCCGTCATCGATTTCGACATAGCGGAACGTGTCGTGGTAGTTGTCGTGTTCGCAGCCCAGGTCGAAGGTGCAGGCCGACAAGGTGTCGTAATAGATGCCCCACCACTGGCCACCGGGGGCACGCGTCAGCACAAAGGGCCAGTGTTTGTACAGCGGATCACCGACTTTCGGGTCGTAGCCCAAAGAGTCCAGCGCCAGCGTGCGCAAGCGCCTGCCATGCAGGTCGAGCGGCCCGGTCTTGTCACCCAAGCCGTAGTAGCGCTCGGCGCGGTCGCGCTGCAAATAGTGCCGAATGGCGCCAGTGCGCTGACTCGCGAAATACGAGGAGGTCGCCCGGTCGCTGAAGAGCACGTGTCCCTGGCTGTCTTGCCACGACAAGGTCAGCGGATCCTCCTTCAGCGTCACCGAGAGGGCGCTGGTGCGCAGCGTCACCTGTCCGGCCTGCTCGATCAGCTGTGCGCCTGGGCGACTGAATCCGCCGGTGTCGTCGCGCTGGCGTCCGGTCCAGGCGACGTCCTCGCCGGCGTGCGGCGCGATGGCCCAGGTGCGCGGCTCCCGGTAGCCGGATGCGGGTTGGTAGCGCACGCGAACCAGGGTGGATTCCAGCACTTGAATGCTAAAGCCAGCGCCGCCCTCAATCGACAGATCGACGCCGTGTTCGTGCGCCAGGGATACGCGGGCGCGTCCGAATGTCTTCATTGGTTTCTCCTCGTGAATAAATTTACCCAGGATTGGGCTTGCCGGCAGGGTTGGGCTTACAGGCCAGGCCGTTCTGGTCAAAGTAGTGCAGGTGCTCGGCCGGCGCAGTGACTTTGACGGTGTCGCCGCTTCGGATGGCCGTCTGGCCGCTCAGGATCAGCTCGAACGGTGCATCGGGCACGACCTTGCCGTGCAGGATGCTGGTGCTACCAAGCTGCTCGACCTGCGACACCACCAGTTGCAGCGGGCCATCGTCGGCCAGTTGCGCGTGTTCGGGCCGGATGCCCACGGTGTGGGTGCCGGGCGCAGCACGGGGGAATTGGGCCGCGGGCACAAAGTTCATGCGCGGGCTGCCGATGAAGCCGGCCACGAACTGGTTGCACGGCCGGTTGTACAGCTCCAGCGGTGAGCCCACCTGCTCGATGCGGCCGGCGCGCAGCACCACGATCTTGTCGGCCATGGTCATGGCCTCGACCTGGTCGTGGGTGACGTAAATCATGGTCGCACCCAGGCGGGCGTGCAGGTCGCGGATCTCGGCGCGCATCGACACGCGCAGCTCGGCGTCGAGGTTGCTGAGGGGCTCGTCGAACAGAAACAGCTTGGGTTCGCGCACGATGGAGCGGCCAATGGCCACGCGCTGGCGCTGCCCGCCCGAGAGCTGGGTGGGCTTGCGCTCCAGCAGCGGCGTCAGCTGCAACAGGGTGGCGGCGGCGTTGACCTTGGTGTCTATCAGCGCCTTGGCCACGCCCAGGTTTTCCAGGCCGAAAGCCATGTTGTTGTACACGCTCATGTGCGGGTACAGCGCATACGACTGGAACACCATGGAGCAGCCCCGGTGCGCGGCGGAGACCTCGTTGACGCGTTGGTCGTCGATGCGGATGTCGCCGCTGGTGGCGGGCTCCAGCCCCGAAATGATGCGCAGCAAGGTGGACTTGCCGCAGCCCGAGGGGCCGACAAACACCACGAATTCACCGTCAGATACGGCCAGGTCCACACCGTGGATGATGGTGGTCTTGTCAAAGCTTTTGACAACGTTGGAGAGTTGGAGAGTAGCCACGAAAAGTCCTATCGAGGGTTCAGGCAGTTACTTCACACCGGCGCTGGCGATGCCGGTGGCGATGTATTTCTGCAAAAAGGTGAAGACCAGGGTGATCGGGATCAGCGTGATGACGGTCATGGCCAGCAGGTAATGCCACTGTGTGTTGAGCTCGCCCTGGAAGGCGTTGAGCGCCAGCTGCAGCGTGAAGTGCTCCGACCTGGACAGCACGATCAGCGGCCAGAGGAAATCGTTCCAGCGCCACATGAAGGAGAAGATGGCCAGCACCGCCATCGCCGGCGCCGCCAGCGGCAGGATGATGCGCCAGTAGATGCGCCATTCGCTGGCGTTGTCCATGCGGGCGGCCTCCAGCAGCTCATCGGGGATGGTCAGCATGTACTGGCGCAGCAGGAACACGCCGGTGGGCGTGGCCACCGCAGGCAGAATCACGCCCCACAGGTTGTTCAGCAAGCCCATGCTGGAGATCACCAGGAAGGCCGGCACCAGGATGATGGTGGGCGGAATCATCAAGGTGGCGATGATCAGCACGAACACAGTCTTCTGGCCGGTGAACTGGTACTTGGACAGTGCGAACGCCGCCATGGAATTGAACAGCAGGGTGATGAGGGTGGCCACCACGGTGATGAACACGCTATTCCACAGGTAGGTGCCGAAGCTGAACTTGGCGAACAGCTCGGTGTAATTGCCGCTCGCAAACTTGAGTTCATTGACCGGCTGGCGGTCCTTGATGTTGACGCGGATCTCGGTCTGCGGCTGCAGCGGATCGACCATGGTGGCGACGATGCCGATGCGGCGCACCTGCGCCAGTTCGCGCGTCTGCCCCTGCTCGTCCTTGGCCCGGAACAGCGGCAAAGGCTTGTCATGGCCCGCGACCAGCACCTCCTTCTGGCTGTAGGGCAGGAAGCTGGGCGGGAACTGGCTCAGTGCGCTTTCGGTTTTGAACGACGACATGACCAGCCAGAGCACCGGCCCGAACATCACGACCAAGCCGGCCAGCAGGTAGGCGTAGGAAACCCAGTCGGTCCAGTGCAGGCTGGTCTTGCCATGGACGCGCCCGCGGGTACGGGTCAGGAAATTTGCCATCGCTCGGTCCTTATTTCTTTACTTTTCCAGCCTCGCCGGCTTTGGACAGCCGCAGCTGCGCCAGGGTCAGCGCCATGAGGCCAACGGCGAGGATCAATGACGCTGCAGCGGCCAGGCCATACAGATGGATCTGCTCGGCAAAACCCGTCAGGTAGATGTATTGCACGATGAAGGTGGTGGCCGAGCCCGGCCCCCCGCCGGTGAGCACGAACACCTCGTCAAAAGTCTGCACCGCGCGGATCATCACCAGCACCAGCACCACGATGAGGTTGGGCATGAGCAGCGGCAAGGTGATGCGCGACAGCACACGCCGGGGCGGTGCGGCGTCCATTTCGGCGGCCTCGTACACGTCTTTGGGAATGGCCTGCAGGCCGGCCAGCAGGATCAGGGTGTAGAAACCCATGTGCGCCCAGATGGACACCACCACCACCCAGAAGAAGGCCCAGTGCCGGTCCAGCAGCCAGTCCATCGGCTGCGAGCCCATCGCCACCAGCCCGGCGTTGAACACGCCCTGGCTTTGCAGCAGCCATTTCCAGATCAGCGCCACCACCACCGGCGACAGCAGCACCGGGTAGAAAAACACACCGCGCCAGAAACCGCGGCCGATGATCTTGCGGTTCAGCACCAGGGCCGTGACCAGCGAGAAGAACAGCATCAGCACCACCTGGATCAGGCTGAATTTGACGGTGTTGAAGATCGAGCGCAGGAAGATGTCGGTGCGGCAGCTCTGCAGGTCGGTGTAATCGCGGCATTCCAGCAGGGTGGCGAAGTTCTCCATCCCGGTGAAGGGCCGCTGCGTGGGCAGCAGATTGACGCCGCCCGTCACCGCGTAGACCAGGTTGATCACGATGGGCAGGAAGGTGAAGATGCCGATCACCACCAGATTTGGCCCAACAAAGAGCCAGCCAATGCGCGAGGCACCGAGCCATTTTTGGCCCAGCCGGAACACCGGCTCGAACAGGTTGAAGAAGAAGCCTAAGAAGGCTGAGAAGACTGACATACCGACTCCGATCTACTGTCCCGTGACGCCGCCAGCGCCGCTGCCTTATTCCAGAGATACCGCGGAACTGGCTCTGCCAGGCCGCTGGTATCGCCCCCTGCAAGGGGGGAGGAGCGACACGAAGTGCGCGATTTGGGGGGGTGCCTATTTCTCTGCCTGCTTGACCGCTTCGGCCATGTCGGTGCTGATCTTGGTCACGGCTTCGTCCACGCTGATCTCGCCCACGATGGCTTGGGTGACGCGGGTCACGGTGGGCAGCATGATGGCGCGGTTGTATTTGTAGCCCTGCAGCGCATAGGCGGGGGGCGCCAGCGTCGCGGTGCCGCTGGTGAAGACGCCGAGGGCCGCTTGGGCGGCAGGACCGGCGCTAGGGTAAGTCACGCCCTTTTTGGCCACACCCGCGTGGGCCGGGATGTTGTTGGTCCTGGAGGCAAACTCGGCCACGTTGGCCTCCTGGGCCATGAAGTCGAGGAACTGGCCAACTTCCTTCGGCGACTTGCTCGTCTTCAGCGCCGCCCAGGCCGCGCCGCCGGGCATGCCGGTGCAGGCGGCCGGGCCGCAGGGGTTGGGCACGGCGACCCAGTCGAACGCATTGCCGATTTCCTTTTGCATGCGGGCGATCTGCCAGGAGCCTGACAGCGCCATCACCAGGCGGCCATTCTTGAACTCGCCCACGGTATCGGCATAGCTGGAGCCGCCCGAACCGCCCCACACGTCCTTGAGAATGGTGCCGTCCTTGTGCCAAGCGACGAACTTGTGCACGGCTGTCTTGTAGCCGTCATCCAGCGCGAGGTTGCCCTTGGCGTCGAAGATCTTGGCGCCATAGCTGATGGCCGGACCGGCGAAGCGGTGGCCGGAGCGGTCCCAGGCCATGGCGGCCGGGGTCTGCGTGGCCTTGGCCACCTTGCGCGCCGCGTCGGCCCACTCATCCCAAGTGGCCTTGGGGCCGGGCATGGGGATCTTGGCCTGCTCAAACAGGGTCTTGTTGACGAACGGGCCGGTCATCGTCAACTGGGACATGAAGCCATAGATACCTTTGTCGCCCGCGCTGGGCCGCAGCCAGGGCAGGGTTGCACCGAAGTTCGCTTCCCAGTACTTGCGGTCTTTCAGGTAGGGGCTGATGTCCAGGTAGTATTTCGACAGCCCACCCAGGTCGGTGAGACGTGCGATATCCGGTCCCTGTCCCGCGGCCAGTTGCACCGGTAGCTGCTCAATGATCGTTTTGAACGGGACGACGTCAAGAATCACCTTGGCACCGGCGTTTTGCGCTTCGTAACGTTTGATGAGGTCGGCGGTCACGTCGCACTCGTTGGCGTCCTGATAACACATGACGCGGATTTCGGCGTGTACGGCGACAGGCAGCGCAACGGCGGCCAAGCCCAGCAGGCCCGCGCCCAAGGCTGTTTTGGTCAAACACGGCACGGAGGATAAAGATTGGAGTTTCATGGTCTTCTTTCGTGGTGGGGAGTGGAATGCGAAGGCGTGTTCAGCATGGGGCGGATAGGAAAGGGTGCGTTAAATCTGGATTTGTTATCGGTAACAATTTGATGTAAATATTAATGCCGAAAAGCATTTGAAAATATGGGGTTTACCCTTGTAGTATTGGCAATCACAGCCGGCAAGAAGGTCCATGCGATCACATTGAACCGGCTTTGGTATCCATAACAATGGTATTGCAGGATGGGTTTTTTGGTAGACAATCCCCCCATGTCGCAAGCCTTTACTATTCACGATGTCGCCCGGCTGGCGGGGGTGTCCGCCATGACCGTGTCACGTGCGCTGAACCACCCCGAACGGGTGTCGCCCGCGATGCATGCCAAAGTCCAGGAAGCGGTGCAGCGCACGGGTTTTGTTCCCAACGGCATGGCCGGCAGCCTGCGTTCATCGCGTGCGCGCTTGGTTGCCGCGGTACTGCCCACCCTGGTCGGTCCGGTGTTCCAGGAAACCATCCAGTCCCTCAACCAGGCGCTTGACGCCAAGGGCTACCAACTGATGATCGGCCAGAGCGGCTACGACGCCTTGCGGGAGGATGCGCTGCTCGACGCCATCATCCGCCGCCGACCCGACGGCATCGTGCTCACCGGCATCATGCATTCCCCGGCCGGTCGGCGTCAGTTGCTCGCCTCCGGCATCCCGGTGGTGGAAACCTGGGACCTGACACCCACGCCCATTGATATGCTGGTGGGATTCTCGAACGAGGGTATTGGTGCCTCGGTATGCGCCTACCTGCACCAGCGGGGTTACCGCCGGACGGCGCTACTGTGCGGCAGCGACGAGCGCGCGCGGCGTCGCAGCGATGGCTTTCGGCGCATGAGTCGCACCTTGGGCCTGGAGGCCGAGCTGCCGACCTACCTGGCCCCGCCCCCCACGACTCTGGGCTCCGGGCGGGCCGGGCTGGCGCAACTGCTGAACCATCCGGAGGGCATCGATTCGGTGTTCTGCAGCTCCGACATGCTGGCCCTGGGTGTGCTCATTGAGGCCCAGGCGCGTGGAATCGCGGTGCCCCAGCAGCTGGCCATCGTGGGCTTGGGCGACATGGAGTTTGCCGCCAGCCTGCAGCCGGCCTTGACGACGGTACGCATCGATGGCACCCGCATCGGTCAGACGGCCGCGCAGTACATCGTCGACCGAGCCGAAGGCCGCACCGTTGCGCAGCCCATTGTCGACATCGGCTTCTCTATCGTGGAACGGGGCACGGCCTGAAGACCCGCCCGCGTGGACGACTATGGATGCCAGGTGGCCGCACTGTCCGTCCGTGGTGCGGGCTTGCGGCTACCCGCCAGCGCGTAGGAAAGTTGATTGGCCGCCTGGATGACGGTTTGACTCAATTCCAGCAAGCGCGCTTCTGTCAAACGCGAGGTGGGGCCCGAAATGCAGACCGAGCCCAGCAGCCGCCACTGCATGCCGAACACCGGTGCTGACACGCTTGACACCTCGGGTTCACGTTCGCCGAGCGAGAGGTGGTAGCCCCGCTGGCGAATGGATTCATACGGTTCGCCGGGCTCCCCGGAAAACGCCAGAATCACACGCCCCGGTGCGCCCAGGTCCAGCGGCAGTCCGATACCCACGCGCACGTGATGGCGGATGGTGCGCGGGCCATCAACCCGGGCCAGGCAGGTGCGCTGGTTGCCCTCGCGTACATAGAACGAAGCGCTCTCGCCGGTCTGGACGGTGAGTTCACGCAGCACGGGTTCGACCACGTCATGCACGTCGAAGGTTGCCTGGTAGCACGCGCCCAGCCAGCCTGCGGCCCGGCCCAGTCGCCAACTGCCGTCGTCTTTTTGCACCAGATAGTGGTCGCTCGCCAATGTGCGTGCGATGCGCAAGGCCGTGGTTTTGTGCAGGCCGGTACGGCGGCTCAACTCGGCCAGCGTCAGGTGAGCATCGTTGACGCCAAAGGCTTCCAGCAGGCGTAATGCCCGTGTAACGGCAATCACGCCGCCGGTTTCTTCAATGCCTGTCAGGGTTTCTGCGGCAGATGTGAGTGACTTCATTCTGTGGTCTTTGTTGCGTCAGGTGCAACTGTATTGCGATGAATGAAACATGGCAAGAAAATTCGCATCGTCATTTCAATAACTCAGGAGACATCTCATGACATTGCTGCGTCGCGGCCTTCTGGCCACTTTATTCGCCAGTCTGGCCTTCCCCGTTTTTGCCCAGAATTACCCCAACAAGCCGATTCGCGTGATCGTGCCGTTCCCCGCCGGCGGCGGCACCGACATCATTGCGCGCGATGTCACCAACAAGCTCTCAAGCACGCTGGGTTGGAGTTTTGTGGTCGAAAACAAACCCGGTAGCGGCGGCAACCTCGGGGTCGACGCGGCCGCCAAGGCCGCTGGTGATGGTTACACCCTGGCGCTGGGCCAGACCAGCAACTTGGCCATCAACCCCACGCTGTACAGCAAGATGCCTTACGACTCGCTGAAGGACCTGGCGCCCGTGGGTCTGGTGGCCAGTGCCCCGCTCGTCTTGGTGGTGGCGGCCGATTCGCCCTACAAGACGCTGGCCGACATCGTCAACGCGAGCAAGGCCAAGCCCGCTTCCCTCAACTTTGCCTCGCCGGGCAACGGTACGGTGGCGCACCTGGCCAGCGAGCTGTTTCAGAAGACGGCTGGCGTCAAGTTCACGCATATTCCGTACAAGGGCGCAGCCCAGGCGAGCACCGACCTGATTGGCGGCCAGGTGCAGCTCTACATGTCGTCGGTGCCGACACTGCTCGGGCACATCAAAAATGGCAAGATGCGCGCGCTTGCCGTCACCTCGCTGAACCGCGTGGACGATCTGCCGCAGGTGCCCACGGTCGCTGAATCGGGCTACAAAGGCTTTGAAGCCGTCACCTGGTTCGGTTTTGTGGCGCCTACCGCGGTGCCCAAAGACATCGTGGTGCGCCTGAACACCGAGATCAACAAGGCGCTGCAAAGCGCTGACGTCAAGAAAAAGCTTGGAGAACAGGGTGCCGATGTACTGGGCGGTACACCCGAGCAGTTTTCGGCCCTGATCAAAAGCGACATCGCGCGCTGGGCACCCATCATCAAAGAGTCTGGCGCCAAACTGGATTGAACAGCCCCCGATTTTCGCCCCCCTCATCCAGGACCACTCCCATGAATCTTTCAGACATCATCAAAGACTTCCCCCGCGTGAGCGCCGACATCATCGCCCAAGCCGCGCAGTACCAGCCCGCCATATTCTCCGACGTGGCGGGCCGCCGCGGCGCGCTGCATGGCCGCATTGCGGCACTGCGACCGCGTATGAAAGTGGCGGGACCGGCCTTCACCGTGGAAGTGCGTCCCGGCGACAACCTCATGATCCACGCTGCCATGGCGCTGGCCAAACCCGGTGACGTGCTGGTGATCGACGGCAAGGGTGACCAGAGCGCGGCCTTGATGGGCACCATCATGATGACGGCCTGCAAGCAGCTTGGCCTGGCGGGTGTGGTGATGGATGGCGCCGTGCGCGACAGCCTGGAGATTGACGAGATGGACTATCCCGTGTTCTCGGTCGGCACCAATCCCAACGGCCCGACCAAGCAAGTTGGCGGGCGCATCGGCCACCCGGTATCGGTCGGCGGCGTGACGGTGAATCCCGGTGATTTCATCATTGGCGACGGCGATGGTGTCGTGGTGGTGGAGCGCGAGAAGATTGAATCCTTGCTGCCTTTGGCTGCGCATAAAGTCGTGGCCGAGGCCAAGCGCATTGCGGCCATCAAGGAAGGCAAGACCCGTGCCTCGTGGTTGACCGCTTCACTGGTGAGCGCCGGGGTGCTGAAAGAGGGAGAAAGCCTGTGAGCGCCATGCAGCAAGCCCTGAACCGCAAACCGGTGATCATCGTCACCGCGGCCGATCTGGCGCCGCAGGCGGTGGCGCTGCTCACGGACTATGAGCTGGTCTACGCCGGCAAGACGCCCCAGGTGCCCGACTTGATCGCCTTGGCCTGGCGCCACGATCCCGTGGCCTATATCGTGCGCTACAGCAGCATCACGGCGGAGCTGATGGATGCCTCGCCGTCGCTCAAGGTCATCTCCAAGCATGGTAGCGGCACTGACACCATCGACAAGGATGCGGCCAGAGCGCGTGGCATCGCCGTCACGGCGGCGGTCGGCGTCAACGCCGCAGCGGTGGCGGAGCAGGCGCTGGCCATGCTGCTGGCGTGTGCCAAGTCGGTGGTGCAGCTCAACGCGCGCATGCACGCCGGGCATTGGGACAAGGCGAGCCACAAGAGTCTGGAGCTGGGCGGCCGCACCATTGGCCTGATCGGCCTGGGGGCCATTGGCCAACGCTTTGCGAAGATGGCCGATGCCATGGGCATGCGCGTGATCGGCTTTGACCCATTCGCGAAAAATCTGCTGGCTTACATCCAGGCGGTTGATCTGGACACGCTATGGCGCGAGGCCGACGCAATTTCGCTGCATTGCCCCCTGACCGCCGAGAACAAGCAATTGCTCAATGCCGACACGCTGGCGCGGTGCAAAAAAGGCGTCATTGTGATCAACACGGCGCGCGGTGGCTTGATCGACGAACTCGCGCTGCTGGCGGCGGTGCGCGGCGGGCAGGTGGCCATGGCCGGGCTGGACAGCTTCGGCGTCGAACCGATGACCGTACCGCACATCTTTCATGACCAGCCTGGCTTCATCCTGAGCCCGCACATCGGTGGCGTCACCAGCGACGCCTATGTGAATATGGGGGTGGCCGCTGCCAAGAATACCCTGGCGGTCTTGCAAAGCCATGCGCCCGTCGCAGCCTGAAACCCAAACACAGCCATGCCCGCCTCAAATGGGCCCGCGTGATCAAGACGTCGGGCATCACACTGGATTGATGATTATTAATAGGAGACTGCCATGTTTTGTAAATCAACTCGCCGATCTGTCTTCGCTGGCTGTGCCTTGGCCGCACTGGGCTTAGCCACCAGCGCGGCACAGGCGCAACCGGCCTGGCCCAGCAAGCCCGTCAAGATCGTCGTGCCCTATGGCCCCGGCGGCGCCGTGGATCTGGTCACGCGAAAAATGGCGCAAAAACTCACCGAGCAGACGGGTCAGAGTTTTTTCATCGAGAACAAGGCGGGTGCCACCGGCACCATCGGCGCCGCGCAAGTGGCGCAATCACCGGCGGATGGTTACACCCTGATGGCCAACGACACCACGTTCTCGCTGTTGCCGCACATTTTCAAGAAACTGCCGTTTGACCCGGCGGTGGATCTGCTGCCAGTGGGCGCGTTTGTCTTCGCGCCCATGGCTTTGGCCGTGAATGCGCAGTCGCCCTTCATAACCCTGACCGATTTGCTGGCGGAGGCCAAACGCAAGCCCAATCAAGTGACGTATGGCACGGGCGGGCCAGGCACCACGCCGCATTTTGCGAGCGAGGCGCTGGGCATTGCCGCCGGTGTGAATTTCATGCACATCCCGTTCAAGGGCGCGGGCGAGGCAACGCAAGCGGTTTTGTCCAGCACCATTGATTTTCAGATCGCCTCCACGACGGGTCTGATGGGCAACGTCAAAGGCGTCAAGCTGCGTCTGCTGGCGGTCAGCGGCGACAAGCGGCTGTCGGCCTTGCCGGCGGTGCCAACCTTCACGGAGGCCGGCACCCAATGGCCCGGCATTGTCAACTGGACCGGTTTGTGGGCGCCCAAAGGCACACCGCCCGAGATCCTGGCCCGCCTGCAAAAAGAAATTGCCACGGCCATGGCGTCCAGCGACATGAAAACATTTGCCGAAGGCATGGGCGCCGAGCCGCGCCAGGTGGGCGCTGACGTGTTTGCGCGAATGCTCCGGGACAGCACCGACAACTGGGGCAAGGTGACGGCCAACGCCGCGTTTGAAAAACAATAAATCCCGGTTGACAAGCCGGCCAGGCGGTATACCTTTTGATCATTTCACCATGGGGCGATCGCTCGTGTTTCTCTTGAATCCACCTGAAGTCCGCACGCTGGAGACGTTCACCAGCTTGCCCCAACGCTATCGCCAGCCCCAGCGCAGCGTGTGGGGTGACGCCAACCAGGGCGGGCGTGAGAGTGACTCGTTCCTTGAAGGCCCGGTGTTTGACGATGCCGGCAACCTCTATGTGAGCGATATTCCATTCGGGCGCGTGTTTCGTATCGACCCCAAGGGTGAATGGGATCTGGTGGCGCAGTGGGATGGCGAACCTAACGGCATGAAGTTCATCAGCGCCGCCGAATTGCTGGTGACCGACTACCGCAACGGGCTGATGCTGGTCAACGTGCTCAGTGGCGAGTTGCGACCCTTCCTGACACGGCGCAACACCGAAAGCTTCAAGGGTGTCAACGATCTCATCCTTGATTCACAAGGCAATCTTTACTTCACCGATCAGGGGCAGACCGGACTGCATGACCCCACCGGGCGCGTCTACCGGCTGACACCTGCAGGTCGGCTGGATCTACTGCTGTCGAACATACCCAGTCCCAACGGGATTGTGTTGTCGCCCGACGAGCGCTTTCTGTTCGTGGCGGTGACCCGCGGCAACTGTGTCTGGCGCATGCCCGTGCTGGCCGATGGCAGTGTCTCCAAGGCCGGGCAGTTTTTCACTTCGTACGGTCCGAGTGGCCCGGATGGACTGGCCATGGACGAGTCGGGGAGTCTCCTGGTGGCGAATCCCGGACTGGCCTATATCTGGGTTCTCAACCCTCGAGCGGAACCGGTTCAGGTGCTGTGCGGTACGCCGGGGCATTCACTGACCAATCTGGCTTTCGGCGGCGCGGATCGCAAGACCCTGTACGCGACAGACGCCACGTCTGGGGACGTTTTACGCATCGCGATGGATATGCCCGGGATGAAGCTTCACCAGCGCCTTTGAACCCATGGCCCGTGGGGTACCTGGCCTATCGTTGCCGCGCGTGTTCCACCAGCAGGCACTTGTTCTGCACCACCCGCAGGCCGGCGGCTTCGGCTGCAGCGGCTGCCTCGGCATTTTCGATGCCCAGTTGCAGCCACAAAGCCTGGGCGCCAATGGCGATGGCCTGGGCCGCGACCGGCGGCACATCTTCGGATTTGCGGAACACGTCCACCAGCTCAATCTTTTCGTGCTGCGCCGCCTCCAGCAGCGTGGCATAGACTTTCTCGCCGAGGATGGGCGCGCCGCTGGCGGCGGCCACCGGGTTGACCGGGATGATGCGCCAGCCCTGTGTCTGCATGTAGTGCGCCACCTCGAAACTGGCGCGGTGCGGCTTGGGGCTCAAGCCCACCACGGCCACGGTTTTGTAGCTGACCAGGATGTGTTGGATGTTGTGTGTTTCGCTCATCCGCCCAGTGTACGCAAACCCCCGCCAGGCCGTCTTTTCCTCAGTCTTTGCTGGGGTCCAGTGCGAAGGCGTTCATCTGCGCCACCAGATGCTGATACTCCGCGTCAGTGAGCGCCACCAGCGGTGGGCGCACGCGCCGCCAGCCCGGGTCTTGGGTTAGGATCGCCATGATGCCCTTGAAGGCCGCCGTCACGCCGTAGCCGCCCAGAATGCCGATGAAATCCTTCACGCGTTGCAGATCGCGCGCGGCGTCCGGGCCGTCGAACTGTCCCACCAGCCGCTGCAGCAGGTGCGGCAGGACATTGGCCACGCCGCTGACCGCGCCGACGCTGCCGCGCGCGGCCATCACCTGCAGGTCCGGCTCGTTGCCGACCCAGACTTGCAGCGGCGGCATGAAAGCTTTGGCGAAGGCGAGTGAGCCTTCGCGCTGGCCGCTGCTGTCCTTGATGCCGATGATGGTCTTGGGGTAGAGCGTCTTCAGAGTTTCGATTACGTGGTGGCTTAAGGGCACGCCGGAGACCTGGGGAATGTGGTACAGCACGATGCGCAGGCGCGGGTCGGCCACCTGGTCGATGACCCAGCGGTAGGCATCGATCACGCCCTGGTCGGACACGCCCTTGAGGAAGAAGGGCGGTAGCAGCAGGCTGCCGAAGGCGCCCGCTTGCGTTGCGTGGCGCGTGAGTTCCACTGCATCGGGCAGGGCGGCGCAACTGGTCGAAACCAGGATGCGCCCGGCCGGCACGCCGCCGGCGATGAGCCCGTCCACCGCCGCGATGCGCTCGGCCACGCTGAACGAGGGCCCCTCGCCGGTGGTGCCAAAAGGCGTGACGCCGGTACAGCCGGCATCGATCAAGCTGCAGGCGTGGCGCGCGAACGAGGGAATGTCGATCGCCAGATCGGCAGTCAGCGGTGTCAACAGGGCGGGCCAGATGCCCTGGTAGGGAATTTGTGGAGTGTTCATAAAGGTTCTTTGTAGGAGGAATCAGGAAGCGCCGAACTCCTGGTCCAGGCGCTGGTGCTCGGCCAGGCCGACGACACGGGAAAAATCGGCGTAGCTCATGCCGGGGGTGCTGAGCCCGCGCGGCGTGCCGCTGGCATGCAGCTCGGCCAGCGCCTGCTCAACGGCGCGCGCCGCGCTGAACAGCGCGGTCACGGCGTAAAACACCAGGGCGAAACCCATGTCCTGCAGGTTGGTGGCGGTCAGCGCCGCGGCATCGGTGCCGTCGACGATGGACACGACCTTGGGGCCGGCCACCCGGCGCGCGACCGCCTCGACCTCGGCCACCGTCTTGATGCCGTCGACGAACACCAGATCGACGCCGGCGTCCTGGTAGCGCTTGGCGCGCGCGACCGCCTCGTCGATGCCCAGGGCGGGCAGGGCGTCGGTGCGGCCGATCACCAGCAGGGCGTCATCGCCGCGGGCCGCCAGCGCGCAGCGCAGCCGGCGCTCGTTTTCGCGTGTGTCCATCAGGCGGATGCCGGCCATCTGGCCGCAGCGTTTCGGGGCGATCTGGTCTTCCAGGTGGATCGCCGCCACGCCGGCCTGAATGTATTCGCGCACCGTGCGTTCGATGTTGGAGGGGCCGCCGTAGCCGGTGTCGGCGTCGGCGATCACGGGAATAGCCACGGCGCGCACCATGTCGCGTGCGTGGGTGGTCATCTCGGTCTGGGTCAAGAGCCCGATGTCGGGCTGGCCCAGGCGCGCGGCGGTGGCGCCGAAGCCGGTCATGTAGACGGCCGGGAAGCCGGCGCGCTCGACCAGGCGGGCCGACAGGGCGTCATAGGCGCCGGGCACCTGGACGAGGCCACCGGCGCGCAGGCGTTCCTGGAGTTGCAATGCGGGATGTTGGTGCATGGGGGCTCAGTTCATCATCAGGCCGCCGTCGATGTTGATCGACTGGCCGGTCATGTAATCGGAGGCGGGTGAGGCCAGGAACAGCGCCAGGTTGGCGACGTCCTCGGGCTGCTGCGGCCGGCCCATCGGGATGGTGGCCGTGCGCTGCTTCCAGGCTGCGCCCTCTTCAATGCCCTGCAACGCGGTCCAGTCGCGGTCCATCTGCTTCCACATGTCGGTTTCGACCAGGCCAGGACAGATGGCGTTGACCGTGATGTGCGGCGCAAAGGTGATGGCGGCCGACTGCGTGAGGCTGATCAGCGCCGCCTTGCTGGCGCGGTACGGTGCAATCAAGGCGGCAATCGGCCCGGCGCCGCTGCGCCCGGCGATCGAGGCCATGGTGATGATCTTGCCGCGTGGCCGGCCGGCGGCCAGCGGCGGCTGTTCCAGCATCTGCCGCGCCGCCGCCTGCAGCGTGAGAAAGCTGCCCTTGACGTTGACCGCCAGCATGCGGTCCCAGTCCTCGGCTTCGAGTTCGAGCAGCGGGCGCAGCTGCATGATGCCGGCGTTGCACACCATCACGTCGAGCCGGCCGAAGGCCTGCACGGTCTGCGCAACCAGGGCGGCGCAGTCGGCGGCCCGGGTCACGTCGGCCTGCAGCGCCAGGGCTTGGCCGCCCAGGCCGTGCACTTCGTCGGCCACCTTGGCGGCGGCTTGTTCGTTGATGTCGGACACGACCACTGCATGTGCGCCCTGGCGCGCGAACGCCAGGGCCAGCCCACGGCCGATACCTTGGCCCGCGCCGGTGATGGCGACCACCAGCGCGGGCGAAATGGAAGCCAATGTCATGCTCACTGGCCCCGGATGCGCTTCAATTCACCCGACACCAGGGTGATCGCCTCATCGCCGATTTCCTTGGCATGGCGCTCGTAAATCACCTTGGACTTGTCGCGGATGCGCTGCATCTCGGCCGGACTGATTTCGTTGACCAGCATGCCCTTGGACTTGAGGTTGGCCACGCTCTTGGCCGACAGTTCGCGGTTGACTTTGCGCTGCTCCTCGCGGCCCACGGCGGCGCATTCCTTGAGGGTGGCTTGCTCCTGCGGTGCCAGTGTGTCCCAGATTTTCTTGGAGAACAGCACCAGCGTCGGGCTGTAGGCGTGCTTGGTCAGCGTCAGGTACTTCTGCACCTCGTAGAACTTCATGTTCTCGATGTTGGTGAACGGGTTTTCCTGGCCGTCCACGGTCTTGGTTTCCAGCGCGGAGTAGACCTCGGAGAACGCCATGGGCACGGCATTACTCCCCAGCGTCTTGAAGGTGTCGATGAAGATGGTGTTTTGCATCACGCGCATCTTCACGCCGTCAAAGTCTTCGGCCTTGGTGATGGGGCGTTTGGAGTTGGTGGTGTGGCGAAAGCCGTTTTCCCACCAGGCCAGGTTGATCACGCCCACCGCCGGCAGCTTGGCCGCGAACCAGTCGCCGGCCTTGCCGTCGAGCACCGCATCCGCTTCTGTCTCGTTGCCGAACAGGAAGGGCAGATCGAACACGCCCAGCGAGGGCACGATGCCGACCAGCGGCGCGGTGGAGGTCAGCACCATGTCGAGCGAGCCGGTGCGCACGCTCTGGGTGGCGGTCAGGTCATTGCCCAGCGAGCCGTCCCAGTAGGGCTGGATCTTCATCTTGCCGCCCGATTTGGCCAGGGTGCAGGCGCCCATCTTGGCCAGGCCATTGCCCATCGGATGCTCCTTGCTGACGCCGTTGGAGACCTTGAAGCTGCGCTCCTGAAACTGCGCCTGGGCGCTGCCGGCGGCCAGTGCGATGGCCGTGAAGGCGAGGGCGCCGAAGCGCGTGCGGGAATTTTTGAACAATTTCATCTCACTGTCTCCTTTGAATAAAAAATCAGGTCAACCACTTCAGCGGCACCAGTACTAGCGACGGGAACAGCACCAGCAAAAACAACACCGCCAATTCAGCCCACAGGAAAGGCCACAGGCCTTTCATCAACTCGCTCATCGAAATCTTGGACACGCCGCACATGACGTTGAGCACGATGCCCACCGGCGGCGTGATCAGGCCGATGGCGTTGTTCATGATGAACAGCACGCCGAAGTACACCGGATCGATACCGGCTTCCTTCACCACCGGCATCAGCACCGGCGTGAGGATCATCAGCGTGGGCGCGAAGTCCAGCGCCGAGCCGACGATGACCACCAGCAGCATGATTACGAACATCAGCAGCGTTGGGTTGCCGGTGAAAGGTGCGAGCAGGGCCGCCACCTGTTGCGGCACCTCCGAGGTGGTGATCAGCCAGGCCGACACCAGCGCGGCGGCGATCAGGAACACGATCACCGCCGTGCTCTTGGCGGCCGACACCAGCAGGCCGTAGACTTGGCGCAGGGCCAGTTCGCGGTAGATGAAGGCGCCGACCACGAAGGCGTAGACACAGGCCGCGACACCGGCCTCGGTCGGCGTGAAGATGCCGAACTTCATGCCGCCAATGATGCCCAGGGGCATCAGAAGCGCCCACACGCCATCGACACCGGCGCGCGTGCGTGCCGCCATATTCTGCTTGGGCAGCACGGCCACCTGGTCCTTGCGCGCCACCCACAACCAGGTCACGAGCAGGGCCAGACCCATCATCAGGCCGGGGACAATGCCGGCCATGAACAGCTTGCCAATCGATACATTGGCGATGACGCCGAACACGATCAGGCCGATCGAGGGTGGAATGACCGGCGCAATCACCCCGCCGGCGGCGATCAGGCCGGAGGCGCGTGGAATGTTGTAGCCGGCCCGGCGCATCATCGGGATCAGCAGGGCGCCGATGGCTGCCGTGTCGGCGGCGGCGCTGCCCGAAATGGCGGCCATCACGACACAGGCAAAAATCGCCACGATGCCCAGACCGCCCCGGAAATGGCCGACCCAGGCCAGCGCGAAATTGACGATGCGCTTGGAAATGCCGCCGGCGTTCATCAACTCGCCGGCCAGCATGAAGAAGGGAATCGCCAGCAGCGGAAAGCTGTCGGCGCCTTCGAGCAATTTTTGCGACAGGATGGTGGTGTCGATCTGGCCTTGCGTGACCATCAACACTGCACCGCAGATCAGCAACGCAAAGGCAATTGGCAGTCCGACCGCCATGGCGCCGAACAGGGAAATGGCGAAAATGGCGACCGTCATGTTTTGCTTTCCGTGGCCGCAACCGCGGGGGCATGCGGCATGTCTTCGCTTTCGCTGATCTCGATCAGCTCATCGTCGCGAATCTGCCCACTGGCGATGCGCCAAAACTTGTGCAGGGCGTGCACGGCGATGGCGGCGCTGGTGAGGTAACCCACGCCAAACACCCAGATCATGGACATGCCCGTCACCGGCGCCATGTTGGTGGCATTGATTTCATGCTGGCGCCAGGTGCCCCAGAACAGCATGGCGCAGCACAGCAGGATCAGGCCCTGGCTGATAGTCAGGCAGACCAGCTTGCCGCGCCGCGAGAGCTTGCTGACCACGTTGTCCATGCCCAGGTGGGTGCCGTCGCGCATCGCGACGATGGCACCGATGAAGGTGAGCCAGACGAAGAAGAAGCGCGACAACTCTTCCGACATCACGATGCCGGAATTGAAGGCATAGCGCAGCACCACGTTGCCGAACACCATCAGCACCATGCCCAGCAGCAGCCCGGCCAGCACGGCCTCAATCGCCTTGAACAGCCAGTCCAGCAGGCGCTGCAGGCCGCTTTGCGGGGACACAGTCACCTCACACCACCTTGCCGGGGTTGAGCAGGCCTTGCGGGTCGAGCGCCCGCTTGATGGTTTTCATCAAGGCGATTTCTTCCGGGCTGCGGGCATGGCCGAGCCATTTTTTCTTGACCGTGCCGATGCCGTGTTCCGCCGACACCGTGCCGTTGAATTCGCGCACCAGGCCGTAGATCACCTCGTCCATGGCTTCCTTGGGCTGCTGCGCCACGCTGAGGCCGTCCACCCAGGCCACCAGGTGCAGGTTGCCATCGCCGACGTGGCCGTAATAGACACTCTCGCAGCCGGGAATCGCGGCGGCCAGCGCCGCCTTGCAGGCCACGGCGTAGGCGTTCATCGACTTCACGGCCAGGCCGACGTCGTAGGAAATATGCGGGCCCAAGGTGGGAAAGAACTCGGCGCAGGCATCGCGCAGCGCCCAGAACGATTGGGTGTCGGCGACGGACTGGGCCAGCGCGGCGTCGGCCAAGGCGCCTTCGTCAAGCAAGTTTTCGAGCCAGCGCTGAAAGCGCGGGCCGTCCACCGTGTCGTCCGTGCCCTGGGCCTCGACCAGCACATAAAAGCCGTACCCGTCGGCCACCGGGGCACGCACGCCGACCCGTTTGGTCACCACATCCCAGTAGTCCGGCCACATCACCTCGAACGCCGACAGCAGCGGCCCCAACCCACTGCGCGCGGCGCCGAGCAGGCGCACCACGGCCGCGTAATCGGGCAGGGCGCACAGCGCCGACAGCGTACATTGCGGTTGCGGATGCAGGCGCAGCACGATGCGCGTGATGACGCCCAGCGTGCCTTCGCTGCCGATGAACAGGTGCTTCAGGTCGTAGCCAGCATTGTTCTTGATCATCTTGTTCAGGCTGGTGACGATGGTGCCGTCGGGCAAGACCACTTCCAGCCCGAGCACCAGTTCGCGCGCCATGCCGTAACGGATCACCCGGTTGCCGCCGGCGTTGGTCGACAGGTTGCCGCCGATGGCGCAGGAGCCGCGCGCGCCCAGATCCAGCGCGAAGTAAAAACCGGCCTCGCTGGCGGCGCGCTGCACCGCTTCCAGCGGCGTGCCGGCCCAGACCGTCATGGTGGAACTGGCGCCATCGATTTCTTCCACGCCGACCATGCGTTCCAGTGACAGGGCGACCCAGCCCGGCTCGGGCCGCGCGCCGCCGCACAAACCGGTGAGACCGCCCTGCGGCACCACGGACAGGCCGGCGGCGCGGCAGGCCTTGAACGCCGCTGAGACGCCGGCGGCGTCGACAGGCCGCACGACGGCGATCGGTGTCTGGGGCGGCTGGGTGCTCCAGTCGTTGCAGTTGCGCGCGGGCACGTCGGCGCCGATCAGCACGGCGGCCGGGCCCAACAGCTCGCGCAGCCGGGCCAGCGCCGCGAGCGGTTCTTCGGTGGTGAATGCAGGGGTGTTTGAGTTCATGGTTATGATTGTCTTGTATGTAAGGTACTAAGGTATATAGGTGAAATCCCTGAGTGAACCCATTGCGCGCGCCGCAGGGAGCACGTGTTCCAATTGCCCGTAGGAGAAACGCGCTTTGCCCGCACTTAATTTCAAAATCGAAACGCCGAAGTCGCTCGCCACCATCGTGGCGCAGCGATTGCGCGAAGCCATCATTGATGGCCAGTTCGCGCTGGGCGCGATGATTCCGGAGGAAACGCTGGCCGCGTCCTTCGGCGTCAGCCGCACGCCGGTGCGCGAGGCCCTGAACCAGCTGCAGTCACTGGGCTTGGTCAATGTGCGGCCGCAGCGCGGCAGCTATGTCTTTGACGCCAGCGAGGCCGACATCGCGGCGCTGTGCGAATTTCGTTGCGTGATCGAGCCGCGTTCGGCCGAGCTGGCCTGGCGACACGACCGCGCGGCCACCCTCGCGACCATGGCGTCAGCAATCGCCGACATGGAAGTCGCCTGCCAGGAGAAGGACGCCGTGCGCTACAGCCGTGCCGACACGCGCCTGCACGAGGCCTTTGTCGACCACTGCGGCAACCCCTATATGCAGGCCGCTTATGCGACGGCCGGGGCCAAGATTGCGGCCCTGCGCACGCACCTGTCGGCGCCGGCCGATGTGCTGCATCCGCGCGGTCTGGAGCAGCACAAGCGCCTGCTGGCGCTGTTTGACGCCGGTGACTTTGCCGCCTTCGATGTCCTCATGCGTGAACACGTGATCGGCACGCGCGACAACTATGTGAACAACCTGAAGGCGCGCAACCGAGTCGCAGCCGTCATTCAGCCCTGACGACGACAAGGTCCCCAGGGACTCCTGGGGGTTGGGGTGCTAGAGACTGGCGATGGCCGAGCGCACTTCCTGCACGCTCAGGATTTCAGACAGCACCACCGGTGCGCTGCCGGCCTTGTACAGCACATACACCGGCACGCCGTTGCGCCCCAGTGCGCCAAGCGCCGCGGTGATGGCCGGGTCGCGCCGGGTCCAGTCGGCACGCAGCAGGGTGACTTTCTTGGCATCCAGATCGGCCAGCACCGCCGCATCGGCGAGCGTGGTTTTCTTGTTGTACTGGCAGGTCACGCACCAAGCGGCGGTGAAGTCGACGAACACCGGCGCACCGGTGGCCAGCACGCTTTCGACCCGGCCCGGCGCCCAGGCTTGCCAGCGCTGATCACTGGCCGCCGCTGTCCTGATCTCCATGAGTTTGAAGATATTTTGGCCGATAGCCCCCGTCAACAGGGCGAACACAGCTATTGAAACAGTAGCAATGATGAGCCGGCTGCGGCCCTTGAGGGTGAGCGCCCAGATCACGCCACTCAGGGCCACCAGCAGCGCCAGCAGGGCGCCGGCGCCGTCGATGCCGCTTTGCTGGCCCAACACCCACACCAGCCAGACGACGGTGGCAAACATCGGAAACGCCATGGCGCGGCGGAAAGTGTCCATCCACGCGCCGGGACGCGGCAATAGCCGGGCCACGGCCGGGATCAGGCTGGCCGCCAGATAGGGCAGGGCCATGCCAGCGCCAATGCTGGCAAAAATCAGCAGAGCCTGTAGCGCCGGCAGACCCAGCGCCAGCCCGAGCGAGGCGCCCATGAACGGCGCGGTGCAGGGCGAGGCAATTGCGACCGCCAGCACGCCCGACAAAAACGCGTTGACGGACGGGCTCTTGGCCTGGTGCGCGGCCATGCGACTCGGCAAAAACCGGCCAAATTCAAACAGGCCGGCCAGGTTCAGCCCCAACACCGTGAACAACACCGCCAGCGCCGCCACCACGGCCGGCGACTGCAGCTGGAAACCCCAGCCCAGCTGCTCGCCGGCGCTGCGCAGGCCCAGCATCAGCGCACCGAGCGCCAGAAAGGACAGCACCACGCCCGTGGCATAGGCCAGGCCGCTGATGCGGTGGCCGCGCCGGTCCCGCGCATGCTGGGCAAAGCCCATGACCTTGATGGCCAGCACCGGGAACACGCAGGGCATAAGGTTGAGCAGGAGGCCGCCCAGCAGGGCGCCGAGCACGGCCGCCCACAAACCCAGCGAGGCGGCGGGGCTGACGGGGGGCGCCCCTGTGCCGATATTGGCCTGGAGCGCCGCCGCCAGTTCGGGCGACACACCCTGGGCGGTGGCCATTGGCGGCCAGTTGCCCACGACCTTGGCCTGGGCCACAAAGCCCTGGTGCAGGCCGTTGACATCCGCCGCCAGCACCACCGGCATCAGCGCGGGGCTTTGACTGCGGTGATCGGACAAGGGCACGTTGGCGGTCCACACCGCGCCCTGCCAGTTTTGTGTCCATGGGGCCGCCGTCTCGATCACTTCCGGCGTTTCCGGGAAGAACTCCAGTGTCTTGCCCTGCAGCGCCGACGGCAACCCGGCTACCGAGACCTTGAGCGTTTTGCCCTCGACTGCCACCTGGCTGTCGCCAGCCAGTGGTGTGGGCTGTGCCTTGAAGCTCTTGTCAAAGTCGGCGCCGTTGAGCGCGGTGGAGCCGCGCACTGGCAGACGCAGGGCAAATTCACCATCCTCGGGAATGCATTCTTTTCGGCACACCAGCCAGCTGGCTTTGAGCTTGATCTCGATGTCGCTGTTCAGCAGCGAGGGCTTGAAGTCCTTGCCTATGGTCAGCGGCACCGGCAGCAGCACCGTGCCCTCGTAGCCATAGTTGGCCAGATTGCCGATTGGGATCTTTTTCGGCAGCGGCCAGGCAATCTCGCCCGCCGTCACGCCGGGTGGCAGCGTCCACTGCAGCGTGGTGGGCAGGCCGGAATCGCCCGAATTCTTCCAGTAGGTGTGCCATTCGGGCTGGTGCGTGAGCTGCAGACCGACCCACACAGTCTTGCCCGGGTCGGCGCCGTCCGGCGCGTGCGCCAGCAGCTCGGCGCGCACCTGGGGCGTGGTCACCATGGGTTTAGAGCTGTTCTGGGCTCTAGCCCCCGTCGCTAGTGCGCAAGCAGCTATAAAAACAGTAGTGAAAAAAAGGCGGAGGGGGAATTTGGCGGAAGTCATCGCAATGTGGGAGTGGGGCTGCTGAGCAAAGTTCCTCGGTCGAGGGGCGTGCTGTCAGTTCTCATCCGGCAAGAGGGAGGCCTGGGCAAACACGGCGGGCAGTTTTTTGGGCGACTTGATGCGCAGCTGCTTGTTCACGTTCTCGCGTCCGAACACCACCTCGATGTCGGCCACGGACACGCCAAACTGCGGCGCCAGAAAGCGCAGCATGTGGTCGGTCGCCTTGCCGGCCACTGGTGCGGCGGTTACGCTGACCTTGAGTTGCGTGCCCTTGGGCTTGCCAATCGCGTCCTTGGCGGCGCTGGGCTTGCCCAGGATGTTGACCACCAGCACGTCGCCCTCCCAGACAAAGAAGGCGTCGCCGGTGGCGTTTCTGACCTGGCCGCGGCTCATGGCGCAAAACCCAGCACCACGCGGCGGGTGCTGGCGGATTTCTTTTCGATCTTGGTGACGACGACCGGGCCGATCTCTGCGGTGTTGGCCACATGCGTGCCGCCGCAAGGCTGGAAGTCGATCATCACTTCCGTGCCAATCCGAATCGTGCGAATCTGGCCGCTGCCGCGCGGCGGTTGTACCGACATGCTTTTCACCAGCGCCGGGTTTGCGTCCAGTTCCTGGTCGGAAATCGCGCCGACCGAGATGGGATGGGCCGCGGCCACGAGCCGGGCCAGGCCAGCGTTGAGCAACTCCTTGTCCAGCGCATCGGTCATGTTGAAGTCAAGGCGCGCATAGTCGGGTGTGATCGAGCAGCCGTTCACCAGCTGCGGCACCAGGTGGCACAACAGATGCGTGGCGGTGTGAAAACGCATCAGGCGATGCCGGCGGGCCCAGTCGATGCGGGCCGTCACGGTGTCGCCTACCGCCAGCCTGATAGCGTCTGTTTGCTCTTTATTTAGTAGCTGGTTGAGCAATTCCGACGGGGGCAAGTGGGCTATTTCATCATTGGATTGGCCATCTTCGGTCTTGCCCTTGCGGGTGTCCACGATTGCAATCTCGCCGCCGTCGGCCAGCACCAGCACGCCCGCGTCACCGGCCTGGCCGCCGCCCAGCGGATAAAACACGGTGCGGTCCAGCACAATGCCCTGCGGCGTGATAGCGGTGATCGTGGCGGAGCACTCAAGCAGATAAGCGTCGGCGCGAAAGATGTCTTGTGTCATGCCGCCCATTTTCGCCCCTGCGCGGTAGGGTCCAGTACTTTGAGGATTTTGACCACCTTGCCCAACATGAAGCTGTCTGCTGGAATTATGAGAGGGCAAGGAGGGTAAAGATGAGTCAGAGCTGTGAGCTGGCCGATTTGTGGCGGCAGGTTGCTCAGTTGGTTTTCGGATAGGTCAAGCATCTTGAGCGTCGTGAGTTCAACGATCTGCGGCGGCAAGCGTGTCAAACCAAGTCCCTTCAAGTCGAGATATGCACTCTGCGGGACACGATAGGTTTCGATTCTCTCCAATGCCGTGTCATACGCCTGTTGTTGCTCTGGGGTCATGGTGGAGTCTGACGTGGGCATGTTTTTATATTGGGGGGAGAGTTGGTGCAGCGAAGTAATTCACTGTAAATGAAGGCTGGATGACGTCGCTCAAAGTGTGGCCGCGTCGGCCTCAGCCTCCGGCCACAGTCGCGGAAATAGAAAGCGCAAGGCATGCTGAGGTAGCCCAAACCGAACCTTGCCCTGCGGCGAATCGGACTTGAGCAAGCCGCGCTTGACCAGCGCCCCCAAGGCGTCGGTGGCACCGCGGTCGCTCACGCCCAGCATGGATTTGAAATCGCCCCGGGCCATGTCCTCGCCGCTGAGAAAAAGGTAATGCAGCCCACGCAGCGACTCCTGACGCACACCCTGCTTAACCACCGTGGCCTCAAATACGAGGCAGGCCTCAATGCGCGCCTTCATGGTCTCAAAGTCCAGCATGCCCGACATGAACGTGACCTGATCCAGGCAGATGTCCAGCACATAGTCGATCCAGGCAATGAGCGCCTGTTCGCTCAAATTGCCTCGCCCATCCAGATCGCCCCGGCGCAGGCTATCGGCATCGGCCAACAGCGCGTAGTAGCGCTCCGTGCTTCGCGCGAATCCGCGCAGCGGCGACCATAGCCCGCCGGTGTAGCCCAGGGCGCTGAGCAGCGTGTGGGTATGCAGGCGCATGACCCGCCCGTTGCCGTCAATGAAGGGGTGAATCCAGCCCATGCGCTGGTGCGCTGCGGCCATGGCCACCAGCGCCGCCTCGCCGCGTCGCACATTGCCATAGAAGCTGGCCCAGCGCGCCAGGAATTGGGGCACGCTGGCACAGGCTGGCGCCACGTGCTGACCCACCTTGACCTCCCGTGTGCGCAACTGACCCGGCGCGATGGGTTCGTTTTCTGACGTGAGCAAGTCTGCCGGGGGCAAGCGGCCAAACAGTTCCTGGTGCATGTCCTGCACGGCCTCAACGGTGTACAGGGCGCGCGCGCCGTCGGGTCCGCTGTAGCGCTGCTCCAGCGCTTGCTCGGCTTCGATATGTGCCACGGCCAATCGCTGTTTGGCGGCCAGCATGGCGTCTTTGGAGAAGTCTTGCCGTAAGGCCTGGTCGATTTCATGCGGCCGGGTGTGCTGGCCTTCAATGCGGTTGGTGTAATACGAGTTCATGCTGCGCAGCAGGCTGCGCAGTTCAGGCGGCACGCGGGTGCCTGCCAATGTCGTGGCGAATCTTGAAAGGTCATGTGCCTTGGCTAACAGCGGCTCGATGCGCGCATCGGAGGGCATCAGGGGCTCAAACTGGTGGGCGTGCGTGTACATGCAAGTATTTTGCCAACATTTTTACGCTTGTAAATAGTTGATTTGATTATTGTTTTGTCGAATTTTGCCAACTTGTTTGCCAACTTGTTAGGTGTTTATCTTGCCTGAATGTTGATAATGCCGGCATGGCTTCCCTTCAAGTTCTCAACTCCCCCTCGATCCTCCTGGCCACGCTCAACGCCAAATACATCCACGCCTCCCTGGGTCTGCGCTACCTGCTGGCGAATATGGGCGACTTGAAGCCGCAAACCGCCTTGCGCGAGTTCACGATTGCGCGCAAGGCGCAGGACGTGGTGGACGAGTTGCTGCTGACGCTGGGCGAGCCGGCACCCGGCGCGGTGCAAATCATCGGCTTCGGCGTGTACATCTGGAACGTCACGCAGACCTGCGAGGTGCTGCGTTTGCTGAAAACCCAACGACCCGGAATCAAAGTCGTGCTGGGCGGCCCCGAAGTCAGTCATGAGGTGGACGAGCAAGACATCGTGCGATTGGCCGACCACGTCATCACCGGCTGGGGCGATGTGAGTTTTCCCAAACTGTGTCGCGCCTTGCTGCACGGGCCGCAGCCGCTGATGAAAGTCATCGCCGGTGAGCAGCCGCCTCTTAGCGAGATTGCGCTACCCTACGCCGAATACACCGATGCCGATCTGGCGCACCGCCTGCTCTATGTCGAGGCCTCGCGCGGCTGCCCGTTCAAGTGTGAGTTTTGCCTGAGTTCGCTGGACAAAACCGCCTGGGCGTTTGAGCTGGACGCCTTCCTCGCCGAGATGCAGGGCCTGTACCAGCGCGGCGCGCGCAACTTCAAGTTCGTGGACCGCACCTTCAATTTGAAGATCGACGCCTCGGTGCGCATCCTGCAGTTTTTCCTGGACCGGCTGCCAGCGCCAGACAGTGCCGAACCTGCTGGCGACCTGTTCGTGCATTTTGAAGTCATCCCCGATCAGTTGCCCGACCGCCTCAAACACATGATTGCGCAGTTCCCCCCGGGCGTGCTGCAGTTTGAGGTCGGCATCCAGAGCTTCAATGTCGAGGTGCAGCAGCGCATCTCGCGCAAACAGGACAACGAGCGGACCGTGGCCAACTTGCGCTGGCTTGTTCAAGAGTCGAACGCCCACTTGCACACCGACCTCATTTTTGGCCTGCCTGGCGAAACGCTGGAAAGCTTTGCCGCTGGCTTCGACCGCCTGCACGCCTTGCAGCCGCACGAAATCCAGCTCGGCATTTTGAAGCGTTTGCGCGGCACGCCAATTGCGCGCCATACGGTCGCATACGGCATGGTGTACGACCCCGCGCCGCCCTATACCGTGCGGCAGACCGGCGTGGTGGACGCGGCGACGATGCAGCGTTTTACCCGCTTCTCGCGCTATTGGGACATGGTGGCCAACTCGGGTCGCTTTACGCACACCCTGCTGCTGCTGCTGCTGGGCACACATCGCCGCACAGAGACGGGCGCTCAAGCCGGTCTCGCCGCTGCCAGCGGACTGGCAATGTCGCCGTTTTATGCCTTTCTCGGTTTTGCCGACGGGTTGTGGCAAAGCACTGGCAAAACCAGCGGCCTGTCGCCCGAGGCGCTGGTGGATGCGCTGTTTGACTACCTGTGCGTTGGTTGTGGCTTGCCTGCCGCGACCGTTCAAGCGACCCTGCTGGCCGACTACATCGCCAGCGGCGCCCGAGCCAGTCCGCACGCCCTCAAAGGCCTGTTGCCCAGACAGGCGGCGCCGCAAAGCCATGTTGCCAAGACCCTGGCGCAGCGCCAGGAACGCCACCTTGCGGTGCGACAAACGGTGGATTGAAACGATTTCCTATACTTGCCGCCTTGTTCAAACCGTACTAGTGCGCCTGTCGTGCCAGCCTGCGGCCAACCCTCCTATTAGAAAAGTCAGCCATGTCCAACATCCCCGCCTGCCCACAATGCACTCTCGAAAACACCTATCTGGACGGCGACAACTACGTTTGCCCCGACTGCGCGCATGAGTGGCCGGCGCAAGCGGTCGCTGAAGACAGCGAGGAGGGCGATGGCGTCATCAAGGATTCCAACGGCAACCCGCTGGCCGATGGCGATGCGGTCATCCTGATCAAGGACTTGAAAGTCAAGGGCTCATCCACCGTGTTGAAAAAAGGCACCAAGGTCAAGAGCATTCGTCTGGTTGATGGCGACCATGAGGTCGATTGCAAGATGGACGCGGGCAGCTTCATGCTGAAAGCCTGCTTTTTGAAGAAGGCATAGGGGCAAAGAAGACAGCGGACCCGATAACCCGCTACAAAATCGTCTGATGCATCTGGGGCATTGGCGATGACGGGCCATTGAGGGCGAAGCAGGCGGGCTGCTGGATGAAATCATGGGAGAGCAAATGAGCAGGAATAATGTCGCAGCCAATGCGGCGGTCGAAGCAGCCTTCGCCGAAGTGGTGAAGCTGATCCATGTGTCACGCCAGCGAGCGATGTCGGCCGTGAACACGGAACTGATCGACCTTTACTGGCGCGTCGGTGAATACCTTCACTACAAAATCGAGGCCGACGGTTGAGCCAAGGGAACGGTCGTGCAACTGGCCGGCTACATTGCGCAGCGCGAACCAGGCTTGCGCGGCTTCTCGCCGCAAAACCTCTGGCGCATGCGCCAGTTTTTCGAGGCCTACCGGGGCGAAGCAAAACTCTCACCGCTGTTGAGAGTTTTGCTTCGCCCCATCTTCACATCCTCAGCCGCTCGAAACGAAGCGAAGAACGCGAGTTCTACCTGCGGATGGCGACGCAAAATTGCTGGTCGGTGCGGGAGGTTGCACGACAAATTGACAGCGCCCTGTTTGAGCGAACCGTGCTCAACCCGCCAAAACTCTCAACAGCGTTGAGAGAATTGCATCCGCAAGCCGATGACTTTTTCAAGGATACCTACCTGCTTGAATTCCTGGGCCTTCCCGCTGACCACTCCGAACTGGACCTGCACCGCTCGCTACTGCAAAACCTGGGGCGGTTTCTGACCGAGTTGGGACGAGACTTTTGCTACATCGGCACGGAATACCCGGTGCAGGTCGGCGGTCAGGACTTCGCGCTTGATTTGCTCTTCTTCCATCGTGGCCTGAATTGTCTGGTGGCCATTGAGTTGAAAGTCACCGCCTTTGCGCCCGAGCATCTCGGCAAGCTCAATTTCTACCTCGAAGCCCTGGACCGCGACCACCGCAAGCCCCATGAAAACCCGGCCATCGGCGTGCTGCTGTGCGCGTCCAAAGACAGCGAAGTGGTCGAATACGCGCTCAGCCGTTCGCTGTCCCCCGCGCTGGTCGCCGAGTACCAGACTCAGTTACCAGATAAAAAGCTGCTGGCCGCCAAACTGCACGAGTTTTATGCGCTGAACGTGTCGGCTCCAGATGAAAATATGGATACTTAGCCTCGCGATGACAAACACATGACCACCAAATCCAGATTCTGGGCCGATCTCTCCACGCAGGACTTCGCCCACCTGATTGAAAGCGGCGAGGCGGCACAGACCATCGCCGTCTTGCCCGTCGCCGCCACCGAGCAGCATGGCCCGCATTTGCCGCTGAACGTGGACACGGTACTGGTCGATGGCGTGGTGGCGGCGGCGCTGCCGCATCTGGCGCCGGACTTGAAAGTGCTGGTGCTGCCCACGCAAGCCGTCGGCCTGAGTCCAGAGCATGCGCGTTTTCCCGGCACGCTCACGCTCAAGGCCGAGACGATTTTGCGGCTGTGGACCGACATCGGCGAATCGGTGGCGGCGGCAGGCATCAAGAAGTTGCTGCTCTTCAATTCGCACGGCGGTCAGGTCAGCGTGATGGACATCGTGGCGCGTGACCTGCGGGCGCGCCTGGGCATGCTGGTGTACAGCGTCAGCTGGTTCAACCTGCCGCTGCTGGACGCGCAGGGCAATGATGTGAATGCCTTGTTCAGCGCCGAGGAACATCGCTTTGGCATTCATGCCGGCGATATCGAAACCTCGATGATGCTGGCGCTGGACCCGGCGCATGTGGACATGGCGCAGGCCCAAGACTTCGCCTCCAGCTCACAGGAGCGCGCGCAAAAATTTGGCATTCTGGGCAATGGCAAAAGCGCCAAGCTCGGCTGGCAAATGCAGGACTACAACCCGGCCGGTGCGGTCGGCAACGCGGCTGCCGCCACGGCGGATAAAGGTCGCGTGCTGGTGGCTGCGGCCGGCCTTGCCCTGGCGCAACTGCTGACGGAGATGGACCAGTTGCCGCCGGACACGCTGGTGGCGTGGCCGGGTTTCCCCACCTGACGGGTCTGGCATACCGAGCCGATCGCCGGCCGCCGGTCGTCCTGTTTCGCGCAGGCCTGTCCGTTCAGGGCGCCGGGAACGGCAGCAGATGCCGGGTCTCTTCCACGTCCAGCGGTTCGATTGACGCCATCTGCTGGTCCAGTACGGCCAGGGTGGCTTCCGACGCATCACTGCCTTTTTCCAGACGTTCGAGGATGCGTTCGCGCAATTGCGCCAGCGAGGCCTGCGGTGCCAGGATGAAAAATTCCACGCCGACCTCAGCCGCCAGCGCCTGGAAGGCCGCCCGTTCCTCATGCCTCAGAAACGCCGCATCAACGATGGTGGACCAGCCGGCCGTTAGCTGTTGCCGGGCCAGTTCCAGCAAGTGGTGGTAAGTGCGTTGGTTGGCATCCGGCTGGTAAATGCCGCCGCCCACCGCTGAGTCGCTGCGGCCCTGCGGCGCCAACCCGAACAGGCGTTTGCGCTCCACATCCGAGCGCAGGCGCAGCGTCGTGGCGCTAGGATCGTCCAGCACCAGCCGGGTGGAGGCCCTGGTCTTGCCGCAGCCGGACAGGCCGTGGGTAATGATCAGGCGGGGCCGGGGGGGCGAGACGATGCCCTCGGTCAGGGCCAGATAGCCTTGTGCCTCGCGCTGCTCGTCCTGCGCCTGACTGGCCCGGATCGCTGCCACCTTGGCCCGCACCACAGCGCGATAGGCGGCGTAAAAACGCAGCAGCGGCACGGCTTCAAAGTCGCCGCCATCGCTTAGCCATTGGTTGAGGAACCAGCCCGCCAGTCCGGGCTGGTGGTGATCCAGCAGGTCCACGTAGGTGAAGGCAATTTCGCTGGCGACGTCGATCCAGCGGAAGGCCTCGTTGAACTCAATGCAATCGAATAGCGTCACGCGCCCGTCGATCAGGGCGAGGTTGCCCAGGTGCAAATCGCCGTGGCATTCGCGCACTCGTCCCGCCACCTTGCGCGCCACGAACAGCGGTTGCAGGCGCTGAAACTCAGTGCGAGTCCAGATCGACAGAGCGTCGAGCTGGCTCTGCCAGGGCGGCCCCGGCAGCAGGGCGCGCAGGTCTTCAAAGTTGTCCAGCGCGGGTGTCAGGATCTCGGCGGGCGCGCCATAGTTCGATTCGGCCGGCGCAAGCGCTGCGTCGCGGTGAAAGGTCACGATGGTTTGAGCCAACTGGCCTAGGTGTTCCGGCGTCAGCGCGCCGCGAGCGCAGATCCGGTCCAGCCGGGCCGACTCGTCAAAGCGGCGCATCTTCACCGCGAACTCGATGGCTGCGCCAGCACCTCCGAGTTGGGGATTCTCGGGCGTACCGCTGATCGCCACAACATCCAGATAAAGCGCCGGGGCAAAGCGGCGGTTGAGCCGCAACTCGGTTTCGCAATAGGTCCGGCGCAGCGTCAGTGTAGAGAAGTCAAGAAAAGGTAGCGTGACCGGTTTCTTGATTTTGTAGGCAAACGCGCCGGCCAGCAGCACCCACGAGATATGGGTTTCGACCAGGTCGACGCGTGACGCCGGATCGGGATAGCGTTGGGGCTCCAGCAGGGCCTGGATCAGCGCGGGCAGAGGTGGATGCATGACCGGAATTGCCAGGCAAGCCTCATCTGAAAAACGCCGTCTTTAAAAACGTGACGTTGTGACTGGTGCCGAACTTGAGCACGTTGACAATGGCGTGTTGAACCTTGTCATGTTGGCGTTCAAACGATGCAAGCATGTCATGGTTGTCGGCGAGCAGGGTTCGCTCCACGTCGCCAAGCGTTTCCCGACTCACGAAGAATCGATGCGCTGTGCCGCGGATATCGACTGTGAAGCTAATTCCGTCGCCAATTTCCGGGTCAATCCGGATGTTTTCTAGGGCAAGGTCGTTCATTGTGGATACCTCCGGGCGCGACTGTAAGTCAATTGTGGACCTGCCGTCGATGCCGATGTTGATCCGGGTCAATCAGATGTGCGTCCATTTATTTGCGTTAGGATGAAACGGAATTGCAGCTTGCGGCTGCAACCCCTTATCAAGCGAATCAATGCCGATGAATGAAACTATCCAACCCCAACCCCCGATAACCCATGGATCGTGGTGGCGCGCCGCCACGATTGTGTGCCTGCTGCTGATGGCCATCGCCACCGCCACGGGCGTGAGCATGTATGAGCAGTTCAAGGCCCAGATCAATCATCTGCAGACCAAGCTGCAAGACACTGCGCAGATCAAGTACATCGCCGTGCTGCTGGACGACAACCACGCCCCGGCCATGCTGGTCACGCTCGACCCGCAAGATGCAGCCTTGCAGATCCAGCGCCTGAACAGCGTGGCGGAGGGACGTGAGGACAGCATGCAGCTGTGGGCCCTGCCCGCGAACGGCAAGCCCCGTTCCCTGGGTGTTTTGGGAAGCGCGGGCAAAACCTTGCGCCTGGCCGCCAACATCAACATCTTGGATGACGTGCCCCAGCTGGCCATCAGTGTCGAAAGCAAAGGCGGCGCAGCGGAAAGCAGTGGCCCCCGATTGCCCTACCTGTTCAAAGGCGCGGTCGTGCAAAAAGCGCTGTAAACAGGGCTCACGATAAGATACTAACCCTACACAAGCAGGATTTCGTGCTGCTTTCCTATCCATGCCCGGTCGTAATACCCGGGTAGACAGCGCGAACCCCGTTATCCATCAGATGTCGAAAAGGATCAAATCCATGTCACTTTCCAGCGCAACACTGTCAGCTATTCAACATGCTGGCGCAGCGGTATTCGCGGCCGATACCGAACTTAAAAACGCAGTCAAGGAATATGCCGAGCGTATCAACGCCGCCATGGTTTCCAATCCCTATGGCTTGGGCAATGACGCTATTTTTGAGAATTGGAAGGTGGTCGCGCGCCTCTCGCAAACCGTTGCCGGGATCGAGGAAGAGCTCAAAAAGGTTTTTAGCGTTGCCGCGGATTTGACCGCCGATGACCGCCTCACCGTGACGGATATGCCGACCCTTGCCGCGCCGATACACGCCGTCGAATCGGGTAGGAACGGTCAGGACGAGACGATGCCTACCGACGTGGTGGTCAAGACAAAGAAGGCAAAGAAGAAAACAGCGTCCTCCAAAAAACGCGCGCCTAAAGCCCGGGCCGCAGCCAAAGTGAGCCAGGTCAAGCCCGCCATGGCTTCGGGAAGTCAACCGGCGCCGAGTGGCAACCCCGCCAAACTGTTGCAGCATCTGGAGCGCATCCTGAACCCGGATGAATTCACCGTGATCCATCAGTCGGCGATCAGTCTTGAGATAGGAATTCCACTGGGCTCCATGACTGCGGCGACCAAGAAACTGATTGAGAGTGGCCGAATCATTGCGGGACCATCCGGTAGCTTCAAGCTGGCAAGCAACGCCCCGGCGCAGGCATGAGGTTTTTTATCAGGGCATTCTTCAAAGCCTTACGCTTTGTCCTGGGCCCCGTGATGCTGCTGTGGGAATTTGTGACCCGACCGAGGGGCCTGGTGCGTCAGCCGGCCGTGCAGGGGACTCTGGATCAGCAGTGCCAGAGTATCGTTTTGTACCAGTACCGGACTTGTCCCTTCTGCATCAAGGTGCGCCAGGAAATGCGCCGCTTGTCATTGAAGATTGAGCGCCTGAACGTGCAAAAGATGGGCAAGAACCGCGAGGATCTCATGCTTGGCGGCGGCCAGGTCAAGCTGCCCTGCCTGAAGATTACCGATCAGGCGGGGAACAGCCAGTGGCTGTACGACTCCGGTGAAATCGTCGCCTATCTGCGTGGGCGTTTTGTTACAACGTGATCGTTGTCGGCCCTGGCGGCGCTGATCACTACAGCGCCTTCAACCCGTCTTGAGTGTCGTTTCCATGACGCTGCGTGTGACCAGGGGCGGCGATTCACCAATGTGAAAAGCCAGCTTGCGATCACGCAAAGCCACATCGCCGGCGGTCACCCGGTCAAAGCGACGCAAGTGGTCGGTCCAGGAGGCGTCCTCGATCATCTCGACGAAGCGGCCGCGGTCGCTGATGTCCTGCAGCAGCTCCCACGACAAGGCGCCATGGCGCAGGCGACTGCGGCGGCTTTCCTGCATCAAGGCGCGAAACTCTTCCGCGCGCGCCGGGTCGACTTTGTACTCGATCATCACCATCACATGCCCGTGGGCAGGCGGCGCATCGGCCTGCGGCGCCTTGAAAACGGTAGAGGGCGTCAGGTCTTCGACCATGCCATGTCCCGGCATGACGCGATTGACCACGGCCATGGCCAATACGCCGGCCAACGCCGCCAGCGCAACGCTGAGGTGCACGTTGCCGAGTGTTGCAACCTGGCCCCAGACGGCAGCACCTGCAGCACTGGAGCCCATGATGGACATCTGGTACATGGACATGCCACGCGCCCTGACCCAGTCGGGCAAGCCCATTTGGGCTGAGACGCTCAGTGTGTTGGCGGTGGTGATCCAGGCTGCGCCAGCAAACAGCATGGCGGGCACCGCCACCCAGGTGTAGGGCGTGAACGCAATCACCAGCATCGCCACAGACTGCAAGGCGGCACCACTCAACACCAGCGCATCGCGCGAGAGCTGTCGGCGCAGTTGCGGCAGGAAGGCGGTCGCCACAATCGCCCCCGCGCCCATGGCTGCCAGCAGCAAGGTGAAGGTGCCGGCGCCGCCCCCGTGCAGGCCGCGCGCCACCAGGGGCAGCAGTGCCACCAGCGCGGTCGAGGTGAAGAAAAAGATCGAGATGCGCACCAGCACACCCTTGAGGTGGTAAGACTGCGATACATACTGCAGCCCAATGCGCATGGCGCTGCCCAGGCGCTCGCGACCCAGCGGGTGCGGCTTGTGCTGGCGCCGCCAACGCGTGATGACGACGGCTGCGGCCAGTGACAGTACGGCATTCAGCAGGAACACCCAGACGCTGCCAACGCTGGCGATCAGGGCGCCCGCCACCAGTGGGCCAACAATGCGCGAGATGTTCATGGACACCCCGTTGAGCGCCAGGGCCGCGGGCAACTGGGAACGCGGCACGAGTTCGGGCACGATGGCGGAGAACACCGGCCAGCGCATGGCCAGGCCAATGCCATTGGCAAATATCAGCACCAGCAGAAGCAGGGGCGAGAGAACGTCCAGAAAGATGGTGAAGCTCAGCAAACTCGCCACCACGGCGACCCAGATTTGTGTCACCAGGAAATAGCGTTTGCGGTCCAGAATGTCGGCCAGGGCGCCGCTGGGCAGCCCGAGCAGGAACACCGGCAAACTGGCGGCGGTCTGCACCAATGCCACCCAGAGCGGGGTGGCGGTGAGGGAGGTCATCATCCACGCGGCCGCCACATCGCTCATCCACATGCAGATGTTGGCCATGAGCCAGGTGGTCCACAGCATGCGGAACACCGGCCTGCGAAACGGTGCCAGTGGCGAGAGATCGTCGTCTGGAATGCTGCGGGTTCGCGCGGTGTCGGGATGGGATTCGGGCATGAGACCGGATGATAGAGGGATATCGCCAGATGGGTGGCAGGGCGCGTTGACAACCTCCCGACGCTACGGGGTTTTCATGACAAGGTGTGCCCTTGTGCGCTAGCTGCAGCTTGAAGCTTGCGTCGAAGGTTCTTCGGGATTTTTGATTGTTCACTTCTGTCGCCATCCAGGTTTGAAAAAACCTATCGGTGTGTCTTTTTAAATTAGACCACCACAACCTGCCAAAAATTGCCCACAGATTCCCCGGACGAACCAAACATGTAAATGGCTGCGTGTGGAATTCGTGACGAGTTGGACGACCGCGCAGATTTGATTGTCTGACAGCGCAGTTTGCCGCTCGGCAATGCGGCATATCCGCATCATCACGTCCCATAAGCCAGCCCGTATCGAGGCCAGCTCTGAACGGAGACAATCAAGTGACACAACAGACATGCGACTTCATCGTCGTGGGCGGCGGCTCTGCGGGCTGCGTTATTACCCACCGACTAATCAAGGCCGGGCATTCGGTTCTCATGCTGGAAGCAGGTCCTGACGACAATTCAAAATTCGTCAAAATTCCAGCGACGTTTGTACGGGTCATCGGAACCGAACGCTCATGGGTCTATGAAACCGAGCCACAGCCGCATGCCAATGGTCGAAAAATGTACGTGCCGCAGGGGCGGACCAATGGTGGCGGCAGCTCCATCAATGCGATGCTGTATATCCGCGGCACTGCGGAGGACTACAACGAGTGGGAAAAAGCCGGATGTGTCGGCTGGGGGTGGCAGGATGTGTTGCCGGTCTTCAAGCGTTCCGAGCGCAACATGCGATTTTCGGGCGAGCACCATGGCACAGAAGGCCCACTGCGTGTCAGCGACACCAAGTATCGCCATCCCTTGAGCCTGGCCTTTCTGAAGTCGGCCCAGGAGATTGGCCTGAAGTACAACGATGACTTCAATGGCGCCACGCAAGAAGGCATTGGCTTCTACCAAACGACCACGATCGACGGCAGCCGTGGCAGCACAGCCGCCACGTACCTCGCCGAGGTGAAGGCGAGCCCCAAGCTCACGCTGGTGAATGGTGCGCATGTGCTTCGCATCATCACTGTCGATGGTGCCGCCACCGGTGTCGAGTACCGACGCGACAATGGACAGACCGTCACGGCCACAGCCCGTCGCGAAGTGATCCTGACCGCCGGCACCTTGTCCACACCCAAGCTCCTGCAGGTCTCAGGCATTGGCCCCGCAGCACTGTTGAAACAGATCGGTGTGCCGGTGGTGAAGGACTTGCCCGGGGTGGGTGAAAACTTTCATGACCACCTGGAAGTCATTGCGCACGGCAAGTGCCGCGAACCCATCAGCTTGCTTGGACAGGACAAGGGACTCACCGCGCTGAAACACGGCGTGCAGTGGGAGTTGTTCAAGACCGGCCTGCTGACATCCAACGTGGTTGAGTCGGGTGGCTTCGTCGACACACTGGGCACCGGCCGGCCGGATATCCAGTTTCATGTATTGCCGGTACTTGTCGGTGATGTGGATCGTCCCATGCCCGAGATTCATGGCATCTCCATTGACCCCTGCTTTCTGCGTCCGAAATCCCGTGGAAAAGTCCAGGCACGTAGCGCCAACGCCATGGACCCTGCGCGCTTTGATGGTGGATTTTTGGCGGAGCAGGAAGACGTTGACACCCTGGTACGCGGCCTGAAACTTGCCCGGCGCATTCTGCGCGCGCCCTCCATGAACAAGATTATTTCCGAAGAACTCTATCCAAGCCCGAAGGCCGACTTGAGCGACCAGGAACTCATCGCCTTCGTACGCCAGTACGCCAAGACGGTCTACCACCCGGTGGGCACTTGCAAGATGGGCATGGACCCCATGGCCGTCGTTGACTCGCAGCTTCGCGTGCACGGTGTGCGCAATCTGCGGGTGTGCGATGCGTCGGTGATGCCCACCCTCATCAGTGGCAATACCAACGCGCCCACCATCATGATCGCCGAGCGCTGCGCGGACTTCATCCTCGCCTGATCCCGGCCTGCATCCCCCCCTTCCGCTGCGGCGGAATTTACCCAGAACCAACAGGAGACAGAAATGAATCTCAAGGACGTATCGACTGCGCAACTTGCACGCATTGGCTTCATGGCCAAACGAAGCCGTGGCAACTTTATTGACGGGCGCGAGGTGCCGGCACTGAGCGGCAAGACGCTGCCGGTGATAGATCCCGCGGTCGAGATGCAAATTGCCGACGCGCCGGACAGCGATGCGCGTGACGTGGCACAAGCCGTGGCCAGCGCGCGGCGCGCCTTTGAGGACTCGGACTGGACGCGCATGCGCCCGGCTGACCGCGAACGCGCCCTGTATCGGCTGTCCGTTTTGATCGAAGAACACGGCGATGAACTCAGCGCGATGGAGACGCTGCAAAGCGGCAAGCTGCAAGGTGTGGCGCGAATGATTGACGTCGGCTTCAGCGCCGAGTTCGTGCGCTACATGGCGGGTTGGGCCACCAAGATTGAAGGCCAAACGCTGGACAGCTCGATCCCCTTTCCACCGGGCTCCAAGTACTTCACTTACACCAAGCGCGAGCCGGTCGGCGTGGTGGGTGCGATTGTTCCGTGGAACTTCCCCTTGGCGATTGCGCTATGGAAAGTGGCGCCAGCACTTGCCGTCGGCTGCACCGTGGTACTCAAACCCTCGCCCGAAACACCACTGACGGCGCTGCGTCTGGCCGAACTGGCACTGCAAGCCGGGATTCCCGCTGGCGTGCTCAATGTGGTGTGCGGCGGTGCGGAAGCCGGCGCGGCGCTGTCCCGGCACCCCGGCGTCGACAAGCTCAGCTTCACCGGCTCCACCGCGACCGGCAAGGCGATCGGCTGCGCCGCCGTGGACAACATGACCCGCTTCACGCTGGAGCTGGGTGGCAAGAACCCGATGATCGTGCTGGACGATGCCGACCCCGAAACAGCGGCCATGGGCGCCGCGATGGGCATCTTCTTCAACCAGGGCCAGGTCTGCGCTGCAAGTTCGCGACTCTATGTGCAGCGCAAGATTTATGACAAGGTGCTGCAACGTCTGGCTCAGCTTGCCGAGGGCATGAAGATTGGCTCGGGCTTTGACGCCGCGAGCCAGCTCGGACCGCTCGTGTCCAAACGCCAGTTCGACCGGGTGATGGGTTTTGTGGATGGCGCCAAGGCCGAAGGAGCCACCGTGTTGACCGGCGGATCGCGCGCCCTGGATGCCGGCTACTTTGTGCAACCCACGGTGTTTGTCGATGTCAATCCGGGCATGCGTATCGTGCGTGAAGAGGTCTTTGGTCCGGTCCTGGTGGCCATGCCTTTTGATGACGTGGAAGACGCCATTCGCCAAGCCAATGACTCGCCCATGGGCCTCACCGCCAGTGTGTGGTCGCAGAACCTCTCGGCCGTGCACCGCATCGTGCCGCGTCTGAAGGCCGGCACGGTGTGGGTCAACACCCACAACCTGCTCGATGCCAACCTGCCATTTGGTGGATTCAAGCAGTCCGGCATGGGGCGGGACCTGGGGCGCACGGCGGTGGACAGCTACACCGAACTCAAGAGCGTCTGCATGTCCATTTAGAACCCGAATTTTGCAATTTCCCCGTTAGACAAACCGTACATCCCACTAATACAAGGAGACATTCATGTACAAAAAAATCCAGCTTTCATTCATTGCCCTGGCAACCGGTGCCATTTGCGCAGTCACGCAACCGGCACTGGCCGGCGAAGGCGGCGGCTCAAGCTACAACGGCGGCGTCGAGAATTTTATGGCTGGCGCAGCGCCGCCTCCCGGCTTCTATGTTCTCGAGTATGGAAATGTCTATTCCGCTGACACGCTTAAGGACGGCAGCGGTAACACCATCCCAGTGCCCGGGTTCAAGGTGAGTGCCGTGGCAGCCGCAACCCGTTTCGTCTGGTCCACCAATGAGAAGATGCTGGGCGGCAACCTGGTCTGGCATGCCATTGTTCCGCTGGTGGACCTTAGCGTCAGCGCCGCCGGTGCCAGCCAGCACAAGACCGGCATAGGCGACATCACCTTCGGGCCAGCGATTGCCTTCCACCACTCCCCAGCGTTGCACAGTGTGCTGGCCCTCGATTTCGTCGCCCCGGCAGGCGAATATGGCAAGAGCAATCTCGCCAATATCGGGCGCAACTATTGGTCTTTGCAGCCCCTGTTTACCATGAGCCAGATTGATCCCAATGGCTTCAACTGGGACTTCAAGGCCACATTGAATCTTGCAGGAACCAACAACGCCACGAACTATCGCAGCGGCAATGAACTGTATGTTGACTATTCGGCCGGTGTCGGGCTGGGCAATGGCTGGACGGTTGGTGTGGGTGGCTACTGGATGCAGCAACTCAACGCCGACACCAGCAACGGTGTAGAGGTTCCCAACAGCCTGACAAAAGCCTTCGCCATCGGCCCATCGGTGAAATACGACAACGGCAAGGGCTGGTTCATCACGGCAAAACTACAGCAAGAGATGGCTGTAGCGGGCCGTACACAAGGCACTGCACTGTGGATCAAGTCCACGATTCCATTTTAATTTTTTCCCCTTTACCCAGTAACAGGAGACACAGCCATGACAGTTAACTTGAAGAGCACATTGCCGAGCGCTATTGTGTTGATGACCCTATTCGCAACCGGTTCCGCGTTTGCCCAAGGCAAGCCCAATTGTGGACTGAATAGTGGCAAGAAGGCGACCGGCGAGCCGATTCAAATCGGTGCCGTGGTTGGCAAGACAGGCCCCGATGACTTCAGCGCTTCCGCTCTGGGTTCTGCAGCTTATTTCAAATGTGTGAATGACAACGGGGGCATCAACGGCCGTCCGCTCGAATACACCATGCTCGATGACCAGTGGAATCCGGAAGTCGCCACGCAGGTGGCCACCAAATTGGTGAAGGACCGCAAGGTCGTTGCCATGGTGGGTAGTTCCAGCTTTGTCGAGTGCGGTGCGAACGCAAAAATGTACGCTCAGGAAGACGTCATGGTCATCGCTGGCGTTGGCGTGCCTCGCGAGTGCTTCTTCGCCAAGAACTATGTGCCCGTCAACGCTGGCCCGCGAAACTCCGGCACGCTGGTGGCCATGTATGCGGCACAAAAATACAAGGCCAAGAAGATGCTTTGCATCATCCCCAACATTCCAAGCCTTGGCAACTGGGCTTGTGAAGGGGCCAAGGAATGGGGTAAATCCAATGGCGTTGAGGTGGAAACACTCACGGTTGACCCAGGTTCTCCCGATGCAACGTCCACCATGTTGCAAGCCGCATCCAAGAAGCCAGACACGATTTTGCTGAATCTACCCAAGGGCATCATGGTCCCCATGTTGGCCGCCGCTGAACAGCAGGGACTGGCGAAGAAGGTTCGCTTCCTGTCCACAACACCGGCCTACAACGCCGATGTGCCCAAGACGATTGGTGGCGCCTGGAATGAGAACTTCGACATCCATCTGGAACTGATGCCCGTGGAATCGGCCGGCGCGGACAACAAGAACTGGAAGGCGACCATGGACGCGTATGGCGGCAAGGCTGATCCTCGGGATTCATTTTCCCAGGCCGGCTACCTCGCAGCGCGCATCGCAACCGAGGCCTTGCTGAAGATGGACCCCAAGAAGATCGACCGTGCCAGCGTCAGCGCAGAGCTGCGCAAGGTGGTCGGCTTCAAGAGTGACATTCTCTGCAAGCCTTTCTATGTCGGAAACGGCGGGCGTCACAACGCCAATAGCAGCGGTCCTATCGCGCAGATCAGTGGCAATGGCTTCAAGCTGGTCAGCACCGGCTGCCTCAGCGCCGGGGACCCTGAACTCTTTGACGTTCGGGCTCAAGAGAAAACACTCGGACTGTAAGACAAGCTATGTCTGACTTAACCCCATTCCTGATCTCAGGGCTTGGCATGGGCGCTGTCTATGCGCTGTCCGGTGTTGGATTGGTGGTGTTGTATCGGTCTTCCGGCGTACTGAACTTCGCGTTCGGCGCGCTGGGGGCGATCGCCGCCTACGTCGCATGGTCGGCGCTTGATCGAGACTGGCCTCCTGTCTTGGCTTGGCTGCTTGCCATCAGCACAGCCATGGCATTGTCGTTAGCCTATGGGCGCCTGTTGGCACCCAAGCTATCTGATCGTGAGCCCACCATTCGCAGCATCGGCACCCTGGGCCTGGCACTGGTGGTGCTGGGATTCACCGAGTGGTACTGGGGCGAGCAACCACGGCGTTTGATACTCCCTACCGATAGCTTCTCCATTGACTTGGCAGACGTTCGCATGAGCTACACGCGCATTCTGGGTCTGTTGCTGGCGCTCTTGATGATGAGCGGCGTGGGTCTTCTTTTGTCCAAGACCCGTATCGGCTTGCAAATGCGAGCGCTTGCAGATGATCGGCAGTTGAGTGCGATCCTGGGCGTGCGCGTGTTGCATGTAGACACGGTAGCCTGGGTTCTTTCAGGTGCATTTGCCGGCGTGTGCGGCTTGCTGTTGGGTAATATCGTTCGATTGCAAGCCACCTTGCTGACCTTCCTGGTCATCCCGGCCTTTGCCGCAGCCATCATTGGTCGGCTTGGCTCTTTGCCGATGACCGTTGCCGGCGGTATTTTCATCGGCGTGGTGGAAGCCTTGGCCATCCTGGTGCCGGGTCTTTCATCCTACCGAACCGCCATGCCATTCCTCATTGCGCTCCTGGCCATCGTCCTGTTTCGCAACGACACACGAAAAGCCTGATCGGCATCAGAACAAACACCTCGTCATGTCAAAAAATTTGTCTCATGAACCTGTGGTCGTGTCCGCAGAACTGCACCGCGCGTTACTGGCGGATAGGCGGGCCGGTCAAATGGCCTTTGTCCGAATGGTCGCGGTGGTTTTGCTGATGGGCACGTTGATGCCCTGGCTATGCAATGCCTACTGGATAAAAACTCTGACCTCCGCCCTGGCTCTTGCCATCGCGGCCAGTGGCGTGGCGGTGCTGTATGGCCAGTTGGGCCTGGTCAGCCTGTGCCAGTATGCGCTGCTGGGGGTCGGCGGCTGGATCGCGCTGCGTCTCAGCCATGGCCTTCATCTGCCGTTTGAAGTGTGCGTGCTGGCCGCAGGCATGTTGTCATGTGCGGTCGGCATGCTTGCCGGTCTGCCCGCCTTGCGCATGAAGGGGCTGTATCTGGCCCTGGTCACCCTGATGATGGCCGGTGGCTTTCAGGTCTTGGTAAGCGCCACCGGCTTTCCGGACGGCGGTGACGGCCTGCTGGGGCGTGTGTCGGGTAGCGAACGCCTGCTCATGGCGCGCCCCGCGCTGGCGCAGTCGGACAGCGCCTACTTTGCCTATGTATGTGCGTGGCTTGCACTGATGCTGGCGCTGATCCAACTGCATCGCCGGACCAAGGCCGGACGTTCGTGGGCGCTGATCCGGCGCGGTGAGGCGGTGGCCCTGGGCGCCGGCGTCAACATTCTGCTGTACCAGACCTGGGCTTTTGGTCTTGCCGGTATGTGCGCGGGTGTGGCGGGTGCCCTGTTGGCGGGCAGCGTGGGACAGCTCGACGGTCGCGCCTTTGTGGGCAGCGAGTCAGTCATGCTTTTCGCACTCTCCGTTGTCGGTGGCGTCTACCATTGGACGGGTGCCTTGATTGCGGGCCTGTTGCTGCGAGCCCTGCCCTCGCTCCTGGTGGACTTCAACGTCAATGGCTATCTGTCCATGATCTTCTTCGGCATGGCACTGCTGCATGCCCTGATCACGGCGCAGACCGGCGTTGCGGGCCAGATCCAGGGCGCCTGGAAGGCAGCCTTCACACGCACCAAAAACGGAGGCCGGCGTGATTGAAATACACGATCTGTGTGTGGAGTTTGGTGCCGTCAAGGCCATTGACCATTTGCAAGCAACGCTGCACGCGCCGGTGTGCGGCTTGATCGGCCCCAACGGAGCGGGCAAGACCACCTTGGTGAACGCGCTCAGTGGCTTTGCCAGGATTGCCAAAGGAACGATTCGGGTGAACGGCACGGACCTGTCACCCCTCTCGACCGCGCAGCGCGTGCGTTTGGGCTTGCGGCGGTCCTTTCAAACCGAACAGGTGGTGGAGGATCTGACGGTCTGGGCCAATGTGCTGGCCATTCTGGATCACGTGCCGCACAAAAGAAGCGACGTGCTGGCCATGGTAAGCGCGGCCCTGGCGCATGTAGGACTCACGGAGCTTGCTGCCGCCCCCGGGCGTGAACTCAATTTGTTTCAACGGCGCATGGTAGAGATTGCCAAATCGCTGGTTGGCAAGCCGCAGCTCATCTTGTTTGATGAACCGGGTGCGGGGCTCAATGAACACGAGTCCGGCATTCTGCGCGAAACCATTGTTGCCATTCCCAAGCGCTTTGGCGCCCAGGTCTTGCTAATCGACCATGACGTGGACCTGATCGCCGCAACCTGCACGCAAACCTTGGTCATGGATTTTGGACGCCGCATCGCACTGGGTGCAACGCGAGAGGTGCTTGAGGACCCCGTGGTTCGTCGTGCCTATCTGGGTACTTGAAAGTGAAGTTTTCTATATGTTGAAAGTTCGAAATCTGCAGGTCTTTCGCGGCGGAAAAGCGGTCTTGCATGGCATTGATGTAGACGTTCCCGCCGGTGAGATTACCGCCATGGTCGGCCCCAACGGCGCGGGGAAGTCCAGCACCGTTCTGGCCATGGGCGGCGTCATCCCCGCCGCTGGCGGCAGCATGGAGCTGGACGGAAAAAACATTTTGGGATACCGCGCCGAAGCGGTGCGCGCTGCCGGGCTGGCAATTGTCCCGGAAGGGCACCGCGTGCTCGGCGGCCTAACCGTGCGGGACAACCTGCTGGTTGCCGCTTCTCAGTTCCCCCCCGCGCGTATCGCTGGCGAGATTGAGCGCATGCTGAGCATATTCCCGGAGCTGGAGCCCAAGCTGGATGTGCTGGGCCGCGCTTTGTCAGGTGGTCAAAAGCAAATGGTGTGTATCGCCCAAGCGCTCATGAGCGACCCCAAGGTGCTCGTGATTGACGAGTTGTCCCTCGGACTCGCACCCCTGATTGTCAAGCGCCTGGCCGATGTTCTAAAGGACATCGCAAAGCAAGGCATGGGGGTGTTGCTGATCGAGCAATTTACCACCCTGGCGTTGAGTATTTCCAGCGGCGCTCTCGTTCTGGAGCGCGGGCGCGTGGCCTATGCAGGCAGCGCCACCGATCTTCGCGATAGACCCGACATCCTGCATGGCAGCTATCTGGCCACGCGCGCCGACGCCTGAGTTCGCCATTCTCAACGTAGACCAAACGCAACAAGGTAGGCACGCATGACGCACAAATCCACCCGCACTCCGCACCCCGATACCCATCGCCGCATCGCTGGCGGCGAACTCATCGGCTCACGCGAAGCCGACGGCACGCACGCCTGGCGCGGCATCCGTTACGCGCGGCCGCCCGTCGACGCTCTTCGCTGGCGCGCACCGCAGCCGGTGTCGGCGTGGGACGGCGTGTTTCACGCGCTGGAACATGGGCCGATGGCGCCACAGTACGCCGGCTTGCTGGCGCCGGTGCCGGCCAAGCTATACGGCCGCATCGTGGGCGACGAGGACTGCCTGTCTCTGAACGTTTTTGCACCCTCCTGGCCGCCCGCAGCCGTGCCCGCCAGCGGCCAGCGCCGTCCGGTGATGGTGTGGATCCACGGTGGCGGCAATGCGGTGGGCACCTCGGCAAGCTACGACGCCGCACGCAACTACGCTTCGCACGACGGCATGCTTGTCGTCACGGTCAACTACCGGCTCGGCGTACTGGGCTGGTTCTGCCACCCCGCATTACACGAGGCAGACGCGGCCACGCCTGAAGAGCGCTCGGGTAATTTCGGCACGCTGGACCTGATCGCCTCGTTGTGCTGGGTGCGCGACAACATCGCGGCTTTCGGCGGCGACCCGGGCTGTGTGACGATCTTCGGCGAGTCCGCGGGCGGCCAGAACGTGCTGACGCTGCTGGCCAGCCCGCTGGCCGCAGGGCTCTTCCATCGCGCTATCGCGCAGTCGCCGGTGGCCGAGACCTTCAGCGTCCACGAGGCCACCGAGCGCAATGACTCGCCGCTGGAGAGCCAGCGTACCAGCTCGCACGAGGTGGCCGCGCGGCTGTGGGCGGCGGCCGGCCGCGCGCTGGATGTGGATGCTGCCGATCAAGCGCTGCGCGCCGTGCCCGCGACCGAGCTGGCGACGTGGCTGCGCTCACTCGCGCCCGAGGAATTGCTGCGCGTGTTCAAACCGGGGAGCGTCGGCATTTGCCTGAGCCCACGTCCCGTGCGCGACGGCGTGGTGCTGCCGCGCGATCCGCTGCCCGAGGTCTTTCGCCGTGGCGCATGGAACCGCGTGCCCGTGATCCTGGGCAGCAACCGCGACGAGTACCGCACTTTCCTGGCCGACAAGCCAGAGCATGTGCGGCTGCTGTTCGGCAAGCTGCCCTTGCTTCGGGATCGCGCCGAGTACATCACCGAATCGGACTTCCACTCGCAGGCCTGGCGCGCGTTGCATGTCGAAGAACCTGCTGATGCGATGCTTGCCGGTGGGCACGGTGACGTCTGGACCTACCGCTTCGACTGGGACGAAGCACCCGCCGTTCCTCTCATACGCCCCGACATCCTGCTCGGTGCGGCGCACGGCATGGAGATGGCGTTCGCCTTCCGCGACACGGCGGGCGAGTTGGACATCTTCGGTGTCAACACGCCATTCAACCGCGCTGGCAGGCGCGCCGTGGCACAGGCCATGGGCGACGCGTGGACGAGCTTTGCGCGCACGGGGGTGCCAGGCTTGTCCGGCGGCGCGCAATGGCAACGGCGCACACAAGGCGCAGCCGCTGAAACGCTGTTGATCGATACCCCGGCTGGGGGAGGGCTGCGCATGGCGGCCGTGCGCCAGGACATTGCGTCGCTCAAGGAGTTGCTGCGGCTATCGCCACACGTCAGATCGGGCGATTCACGTTGCCGTATCTATGCGCGCGTGTTCTTGTGGGCACCGCCGTTCGCGGGCCACGGCAGCGAAGAGGAATACGCCAAGTGGGGCCGTGCGTTCCGCTGCTCACACCCCGCATCGGCATTCCGGCCGGTCACGGAGGTCTGAAAAAGATAGGACGCTGTGCTACTGCGTCACTGTGCCGCTTGGAGTCTCGACAGCCGATCGGTTTGCAATACGGAGGAACCCAATCATGAACAAGCACCGCCAGCTGCTGCTGGCTTACCCGGCGCGCAAGAAGACGCATTGGCGTCGCGCTATGGCGTGTGCCCTGACGGCGCTGACGGCCACCATGTCTTGCATGGCGGCCAGCGTGGTTGAGCGCAACGGTCCGATTCGCGTCGGAGCGGTCAGCAGCCTCAGCGGCCCGGCGCAATTCCCGGAATCGAGCGCTTCGGTGCGCGCCCTGTTCGACGTCGTGAACGCGAATGGCGGAGTCCGAGGGCGCCGCCTCGAACTGATTGTCGAGGACGATCGCGGCGATCCTGCCCAAGCGATACGCGCAGCGCGGCGGCTGGTCGATGAACAGCACGTCGTCGCGCTGGTCGGCAGTGCAAGCATTGTCGATTGCGCAAGCAACGCGGCGTTTTACCAGCAAGCCGACGTGGTGTCGCTGCAGGGCACCGGCATTGAACCCGCTTGCTTCACCTCCAGCCACGTGGTGCCAGTCAATACCGGCCCCTACCTCGCAACGCGCAATGCGCTGCAGTTCACGCGAACGCTCGGGTCCACACGCCCTTGTGCCTTCATCCTGGACCTGCCCGGCACGCGAAGCTCCTACCAGTCGGTACTGGCGGCTTGGAGTGCCCAGTCCGGCGTAGCCATCGCGCACACTGTGCACTTCAACCCGAGTGACGACGCGGTGGCGCTGGTGCGGCAGGCCGTGGACAAGCGATGCGATTCGGTGGTGCACACCGGCGTCGAGCCGATGGTGCTGCAATGGGTGCACGCCGCGCAGCAAATGAGCGTGCTGGCCGGCGTGCCCACGATCTTCCTGACGCCGGCCTACACCGAGCGCGTGGCCACCGAGCTGCGCGGGTCCGCGCTGCCGATTTACTGCATGGCCGAGTTCGAGCCCTGGTCGAGCCGCTCGATGTCGCTGACCGATTGGCGAGCGGTGATGCGGCGCGGCAAGGTGCCGATGTCGTCGTTCTCGCAGGGCGGCTATATTGCTGCGCAGGTCTTTTTGCGGCTGCTGCGCGACATGGAAGGCGAGATTACCCGTGAGCGCGTCGCCAATGCACTGCGTGCCGTGTCCGGCATGGAGCTGTCAATGATCGGCACGCCCTTCAGCGTTGGAAGCGGCGGCGCTCACAACCCGAATCGTGCCGCGTTGCCGATGAGGCTCGAGCAGGGTGCCTGGCGTATAGCCAGCCCGTTCTGGGTGGTTGCGCCATGAGACATTCGGTTTCAAGCCCTTCCTCTCGAGACGCCGCGCCGGGCCGCCGGTTGATTGACACATTTCCTGGACGGAAAGATCGCCAATGAAAAATATCAAAATTTCGACGAGTCTCTATGCAGGCTTTATTGCGTTGATTCTGACGGTGCTTTTCGTGTCACTGTTTGGCTTGTACCAAGTCCGGACGGCCAACCAAGCCTTGAAGGCGATGTATGACGGACGCGTTGTTGCTTTGAAACAGCTCAAGGGCGCCTCCGACATGTTGACAGGAAAGGTGCTCGATACGATGGTCAAGTCCGCCACGGGCCTCAGCGCTCCTCAGAGCTCTCTCAAAGTCCTTGACGACGCCATCGCAACCTTCAAGAAGCAGTGGGCGGCTTACAGCGCCACGCATTTGATCGGAGAGGAAGGGCAGCGCGTTGCGACAGTCAATGGACTCTTGCGCGCCTTTGATCCAGTCATTGCCCAGTTGCACGAGGCTCTGGAGTCCGGGGACCTGTCGTCCATAGCGGCGTTGATCCGGCCCGTCTACGCTGCAACGGAGCCGGTTGGTTTGGAGTTGGATCAATTGACCGACATTCAGCTCAGGGAGTCCGAGATTCTCTACAAGACGGAGAATGCACAATACCGTGTGACAACCTCCATGTTTGTCGCAGTCATGCTGCTGTCATTGTTTGGCGGATTGGGGATTGCCTGGAAGCTGACTCGCTCGGTTACGGTGCCGTTGAAGCAGGCGTTGGAGCTGACCCGCACGGTCGCCTCCGGGGATCTGACTTTGCATATCGACTATTCCGGCACCAATGAAATGGCACAACTCTTGACGGCTTTGCATGACATGCAGACCAGTCTTGCGCAAGTCGTTTCCAGCGTAAGACAAGGTTCCGATGTTGTTTTAGCGGCGAGCTCCGAGATAGCCCACGGCAACCATGATTTGTCGGCACGCACGGAAAGTCAAGCCAGTGCACTGGAGGAAACCGCAGCCAGCATGGAAGAACTCAACGCAACGGTCAAACACAATGCGGAGTCGGCCCGACTGGCCAATCAGCTTGCACTCAACGCTTCTTCGGTGGCTGTGCAAGGTGGACAGGATGTAGCACAGGTGGTTGAGACCATGAAGGGGATTCATGAATCGTCCCGCAAGATTGCAGACATTATCAGCGTGATTGACGGCATTGCGTTCCAGACCAATATTCTTGCGCTCAATGCGGCGGTTGAGGCCGCACGTGCAGGTGAGCAGGGACGTGGCTTTGCAGTGGTCGCGAGTGAAGTGCGCAGCCTGGCGGGCCGCTCCGCAGAAGCTGCCAAGGAAATCAAGAGCCTCATCAGCGCAAGTGTCGGGCGTGTTGAGCATGGCGCGAGCCTGGTTGACAAGGCGGGCAGCACCATGACCGAAGTGGTAAGCAGCATCCGACGCGTGACGGATATCATGGGAGAAATCACTACGGCCAGCCATCAGCAAGCTGTGGGTGTCGCACAGGTGGACGAGACAATCAACCAGATAGATGGGGCCACCCAACAGAATGCCGCCTTGGTAGAAGAAATGGCGGCAGCGGCCAGCAGCCTGAAGGCGCAGGCCTATGATCTTGTGAAAGTGGTTGCGTCATTCAAGTTAGATGCCGGGGCGCCTGATGGCGATGGGGACGGGACGGCTTCTGACATGCTTGCACTACGATTGCTATAGCAGCGCCCCGGCAGCCACCGGCGTATCTCAATGGCACACTGATTGGCCGTTCTGGGTTGCTGTCGAATGCTTGCGATACTCGCTCGGTGGCATTCCAAACCGAGCCTTGAACATTCGGCAAAAGTGTGCTGAGCTGGCAAATCCACATGAGAAGGCGATCTCGGAAATGCTACGCTGTTGGTCCGTGGCAATACTCAACGCTTTCTCGCAGCGTTCCAGCCGCGTCGCCCAGATGCGTCGCTCCAAACTACATTCCTCGTCTTCAAAAACCAGATGCAGGTATCGCTTCGAACAGTTCATGGCACGCGCTATGCGTTCGATGCTGAGGTCAGCCTCCGCCAAGTGGGTCTGCAAATACTGCATGACGCGTTGCTTCAATACAGCGGGAAGTGCCATTTGTCCATTTTGGCTTTCTTGGTACTCTGCGAGGGTCGACGCCAGCAGGCCCAGGATTGAATCACTCAGCGCCAGGCCGGAGGCATCCGGCAAAGCAGGGAGTTGCTCCGACAGTGAATGCAGGAAGCTTGCAAACACAGCATGAAGACCCATGGCGCCGCTGCTACGGGCCATGGAGGTGTGAAGCTTCGGTATCTTGAAACCCTTCAGCTTTGGACGTGGTACCTGCACTACCAATAGCGAGGACCGGTCCGTGTTGGTGATTGAATACGGAACCTGTGGATCGTACAGACTCCAGTCACCCGGGTTCAGATTGAAACTCTGGCCATGCTGACGGATCAAGCCATGGCCTCGCATTTGTAGAACCAATTTGTAGAAATCGTCAGACGGCAAATCGCCACATTGCCGGTCCCGTTCCACTTGGTGCGCGGGCGCGGCAATATGAACAATGCGCAGTGGACCCACGTCATAGGCATCAAGCGTGGCATCCATAGGCCCCCTGTCCAGCGGAGTTACCTTCAATTTTCCAAAAAAGCGTTTGGTGAAATGACCCCATGCCTCAGCCTGGTCATTCGCTTCTTCATGCATGGTCGTGAAGTGCAGATGATTCATCGCCTGTTGTCTCCTCGTTCACTGAGTAATTTAATAAGTGAATTGCTCTGAACTTATTATTTGAATTTAAGAATGATCGGGCCAAAAACCAAAGGGGGTAAATAATTGTCACTTGCCATCAATCGTCCCATTCAGGTGAGTGTCGTCGTCAGGATTGCATTGCTTAAACGCTCCTGGCAGCCGGCAGCACCGTGCCGCGGCACTCCCCAAAGCCGATGCGCCGAAAGCCCTCACGCTGGCAGTAGCCGCGCAGAATGACGGTGTCGCCGTCTTCGAGCCATGCCCGGGTTTCGCCATTCGACAAAGTCAAGGGCCGCTTGCCGCCCGCACTCAACTCCATCAGCGAGCCGCCCTGCTCGGGCTGCGGGCCGGAGAGCGTGCCCGAGCCGAACAAGTCGCCGGCGCGCAGGTTGCAGCCATTGACCGTGTGGTGCGCCACCAGCTGGGCCACCGTCCAGTAGGCGTCCAGGTAGTTGGCGCTGGAGAGGCGCTCGCCGGCCTGGCCCGCAGCGCGCATCTGCGCCGTTTGCAGCCACACTTCCAGTTCAATATCAATAGCGCCTTGTGCCCGGTTGGCGGGCGCATCGAGGTAATTCAGGGGTTGGGGATGGCCCTCGGGCCGGTGAAACGGTGCGCGAAACGGCGCCAGCGCGTCCAGGGTCACCACCCAGGGCGACAGCGTGCTGGCGAAGTTCTTCGACAAAAACGGCCCCAGCGGCTGGTACTCCCAGGCCTGGAGATCACGCGCGCTCCAGTCGTTGAACAGGGCCAGGCCAAACACATGGTCCTCGGCGTCGGCCATGGCAATCGGCTCGCCCAAGGCGTTGGGGCGGGCGATGAGCACGCCCAGCTCCAGCTCGTAGTCGAGCCGGCGACTCGGCCCCAGGCTCGGCGTGTCCTGCTCGGGCATCTTGGTCTGGCCATTGGGGCGATGCAAGACGCTGCCGCTGGGCACGATGCTGGAGGCGCGCCCGTGGTAGCCGATGGGCACCCATTGGTAGTTGGGCAGCAGCGGGTTGTCGGGCCGGAGCTGCTTGCCGATCGTGGTGGCGTGGTGGATGCTGGTGTAGAAATCGGTGTAGTCGCCGATCTCGCACGGCAGGCCCAGCGCCACGTCGGCCTGCGCATGCAGGGCTTTAGCCCAAGCCGACTGCTGACAGCTGCCTTCGGCCAGACCGGCCGAAATAGCAGCGCGCAATGCCAGCCGCTCGGCCGGGCCCTTGGCCATCACTATGCTCATGTCGTCCGTGTCAATGAGGCCCGCCGCCTGCAGGTCGAGCACCTGATCGCCAATCGCGACGCCTATGCGGAAGGCTTCGCCACTTCCTGCGGGCCGAAAACGCCCGAACGGCAGGTTCTGGATCGGGAAGTCGCAGCCGACCTGGTTGGCCGATGCCACCCAGCTGCGCAGCTCCGGAGCGTGGGTTTCGTTCAATGGATTGTTCATGACTTGAATGGGTCCTTGAGGCCGGCCCAGCAGTCGGCGTAATCGGTGTCGAGTGCGGGGCTTTGCAGCGCCCAGTTCGTCGGAATAAAGCGTAAGCGGCTCTCGAACATGAAGGCCAGCGTGTTGTCGAGCTTGTGTGGCTTGAGATCGGCGTGGCTGGCTTTCTCGAAGGCTTCCTTGTCGGGGCCATGCGGCACCATGCAGTTGTGCAGGCTGGCACCGCCCGGTTTAAAACCGCCGGGCTTGGCATCGTATTCGCCGTAGACCAGCCCCATGAATTCGCTCATCAGGTTGCGGTGATACCAGGGTGGGCGGAATGTATCCTCCATCACGAGCCAGCGCGGCGGGAAGATCACGAAGTCGCAGTTGGCCGTGCCGGGCGTGTCGCTCGGCGAGGTCAGCACCGTGAAGATCGACGGATCGGGGTGGTCAAAGCTGATCGAGCCGATGGTCATGAAGTTCGCGGTGTCGTACTTCACCGGGGCCAGGTTGCCGTGCCACGCGACCACGTTGAAAGGCGACTGCCCGGCCGGCGCGCGCCAGAAGTGGCCACCGAATTTCTTGATGAGCTCGTAGTCGCCGGCCTCTTCTTCGACGGCAGCGACGGGTGCCTGGAAGTCGCGCGCATTGGCGAGGCCGTTGGAGCCAATCGGCCCCAGCTCGGGCAGGCGGAACTGGGCCCCGTAGTTCTCGCACAGGTAGCCGCGCGAGGGGCCATCGGGCAATGCCACTTTGAATGCCACACCGCGTGGCACCAGCGCGATCTCGCCCGGCTTGACGTCGAGCACGCCCATTTCGGTGGTGATCAGCAGCCGGCCCTGCTGCGGCACGATGAGCAGCTCACCGTCAGCATTGACAAAGGCACGGCGTTGCATCGAGTGGCTGGCGAGGTAGACATGGGCAGCGATGCCGGTCTGCGTTTCTGCATCGCCGTTGGCGGCAAGGGTGCGGATGCCGTCGATAAAGTCGGCTGGCGTGTCCCCCAGGGGCATCGGGTGCCAGCGCAGCGGCTCGGGCGGCAACGCAATGCCGCGGTCGCCGCCGGTGGTCCAGTGCGGCTGGGCGTAGGGCTGGTAGCGGCCCACCACGACCGAGGGCTGGCGGCGGTAGAGCCAGCTGCGGCGATTCTCGTGGCGCGGCGCGGTGAAGGCCGTACCCGAGATCAGTTCGGGGTAGAGGTCCAGGGGCGCGCGCTGCGGGCTGTTGCGCCCTTGCGGCAGTGCTCCGGCCACGGCTTCGGTGGCGTATTCGTTGCCAAAACCGCTCTGATAGCGCAGTTCGGTGGTGCTTGCGTTCGTCATGGGGTCTCGCAGTGTCGAAGATGCTATGAATTTAATAGTCGTTTACGCAATAAATACGGGGGGTGAAGGGGAATTTCACCCCTTTTTTCAGTCAACCTTGATGCCGTTGTCGCGAATCAAGCGGCCCCAGCGTTCGCGCTCGCTCTTGACGTAGCTGGCCATCTGCGCAGGCGTACCGGGCAGGCCCTCGACACCGAGCGCCTGAAAGCGGGCCTTGAGCGTCGTCGAATTCAGCGCGTCAATCAGCGCCTTGTTGAGCTTGGTGACTGTCTCGGGTGGCGTGCCGGCGGACACCGAGAGACCTTGCCAGGCGTAGGCCTCGAAGCCGGTCAGGCCCTGCTCGGCAAGCGTCGGCACGTCGGGCAAGGAGGCAATGCGCTGGGCGCTTGCCACGCCAATGGCCTTGACCTTGCCGGCCAATACGAACTGGTTGCCGCTCGCGCTATCGACCAGCATGAAGGGCACGACGCCGCCCAGGATGTCCTGCATCGCCGGCGCCGCGCCCCGGTAGGGCACGTGCGTCATCTTGAGGCCGGTTTTCTCGCGCAGCATTTCGGTCGCCAGGTGGTGCGGACTGCCCGCGCCGGCCGAGGCGTAGTTGATACCGTTCGGCTGCGCCTTGGCCCAGGCCAGGAACTCCTTGAAGTTTTTCACCGGGATGTTCGCACCCACCACCAGCACCAGCGGAAAGCGGGCCAGCATGCCGACCGGCGCCAGGTCTTTTTCGGCGTTGTAGCTGAGTTTGGAAAACAAGAAGGGATTGGCCGCGAGTGTCGCGAAATCGGCCGTGAACAGCATATGGCCATAGTCTTTTGAGCGTGCCACATAGTCGGCCGCGATGTTGGTCGCCGCGCCGGGCTTGTTGTTGATGATGATGGTCTGGCCGAGGTTCTTGGCCATGGCTTCGGCGGTGGCGCGCGCCACCGCGTCGGAGCCGCCGCCGGCAGCGTAGCCGACGACCCATTCGATCGGTTTGCTGTCTTGCGCCGTTGCCGTGAAGGCCGTGAACGACAGGGCAAGGGCGAAAATGCGGGCAGTGAATTTCATGTTGTCTCCTTGGGGGTTGGGATGCGGGAATCAGGCGCGCTGCGCTGCGGTGAAGGCCTCGCGCAGCACAGCCAGCGCGCCGATATGGTTGGCCAGTACCAGCACGAGGCGCGCGTTGAAGGCGTGGCTCTCTTCGGTCGAGAGTCCCTGGTGGGCTTCGATCATCGCCTCGTAAAAATCGTCGGGCGCGTCGAGGTTCGGGGTGGTGATCAGCTTCATGGCGAGTTCCTTCATGCTTTGGCGAGTGCGTGGTCCAATGCGGCGCGGACGGCTTGTATGTCCGGTTGCCGCCAGCGTGCGCAGACGTGGTGGTCGGGCCGCAGCAGGTAGACCGTGCCGGGCCGGGCGTCGTAGCGCTGCGCGGCGAGTGCATGGCTTTTGTTCAACGCGATGCGCACGAGCTTCACGCTCGGGTCCGCCTCGGCGACCGCGCGTACGCTGCGCTCGGCCAAATCACCGCCACCACTGTCGTCACCGAATACCAGCGCACTGAAACCGGCAGGGTTCAGTGCGCGCAGCAGCCAGCCGGCGCTGCCGTCGGCCCGCACGACAGGCGCGTCGGCGGCCGGTGCGCCGGGTACCAGCTTGCCTTCGAAGACGTCGGCATCGGCGGTGTTCAGCACTGAACCGTGCAGCGTGGACGGCACCGAGAGCCGGCCACTGTTGACCAGCGTGCGCGCAAAGTCGTGGCGCTTGGCCAGTTCAAGCACTGCGTCGCGGAACAGCCGGCTGATCTCGCTCTTGGGCGTGATGAAGTCGGTGGCACGGGTGGAGTTGCGGATGTTCTCGTCGGCCGCGTATTCGCGCTCGCTGGCGTAGCTGTCGAGCAGCGCGTCAGGCGCGTCGCCACGCAGCACGGCCGCCAGTTTCCAGGCCAGGTTCTCGGCGTCCTGCACGCCCGAGTTGGCACCGCGGGCGCCGAAGGGCGACACGCCGTGCGCCGAGTCGCCGGCGAACAGCACGCGGCCGTGGCGGAAACTGTCCATGCGCAGGCAGGCGAAGGTGTAGACGCTGGCCCATTCGAGTTCGAACTGCGCGTCCTTCATCTCCGAGTTGGCCAGCAGCGCCTTGACGCGCGGAATGATGTTCTCGGGTTTCTTCTCGTGCTCGGGATCGGCATCCCAGCCGAGCTGGAAGTCGATACGCCAGACGTTGTCGGGCTGCATGTGCAGCAGCACGCTCTGGTTCGGATGAAACTCGGGGTCAAACCAGAACCAGCGCTCTGCTGGCCGGTCCAGCTTCATCTTTACGTCGGCAATGAGAAAACGGTCCTTGAAGATGCGGCCCTTGCTCTCCTGCCCGATGAGCTGGCGCACCGAAGAGCGCGAGCCGTCGCAGGCGGCGACGTAGCCGGCGGCGATCTGGTAGTTGCCTTCGGGCGTTTCGACAGTCAACAACGCATGATCGGCCTTCTGCTCAACGCCCACCACCTTGTTTTTCCAGCGCAGGTCGATCAGCGGCAGCCCAGCCGCGCGCTCGGCCAGGTAGCCCTCGACGTAGTACTGCTGCAGGTTGATGAAGGCGGGCCGCTCGTAGCCAGCTTCGGGCAGCAGGTTGAAGCTGTAGATCGGATCGTTCTTGAAGAACACGCGGCCGACGTTCCACGAGACGCCCTTGTTTGTCATGCGCTGGCCGCAGCCCAGGCGGTCGAACACCTCGAGCGTGCGTTTGGCAAAGCAGATGGCGCGCGAGCCGGTCGAGAGTGTGCAGTCGTTGTCGAGCAGCACCACCGGCACGTTCTGCTGCGCCAGGTCGATGGCCAGCGCCAGGCCCACCGGGCCGGCGCCCACCACCACCACCGGACGGCGCGCGGGCGGATCGGCGTCCTGGTCGGCATGGCGCGCGTAGTCGAACGCCAGCTTCTGGTAGTTCACTTCGCCGGCGTCGGTGTTTTGAAGCTCTTGTAATTTCATTTTTGTCTCCTCTGGCGTGGTGCGGATCAGCCTTCCAGGGTCTGCCACATCTGCGTGTCGCGCTCGGCCGTCCAGATGCGCGGGTCGGGGTACTGGGTGGCCTCGTCGTAGCAGCGCGTCACGTCAAACGGCATGCAGTGGTCAAAGATCACCCACTGGCCATACTTGGGCTTGAGCCTGGCGTACGTGTCCTTGTAGACGGCATTGAGATCCTTGCCGGCTTTCACGCCCTCTTGGACGCTGGCATAAACGTCGGCGATGAAGCCGCGCGTGCCGGCCAGACCCTGGGCCACCTGCTCGGGCGTGGTAAGCGCGGCGCCGCGGCCGGGCACCAGCGCGGCCGGTTTGAGCGCGGCCAGATTGTCGAGCGTTTGCGGCCAGTCCTTGAAGTAGGCGTCGCCGGCGTAAGGCGTGGCGTCGAACTCGACCAGGTCACCGGACAGCAGCGTGCGCTCCTGCGGCAGCCAGACCACCGTGTCGCCCTTGGTGTGGCCGCGGCCGAGCTGCAACAGTTGCACTTCGAGCTTGTCCAGCCACAGCGTCATCTTGCCGGTAAACGTCATGGTGGGCCAGGTCATGCCGGGCGGCACGGTCTCGACGTTTTGAAACAGGCGCGGAAAGCGGCCGATCTCGCTCGCCTTGTCCTGCTCGCCGCGCTCGACGATCAGGTCGTACGTGTCCTGGCTCGCCAGGATCTGCTCGGGCTGGTAGGCCGCCGCGCCTAGCACGCGCACCGCGTGGTAGTGGGTGAGCACGACGTACTTGATGGGCTTGTCGGTCACTTCGCGGATGCGGCGCACGACATCGGCCGCCATCGAAGGAGTAGCCTGGGTGTCGGCCACCAGCACACAGTCATCGCCGATGATGATGCCGGTGTTGGGGTCGCCTTCGGCGGTATAGGCCCAGGCGTGCTCGGAGATCTGGCTGAAGGTGACCTTCTTTTCTTCCAGGTCAGCCTGGCTGGCGAATTTTTTGACGGTACTCATAGGGGTCTCCAGTTTTGTAGATGGGTTAAAGTTAGTCTATTGCAAATAAGTTTGTCAATTCTACAAATAAGTTTGTCATTGTCAAACTTATTTGTAGAATGATTGCAGCTGTAAGCAGCGCTCACCTTTGCCACCTCACCGGAGAAACCCAAGCATGCGCACAGACGAAAACGATTCCCCGGACGAGCCCAAGGAACAGCGGTCCGTGCAGTCGATCGAGATCGGCGGGCGGCTGCTGCTGGCGCTGGCCGAGCAGTCAACCCCGATGACGCTCAAGGACCTGGCGGCCCAAGCCGGCCTGCCGGCGTCGCGCGCGCACCCCTATCTGGTGAGCTTTGGCCGGCTGCGGCTGATCGAGCAGGATGCGGTGACGGGCCGCTACGCGCTGGGTGCGGCCGCGTTGCAGGTGGGCCTGAGCTGCCTGCACCAGCTCGACCCCTTGAAGGTCGCCACGCCGGTGGCCGAGGCGCTGGCGCTGGCGATTGACCAGACTGTGGCCGTCGCGGTGTGGGCCAATTTCGGCCCCACCATCGTGCGCTACATCGAAGCCAGCCAGCCATTGCATGTCAGCATGCGCATGGGCACGGTCATGTCTATCCTCGGCACGGCGACCGGGCGAGCCTTTGCCGCCACGCTGCCTCGGCATCAACTGGAGCAAGCCATGCAGGGCGCTTTTGGCGATGGCCCACGGCGGCTCGACCGCAGCGACGTGAAAGACGTGGCCCAGGAAATCCAGGATATTCAGGCGGAACTGCGCCAGCATGGCGTGGTGCGCGCCGCAGGCCGTCCGATTCCCGGCGTCAATGCCTTCAGCGCCGCCGCCTTTGATCACGAGGGCAAAGCCGTGCTGGTGATCACGGCATTGGGGCATGAGGACAATTTTCCGGCGGACTGGGACTCCGACATGGCCCGCGCCGTGCGCCAGGCGGCGGCGGATGTGTCGCTGCGCCTCGGTTACCGGGTTAAGACATCAATCGGGTCGTAACCTTCACGGGGTTCGCCCTGCAGTGTCATTCAGCTCAAACCTGTTACCGGCAAGGTCACGCCATGCACGGCGCGTGCCGCATCCGAGGCCAGGAAAACGATCACACTGGCGAGGTCCTGGGGCGCGACCCAGCGGGACGGGTCGGCATCGGGCATTGCGGCGCGGTTCTCGGGCGTGTCGATGATGGTCGGCAGTACGCAGTTGACGTTGATGTTTTTCTCGCGCAACTCGGCGGCCATGGCTTCGGTCAGGTGCATGACGCTGCGCTTGGCGGCGCCGTAGGCGCCCATCTGTGCCGCACCCTTTTGCGCCGCAAACGCCCCGATATTGACGACCTTGCCGCCGCCACGCGCCAGCATGTGCGGCACCACGGCGTGCACCATGTTCAGCAGCGTGCGAACGTTGATGTCCTGCAGAAAGTCCCAAGTGCTGTGACTGGTTTCATGCACGGCTTCGCCCATGCGAAAGCCGCCGGCGAGGTTGCACAGCACGTCAACGCGCCCGAAGCGCCCGAGCGCGGCAGCGAGCGCAGCCGCGACCTGCTGGGCATCCAGCAAGTCCACAGGCACAAACAGGCGGTCTGCGCCTTCCTCGCCGAAGGCCGCGCGCAGTGCATCGAGCTGACGGTCCAGCAGCACCAGGCGCGCGCCTTGTGCGGCGAAGGCCGCGGCCACGGCTTGGCCCAGGTTGCCCGCGGCCCCTGTCACCATCACGGTTTGATGTTCGAAACTCATGCCGATTCTCCCTGGCGCTTGGTGTCGTGGTAGTGGCCGGTGCCCCGTGTGAGGACCCGATCCGTGGGCAATACCGTGCCAGGCTCATACTCGGGCTGGCCCTGCACGCGCTGGTAGAGGCTGCCGAAGTCGATGCGGGCCAGTTCCAGCAGTTCGTCCAGGTCTTCGATCACGAAGTAGGTCTCCTGAAAATCGTCGATGCGGTAACGGGTGCGCATCACCCGCTCCAGATCGAAGCGCACCCGGTTCGGCGACGCATCGTCGAGGGCAAAGACGCTCTCCGATGCCGAGGAGGCAATGCCCGAACCATAGATGCGCAAGCCGTCTTTCTGTTTCACCAGGCCGAACTCAACGGTGTACCAGTACACGCGTGCCAGTTTGTCGAGCACGCCCAACTTCTGCGCCCGCAGTCCGCCAACACCATAGGCCTGGATGTAATCGGCGATGGCGGGGTTCATCAGCATCGGGACATGGCCGAACACGTCGTGAAATACATCGGGCTCCTCCAGATAGTCCAGCTGATGCGGCTTGCGGATGAAGTGGCCGGCCGGGAAGCGCCGGTTCGCCAGATGTTCGAAGAACACCTCGTCGGGGACCAGACCCGGCACGGCAACGACTTGCCAGCCGGTGTGTTTCATCAAGACATCGCTCAGGCGGCGAAAGTCGGGAATCTCGTCGGCACCGATCGGCAGCTCACGCATGCCTTGCACGAACTCGTCGCAGGCGCGCCCGGGCAGCAGCTTGCTCTGGCGTTCGAACAGCGTTTTCCAGGTGGCATGTTCTTGGGTGCTGTAGTGGGCCCAGCCCTGGTCAATGGTCCAGTCGGTTCGCTCCGGGCGAGCCGTTTCGCCCGCCGCCAGTCCGTGTTTGACCGGCGCGTTCAGTGGTTGCAGCATGGGGCTCCTCGGCCTGTGGCAAATGAAAAGCAATTTATAAAGTCTGCTGGTCCAGGGTGCGGGCCGGCAATACCGTGCCGCGACACTCGCCGAAGCCGATGCGCCGGTAGCCTTCACGCACGCAGTAGGCGCGCAGGATGACCGTGTCGCCGTCTTCCAGGTAGCTGCGGGTTTCGCCATTCGACAAGGTAAACGGCCGCTTGCCGCCGCTGCTGAGCTCCATCAGCGAGCCGCCTTGCTCCGGGTTCGGACCCGACAGCGTGCCGGTGCCGAACAGATCGCCGGCGCGCAGATTGCAGCCATTGACCGTGTGGTGCGCCACCAGTTGGGCCACGCTCCAGTAAGCGTCCGCGTAGTTGGACTGCGACAGCTTGTCGCCCGCATGGCCGGCTTGACACATCCGCGCGGTTTGTAGCCACACTTCCAGCTCAATATTGATAGCGCCATGCGAACTGTTGGCGGGCGATGCAAGGTAATTCAAGGGTTCAGGGTCGCCCTCGGGCCGGCCGAACGGCGCGCGAAACGGCGCCAGCGCATCGAGCGTCACCACCCAGGGCGAGAGCGTGCTGGCAAAGTTCTTCGACAGGAATGGCCCCAGCGGCTGGTATTCCCAGGCCTGGATGTCACGCGCGCTCCAGTCGTTGAACAGGGCCAGGCCGAACACATGCGCCTCAGCATCGGCCATGGCAATCGGCTGGCCCAGGGCGTTCGGGCGGGCGATAAGCACGCCCAGCTCCAGCTCGTAATCGAGCCGGCGGCAGGGGCCGAAGCTTGGGCGCTCCGCATCGGGCGCCTTGGTCTGGCCATTGGGGCGGTGAAAGCCGGTGCCGCTGGGCACGATGCTGGAAGCGCGTCCGTGGTAGCCGATCGGCACCCATTTGTAATTGGGCAGCAGCGGATTCTCGGGGCGCAGCTGCTTGCCGATGGTGGTGGCGTGGTGCACGCTGGTGTAGAAATCGGTGTAGTCGCCAATCTCGCAGGGCAGGCCCAGCTCGACGTCGGATTGCGCGTGCAGCGCGGCCTTGAACGTGTCTTGCTGCGCGCTGCCGACGCGCAAGCCGGCCGAGATCGCCTGGCGCAAGCTGCGTCGAACCTCGGGCAAGAGCCGCATGAGCCGGTTCATGTCGTTGCTGTCGATCACCCGGGCGGCGCGCAGGTCCAGCACCTGGTCGCCGATGGCGACACCGATGCGCCAGTCCGGATCACCCGCCAGGCGGAAGCGGCCAAACGGCAGGTTCTGCAGCGGGAAATCCGTCTCAGGCGTGTTGGCGGAGGCTACCCAGCTTTGCAGCAATGGGTCGTGCGTGTCGTTCAGCCCGGGCGCAGGCGCTGTATTCATGGCCTGCCCCTTCATGCCTTGAACTCGCGCTCGTGCAGGAAGGCGCCTTGCTTGGGCGCGCGTTTGGTCTGCGACCATTCTTCCAGCATCTCCCATTTCACGGCGTCCAGCCGCTGGATCATGGCTTCCTCCTCGGGGTCCGGGCAGGCCAGCTCCAGCCGGTGGCCGTTCGGGTCGAAGAAGTAGATCGAGTGGAAGGCACCGTGGTCGGTGACACCCAGCACCTCCACGCCGTTGGCTTCCAGGTGGGTCCGGAATTCGAGCAGCTCGGCCCGGTCTTTCACGCGAAAGGCAATGTGCTGCACCCAGGTCGGGGTGTTGGGGTCGCGTCCCATCGGTGGCTGCGTCGGCAGCTCGAAGAAGGCCAGCACATTGCCCTGGCCGGCGTCCAGAAAGACGTGCATATAGGGGTCGGGCGCCTTGGTCGAGGGCACCAGGTCTTCGGCGATGGCCAGCACGAAGTCCATGTTGAGCATCTTCTGGTACCAGAGCACAGTCTCTTTGGCGTCCTTGCAGCGGTAGGCGACGTGGTGAATGCGGTCGATTTTCATGGTTCTTCCTTCTGGTGTTAGGCGGCGACTTCGAGCACGCCCCGACGAACCTGGTCGCGCTCCAGCGACTCGAACAGCGCCTTGAAGTTGCCCTCGCCAAAGCCCTCGTCGCCCTTGCGCTGGATGAACTCGAAGAACACCGGGCCGAGCTGGGTGTCCGAGAAGATCTGCAGCAGCAGGCGCGGGTTACCCCCCTCCGTGCTGCCGTCGAGCAGGATGCCGCGTGTCTGCAACTCGGCCACCGGCTGGCCGTGGCCGGGCAGGCGGGCGTCGAGCATTTCGTAATAGCTTTCGCTCGGCGCCGTCATCAGCGGCACGCCGGCCAAGGCAAGCTTGTCCACCGTCGTCAACAGGTCGTCGCAGATCAGCGCAATGTGCTGGATGCCTTCGCCGTTGAACTTCAGCAGGAATTCCTCGATCTGGCCGCCGCCCTGTTTCGATTCCTCGTTCAGCGGGATGCGGATCTTGCCGTCGGGCGCGGTCATGGCGCGCGAGGTCAGTCCGGTGTACTCGCCCTGGATGTCGAAGTAGCGAATTTCCCGGAAGTTGAACAGCCGCTCGTAGAAGCCGCCCCAGAATGCCATGCGCCCGCGGTACACGTTGTGCGTCAGGTGGTCGATCAGCTTGAGGCCATGGCCGACCGGGTGCCGCTCCACGCCCTCGACGAAATCAAAGTCGATGTCGTAGATCGATTTGCCTTCTTCAAAACGGTCAATCAGGTACAGCGGCGCGCCGCCAATGCCCTTGATGGCGGGTAGGTTCAGCTCCATCGGGCCGGGGTTGAGTTCGATCGGCTGGGCGCCGAGTTCCAGCGCGCGCTTGTAGGCGTGGTGCGAATCCTTGACCCGGAACGCCATGCCGCAGGCGCAAGGGCCGTGCTCGGCGGCAAAGTAGCCGGCCACGCTCTTGGGTTCGCGGTTGATGATGAAGTTGATATCGCCCTGGCGGTACAGCACCACGTCCTTGGAGCGGTGCTTGGCCACCAAGGTGAAGCCCATGCGCTCGAACACCGGTTCCAGCACGCCCGGCGTGGGCGAAGCGAACTCGACGAATTCAAAGCCCATCAGGCCCATCGGGTTGTCGAATAAATCAGCCATGGTGTGCGTCCTTCAAAAGTGGGTGGGTGTGTTTTTGAACTGGCAATCATGGTGCAAGTGCTGCACAGTTTTCATGCGATTTATCGCCTCATCCATGTTCTTGGCGCATGTTTTGAGCGCGTTCGGTATTTGGACCGACTTCGGCATGGCAGGTTCCGTCCAACTTCACGCGATGGACCCGCAAAGCGGCCGACTACGGGGCGTCCACGCCCAATAATTCGGCCAGCGCGGTCGTGCTCATGGCCCCGTCCCGGCTCACGGTCTGACCGGACTTCAGGTTCTTGGTCACGATGAACGGGACACCTTCCACGCCAAAACTGTTCAACAACTGGGTATTGGCTTTTATGGCTTTTTCCACATCGGGTGCGATGCTGGCGGAGGCTGACACGCCGCCCTTGCCCGCCAGCAGGGACGCTTCGTGCTCGCTCATCAGGGCCACGGGGTTGGCCGCCGTCAGCAGCGCGGCGCCTTGTGCCGTGCTGGTCGCATTGATCATGCCGACGGGAATCCACACAAACTTCACTTTTTTGTGCAGCGGTTCAGACGCCTGCCACAGGTGGCCGCAGTGCGGGCACTGGGCGTCAAAAAAGACATAAGCGATATGGGTGCTCATCAAGGCCCCCGCGCTAAAACCTTTGGCCTGAGCCGCCACTGTCTCCAGGGACAGTTCGCGTTTGGCCGGGGCTGCCGAGGTGGACGACTCCTGCGGGGAGCAGGCACCGAGGGCTAGCGCCATGAGCAGCAGGAATGGAAACAACAGGGATGAGAAAGACAGGCGATGGAGTTTCAAGGGAGACCTCTTGGTAGGGTTGGATGATGGTTAGCGCGTTGGGAAATTACGGGGCGGACCGTCAGTAATGGGGTGGCAAATCGTCGTGCGGGTTGCGCGACACGCCGGCGCTGCCCTGCGTGCCGGCGTGTCGAAGGTGGCCGATCTCGCGAATCAGCGTGTCGATTTGCTGCTGTTGGCGGACGATGACCTGGTTCAGTTGATCCAGCAGGTCTTCGGTGAAGCTGGCCTTGATTTCCAGATCGGTCAGGCGCTGGTCGGTGTCGTGTGGGTGTTCCATGCTGCTATTGGACCTGAATTCAGGGGATGCATCCGGCCCGCCCGCCCCGAAACACTGCTTGGCATACCGGGATTTGCGCCAGTCAATACGGCGGGTCGCAACTTCTGGGAAATAATGACCTATGCCGATCACCCCCTCAATCTGGAGTCCGCTGCGCCAGCCGGCTTTTCGTGGACTGTGGCTTTGCGGTGGCGTTTTTTTCATCGGCAACGGCATGCAGACCATGGCGGCCGCCTGGCTCATGATCGAGCTCACCGGTTCGTCCTTTCTGGCCGCGCTGGTGCAGACGGCGGTATTCCTGCCCATGTTCCTGTTGGCGCTGCCGGCGGGCGTGCTGGCCGACACCACCGATCGCCGCCGTCTGATCTCCAACGCGCTGCTGGCGCAGGTGGGCGCCTGCGCGCTGCTGGCTTTGTTGGTGCTGGGCGGTTGGGGTGGGCCGGCATCGGTGCTTTTTCTGGTGTTTGTGTGTGGCTGCTGCACGGCGGTGCTGACGCCGGCCTGGAACTCGTCGGTGGTGGACCCGGTTCCCCGCGACGAATGGCCGCAGGCCATCACCGCCGTCGGCATTGCCTACAACGCGGCGCGCGCCATCGGACCCACACTCGCCGGTCTGCTGTTTGTCTGGCTGGGCGCGGGCTGGGTGTTCGCGGTCACCGTATTCACGACGCTGGTGATGTGGGAATCGATCCGGCGTTGGCCGCCACGCGCGCATCCGCCCTCGCGTCTGCCGGCCGAGCGCCTGTGGGGCGGCACGCTCAGCGGACTGCGCTTTGCCTGGCACTCGCGCATGATCCTGGCGCAACTGGTGCGGGCCATGGCCTACAGTGCGGCCGGTTCAGCACTGTGGGCCTTGCTGCCGGTGATTGCACAGCGCCAGCTGGGCAGCGGCGCGCAAGGTTTCGGCCTGTTGATGGGTTGCCTGGGCACGGGCGCGGTGGTCGCCGGTCTGGTCATCGGTCGCATGCGCGCGCGTTTCGGACTCGACGCCGTCGTAGGCGCCAGCTGCGTGGCGTTTTCCGCCGTCATGCTGCTGGCCGCGTGGGTCCGCGTTCCCGTACTGGTGTACGGCGCCATGGCCGTGGGCGGGGCCGCGTGGATGGCGGCCATGTCCACCTTCAACACCGCCACGCAGTCCAGCGCACCGCCGTGGGTGCGCTCGCGTGCGGTGGCCATGCATATCGTGGCCTCGTTGGGCGCCTTCGCCATCGGTTCGGCCTTCTGGGGCGCGGTGTCTGACATCGCCGGGCTGACCGCCGCCTTGGTCGCCGCTGGCCTGCTGATGGCCGCCGGCCTGCTGCTGGCGCGCCCGTTTCCATTGCGGGTGGGTGCCGTGCATGAAGTGACGCAGGGCACGCCCTGGGACGAGCTGTTCGTGGAAGCAGAGCCCAGCCCCGAGGCCGGGCCGGTGGCGGTCGAGGTCGGCTACCGCATCCGCCCCGGCGAGGACCGCGCCTTTCTCGACACCATCAGCCAAATGAAGGATCCGCGCCGGCGCGACGGTGCCACTTTCTGGCGCGTCTACAAGGACTTGGGCATACCGTCCCGCTATGTGGAGCGTTTCATCGTGACCTCGTGGGCCGACTACCTGCACCAACGCGCCCGGGCCACGGTGGCCGATCACACGCTGGAAGCCGAGGTGCGTGCCTTCCTGGCGAACGGCGAAAGCGCGCGTATGTCGCACTACATCGCCGAGCGCTGAGTCAACCCTACCGTATACCGCGGATATAGCGAATCGGGCTGGTTTCGCCGACACCCGCGTCCGGGCTTGCTGACGTCCCTGTCAGCGAAGTTGTAACCGGACTCAAGCGCCGGGCGAGCGCGCCGCGCGCCGGGGTGGCTTCTGCCATCGCCGCCTCCAGCTTGCCCGCCCATTCCGCCAGATCGGCATGGCCGTCTTCCGTGGCCCTGGCGCGGGCAAAGTGCACGATTTCGGTCGCGTACTCGACATTGCTGGCCAGCCACTCGGTGTCGGTCACGCGGCCTGACTTGCGTCGCAGCAGCACATGCAAATGGGCGGCGATGGCGAGTTTTTCACTGTTCAACATGCTGATTCCTTTCAGGTACCCATGTGTTCAAGGTGCTGGGAGATGTCCAGGCCGGTGATCTCCGCCTGTTCATCAACGCGCAAGCCGACGAGGACTTTGGTGACCCACAGCAGCAGGACGCTCATGACGGCGCTGTACAGCATCACGGCCCCCACACCGATCAACTGGGTCAGCACACTGCCGCTCACGCCGGCGACGGCCTTGCTCGCAAAAAGGCCGGTCATGAGCGAGCCGACGATGCCGCCTATGCCGTGCACGCCGAACACATCCAGCGAGTCATCGGTATTGAGCAGGCGCTTGAGGCCCGTGGCGCCCCAATAACAGGCGAGCCCGGCCACGGCACCAAACAGCACGGCGGCGCGCGGCGACACGAAACCGGCCGCCGGCGTGATGGCCACCAGCCCGGCCACCAGGCCCGAGCACAGGCCCAGCAGGGACGGGCGCTTGCGCACGATCCACTCGCCCAGCATCCAGGACAGGGCGCCCGAGGCCGCCGCGATGTGGGTCACTGCCATGGCCAGCCCGGCCCGGCCGTCCGCCGCCACGGCCGAGCCGGCATTGAAACCGAACCAGCCGACCCACAACAGACCCGCGCCGGCCATGGTCAGCCCGAGGTTGAAGGGCTCGAAGGGTTCGCGTCCGTAACCCCGGCGCGGCCCGAGAAACCAGGCGCAGACCAGCCCCGACACCCCGGCGTTGATATGCACCACCGAGCCGCCGGCAAAGTCCAGCACGCCCATTTTGACCAGCCAGCCGCCCGGCTCCCACACCCAATGCGCGATCGGCGCATAGACCAGCACCGACCACAGGCCGATGAAGCACAGCATGGCCGAAAAGCGCATGCGCTCCACCAAAGCGCCCACGATCAGGGCGGCCGTGATGATGGCAAAGGTGAGCTGGAACATGGCGTAGACCGACTCCGGCACGTTCGGCGCCACATGGCTGACCGCCACCTGGCCGGTCTCCTTGAGGTAGTCCAGGCCGGCGAACCAGAAGCGTTCGCTGCCACCGATCCATTCACTGCCCGGCGTGAAGGCGATGGAATAGCCCAGCGCAAACCACAGCAGGCTGACCAAGGCGGCAACGGCCACCACACTGGCCATGGTGTTGAGCACGCTTTTCTTGCGCACCATGCCGCCGTAAAACAGGGCAATGCCCGGCAACGTCATCAAGAGCACCAGGGCGGTGGAGGTCATCATCCACGCGGTATCGGCCGCGTTGAGGCTGTCTTGCGCCACCAGCGTCGGCCCAACCGGCGCTTGCGCCCACACGGCCAGGCTGGGAAACAAGCCCGCCGCCAGCAGCCACTTCCGTCCAATAACGTGCATATTTTTCCTTGTTGCAGTCGAACGGCAACGACTGTGCATAAGCCGTGCCAGTCTCTTGGCTGCGCGGCTCGGAGGCAAGGACGGAGGCGGGTCAGGCGTCGCGTGCCAGGCGCAGGCCGGAGAACTGCCAGCGCGCATCAGGCGGGAAAAAATTGCGATAGCTCGCTCGGATATGGCTGGCCGGTGTGGCGCACGAGCCGCCGCGCAGCACGTATTGGCCGCACATGAATTTGCCGTTGTATTCGCCGACCGCGCCGGCGGCGGGCCTGAAGCCGGGGTAGGGTCCGTAGTCGCTGCGCGTCCATTCCCACACGTCGCCGAAAGCCTGCGCCAGCTGGCCGTCGGCCAGCGTCTCGCGCAGCGCGAGCGGATGCAGGGCGCCGCTTTCCAAAAAGTTGCCGCTGAGAGGCAGGTCGCGCGTCGCGATCTCCCACTCGGCTTCGGTCGGCAGCCGGGCGTCGGCCCAGCGTGCAAAGGCGTCGGCCTCGAAAAAACTGATGTGACAGACCGGCGCGTTGGGATCCACCGGCACCTCGCCATGCAGCGTAAAGGCGTGCCACTGGCTGTCACGCTGCGTCCAATACGCGGGCGCCTGCCAGCCGCGCGCCGTCACGGCGTCCCAGCCGGCCGACAGCCACAGTTCCGGCCGCTGATAGCCGCCGTCGTTAATAAACGCGATGAAATCGCCATGGGTCACGGGATGTGACGCGATCTGGAAGGCGTCAAGCCAGACCCGGTGGCGTGGTGTTTCGTTGTCGAAGCAGAAGCCCGGGCCGGCGTGCCCGATCTCATGCAGTCCTTGTCCGATGTCAATCCAGCGCGGCGTGCGCGCGCGGATGGGGGTCAGTGGCCACTGTTTTTGGTAGGCCGGTTTTTGCGGATGACGCGAGAGCAGATGCTTCACGTCCGTGAGAATCAGTTCCTGATGTTGTTGCTCATGGTGCAAGCCCAGCTCGATCAGGCTGGCGACTTCCGCCGGCAAGGCGGCCGATGGCGTCTCGGACAGCATGGCGAACATGGCTTCGTCGACATGACGGCGATAGGCCAGCACCTCCTCCAGGCCGGGGCGCGACAGCAGGCCGCGTTCGGGCCGCGGGTGCTTGTCGCCCACGGTGTTGTAGTAGGAGTTGAAGAGCACACGATAGGCAGGATCGAAACAGCGGTAGCCAGGCCGGTGCGGCGCCAGCACAAAGGTCTCGAAGAACCAGGTGGTGTGCGCCAGATGCCACTTCACCGGGCTGGCGTCCGGCATGGACTGGATGGCGCAGTCTTCTGCTGAGAGCGGTGCCGCGAGCGCCTGCGTGGCCTGGCGGACAGCAAGATACCGCGCGTCATGCGCCGGGCTTGCCGGCGCCGCTTGAACTGCCCGTGTCGAGTCGTGTTGGGGGTCCACAGACACCTCCCGCATTGAAGTCGTCATGGTGCGGAGTTTAAACACGCTGGTTCGCAATTCAGCGCTCTTTTTACGGGTTGTAACAAGGGCTGAATAGAATTTTTCAATCGGCTGCATTTAACCAATTAACCCAAAAGCATGCTGCGGTGCAATAAGATTACGCTTGTTCCTTCACCCATCAACCCCATTTTTCAACAGGAAAAAATTACATGTCTTTGATCAATACCCAAGTCGTCCCTTTCAAGAACGAAGCTTTCCACAACGGCAAGTTCGTTACCGTGACCGACGAAAGCCTCAAGGGCAAGTGGAGCGTGTTCATTTTCATGCCCGCCGCCTTCACCTTCAACTGCCCGACCGAAGTGGAAGATGCTGCCCAGCACTACGCCGAATTCCAGAAGGCCGGCGCCGAGGTCTATATCGTGACGACCGACACCCACTTCTCGCACAAGGTGTGGCACGAGACATCGCCAGCTGTTGGCAAGGCCAAGTTTCCCCTGATCGGTGACCCCACCCACAAGCTGACCCGCGCTTTTGACGTGCATATCGAAGAAGAAGGCCTGGCATTGCGCGGCACCTTCATCATCGACCCCACTGGCATGATCAAGACGATGGAAGTTCACTCGAACGAGATCGCCCGTGACGTCCAGGAAACCCTGCGCAAGCTGAAGGCCGCCCAGTACACGGCCGCCCACCCCGGCCAGGTCTGCCCCGCCAAGTGGAACGAAGGCGCCAAGACTATTACGCCGTCGCTCGACCTGGTCGGCAAGATCTAAGCCAGCGCCCCCAGCCGGACAGCGTCAGGGCGCCCAGTGCCTTGCCGTCCGGCTTTTTTATACGCAAAAACAGGCTGTAGCCCGCGTATAACCTGCGCATACAGCTATTAAATTAATAGTAAAGGAAGCCATCATGCTCGACGACACCCTCAAAACCCAGCTTGCAGCCTACCTGGAGCGTGTGACCTTGCCGATCGAGATGGTGGCGTCCCTGGGCGAGGACGGCAACTCGGTTGAGATGCGCGAGTTGCTGGAGACCATTCAGACACTGCGCAGCGACAAGATCAGCCTGCGCACCGATGGCACGGACGCCCGCAAGCCTTCCTTCACGCTGCAGCGTGCGGGCACGGCCACCCATCTGCGCTTTGCCGGCTTGCCGCTGGGCCACGAATTCACCTCGCTGGTGCTGGCGCTGCTGTGGACCGGTGGCCACCCACCCAAGGTAGAGCAGGATGTGATCGACCAGATCAAGGGCCTGGACGGCGACTTCAATTTCGAGGTCTATATGTCCCTGAGCTGCCACAACTGCCCGGACGTGGTGCAGGCGCTGAGCCTGATGGCCATTCTGAATCCCAAGGTCAAAACCGTGGTGATCGAAGGTGGCGCCTTCCAGGGCGAAGTGACTGCGCGCGAAATCATGGCCGTGCCGATGGTGTTCCTCAATGGTCAGGTGTTTGGTTCCGGCCGCATGGAGATTGAAGAAATCATCGGCAAGCTCGACACCGGTGCCGCCGCCCGTGACGCGGCCAAGCTCTCGGCCCGCGCGCCGTATGAGGTGCTGATCGTCGGGGGTGGCCCGGCTGGTGCCGCCGCCGCCGTGTACGCGGCGCGCAAAGGCATCCGCACCGGCGTGGCGGCCGAGCGTTTTGGCGGCCAGGTCAATGACACGCTGGGCATCGAGAATTTCATCTCGGTGGTGGAAACCGACGGCCCCAAATTTGCTGCCGCGCTCGAAGCCCACGTCCGCACCTACGACGTCGACATCATGAACCTGCAGCGCGCCGACAAGCTGATCCCGGCCAAGCAGCCCGGCGGCCTGATCGAGGTGCGGCTGGCCAACGGCGGCTCACTCAAGAGCAAGACCGTCATCCTGTCCACTGGCGCGCGCTGGCGCAATGTCAACGTGCCGGGTGAGCAGCAGTACAAAAACCACGGCGTGGCTTATTGCCCGCACTGCGATGGTCCGTTGTTCAAGGGCAAACGTGTGGCGGTGATTGGCGGCGGCAACTCCGGCGTGGAAGCCGCCATCGATCTGGCCGGCCTGGTGGCGCATGTCACGCTGATCGAATTTGACACCCAGCTGCGGGCCGACGCCGTGCTGGTGAACAAGCTCAAGAGCCTGGCCAATGTGACTATCCATACCCACGCGCAGACGACAGAGATCACCGGCGACGGCCAGAAGGTGAATGGCCTCAAGTACACCGACCGCGCTACCGGCGACGCGCAGCATATCGCGCTGGAAGGCGTGTTTGTGCAGATCGGTCTGGTGCCGAACACCGAGTGGCTCAAGGGCACGATCGAGCTCAGCAAACACGGCGAAATCATCGTCGATGCGCGCGGCCAGACCTCGCTGCCCGGTGTGTTTGCCGCCGGTGATGTGACCACCGTGCCGTTCAAGCAGATCATCATCGCTGCCGGCGACGGCGCCAAAGCCGCGCTCGGCGCCTTTGACCACCTGATCCGCGCCGTGGTGTCAACTCCGGCGTAGGTCGTCCAGCCCACAAAGCCACCTCCGCGTGCTGGAGGTGGCCAGGTCGGGCTGCCGTGTCGCAAACTGGCACAGCCATTGCTTGCCCCAACAGCATGCAAATCAACTCGCCACCGGTTCTGATACCGCCCAACGCCGCAGTGGAGCCGGTGCTGCAAAAACAACTGGCCTTGCTGCTGGAGTCGACAGGTGAGGGAATTTACGGTATTGACATGGAGGGGCGGTGCACCTTCATCAACCGTGCCGGCGCCCGCATGATCGGGCGCGAGCCCGACGAGGTGCTGGGCTGCAACATGCACGACGTGACGCATCACTCGCACCCTGACGGCCAGCCCTACGCGACGCACGACTGCGCCATCTTCAATGCCTTTCGCCAGGGTCTGCCCTGCCGCATTGATACCGAGGTGTTCTGGCACCGCGACCACCGTAGCTTCCCGGTTGAATATTCCAGCTACCCGCTGATGGACGGTGACACAGTGCTGGGGGCGGTGGTTACCTTTGTTGACATCACCGAACGCAAACGCACGGCCGACGCGCTGCAGCTGGCCAAAAACGAGCTGGAGCAGCGCGTGGGTGAACGCACCCAGGCATTGTCGGTGGCGCTGGGGCAGCTGCGTGAACTGTCGGCCTATTCGGAGAATGTGCGTGAAGAGGAGCGCACCCGCATTGCCCGTGAGGTACATGACGAGCTGGGCAGTCTGCTGGTGGCGCTCAAAATGGATGTGAACTGGATGGACAAGCGCCTGGGAGAACAGCAGCAACGCACGCCGCCCGAGGCCGAGGCCATGCGCACCCGGCTGCGCAGCAAGTGCCGAAACATGAGCGGCTTGATTGAGCGGGCGGTGGACAACGTGGGGCGCATCATCACCGACCTGCGCCCCAGCATCCTGGATCACCAGGGTCTATGGGCGGCGCTGGAGTGGCAGGCGCACGAGTTTGCCCAGTCGGCCGAACTGGTGCTGGACTGGACCATGCAAGGCACCGACGGCGTTGAGCTGCCCGAGCCAGAAGCCATGGCGGTGTTTCGCATCTTTCAGGAAATGCTGAGCAACGTGGCCCGCCACGCCCACGCTACGGCACTCACCTTGCGCATTCAGATCGAAAACAGGGTGCTGACGATTTCGGTGCAAGACAACGGCTGCGGTGCCAGCGCTCTGGCGTTTGAGGCACCCACCGCCTATGGCGTGATGGGCATGCGCGAGCGCGCCCGCCATTTTGGTGGACAGCTCGAAATTTCAAGCCAAATTGGCCTGGGGTCGGCATTCACCCTGCGCATGCCACTATCAAATATATAGCATGATCAAAGTTTTGATTGGTGATGACCACCGCATCGTGCGCGAAGGTCTGAAGCAGGTGCTGGCCGATGCACCAGATGTGGGCGTGCTGGCGGAAGCCCAGACCGGGCCAGAAGTGCTGGCGCTGGTGCGCGCCCTGGGCGGCGCGGCCGGACTGGATCTGGTGCTGCTGGACATCGCCATGCCGGGTCAGGATGGTCTGGAGGTGCTGCAAATTTTGCGCCGCGAGCACCCCACGCTGCCGGTTTTGATGCTCAGCACCTACCCGGAAAAACAGTATGCGGTGCGCTGTATCAAGCTGGGCGCCGGTGGCTATCTCAACAAGAGTGCCGACCCGGATGACATGGTGGCGGCCGTGCGCAAGGTCGCCGGGGGCGGCATGTATGTCACCCCCGCCACGGCAGAAGCGCTGGCGGCTGCGATGGGTGCAGCGGGCCGATCAGGGCTCGCGGCACTGGCGGGTTCGGGCGGTGTCGATGCCCTGTCGCATCGCGAGTACCAGGTGTTTCGTCTGCTGACCGCCGGTCAGACGGTGAGCGAAATTGGTGCGCAACTCCAACTCGCCCCCAACACCGTGAGCACCTACCGGGCCCGGATTCTGGAGAAGACCGGCACGAAAAACGATGTCGAGCTGGTGCTGTACGCCGAACGGCACGGCCGGGTTGCGCCGGGCGGCTGATTTGCGGGGCTTTTAGCCGGGTGATGTAGGGCTGGCCCTACAGGGCGTCGTTCTGCTGGGTGCGAGTTGCGATGTGGGCGGGGACTGCGCTTCAATTTGGCCCGACCTTTGCGTAGTTGAAAGCATCCAACTCCGAGAGGTGAATTCATGACGCAGTACTTTGACCCCTACAACGCCGACCGTCCCTTGATGCTCAAGTGCGGCTGCGGCAAGGACCACACGGTGGCCGAGCACCAGCAGGAAGCGTCGGCCAGCAGCGCCACGGTTGAGCTCAAGCGGCGCAGCCTGACCAGTGAGTTTGAGGCCTATTCCAATGCCTTCATTGAGGCCACGCTGGTCAAGGCGATCTTCCCGCAAGACGAAGTGCGCCGTCGCTTTCTGCGCGCGGTGGGCAAGGGCACGGCGATGGCGGCCATCAGCAGCGTGCTGCCCATGGCCAGCCTGCAGGCCATGGCGCAGGACAAGAATGCGCTGGAAAAGACCAGGCTCAAAATTGGCTTTATCCCGATCACCTGTGCCACGCCGCTCATCATGGCGCATCCGCTGGGCTTTTACAGCAAGCAGGGCCTGAGCGTCGAACTGAACAAGACCGCCGGCTGGGCGCTGATCCGCGACAAGATGATCAACAAGGAGTACGACGCCACGCACTTCCTGTCGCCCATGCCGCTGGCGATTTCGATGGGTCTCGGCTCGAACCAGACGCCGATGAACGTGGCCACGATTCAGAACATCAACGGTCAGGCCATCACCATGTCCATCCGGCACAAGGACAACCGCGACCCGAAGAACTGGAAGGGTTTCAAGTTCGGCATCCCGTTTGACTACTCGATGCACAACTTTCTGTTGCGCTACTTCCTGGCCGAGCATGGGCTCAACCCCGACACCGACGTGCAGCTGCGCGTCATTCCGCCGGCCGAGATGGTGGCCAATCTGCGCGCCGGCAACATCGACGGTTTCCTCGGCCCCGATCCGTTCAACCAGCGCGCGGTTTACGACGAAGTGGGCTACCTGCACACGCTGACCAGGGATCTGTGGAACGGCCACCCCTGCTGCGCCTTTGGCACCAGCACCGAGTTCATCCAGAAGAACCCCAACACCTTCGCCGCGCTCTACCGCGCCGTGCTCACCGCCGCCGCCATGGCGCGCGACCCCGCCAACCGCGAGCTGATTGCCAAGGTCATTGCCCCTTCGCAATACCTGAACCAGCCCGAGGCGGTGGTGACCCAGGTGTTGACCGGCAAATATGCCGATGGTCTGGGCAAGATTCAAAACGTGCCGGACCGCGCGGACTTTGACCCTATGCCCTGGCAGAGCATGGCGGTGTGGATGCTCACGCAGATGAAGCGCTGGGGCTACATCAAGGGCGACGTGAATTACAAACAGATCGCCGAAAAAGTGTTCCTGATGACCGATGCCCGCAAGCACATGAAAGACCTGGGCCAGCCCTTCACTGCCGGTCCGACCTACGCCAAACACAAGATCATGGGCAAGGAGTTTGATGCCGCCAAGGCGGACGCCTACGCCAAGAGCTTCGCTATCAGCAAGATGGGATGAGTATGAAAGCACTGGCTTCCCTGAATCTGCGCGCCATGGTGGTTTCGCTGTTGCTGCTCTTCTGCTTCATCGGCATCTGGCAGCTTGCCACCACCGGCCCGACCGTGGGTGCGGCCGCCGGCAATCGCACGGCCGAGGAATTGGAGTATCTGAAGATGATGGGCAAAGACCCCGGCGCCACCAAGAGCACCGGGTTTCCGTCCCCACTGCAGGTTGCGCAGGCCTCGCTCGGGCATTTGTCTGACCCGTTTTTTGACCGTGGCCCCAACGACAAGGGCATTGCCATCCAGTTGGCCCATTCGCTGGGGCGCGTGGGGCTGGGTTTTCTGCTGGCGGTGCTGGTGGCCATTCCGCTGGGTTTCCTGATCGGCATGTCGCCGTTGATGCGCAAGGCCTTTGACCCTTTCATCCAGGTGCTCAAGCCCATCAGCCCGCTGGCCTGGATGCCGCTGGCGCTCTACACGCTGAAAGACTCGGACGTCAGTGGCATCTTCGTGATCTTCATCTGCTCGGTGTGGCCGATGTTGGTGAACACGGCCTTTGGTGTGGCGTCGGTCAAGCGCGAGTGGCTCAACGTGGCTTGCACGCTGGAGGTCAGTCATTTACGGCGGGCGTTCCTGGTCATCCTGCCGGCGGCCGCGCCCACCATTTTGACCGGCATGCGCATCAGCATGGGCATTGCCTGGCTGGTGATTGTGGCGGCCGAGATGTTGGTCGGTGGCACCGGCATTGGCTACTTCGTGTGGAACGAGTGGAACAACCTGTCGCTGCCCAACGTGATCTTTGCCATCGGCGTGATCGGCATCGTCGGCATGCTGCTGGACCTGATGTTTAGCCAAGTACAAAAGATGGTGACCTATGTGGAGTGACATCTCTTCGCGGACCCAGTCCGCCCCCAATGCCATACCCCAAGGAAAGACCCCTAACGTGAATGCCTTACTCAAGATCGAAGGGCTCAGCAAGGCCTTTGTCGCGGCCAAGCCGGTGTTTGCCGACGTCAGCTTTTCGCTGGCGCGGGGCGAGTTCGTCTGCATCATCGGCCACTCGGGCTGCGGCAAAACCACCATCCTCAATGTGCTGGCGGGGCTCGACACCGCCACTGCCGGCAACGTTTTCATGGATGGCCGTGAAGTCATTGGGCCCAGCCTGGAGCGCGGCGTGGTGTTCCAGAGTCACGCGCTGATGCCCTGGCTCACGGTGCGCCAGAACATTGCTTTTGCCGTGAAGTCGCGTTGGCCCGATTGGGGCAAGGCCGAGGTCAATATCCATGTGGAAAAGTTTGTCGCCATGGTGGGCTTGAGCCCCGCCATTGACAAGAAACCGGCGCAGCTCTCGGGCGGCATGAAGCAGCGGGTGGGCATTGCGCGCGCCTTTTGCATCCAGCCCAAGATGCTGCTGCTGGACGAACCCTTTGGTGCGCTGGATGCGTTGACCCGCGGCACCATCCAGGACGAACTGATGACCATCGTGCGCCAGACGCAGCAAACCGTGTTCATGATCACGCACGATGTGGATGAAGCCATCTTGCTGGCCGATCGCATCTTGCTCATGAGCAACGGCAATGAGTCCGAGGCGGGCTACGTCCCGGGCGGTATTGCTGAAGTGGTGGTCAATCCGCTGCCGCGTGCGCGGGTGCGCGCCAGCCTGCATCACCTGGACGGCTATTACGAGCTGCGCAACCACATCGTCGATTTTCTGGTGTCGCGTGCTATCGCGCACTAAAACCTTTCCCTCACTATTTTTCAACTCAACTCAAATACTGGAGTCAACATGAACCGGCTGGAAGTCACCGAAAAAATCATCAGCACCAAAGTCTCCAAAGGCATCAAGTGGGACGCCGTGGCCAAAAAAGTCGGCCTCTCCAAGGAGTGGGTCACGGCCGCCTGCCTGGGCCAGATGACGCTGGACGCGGCTCAGGCCAAGATCGTCGGCAAGATCTTCGGTCTGGATGCCGAAGAGCAAAAGTGGCTGCAGGTGGTGCCTTACAAAGGCTCGTTGCCGACGTCGGTGCCGACCGATCCGCTGATCTACCGCTGGTATGAAATTGTCAGCGTCTACGGCAGCACCATCAAGGAACTGATTCACGAAGAGTTTGGTGACGGCATCATGAGCGCCATCGATTTTTCCATGGACATCGTGCGTCAGCCTGACCCCAAGGGTGACCGCGTCAACGTGGTGCTGTCGGGTAAGTTCTTGCCGTACAAGCAGTATTGAGCCGGGACTGCAGGTCTATTGGCCGGCCTGCAATGCCGTCAAGACCCTGTCCAGCGCCTGTAGCGCTGCATCAGGGGATTGATCGATCTGCGCCCGGATAATCGCGCCGTCCACCGCCAAGGCCATGGCCTGCGCATCCTGTTCGCGCTTGTTTGATAGGGCTAGCAAGCCTGCAATGACGGACACCATTTCGTGCTTGTGGCGTCGGGCGATCTCCACGACCTCGGGCAGGCTGGTACCCAGTTCGCCCACACTGTTGATGAAGGCGCAACCGCGAAAGTTGTCATCGCGGAACCATTCCGCCAAAGCCGGGGTCAGCGCCGCCACGACCTGACCGTGCCGCTGCAGCGCATCCACGAACCAGGCCATCCAGCGCAGGTGCCGGTACTCCAAGAACGCAAGGATGAGATCGTTTTTGCTGGGAAAGTGCCGGTAAAACGTGACCTTGGTGACGCCTGCTTCCGCAATGACGCGGTCAATCCCCGTCGCCCGGATACCTTCCTGGTAGAAAAGCGCATGCGCGGTGAGCAGAATGCGGTCACGCGCGGGGAGACTCTGCAGAGTCGGGGGAGTATTGGCTTGCATGGGTGGATTGTAGACAGGTCTGTCTACTTCAGTTAGACTGGAGATGTAGACAGACCTGTCTATGTGACGCCTATTGAGAAACCCTTGATGCAAACCAAACCACCCCTTCCCCCTTTTACGGCCGAGACGGCCGCCCAAAAAGTACGCCTGGCCGAGGACGCCTGGAACACGCGTGACCCGGAGCGCGTCGCCCTCGTCTACACAGAGGACACTCGCTGGCGCAATCGCACCGAATTTCCGGTGGGGCGCGAGCAGGTGCGCCAGTTACTCGTGCGCAAGTGGGCCAAAGAGTTGGACTATCGCCTGATCAAGGAGCTGTGGGCCTTTGCCGGCAACCGCATCGCGGTCCGGTTTGCTTACGAATGGCATGACGACTCGGGCCACTGGTTTCGCTCTTACGGCAATGAAAATTGGGAATTCAATCCACAAGGTTTCATGGCCTGGCGGTTCGCCAGCATCAACGATCTTCCCATCAAGGAGGCCGAACGCAAATTTCACTGGGTACTGGGTCGCCGCCCCGACGATCATCCGTCATTGAGCGACTTGGGGCTTTAACGTCTGTCCTGCCTCAGTGCAAGGTTAGCGGCCTGGAGCTTGTCTTCACGCGCACCATCGCCGGTCGGACCTCATACGGCACCGGGGTGCAAGCGGTGATGGCGGCCGCAATCGTTTTGGCCTGACGTGCAATCGGCTCGATGAAGCGGCTGGCCTGTCCGTTGATGGTGATGCAGTCGCCCATGGCGTGAATCGCCGGGCTGCTGGTGCGCAGGGTCAGTGGGTCCACCGCGATGCCGTTCTGCCATGCCAGGCCGGCGCTCTGGGCCAGTCGGCTGGGGGTCTGTAGGCCGGTCGCCGCAATCACCTGGTCGACCTCAAACTGCTGGCCGCAATCGGTGCTGATGCGAATGCGTTGGCCCATCTTCTCGACCTTGGCGACCTTCACCCCGCCCACAAAGCGAATCGGCAGGTCTTTCCAGGCTTGCAGCACTTGCTGCCCCGCCTGCTCGGCCTGCCAGCGTGCCAAGGGTTCGGACTGCACATCCAGCAGCGTGATGCAGTGGCCGCCCAGCGCCAGGTCGTTGGCGAGTTCGCTGCCAATCAGACCGGCGCCGACGATCAACACGTCTTTCGCCCCCGATTGGTCAACCGTGCCCAGTGCGGCGCGCAGTTGCAGGTAGGCGCCCAAATGGTTGATGCGCCAGCACAGGGATGCCGGCAGGGGCGCTGGCAGCGCGGCTTGCGCGCCATGCGCCAGCACCAGCTGGTCGTAACGCAAGGTGCCACGGGTGGTGCGCAGCTGTTTTGTCTGCGCACAGATGCTGATGGCGTGGGTGTGGGGCAGCAGGCGCAGGTTCAGCCGCCGGGCCGCATCGACACCGGATTCCCGAACCAGTTTTTCCCGCGTGAGTTGACGCGCCATGGCGACCGAGAGCAGCGGTTTGTCGTAGACATCACCGGCGCAGACGGTCACCAGGGTGATCGGCAATTCAGCCTCCATGGCGCGCAGGTTTTCGGCCAGTTGCCAACCGGCGCGCCCGGCCCCGACAATGACCACGCCGGGCTGGTGGCGTTGGCCCGCCGAGGGCACGGGGCGGCAGCCTTGTGCTTTTGCGCGCAGCGCGTCCAGGCTGGGTGGCTCGTATATTTCGAAGTCGGACTTGGTCACGCCGCACAGCGGGCAGGCCCAGTCCTCGGGAATGTCGGCGAAACGTGTGCCGGCGGCCAGGCCGCTGTCCGGGTCGCCGTCGGCTTCGTTGTAGATGTAGCCGCAGGCGTGGCAGATGTATTGTTGCCAGGGTGAAAGAATGACCGCCACGCTTGCCACTGCGTGTGCTGCGCTGCCCCCCGAGGGGGCCCTCGCGCCTTCGGGCGGCCGTGCGGCGCTCATCGCCTGTACGGCCTGTGCGGTTGTTGTGAGTTGATTCATGCGGGCATCTCCTCGGTGCTCAGCCGTGCGATTTCCTTGCGCAGGTGCTTGATGGCGGGCGTGACGATGGCGACAAAGTGCGCCTCGCGCACGCGCCGCTGCACGTCCGAGCTCATCAGGTAGCCGCGCGCGCCCTGGTGCATCAAGGCCGACTGCGTGGCACGCAGGCACAGCTCGGCACCGTGGGCGCGGGCATCGAGCACGTCGATGAAAAATTCGGTGGAGGTGTTGAACGGCGTCTGCGCCATTTTCTGGACGCGGGCCTCCAGCGCATCGAGCTCGGCCTGCACCGCGTCGGGGCGGTCTTCGAGGTACTGGTTCACATGGCCCAGCTGCGACTCCACTGCCCACATGGAGTCGATGGCGCCCTGGGTGATACCCACGGCCATGCCGCATTGCAGCATGACAAAGGCGGCGCGGATGCGGGCGATATACGGTTTGGCCGGGTCGGCAATGATGTCGTCCGCGCCAATGAAACAGTCCTTCAGGCGCAGGGCATAAGTGCCCGTGCCTTCCATGGCGGAGAAGCTCGGGCATTCGCGCATTTCTACGCCGGGGGCGTTGCAGCGCAGCAAGAACATGACTTCCGTGTCGCTCTCCATCACCGCTGCAATCGCGCCACAGTAGTGGTCGGCCTGCAGGTTGCTGACCCACGGCAGCGTGCCGTTGATGAGGTAGCCACCGTCCACTGGGGTGGCCTTGAGCAGCAGGCTCTCGATCTGCGCATAGCTCTTCATCGGGTTGGACAAGGCGGTGCCGCCCATCCCCAGGCCGCCAACATGCCGCTGCAGCGCTTCACCCATGAGGGCCGGGTTGCCCGACTGCTGCAGGTACAGGCCGCACACCGCCTGGCACCACATCATGAAACCGGTGGCGCCGCACACGCGCGAGGCCTCCGCCATGGCCTGGATCGCCAGGAAAAAGTCGCCCGCCCCCATCGGCGCGTCCAGGTGCACGCTCATCGCCCCCAGTGCTGCCAACTCTTTCAGTACGGCGTGCGGGTAGTGGCCCTGGCGATCAATGGCGTCCGCCTGTTGCTGCAGCGGTCCTTGTGCCAGCGCGCGCACAGCGGCCAGCAGGGTGTCGGCCGCGAGCGCCGGTGCGGCAGTCACTTCGGGGGGAAGATCGGCTGGGTTCATGGTGAGGTCCTCGGAATGGGCGATGTGGGGTGACGACTCATCAATCAGCCAGGCTGATCTCGAACGGAATCGGATTGCGCATCGAGTTGGCCACGGGCGAGTAGAAGTTGGCATGCCGCACGATCTCATCGAGTACTTCGCGCGGCGCATCGCCTTCCACCAACACCTTGACCCGGATCGCCTGGAAGCCCATCTCGGACGGCAGCTTTTGCAAGGCGCCACCGGCGCCCCAGGCGGCGGGGTTGCCGATGTCGCCTTCCAGAAATACTTCGAGTTTGGTCAGCTTGACCTGCTTCCAGGTGGCCACCGCGGTGATGCCCACGGCCAGGCAGCCGCCCAGACCCGACAGCACGATTTCGCCGGGCGCCGGCGCCGTGTCCTGGCCAAACAGGTGCAGCGGTTCATCCACCACCACGGGGGCGTGCTGGCCTACCTGGCTCAGTGAGCGGTACTGGCCTTCCATGACGGTGTGGACTTTGTTGGTGCCGCGCGAGGCCGGGTTGTTGCGGCCTTTTTCAGCAAAGGCAGCCAGGCCCTGCGCATCAATCGGGCGCAGGTAAGCTTTGACGGTTTGTACGGGGGCCGTGGTTTCAGCGGTGGTCATGGAATCCTCTTGATCGGTTGAAGGCAGATGCCTGTCTTACCTATCGCAACCCCCGTGCCATCATCTGATGCTCCGATAAATTTATAAGAAAAGTGCCTCTAGCCCTTATGCTTTATGCGTAAGAAGCTATTAAAAGATGAGCAACTTAAGTGTTGTCTCCAGCAGAGGTCGCCGGGTCGAGTCCTACTGTCTACAAAATGGCGACATTTTGTAGACAAAAATGAGGGCGCGTTTCACCCGCCCGGCGCGCCCTTGCGCAAGCGATAGCTGAATTGGCGCACCGTCAGGCCCAATGCCTGGGCGGCGCGCGACTGGTTGCCCCGGTGCAGGGCGAGCGTCTCTTGCAGCTCTTCAAGGGTGTGGGAGTGCGCCGGCAGGTAGTCCCGCACCAGCGGCGCCGCGAGCGTGCGGGGCGGCGGGTTGCCGGGGGTACTGGCAGGCACTGGCGCGGACGCCAATAGATTGAGCGTGCCCGCGCTTTCACTCGGCAAAAACCGCTCCAGCTCGGTCGCAGACACCATGGGACTGTCGGCCAGCAGCACCATGCGCTCGATCACGTTGCCCAGTTCGCGAATATTGCCGGGCCAGGGATGTTCTTCCAGCCGGGTGAGCGCAGCGGGCGACAGATAGACGTTGCGCTGGTTGGCCTGGTTGGCGCGGTTCATGAAGTGCACGGCCAGGGTGCGGATGTCCTCACGCCGCTCACGCAAGCTGGGCAGCCGGATCGGGATGACGTTGAGACGGTAAAACAGGTCGCGCCGGAAAGTGCCGTTGGCGACTTCGGTTTCCAGATCGCGGTGGGTGGCCGCCACCAACCGTACGTCGACCTTGATTTCGCTTTTGCCCCCGAGTCGCACGATGGTACCTTCCTGCAGGGTGCGCAAGAGTTTGGTTTGCATGGCCAGCGGCATGTCGCCGATTTCGTCCAGAAAGATGGTGCCGCGGTCCGCCTGCTCGAACCAGCCGGTGCGGGCGCTGGCGGCGCCGGTGAAGGCGCCGCGCTCGTAGCCAAACAGCTCGGACTCGAACAGGGTGTCGGGAATGGCGGCGCAATTGACCTTGATGAACGGGGCGTCGCGGCGCTGGCTGGAGAGGTGCAGGGCGCGCGCAAACAGTTCCTTGCCGGTGCCCGATTCGCCCAGCAGCAGCACGCTGGCCTGCGCCTGCGAGACGCGTTCAAGTTCGTCGATGGCCTGCAACAGGGCCGACGAGGTGCCAATGATGCCGTAGCGCACCGCCGCCGCATCGAGCGCGTGGGTCAGCAGGACGTTGCGGGTCTCCAGCGCCCGCGTTTTTTCCTGCATCAGGCCTTGCAGTTGTAGCACCTGCCCGGCCAGCGTGGCCAAGATTTTGAGCAGCGCCACGTCGTCATTCAAGTGGCGCAGTCGGCTGCGAATGCGGTGGCAGGCCAGCACGCCCACGGTCTGGCCGTTCACGTCAATCGGCAGCGCCAGGTAGGCCACGGTCTCCTGCGGCAACTGGTCGCGCGGCACGGCCCGGGCCAGAAACTGGGGCTCGGCATCAATGTCCTGCACCAGCATCGGCTGGCCGGTGGCCAGCACCCGGCCGGTGATGCCTTCGCCCGGGGCGTAGACGCCGCGCGCCATCTCGGCCTGGGTCAGGCCGTAGGCGAAGCAGATGCGGGCGGTGTTCGCATAACCGCCTTTGGCGCTGTCATCCTGATCGGCCAGGACGATCCGGCCGCGGTTGAGGCCGAGCAACTCAGACATCAAATGCAGCATCTCGCGCAGCACCACGCCGGGCGCCAGGCTCTTGCCGATCAGGCGAATGACTTCGCGCATCAGCAGGAGTTCCTGCGCGCGCCATGGTGGGTCCGGCAAGGGGGGCGGTGTCAGGGTGGGGTCCATGCCCGAATTACAAGCAAGAAGCTGGCCCGGTTCGGGGCGCGGCCCTCACTCTCACTGTCAATCAACTTGTTCTTGGTTGTGCCGGGCTCGCTGCCAGCCGCGGCGGCTTGCTGTGCATCTCAGGACTAACAGGGGTGGCCGGACGCTGCCGCTTCATCTCCCGGCGCAGCGCCACCGCGTCCGGCGTGTCGACGCCATCATGGCGGCTCAGGCGGAACACGCGCATCGCATCGGCCACCGCACCAGCTTGGAGTTCCAGTGCGCCCGCCGAGGTGGAGAGGTCGTCGACCAGCACGGTGTTCTGCTGTGTCAGGCCCTCGATATGCGCCAGCGCCTCGTTGATGTGCGAGATGCCCATGCATGCTCGGCGGTGGCCGTGTGGATTTCGGCAATGAGCGTGCTAACCTGACGTGCCGTGCCCACCATCTTCCTCAATGGCGAGGTGTTTGGTTCCGGCCGCATGGAGATCGAAGAGATCATCGGCAAACTCGACAGCGGTGCCGCCGCCCGCGACGCCGCCCGGCTCTCGGCCCGCGCCCCGTATGACGTGTTGATCGTCGGTGGTGGCCCGGCTGGCGCTGCCGCCGCCGTGTATGCGGCACGCAAGGGCATCCGCACCGGTCTGGCGGCCAGGTCAATGACACGCTGGGCATCGAGAACTTCATCTCGGTGGTGGCGACCGACGGTCCCAAATTCGCCGCCGCGCTCGAAGCCCATGTCCGCACCTACGACGTCGACATCATGAACCTGCAGCGCGCCGACAAGCTGATCCCGGCCAAACAGCCCGGCGGCCTGATCGAGGTGCGGCTGGCCAACGGCGGCTCACTCAAGAGCAAGACCGTCATCCTGTCCACTGGCGCGCGCTGGCGCAATGTCAACGTGCCGGGCGAGCAGCAGTACAAAAACCACGGCGTGGCTTATTGCCCGCACTGCGATGGCCCGCTGTTCAAGGGCAAACGCGTCGCCGTGATTGGCGGCGGCAACTCCGGCGTGGAAGCTGCGATCGATCTGGCCGGCCTGGTGGCGCACGTGACACTGATTGAGTTTGACACCCAGCTGCGCGCCGACGCCGTGCTGGCGAACAAGCTCAAGAGCCTGGCCAATGTGAGCATCCACACCCACGCACAGACCACCGAGATCACCGGCGATGGCCAGAAGGTCAACGGCCTGAAGTACACCAACCGCACCAGCGGTGAGGCCCAGCACATCGAGCTCGAAGGTGTGTTTGTGCAAATCGGTCTGGTGCCCAACACCGAATGGCTCAAGGGCACGATCGAACTCAGCAAACACGGCGAGATCATCGTGGACGCACGCGGCCAGACCTCGCTGCCCGGTGTGTTTGCCGCCGGTGATGTGACCACCGTGCCGTTCAAGCAGATCATCATTGCCGCTGGCGACGGCGCCAAGGCCGCGCTCAGCGCCTTTGATCACCTGATCCGGGCCTAGATTCCGGTTCAGGCGCGGGGCACCACCATGGAGTCCGTTCCCTGGCGCACAACTTGCATGTGCCCCCGGTTGCAGACCTTGACGCGATTGCGGCCGGTGCCTGGGTTGCCGGGGATCGTCCTCGCGCCAGTGGCTACTGGGTAGGGTGCATGTAATAATTTGTAAGTATGTCAGCGGTGTCAGCCCGTGCGAGCTGACCGAAAAGACCTGAAACCATCGACGCCCGCCAAAGAATTAAGGATCGCACCATGAGTTCGTTCAGCCGACTGAAACTATCGCATCGCTTCGCCGTGCTGATTGCCTTCATCACCATCGGCTTCGCCGTCTACGGTGCCTGGTCGTTCAAGACGCTGAACGAATTGAAGATCAATGGCCCCCTCTACCAACGCATTGTTCAGGGCAAGGATCTGGTGGCGGACATCCTGCCGCCGCCGGAATACATCATCGAGTCTTATCTGGTGTCAATGCAATTGCTTGAGGCCTTCGACAAGACCGAGCAGAACCAGCTGACCGAACGGCTGAAAACCTTGCGTGCTGAATACGACACGCGTCACGCCTTCTGGCTCAAGGAGGGGCTGGAGGACTATCTGGTCAAGATGTTCCTCAAGGAGGCCCATGAGCCGGCCGTTGCCTTTTACAAAAGCGCTTTTGGTGAATTCATCCCTGCTTTGTTGAAGGGCGAGCGTGCCGAGGCGGTCATCGCCATGACACGCATGCGGCAGCACTATGAAGCGCATCGTCAGGCCGTCGACCAGGTGGTGCAGTTCACCAACAAGCGCAACGCCGACGACGAAGCCGCCGCCCGTGCGCGCATTGAGTGGGATACCGTTTTGCTGCTGCTGATATTGATCGGCTCGCTTGGCGGTGCCGTGACGGTCGCGGTGCTCATTTCGCGCAGCCTGCTGGCCAGTCTCGGTGGCGAGCCAGACTATGCCGCGCGCATTGCCCATGCCATTGCCGACTGCGACCTCACCGTTGACATCAAGACCAAGGCCGGCGACGAGACCAGTCTGCTCGCCGCGATGAAAAGCATGCGGGGCAGCCTGGCGACGGTGATCGGCAATGTCGAGCGCAGCATTCGCGTTCTGGCCGATGCGGCCCTGCACCTGCAAGACACCGCCGGCATGGTGGCGAGGAGTACCGAGTACCAGCAGGGCATGTCGCAGTCGATGGCCGCTGCCGTCGGGGAAATGGCCTCGTCGGTGACAGAGATCACCTCCACGATGGAGGAGCTTTCCGCGTCCTCGACCCAGATCGCTGAGCATTCGGGCTCGGTGGCGGATATCGCCAACCAGACCTGGGAGAAGAGCAAGAAGGGGTCGGAGGCGATGGGCACCGTGCTGGCACGCATGGAGGACATTCGCACCGATAACCAGCACAACCTGGAGGAGATTGTCCAGCTCGGGGCCAAATCGAGGCAGATCGGCAAGGTCATGGAAATCATCAATAACATCGCCGATCAGACCAAGCTGATCGCCTTCAATGCCGCACTGGAAGCCTCCAGCGCTGGCGATGCGGGCCGGCGCTTCTCGGTCGTTGCCGGCGAAATACGGCGCCTGGCGGACAGCGTGACCGACTCCACCGGCGATATCGAAGCCAAGGTGGAAGAGATACAGGGCTCGATCAGCCGGCTCGTGATCACGTCCGAAAAGGGGGCAACAACCATTCAGACCGGCATGCAGGCCAGTACCAGCACCGTGCGCGATCTGGACGACCTGGTCGCGGCGGCCAGCCAGACGCGTAACGCGGCGCGCCAGATTTCCATTTCGACCCAGCAGCAAAAAACCGCCAGCGACCAGGTGGTGATTGCCCTGCGCGAGATCGTGACCGCCAGCTCGCAGACCAGCCAGGCCATCGCCTCGGTGTCCCGTATCAGTACCGAGATGACATCCATGTCGCTGGAGTTGAGCGAACTGATCAAGCGCTTCCGATTGACGGCCACCGATGCGTCGCAATTACCCGGTGTGCAACGGGCCGGCTGATGAAACGCATCCGGGTCCTGATTGCTGACGACAGCAGCCTGGCACGCGGGCTGCTGCGCAGTTTTCTGGAAGCTGAGGACGATATGGAAGTCGTCGGCGAGGCGCGCAATGGCCGCGAAGCGGTCGAATTCGCCCGCGAATTCAAGCCCGCCCTCATCACCATGGACCTCGAAATGCCGGTCATGAGCGGTCTGGAGGCCATTGACGAAATCATGTGCAGCAAGGCGGTGCCCATCCTCGTGGTGAGCAGTGTCGCCGATGCCCACCGCGCACTCGAAGCCGTGGGGCGCGGCGCACTCGAAGTGGTGGGCAAGCCCGAGCTGGGGTCGCAGGCGGTGGCAGATTTTGTGGCCAAGGTACGCTTGTTGGCGGGCGTGTCAGTGATCACCCGGCTGCGCCCGCGCAAGGCCCCGGTGGCGGATTCCAATACACGCGCGCCGGAATTGCCAGCGGCTCCACCGCCCTTCTCGACAGCGCTCACCACAGGCCCCGCCTCTTACCGCCATGTGTTCGCCATCGCCTGCTCGACCGGTGGTCCGCAGGCGCTGGCGCAGATTCTGTCAGCGCTGCCGTCCGGCTTTCCTTGTCCGGTGCTCATCGCCCAGCACATTTCAGATGGTTTTGCGGGCGGCATGGCTGAGTGGTTGGGGGGTATATGCCGGCTGCCGGTGCGCCTGGCTGCCGAGGGCGACTTGTTGCAAGCGGGCGTGGTCCATATTTCACCCTCCGAACGCCATTTCAGCGTGACGCCGACACGGCGCATTACCTTGCTGGCGCGTGGCCAGCGCGATGTTTTTCACCCCAGTTGCGATGTGCTGCTCAATTCCGTCGCCGACGTTTTCGGTCACCAGGCGATTGGCATCATTCTGACCGGCATGAGCCACGATGGCGCCAAGGGTATCGCACACATCCGCGAAAGAGGGGGCATGACACTTGCTCAGGACGAGGCGACGTCGGTCATTTACGGCATGAACCGTGTGGCTATTGAGTCCGGCGCCGTGCAACAAGTGTTGCCGGTGGGGGCGATTGCCCGCGCCATGGTGCAAATGGCCAATGCGCTTTCCGACGCACAAGGGCGTGCATGAATCTTGATCTGGCCCGCGTCAAGCAGTTGGTCAAGGCGCGGTGCGGCCTCTTGTTCGAGGGCAATGGCGAGGCTAATCTGGTCCAGGTGCTGGCCGAGCGCATCCGGGCGCTGGAGATCGTGCCGGCCCAGTATTTCGCACGGCTCCATGACAGTGGGCCCGAGTTTCAGGAATTGGTGAATCGCTTGACCATCAATGAGACCTACTTTTTTCGCGAATCCGAGCAAATCCGCTGGCTCGTGGAGCGCTTGGTGCCGCGCCTTCTCGCCGCCCGTGGCGGCCTGGGACCGGTGCGCATCCTGAGCGCCGGCTGCTCGTCGGGCGAGGAGCCGTATTCGCTGGTGATGGCCCTGATGGACAGGTATGGCGAGAGCGCCTCGCGCTTATTTGAATTTGCGGGCGGCGATATCGACAGCGTGGCGCTGGCCAAGGCACGCCATGCCCGCTACACCCGCTTTTCCTTCCGTGGCGTGCCGGACGAGGTGCGGGCCCGTTACTTCGATCAGGACCGCTGGGGCCATGTGCTCAAGGCACCGGTCAGAAACCAGGTCACGTTCCACGAACTCAATTTGCTGGCCAGCAGTTTTTCACCGGCCTTGCGTGACTTCGATGTCATATTTTTTCGCAACGTCTCGATTTACTTCGATGCGCCGACGCGCAAGCGCGTTCAACAGAACCTGGTCTCCCTGATGAAGGACGAGGGCGTTCTGATGATAGGCGCGGCCGAGACGCTGGCGAATGATCTGGGTGTCCTGCCGCTGGTGGAAGAGGACGGCCTGTTCTACTTCGTCAAAGGCAAGCCACCGGTGCCCGCCGTGTCGCTCTCGCCACCGCCGTCGAGCGGCGGGAGCGTGCCGATGGCGGCCATGTCCGCACCGGCGAATTCCCAGCCGCTTCCTCCGTCTGCACCGCTGCGAGCCGATGTCGATACGCTTCGCCAATTGATGCGTGACAAGTACTACGACCAGGCCTTGCCCCTGCTGGAGGCCGTGCTCGCCATCGAACCCGGCAACGTCGAGGTACTGCTGTTGAAAGCGTATGTGCTGATCAATCGCAAGGATTTTGCTGGCGCCGAATTGCTGGTGCACGGCGTGCTGGCGACACACGCCTGGTCGATTGATGCGCTGGTGCTGCTGGGGCTGGCCGCTAAGTGGCAGCAGCAGTCCGAGGCGGCGATTCGTTGGTTCAAGCAGGCCGCGTACGCGCGCCCTGAATGCTGGCCGGCCCATTACTATCTGGCCGATCTGTACCGCAACGACGGCGCAAATGAGCTGGCGCGCCGCGCCTACCGCGTTGTGATCCAGCTTCTTGCCGGCAATGAGCCCGATACCGGCATCCAGTATGTGCCGCTCGGCCTGCCGACGGGCGAGATTCGTTTTCTTTGCGAGCACCAGCTCGCCAGGTTGCCCGCCGCCAAGGCCTTGGCAGGGCAGGGATAAGCCGTGGCCATCGATGTCAAAAAATTCATCATCCGTTTCGTCGAAGAAGCGCGCGACCATATCCATCGGCTGCACGGTGGCTTGACGGCGCTGGAAGCCGGCAGCGCGGACCCGGAGAGCATCAACGCCATCTTCCGTTCGGCCCATACCATCAAGGGCTCTTCGCGCATGCTCAAGCTCGGCCCCATCACCGAGACGGCGCACAAGCTGGAGGACGTGATGGAGGCGCTGCGCGCAGGGCAATTGCAATTCAGTCCGCTGCTGGGGCAATTGCTCTACCGCGCGGTCGACGCGCTGGCCGCCTTGGTGGACAAACTGGCGGAGACCTCCGACAGTGCCAGTCTGCCGCCAGCGGATGCGTCGCTGTGCGAGGCCCTTGCGCAGGCCGCCCTCGGCAAGGCCGCTGAGGTGGCCGCGCCTGTTCCTGCGCCTGCGCTGGCGATCAAACCCGTGGCCTCGCTTCCCGTTCCTGCCCCCGAAGTCAAACTAAAGACCGCTGAAACAGTTCGTGTCCGGCTGAGCAAACTCGACGAATTGATCAAGCTGATGGGCGAGGTGGTGTCCAGTCACGCCCGCATGCGCCAGCGTCTCGTCGATGTCCGCGGCATCGAACGCGAGTTGGTCGATAGCGCTGCCGACCCGCACGCCGCAGCCAGCCTGCACCGTTTCGCCCAAACATTGAAGGACGACGTACAGGCCCAGGAAGTGTTGATGGACGAGTTGCACGACAAGACCTTGCTGATGCGCATGCTGCCGCTCGCCATCGTCTTCGAGCCGGCCGCGCGCATGGTGCGCGAACTGGCCCGCTCGGTCGGCAAGCAGGTCGAATGCGTGGTCACCGGTGCGGAAATCGAACTCGACCGCCAGATGATCGACAAGCTCTCCGACCCGATCATCCACCTGATCCGCAATGGCATCGACCACGGTCTGGAGAGCCCGGAGAAACGCACCGCCGCCGGCAAAGCGGCGCAAGGGCGGCTGAGCTTGTCGGCGCGGCAGGATGGGGGCTGGGTGGTGATCGAGGTGAGCGATGACGGTGGCGGCATTGCGCTTGCCGCCGTGCGCGACAAAGCCGTCAAGAAGGGCTTTGTCAGCGCGGAAAAGGCAGCAGCCATGGCCGACCAGGAAGTCATTGACCTGATTTTTTTGCCGGGTTTTTCCACCAACAACATCATCACCGACCTGTCCGGCCGTGGCGTGGGCATGGATGTCGTCAAGCAATGCATTCTGGATGATCTGCAAGGCAGCGTCAGCGTCGAAACCCGCCCCGGCGCGGGCACCACCTTCGCGCTGCGCCTGCCTTTGTCCTTGGCCGTGATGCGCGTGCTGCTGGTGGAGGTGAACGGCTTGCCGTTTGGCTTCACAGCGCAGTACGTGGCCGAATTGCTGCGCGTGCCGCACGAGGCGCAACTGAAGGTGGCTGAACGCAAGGCCGTCATCATCCGCAACGAATTCGTGCCGCTGGTGCCGCTGGCCGAACTGCTGCATATTCCGGCCCACAGGGCTCGTCCGCATGCGGTATCGGCCACGCGCGCGAAAGACATGCTGCTGCTGGTGCTGCGCGTGCGCAACGAAAAAATCGCCGTGCAGGTGGACGACTTGCTCGATGAACGCGACATGGTCATCAAACCGCTGCCCGAGCATCTGCGCAAGCTGCCGATGGTGTCCGGCATGGTCACCACCGGCAAGAACGAGCTGGTGGGCGTGCTGCATGCCCCGGCGCTGCTGGAGGCGGCGCGCCGCATCCGCCATGCGGCCGTGCGTGCCGGGGACGAGACCCCTGCGGTGGCGCGCCCATACAACGTGCTGGTAGTGGACGATTCGCTCAACACGCGCGAGATCGAGAAAGATGTGCTGGAGGCCTACGGCTACCGGGTCACGCTGGCCGAGGACGGCCTCGATGGTTTGCGCAAAGCCATGGACGGTGATTTCGATGCCATCCTGACCGACGTGGAAATGCCCCATATGGACGGCTTCTCGCTCACCGCGCGGCTGCGGCAGGAAGAGAAATACCTGAGCACACCCATCGTCATCATCACGTCGCGCGAAAAGGAAGAGGACAAGCAGCGCGGCGTGCAGGTGGGTGCGGATGCCTATATCGTCAAAGGCGACTTCGATCAAAATCGTTTGGTGGACACCTTGCGCGCCCTGCTGGGGTAGTGCACATGAACATGAGGAAGAAAGTATGCGAATCCTGGTGGTAGACGACGACGCCATGGCCGGTGAAATGACCGGCGCGGTGCTCGAAGGGCTGGGGCATGAGGTGCTCCTGGCCGAGGACGGCATGGACGCCGTGACCCAGCTCAATGCCGATGACGGCATCGACATGATCATCAGCGACATGAACATGCCGATGATCAGCGGCATTGAGCTGTTTCGCGAACTGCGCGAACAGGGCAACACGCTGCCCTTCATCCTGCTGACGGGTGACGAGCCCGAGGGTCTGCTGGCGCACGAGCCGCGCCTTGATGCCTGTCTGCTCAAGGACTTCGGTATCGAAGAATCCCTGTCGCTGGCGCTGGCCGAAGTATTGGTGCGCCGAGGCCAGGCCTGACCAGGTAAACCCAACATGAACACCCACACGGTTGCCGAGAAACCTCTTTCCGCCCGCGAAAAGATCGCGAAGCTGCGAGCGACCTTTGTCGCGCAGTTGCCGATGCGGATTGAACGGGCCCATGCGCTGTTTGATCGGCTCCAGCTTGATTCGGGCGATCAGGCCGCCGCGGTTGAGTTGCACCGCTTCTTCCACAGCCTGAAGGGCACGGGCCGTTCTTTTGGTTTTCGCGAACTGGGCGCTGCGGCTGCCGAGGGCGAAGATTTGGCGGCCGAATTGCTCAAGCAGCCTCTTGCGCCCGAACCTCCTCATTGGCGGAAACGGCTGGGCGAATGTCTTGACCGGGTGCAGATGCGTATTGCCGGGGCCGGTTCCTTGTTTGGTAGCGATGCCGACAGTGCGGACGCCGGCTTCACGCTGCCCGTTTCGGCCGGTCAAACCCTCACGGGCAAGGGGGCCCGGCTCATTTACGTCTGCGATGACGAAGTACTGCCACTCGAACAACTGGCCAGCCAGCTCGGCTGCTTCGGCTACGAGATTGTCAGCTTCACCGAACCGCCGAAACTGCATGAAGCCATGCTGGCACGCCGGCCCGATGCGGTGATCATGGACATTCATTTTCCGCAAGGCGACAGAGCGGGCGCCGAAGTGCTGGAAGCCATCAGGCGTGAGACGGGCCAGGCCGTGCCGGCGATCTTCCTGTCCGCACGCAACGATTTCGCAGCGCGCCTCATCGCCGTGCAGGCCGGCAGCGAGGCCTATTTCCACAAGCCCGCACGCGCCATCGAACTGGTCGCCGCACTGGACGCCCTGACCCAGCAGCAGCCCGATCCCTACCGTATTCTGCTCATCGACGACGAGCCCGGGATCGCCAGTTACCACAGCATCATCCTGCAGGAAGCGGGCATGGTGACCCATCAGATTAGCGAGCCCTCGCGCGTGCTGGAGGTGTTGCAGGAATTCCGTCCCGACATGGTGTTGATGGACATGTACATGCCGGAGTGCAGCGGTCGCGATCTGGCCCGGCTGATCCGCCAGGTGCCGGACTATGTCAGCCTGCCCATCGTTTACCTGTCGAGTGAAACGGATCGCCAGAAGCAGTTTTCTGCCATGCGCATCGGTGCCGAAGGGTTCCTGACCAAGCCGGTCATCCCCGAGGATCTGGTTACCGCTGTGGTGATTCGCGCTGAGCGCATGCGCACGCTGCGCTCGCTCATGGCCCGCGACAGTATGACGGGGCTGTTCAATCACACCACCACCACCCAGTTGCTGGAAAACGCGGTCGCCAATGCCGGGCGTGGGGGCGGTGCGCCGTGCTTCGCCATGATCGACATCGACCACTTCAAACGGGTCAACGACACCCATGGCCATGCGGTGGGTGACCAGGTCATCCAGGCACTGGCGCGCATCCTGCAACAACGCTTGCGCAACTCGGATGTCGTTGGCCGTTATGGCGGCGAGGAATTTGCCGTCATTTTGCAAGACGTGCCGGTCAATGTCGCCACCCGGTTGATCGAGGATCTGCGGCAGGATTTCAGCCGTGTGCTGTTCCATTCGGCCAATGGCAATTTTTCCTGTACTTTCAGCGCCGGCATTGCCAGTTATGCCGGGCACCGGCGTGCCGAATTGCTGCGTGAAGCGGCGGACAAGGCACTTTATGAAGCCAAGCGCAGCGGCCGCAATTGCGTGGTGCTGGATTCGCATTCGATGGCACAAGACACAAAATGAGTGAAACGACCCTCGATCAGGTGCTGACCCAGCGCCATGAAGCCCAGAAGGACATCGTCAATGTGGACGAGCCGGTGGTCAAGCTGGTGGTTTTCGAGCTGGGCGACCAGCGCTTCGCGTTTCAGGGCGAACGCATCCGCGAGATCCTGGCGCAAGCCGATGTCTTTTTCCTGCCGGGCTGCCCGCCCTCGCTTGAAGGCGTCATCAACGTGCGGGGTGACATCGAATCGGTGATCCGCCCGCATGAGATGCTGCACTTGCCCGATAGCAGTGTGGTCGGCCGTGCCTCGTCCATCCTGCTGGGGGTCGGCGGCGGCATGCGCAGCGGCATTCGGGTTGATCGCGTCATTGATGTGGTCGACGTGCCCCAAAGCAGCATCCAGCCGCCGCCCGCCACCTTGCCGGAGTACCTGCGCGCGCTGGTGCTCGGAGTGCTGCGTCTGCAGGAACACGCGGTGACCGTGCTCGACCTCGACAAGATGTTGGCCGACTATGCGCGCGGGCTGGGGTGAGCGTGGCTGCGGATTCCGGGGCGATCCACGACACGCTCGACCTGGTGTTGTTCTCGGCCGGCGGCTGGCGCGTCGGCCTGGAAGCCCGCTGGGTCGGCGCTTCCCGCCTCGCGCCAGCCCAGGCCACGGGCTGCGCGATTGAGACACTGCTGGGTTTTGCATCCACTGCGCCCCCTGCATCGGCCACGCCAACGGCACCGCGCCAGTACCTTCAGTTCAAGCGGCCCGGTGGCAGGCAAGACGTTCTCGTTGGCAGTCCGGTTGAGCTGGTCAGCTGGCCCGCCAGCGCCATCCATCCCTTGCCTCCGCTGCTGGCGGCACGCACCGGGCTGCGCGGTTTGCGCGCCCTGGCCCTGCAGGCTAATACAGGCGAGCAAGCCCTTGTCTTGCTGTTCGATGCCAGCGGACTGACATGAGGTGAATTTCTCAGGGCCGCAGCAGCTTCATCTCGCGGCGCAGCGCCACCGCGTCCGGCGTGTCCACGGCATCATGGCGGCTCAGGCGGCTCAGGCGGAACACGCGCATCGCGTCCGCCACCCCGCGTGACTGAAGTTCCAGCGCGGTCGCCGAGCTGGAGAGCTCGTTCACCAGCGTGGTGTTTTCTTGTGTCAGGCCCTCGATATGCGCCAGCGACTCGTTGATCTGCGCGATGCCCCGGCTTTGCTCGGCGGTGGCGGTATGGATTTCTGCAATCAGCGAGCTCACCTGGCGCGCGGTTCCGACCGCCTCGTCCATGGTGATGCGGGCGTTGTCGGTGAGCCGGGAGCCGGCTTCAACCTTGGCTGCCGAATCCTCGATCAGCTGCTTGATCTCCTTGGCCGCAGCGGCCGAGCGTCCCGCCAGACTGCGCACCTCGGACGCCACCACCGCAAAACCGCGTCCCTGCTCACCGGCGCGCGCCGCTTCCACGGCCGCGTTAAGGGCCAGGATGTTGGTCTGAAAGGCGATGCCCTCAATCACCTGGATGATCTCGCCAATGCGCTGCGACGATTCACTGATCGCCTGCATGGTCTGCGTCACCGCCTGCACTGCTTGGCCGCTGCGCTCGGTGACCTGTGCCGCCTGCGTGGCGAGCTGCGCCGCCTGGCGCGCCGCGTCGGCGGTTTGCCCCACTGTGCCGGTGATCTGCGCGGTTGATGCGGCAGACTCCTCCAGGCTGGCGGCCTGGGCAGAGCTGCGCACGGCCAGTTCCTGGCTGCCAGCGGTAATGTTGCTGGTGGCATGGCCCATGCGATCCACTTCGGTGCGTGCGTCACTCACGATGGAGCGGATGTTGACATTGAGCTGATTCAGGGCCCGCTCCATGCGGCCGAGCAGCCCGCTGTGCTGGCTGTCCAGGCCTTTGGTCAGGTCGCCCGCCGCCATGCGGTTGGCAAAATCCAGCAGGCGCTGCAGCGGTTGGGTCGTCATGGTGCGCAGGCGCCAGGCCCCGAGCAGGCTCGCGCCTGTTACCACCGCGACGGCACCGATAAAAGCCGTGGCCGACAGTGCTGCCAGACCCCCGGCGGCCAGGACGCCGGCAGCGACACCGATCGCGCCCATCAACAGGGCCATGGTGGTGATCTGGGCATTGACGCCCGGATACAGCGTGCGCCCGATTCGCCCGCGCCAGGTGTGTTGGTGCAATGCGCCGTGCTGCAGCCGGTGCACCAGCACGCCGGCCGCTTGCTCGGCGCGCATGGTGGCAAACAAGGCCTCGAAGGTCTGGATTTGCGCCCGTGTGGGCTCGGTGCGCACGGACAGGTAGGCCACGGTCTGGTCGCCGTCCATCACGGGGGTGACATTGGCCACCACCCAGTAGTGATCGCCGTTCTTGCGGCGGTTTTTTACGACCCCGGTCCAGGGCATGCCCTGCGCCAGGGTGTCCCACAGGTCGCGAAAGGCTTCGGCCGGCACGTCCGGGTGGCGCACCAGGTTGTGCGGCTGGCCCAGCAGTTCCTCCTTGCTGAAACCGCTGAGCTGGATGAAGACCTCGTTGCAGTGGGTGATGCGGCCCTTCAGGTCGGTGGTCGAGACCACCGTCTGACCCGAGGGGTAGGGGTATTCGCGTTGAGTAACCGGTAGATTGGTGCGCACGGGATGAGTCTCTTTGACCGGCACGTCACGCGCATGGGCGAGGGCGCCGGGATGCCAACGACAAATGAAATAGTTTTATCGGACATTCTACGGGCGCGCTATCAGGCCCGGCGGCCTATGGATCAGCTTAGGCGTAGCTGATCCAGCTCGCCTGGTCCGCATGATCCAGGTGCGGCAGCGTGTTGAAAGTCATCAAGACGTGACGCTTCGGGTTGAAGGCGAACTCGGTGACGGCGCTGTTGCGGATGCGCATATTGAGCTCGATGGTGGTCTCCGGCGTGGTGCCCAGCACATGGCCGATGGCCGTGGCGATCGGTCCGCCGCTGGAGACGAGCAGCACATTGCCCTCGCAGTGTTTGCGGATGTGGTCCAGGGCGCTGGTCACTCCGTGCTGGAATTCGCGGTAGCTGGGCATGCCCTGGGGGCTGACGACGCCGTTCATCCACTGCGTCAGGCCGTCGCGCAGCAGGCGAAAGTGATGCCGGTAGCGCTCCGGTGTGTCGGGCTTGTCCAGCGTGTGCGGGTGGATGGCGGCAATCACGGCCGCGCTGTCGTATTCATTCAGGCCCGGCCAGAGTAAGTGTGCCCCCACGCTTGCCACTTCGTGTGCTGCGCTGCCCCCCGAGGGGGCTGTTTCCCCTTGGGGCGGCCCGGCGGTGAAACTTGCCCCCATGCCTACCTGAATGCCGGCATAGGTTTGCTGGTGGCGGCGCAGGGTGCCGGTCAGCACGGCGTCAAACCGCAGGCCTTTTTGCTGGAAATATTCACCCAGACGCCGGCTCTGTTGCTGGCCCAGCGCGCTCAAGTTGTCATAGTCGTCGGCGCCAAACGAAGCCTGGCCGTGGCGTACAAGGTAAAGGGTTCCCATGCCATAAATTTAAGCTAAATAGGGTTCTAGCCCTTGTCACCTGTGCGACGATAGCTATTAATGTTGCAGCAATTTCGCCAGCACGGTGGCATCGACATTGCCGCCGCTGATGGTGGTGCCAACGCAAAGTCCCTTGAGTTGGCGGCGCTCCTGCATGGCCGCCGCAAAGCTGGCGGCGCCTGCGCCTTCGGCCACGTTGTGGGTGTCGGTGTAGAGGTCGCGCATGGCTTGGGCGACCTCGGCGTCGCTGACTTTGACGATGTGGTCGATGTGCGGGGCCATGAGGTCGAGCGCCGCCTGGTCGGCCACGCGGCAGGCCATGCCGTCGGCCAGTTGGGTCGTGACCGGGGCTTCGACCACGCGGCCGGCCGCGAGCGAGTCGGCATAGGTGGTGGCGTGCAGGCTCACCACGCCGACGATTTTTGCCTTGTGGCCGAGTGCCAGCTTGGCCGCGATGGCGCTGCAGGCGCCCGAGCCCTGGCCGATGGGCACGTAGACCACATCGAGCTGCGGCACGGCCTTGAACAATTCCCACCAATAGGTGCTGACGCCACGGAGCAAATCCGGATGAAAGCTGGGCACCATGTGGGCGCCGGTCTGCGCCGCCAGGCCGATCGCGTGCTCGCGGGCTTCCTGAAAATCGCTCCCGAATTCGATCAGGCTCACGCCTAAAGCGCGCATGGCGGCATTCTTCTCGACCGAGTTGCCCCGCGGCACCACGATGCTGCAGGGAATGCCGTGCGCCCTGGCCGCCCAGCCCATGCTCTGGCCGTGGTTGCCGCGCGTGGCGCTGATGACGGCACGGGGCAGCGCGCCGCGCTGCTTGAGCTGGTCGAAGTAGGTCAGGCCACCGCGAATCTTGAACGCGCCCACGGGCGTGTGGTTTTCGTGCTTGACCCAGCAGTCGGTGCCCAGGCGCTGGCTCAGCAGCGCCCAGCGGTATTGCGGCGTGGCCTGGAATTCGCGGTACACCACCTGGGCGGCGGCCTCGATCTGGGGCAGGGTGGGCAGGCTCATGTTCACAGGCTCACGCGGCCGTCGACACAGGTGACGGCGTCGCCGCCGACCCAGACCTGGCCGGCCTCATCTTGCGCGATGTGCACCCGTCCGGCACGGCCCAGGCAGACGCCTTGTGAGGCGACATAGGTTGCGGGGGCGAGGCCGTCGGCGATCAGCCATTGCGCCAGGCTGGCGTTGAAGCTGCCGGTCACCGGGTCTTCACCCACGCCAATGTCGGGCGCGAAAAAGCGCACTTCCAACTCGGCCCCGGCCTCTGTCTTGCTGTCACTGACGGACGAGTGGGCGCCGAATGCGCGGGCTTCGCGGTTTGAGCGTGAGATCAAATTACTGGCCGGCAGTGTCGGTTCCATGGCGGCGACACCCACGCCTCGCACCAGACTTTTGAGTGCCAGGTGGTCAGGCGTCAGTTGCAAGACCGTCTGCGGGCTGTCGAGCAGCAGACCTAGCCAGACCGGGCCGTTGTCCAGCGTCTGGGCGGCGATGATCTGCTGGGCCTTGAGCCCCAGGGCGGCGGCCACCTGCGCCAGCAGCGCCGGGCTGGGGTTGCTGCGCTTGAGCGGCGGGGCCGCAAAAGCCAGGCGCCCGCCCTCGCGGCGAATCCGGACCAGGCCGACCGCGCATTCCTGCACGATTTCATTCTTGGCCTGGGGCGCGCCACCGGCTTCGAGCCAGGCGTGGCAGCTGCCCAGCGTCGGGTGGCCGGCGAAGGGCAGTTCGCCGCCGGGGGTGAAGATGCGCACGCGGTAGTCGGCCCCGGCAGCGGCGCCCTGTAGCGTGGGCGGCAGCACAAAAGTGGTTTCCGACAGATTGGTCCAGTGCGCGAAATGCTGCATTTCCGCGTCGCTCAGACCCGTGCCGTCCAGCACCACGGCCAGCGGGTTACCCAAGTAAGGGGTGGCGGTGAAGACGTCAACTTGTTTGAAGGGGCGGGTGGTCATGGTTCTGGCGGGTTGGAAAGGGGGCAGGTGTGGCGCAGTTGAACTCAGCTCAGCTCAGCTCAGCACGAGATCGAGGACGCCCTGACTGGCTTGGCGCTCGCGCAGCGTCTGGTACCAGCGTTCGATGTGGCGATGCGGCAGGCGGGCTTGCGGCAGGCCAAACCAGCGATGCAGCTCGCAGGCCACAGGAATGTCGGCCATCGAGAACTGGGCGCCGGCGACAAAGGCGTGCTGGCCCAGTTGCGCATCCAGTATCGCCAGCAGGTGCTCGGTTTCATCGTTGGATTGCCGGATCAGCTCGGGCTGGCGCAATTCAACTGGGGTGCGGATCAGCTGCAGGAAGGCATGGCGGCCGGCCGGGTTGAGCGCGGTCTGCTGCCAGTCCATCCAGCGCTCAGTGTTGAAGCGCTCTGCCAAGGGTTCGGGATACAGCCTGCCCGGCGCGTAGCGTGCGCACAGGTAGCGCACGATGGTGTTGGACTCCCACAAGGTCAAGGCGCCGTCCTGCAGGACCGGCACCATCGCATTCGGGTTCAGCTGCAGGTACTGCGGCGTGTTGACCACGCCAAACGAAGCCCCCGCGTCGGTGCGCTCGAAGGCGACGCCCACTTCCTGCGCGGCCCAGACCACTTTGCGAACGTTGATGGAGCTCAGGCGCCCCCAAATATGCAGCATGGCGTTCAGGCCGCCAGGGCTTCAGCGGCCGCATGGCCGGGCAGGGTGGCGGCGTAGGTTTTGATGCCCGTCGCCAGGGCCGCCACGCCGCGGTGGATTTCCTCCACGCTGGAGGTGACAAACGACAGGCGCAGGGTGCGCGGGTCGCCGTGGTCGGCGTAGAAGGGCGCACCGGGCACGAAGGCCACGCCTTGTTCCACCGCAAACGGCAACAGGTCCACCGCGCTCATGCCCTTGGGCAGGCGCGCCCACAGGAACATGCCGCCGGCGGGCGCGTTCCAGGTCAGCGTCGCGTCGGCCTCGCCGACTGGCATCTCGCGGGCCAGGGCATCGAGCATGGCGTCGCGCTGCGATTTGTAGAGGGCGCGGATGGTCGGTACATGGCGGTCCAGAAAGCCGTCCTTCATGACCTCGGCAATCAGGCGCTGGTTGAAGCCGGGGGTGTGCAGGTCGGCCGCCTGCTTGGCTTGCAGCAGCTTGGGGTATACCGACTTGGGCGCCACCACGAAACCCAGGCGCAGGCCGGGCGCCAGCACCTTGGAGAATGAACCCAGGTAAATGCAGCCGTCCGGGTTGCGCGCGGTCAGGGGCGCGGGCGGGGCGCTGTCAAACCACAGGTCGCCATAGGGGTTGTCTTCGATCAGGGGCAGACCCAGGCGCGCGGCCTCGGCGCTCAGGGCGGCGCGGCGCGCCTCGCTCATGGTGCGCCCGGTCGGGTTCTGGAAGTTGGGCAAAACGTACAAAAAACGCGCGCCGGCTGCCTTGTCGCGCAGGTCGGCCAGGTCAATGCCTTCCGCGTCATTGCCCACGCTGACGACCTCGGGCTCCATGGGCGTGAAGGCCATGACGGCGCCCAGGTAAGTGGGCGACTCGACCAGGATCTTGCTGTCCGCATCGATCAGCACCTTGGCCACCAGGTCCAGCCCTTGCTGCGAGCCGGTGGTGATCAGCACCTGGGCCGGGTCAACGTCCCACGGCAACATGGCGGCCACCTGTTCGCGCAGCGGGCCGAAGCCTTCGCTGGCGGCGTACTGCAAAGCGCCGCTGGGGTCATCGCGCAAAATCTTGGCGCAGGCGGCCTCGAATTCGGCCACCGGGAAGGTCTTGGGCGAGGGCAGGCCGCCAGCGAAGCTGATGATGCCGGGCTTCTCGGTGACCTTGAGGATCTCGCGGATCACCGAGGGGTTCATTTTTGCGGCGCGCCGCGCTTGGGTCCATTCCATTTCAATCTCCTCATTGTTTCAAAGTGCAGTGCCACCCCGGTGGTCACAAAAAAAAGCATTGGCTCATCGCGTCAGTACATGCTCGCTGCCGTCGTCCAGCCGCGTATGCAGCTCACCCTCCAGGCCCAACAGGATAGGCCCTTTGCTGCACCAGTGGTCGGAAACATAGCCGGCGCTGTTGCTCATTTTCATCGCTGCTCCTGCTGGTGGGCTGTGATGGGTGCGAGGGGGCCGGCCGGTCCGCGCGCGGCCTGCTGCACCGGCATTTTGCGGCCGATAAACACCACGGCAATGACGGCCAGGCCGAAGCCGACGGTCACCGCGTCCAGCGATTCGCCCAGCACGGGCACGGCGAACAGCATCGACAGAAAGGGCTGGATCAGTTGCATCTGGCTCACGCGCACCGTGCCGCCCAGCGCCAGCCCGCGGTACCAGGCAAAAAAGCCCAGCCACATGGAAAACACGGCGACATAGGCCAGGGCCATCCATGCTTCAGTTTTAATAGCTATCTGAGGCCATTCCATCAGGGCTAGCGGCAGATTTAACGGTAGAGATACGAGCAGCGCCCAGCAGATCACGTAGTCCGGCCGCATGCGCTGCGACAGTTGCGCGCCGATGCCGTAACCGACCGCGGCACAGGCCATGGCCAGCAGCAGCAGGGCGTCGGCCGGGGCCAGGCGCAGGCCCGCGCTGCCGGAGCGCAGCAGCGCAAATACCACAACCAGGGCCGTGCCCAGAGCGGCACAAATCCAGAAGCCGTTCGACGGACGCTGCCGGTGCAGCCAGGCACCCACCGCCGCCGTGGCCAGGGGCAGCACGCCCACGATCACGCTGGCGTGCACCGCCTCGACATGGCGCATGGCGATCGAGGTAAACAGCGGAAAGCCGAACACCACGCCCAGCGCCACCAGCCCCAAGGGAAGCCAGTCGGCCCGGCGCGGCCAAGGGGCGCGCGTGGCCAGCAGAAAGGCGGCTGAGAGCAGGGCGGCCACCACGGCGCGGGCGGTGGCCACGAAGATGCCCGACATTTGCTGCGCCTCGGGCGTGCCCACGGCCAGTCGGGTCATGGGTAGCGTCAGCGCAAAAATGGCCACGCCGAGCGCGCCCAGCCAAAGGCCTTGGCGGATGTTGTGTGCGTGTGTCTTCATGCCGGGTTTCCTGTCAGTGCGTCAAAACGTGCTCATCCAGGCGGCGGTGGCCGCCAGCACGGCCGCCATGCCGCGGTTGAACCAGCGCAAGCGAAGACCCGAGTTGTGGGGGCCGCTCAGCCAGTCGCGCAGCAGGGAGCCGATGAGGGCATAGGTCAGGTTGCTGACCAGGCCAAAGACCAGCATCACGGGCAGGACGACGGCAAACCGGCTGACGGCATCCTCGCGTCCGGCCAGCCAGCCGGCGACCACGGTGAGCGCCAGCATCCAGGCCTTGATGTTGACGAACTGCAGCATCACGCCCTGCCAGAAAGTGACCTTGAGCTGGGCCGTATCGGCCTGCGCCATCGTGCCGGAATGTGCCAGCTTGAGCGCCAGCCACAGCAGATAGACCACCCCGATCAATTTGATGCTGAAGCGCAAGGACGGCAGCGCCACCACGATGGCGCCGACGCCACCGGCACAGACGCTGAACAGCAACCCCCAGCCGATCGGCACGGCGAACACAAAGCGCAGCGAGCGCTTCAGACCCAGATTCGCCCCCAGCGCCGTGGACAACGTGTTGTTGGGCCCGGGCGTGAAGCTGGCGACGCTGGTCAGCACCAGCAAGGCGGTGAATTCAGCGGGCGTCATGGAAGCGTGTGGGTGAGCGCATGCCGTGAACTTTATCGAAGAAGCCAACACACTGGCAGTACACTTTAGGGAACAATTTACTAAACTGTATTGATCACCTTGTCAGCACAGCTCGGCATGAAGGAAGACCCCATGTTGCTGAAAACCGCCTCCCAATCCTTAACCGAGCAGCTCTCTGCTCGTTTTGCCCAACGCATCCGCGACCGCCTGTTGGCGCCGGGCACCCGTCTGCCCTCGGTGCGCCAATGCGCGCTGCAGCAGGGCGTGAGCCCCAGCACGGTGGTGGCGGCCTACGATCAGTTGCTGGCGCAGGGCCTGGTGGAGGCCCGCAGAAACAGTGGTTTTTTTATAAGAAATAGGGCTCTAGCCCCCGAATCTGTTGCGCAGGCAGCTATAAATTCAGTAGTGACTCAGGATGCGCGTCAGAGCGCGAAAAGCAGTTTCGAGGCGCAGCATGTGCCGGTCAACGCCACGGCCCTGATTCGCGGCATGTTCCATGGCTCAAGCGACAAGCCGCAGCCCGGCATGGGCGTGTTTCCGCCGGACTGGCTGGCGACCACCTTCATGGCCGCTGCCGTGCGCCGCGTCACCAGCACGCGCGCGCTGCAGGCGTTTTCCCTGCAATACGGCGAGCCCGCCGGCGACGGCGGTTTGCGCCAGTCGCTGTCGCAAAAACTCATTGGTTTGAACGTGCCCGCCAGCCCGCAGCAGATCATCACTACCGTCGGGGCCACCCATGCGCTGGACATCGTGAGCCGCACCCTGTTGCGCGCCGGTGACTACGTGATGGTGGAGGAGCCCGGTTGGGCCATCGAGTTTGCGCGGCTGGATGCCCTGGGCATGCGCATTCTGCCGGTGCCGCGCCGCGCCGACGGACCCGATCTGGAGGTGATGGCGCGCTATTGCGAGCTGCACAGCCCGAAGCTGTTTGTGAGTGTCAGCGTGTTCCACAACCCGACCGGCTTCTGCCTCACGCCGGGCAGCGCGCACCGGGTGTTGCAGCTGGCCAATCAGCACAATTTTCATATTGTTGAAGACGACACCTACAGCCACATCGCGCCGGACCATGCCACCCGCTTGTGTGCCCTCGACGGTTTGCAGCGCACGATCTACGTCAGCGGCTTCGCCAAAATCCTGGCGCCGGGTTGGCGGGTCGGCTTCATGGCGGCGCCACCGGACTTGTACGAGCGCTTGCTGGACACCAAATTACTGGCGACCCTGACCACGCCGGCCCTGCTGGAAAAGGCGCTGGCCTGGTGCATCGACCAGGGTCAGCTGCGCCGCCATGCCGAGCGCATCCGCACCCGGCTCGATCTGGCGCGCGCCCGCAGCGTGAAGCTGGCGCTGGCGGCCGGTTGCACGTTTGCCGCGCCGCCGGCCGGCCTGTTTGGCTGGGTGGACACGGGTGTGGACACGGATGCGCTGGCGCAGCGCATGCTGGATGAGGGTTATTTGTTGGCGCCGGGCGCCCTGTTTCACGCCAGCCGTCAGCCCGGCACGCTGATGCGCATCAACTTCTGCACCACGCAGGAGGCCCAGTTCTGGCAGGTCTTCTCACGCATACGCGCCGGCATGTGATTCCATTAACGGAATGAGTGGAATTACACCAGCAGCAAACCCTTGGCCGGGTGCACGGCATGGGCCAGCGTGCGCAACAGGGCGCGATTGACCTCTTCGTGGTTCATCTGCTGCGCCTCGCACAGCACGCGCGTGGCCTGCGTCTGGGGTGACTCCAGCGCGGTGGCGAGGTCCAGGTAGGGCGCATAGGGCCCGGCGTGGCCCAGGATGGCGGAGGTGATGCGCTCCGCCAGCTGCATCCGTGCCAGGGATGTGTTGAGGGCTTCGCCCAGCAGCAAGTCAATTTGCGACAGCAGGCCGCACATGAACACCTCGCGCCGCAAATCATCGCCGTCCCCCGCGTCCAGCAGCTGGGCCATCAGGCGCGCCCGCATCACCATGGCCACGCGCACCGGCTGCAGGTTCAGGTCGCTGCTGGCGTGGGGCAGCTGTTCCAGCAGCCAGGCGCGCAAGGTGGTCAGGCCCAGGACCATCAAGCCGTGGCGTACCGATTCAATCTCGGTGCGCCGGCTTAAGGCCGCCGAGTTGGCGTAACGCATGAAGCGATAGACGAGGATCGGATCCTCGCTCAGGAGGTGCTCAATCTGCTCCACGGAATCGTCGGCATCAATGGCCTCGATCAAACGGACCAGCGCACGGTGGGCCGGCTGGATCCGTTGTTGCCGATAGCCGTGCAGCACATCCTCCAGGGGCCAGCCGGCCACGGCCCAGGCGCCCTGCTCGTCCAGGCAGTGCTCGGTCAGGACCCAGCTGGCAACGGCCTCGTAAATTTGATTCGGCAGCACCGGGCTGCTCACCCGGTTCGTCGGGCTGGCGTCGTTGCCATTGTGTTTGCGCAGGGACACCCGCAGCCCGGCCAGCGCCTCTTCGGGGCTCAGGGTCACCATGGTGCGCAAAAAGCAGGGGGCCAGCGCCGCGCTGGGGCGCTGGCCGGGGTCGCCGCGCCAGATCAGTGTCAGGCCGCGCTGGTGCGCCTGGTGAACGCGAGAGGCCAGGGCCGGGTCGCGCAGTTGTGACTCATGCACTTCAATCCAGGGGCTGCCCGCCGGGGCGTTCGCCAGCATGTCACCCAGCAGTCGGGCTGACTGAATCGAGAGCAAGAGGGTGGGGGCTTGCTCGGACCACAGCTCATTGAGCGCGCTCAGGAAATGCTGCGCCTCCACGGGCTTGCTGTCGTCAATGCCGACGAACAGTTGCACGGCGTGAAGCTGGCGCAACTGGTTCCACAACAACTGGTAACCCAAAGAGACGCTGCCAAGGGTGGTGGGGGTCATGGTGTCAGCCGATGTAGTTGAACAGGGACAGTTTCTGGACCTGCGCATAGGACTGCAGGGCCGCCTGGTAGCCGGTTTGCTGGTTCTGAAAGTCCGAGATGCCCTTGACCATGTCCAGGTCTTCGGCCCGCGCACGGTCGGTTTCGAGTTGAATCGAGCGTTTGTCCTGGCTGTCGGTGATGTTGTCGGCGCGGTTGAGTAGGTCGCCTGCCTGGCCACGCACGGTCGACACGCGACCCATGCCGATGTCGAGGTTGTTCAGCGCCTGGCTGACGGCTTGGGTAGCCGCACCGCCGTTGGCGGCACTGCCGATGTCACGGATGGCGTCGTCGAGTACGCTGAAAATGCTGGGGCTGGGATCGACGGTGATGGAGTCGCCCACCGCGGGTGTGCCGGTGATGGTGAGGGCCAGGCCGGGCATGGCCGTCACTGCAATGCTCGTGTTGGATGCGTAGCTCACCGTGACCGGCGCAATGACGCCAGAGACCGCTGGATTCTCGGTAATGCTGTAGGTAGCGGTGGTGGTGCCGGGTGTGGTGGTGGTGTCCACCGCCGTGAAAGCAATGGTGTACGACGGGTAGTCTGTCAGGCCACCTGAGCTTGCAAAGGCAAGCGCCGCCGTGCTTGCAGCAGTGGCTGCATTGGCAATAGTGACGTTGTCGGTCGCCAGTTGACGGCCCGCAGGAATGGTGCTCACGGTGGCGTTGAAGACCGCGTCGCGCGTTGCCTGGTGCATGAACGCGCTGTCGCCGTCCAATGCAAACGGTATCGCAACTTCGCTGCTGGCCGATTGACCGGGCAGGCCGTTAAACGTGTAGTCTGGCGCGCTCGACTGTGGCCCCACAAACGGGGCCAGGGCGCTGCCTAGGGCGCTGAACAGCGGCAACCCGTTGGTATCCTTGGTGTTGGCCAGCGCAAGAATCTGGTCGCGCAGGCCGGTGAGCTGTACTGCAATGGTTTTGCGATCGGCCGCAGTCTGGGTGGCGCTGCCGGCGCTCACCACCAGTTCGCGAAAGTTCTGCAGGGCATCGGTCACGTCGCCCAGCGTGCTCTCGGCCGTGGCAATCGAGTTGCGCTGCGATTCCAGCGCACGCTGATCGGTTGCAATCCGGCTCATGCGGGTGAGGGCGCGCTCGGCCTGCGCCGCGCTGGTGGGGTCGTCGCTGGCACGGCCCACCCGTTTGCCGGAGGTCAGGTTTTCCTGCAGGCTGGACAAGGCAGACTGCCGGGTCGACAGGTTGCGCAACGCGTTGTCGTAGGTGTTGGCGGAACCGAGTCGGGAAAGGGATGTCATGGTGCTTGCTCCTGTTCGGCGCCGTGTTAGCGGCCCATGCTCTGAATCAGGGTGTCAAAAATGCCCTGTGCAATCTGAATCATCTTGGCCGACGCTTGATAGGCCTGTTGGAACTGCAGCAGTTTGGCGGCCTCTTCGTCCAGGTTGACGCCCGATACCCCGGCCCGGTCGCTCTCCACATTGGACGCGATGGCGCTGGAGATTTCTGCCGCGGAAGTGGCGCTCTGTGCACGGATGCCGATTTGCGCGATCAGTCCGGCATAGCCGTCCGTCAGTGCCGCGCCATCGAACAGTTTCATGTCGCGCAGGTTCATCATGGCGCTGGCGTTACCGGCGTTGAGGTTGCGGTTGGCGGCGGGTTGTGCCTCCACCGTGAACGTGTCGCCTGCTTTCGGCGCACCTTGCAAGGTCAGTGTCCATTGACTCAGGGGCGTGGTGGCGGGCACCGTGCCTTCAATGGCCTGACCTGATGTGTAGGTGAAGGGACTCAAGGGGCCGGCATAGTCGCTGCGGGTGTACGTATTGCTGCCCGTGAAGGTGATCAGAACCGGGACGTTCGTTGGCGGGTTGGTGTGTGCTGCCAGCGAGGTCAGTTGCAGGCTGCCTGTGTTGGCGCCGCCCATGCGGCCCGCCACCGGGCTGGCTACCGCCAGGGCCCGCGCTGAAGAAAACTCGCTTTTGATATCGCTGGCCGAGGTGTTGAAGGGCTTGATCAGGAAGCGGTCGCCCGCAATGGGTGTGCCAGAGGGCATGGAGATGTTCAAACCATCCAGAGTGGCCAGAAAGGGCGCTGTGCTGGGCGTCTGGGGAAAGGTGACGACCACACCGTCCGAGCGCCGCGTGATCGTGCCCGCCGCAGGCGACGAAAAACTCACTTCGTAATCAGACGCCACGAACTTGCTTGCATCGCTGATAGACAGGGTCAGCGTGGCTGATCCTGTGTTGAGCATGGCGGTAAACACGTTGTTGCTGATGTTCGTGGGGGTGAATAAATTACCCCCCACATTGCCGTCCAGATCGACCCCCAGCTTGTGTTGGTCGTTCATGGCGGTGGTGATGGCCAGTGTCAGTCGGCCCAGCAGGTTGCGGCCTTCGGCCAGGTCGCTGTTCTGAAAGCGCAGCAGCCCCGACACTTCGCCGCCACCCAAGGTGTTTTCGTCCAGCGCGATGGACTGGCCGTTGCGGTTGAGGGCCAGTTTTTGATCCGGAACACCAAAGGCGTCCGCCACCAGTTCGACCGTCGCGGCCGTGGTTCCCAATACGAGAGCCTGGCTTCCACCCACAAAAATGCTCATCGTGCCGTCGTCCGCGGCAATGGAGGTGGTCTGTACGTATTGGTTGAGTTCATGCACCAGTTGATCACGCCGGTCCAGCAGGTCATTGGGTGGCTGGCCAGAGCCTTGGGCACGGGCAATGAGTTCGTTGACGTTGGCAATACTTTTTGCCAGGCTGTTGACAGTGCTGACGCTCTGCGTGAGTTCTTGCGTGACGCCCTGCTGCAAGTCGTCCAGTCGTTGCGACGAAGCCCGGATGCGGGCTGCAGTCTCATCCACCTGGGTGAGCACGACCGTGCGCGCGGTGAGGTCGGTCGGCGCACTGGCCACGTCCGAAAATGCATTGAGCATGTCACTGACGGCGGCACCCAGCCCGGTGCTGCCACCGCCAAAGATATCCTCGAGTTGCTTGAGCTTGTCGACGCGCGTGCTGTCGGCCGCCAGGGTGGCGCTGGCCAGCGTCGACTGGCGCGTGAGAAAGGCGCTGTAATTGCGCTGGATGGTCTGAACCTCAACGCCCTTGCCAATGTAGCCCCCGCCGGTGAACTGGCCCGGCACGGTTTGCAGCACGACCGTCTGGCGCGAGTAGCCCGGTGTGTTGACATTGGCAATGTTGTTGCCCGCCGTCTGCAGCGCCACCTGGTTGGCTTGCAGGGCGCGGGTGCCGACGCTGAGAAGTCCGCTCATATATTTTGCGCCACGACTTGGGCGCGTTGCAGGCGCTGCGTGGTGTCAATGGCGCGGCTCAATTTGGCGGCGTAGTCCGGGTCGGTGGCGTAACCGGCTTTTTTCAGGCTGGTCGCAAATGCATGCGCGGAGTCGGTTTGCTGGCTGGCCTGGGCGTAGCGGGGTGACTGGGTGATGAGTCGTGCGTAATCGCGAAACGAGTCTTCATAGGAGTCATAGGCGCGAAACTTGGCCACCGTCTTTTTGGCCACGCCGTCGACGTATTCCGTGGTGGTCACTTCCGCGACCTTGCCGGTCCAGCCGGCGCCGGCTTTGATGCCGAACAGATTGAAGGAGGGCGAGCCACCTTTCATCTTGATTTCATGGCGGCCCCAGCCGGTCTCGTGCCCGGCCTGTCCGACCATGTAACTGGCCGGGATGCCGCTGGTTTTTTCCACCTGAATGGCGGCCTCGGTATGGCGCTGCACAAAGTTGCTTTGGCTTGGTGTAGGGTTTGACTTGGGTGTCGCTCCCTGGGCGCCATAGGCGGCCAGGGCTGATGCTTTGCTAAGAGCACTGGTGGACATGGGGGATGGTTTCTGGGCTGCGTTGGCTGAGCCTGGCTCAGGCGCTCCCATCTGACGCGACAGCTGCGCTGCAATCAAATCCGACAGTCCCCCGGGTTGGCCGGACATCTGCACGGCGAACTGCTGGTCCAGCAGATCAGCGCCCAGGTCACTACCCGGGCTGTCCATCATCCCGGACTTCATGGTGGCTTCACGCATGCTTTTGATGAGCTCACGCATGAACAGCGACTCAAATTGCTTGGCCGCTTCCTTGATGGCCTCTGGCGTTTTTTGGCCGGCCTGCAGTTTCAGGTTGCTGAGCGACCGTGCATCGGCCGCCAGTGCGCCGGAGGTGGAAAGATCCCCGTAGCTCATCTTAGATGACCTCCAGCTCCGCGTTCAGCGCGCCCGCGGCCTTGATGGCCTGCAAAATCGCCAGCAGGTCTTGCGGCGTGGCACCCAGCGCATTCAAGGCGCGCACCACGTCCGACAGTTGGGTGGAGGCCGGCAGCTGAATCAACATGCCGGGCTCCTGCCGGATCTGGATATTGCTTTTTTCGGCCACCACAGTTTGTCCACCCGTCGACAAGGGGTTGGGCTGGCTGATGACTGGCGTGGTGGTGATGCTGACCGACAGGTTGCCGTGGGCAATGGCGCAGGCCCCCAGGGTGACCGCCCCGTTGAGCACGATGGAGCCGGTGCGGGAATTAATGACGACTTTGGCCGATGGAATGGAGGACTCCAGCGACAACTCTTCCATCTCGGCAATGAAGGACACGCGGGCATCCGAATCAAGGGGGGCGTTTACCTTGACGGTTCGCCCGTCGAGCGCCCGCGCCGAGCCTTCGCCAAAGCGCTTGTTGATGGCCTGCGCGACGCGCCGTGCCGTTTGAAAGTCCGAGGCCTCCAGCCCCAGGTTGATGCTGTTGCCTTCGAGCAAAGGGGTCGGAACCGTCCGCTCCACCTGCGCCCCGCTGGGAATCCGGCCGGAACTGAGGTGGTTGATTTGAACCTTGCTGCCCCCGGCGGCGGCGCCGGCGCCGGCCACAATCAGGTTGCCCTGGGCCAGCGCATAGACCTCGCCGTCGGCGCCTTTGAGCGGCGTGGAAATCAGCATGCCGCCCTTGAGGGATTTGGAATTGCCCATGCTGGAGACATTGACGTCGATGGTCTGGCCCGGCCGGGCAAAAGCCGGCAGTTGCGCCGTGACCAGAACCGCCGCCACATTCTTGAGCTGCAATTGGGCGACGGCGGCCGCCGGCAAGGTGATGCCGAGCTGTTTCAAATAGTTGGTGATGCCCTGGGAGGTGTAGGGCATCTGGGTGGTCTGGTCGCCCGTGCCATCGAGCCCTACTACCAAGCCAAAGCCGGTCAACTGGTTGCTGCGCACACCTTCCACCTCAGCCACTTCCTTGATGCGGCTGGCGTGGGCCGCACCGCCCAGAAGAAGGCTGGCGAACAGCCACAGCGCCGCCCATGGCCAGAATTGGCGAGTCTTGTGTGGTGTGTGACTGGTGTGCATGCTTGGTTACCCCTCGTCACTATTCTCGATAGCTTTAGAAGGGTAAAAAGCTGAAAAAGAACCGTGTTAACCAGCCAACTGTTTGCGCTTCGGCCTGCGCCCCCCGTCCTTTTGACTCGATCCGGGCATTGGCGACCTGCGTCGAATTGACAATATTGCCCGGCTGTACCAGGCGCGGGTCGATGGTGCCCGAAAACCGCAGCACATCCACATTCTGGTTCACGCCAATCTGCTTTTCGCCGGTGACGACCAGATGGCCATTCGGCAGCACGTCCACCACGGTGGCGGTGATCGAACCGGTAAAGGTGTTGGCGCTTTCCGTGCCGCCCTTGCCGGAAAAATCGCTGGCGGAGGCAGTGCCTACGCCGGCTTTCAGGTTGGCCAGATCGATGGCGGACAGCAGCGGAAAAGCCGAGACGCTGGCGGAGCCCGAGGTGGTGCGATTGGCGGTGGATTTGGAAACCTGGCTGGCGGTGACGGTTTCGACGATCAGAATCGTGATGATGTCGCCCACCGCGCGCGCGCGCGGGTCTTCAAACGCCGGCCGGTAACTGACTTTTTGGAAGAGGCTGCCGGGGTTGGAGCGGTCCGCGGCGGGCGCGTGGGCAATGGGTTGCGTCGCCTTGGGCTCGGCAAAATCGACCTTCACGGTTTGTGGCAGCGATTCGCAGCCGGCGCAGACCAGGGCAAGCGCCAGCGCCAGGGCGCAACGCTGCAGGATTTGGCCCAGCGGGGGCAGGCGGGTTGTTGTTGTGTTCATGGTGTGCTTCACAGCTGTCCGAGTTTCTGCAGCATCTGGTCCGAGGTCTGGATCGCCTTCGAGTTCATCTCGTAAGCCCGTTGGGTTTGAATCATCGTCACCAGCTCCTGCACCACATTGACGTTGGAGGTTTCCACGTAACCCGGCATCAAGGCGCCCAGTCCGTCCGCGCCCGGCGTGCCGCTGTTGGGTTGACCGGACGCCGTGCTCTCGGCATACAGATTCTGTCCCTTGGGGTCCAGGCCGGCCGGGTTGATGAAGCTGGCCAATGCAATGGTGCCAATCGCCTGTGGCGCCGTGTTGCCCGGAATCTGGGCGGTGACGGTGCCGTCGCCGCCAATGTTGATGCCGGTGGCGTTCGCCGGAACCGTCACGCCATTCGCAATCGGCAGCCCGGTGGCCGTGACCAGGCGGCCCTGCGAGTCCACCTGGAACGAGCCATCGCGGGTGTAGTTGGTGGTGCCGTCCGGCATGGTGACCTGAAAGAAGCCATTGCCCTGGATGGCGACATCGAGCTTGTTGCCGGACTGTTGCAGATTGCCCTGGGCAAACGAACGGCTGGTGGCGACGGTGCGCACGCCCAGGCCCACCTGCAGACCGGTGGGCAACTGGGATTGCTCCGAGCTGTTCGAGCCCACCTGGCGCAGGTTCTGGTACATCAGGTCTTCAAATACCGCGCTGGCACGTTTGAAGCCGTTGGTTGACACGTTGGCCAGGTTGTTGGAAATCACGTCCAGCTGCATTTGCTGGGCTTCCATGCCGGTCTTGGAGATCCACAGGGAGTTGATCATGATGCTCTGTCCTTGGCTGTTGTTGGGTAGGGGAGGCGGGGAGTGCGCTGCCGGCTTAGCCCTGTAGGCTCAGAAGTTTGTCGGCGGAGCGGTCGTTGGACTCGGCGGTTTGCAGCAGGCGCATCTGGGTCTCAAACTGACGGGCGGTCTGGATCATGCCGACCATGGTTTCAATCGCGTTCACATTCGACCCCTCCAGCACGCCGACAGATACGCGGGCGTTGGCGTCATTGGGCAAGGGGTCGCCGGAGGTTGCCCGGAACAGGCCATCGGTGCCCCGCTTCAGGGGATCGTCCGCAGTGGGCGTGATCAGCTTCAGGCGACCGACACCGGTGGGGGGCTGGTTGCCGACCTTGGCACTGAGGTTGCCGTCAAAACCAATGGCAACCTCCGCTCCGGCGGGCACCGAGATAGGCGAGCCGCCGTCGTTCAGGACGGTGAGGCCACCGCTGGTCTGCAACGTGCCCTCAGACGACACTTGAAACGAGCCGTTACGGGTATACGACTCAGTGCCATCGAATGCCTGAACCGCGAACCAGGAGTTGCCTGTCGTCATGGCGTCCAGGCTGCGCCCGGTACGCTGTGCCGAACCCGGCGTATCCAGATGGCCGGCCGTGGCCTCCAATGCCAGCACCCGCGTGCTGGCGCCGTCACCGCGCACGGGGACGGCGCGAAACGTGGACAACTCGGCTCGAAAGCCATTGGTGGACGCGTTCGCGAGATTGTTGGACAGGACCGCCTGCCGGTGAGCCGACGCATTCGCGCCCGACATCGCGGTATAGATGAGATGGTCCATGGCGGGTCCTGTTCAATGAGCGATCTAGTGATTAGGAAAGATCAGCGCAGGTTGACCAGCGTTGTCATTGCCTGATCCTGCGTCTTGATCGTTTGCGCGTTGGCCTGGTAAGCCCGTTGCGCCGTCATCATGTTGACCAGCTCGGCGGTCAAGTCGACGTTGGATTCTTCGAGTGCACCTGAGCGGAGTGAACCGAATTTCCCCAAACCCGGAGAGCCATCAACAGCATCTCCCGAGGCCGATGTGGCGGCCCAGGTACCACCGCCGGTGGGGACAAGTCCCTGAACGTTTCGGAAATCGGCCAGGGCAACCTGTCCCGCAGCCTGTTTTTGACCATTGGAGTAGCTGGCAGTGATCACGCCATTCTCCCCAATTTTCACGCCAACCAAGTCGCCGGAGGCGTAGCCGTCTTGCGCCAGGTTGGAAACTGCGAATGCTGACCCGTATTGGGTGACCTTGCTGATGTCCAGCGTTGCCGAAATGTTGGGCGTGACGGCGGACGGTGTCGCGATGTTGAGTGTCAAGGCCGCGGCGCCGGGCAAGGGACTGGTCAGCGTGCCATTGGCATCGAATTGCATCTGAAACAGGGCCGTACCGCCACTGGCTGAATCGAACACATCCCAGTTGTCCGTTGTGGTCGACGCGACCCGCTCGAAATAAAGGCTCACCGGAACGGTGGCGCCCTGTGAATCAAACGTTGTCAAAGATGTGCCATAGGTTGTGCGCGGCGTCGCTGGAATCGCCGCGACCGCCGCGACGATTGGTGGCCCTGCTGAAAAGGGCACGGCCGGGACGCCTGCCGCCAAATTGGCCCGTGCATCCAGATTGAACTCCGCCGTGATGCTTGTCGTCGCGCTGGCCGCGATGGGCGCCGCCGTTGGAAGCTGCAAAGGCGTGGGCTTGGCCCCGACGATGGGGTTGCCTGTCGCGTCTATCTTGTACCCCAGCACCTTGGCGCCCGCATTGGTGATGATATTGCCGGATTTGTCCAGTTTGAATTGCCCATCCCGCGTATAGGACGAAGAGCCATCGGGCAGGGTCAATTGAAAAAAGCCGCCGCCATTGATGGCGACGTCAAGATCGTTGCCGGTGATGTTGATGCTGCCTTGCGAGAACTGCTGTGAAACAGTGGCAACCGACACACCAATGCCGCCCCCTCCACCGCCCGCGGTCCCGAGCGAAGACGCCACAATATCCGCGTATTCAACACGCGAAGATTTCATGCCGATGGTGTTGGCGTTGGCGATGTTGTTGCCGATCACGTCGAGATTGCGGCTGGAGGCATTCAAGCCGGAGAGACCTGTTTGAAATGACATGGTGTTTTCCTTCTGTATATTGCGCGATTGTCTAGAGAATAGCCTTGATGCTGTCGTAGGCAACGGCCGTGCGCCCTTGCAGTTGCACCGTCATGGCGCCGTTTTCGCTGCCCACCGACACGACTTTGTCGCGGGCCAGCGAGGTGCTGTCGACCGCCTGGCCGGCTAGCGTGGCGGTGACCCGAAAGCTCGGTGAGCCCGTGAATGTGTAGGCGGATGAATCCCAGTCAAATGATTGCCGGCCGGCATCCAGCGCGCCCAGATTAAAGGTATCCAGGACTTGGCCGCCGGGGGACAGGATTTCGATCTTGACGGCGTCGGCCTTGCCGGTCAGATCGATCGCGCCACTGGTCACACCACCGCTGTTGGTCAAGACGTTGCTTTCGACGAGCACGTTGTGGCCGACCATGGACGAACCTTGCAGCACCTGCAGCGATGTGAACTGTGTCGCCATGCTCTTGAGGGTTTCATTGACTTGCTGAATGCCAGTGACGGTATTGATCTGCGCCATCTGGCTGGTCATTTGCGCGTTATCCATCGGGTTCATCGGATCCTGGTTGTTGAGCTGCGCGACCAGCAATTTCAGAAAACGATCTTGCGACGCGTTGGCGTCGCTGGCGGCCGTTGTGGCGGCGGCCGCGCTCGTGTTCGCTGTGGCGGTTGAGGCGGATGTAGCGGAAAGCATGGGTAAGTCCTTGTGTGTTTACTGACCCATTTGCAGGGTTTTGAGCAGCAATGTCTTGGCGGTGTTCATGACTTCGACGTTGTTCTGGTACGAACGCGACGCTGAAATCATGTTGACCATTTCTTCCACCGGATTCACGTTCGAATGCGTGACGTACCCTTCAGCGTCGGCCGATGGGTGGCTTGGGTTGTGCACTTTGCGCAAGGGCTCGTTGCTCTCTTTGATCGCGGAAACCCGCACGCCGGAGGAGGCATCCGAGCCCATGGGCGTGGTCTCGAACACCACTTGCCGGCCTTTGTAGCCTTGTCCGTCCGGACCGGCCACGGCGTCGGCATTGGCCAGATTGCTGGCCACCACGTTGAGGCGCTGCGACTGGGCGCTGATGGCACTGCCGGACACATTGAATATGGAAAACATGGACATAAGGAATCTCCGCAGGCTTGGGAATCAGGCCTACTGGCCCTGGATGGCGCTCAGAATAGTCTTGGACTGGCTGTTAATAAAACGCAAGGTTGCCTCGTAGCGCACGGAGTTGTCAACAAAGTTGGCGCGCTCGCGGTCCAGGTCCACGCTGTTGCCGTCAAGGCTGGGTTGGCTTTGAGCCGTGTAGGCCAGGCTGGACGCACCGCCCAAAGATCCGACCGTGCTACCCGACAGCGGTATATGTTTGGCATTGGTAGCGCCGTTGCCCTGGAGTCCAATGCTGCTGGCGCTCAAGCCACCGCCGGTCGCATTGTTCATGGCGTCTTTGAAATTCAGGTCGCGGGCCACGTAGCCCGGTGTGTCGGCGTTGGCGATGTTGCTTGCAATCACGCGCTGGCGTTCGGCGCGCAGCACCAGGGCCTTCGAATGGAAGTCCAAACCACTGGTCAAGTTTGCGATCATGAAACACCTCAACTTTCGTTTATCCGGCCCTGCGATGGTGGCAACAGGCTTCGATATGCGGCAATTATGGGAATTACTTTAATTTTCGATGTCTTGAATAGCGGGGGAAACGACCTGTACTTGCGTGTTTCAAGGCGCCAGTGCCTGCCTATAGTCACTACGACAAGACTGTAAGGGCGCCATGTTCAACAAGTATTCCAACTCGACTCAACCGGTGCACGCGACATGGGGTTTGGTGCTGGCCCTCTTTTTCACGTCGGGCGCCTGCACATCGGCGAACGCACAGGTCAATGAGGGCAAGCCGGAATTCATCGAGGCCACGCAACGCTGGCTGGATAACGCTGTTTCCAGTGTTCGCCCTGCGGGGGGCAACCCGCTTCGCATGGAGGTGACCGTAGGCGAGCTTGACAGTCGCCTGCGGCTGGCGCCCTGTGCACGGGTCGAGCCCTATATCCCGGTGGGGACGCGCCTTTGGGGGAAAACCCGTCTGGGTTTGCGCTGTCTGGAGGGCAGTACCCGGTGGAATGTTTTCTTGCCTGTAACCATCCGGGCTTTTGGTGCTGCATGGCTGATCAAGGGTAATGTGGCGTCTGGCACAGTCCTGACGGAGGCCGATGCGATGGAGTCGGAAGTCGATTGGGCAGAGGAGAGCAGTCCCATCGTGGCCCTGCCTTCGCAATGGGTGGGGCAGGTGGCGTCCAGGGCTCTGACCACGGGGCAGGCCTTGCGCCAAGCTATGATCAAGCCGGCTCAGGTCTTCCAGGCTGGGGCTCAGGTTCGCGTTGTCGCACAGGGGGCCGGTTTTCAGATCACGTCCGATGGGCAAGCATTGTCAGCAGGTGTCGTAGGTCAGCCGGCACGGGTCAGGATGGACAATGGCCGTGTGATGTCGGGCGTAGTGCTGGATAACCGTACAGTGAAACTGGAAATATAGGGTAGGCGTCCCCTATGTGCGATTTACTCCTATTCAAAAAAAGGCTAAAGCCAGCCATAATCCGGCCGATAGTAATCTCACGAGGCTACATTTGCAGTGGTTTTGGAGAGCACGATGAAAATAGGTCAACCTTCAGACAATCCGATTTCGGTCAATACGACTGCTCCGGCCGTGCCTTCAAAAGGCGGCCAGAGCGCGATTTCGACCGCCAATGTGGCTGCTGCCAAGAGTACCCAATCGGCGGGTGTTGCGGTGACTGTGTCGACATTGGCGCGATCGCTGGGGGCGGCCAAATCTGGCGATACGGCAGACGTCGACATGGAAAAGGTCAAATCCGTTCGAGCGGCTATCCAGCAGGGTACCTATGTGGTGGATGCCGAAGCGATTGCCGACAAGCTGTTGGCCAATGCTCAGGAACTGGTCGATCGCAACCGCAGTTGAGCCCGAATTACCTATCTTTGATAGCCTGAATGATGTTTCCTGCTCACATAGAAGAAGCACTGACCAGCGTTGAACTTTTGTTCACCGACGTTTCGGCTGCGCTTGTGAGTGGCGAACCGCTTGCCTTGTCCGCCGCCAGTGATGGTCTGCGGCAGGCAGCAATTGATTTTTCTAGGTTAATCCAGGGACTAACGTCAACGGACCAAGAAAACAAAAAACTGCAATCGCGCTTGAAAAAGCTGTCTGTTGGTCTGGCCGCTCAGAGAGAGAGCCTGATCCGGCGTACCGTGTTGGTTGAAATGGCCTTGAACGCCATTGTTCCCGCCACCCGTGATGCAACTTATGCGAAAGCTGCCGGACCCTATGGGACTGCGGGCAAGCAGACCGGTGCATTCAAATATCTGGCGGCTTGAGCCAGATTATTCTGTTGACCTTTCGCAGGTCACCCTTGGGAAGTTAAGTTAAATGCGTTACCGCCTCCAATGAAGGCGGCAATGATCAATGTGCCCGCATCTTGGCCCGCAGCCGGGCAATGGATTGGCTGTGCAGCTGGCAAATGCGCGACTCAGTCACATCAAGTACAGCCGCAATCTCTTTGAGGTTCATGTCCTTTTCGTAGTACATGCTCATGATGAATTGCTCGCGTTCTGGCAGGTTCTTGATGGCCGCGACCAAAGCCTGCCGCAGGCGCTGGTCGCGCAACATATTCATCGGATCTGCATCGCCGTCTCCGACGTGGCGGTCCAGGTAGCTGTCGTCTTCTTCATTACCACGGGCCATGTCTTCGAGGTAAACGAGCTGGGTCCCCCTGACTTTCCCCAGCAGGGTTTGGTAGTCGGCCAGGCTCAGGCCCAGGTCGGCCGCAATTTCACTTTCCAACGGCGTACGTCCTAGTTTGTGCTCCAGCCGGCGCAAGGCTTGTTCGATTTCTTTCTGGCTCTTTCGGGAGCCACGAGACATCCAGTCGTTGCCGCGCAGTTCGTCCAGCATGGCGCCGCGAATGCGCTGCGTGGCAAACGTTTCAAACTGAACTCCCTGCGCCGCCTCGTAGCGGGTCAGCGCTTCGGACAGGCCGATTAAGCCAACCTGTATCAAATCATCCACTTGCACGTTGGCAGGCAACTTAACCATCATGTGGTGTGCCAGGCGGCGAACCAGCGGCTGGTACTGCTTGATCAAGTCGTTGCGGTTCAGTTGACCATTGGCGGTGTACATCAATGACTCCCCACAAAATGGTTACGGTGAAGCGGCATGGCATTTTCCAGAAGTCGCAAGGCAAGTCTATTCATATCTTCAGACGGGAACTCCTGTGACGGCATTGCCCGTACGGCCAGTGCATCAAGTCGGTAGTCCAAAAAAGTCATTGCACATTCCTGCAGTTTCTTTATGGGGGAGTGGCCTGCCATGAGGGTTTTCGAACTGCCCCCAATCGTTATAGTAGCAACAGTAGGCCGAAGTCTGGCATTCAGCAGCATTTTCTTGAGCGCTTGATAGGCTGTCACAGATGACATTTTGACCGGTGATACGGTGAGCAATGGCTCAATGCCACTGCCTGGCAACAAAAGGGTCAAGACCTCGGCGTGCGCATAAATGACAACCACGCCAAAGTTTTGAAACAGACCACCCAGTGGATCCATTGGAAGGCCGTGGCCTGACGTCTGGGTGCCGAGTCGTTGGAGCCCTAGCGCCGCTGGAATCACCGACCATGGCAAGGGGCCATTGCTTTCATCACTCTGCCAGCAGGCATCGTCCAATAGTTGCATTAGCCCCGGGTTGTCGCTGGACTCGACCGTGGTTGCGTCCAGCACGGCAACAGGGTATCCAAAACCGACCAAAGTGGAGCATAAATTCCACAGCAAGGGCAGTTCACCCCGCTGATCTCCGTGGCTGGCCATGGCAATGACGCGAGGCGCGGCTTGCAGCGCAATGCTTTGCAGCCCTGCGCCCTGGTTGACGCACATGTCAAGCATCGAGTCTTCCTGAATGCGATGGGCTGGACTGGGTAAAGAAGAAGCCCAAGTCCGCAGCGGTGGGATCGAAAGCGGATCTGGCTGGCGAGCGCATGGACATACGAATCAATTTGGTGGCATCCGCCGATTCCCAGTCCTCGGGCACTTTCTGGCCCATGGTGACACCCCGCAAAACCAGCTGATGGCGAATCGCTGCATCCAGCGCTGGCCCCAGTTTGGCCGCTTCGTCGATTTTTGAGAGAACCGCCTGTTGCACCCCCGTTGACTTGAATGAGGAGACCACATCGTCCAGTGTGTCGCCGTGACCGCCGGCGTTCAGCACCAGCAAGCGGTTCACCCCCGGCAAATCAAGGACGTCCAGCATGCCGCGCTTGCGGGGGTCATTCGGCGCAAGCCCGGTGGTGTCAATCAGGATCATTTTTTTGTTGCCAAGAAGGTTCAGCAGGTCTTGCAGGGCCGCCCGGTCATGCGCAAGGTGGGCGACAACACCCAGCATACGGCCGTAAGAGCGCAATTGCTCATGTGCGCCAACGCGGTAAGTATCCAGGGTGATGAGCCCGACACTGCCGGGGCCATGTTTTCGCGCACACAGGCCGGCCAGTTTGGCGGCCGTCGTGGTCTTGCCGACGCCAGTTGCGCCCACCAGCGCGTAGGTGCCGCCTTCTTCATGCAGAGGGCGTGAGGCCGCGTCAGTTTTCAGGTTGCGTTCCAGAACATCCATGACCCAGCGCACCGATTCGGCGGCGCCAATTTCTTCGGGCATCCGCTCAAGAATAGTCCGTGCCAGCGTGGGTGAATAACCTGCCCGAATCAATTTCAGCATCAGATTTGACTGGATAGGGTTCTGGCGCGCTTGGCCCAACCAGGTCAGTGTGTTGAAGCGGTCTTCAATCAAGGCCTTCATGGCGTGCAACTCGTCCACAATGCCTTGAGACATGGCCGGTGCATGCGTTGGGGTCACTATGGCGGGTGACTTTCTCACGGTCACTGCTTGGGTCTGGGGCCGTGTTTCGAATTGAAGGGGCGCTATCCGTGCATGCTCTGTTACAGGGCGGGGCAGGGCCACTTCTTCGGTCGCTGCTGCCTCGTTTTGACCTGTCAGGGCTTCATGGCGGCGGCGCAGCATTCTCTCGCGCACATAGTCCTGAAAAGACAAGGTGCTCATGGACAGTTGTGCCACGTCGTCCTCAACCTGGTTTGTTGATTCGGGGGCACTGGGTGCAGGCTGCCGGCGCGGCAGCGTTTGCGCTTTGGCGCGATTCGTAAATGAGTCCGCGTGGTCCAGGGCCGCCAGAGTCTCTTCGGCGGTCGCGACCACCTCGACGCCCGTTGCGGTAGGCCGGTTGGACAATATCAGGGTGCCGTCGCCAAAAGCGAGTCGTGCCTTGGCCAGCGCCTCGCGGGCTGTCGGTGCAGTAAAGCGTTGAATATTCATGATGCGCCTCTGAGAATCGGACCTATACGGATGGTGTGGGATTCAGGAATTTCGCTGTGAGCGAGCACCTGAAGCCGTGGCGCGACGCGACGAACCAGTCGGGCAATAGCGCTGCGAATTTGATCTGGCACGAGCAGGCAGGCGGGAATGCCAATTTCTTCCTGCTTGAGTGCCACTTCCGCGGCGGTGCGGGTAAAGATGTCGGCCACACCGGGGTCGAGTGCCGGCCCGGCCGCGTTGCCAAGCGCCTGTACCAGCAGGCGCTCAAGGGCCGGGTCAATGGCGATGACGTTGAGCTCGCGCACGGAACCATAGATTTGCTGCACGATGGCGGGGGACAGGGCGATCCGAACCCGGCGCGCCAACTCCGCCGGGTCGGCTATCGAGCCAGCGTGCTCGGCCAGGGATTCGATGATGGTGCGGATATCGCGGATGTGCACAGACTCATCCAGCAGCAACTGCAGGACTTTCTGGAATACAGCGATGGGTACCATTTTGGGGACTACTTCTTCAATCAGTTTGGGAGCCAGTTTGCTCACGTGTTCAACAAGTTGCTGGGTCTCGGTTCGGCTCAGTAATTTTGAAGCCTGGACCTGCATCAAGTGTGACAAATGAGTGGCCATGACAGTCTCGGAATCAACCACGGTAAACCCGGCCATTTGTGCGGCTTCCTTCTGGCGTTCGTCGATCCAGTGTGCTGGCAAACCAAATGCCGGGTCCGTGGTGGCGGTTCCGATCAAGGGTGTGGTAATGCCGCCGGGATTGATCGCCAGGTACATACCGGGAAAGGCCTCACCTTCACCTGCAATCACGCCACGCAAGGTGATGCGATAGCCGCTGGGTTTGAGCTCCAGGTTGTCCCGCACATGCACGGCTGGCGGCAGAAAACCAACCTCCTGGGCGAATTTGCGGCGTACACCCTTGATGCGTGTCAGCAAGTCACCCTGGCGGTTCTTGTCAACCAGGGCGATCAACCGATACCCCAACTCAAGGCCCAGTTGGTCGACCGGTTGCAAGTCATCCCAGCTGGCTTCACCATCTGACGTGATGGCGGGTGCCATCGTTTCAGGGTCGGGTGGCAGCGGTTTGTGCGCAAGAACCCAGGCGCCATAGCCGAGCACCCCGGCGATACCCAGAAAAACGACGTGCGGCATGCCGGGAATGATGCCCAGAATGCCCATGATGCCCGCGGTAATGCCCAGGACGCGGGGCGAAATGAACATCTGGTCAATGATCTGGCGGCCCAGGTCCTGATCCTTGCCGACGCGTGACACCACCATGGCCGCCGCCACCGAGATCAGCAAGCCCGGAATCTGCGCCACCAGCGCATCACCCACGGCCAGCAGGATGTAGGTGTCGGCCGCTTGTCCGGCGGTCAAGCCGTGCTGCAATACCCCCACCATAAAGCCGCCAAAAATATTGATTAGCAGAATCAGAATGCCGGCTACGGCGTCGCCACGAACAAATTTAGAGGCGCCATCCATGGAGCCAAAGAAGTCGGCTTCTTCAGAGACCTCGGCGCGGCGGCGTTTGGCTTCTTTCTCGTCAATCAGGCCGGCATTCAAATCCGCGTCTACCGCCATCTGTTTGCCGGGCATCGCGTCCAGTGCGAAGCGGGCCGACACTTCGGCGATGCGTTCTGCACCCTTGGTCACCACCACGAAATTGATGACCACCAGAATGGAGAAAACAATCAGGCCAACAGCAAAGTTACCCCCAATCAGGAAGTGCCCAAAGGCTTCAATCACGGCACCGGCGGCACCCGGGCCTGTGTGACCTTCAAGCAAGACGACGCGGGTGGACGCCACATTGAGCGACAGCCGCATCAGCGTGGTGAGCAGCAGCACGGCGGGAAACGCCGCAAAGTCGAGCGGGCGAATCATGTAGGCTGCCACCATCATCACCATCAACGCGACCGAGATATTGATCGTGAAGAAGGTGTCCAGCATCCACGGTGGCATGGGCAACACCATCATGGCCAGAATGGCCACGACCAGCAGCGGCGCGGCCGCGCCCTGAATCAGCGCCGAATTGGCGCCAAACCAGTTTTGAAAAACTTTGAGTTGTGAATTCATGGTGCGGGTGTGCTGGCAATGACCTTGGACAGGGGGTCCAGTTCAGGCGGAACAAAAGGCTGCGGTGGCTCGCCCGGCATCGGGCCGTCGCCGCGCATGGCGGCTTTCAGCCGATAGATATAGGCCAGCACTTGAGCTACAGCGGTATACAGACTCGCCGGAATGTCCTGGTCGAGATCGGCATTGGCATACAGGGCGCGCGCCAGCATCGGAGACTGCAGCACCGGAATTGAATTGTTTTTGGCAATGTCCCGGATCTTCATGGCCAGTAAATCGGCGCCCTTTGAGATCACTTGTGGCGCCCTCATGGTTTTCTCGTCGTATTTGATGGCGACGGCAAAGTGGGTGGGGTTCATCAGCACGAAGTCCGCCTTGGGCACGGCACTGATGCTGTTGCCTTGTGCAATCTCGCGCTGTCTTTGACGCAGCTTGCCCTTCATCTGGGGGTTTCCGTCTGACTCTTTGCCTTCCTGCTTCACCTCCTGATGCGACATCTTCATCTTGGATTTGTGCAAGAAGCCCTGCAGCGGCACGTCCACCATGGCCACCAGCAAGATCACCAGCAACAGCAAGCCCATGCCTGCCGTCAGCCACTCGGTCAAATGTGCTATGGCTGCGGTGGAAGGTTGCAACACCAGCATGGCCATGCTGTGAAGACTGGATCTTAAGTACGTGAAGCCCAGTGCAATAAGCACTGCGGTGATGAACGTCATCTTCAGCACTTCAGTGAACTTGTCTTTGGTGAACATCCGGCCGAAGCCCGTTAGCGGGTTCAGGCGGCTGAAGTCTGGCATGACCGGCTTCAAGCTGGTCACCCAGCCCCCTACGGCCACGGTGCTCAGCATCACCACCGCCGTCGTGATGGCCGCAAAAATAACACACCCCAGCAGGCCCGTGGCGACCATCTCCTGTAGGCGAGTCAGCATGGCGTCTGGATGCGCAACTGTGCTTGCGTCAAAGGCGAGCTGTTGACTCAGAGCCCGCTTTAGCCGGTCGAACATGAGCGGCGCCAGAGTCATCAAGCTCAGGGCGCCGGCGCCCAAGACCGCCAAATGCGACAGGTCCCGTGAGCGGGTCACCTGCCCGTCATCACGCGCTTTTTGAAGCTTCCGTTCGGAGGCTGGTAAGTTGCGGTCCTGACTGCTTGATTCCATGGTGGGGAGACTGTTAAGTTCTCCCCATTGTCATGACGCGATGCGCTAACTAAAGGCTGATAAGAAGGCGGTTAACCCGCCACTTCAAAATCCCAGACTGGCTAGCAAATCGTCAACTTCAGATTGACCGGTCACGACATCAGCGTTGCCTGCAGCGTTGACGACCGGTCCTGCCAATGCCGGCTGGTAAACCGTCGCCGGAGCCGGTGCGGCTACGGGCGTTTTTACGGCCGCATCTGCCGGGGCCGTCTGAATCAGTAACTGGACCAGCTGCACTTCAATGCTGGCCGCCAGATTGACCACCTTGGCAATCACCTGACCTGTCAGGTCGTGAAAGTCCTGGGCCATCATGATTTCCGTCAGATGCTGGTCGATCTGCTGGGTGGATTTTTCAACATCGGTCAGAAAATTCATGACGTGACCTTTGGCCACTGCCGCGACCGGGTCCTTGACGATCAAGGCGCCAATGCGCCGGGTTTCCGCTGCGATGTGATCGTGTTGTGCCTTGGCCTGGTCGACACGGTTCAGCACTTTTTCGGCAGCTTCGCCGGTAAGCCGTGCAATATAGGAGAGGCGGCTCCGGGCATCGGGTATTTCCCCTGCCAGGTCCTTGACCTTGTCGGTCAGGCCCAGTCCGCTGAGAGCATCGTGCAATTGCCGCGTCAGTACCCCGATGGACTGATGCACGTCCGGCGAGACAGCCGGGTGGGTTGGGTTATTGCTTTGCATAGCGTTTACTTCAAGCCCAACTTGGTGAGAATAAGGCTGACCTTGTCTTCCAGCGTGGCCTTGGTAAAAGGCTTGACGATATAACCCGCAGCACCTTGCTGGGCTGCCATCACGATGTCTTCCTTTCGGGCCTCGGCCGTCACCATCAGAACAGGGATGTGTTTGAGCTTTTCATCCTTTTTGATTTCCATCAGCAACTGAAAGCCATTCATATTGGGCATGTTGATGTCGCTGACAACAAAGTCAAAACTACTGTTGCGCAGTTTTTGCAGTGCCACTACACCATCTTCGGCCTCATCGGCCTCCGTGTAGCCACTTTCCTTGAGGAGATTGCGCACAATCCGCCGCATGGTGGAAAAGTCATCAACAACCAAAAACCGAAGCTCATTTGCCATGGGACACCCTTTCAATGGCGTTTGTCCGAACTGTTACTGGTATATACCGAATCATGATGTCTCAATGTTATTGGCTGACTGTCGCTGCTGTAGGTTCTTGGGCCTTGGTGTCTGGAGCACGCCCGGTTCCCATGAGTCGCTCTTCGGCTTCACGCGTCATCACGGTAATGCTAATTCTACGGTTTGCCGGGCTCAAGGGATTGAGCGCATCAAGCAAGCTGCTGGAGGCCAAGCCGACGACCCGAGCCAGCTTGTCGTCTGGCATGCCAGCGGCCACCAGTTCCCGCCTTGAAGCATTGGCCCTATCGGCCGAGAGTTCCCAGTTGCTATAGCCCCGCTCGGCGTTGCTGTACGGGGCGCGGTCGGTGTGGCCATCCAGGCTGACCTTGTTTTCAACCCCGTTCAATGCAGCCCCGATTTCCCTCAGTATGTCACGCATATAGGGCTTGACGGTGGCACTTCCGCTGTCAAACATGGGGCGTTTCTGGTCATCGACGATTTGGATCTGCAGGCCGTCCGGCGTCGTATCCAGTCTGATTTGCGAGCTAAATTCAGCAAGTTTCGCGTTACTCGATATGACCGCGCTGATCTTCGCGCTCAGGGATGCCAGCTTTTTGGCGTCCTGCTTGGCCACTTCCGCCTTCATGGCTTCAGCCAGCATTTTCTTTTGGATCGGGTCGTTGCCCTCACCGCGGCGGGACTGCCCCGCCTGCTTGGTCAGATCGGCTCCTCCGCCGGGAAGGATGCTGTTGCTGGCGCCAGCTCCGCTGCCCCCCAGCATGGATACTTTCAGCGGCGCGGTAAAGTAGTCCGAGAGGCCTTTCTTGTCGCCTTCCGAGGTTGACCCCAGCAACCACATCAGCAAGAAAAAAGCCATCATGGCCGTCACAAAGTCGGCGTACGCAATCTTCCAGGCGCCGCCATGCACGGCGTGCCCTCCTTTTTTGATCTTCTTGACGATGATCGGCTGCAGCTTTTTGGCGTCGGTAGCCATATCAAGTCAGCGTGAGCCTATTTTTTGCCGCGCACATAGCTTTCAAGCTCGATAAAGGTGGGGCGTTCAGTGGAAAAAAGAACTTTGCGGCCAAACTCAATAGCGGTGGATGGGTTGTAGCCTTGCATGCTGGCCAATAACGTAGTTTTAATGCACTGCAGTTCTTTCGCCCCGTCTTCTGTCTTCTGCTCCAGCAGGCCACCCAGGGGTTCCACCACGCCATAGGCCAGCAGAATCCCCAAGAACGTGCCGACCAAGGCCGAAGCAATCATGCCGCCCAGCACCGCCGGTGGTTGTCCGACCGATCCCATGGTGTTCACCACACCCAAAACTGCGGCAACAATACCGAACGCTGGCAAAGCCCCGGCCAGCCGGGCAATGGCCGCAATGGGGGCGTGCGCCTCCGCATGGTGGGTGTCAATCTCGCTGTCCATCAGGGATTCAATTTCATGGGCGTTCAGATTGCCCGAGACCATCATGCGCAGGTAATCGGTCATGAACTCCACCACATGGTGGTCGCTGCCAACGGTGGCGTACTTTTTGAAGATTTCCGATGAGTGAGGGTCTTCAACATCCTTCTCAATGGCCATCAAGCCCTCTTTGCGGGCTTTTTGCAGGATGTCGTACAGCAAGGCCATCAACTCAAGGTAGCGCGCCTTGGTGTATTTGGATCCCTTGATGGCCTGCGGGATAAGCTTCATCGTGGCCCTCAGCACCTTGGGCTGATTGTTGACCGCAAAAGCGCCTAACGCGCCGCCAAAAATCGTGATCAATTCGAATGGCAAGGCCTTGAGAATCACAGCGATGTTGCCACCGTGAAAGATGTACACCCCAAAGATGCAACCCATGGAGACCGCGTAACCGACAATAACTATCATGTTCTTACAGAGTCAAAATGCGAAGTGGCATCCAAAGGTGAAGCGAGAACTGTATCTCGTGTTAGATCATTCTATGAAGCAAGTTTGAGCGCCAATAACAAGAAAAGGGCCCCAAAGGTGCCCTTTCAAGAATGCTTTCATATCTGGCCGCTTAGTGTAGCAATATCCCTCCGGCACTGGCACTTTTGCCGGCACGTGCGGGTGGCGTACACAGGCCGCATTCAAAGTGACGCGCATTCTCGTATGGGTCGGTCACAAAATGCCCGCCGCATTTGGAACATTTGGTTCGACCCAGCATATTGTTGTCAACAAACTTCACGAGGCGCCAGGCGCGCGTGATGGATAAAAGTGGCTCAACGCCGCAGGCGGCTATTTGTTCGCTGTAAAGCCGGTAGGCCTTCATGACCGCGTCAATGTCTTCCAGCTCGCTGACCTTGCTCAGGTATTCATAGGTGTTTAGAAACAGCGACGCGTGGATATTGGGCTGCCAAGTCAGAAACCAGTCGGTGGAAAACGGCAGCTGGCCCTTGGACGGAGAACGTCCGGCCACTTCCTTATACAGGCGCAGCAAGCGTTCGTAAGACAGATCGGTCTCGCTTTCCAGCACCTGCAGGCGGGCGCCCAGTTGAATCAGGGCGACAGCCCGCTCAACCTGTTTGGAATCATTCAGAACGCTTTTGGTGGCCATGGTCGTGCTCCTTACATTGCTTCAGCGAAACGCCCGGCCATCAAAATGCTGGCGTGCAGCTTGGTGGTGGCGTCGTTGTCTACTTTGCTCGCGGTGTGGTTGGTCAACAGATTCCACACGATGTCGTCATCCACCCGAAAACGGCAGAGCAGCATGTTGCTGGACGCGATCTTCAAAATTTGCGAGGGCGAGAGGGTGGCGATGAGGTCGGCCGACTCGTCGGATACGCCCAGCCGGAACAGTGCCTCGGCTTTGTCCTTGCGAATCAGGTTTTGCGCCAGCATGAGGTAAGTCAGGTTGGCATCGCGGATGGCGGAGGTGAGTTGTTCGTCGGTCATGTTCGGCTCCTTCGGTGGGCGAATCCCTTTGGTTTCGCGATGGAGTCGATTCTGGGCGGGTCGGTCGGGAACTTGAATCGGCATCTGCCTGTTTGGGGTGTCAGGCATGCATCGAAGTCTTGTAGGGGAAATTCTTACAATTCTTCTCTTGCGAGGCCGCGCAACAAGTATTGAGTGGTAAATCGACGTCTATTTTCACTTTTGTTTTCTTTCTTCGCATTTATTCTTTGCAGCATTCAACTAATGGCAGCTATATGACAGACACGGTGCTTTTGCTGACAGAAGAGCCAGCGTGCTCAGCAGAGATCGGACTGGATGCAGGTCTGCAGCGGATCGTGCATGAAAGCCTGCAACAGGCGCTGGCGCACCACCGCGCCGGCAGATTGCGCCATGCAGAACAACTCTACCAAGTGGTGCTTGCCATGCAGCCCGACCATCCGGATGCCAATCACAACATGGGCACCTTGGCTGTGCAGTCTGGTCAAGCGGCGTCTGCGGTGCCTTACTTTTACGCGGCGCTGGCGTCGGATGGCAAGAATTGGCAATATTGGATTGGCACCGTTGACGCACTGATCCAGTCCAGACAGTACTCGGTTGCCGGGCAAACGCTGGAACGAGCACGCCGCGGGGGGCTTGCGCAAGGGGCAATTGAAGAGTTGGTGGACCGCTTGGTTGACGAGCCCCTTGAATCAGCACAAGCAAACGTGTCGAACTCGGGCGCGGGTTTGAACGACAGCGGAGTGCCCAGTGCGGCCGAAATCGTCACTGTCACGGCGCTCTTGAACCAAAGTCAGTTCGAAGAGATGGAGTCGCGCGCGCGTGGGCTTGCCCAACGGTATCCTAGCAATGTGATGGGGTGGAGGATGTTGAGTGTTGCATTGCGTGGTCAGGGAAGAGACGCGGCAGTGACCATTGAACCCATGAGAAAAGTAGCGGTTCTAGACCCTGGTGATGCAGCCAATCTGGACCGCCTGGGCGTGGCACTGATCGATGGTGGTGAATTGATTGAGGCTGAAGTTTGTTTTCGAAAGGCGATACGCCTCAATCCGTCGCTGGTGTCCGCCCATTCAAATCTGGGTATGGCCTTTCATCGACAGGGTCGGCTGGCGCAGGCAGAAAGCTGTTTTCTGCGTTGTCTGGCTCTGGATGAGACCTTTCATGTGGCACACCTGAACCTGGGTGTCGTGCTTGATGAGAAGGGGATGGCGGAGCTGGCTGAGAGTTGTATTCGTCGCGCTCTGCAGGTTCAACCGGACTTGGCCCAGGCGCACAACATCCTGGGCTACCTTCTCAAGGATCAGGGTCGCCTTGAAGAGGCCGAAGGTAGCACCCGGCGTGCTATTGCGCTCAACCCGTTTGACGCGGCCGCGTATAGCAACCTGCTGTTTTTGCTGAACTACCACCCAGACAAGACAGCGGAAGAAATATTCAGGACCTACCGCGAATTCGACGAGCAACTCGGGCTGCCGTACAAGGCCGATTGGCGGGCACATGACAACAGCTACGACGGCGGCAAACGTCGTTTGCGACTTGGCTATGTTTGCGCCACGTTCAGCCGCCATTCGACAAGATTTTTTCTTGAACCATTGCTGGCCCATCATGATCACGGCCGCTTTGAGGTATTCGCGTACTCTGAGCTCCTCTCTGTTGCGGACGAAGTAACGGCGCGCTACCAAGGCTATGTTGATCACTGGGTATCTACCGTTGGGGTCAGTGACGACGCCCTCGCGGCGCGTATTCGAGCAGACGGTATCGATGTGCTGGTGGATATTTCTGGTCAAACACGTGGCAACCGTTTGGGTGTATTTGCCAGAAAACCCGCGCCTGTTTCGCTGCACTGGCTTGACTTTGGCTATACCACTGGCCTCTCGGCTATTGACTATTACCTGACAGATGACCAAACAGTGCCGGCGGGCAGTGAGCATCTCTTTGCCGAGAAGCCGTGGCGTTTGCCCGTGCCTGCGCTTGTTTACCGACCACTTTCTGACCTCGGTGAGGTCAATCCATTGCCGTCGAACGAGCGTGCTTATGTGACGTTCGGCACCCTGACCCGTTCAATTCGAATTAACTACCGAACGGTTCGGGCCTGGGCTGAGATTCTCAAGCGTGTAAGAGGTTCGCGCCTGGTGATTGACAGCGTCAACTTCAAGGATGCCGCTGCGCAGGCCGCACTTGCTCAGAAATTTTTGGAACTGGGTATCGATCGCGCGCGGCTGGATATCGGCTTCCACAGCCCTCCCTGGGATGTCCTGCGAGGAATTGACATCGCGCTGGATTGCTTCCCGCACAATTCAGGCACGACGTTGCTGGAAATGTTGTACATGGGTGTTCCCTATGTCACCCTGGCGGGCCGGCCTAGCGTAGGTCGAATCGGTAGTGCCATTCTTGAGGGCGTCGGACATCCAGAGCTGATCGCTTACTCTGAGCTGGAATATGTTGAATCGGTGGTGGCTCTGGCGCACGACCCGGTTCGTATGAACGCATTGCGCATGAGTCTTCGGCATGAACTGGAAGCAAGCCCCTTGATGGACGAGGCGGGATTTGCACGCCATGTCGAGGATGCATACGTCGCTATGTTTGAGCACTGGATTCAATCAGAGAACAAGAAAATGAACCGTGAACCGCCGCGACCCTTGGTCGATACCCTCATGGAAGAGCCCAAAGCCTCCATCGAGGGTGACTTGCAGCATGCCTTGCGGCAAAGCATGGATATCGCATTGACGCAGCACCGGGACGGAAAACTGGATGTGGCCGAGGAGATGTACCGGGCGATCCTGGAGGTGGCACCTCACCACGCTGATGCCAATCACAATCTGGCAGTCATCGCCCTTGAAACGGGGCACGCTGCGGGAAGCTTGCGGTATTTCCGCAATGCACTGGCAACTGAGCCCGCCAACTGGCAGTATTGGCTGAGCTATTTTGACGCTTTGCTTCAATCCGGCCAGTGTGGTGAGGCCGTTCGGATGCTGGAGCAAAGGCGCCGTCTTGGATTGCACGCGGCGGTCCTGGCTGAGCTGGTCTTGCGTGCGGTTGATGCGGCTTACCTGGCGTGCGGTGGCGAACAGGGGCATTCGGACCAATCGGCCAAGGAAGCGCCATCAAGGACCCGCAGGTCCAAAAAATCGGTACTGACAAAACCAGTGCGAGCGAGCGAGATCAGTCATGTTGAAGAATTGTTCAACCAAGATAAATTGGATGAAGTAGTTGTCCTGGCTCGGGCCATGACGCTTCGATACCCACAGTCAGCCTTCGGGTGGAAAGCCTTGGGTGCTGCTTTGGTCAACCAAGATCAGGTGAGCGAGGCGATCGAGCCCCTGCGCAAAGCTGTTGAACTCGCTCCGCGTGACGCGGGTGCGCTAAGCAACTTCGGTTTTGCACTTCAAAGTCAGAATCATCCTGTGGAGGCCGAGGTCAACTTGCGCGTCGCGTTGCTCCTGCGACCAGCGTTCCCGTCGGCCTTGATCAATCTGGGCGCAAACTTGCTCGTGCAGGATCGTTTTGACGAGGCCGGCGAGTTCTTCCGTCAAGGACTGGCGGCAGAACCTGGTTACGGTCCGGCGTATAACCATCTGGGGCGAGTTCTGGATGAGCAGGGCCGCTTGATCGAGTCGGTTTCGAGCTACAAAAAAGCACTTGAGATGCTCTCGGCTGTCCCCCATCAGGGCCGCATGGTTCAGATTCATCGGGCTCAGGCACACCAAAGTCTCTGCATGAACTACGCCAAACTCTCGGAGTTTGAGGAGGTCGTCTCCCAGGCCGACGCCGCCATGGCAGTGTTACCCGATGACGCAGAGCTTTGGGAGCGACGGCTGTATGCTTTGTCTTACCATCCAGATCTCACGGTCAACGAAATATTTTCCGAATTTGTGCAGTGGGGTGATCGTTTCGCAACACCTGCGACAGATTTTTCCGCGCATGATCGTACTCCGGGCCGGCGTCTCAAGGTGGGCTATGTGTCGCCAGACTTTCGGCGGCATACCTCTCGGTTTTATTTTTGGCCATTTTTTGCCAACCACGACCACACCAAAGTGGAGTTGTTTGCTTACTCGAACGTCAAGCTGGACGATGGTTTCACCGAAAAATTCAAGTCGGTGTTTGAGCACTGGTGTGATGTTCGGGAGATGTCGGACGCGGATGTAGCCGCGCGTATTCAAGCGGACGGCATTGACATTCTGGTGGACGGATGCAACCACATGCGCGACGAGCGCCTCGGCGTCTTTGCATTGAAACCCGCACCTATCCAGGTGACCTGGTTGGGTGCAGCCTGGACCACCGGACTCAAGGCCGTTGACTACGTTCTGTTTGACCCCTACATCGCCCCACCCGAGACGATTGCACGTGAGAATATCGTGCGGTTACCGCACTGTTTTGTGCCTTTTGAGTCCATGACAGAGACAGACCTGCCGCAGCCTCCGCCCTGTTTGAAAAACGGCTTCGTCACGTTTGGCTATTCTGGCCGCACCGAACGTCTGAATCACCGCACTTTCCGCGTTTGGGGTGACCTGCTCCGTCAAATGCCAACGGCCAGGCTGGTGCTGGATTTCAGGAGTTTTTCTGATCCACTTAATCAGGCACACTTCCGATCATTGATGCAGAAACACGGCCTTGACACGGAACGGGTTGACATGCGCTGCAGCAGCAATATCTTCAAGGGGCTGCACGACTTTGACATCTTGCTGGACTGTTTTCCGCACAGCGGTGGCACCATGCTGGTCGATGCCTTGTGGATGGGGGTGCCGGCGCTGACGCTGGCGGAGCGTCCACCGCTGGGGCGAATTGGAACGACTTTTATGATGAATCTTGGATTGCCGGAGTGGGTGGCACACAGCGAGCAGGACTACATCGACAAGGCCTGTACTTTGTCGTCTGACATCGAGGGGCTTACCCGTTTGCGCGCCGGCATGCGCAACCGGATGCTGGGCTCCCCCTTAATGGACGGCAAGGGATTTACGCGTGGCGTGGAGTGGGCGTATGACGCAATGTGGACTCGGTTTTGTAACGGTGAGGCGCCTACTCCCATGCTTGTGCCAGAGCAGCAAGGGGGGGCTCGGTGAAAGCCGTCATCCTCGCCGGAGGCTTGGGCACCCGCATTAGCGAAGAAACGCACCTCAAGCCCAAACCGATGATCGAAATTGGTGGCAAACCCATACTGTGGCACATCCTGAAGATGTATTCGGCGCACGGCGTCAATGAGTTTGTCATTTGCTGTGGCTACAAGGGCTACCTCATCAAGGAGTATTTTGCCAACTACTTCCTGCACATGTCGGACGTCACCTTTGACATGGCCAACAACCGCATGGAGGTGCATCACAAGCATGCCGAACCCTGGCGGGTCACTCTCGTGGATACCGGTGACGAGACCATGACGGGCGGTCGCCTCAAACGGGTGGCGGACTATGTCAGAGGGGACGACGCTTTTTGCTTCACCTATGGCGACGGTGTGTCTGATGTTGATATTTCGTCCACTATCGCGTTTCACGCTCAACATGGCAAGCTGGCGACCGTGACGGCGGTGCAACCCCCCGGTCGATACGGGGCTCTTCAAATGACAGGTGCCAACGTCCTGGGGTTCACTGAAAAGCCGCGCGGCGATGGAGGCCTGATCAATGGAGGCTTCTTCGTACTGTCGCCCCGTTGCATCGACCGCATTGTCGATGACAGCACCAGCTGGGAGCTTGGGCCGCTTGCCGGCCTGGCGGCCGACGGGCAACTCATGGCATTTGAGCACACGGGCTTTTGGCAACCCATGGACACTTTGCGTGAGAAGAATATGCTCGAAGACCTATGGCAGGCAGGGCTTGCCCCGTGGAAGGTGTGGTGATGTTGCCCCGCGCTGACTTTTGGCATGGCAAGCGCGTCTTGTTGACCGGCCACACCGGATTCAAGGGGGCCTGGTTGGCCTTATGGCTGCAACGCCTGGGGGCAGAGGTGACTGGTATCGCGCTGCCGCCTGCTACGCAACCCAGCTTGTTTGCGCTGCTGGGTACCAAGCCGTGGATGCCTAGCCATACTTGCGACATTCGCGACGCACAGGCACTCAAGTCACTGATGCGCGCTGCCCGCCCCGAGATTGTGCTGCACCTGGCGGCCCAGGCTTTGGTGCGCGCGAGCTACCAGCGGCCTCTGGAGACCTTTGGCACCAACGTGATGGGCACGGCCAATCTGCTCGATGCGCTGCGTGATGTTGACAGTGCGCGCGTCGTGGTGGCGGTGACCACCGACAAGGTCTATCAAAATCGTGAGTGGCACTACCCGTACCGGGAGGACGACGCACTGGGTGGTCACGACCCCTATAGCGCCAGCAAGGCGGCCACTGAGCTCGTCATCGCCAGCTATCGTGCTTCTTATTTGGGAACGGCTGGTGTTGCCGTGGCGAGCGCCAGAGCCGGAAACGTCATCGGTGGTGGGGATTGGTCCGAGGATCGCCTGATACCCGACGCCGTGCGTGCATGGCAGAGCGGGCGACCTTTGCTGATCCGCCATCCGCAGGCCACGCGACCCTGGCAGCATGTGTTGGAGCCATTGGCGGGTTACCTGGCGCTGGCCCGCCAGCTTTGGGATCAGCCCGCGCTGGCGGGGGCCTACAACCTGGGGCCGCACTCGCACGAGGTTGCCTCTGTGGGGAAAGTGGTTAAATTAGCGTCTAGCCCCCATGAATATAGCGAAGTAAGCTATGAAAATAATAGCGATAAGCCGCACGAAGCCGGCTGGCTGGCACTGGAGACCGCCAAGGCTCGCTCGGTACTTGGGGTGCAGCCGTGCTGGTCACTGGCCGAGGCCGTGTATCGAACCATGGCTTGGTACCGGGCACAACACGCGGGGGCCGATGCCCGCTTGTTGTGCGAGGCGGACATTGCGCAATACGAAGCGCTGACATGAGCCGCTTCACCATCACCGCCCTTCCGCTGGCGGGCCTCCAGCGCATCGAACGTCAGCGCCTGGGCGACGCGCGTGGGTGCTTGTCGCGGCTGTTTTGCGCTGAAGAACTCGCCGATGCAGGCTGGACCTACCCCATCGCCCAAATCAACCACACCCACACGGCCCGGCGCGGCACGGTGCGCGGCCTGCATTTTCAAAAGCCACCGCACGCGGAGGTCAAGCTCGTGAGCTGCATCCGTGGCCAAGTGTGGGACGTGGCCGTAGACTTGCGCGCTGGTTCGCCCACCTTTTTGCGCTGGCATGCCGAGCCCCTGTCGGCCGGGAACGGTTGCGCCCTGTTGATCCCTCAAGGCTTTGCGCATGGCTTCCAGGCGCTCAGTGACGACGTCGAACTGTTGTATTGCCACTCTGCGCCCCATGTGCCGGCGTGCGAGGGTGGCCTGGATGCGCTGGATGCGCGTCTGGCCATTGCCTGGCCGCTGCCGGTGCTGGAGCGCTCAGCGCGCGACCGATCCCATGCGCTGCTTGGCATCCACTATGAAGGAATTGCGCCATGAAGTGTCGACACTGCGCCTGCACTGTGACGCTGTCGCTGGCCGACTTGGGCACGGCACCCCCGTCCAACGCCTATCTGAGCCAAGATGCCCTGCACGCGCCCGAGCGCTGGTACCCGCTGCGGGTGTTGGTTTGTGAAAACTGCTGGCTGGTGCAAACGGAAGACTTTGCCCAGGCGCACGAACTGTTTGATGCCGACTACGCCTATTTCAGCTCCTACGCCAGCAGCTGGCTGGCCCATGCGCAAGCCTACGTGGCTGACATGGCGCAGCGCTTTGCATTGGGCGCGCACAGCCATGTGGTGGAGGTCGCCGCCAACGACGGCTACTTGCTCCAGTACGTGGCCCAGCGCGGCATTCCCTGCCTGGGCATTGAGCCGACAGCCAGTACGGCCGCTGCTGCCCGCGCCAAGGGGCTGGCCGTGGTTGAACGTTTTTTTGGCGTGGCGCTGGCGCATGACTTGGTGGCGCAGGGTCAGGCGGCGGACTTGACCACGGCCAACAACGTGCTGGCCCACGTGCCCGATATCAACGACTTCGTGGCTGGCTTTGCCGTGCTGCTCAAACCGCAGGGCGTGGCCACGTTTGAGTTCCCGCATCTGCTGCAGCTGGTGCAGCAGTGCCAGTTTGACACGCTGTACCACGAGCATTTCTCGTATTTGTCGCTTACGGCGGTGCAGCGCATCTTTGCCGCCAACGGTTTGACGGTGTTCGATGTACAAGAGCTGCCGACGCACGGCGGTAGCCTGCGCGTATGGGCCCGCCGCAGTGACGGCGTGGCTGGCCCGCTGGCTGAAGCGGTACATGCGCGCGTGGCTCAACTGCTGGCGCGCGAAACAGAAGCCGGCGTGAGTCGATCCGATTTTTATAGCGATTTCCAGACCCAGGCCATACGTATCAAGCGTGAGCTGCTCTTATTTTTGTTGAGCGCCCAAGCTCGGGGGCTCAAGGTCGCCGCTTATGGTGCCGCGGCCAAGGGCAACACTTTGCTGAACTTTGCCGGTGTGCGTCCAGACTTGGTGCCCTATGTGGTGGACAGGAATCCGGCCAAGCAGGGCAAGTTCATGCCAGGCAGCCGTATCCCTATCGTCGATGAGGCACACCTGAAGGTGCACAAGCCGGATTACATCCTGATCCTGCCGTGGAATTTGCGCCAGGAGGTCATGGCCCAACTCGCCTACGCGCAAGCTTGGGGCGCACAGTTTGTGACAGCGGTGCCAACGCTTGCCATTGCACCGGGATTGTCCGAATGAGGGTCCTGCTAACCGGCGCGAGTGGATTTCTGGGGCGCTATGTGCTGGACCATCTGCGCCGTCAGGGTGTCGACACGGTCATGCTGGGGCGCACCCGCGCACCCGACAGTGCGTTTGCAGACTTCATTGAGGCGGATATATTGGCCAGCCCGGACCTTGCGACGCTGACTCAGGCTTCAGGTGCTACTCACCTCCTGCATCTGGCCTGGTATGCCGAACACGGCCAATACTGGACCTCGCCTTTGAATTTGCGTTGGGTGGACGCCACGATCCGACTGGTCGAGGCGTTTTGCCAAACCGGGGGGCAGCAGGTGGTGGTTGCCGGCACCTGCGCTGAATACGACTGGTCGTATGGTTATTGTCGCGAAGACTGCACGCCTCTGAACCCGGCCACGCTCTACGGCACGGCCAAGGATGCGGCACGGCGGTTGGTGATGGCGGTATGCGCTCAGTACCACGTGCCGTGTGCCTGGGGGCGGGTGTTTCTGCCTTTTGGCAACGGCGAAGCCAGCCCTCGGCTCATTCCTTCCCTGATTGACGTGTTTCGAGGAAAACGCCCGCCTTTCGGCATCAATGCCTTCGCGTACCGGGATTTTTTGCATGCTTCCGACGTGGCGGAAGGGTTGCTTACCTTGCTGCGCCGTGGTGCCCACGGGGCTTACAACATCAGTTCCGGGCAGCCCGTGCAGTTGGCCGATGTGGTGCGTGACCTGGCGCGACTGTTGGATGCTGATCCGCAGGCTGTGTTGGGTTTGACGACAGAGCGGCCGGATGAACCCCTCTTGCTGGTGGGCGAGAGTCGCAAGCTACAGTCATTGGACTGGCAGCCGGCCATGTCCCTGGTGCAGGGATGGGAACGAACAGTACGGGAGGTGCAACCATGACGACTCGTCTATGCCCGGTGTGCCAGGGCGAGCATTTGAAGCCTTTTCTTTGGCGTCGCCAGGTACCCGTGCATCAGAATCTTGTCGTCACCAGCCAGGGCGCCGCACGGTCGGTAACCCGGGGCGAGCTGGACTTGGTGGTCTGCGTGGATTGTGGATTTGTCTTCAACCGAGCCTTTGATCTCTCCCGGCTGGCCTATGGCGCAGACTATGACAACACCCAGTCCTGTTCGGGCTATTTCGATGCGTATCTGGATGGATTGGTCAAAGACCTGGTGGACCGGCAGGGTGTGCGCAACAGCACCATCGTCGAAGTGGGTTGCGGCAAAGGCCAGTTTCTGCGCAAGCTGGTGAACTTCCCTGCTTCCAATAACACTGGTTTTGGCTTTGACCCGAGTTATGTCGGGCCGGGCATGGATTTGGGCGGACGACTCGCTTTTCGCCGCTGTTACTACGACGACACCTGCGCCGATGTCGTGGCCGACGTCGTGGTGTGCCGTCATGTGATCGAGCACGTGCCGGAACCGATGGTCCTGCTGCGTTCGGTGCGGGCCGCGCTGGCGCGATCGCCGCATGCCCGCGTGTTCTTCGAGACACCCTGTGTGGAATGGATTCTGCGTAATCGGGTGGTGTGGGACTTTTTCTATGAACACTGCTCGTTGTTTAGCGCGGGCTCACTGCGTGAGGCGTTCACGCGGGCCGGCTTTGCGGTGGAACGCGTCGATCACATCTTTGGCGGGCAGTATCTGTGGCTGGAGGCCAGGTTAGGCTGTGCCCCCTTGGCCCTGGCTGAAAATCTTTCCGGAACGGCAGCGCTGGCCCAAGCCTATGGAGCCGATGAAGCCATCCTGCGGCAAAAATGGCTGTACAAGCTGCACGAACTCAAGGGCCATGGAAACGTGGCTTTGTGGGGGGCTGGCGCCAAGGGCGCCACCTTCGCCAACCTGGTCGATCCAGATGGCGTCCTGATTGATTGCGTGGTGGATTTGAATCCCAACAAGCAGGGGGGCTACATCCCCGGCACCGGTCATCCCATCGTCGCGCCAGCTGATTTGTCGCGGCGCGGCGTCAAGCGTGCGGTGCTGATGAATCCGAATTACCGTGAAGAAAACCAGCGGTTGCTGGCCGAGGCTGGCATTGAACTCGATTTGATTGATTGGAGCGAATGATGAAACTTATCCTGGATACCGACACCAACACACTGACCCTAGATGAAGAGGGGCAAACCAGAACGCTGGATTTGTATTCCAAAGAGGCCTTCGAAGCGGTCTCCCGCCAGTGGGTGCGCGTGGGCTGGAACCAGAAATATCAATACACCTTCAGCTGGATGGGCCGCCCCGTGATTCAGTTGCCGGAAGACATGATCCGGATGCAGGAGGTGATTTTCAGACTGAAGCCTGATGTGATTATTGAGACCGGTGTGGCCCACGGCGGCTCTCTCATCTTTTACTCAAGCCTGTGTAAATCGATGGAAAAGGGGCGCGTGGTCGGTATCGACATCGAAATCCGCGCCCACAACCGGGTGGCCATAGAGTCGCATCCTTTAAGTGACCGCATCACTTTGATTGAGGGCAGCTCCACGGCACCGGACATCGTGGCGCAAGTCAAATCGCTGGTAAAACCGGGCGAGACGGTGTTGGTCATCCTTGATTCAAACCACACGTATGCCCACGTGCATGACGAACTGGAAGCCTATGGCGATATGGTCACGCTGGGCTCTTACATTGTGGCAACCGACGGCATCATGCACGACTTGGCCGACGTGCCGCGTGGCACGCCAGGCTGGACGACCGACAACCCGACCTTTGCCGCGCGGGACTTCTGCGTCAAGCATCCAGAGTTCGTGATCGAGCAGCCCGTATGGCCCTTCAATGAGAGCGCACTGGATCAGAATATTACGCACTGGCCCGGGGCCTGGTTAAAGCGGGTGTGACACGGACGATTGCGGAGCAATAGACGCACCTTCAAAAGAAAACCCCCGCTGACGCGGGGTTGAGGTACTGCAAACCCTGGTTTGCGAGTCGGACAAGGTACTACTTCAGCAAGGCCAATACGCCTTGTGGAATCTGGTTGGCCTGCGCCACCATGGCGGTACCGGCTTGTTGCAGAATCTGGGCACGCGACAGGTTGGCAGTTTCCATGGCGAAGTCAGCATCCTGGATCCGTGAGCGCGAGGCGGACAGGTTCTCCGATGTCACCTGCAAATTGGAAATGGTGGTCTCAAAACGGGATTGCAGAGCGCCCAGTTTGGCCCGTTCTCCGCTGATGAAGGCCAGCGCGGAGTCAACCGTCTTGAGGGCATTCGTTGCATTGCTAAAGGTCGTGACATCCAGATCAGACACTTTGTTGAGTGTTGAGCCCGCGTCTGTAAATGCGTTCGTGGTAGTGGTGTCGGTGGCAAACGATTTCTCGGAATCGAGGGTGATATAGCCGACCGTAGTTGCGCTCGCCGCGGTAACGTCAGCCGTCAGCACAGCTGAACCTCCAGATGCGGCGCCGGCGCTGTTGAGTTTCTGCACAGTCACATTGCCCGCATTCGCCACCGCCGTGTCCGACACGGTAATGTCGTTACCGGCGGCGTTGGTCAACACCACTGCCGTACCGGCCGTATTCAAGGCGGCCGTGACGCCGGTCTTGGACGACTGGTCGTTAATGGCCGAGACTGCGGCCGAGAGACCGTCCGCAGTGCCGGTGGCCGACAGGGAGAAGGAAATGGCCTGCGTGGTCGTGTTATCTGATTGAAGCGTCAGGCTGTAGGAGCCTGCGGTAGCAAATGTCAAGCTGACATCCGTCTGCGCTGTCGCCGTCACACCCGTAATCGCCTTTTGGGCATTGATCAAGGCGGTATTGGCTTGGGCGGTGCTATTGACGGCAATCGTGATCGTGGCGCTGCCCAATGAACCGTTGATGGCCACCGTGCCAGCTGTCGTGTTATTCGCACCCGC
>NZ_QEII01000311.1 GCF_003347515.1 Rhodoferax ferrireducens | reverse complement strand
GTGCCAGATGCTGCGCCAGCGCCTGGAAATATTTGCAAGTCATTGAAAATAAAGGAAAAAACGTGCTTTTGACCATGGCCTGCCGTATTTTGTTCAGCACTCAGACCGGGTGCGCTGTCTGGTGCTGCAAAACACATTTACGACGACTGTCTGGAATGACCCATCACATGATTGGCAAGCTTCACTTGGCGAAGTGATGCGATCTGCCACGGTTCATGAGCTGGCGTTTAACTTAGGTCTGGAAACGAATGCCTTACCGATGCATCGGGGTTGGTCTGCCAACTGCAGCAATGGCCAACTTGCCAGAGCGCTATCGTCTGGAACGACGACCAACCTTGTTGTCAGCGGTTACGACTGACTGTTGAATGGAGCCGAACTGAGCTGCCGACAAGCAGCCTGTCGTGAGCGACTTTTTACGCTGCAATGTTGACGATCCGACCGGAAAGCTGATGTCTGCCGCCAGGCCTCGCCGCTGAAGGCCCCGCGCCTCCCGCTCCGTCTTGAACTGACCCTAAATTGGCCAACGGTGTCGACATCCAGCGCCGCGCGCACTTAGCGCATCAGGTTTAAGTATAAAATGTTCACGATCATGGACGTAATTAAAATATATAGCCATAATGTCTATCATCATGAACAAATTAAGACTCCCTGCTGACCTCGGTAAGGCCATCGCCAAGTACCGGGAGGACAACAAGCTCTCGGCGGTTGCCATCTCTGCAAAGGCCGGGCGCAGTCGAACCGTGCTCCACAAGCTTGAGCGCGGGGACGATGTGACGGTGGCCTCCCTATTCAACATCCTGCGCGCCATGGGCCTTTGCCTGAGCCTGCAGAAGGCGGGCATGCCGACCCTTGAGGAAATGCAGCGCCGGTTCGCAGACGAGGCCGATGACGATGCTGCCTGAACGAATCCGCCTGCTCGATGTGGATGTGAACGGTTCGCACAGCGGGCGGCTTGCGCACGCATCGACCTTCACTTTCGACTACAGCCGCGACGATCCGGGCCAGCCCGGCGTGTCTCTGCTCATGCCTGCGAGCATCCTGCACTTTGACGGCGGCGGAGCCCTGTTCCCGGCCATGGACATGAACCTGCCCGAGGGTTACCTGTTCCAGCAGATTCGCGAATTCTTCCCCAAGCAGACCATTACCCCGATGCACCTGCTCGCCCTCATGGGCAACAACGGCATCGGGCGGCTGGGCTACCGGCTCCCGGATGCGCCGAGCCCCACATTCTCTTCGGTGGTCAACAAGGCCGACCTGCTGTCCAGCGGCAACGGCCCGGTCCTTTTTCAGGGCCTGATGCGCGCGTACCTGTCCACTGGCGCGGGCATCTCGGGCATCCAGCCCAAGATCATGGTGCCTGACCGGGCCACGGTGCCGGTGCCCACGCTGATCGTGAAGATGGCGGCTGAACGCTATCCCGGCCTGTCTGCCAACGAGTTCCTGTGTCTGAGCGCTGCCCGCGAGGCGGGGATCAAGGTGGCGCCGTTCGACCTTTCCGAGGATGGTTCGCTGCTGGTGATCGAGCGTTTCGACCTTGCGCCCGATGGCTCGCGCCTGGGGTTTGAGGATGCGGCCTCGCTCATGGGGCAGCGGGTGCGCGACACGTTTTCAGATCGAAAGTATCACGGCAGCTACGAGCGCATCGTGACCGCCTTGAAGTTGATCAACCTGCCGGACGCTGAACTGGCGCGCTTCTTCGAGCAGGTTGCTTTCACGGCGATGGTGCGCAACGGGGACGGTCACCTCAAGAACTTCGGGGTTCTTTACAGCGGCGTCGATGATGTCCGCTTGGCCCCCATGTTTGATGTGGTGAGCACCTCGATCTACAAGTACCAGCGCTACGATGGTGGCACTGAGTTGGAGGATCACACGATGGCTCTCAAGCTCTTTGCGGGTTCCAGGGGATCAAAGATCTACCCCTCTCCTGGGGACTTGCTGGACTTCGGGCGGCGGGTCTGCGGGGTCTCCAATCCCCGCGCGGTGATCGAACGCATCGCCCAAGGCTTGACGCAGTCGCTCTCCCAGTGCCGCACCGACCACCGCATCTCGAAGCAGTTGCACGCTCAGATGAGCGCTGCGTGGGAGCCGGGTCTGGTTCTGGCCAAAGAGATCGCCCGTGGCGCTTAAATACCGCTTGCATAGGTTGCTCGGGACCCGGCTGGGCGCGCGCGTCTCGGGCGGGGTGCGCGGTGTTGATGCGTATGGCAGAATCTTTTGGAATTTCCGCCCCCTTTTTCACGTCATTTAACTTCGACTTCAGACCATGGCATCACTTGATTTCGAATATGAAGAGTTGGAATTCAAAGCCTTCCATGCTGCCCATGCGTCTTTGCTGAAGACCCTCTGTGACGGCCTGCAACTGAAAATCGCGGGCCTGCTTTATGGCCACCCGGGGCTGCAGATATCGAAGATTGAAGGTCGAGTCAAGGACCGCGATGAGTGCATCCGGAAGTTTTCCGGCAAGTACCGCAACGCGCTGGAAGAGCAGAACCAGCTCTTTGCCATCAAAGACCACATCACCGATCTGCTCGGCATTCGGATCGTTTGCCTGTACGAAGATGAAATCAGGCAAGTCGCGGATCTGGTACGACCCAGCTTCGGCGTCATCGAGATCACCGACAAGATCGCCAAGGTAGAGCAGACCGACGACTTTTTCGGCTACAAGGGCCTTCACATGGACTTGGCCTTCAGCACGGCCGATGTGGGTATTGCGGTCGACACGATCTTGCCGGTGAGGCAGTTCGAGTTGCAGGTGCGCACGATCATCCAGGACTCCTGGAGCGTGCTGGACCACAAGATCAAATACAAGAAGTCCATCCCAGGGTCGCTAAAGCGCCGCATCAACGTGCTGTCTGCGCTCTTCGAACTGGCCGATCGTGAATTTCGCCAGATCCGCGATGAGACTGAGGCCGGTTTGCAGTCCGCGCCCGATGAAACCGCCTTGCAAGACTCCCCCATTGAGACGCCGGTGCTGGCGCAGGAGGGCTATGTCAAAGGTGAGCTGAATGCATTCACCTTCCTCAAGATTGCGAATCACTTTTTCAAGGATTTCACCTTCGAGCCCTACAAGGTCGACACCTTTGTGGAAAGTATCAAGGATTGGTCGCCGGACATCACGCGCACTGAGTTCAATTCAATCGTGCGGCAAAAGATCGGGGTGGTGAAGCGCTATAAGCAGTTCTTTGAAGAGCGCAACGAGAACCTCAATTTCAACCCGTACACGGTGATCCGCCATTGCCTCTACCTGGGCGACAAAGCGGTCTTCAACCGCGCTTTGCGAAAGACAGCGCAAGAGGCCTTCGATGCCTGGCTGGCACAGAACACGCCCATCGAAAAGTGCGCTGAGGCCTGACCGTCGGCGAAGTGGCGTCGGCTTCGATGACCGCTGCACCTGCACCGGACCAATTGCTGACGGTCAAAGTTCGAGTGAACCTTATGACGGACAGATATTGCGTTCGAACTTACGCCACATGTGTAACTTGGAAATGAAGTCCGTTCCGACTGCGACAGCATAGGGTTCCAAACCAAACTGAATAAAGCCGTTCCGCTCGTAAAGAGCCACAGCGGCACGATTCCCGTGAGTGACCGTGAGCTGAACCAGCATGACGTTGGACCTGGAACTTGCGTAAGAGAGTGCGTGTTTCAGTAACTTGCCGCCCAGGCCCATTTTTCGAAAACGGGTGGGGACATACATACCAAATAACGAGGCCTTATGGCGTGTTTTCTCACGGTTTTCAAATGAAAGGCCTACCGCTCCGGCGAGTTCTCCTTCGACAAGGCACCCAAAGACAATCTCATCCGGTTCACCTGCCTCCGAAAGCCGTTGCTTCCACCAAGCCAACGGCAGAGAGGCTCGCTCACCAACGCTCGATGTAAAGGCGTCGGGGTGCCGCTCATAGGCTTCCAACATGAGAGCTCTATATTCCACGGCGTTCGGTGGAGTGAGCCGAACAGGGTTCACAACAACAGGCCCAGCTGCAATATCAGGCGACAGCACTCTATCTCCCGAACGTGGCAACCGCCCCGAAAACCACGCCAAATTTGGTTTTTCATACGACTTCCTCCGACAGACACTGATGCAAGAACACATATTTTGCAGCAGGTCTTCGTCCACAAATTTTGCGAACATTCGAATACCCAGTTTGCGATGCGCTCATGTCCTGAGTCCCCCATCAGATACGCCGGCTTGCCCAACCAAACCAGCGCCCCCAAGTTCGCCAACCCTGCCAATTGCAGCCATGCAATGCAAGGAGCAACATGGAAAAGTATCTTAAAACGATACCCATCATCGAAATTAATCAGACTTGAATTGATATCCAAGCCTTTTCAACGCCGCATCGCCAACACTTGAGGCCTTGTTCAACAACCCTCAAGGAAAACCATGCAAACCCCAACCCCAGTTCTGATTCACCGCGACTCCAAAGCCTGGACCCTTCAGGTCTGGGTGTCGTTTGCCCTGGCGGTATTTTTGTGCGGCGTGGGCCTGGCCTATTTGCCGGGCAAGGACCTGGACCGCACCTTCATGGTGATGGGCTATTTCTTCTGCCTGTCGGCCGCCTTTGTGCTGGCCAAGTTTGTGCGTGACAACGAGAGAGCGCAGGGCGACGGCCGTGTCGCCGACACGCCGATGTTCCGGGTCGTGGTGTGGGGTGGCTTCTTTCTGGCCATGGCCCTGACCGGCTGGGGCCTGATGCGCATGGAAGTGAACGACACCTACAAAGCTTTCTTGGGTGTGAGCTGGCTGTATTTGATCAGCTGCACTTTCACGCTGGCCAAGACGCTGCGCGATCGGCATGAAGCCGACCTGCGGGATGCGGCATCCGAATAAACGAATAACTTTTCCAGGAACTGATCATGAAAAACAAATTTGCTACTTATTTAATAGCTGCTTGCGCTGCTATGACGGGGGCTACAGCCTCATTTAATGCACAAGCACAGAGCGAGGCCTCGGCTTTGAGTGCGGTGTCGGCGATGCCACTGGCCTCGGTGGTGGTGGGCGCCAGTGCGGTGGCAGGCGCGGTGCTGGTCGTGCCGGTGGCGCTCTCCACGGCCGGGGCGGTGCTGGTGGTCAAGGCGGTAGAGGTGTCGGCGCGGGGAACCGTCTATGTGCTGGAGCGGGCCTCGGACGGGGCGGCTGTCAGCGTCGAGGTGCTGGGCAAGGGCGTGGCCGGGGCTTCGGTGGTGGCGGGCACCGTGGCGACGGTCAGCGTCATCGGTGCCGGGGTGGTGCTGTCGGTGGCGGGCGAGGTGATTGCCTTCATCCCCAATGCGCTGGGCCGTGCCCTGTTGCACAACGAGCGTGTCACGTACTGAACGCCGCACAGGACTGAACCATGAATTACTTCAAGCATTTCTGTGCCGTGGCCGTGCTGGCCGGGGCTGTGTTGCTCAGCCCGCTGGCCCACGCCGGCCGCTCGTGCGCGGCACCGCAGCCGCCCCGCGCGGAAACAGTGGAACGCGGCCTGAAGCTGGCAGAACGCACGCTCAAGGCCCTGGACAACAGCGGCGCGCAGGTGGTGCTGCTGGCGCGCGCCGGTCAGGACCTCGGCAAATATGGCCTGCGCTATTCGCATCTGGGTCTGGCGTATCAGCAAAGCGATGGCCACGGCGGCCATGTGTGGCGCGTGCTGCACAAGCTCAACCAGTGCGGCACGGCCGAGTCGGCGATTTACCGCCAGGGTCTGGGCGAGTTTTTTCTGGACGACCTGTGGCGTTTCGAGGCCGCCTGGGTCGTGCCCACCCCGGACGTGCAGCGCCGGCTGCTGGCCTTGCTGCAGGACGAGCCGCGTGCCATCAGCCTGCACCACAAGCCCTACAGCATGGTGAGTTACGCCTGGGGCCTGAAATACCAGCAGTCCAACCAGTGGGCGATTGAGACCCTGGCGCTGGCCATGGCCCCCGAGATGACGGCGAAGCGGGCCACGCGGGCGCAGGCCCAAGCCTGGCTGCAGGGCCAAGGCTACCAGCCCTCAGTGTTGAAGATTGGTGCCGTGACCCGGCTGGGTGCGCGCGTCTCGGCCGCCAATGTGGCGTTTGACGACCACCCCAACGAGAAGCGTTTTGCCGACCGGATCGAGACCGTGACGGTGGACTCGGTGTTTGCGTGGATGCCGCGTGCGGGCCTAGGTCAGGCGCCGGTGGCGCTGGCGCCCTGATTCGTCAAATCCCGCGCGCCCGCTCCACCTTGAATTGCGCCCGGAACTGGCCGAAGCTGCCGGCGTCCAGCGCCTCGCGCACTTCGCGCATCAGGTTCAGGTAGTAGTGCAGGTTGTGGATGCTGGCCAGCATGGGGCCGAGCATTTCGCCGCAGCGGTCCAGGTGGTGCTGATAGGCGCGGGAGAAGCCGTCGCGGCCCCCGTCGGCATACGCAACGCCCGATGCGCCGGCGCAGGCGTGGCAGGTGCAGCTGGGGTCCAGCGGTTGCTCGTCCATTTTGTGGCGGGCGTTGCGGATTTTGAGGTCGCCAAAGCGCGTGAACAAGGTGCCGTTGCGCGCGTTGCGCGTGGGCATGACGCAGTCGAACATGTCTACGCCTTGCGCCACGCCTTCCACCAGGTCTTCCGGCGTGCCCACGCCCATCAGGTAGCGCGGCTTGTGTGCGGGCAGCTGGTGCGGCGTGTGCGCCATGATGCGCAGCATCTCGTCCTTGGGCTCGCCCACGCTCACGCCGCCGACGGCGTAACCGGGGAAGTCCATGGCCACCAGTTGTTCCAGCGACTCCTGCCGCAGGTGCTCGAACATGCCGCCCTGCACGATGCCGAACAAGGCGTTGGGGTTCTCCAGCTTGGTGAATTCGGCCTGGCAGCGCTTGGCCCAGCGCAGGCTGAGTTCCATGGAATAACGCGCCTCCGCCTCGGTGGTGAGCTGGCCTTTGGTCTTGGGCTCGACCGAAATATAGGGCGTGCATTCGTCAAATTGCATGACGATGTCGCTGTTGAGCACGGTCTGGATTTGCATCGAAATCTCGGGCGTCAAGAACAGCTTGTCGCCGTTCACGGGCGAGGAGAACTTGACGCCTTCTTCCGTGATCTTGCGCATTTCACCCAGGCTCCAGACCTGAAAGCCGCCCGAGTCGGTCAGGATCGGTTTGTCCCACTTCTCGAACTTGTGCAGGCCGCCAAACTGCGCCATCACGTCCAGCCCGGGGCGCATCCACAGATGGAAGGTATTACCGAGGATGATTTGCGCGCCCATTTCTTCCAGGCTGCGCGGCATCACGCCTTTGACGGTGCCGTAGGTGCCGACCGGCATGAAGATGGGGGTTTCGACCACGCCATGGTTGAGGGTGAGGCGGCCACGGCGGGCGTGGGTGCCTGGGTAGGCGTCTTGCGCCGCGTCGGTTGTGAGAAGGTCAAATTTCAGCATGGGCGCTATTGTCTTTCATGCCCGCACCTGGCTTCAGATCTCAAAATGGTGGCGCACCCGGTCTTCCAGCAGTTGGCGCGCATCGTTTTCGCCAATGTGGGCGAGGCGGTCGAAGGTCTTGCGCGCCATCGGGCGAAACACCGCCATGACGGCGGGATCGAAATGGCTGCCGGTGTCTTTCTCCAGAATCGCCATGGCGGCCTCAAAGCCCATCGGTTCCTTGTAAGGGCGCTTGGAGCACAGGGCGTCAAACACATCGGCCACGGCGAAAATCCGCGCCGCCAGCGGGATCGCCTCGGCCACGAGCCGGCGCGGGTAGCCGGCGCCGTTCCATTTTTCGTGATGGGCGGCGACCACGGCGTTGGCGCCATCAAGCCAGCCCATGCCGGTGACGATTTCTTCGCCCTGGGCGACGTGGGTGCGCATGATGTCGAACTCGGCCTCGTCGAGCTTGCCGGGCTTGAGCAGAATGGCATCGGGGATGCCGATCTTGCCCACGTCATGCAGAAAACTGCCGGCAATCAGCGCCTGCATCGCGCTGCCCGTGACCCCCATCTGCTCGGCAATGCTGGCGGCAATCCAGGCCACGCGGTAATTGTGGGCGCCGGTATCGGAGTCGCGCTTGGCAATGGCGCGCCCCAGCGCTTCCATCATGGAAATATGCGAGTCGAGCACCTCGCGCGCCTTGCGTTCGTTGTCGGCCGACAGATGCACCACCACCGGGTAAAGCGCGGCGCCGCAGAGCAGGGACGCCAGGCAGACCATCCAGGCCACGGTCAGGGAGCTGGCAAAAATCTGGTCCTTCTGCCAGGCCGGGACCACGCGCACGCCCTCGAAATAGCCGGTAATGGGCAGGCGCATGTCGGTGGCTGAATCGCGCAGGGGCACAAACACCCGCAAGGCCCAGGCATCGCCCGGCAGGCGCAGGCTTTCGTACGACTCGGTGCTGTAGCCCGGCGCGCCATGTTTCGGCAATGACGCCTCCACCGCGGCGCCTTCCGGGGTCAGCGATTCGGCCAGCTTGCGGCCTTGCTGGTCGTAGATCTCGGCAATGTCAAACATGCCGCCAGAAATGGTTTTCGCCGCCATGGCTGCATGTGCCGCGGCCTCCGGGCCGGCGAGATTGATGGCGTCGAAGTGGTGCAGCAGCCGCCCGGATTCTTCGATGGCCAGCGAAACGACGCTTTCCTCGGCACTTTCGCGTGCGACGAACCAGGCCACCGGGCTGGCCAGTGAGGCCAGCAGCAGGCTCACAGCCGCGATGCGAATGGCGGTGCGCTTTTGGAAGGTGTTCACGGTCTCGGTGCCTCAGATGTCAGCTGGCAATCCGGGACTGGCGCGCCAGCAACATCGCGTCGCCATAGCTGAAAAACCGGTATTCCGCCGCAATGGCGTGACGGTACAAATCCATGATGTGCTCATAGCCGGCAAAGGCGCTGACCAGCATCATCAGGCTCGATTTGGGCAGGTGAAAGTTGGTCACCAACAGGTCAATGAGTTTGAATTCAAAGCCTGGCGTGATGAAGATGCGCGTGTCGCCCGAGGCCTGGCCGGTCTGCGCCCAGGACTCCAGCGTGCGCACGGTGGTGGTGCCGACGGCGACGATGCGGCCGCCGCGCGCGCGGCAGTCGGCAATCGCCTGCTGCGTGGACAAAGGCACGTCGTACCACTCGCTGTGCATCTGGTGCTCGGCCAGGTTCTCGGTTTTGACCGGCTGGAAGGTGCCCGCGCCTACATGCAGCGTGACGTGGGCGCGCTGTGCCCCCGTGGCGTCGATGGCTGCCAGCAAGGCCTCGTCAAAATGTAGCGCGGCGGTGGGGGCAGCGACGGCGCCGGGGTTTTTGGCAAACACGGTCTGGTAGCGCGCCGCGTCCTCGGTGGAGTCGGCGTGGGTGATGTAGGGTGGCAGCGGCACATGGCCGTGAAGTGCCATCAAAGTGTGGGGGTCGTCGCCCGCGTCGTTGGAGAGCACAAAGCGGAACATGGCGCCCTCCGCGTCGGGCCAGCGGCCCAAGAGCGTGGCGCGCAGGTTGTCGTGCGTGCCGGGCGCGCCGACCAGGGCCACGGTGGTACCGACTTCGGGTTTTTTGCTCACCCGCATGTGCGCCGCCACCTGGTTGCCGCCGAGCACCCGCTCAATCAGCAGCTCCAGCTTGCCGCCGGTCGGCTTTTCACCGAACAGGCGGGCGTTGATGACCTTGGTGTCGTTGAATACGACCAGATCGTCCTGGCGCAGCAGGGTCGGCAGCTCGCGAAAAATGCGGTCTGCCGGCGTCGCGCCGGTGCCATCGAGCAGGCGCGAGCCGCTGCGCTCGGGGGCGGGGTGCTGGGCGATGAGTGCTTCGGGCAGTTCGAAGTCGAAGTCGCTGAGGGTGAAGGGGCGCATGGCGCCGGGTAAAGAAGTGGTCATAGTGCTTGAGGGTCGGACAAACCCGTGCCAAGTTGGTAGAAGCTGGGGATTGTCGCAGCCCGAAACCGATGAGGCGTCAGGTAAGGCACAATCAATTTTCGCAGCGCATCAATTTGGAGTTTGATATGAACAGAATTACGCTGGAGCCTGGAAAACGGGGTGGCAGACCTTGCATACGTGGGTTGCGCATTACGGTTTACGACGTGCTTTCCATGTTGTCGAGCGGGATGTCGCAACAGGAAATACAAGACGATTTTCCGGAGCTTACTGCCGAGGACATTCTTTCCGTGCTGGCCTATGCCGCCGACAGAGAACATCAAGTTGTCTCGCTCAGAGCGCAATGAAGCTGTTGCTTGATGAGAATCGTTCGCGGCGATTGGTGCCGTTTTTGCAACATGACTATCCCGGTAGCAACCAGGTGGTTTTGCTTGGCATGGAGTCGGCGTCAGACAAAGAAGTGTGGCAAAAAGCCAAAGACGATGGTTACGTGATCGTCACCCGTGACGCAGATTTCCAGGAGTTGTCCCTGGTTTGGGGCCAGCCCCCGAAGGTCATTCGCCTCAAGACCTTGAATCAGTCCCAGGCGGCCACATTGAAGGTCCTGATTGAGAACAGGGACGCCATCACAGAGGCGCTCGTGAGCAACGATCTGGCATCTGTGGAAATCATTCCCGGGTAAGCGCTTTGCCAGCGGCACTTGCCAGAAAGGTCCGCTGAAGCGGGCAAAATCAAGCGCATGACCGACGCCCCCCCTGAAACGGCCAAGCCCAAGCCCCTGAGTGGCCCGCAAAAAGCCCTGCGCAAGCTGGGTCTGGTGCGGGCGATCGACCTGGCGCTGCACCTGCCGCTGCGCTACGAGGATGAAACCCGCATTGCCCGGCTGGCCGATGTGCGCGAGGGCGAGGTGGCGCAGGTCGAGGGCGTGGTCACTGCCTGCGAGGTGAAGATCTCGGGTCATCGTCAGCTGCTGGTGACGCTGGACGATGGCTCCGACACCTGCTTGCTGCGCTTTTTCAGTTTTTATCCGTCGATGCAAAAAGCGCTGGCGGTGGGCAGCCGGATTCGGGCGCGCGGCGAAATCCGCGGTGGTTTCATGGGGTTCACGATGATGCACCCGGCCTACCAGCCGGCCGGTGGCGAGCTGCCGGCCGCGCTCACGCCTATTTACCCGACAGTGGCCGGTTTGCCGCAGACCTACCTGCGCCGGGCCGTGCAGGGCGGCTTGGCGCGGGCTGAGTTGGTAGACACGATTCCCGCCGAATATTTAAGAGAAATTGGCCTGCAGCCCTCGTGGAATATGCGGGAGGCGCTATCGTTTTTGCATCACCCCACGCCGGACGTCCTGCTGGCCACGCTGGAAGACCACAGCCATCCGGCCTGGCAGCGGCTCAAGGCCGAGGAGTTGCTGGCGCAGCAGTTGTCGCAGCTGCAGGCCAAGCGCGAGCGCGCGCTCTTGCGCGCGCCGGCGCTGGTGCCCAGTGGCCCAGCGTCATTGATCCGGCCCGACGACGACTTGAGCGCTGATCCTGACCCGGTCGAAGGTCTGGACCCCTCGCCCGCGCACCGTCTGCCGCTGCACGAACAACTGCTCGCGGCGCTGCCGTTTCAGCTCACCGCCGCGCAGCGCCGCGTCAGCGCGGAGATCGCGCACGACCTGGCGCGTCCGGTGCCCATGCACCGCCTGCTGCAGGGCGATGTCGGTTCCGGCAAGACCGTGGTGGCGGCGCTGGCGGCGGCCATCTGCATCGAGGCCGGCTGGCAGTGCGCGCTGATGGCCCCGACCGAAATCCTGGCGACCCAGCATTTTGGCAAGCTGGTGAGCTGGCTGGAGCCGCTGGGCATCAAGACCGCTTGGCTCACCGGTAGCCAGAAAACCAAAGAGCGGCGCGAGATGCTGGCGCTGATCGAGAGTGGCGAGGCCGGCTTGGTAGTGGGTACGCACGCCATCATCCAGGCCAAGGTGGTGTTCAAAAACCTGGCGCTGGCCATCATCGACGAGCAGCATCGTTTCGGCGTGGCGCAACGGCTGGCGCTGCGCAGCAAGCTCACGAAACAAATAGAAAATTCCGAGCCCCTGGAATCGACGCGTCATGGTGAGCGCAGCGCGGCCATCCAGGGCGTCCCTGCGGCCCCGCTCGAACCGCATCTGCTGATGATGACGGCGACCCCGATTCCGCGCACGCTGGCCATGAGTTATTACGCCGATCTGGATGTCTCCACCATCGACGAATTACCGCCGGGGCGCACGCCCATCATCACCAAGGTGGTGAACGATGCGCGGCGTGAGGAGGTAATCGAGCGCATCCGCGCCCAGCTGGCGGAAGGACGGCAGGTTTACTGGGTCTGCCCGCTGATTGAGGAAAGCGAAGCGCTGGACCTGCGCAACGCCACCGAGACGCACGCGCAGCTGAGCGCCGCTTTGCAGAACGATCTGGCGCCGAATGGCGCGCCGGTGCTGGTCGGGCTCTTGCACTCGCGCATGCCGGTGGCCGAGAAGAAGGCGGTGATGGCCTTGTTCACCCGCGGCCGCATGGGTGTATTGGTCAGCACCACGGTGATTGAGGTCGGGGTCGATGTGCCCAACGCTTCGCTGATGGTGATCGAGCATGCCGAGCGCTTTGGCCTGAGCCAGTTGCATCAGTTGCGCGGCCGGGTCGGGCGCGGCGCGGCGGCCTCGGCCTGCGTACTGCTGTATTCCACCGGCGACGCGCCCCGCCTAGGCGAAGTCGCGCGCGCCCGCCTGAAGGCCATGGCCGAGACCAACGACGGTTTCGAGATCGCCCGGCGCGATCTGGAGATTCGCGGCCCTGGCGAATTTCTGGGCGCGCGCCAATCGGGCGCGGCGATGCTGCGTTTTGCCGATCTGGCGACCGACACCGCGCTGCTGGCCTGGGCGCGCCGCCTGGCCCCGGTGATGCTGGACCAGCATCCCGCGCTGGCCGCGCAGCACGTTATGCGTTGGCTGGGCGGGAAGGCGGAGTATCTGAAGGCTTAGCCTGTACGCGACCCGGCACCAGCGTGGAGGCCGTGACCGGCCCCTTGGCATGGCGCTGGTTGTTGCAGAGGTCGTGGCTGATGGCCAGGTTCTCCAGGTGGCTGTTGCCGCCCTCGCTCAGCGGCCGGATGTGTTCCAGCGTGGCGGCGGCGGGCAGCACATGTTCGCCGCAGACCCAGCAGGGCACCAGGCCGTGCAGTTGGCGCGCCACCGTCTTGTAGATCTTGTCGCGGGAGAGGGAGAGTTTGCTCATGGCGGCGCGCGCCTGATCACGGCGTGAGCGCCGCCAGCTGCGCTTTGAGTGCCGCATTCTCGGCGCTGAGCTCGGTGATGGTTTGGCGTAGCCGGGCAATCACGCCTTCGGGGGTTTCAGGCTCGGTGCGAGCCACGGCCCGGTTTTCGCGCACCTGACGCGCGGCTTGCTGCAGTTCTTTCTTGCCGCCGGCTGCCGCCGCCACTTGCGCTTCGACCGGCAGCGAGGCGACGGTGGCCGCTGTATTGATGGAAATCGTGCCCGACTTCACCGCCGCCACCAACTCGGGCGTGGCCGATTTCTGGATCTTTTCAATCTGGCTGATGGTGTTGCTGCTGATGCGCGCCGCCTTGGCGAGGGCCTCGCGGCTGCTCATGGGTTCGGGCGCGGCGGGCGTTGGCGTCGATGGGGCGGGCTCGGCCGCAGCCTCGGCAGGCGGGGCCGGCATGCGCGCGGCCAGGATGTCCTTCCTGCGCAAGGCCAGCACGCCGCGCTGGAAGTCCGACACGCTGCGCCGTCCCAGGTGCTGCTCGATCATCCACAGGTGGACCTCGTCGAGGGAGGTGAAGCGGGTGTTCTGCACGGTCTGGAAGGGGATGCCGTGCTTGCTGCAAATGCCGTAGCGGTTGTGCCCGTCCACCAGCACCTCGCCCCACAGCACCAAGGCGTCGCGGCAGCCCTCGCTGAGCAGGCTGCGTTCCAGTGCCTCGTGTTCGTCGGGGGTCAGCGGATCGATGTAGGCAAGCAGTTCTTCGTTGACCGTGATGTTCATGGGGCGGCAGGCAAGGTAATGGCAGGGGGGCCATTCTAGAAGACCTCGGCCGCACGTTTCCCGCCTCGAAGTTACAAATCAGCTTATGCTTGAGCCACCATGCTGCGCCTGACCCAAGCCCCGAATCTGGCGATCGCCACGCTGTGGGCCGATGCGCTCGCCGTGGAGGGCATCAGCGCCAGCGTGCAGCGCCAGTACCTGGCCGGCGTGGCGGGCCAGCTGCCACCGGACCAGTGCCTGCCCGAGGTCTGGATTGAGCACCCGATGCAGGAGGCGCGGGCGCGGACCCTGCTGCATGACCTGCAGCATGTGCCGCAGCACCGCTGGCTCTGTACCTGCGGTGAACTGGTGGAAGGCGGCTTCGAGCAGTGCTGGAACTGTGGCGCGCTGATGCCGCCCTGAGCGCTTCAACCCATCCCCTGGCCAAGTCCCCATGTCCAAGGTCCGCATCATGCTTCTGACCGCGCTGGCGATGCTGGCCTTCGCCGGCAATTCGCTGCTGTGCCGGATGGCGCTGAAACACACCAGCATCGACGCCGCCAGCTTCACCACGATTCGACTGCTGTCCGGCGCGATCATGCTGGCGCTGGTGGTGCGTTGCCGTCGCGGCCCGTCCGCCGGTGGAGGCAACTGGCCCTCGGCGCTGGCTTTGTTTACCTATGCCGCTGGCTTTTCTTTTGCCTATGTCAGCCTGTCGGCGGCCACTGGCGCGCTGCTGCTGTTCGGCGCGGTTCAGGCCACGATGATCGCCTATGGGGTCTGGCGGGGCGAGCGTTTGCTGAGATGGCAGCTGCTCGGTTTCGTGCTCGCCCTGGGCGGGCTGGTGGGTCTGATGCTGCCGGGTCTGGCGGCTCCGCCGCTGCCCAGCGCCCTCCTGATGCTGGGCGCCGGCGTGGCCTGGGGTGTTTATTCCTTGCGTGGCAAGGGGGTGAGCGATCCCACTGGGGTAACGGCGGGCAATTTCCTGCGCGCCGTCCCGATCACGGCCGTCCTGAGCCTGCTCATGCTGAACCCGGTTGCGCTGGACCGGGCCGGTATCGGCTACGCCGTGGTGTCGGGCGCGCTGGCGTCCGGCCTCGGTTATGCCATCTGGTACCAGGCGCTGCCCGCCCTGAAAGCGACCCAGGCCGCGACCGTGCAGCTCAGCGTGCCGGTGATCGCCGCCTTGGGCGGCATTGCCTTTCTGGGTGAGCCCCTGAGCTGGCGCATGGTGCTGGCGTCGATGGCCATTCTGGGCGGCATCGCGCTGGTTATTCTGGAAAAGAAGCCGCAGGTAGGACAATAGCGCCATGACGCTGACTGAACTCAAATACATTGTTGCCGTGGCCCGGGAGCGGCATTTCGGCAAGGCCGCCGACGCCTGCTATGTGTCGCAGCCCACCTTGTCGGTGGCGGTCAAGAAGCTGGAAGAGGAGCTCGACGTCAAGCTCTTCGAGCGCAGCGCCAACGAGGTGTCCGTGACCCCGCTGGGCGAAGAAATCGTCCGCCAGGCGCAATCGGTGCTGGAGCAGGCGGCCAATATCAAGGAAATCGCCAAGCGCGGCAAGGACCCGCTGGCCGGCGCGCTCACGCTGGGCGTGATCTACACCATCGGCCCCTATCTGCTGCCCGATCTGGTGCGCCAGATGATCACGCACACGCCGCAAATGCCGCTCATGCTGCAGGAGAACTTCACCGTCAAGCTGCTGGAGATGCTGCGCACCGGGGAAATCGACTGCGCCATTCTGGCCGAGCCCTTCCCGGATGCCGGGCTGGCGGTCGCGCCCTTGTACGACGAGCCCTTTCTGGCGGTGGTGCCCAGCCATCACCCGCTGGCGGCGCAGGATACGGTGACCACCGAGGAACTCAAGCGCGAGACCATGCTGCTGCTGGGCAGCGGCCACTGTTTCCGCGACCATGTGCTGGAGGTGTGCCCGGAGTTCTCCCGCTTTACCAGCAATGCCGAGGGTATTCGCAAGAGTTTTGAAGGCTCGTCGCTGGAAACCATCAAGCACATGGTGGCCGCTGGCATGGGCGTCACCCTGGTGCCGCGCCTGAGCGTGCCCAAGGAAGCCCTGGCACCCAAGCCCCGGCGCAAGCGCGATGAAGATGCTTTCGTGAAATACCTGCCCTTCGCCGGCGACCCGCCGACGCGCCGTGTGGTGCTGGTCTGGCGCCGCAGTTTTACCCGTTACGAGGCGATTGCGGCGCTGCGCAATGCCATCTACGCCTGCGAGTTGCCGGGCGTCCATCGTTTGTCCTGATCGAGGAGTTCGCTACGTGAGTCTTTCCCAAGCTGCCATCCTGGCGCCGGTCCCGCTGGTCGGGCGCTACCTGTTTTTTTCCATTACGCCGGTGCCAGAGCAGGAACCCGCGCAGGCCTTGCGCGACAGCCTGAAGCGGCTGGTCGAGCTCGCCGATGGCACGCAAGTGCTGGTCGGTCTGGGGTCGGAACTGGTCGAAGCATTGGGTGCGCAGGTGCCCGGTTTGCATCCTTTCGAGGCGATGTCGGGCCACGGCGTGCAGGTGCCCAGCACGCCCATCGCCCTGTGCTGCTGGCTGCGCGGCAGCGACCACGGTGAACTCTTCCATCTGAGGCGTCGGCTTGAAAAAGCGCTGGCGCCGGCCTTGCGGCTGGAGCGTCTGGTGGAGGCCTTTCGCCATGGGCAAGGCCCGACCGGCCATGGCCAGGATTTGACCGGCTATGAAGATGGCACGGAAAATCCGGCCGGCGAAGCGGCGCAAGTGGCCGCCCTGGTACAGGAGGGCGCGCCGGGCCTGGTGGGCTCCAGCTTCATGGCGCTGCAGCAGTGGCTGCATGACTTTGACGCCTTCGACGCGATGGCCACGCGCGAGCAGGACAACACGATCGGTCGGCGCCGCAGCGACAACGAAGAGCTGGACGACGCGCCGCCGTCGGCCCACGTCAAGCGCACGGCGCAAGAAGACTTCGAACCGGCAGCCTTTGTGCTGCGCCGCTCCATGCCCTGGGCGCAGGGCAAACAGGCCGGGCTGATGTTTGTGGCCTTTGGCAAGTCCTTTGACGCGTTCGAGGCGCAAATGCGCCGCATGGCGGGGCAGGAGGATGGCATCACCGACGCGCTGTTTCGTATCTCCAAGCCGGTCAACGGCGCGTTTTTCTGGTGCCCGCCGCTGCGCGAAGGGCGCCTGGACCTGCGCCTGCTCGATCTGTGATTGCGATGCCGACGACCGTGGGTGGGCTGCGCCACAAGGCGGCCCTGTACCGGAGCCTGATCCGCTGGGATCGCCCGGCCGGCTGGCTGCTGCTGCTGTGGCCGACCCTGAGCGCGCTGTGGGTGGCCGCCAACGGTTTCCCCGGCTGGCACTTGCTGACGGTGTTCACGCTGGGCACCATTCTGATGCGCAGCGCCGGCTGTTGCATCAACGACGTGGCCGACCGCGAGTTTGACCGCCACGTCAAACGCACGGCGGCTCGCCCGGTGACCACCGGCGCGGTGTCGGTCAAAGAGGCGCTGGGCCTGGGCGCGGTGCTGGCACTGCTGGCGTTTGCGCTGGTGCTCACCACCAACGCCGCCACCATCGGCTGGTCCTTCGCGGCGCTGCTCATCACGCTCATCTACCCCTATGCCAAGCGCTTTGTCTCCATGCCGCAGGCGGTGTTGGGCGTGGCTTTCAGTTTTGGCATTCCGATGGCTTTCACGGCGGTACAGGGTGGCGAATCATCAAGCCTGTTCGCCGGACCAGCCAGCGTGCCGCTGCTGGCTTGGGCCCTGGTGCTAGGCAATCTGTTCTGGGTGCTGGCCTATGACACCGAGTACGCCATGGTCGATCGGGATGACGACCTGGCCATCGGCATGAAAACCTCGGCCATCACCCTGGGGCGGCTGGATGTGCCGGTGATCCTGCTTTGTTACCTTTTATTTACATCTATTTGGGCTGTAGCCCTCGTGGACTATGCGCAAGGTGCTCTGTTTTATATAGCAATTGTGTTGATACTGGGCCAGGTGGCGTGGCACTACACGCTGATCCGCAACCGCTCGCGCGAGGGTTGTTTCAAGGCATTTCGCCTGAACCACTGGATCGGCTTCACCTTGTTTGCCGGTATTGCGGCGAGCTACGCGCTGAAGTGAAGCAGCGGCGCGGATACCGCAAGCTGCCGCTTATTGAGGTTCAGGCGCCGCCGAATTCATCGCCCAGTTCTTTGGCCCGCTGGCCTGCGGCGTGCATGGCGCGGACGAACTGGGCCTTGATGTCGTCATGCTCCATGGACGAGATGGCGGCATAAGTGGTGCCGCCCTTGGATGTGACGCGCTGGCGCAGGATCTCAGGCGGCTCGCCGGAGCGGCGCGCCAGCTCACCGGCGCCAATGAAGGTCGCCACCGCCAGCTGGTAAGCCTGCTCGCGCGGCAGGCCCATCTCGGCACCGGCCGCGGTCATGGCCTCCATGAAATAAAACATATAGGCCGGGCCGGAGCCGGACAGGGCGGTGACGGCGTCCAACTGGTCTTCCGCCGCCAGCCAGAGCAGCTCGCCGGTGGGGGCCAATACTTTCGTGATCCATTCCTTGTCATGGGCCGTGACTGCGGGTCGGGCGAACAGGGCGCTGATGCCTTTGCCGATCAGGGCCGGCGTGTTGGGCATGGCGCGCACCACGCGTTCGCTGCCCAGCCAGCCCGCAATGCTGTCGCTGCGAATGCCGGCGGCAACGCTCAGATGCAAGGCATTGGGCGTGTGTGGCCGCACTTGCGCAGCCGCTTCCTTGAAGGTTTGCGGCTTGACCGCCCAAATCACGATGTCGGCCTGCGCCAGCTCCGGGCCGGGCTGGGCCTGGGCCACGATGTGGTAGGTGCTCTTGAGCTTGTCCCGGGCCTCGGCAAAGGGCTCCACCACTTCGATATGGCTGGGCGTGAAGCCCTGGCCAATCAGGCCGCCGATGATGGCGCTGGCCATGTTGCCGCCGCCAATAAATGCAATGCGCTTGCTCATGAATCACTCCGCAGTTGGGTCGCCACACCGCGTGGCCAAGAAGCGCTCAAGTCTAATCAAAAGTCGTCACAGCACGGTTTGCCTGACCGCATGCTCCCAGCGCGCCATCAGCTCCTGGGCGCGCGGGGTGTCGAGCGTGGGCAGGAAGCGTCGCTCCGATTGCCACTGCGCGGAGAGTTCATCCGTGCTCTGGTAGACGCCGGTGGCCAGGCCGGCCAGGTAGGCTGCGCCGAGCGCCGTCGTTTCGGTCACCGCCGGACGCACCACCGGAATGCCCAGCAGATCGGCCTGGAACTGCATCAGCAAATCGTTGATGCAGGCGCCGCCGTCGACCCGGAGCTCGGCCACCGCCGCGCCGCCGGCTTCGACCGCGTCACGGCTCATGGCCTGCAGCAAGGCGGCGCTCTGGTAGGCGATGCTCTCCAGCGCGGCGCGCGCGATGTGGGCCACGGTGCTGCCGCGGGTCAGGCCGGTGATGGTGCCGCGGGCGTCGGGCTTCCAGTAGGGCGCACCCAGTCCGGTGAAGGCCGGCACCACCATCACGCCGCCGGAGTCGGGCACGCTTTGGGCCAGGGCCTGCACCTCGCCGCTGTGGGAAATGGCGTGCAGGCCGTCGCGCAGCCACTGCACCACGGCGCCGCCGACGAACACGCTGCCCTCCATGGCAAATTCGGTCTGCGCCGTGGCTTGCGCCGCGCTGGTGGTGATCAGGCCGTTGTGCGAGGTCTGGAACTTCGTGCCGGTGTGCATCAGCATGAAGCAGCCGGTGCCGTAGGTGTTCTTGACCATGCCGGCCTTGAAGCAGGCCTGGCCAAACAAGGCGCTTTGCTGGTCGCCGGCCACGCCGCCAATCGGAATGGCATGGCCCAGCAGGTCCGGGCTGACTTCGCCATACAGCGCGCTGGAGGGCTTGACGACGGGCATCAGGCTGGCCGGTATGTCCAGGGCCTGCAGCAGCTCGGCGTCCCACTGGTTGGTGTGGACGTTGAACAGCATGGTGCGCGAAGCATTGCTGACGTCGGTGGCGTGAACCGCGCCTTCCGTGAGGCGCCAGATCAGCCAGCTGTCGACCGTGCCAAAAGCCAGTTCACCATTGGCCGCCTGCTGCCGGGCGCCGGGCACCTGGTCCAGCATCCACTTGAGCTTGGTGCCGGAAAAATAAGCGTCCACCAGCAGCCCGGTTTTGCTCTGGATCATGTCGGCCAGCCCGCGCTCGCGCAAGTCCGCGCAGGTCGGCTCGGCGCGGCGGTCCTGCCAGACGATGGCGTGGTGGATGGGCAGGCCGGTGGCGCGGTTCCAGACCAGCGTCGTTTCACGCTGGTTGGTGATGCCGATGGCGCGCACATCCGCAGCCTGGATGCCGGCCTTGAGCAGCGCTTCGCGCGCTGTCGCCAGTTGCGTGCGCCAGATTTCCTGCGGGTCGTGCTCGACCCAGCCGGGTTGCGGGTAGATTTGCGTCAGCTCTTGCTGGGCCTGGGCTACGATGTGGCCGCCAGCGTTAAAAACAATGCTGCGGGAGCTGGAGGTTCCCTGGTCCAGGGCAAGCAGGTAGGTCATGGGCGTGGCCTTGAAAAAGGTTGAAAAATCCGGCCGGGGCGGCTGCCAGCGTGTTCAGGGCAGGGCAATGTCATAACGCACCTGGGCCTCGACCAGCAGGGTCGGAAAGGGGTCGGGCGGCGGCGCGTCGGTGAACAGGCGGTCGATCTGGGACAGGCGGCCGACCTCCACCATGGCGGGGCGGTTGAATTTGCTGATGTCCGCCGCCAGCCATACCTCGCGCGCATGCGAGATGATGGTTTGCGACACCTTGACTTCGCGGTAGTCGTAGTCGCGCAGGGAGCCGTCGGCCTCAATGCCGGAAATGCCGATCACGGCAATGTCCACCTTGAATTGCCGTATGAAGTCCACCGCTGCTTCGCCCACGATGCCCTGGTCGCGTCCGCGCACCACGCCGCCAACCACGATCACCTCGCTTTGCGGGTTGGTGCTGAGGATGCTGGCCACATTCAGGTTGTTGGTGATGACGCGCAGCCCGGTGTGGTGGCGCAGCGCCCTGGCAATGGCTTCGGTGGTGGTGCCGATGTTCAGGATGAGCGAGCAATCGTTGGGCACTGCCGCCGCCACCGCGCGGGCAATGCGCGACTTGCCGTCTGCATTCAGGCTTTCGCGCTGTTGATGCGCAATGTTTTCCACGGTGGAGCTGGGCACGCGCACGCCACCGTGAAAACGCGCCAGCAGCCCTTCGTCCGCCAGCCGCTGGACATCGCGCCGCACGGTTTGCAGGGTGACGCCGAGCTCGTCCGCCAACTGCTCGACGGTGACGGAGCCCTGCGCATGAACCACGGTGAGCAGGGTGAGTTGTCTTGGGTTTGGATTCATCGGGTGTTTTTATCCCAATCGGGGATGTGTTGACTTTAAAACGAATCAAAAAGAATGCCTTTAGGGTAAATACCGAGTTAAAACGAATTGAAACGAACGAATAATTCTTCAATTCGAAAATCAAATTCACAAATCCAACAAGTAAAGGTAGCGTGATGCAGTTGACTCTTGAGGGCATCAGCAAGAAAGTAGGGCCGCAAACGTGGCTGTACGACATGAGCATGGCGCCGCGCAGCGGTGCGGTGACCGTGTTGCTGGGCGCCACCCAGGCTGGCAAGACCAGCCTCATGCGCATCATGGCCGGGCTGGATGTGCCCAGTGGTGGACGCGTGATGGTGAATGGCGCCAATGTTGTCGGTGTGCCGGTGCGTGAGCGCAACGTGGCCATGGTGTACCAGCAGTTTATCAACTACCCGTCTCTGCGGGTGCGCGACAACATTGCCTCCCCCTTGAAGTTGCGGGGTGAAAAAGGCATTGAACAGCGCGTGCGCGAGCTGGCTGAAAAACTGCATATCGAGATGTTTCTGGATCGCTATCCGGCCGAGCTGTCGGGTGGGCAGCAGCAGCGCGTGGCCCTGGCGCGTGCCTTGGCCAAAGGGGCTCCCCTGATGCTGCTGGATGAACCGTTGGTGAACCTGGACTACAAGCTGCGTGAAGAGCTGCGCGAGGAGTTGAGCGCGCTGTTCGCGGCCGGTGACTCGACCGTGATTTACGCCACCACCGAGCCGGGCGAAGCCCTGCTGCTGGGCGGCTATACGGCGGTGCTGGACGCGGGCGAGCTGCTGCAGTACGGTCCCACCGCCGAGGTGTTTCACACGCCTAAATCGCTGCGCGTGGCCCGCGCCTTCAGTGACCCGCCGATGAATCTGTTGCGGGCCAGCGCCGGCGCCGAGGCGGTGCAGCTGGACGGCGGGCCGTCTCTGGCCATCGGCTTGCCGGCGACGGCGTCGCAGCGACTCGCGGTTGGCATGCGCGCCAGTGCCTTGCGGGTCCGGGCGGAGCCTGGCGATGTGGCCTTGCCCGGCAAGGTGGAACTGGCCGAGATCTCGGGCTCCGACACCTTTGTGCATGTGGTCACGCTGGTGGGCGAGCTGGTGGCGCAAATTACCGGCGTTCACCACTTCAATCTGGGTGCGCTTGTCACCCTTTATTTCAATCCGGCACAGGTCTATGTTTTTGACGCCCAGGGCTTGCTGCTGCTGGCGCCGGTGCGGGGCATGGGACGCTGATATGGCACGCATTGAACTCGATCTGGCGCATGCCTACCGGCGCGACCCCCAGCAGGACAGCGACTATGCGCTGCTGCCCCTGAAGATGACGTTTGAAGATGGCGGCGCCTATGCACTGCTGGGGCCCTCGGGCTGCGGCAAGACGACCATGCTCAACATCATGTCGGGCTTGTTGGTGCCGTCACGCGGGAGCGTGCACTTTGATGGCCGCGACGTCACGCGGGCCTCGCCGCAGGAGCGCAACATCGCCCAGGTGTTTCAGTTCCCGGTGATTTACGACACCATGACGGTGGCCGAAAACCTGGCGTTTCCCCTGCGCAATCGAAAAGTTCCCAAGGAGCAGATCCACAAGCGGGTCGGCGAGATTGCCGAGATGCTGGAACTCAGCGGCCAGTTGAATCAGCGCGCCGCCGGCCTGGCGGCCGACGCCAAGCAGAAAATATCGCTGGGTCGCGGGCTGGTGCGGCCCGATGTCTCGGCGGTCCTGTTTGACGAGCCGCTGACGGTGATCGATCCGCACCTCAAATGGCAATTGCGCCGCAAGCTCAAGCAGATTCACCACGAACTCAAGCTGACCCTGATTTACGTGACGCATGACCAGGTGGAGGCGCTCACCTTCGCGGACCAGGTGATGGTGATGACGCGGGGTCGCGCCGTGCAGGTGGGGTCGGCGGCCGACTTGTTTGAGCGCCCCAGCCATACCTTTGTCGGGCATTTCATTGGTTCCCCCGGCATGAATTTCCTGGCCGGGCACGTGGATGACACAGGTTTCCATATAGGGGGCATGACTTTGGCATTGCCTTCCGGGCGAAGCTTGCCGGCCGGCGCCATCAAGCTGGGCGTGCGTCCCGAATATGTGGTGCCGGTGCCCGCTCACACGGCGGGGGCCGTGGCCGCGACGGTGTCGCAGGTTCAGGACGTGGGCACCCACGTCATGCTGAGCGCCAGCCTGGACGGGCATGTGCTCAAGGCGCGTCTGTCCCCGGATGCGGTGCAGTGGGCCCCTGGCGAGGTGGTCTGGCTCAAGGTGATGGGCGAGCACACCTGTTTTTATCTGAATGAGGAGATCGTGCCATGAGCACTACCACCAAGCCGGTGAACCAGAAGGCCTGGTTCCTGATCCTGCCGGTGCTGATTTGCGTTGCCTTCTCGGCGATCCTGCCCTTGATGACGGTGGTCAACTACTCGGTGCAGGACATCATCTCGCCGGAGCGGCGGGTGTTTGTGGGTACTGAATGGTTTGCCGCCATCATGCGTGACGAGGAATTGCACGGTGCGCTGCTGCGGCAACTGACGTACTCGTTTTCGGTGCTGGCCGTGGAACTCCCCCTGGGTATCCTGCTGGCACTAAGCATGCCCGCGCAAGGCTGGAAGTCATCGGCCGTTCTGGTCATTGTGTCGCTCTCGTTGTTGATTCCGTGGAACGTGGTGGGCACCATCTGGCAGATCTTCGGGCGCACCGATATCGGTTTGATGGGCGCGGCGCTGCAGGGGCTCGGGATTGAATACAGCTACACCGGCAATGCCACGCACGCCTGGATCACGGTGCTGCTCATGGATGTGTGGCACTGGACGCCACTGGTGGCCTTGCTGGGCTACGCCGGCCTGCGCTCCATTCCAGACGCTTATTACCAGGCCGCCAGCATCGATGGTGCCAGCAAATTCGCCGTGTTCTGGTACGTTCAGCTTCCCAAAATGCGGGGAGTGTTGATGATTGCGGTGCTCTTGCGCTTCATGGACAGTTTCATGATTTATACCGAGCCCTTTGTGCTGACCGGCGGCGGGCCGGGCAACTCCACCACCTTCCTGTCGCAGTTTCTGACGCAAAAAGCGGTGGGGCAGTTTGATCTGGGGCCGGCCGCAGCGTTCTCGCTGATCTATTTCCTGATCATCTTGTTGCTGTGCTTCATTTTGTACAACTGGATGCAGCGCGTCGGCACCCAGGAAAAGGAGGGTGGTCATGAATAAGCCTGGATTTCAAAAACGCTCGGTGTTTCTGCTCTTCTATATTGTTTTCGCCCTGCTGCCCATCTACTGGATGGTCAACATGTCGTTCAAGACCAATAACGAGATCGTCTCTGGCTTCTCGCTGTTTCCCCAGCACTTCACCTGGGCCAACTACAAGACCATCCTGACGGACGTGTCGTGGTACTCGGGCTATATCAACAGCCTGATTTATGTCGGCATCAACACGGTGATTTCGATCACGGTCGCCTTGCCGGCGGCCTATGCGTTTTCCCGTTACAGCTTTCTGGGTGACAAGCATGTATTTTTCTGGTTGCTGACCAACCGCATGACGCCGCCCGCGGTATTTTTGCTGCCCTTTTTCCAGCTCTACACCACGGTCGGTTTGATGGACACGCATCTGGCGGTGGCCCTGGCGCACCTCTTGTTCAATGTGCCCCTCGCCGTCTGGATTCTGGAGGGTTTCATGAGCGGGATTCCGCGCGAGATTGACGAAACCGCCTACATCGACGGTTATTCGTTCCCGCGGTTCTTCGTCACGATCTTTCTGCCCTTGATCAAGGCGGGCGTGGGGGTTGCTGCCTTCTTCTGCTTCATGTTCAGCTGGGTTGAATTGCTACTGGCCCGTACCTTGACCAGCGTGAACGCCAAGCCCATCGTGGCCATCATGACGCGTACCGTATCGGCTTCCGGCATGGACTGGGCCACCTTGGCCGCTGCCGGGGTTCTGACGATTGTGCCGGGCGCCATCGTGATCTGGTTTGTACGCAACTACATCGCGAAGGGTTTCGCGATGGGTCGCGTTTGATAGGAGTACCACATGTTTGACTGGATGGCTTGGACCACCCCGGTGGCCGTGTTTTTTAGCTGCATAGCCCTGATGCTGGCGGGCATGACGGTGTGGGAGATCAAATCCCCCACCACCTTGCGCAAAGGCTTCTTGCCGATAGAGACCACGCGCGGCGACCGCCTGTTCATCGGGCTGCTGAGCGCGGCCTATGTGAACCTGGCTTTTGTAGGCGCCAGTGGCCGGTTGGCCACCTGGCTGGGGCTGGATAGTGAACCTTCCATCTGGATCAGCTTTGTTTTGTCCATGGGCTTGCTTGGACTGATCATGCGCAAAGGCTAGCCACCAAATAATAAGGATCGGCTTGGTGTCCCCTGAAGCCGAAGCAGCCTTTGAGTCAGGGGACGTAACACCCGAGGAGATTCATTATGAAACTGCGGTACACCGCATTGACAATGGCGGTCGCCAGCGCGCTGACCAGCCAGGTTTGGGCTGACGAAGCGGCAGCCAAGAAATGGATTGACAGCGAATTCCAACCCTCCACGCTGTCCAAGGAGCAACAAACGGCCGAGATGAAATGGTTCATCGATGCGGCCAAGAAGCTGCAGGCCAAAGGTGTGAAAGAGGTCTCGGTGGTGTCCGAAACCATCACGACGCATGAGTACGAATCCAAGACCCTGGCCAAGGCGTTTGAAGAGATCACCGGAATCAAGGTCAAGCACGACCTCATTCAAGAAGGCGACGTGGTCGAGAAACTGCAGACCTCGATGCAATCGGGCAAGTCCATCTACGACGGCTGGATTTCTGACTCGGACCTGATCGGCACGCACTACCGTTACGGCAAGATCATGAATCTGACCGATTACATGGCTGGCAAGGGCAAGGAGTGGACCAACCCCGGCCTCGACCTGAAAGATTTCATTGGCACCAGCTTCACCACCGGCCCCGACAAAAAGCTTTACCAGTTGCCAGATCAACAGTTTGCCAACCTGTACTGGTTCCGCGCCGACCTGTTCGCACGCCAGGACCTGAAGGATAAGTTCAAGGCCAAGTACGGCTACGACCTCGGTGTGCCGCTGAACTGGAGTGCCTACGAGGACATCGCCGCCTTCTTTAGCGAAGACGTGAAGACCATCGACGGCAAGCCGATCTACGGCCACATGGATTACGGTAAGAAGGACCCATCGCTGGGTTGGCGATTCACTGACGCCTGGTTGTCGATGGCCGGCACGGCCGACATCGGCATCCCCAATGGCAAGCCGGTCGACGAATGGGGCATCCGCGCTTCGGCCGACGGCTGCACGCCGCAGGGTGCCTCAGTCTCCCGTGGCGGTGCGACCAATTCGCCGGCCGCCGTGTATGCCCTGACCAAGTACGTCGACTGGATGAAGAAGTACGCGCCCAAGGATGCGACCGGCATGACCTTCGGCGAAGCAGGGCCGGTGCCCGCACAAGGCCAGATCGCCCAGCAGATATTCTGGTACACCGCGTTCACCGCCGACATGACCAAGCCTGGCTTGCCAGTCGTCAATGCCGACGGAACGCCGAAGTGGCGCATGGCCCCTGGCCCGAATGGCCCCTACTGGAAGCAAGGCATGCAGAACGGCTACCAGGACGTGGGTTCCTGGACCTTTTTCGACAACCATGACGCCAACAAGACCGCTGCCGCCTGGCTCTATGCGCAGTTCGTGACTGCCAAGACCACGTCGTTGAAGAAGACGATCGTCGGGCTGACGCCGATCCGCGAATCGGATATCCAGTCCAAGGCCATGTCAGATCTGGCGCCCAAGCTCGGTGGCCTGGTCGAGTTCTATCGCAGCCCGGCGCGTGTGGCCTGGACGCCCACCGGCACCAATGTGCCGGACTACCCGAAGCTTGCGCAGTTGTGGTGGAAGAACGTGGCCGTGGCCGTGACGGGTGAAAAGACCCCGCAGCAAGCCATGGACAATCTGGCGGAAGAGATGGACCAGGTCATGGCCCGTCTTGAGCGGGCCGGCATGGCCCGTTGCGCGCCTAAACTCAACCCCAAGGGCGATCCCAACAAGTACCTGAGCGACAAGGGTGCGCCCTGGAAGAAGCTGGCCAACGAAAAGCCAAAAGGTGAAACCATTGCCTATGACACGCTGTTGAACGCCTGGAAAAACGGAAAGGCCCGCTGACCCGTGCCGTGATCGTTTAACGCGCCACGAGGTGGCCGTGTGAGCAATACGCCACACGGCCTGTTGTTGCGGCTGGTTTCGCGCACAACACCCTACCCGCTGAAACTGTTGAATTGTCGAGAGTTTGATTTATGGCCATCGAAACGCAGCCCCTATTGACCCGCCGTGGTGAACTGATGGCCCGGTTGTCCGAGGCGCGTCAATATGACATTGCTGTCGTCGGGGGCGGGTCCACCGGCCTTGGCGTGGCGCTGGACGCGGCTGCACGGGGTTTCAGTGTGGTGCTGGTGGAGTCCCACGATTTTGCCAAGGGCACCTCATCGCGCTCCACCAAACTGGTGCATGGCGGGGTGCGCTATCTCGCGCAGGGCAATATCGCACTCGTGCGCGAGGCGCTGCAGGAGCGGACCACGCTGCTGAGCAACGCGCCCCATCTGGCGCAACCCCTGGCGTTCATCATGCCGTCCTATAAGTGGTGGGAGACTCCGTTTTATGGGCTGGGGCTCAAGATGTACGACCTGCTCGCGGGCAAGGCTGGTTTGGGGAAGACGGAGTTTCTGAGTCGCGCCGAAACCCTTGCGCTATTGCCAACGGCTCAGCCGGAAAGCCTTGTGGGCGGTGTCAAATACTGGGACGGGCAGTTCAACGACGCGCGGCTGGCGTTGGCGCTGGCCCGTACCGCCGCTCTCCACGGCGCGTTGCTGCTTAATTATTGCCGTGCAGCAGACCTTCTGTATGAGGGGGGCAAGCTGGCCGGGTTGGTATGCGAAGACACGCTAACTGGCCAGCCATACCGCATCAATGCACGCTGTGTCATCAACGCCGCTGGGGTATGGGTGGACGAACTTCGACAGAAGGATGCAGCGGCGAATGAAGCAGACGGCGCGCACCCCACGAAACCTATGGTGGCCCCCAGTCAGGGCGTTCACATCGTGGTGGATCGCGAATTCCTGGGCGCGGACGTCGGTTTGATGGTGCCAAAAACAGCTGATGGACGAGTTCTGTTCGCTGTGCCGTGGTTGGGCAAGGTCATCCTGGGCACCACCGACACCCCGCGCCATGACCTGGCGCGCGAACCGCTGCCGTTCAAGGAAGAGGTAGATTTCATTTTGAACGAATCGGCTCGCTACCTGCGCCGTGCGCCCGTCCGTGCCGACGTCAAGAGCGTCTGGGTTGGACTGCGCCCACTGGTCAAGCCTCAAGGGGAGGATGGCGACAACACCAAGGGACTGAGTCGCGAGCATACGGTCCTGGTCAGCCACAGCGGGTTGGTGACGGTCACCGGCGGCAAGTGGACGACCTACCGTGCCATGGCTGAGGATGTTTTGAATGTCTGTATCCAGAACGCATTGATCGAAAAACGAAAAGAAGGCACCACGGCCCACCTGAAACTGGTTGGCTCGGGCCCACCGGGGATGAAAACAACCTCGATTTGCCAACCTCCGGGCTTGCATTCCTACGGCGACGAACAGTCGCAGGTGATGAGTTTGCCGGGTGCCCATGTGGCGCTCTGCGAAGGTGTAACGGAAGCCATGGTTCGTTTTGCCGCCCGTTACGAGTACGCCATCACGGTGGAGGATGTGCTGGCACGTCGCATGCGATTGCTGTTTCTGGACGCTCGCCTGGCGAATTCGCTGGCCGCCCAGGTTGGTGAGATTCTTGTGCATGAGACGGGGCTGGATCCCCAAGTCGAGGCTTTTTCAGAGCTGGCGCAACACTATTTACGATTGCCGGAATAAATATTCTTGCCGATGGGTGAAAAGTGCGGCATAATCTAAGGCTTCGCTTGAAAAAGTATGAAGTGTCTGCCCAAAAGGTGCAATGTGAGTGGTTCATGTTGTAAACGACGGGCCCAAGACTGACTGGAAGTGGTTGATTGCTGGCTGAGAGGCTGGTTTTTGCTGCTTCTGGTGCAAGTTGGGAATAATTGAAATGATCCAAGCTGAATCTCGATTAGAAGTTGCCGACAATACCGGCGCCAAATCTGTTCTATGCATCAAGGTGCTGGGCGGGTCGAAGCGTCGCTACGCTAGTGTTGGTGATGTCATCAAAGTTAGTATTAAAGAAGCTGCTCCGCGCGGTCGCGTCAAAAAAGGCGAGATCTACAGTGCGGTAGTGGTTCGTACGGCCAAGGGCATTCGTCGTAGCGACGGCTCTCTGGTTAAATTCGATGGCAATGCAGCCGTGTTGCTGAATGCCAAATTAGAGCCAATCGGCACCCGCATCTTTGGACCAGTGACGCGCGAGTTGCGCACTGAGAAGTTCATGAAGATCGTGTCCCTGGCTCCTGAAGTTTTGTAAGGACGCGCCATGAACAAGATTCGCAAAGGCGACGACATCATCGTGCTCACCGGGCGCGACAAGGGTAAGCGCGGCAAGATTGCCTTGCGCAAAGATGACTCCTACGTGCTCGTCGAAGGCATCAATGTAGTGAAAAAGCATACCAAGCCAAACCCCCTCAAGGGTACGGTTGGTGGCATTGTCGAAAAGTCAATGCCGATTCATCAGTCCAATGTGGCAATTTTTAATGCTGCTACTGGTAAGGCTGATCGTGTTGGCATCAAGCTGGCGGCTGATGGTAAGCGCTTCCGCGTTTACAAGTCGACCGGCGAAGAAATCAAGGTGGCATAAGCATGGCTCGTTTGCAACAACACTATCGCGAAAAATTAGCGCCGGAGCTGATAGCCAAGTTTGGCTACACATCGCCGATGCAAGTGCCGCGCATTACAAAAATCACGCTCAACATGGGTGTGAGTGAAGCGGTGGCTGACAAGAAAGTTATGGATCACGCGGTTAGTGATCTGACCAAGATTGCTGGTCAAAAGCCGGTGGTCACCATGTCCAAGAAGGCTATCGCAGGCTTCAAAATCCGTGAAAACCAAGCAATTGGTTGCATGGTGACGCTGCGCGGTGTGCAGATGTTTGAGTTCCTTGATCGCTTCGTGACCGTGGCTTTGCCGCGTGTTCGTGACTTCCGGGGTATCTCCGGGCGCGCGTTTGACGGTCGTGGTAATTACAACATCGGCGTTAAAGAGCAAATCATTTTCCCTGAAATTGAATATGACAAGGTTGATGCCTTGCGTGGTCTCAATATCAGTATCACCACCACGGCCAAGACTGATGAAGAGTGCAAAGCACTGCTCACAGGTTTCCGTTTCCCGTTCAAGAACTGAGGTGACCTGTGGCTAAGATGGCATTAATCCAGCGCGAACTCAAGCGCGACAAACTGGTTGCAAAGTACGCGAAAAAACACGCGGAATTCAAGGCAATCGCAAGCGACGTAAAGCGCACTGAAGAAGAGCGTGCAGCAGCCCGTCTGGGTCTGCAAATGCTTCCGCGCAATGCAAATCCGACACGTCAGCGCAACCGTTGCGCGATCACCGGTCGCCCCCGTGGCACATTCCAGCATTTCGGTCTGGCGCGTGCAAAAATTCGTGAAATGGCTTTTGCAGGGGAAATCCCCGGCATGGTCAAGGCCAGCTGGTAAGCGGTAGGAGACATAGATATGAGCATGAGTGATCCCATCGCCGACCTGTTGACACGCATTCGCAATGCGCAAATGGTGGCTAAAACCACTGTTAGCGTTCCTTCTTCCAAAGTGAAGATTGCAATTGCGCAAGTGTTGAAAGACGAAGGCTACATTGATAGTTTCAAGGTAAATGCTGCAGACGGCAAGCCTGAGTTGGAAATTGTCCTGAAATATTACGCTGGCCGACCAGTGATTGAGCGCATTGAGCGTGTGAGTCGCCCTGGTCTGCGTGTTTACCGTGGCAGCGATGCCATTCCCCAAGTTCAAAACGGCCTGGGTGTGGCAATTGTCACAACCCCCAAGGGCGTCATGACTGATCGCAAAGCGCGCGCTACCGGTGTCGGTGGTGAAGTACTTTGCTACGTCGCCTAAAACGTGACATTGAGGAGTAACTGAAAATGTCCCGTATAGGAAAAATGCCCGTCGCCATTCCGGCCGGCGTGGATGTGCTGATTAAAGATGATCAGATCAGCGTCAAAGGTACTGGCGGTGCGCTGTCTTTGACTCAAAATACTTTGGTTAAAGTGACCAACGATGCTGGCAAGCTGAGCTTTCAGCCAGCCAATGACTCTCGCGAAGCCAATGCCATGAGCGGCACCATGCGTCAGCTGGTGAATAACATGGTGGTTGGTGTGACCAAGGGTTTTGAGAAGAAGCTCAATCTGATTGGTGTGGGTTACAAGGCCCAGGCGCAAGGCGCCAAGCTCAATCTGACTGTTGGCTATTCTCATCCGGTCAATAAAGACATGCCAGCTGGTATCACCGTTGCAACGCCGACTCCCACGGAAATCGTGATCAAGGGTGCGGATCGTCAGCGCGTGGGTCAAGTAGCTGCCGAGATTCGTGCAATTCGTCCTCCTGAGCCCTATAAAGGCAAGGGTATCCGTTATTCGGACGAAAAGATCACGATCAAAGAAACCAAGAAGAAATAAGGAGCTGCAACATGTTGACCAAAAAAGAACAGCGTCTTCGCAGGTCTCGTCAGACCCGCATCCGGATCGCCACTCAAGGTGTCGCCCGGCTAACGGTAAACCGCACCAACTTGCACATTTACGCCAGCGTTATTTCTGGCGACGGTGGCAAGGTGCTGGCAACTGCTTCAACAGCAGAAGTCGAAGTGCGCAAAGCCCTTGGCGGCTCGGGTAAAGGTGGCAATGTTGCTGCTGCCCAAATTATTGGCAAGCGTCTGGCTGAAAAAGCCAAGGCGGTTGGTGTTGAAAAAGTAGCGTTTGACCGCGCAGGTTTTGCGTACCACGGCCGCGTCAAGGCGTTGGCTGATGCGGCACGTGAAGCTGGCTTGCAGTTCTAAGCAGATCGGAAATAAAGATGGCTAAATTTCAAGCGAAAATGCAGGGTAAGGCTGAAGGGCCTGAAGACGGCCTGCGTGAAAAAATGATTGCGATCAATCGCGTTACCAAAGTGGTCAAAGGCGGCCGCATTCTTGGTTTTGCGGCTTTGACCGTGGTGGGAGATGGCGAAGGGCGCGTTGGCATGGGTAAGGGCAAGTCGAAAGAAGTGCCTGCAGCTGTGCAAAAAGCAATGGAAGAAGCGCGTCGCAATTTGACGAAAGTGTCGCTCAAGAATGGATCCATTCACCACAAGGTGTTGGGCCAGCATGGTGCTGCTTCAGTCATGATGGCGCCTGCTCCAAAAGGGACAGGCATCATTGCCGGCGGTCCTATGCGTGCGGTTTTCGAGGTGATCGGCATTACCGATATCGTGGCGAAAAGCCATGGCTCATCAAATCCCTACAACATGGTTCGTGCCACGCTGAATGCGCTTTCACATGCGACGACTCCGTCACAAGTGGCAGCCAAGCGCGGCAAGACTGTTGAAGAACTCTTCGTCTAACCGGGAGTCTCAAAAATGACAGCTCAACAAAAAGTGACAGTGCAGCTAATTCGCAGCCCGATTGGCTGCCAAGAGTCGCACCGCGCAACAGTTCGTGGTCTTGGTCTCCGCAAAATTCGCAGCACAAGTGAATTGGTGGATACACCTGAGGTTCGCGGCATGATTAACAAGATCAGTTATCTGGTCAAAGTGCTCTAAGAGGTTGATGATGGAACTCAATGGCATCAAGCCTGCTGAAGGTGCAAAGCACTACAAGCGTCGTGTCGGTCGTGGTATCGGCTCCGGCATCGGAAAGACTGCTGGGCGCGGTCACAAGGGTCAAAAATCCCGCGCGGGCGGCTATCACAAAGTTGGTTTTGAAGGCGGTCAAATGCCTATGCAACGGCGTTTGCCAAAACGCGGTTTCAAATCCCATTTGCTGAAGTTCAATGCCGAGGTCACTTTGGCTGCGCTGGAGCAACTCGGCGCTGCTGAGGTTGATTTGGTGACGCTGAAGCAAGCGGGCCTTGTTGGTGAATTGGCGAAGGTCGTCAAAATCATCAAGACAGGTGAGCTCACTAAAGCTGTGAAGCTCACAGGTATTGGTGCAACGGCTGCTGCCAAGGTAGCGATTGAAGCGGTCGGCGGAAGCCTCGCTTAAGTAGGTTTGAAAGAAATCACAAGTGGCAACTAACGCGTCTCAACTGGCTAAAACTGGCAAATTCGGTGACTTGCGTCGTCGGCTTGTTTTTTTGTTGCTCGCGTTGGTCGTTTACCGAGTGGGTGCCCACATTCCGGTTCCTGGCATAGATCCTGCGCAACTGGCGCAGTTCTTCAAGGGCCAACAAGGCGGAATATTGGGCATGTTCAATATGTTTTCCGGGGGCGCTTTGTCCCGGTTTACTATTTTCGCCTTGGGGATCATGCCGTATATATCGGCATCGATCATCATGCAGTTGTTGACCTATGTGCTTCCCGCATTTGAGCAACTGAAGAAAGAGGGTGAGGGCGGTCGACGCAAGATAACCCAGTACACCCGTTACGGGACGCTTGGGTTGGCTTTGTTTCAGTCGATGGGTATTGCCATTGCATTGGAAAGCTCTGCCGGACTCGTGATTTCGCCTGGATTTGGGTTCCGTATGACTGCAATCGTCACTTTGACGGCGGGGACATTGTTCCTGATGTGGTTGGGTGAGCAGATTACCGAACGTGGTCTGGGTAATGGTATTTCGATCCTGATTTTTGGCGGTATTGCGGCTGGTTTGCCGAACGCCATTGGGGGCTTGCTTGAATTGGTACGAACTGGCGCGATGAGTATCATCATTGCTTTGTTCATTGTCATTCTGGTCGCTCTTGTAACTTTCTTTGTTGTATTTGTTGAGCGTGGACAGCGTAAGATTTTGGTGAACTATGCAAGGCGGCAGGTTGGTAACAAGGTATACGGTGGGCAATCGTCGCATCTTCCCTTGAAGCTGAACATGGCTGGTGTCATACCCCCGATTTTTGCTTCATCGATTATTTTGTTGCCAGCAACCGTCGTCGGTTGGTTTAGCGCGGGTGATTCGATGCGTTGGTTAAAGGATATTGCAGGGTCTTTGACGCCTGGTCAGCCCATCTACGTGATGCTTTATGCTGCTGCAATCATATTTTTCTGCTTTTTCTATACGGCGCTAGTGTTCAATAGCCGTGAAACTGCAGATAACTTGAAGAAGAGTGGTGCGTTTATTCCTGGCATACGACCTGGCGATCAAACAGCCAAGTACATTGACAAGATTTTGTTACGACTGACTTTCGCGGGTGCGATCTATATCACTCTGGTATGTTTGCTGCCTGAATTTTTAATCCTGAAGTACAACGTACCGTTTTACTTTGGAGGTACTTCTCTTTTGATCATCGTGGTTGTGACTATGGATTTCATGGCACAAGTTCAGAATTACATGATGTCGCAGCAATATGAATCGCTGTTGAAGAAGGCTAATTTCAAGTCTTCATAAGGCGATTGGTAAATATGTCAAAAGACGATGTTATTCAGATGCAAGGAGAGGTGGTCGAAAACCTGCCAAACGCGACATTTCGCGTGAAGCTGGAAAACGGTCACATCGTACTCGGGCATATTTCCGGAAAGATGCGTATGCATTACATTCGCATTCTTCCTGGAGATAAGGTCACTGTTGAACTTACGCCTTACGACTTAAGTCGGGCGCGTATTGTATTCAGGGCTAAATAATAGTAATGGAATGTGTTCCGCGCGATGTATTGCCGGAACATCGAAACAGTTTTAGGAGAATGAAATGAAGGTTTCGGCTTCGGTCAAGAAAATTTGCCGTAACTGCAAGGTAATTCGGCGTAAGGGCGTTGTGCGCGTGATCTGTACGGATCCACGTCACAAGCAGCGCCAGGGTTAATTGCAAGAGTTTTAGAGGACGAAAATGGCACGTATCGCTGGCATCAATATTCCGCCGCAACAGCATTCTGAAATTGGCTTGACAGCCATCTTTGGAATCGGTCGCACCCGGGCTCGCAAAATTTGCGAGGCTTGTGGCATTGCTTATTCCAAGAAGGTCAAGGATTTGACTGACTCGGATCTGGAAAAAATTCGCGACCAAATCGCACAGTTCACCATTGAAGGTGATCTGCGTCGTGAAACGACGATGAACATCAAGCGTTTGATGGACATCGGCTGTTACCGTGGCTTCCGTCATCGTCGTGGCTTGCCCATGCGTGGCCAGCGTACACGGACGAATGCTCGTACCCGCAAAGGCCCCCGCAAGGCTGCTGCTTCATTGAAGAAATAACAGGGATTGAAAGACCACCATGGCAAAAGCTCCCGCCAATAATGCGGCCCAACGGGTTCGCAAAAAAGTTCGTAAAAATGTTGCAGACGGTGTGGCGCACGTTCACGCCTCCTTCAACAACACCATCATCACGATCACGGATCGTCAAGGCAATGCTTTGTCTTGGGCCTCGTCAGGTGGTCAAGGTTTCAAGGGCTCTCGCAAGTCCACGCCGTTCGCAGCCCAGGTGGCTTCTGAAGTGGCTGGTCGCGCTGCCATTGAGCAAGGTATCAAGAATCTTGACGTTGAAATCAAGGGACCAGGTCCAGGTCGTGAATCTTCGGTTCGCGCGCTTGCTGCTCTTGGTATCCGCATCAACATGATTGCTGACGTGACGCCGGTGCCACACAATGGCTGCCGCCCACAAAAGCGTCGTCGTATCTAATTTTTTTAACAAGCCCACCGCCACTGGCCCTCCGCCGGTGGCTCCCGCACTAACGTGCGGCAGATGACATAAAGGAAGTTCACGTGGCACGCTATCTAGGCCCCAAGGCCAAATTATCCCGCCGTGAAGGCACTGACCTGTTTTTGAAGAGTGCTCGTCGCTCCATCGGAGACAAGGCCAAATTCGACTCCAAACCAGGTCAACATGGCCGCACTTCGGGTGCACGTACCTCTGATTTTGGCTTGCAACTTCGCGAGAAGCAAAAAGTCAAGCGTATGTACGGTGTTTTGGAAAAGCAATTCCGTCGCTACTTTGAAGAAGCTGATCGCCGCAAAGGTAACACCGGTGCAAACCTGTTGGTCCTTTTGGAATCCCGTCTCGACAATGTTGTGTACCGTATGGGCTTTGGATCAACTCGTGCTGAAGCGCGTCAGTTGGTTTCGCACAAGGCCATGACCGTGAATGGCAAATCAGTCAACATCCCGTCCTATATGGTCAAAACGGGCGATGTGATTGCGGTTCGTGACAAGTCGAAAAAGCAAAATCGGATTGCAGAAGCGCTTCAGTTGGCACAACAAGTTGGCATGCCAGCTTGGGTCGAAGTGAATCTTGAAAAAGCTGAAGGCACATTCAAGTCGGTTCCTGATCGCGATCAGTTCGCCGCCGACGTCAACGAATCGTTGATCGTTGAGTTGTATTCGCGTTAATCGCGTTTCAACACGTTATTCATTCGAAAGTGTTCCCAAGGCGTGGCGTGCTGCGACTTGGGTGCTTCGTCAGCCTTACCGGTGTAACGAGCCGGGGGTATTGAGAGGAAGTCTGCATGCAAAATAATCTACTGAAACCTAAAGCCATTAATGTCGAGCAACTTGGTGCCAATCGTGCCAAAGTTGCTCTTGAGCCTTTTGAGCGCGGCTATGGTCACACCTTGGGCAATGCACTGCGCCGGGTGTTGTTGTCCTCCATGCCGGGTTATGCCGCGACGGAAGTCACGATTGCTGGCGTGCTGCATGAGTACTCGTCCATTGATGGCGTGCAAGAAGATGTAGTCAATATTTTGTTGAACCTCAAAGGCGTGGTGTTCAAGCTTCACAACCGTGATGAAGTGACGCTAAGCCTGCGCAAAGATGGCGAGGGTGTTGTGACGGCGGGTGACATTCAAACCCCTCACGATGTTGAAATTATCAACCCGGATCATGTCATCGCTCACTTGTCGCAAGGCGGTAAGCTCGATATGCAGATCAAGGTTGAGAAAGGCCGTGGTTATGTTCCGGGCACGATGCGTCGCCATGCGGATGAACCCACCAAATCCATCGGACGCATTGTTCTGGATGCTTCATTTTCCCCGGTGAAACGCGTCAGTTATACCGTTGAGAGTGCACGTGTCGAGCAACGCACTGATCTGGATAAGCTGGTAGTTGATATTGAAACCAACGGCGCTATTTCTGCAGAAGATGCTGTTCGCGCTTCCGCTAAAATTCTGGTCGAGCAACTGGCTGTATTTGCGCAGTTGGAAGGTAGCGAGTTGGCTGCGTTTGATGCACCTGCACCTCGCGGTAGCACGCAGTTTGATCCTATCCTGCTGCGTCCCGTGGATGAGCTTGAACTGACGGTTCGGTCGGCGAACTGCTTGAAAGCTGAAAATATTTACTATATTGGCGATTTGATTCAACGTACGGAAAACGAGTTGTTAAAGACTCCTAATCTCGGTCGTAAGTCGCTCAATGAAATCAAGGAAGTGCTGGCTTCCCGTGGTCTGACTTTGGGCATGAAGCTTGAAAGTTGGCCTCCAGCCGCTCTCGAAAAGCGTTAATTTAAAGAGCCCATGAAATATGGGCTCAGTGCAACGGGCAGTACCTGATACGGCTGCCTGCTATATAACTGAAGGAAAAGCACCATGCGTCACGGACACGGACTACGTAAACTTAATCGCACCAGCTCGCATCGTTTGGCGATGTTGCGCAACATGATGAACTCGCTCATCGAGCATGAGGTCATCAAAACCACGGTACCCAAGGCCAAGGAGCTCCGTCGCGTTATTGAGCCCATGATTACACTGGCTAAAGAAGCGACAGTAGCCAATCGCCGTCTGGCATTTGACCGGTTGCGTGATCGCGATAGCGTTGTCAAGCTGTTCAATGACTTGGGCCCACGTTTCAAAACCCGTCCGGGCGGCTACACCCGTATCCTGAAAATGGGTTTCCGTGTTGGTGACAATGCGCCCATGGCTTTGGTGGAGTTGGTTGATCGCGCTCCCGTGAATAACGAAGCAATTGTCGAGACAGCGGAAGCTTAATAGGTTATAATTTAAAGATGCCGCGCGATGGAGCAGCCTGGTAGCTCGTTGGGCTCATAACCCAAAGGTCGTAGGTTCAAATCCTACTCGCGCAACCAATAGATACGGGGCTTTCCCCGTAAGTAAACGCCAACTTTCGAGTTGGCGTTTTGCTTTGTGCCCACTGCGTGCCCATTTTGTGCCCATGGTGTGCCCAGCAAATCTCCGCTGTTTTCCGTGCGACCATTGGTGCTGTGCCCAAAGCCGAATTTCAGTTTATCGAAGTGCTAGCCCGATACCCGCCATTGAACTCACCAAGAGATGTCCACCAGGATTGACGGCGGAGTTCCATAAAGCTGCCCTTAAATTCACCTCGATAAATTCCCATCACCGACATTGGCGGCGGAGAAGTCTGAGTCAGGTGCGCAGCTGGAAGAGTCGGTCACCTAAAAATAGGGAGTACCCGGTCTGGGCCAGTTGCTGACGGTCACCAATGGCTGGTATGTGGACACGATTATTGAGGTAGATCCAAAACCTCCTCTTGACGAAATACAAAACTTGTAGCGCGCGCCGCAGGGTCTTTACCGCCACAGGGTGGATCCGCGTAAGTCCCCAATGCGAACTGACTACTGCAGCAACCGGACGATATCGGAGAGTAAAACATCTAGCGCACCGCGAAAGTCAACTTGCGGTGCAAGCGGCAGCACTTCTGCCTTTCGAACTGGCTGATGAAGATGTGTGTCGGCGATTTTACGAAGTGACGTGTCTAGCTGCTTCATTTGCTCGCTGAATGAGCGCGGAGCGGGGTAGTTGTTCGCTACCTCAGAAAAATTCTTCAACTTGAATATTGGGGACACGTGATCCATGATCGCACGGACTAGCATTGCAGTCGCCATGTGCGCCTCGTTTGCGTGAGCGATGTTCAGCTCTTGGAGTAGGCGAACGAGTCGCTTTGTGTCCCATTGCGTTGACTCGATGCTCCGCAGTTGCAGGATGCGTTGTAAGTCAACATAGGCGGGCTTCTGTATGGCTCCATTTGGCGTACGTGGGATGCTGTTCGTAAGCGTCTGCCCAAGGCATATTGAATCGATGGCCAATCGAAACGATAGTGTGCATCATGAAGATCGTGCACACCAGTTCGAACGAGGTCGATAGCCCTCGCCCCACAAGACGTTATTACAGCCCGCAGCTCAAGGCCGAGGTCATACAGGAATGCCGTCAAGGCAGCGCGTCCGTGGCCGGGGTTGCCCTGGCCCATGGCATTAACGCCAACATTGTCCACCGCTGGCTTCACGAAGATGAGCGCGCGGCCCTGCTGCTACGGGCTCAGTCATTTGTGCCAGTCACCCTGGAGCAGGCATCTGCAGCCCTGCCAGCGGTTGAGGGCGGCTCCAGCGCCAGACCCGACATCCGGGTCGAGGTTCATAAAGGCAGCAGCACCATCACGGTGAACTGGCCGCTCGAAGGCGCCGCATCATGCGCTGCATGGCTGCGCGAATGGCTCAGGTAATTACTGAATGATCCGTATCGATTGTGCGTGGCTGGCCATACAGCCGCTGGACATGCGGGCTGGCCCGGATACGGCGCTGGCGCGCGTGGTCAAAGTCTTCGGCGCCGCGCACCCGCACCACGCCTACCTGTTTGCCAACCAACGGGCCAACCGCATGAAGGTATTGGTGCATGACGGTTTTGGCATCTGGCTGGCGGCCAGGCGGCTGCACCAGGGCAAGTTTGTCTGGCCGCACAGCGACACCATGACGCAAATGACCCTGAGCCGGGCCCAGCTTGATGCCTTGGTTCTGGGCCTGCCGTGGGCGCGAATCGGCGAAGGCAGCATCACCGTGGTGTGACAAGGCAGCAGTTTGATCATGAATAAACCAGTGCGGTTCAGTCTATTCGGGCATGTCCCAATTGGCTTGCAATTGATGGTTTGGCACACTACTTGTCATGCTCGTCGACACGCAAACCCTGACAAATCTCAGCGCTCAAGAGCTGCGCGAAATGGTCAATGGCTTGCTGACCAAGATTGCTGCTCATGACCAGGAAATCGCCCGTCGTGAGCTGACGATTGCGGCCAAAGACCGCGAGATCCTGTACCGCCAAACCAAGATTGACCAGCTCACGCACGAGATGGCGGTCCTCAAACGCTGGAAGTTCGGTCGCAGTCGCGAGCAGCTCGATGCGGGCCAGA
>NZ_QEII01000310.1 GCF_003347515.1 Rhodoferax ferrireducens | reverse complement strand
TTGGTCTGGAAGAAGTTATTGACCACCGGCGCAAAACTCGTCGTCTGCGGCGTATAGGGCGTGGCCCAGCCGAAGACCCAAGGTGCCCCGCCGCCACGCAACGTGGACAGCGCCTGGCGATCCAGGGTCCGATTCAGCGCAAGGTCAACAATCGTCAGTGTCGTCATGATGATGCTCCGGAACAGTAGAACAAGGCGGGAAGCCGCCGGGCAGGACCCAAGTCCCCAGCCCGCGCGGCGCCCGGACCGCTCTTAA
>NZ_QEII01000309.1 GCF_003347515.1 Rhodoferax ferrireducens | reverse complement strand
TCCATTACCGCGTTGTCCCAGCAGTTGCCCTTGCGGCTCATGCTGCCGATCAGGCCATACTTGCTCAGCAGCGCCTGGTGTGCAGCGCTGGCATACTGGCTACCGCGGTCCGAATGCACGATCAATCCTGGCGCCGGTTGGCGCTGCGCGATGGCCAGTTGCAGTGCCCGGCACACCAGCGTGGCCTGCATGTCCGGTGCCATCGCCCAGCCCACGACCTTGCGTGCAAACAAGTCCAGCACCACTGCCAGATACAGCCAGCCGCTGCGCGTTCGGACGTAGGTGATGTCGGCCACCCAGGCCTGGTTGGGCCGCGTCGGGTTGAACTGCCGGTTCAACACATTGGGCGAAATCGGCAGCGCATGCCGGCTGTCGGTTGTGTGCACGAATTTGCGCTTCCATACCGAGCGCAGTCCGTGCTTGCGCATCAGACGGCGCAGACGGTAGATGCCAATCACGATCCCTCGCGAGGCCACTGCCGTGCGCAAACGACGACTCCCAT
>NZ_QEII01000308.1 GCF_003347515.1 Rhodoferax ferrireducens | reverse complement strand
TATCGACGATGCCGCCGATGCCCTGGACGCCGCCGATGGTCAGGCCCAGGGTCTCGATCGGCTCACCATTGATGGAGTCGGTCAGGGTTGGCACGGTGACGGCAAAACCGGTGACGCCTGCGGGCACGGTCACCAGACCGGTGCCGGCGTTATAGGTCACGCCGTTGGTGAAGCTGGCGTTGGACAGGACGGCTGTGAAGTCGGTGCCGGCGGTGGCGGTGATACCGGCCAGGGCCAGGCTGTAGGTCACCGCGGCGGTGGAAGTGCCGGTGATGGCGACGTTGAAAACCAGGTCGGCGCCTTCGTTGACGTTGTTGTCGCCCACGCCTGGAGCGCCTGGCTCGACGGTGGTGATGCTGGGCAC
>NZ_QEII01000307.1 GCF_003347515.1 Rhodoferax ferrireducens | reverse complement strand
GGCTGTAGGTCACCGCGGCGGTGGAAGTGCCGGTGATGGCGACGTTGAAAACCAGGTCGGCGCCTTCGTTGACGTTGTTGTCGCCCACGCCTGGAGCGCCTGGCTCGACGGTGGTGATGCTGGGCACGCCCGTGGTATCGACGATGCCGCCGATGCCCTGGACGCCGCCGATGGTCAGGCCCAGGGTCTCGATCGGCTCACCATTGATGGAGTCGGTCAGGGTTGGCACGGTGACGGCAAAACCGGTGACGCCTGCGGGCAC
>NZ_QEII01000306.1 GCF_003347515.1 Rhodoferax ferrireducens | reverse complement strand
CGGCCAGTGCCACGCCCATGCCGCCGCCGATGCACAGCGAGGCCAGGCCCTTGTTGGCGCCGCGACGCTTCATCTCGTGCAGCAGCGTGACCAGGATGCGGCAGCCCGACGCCCCGATCGGGTGGCCGATGGCAATGGCGCCGCCGTTGACGTTGATCTTGCTGGTGTCCCATTCCATCGCCTGGTTGACGGCGCAGGCCTGGGCGGCAAAGGCCTCGTTGATCTCCATCAGGTCCAGGTCCTGGGCCGACCAGCCAGCCTTTTGCAGGCACAGCTTGGAGGCCGGCACCGGGCCCATGCCCATGAGGCTGGGGTCGAGGCCGGCCGAGGCATAGGCGCGGATGACAGCCAGCGGCGTGAGGCCCAGCGCGGCGGCGCGTTGCGCGCTCATCACCAGCACGGCGGCGGCGCCGTCGTTCAGGCCCGAAGCATTGCCGGCGGTGACGGAACCGGCCTTGTCAAAGGCCGGGCGCAGGCCGGCCAGGACCTCGGCGCTGGTCTTGCGGTTGACGAACTCGTCGGCTGAGAAGACGATGGGGTCGCCCTTCTTCTGCGCAAGGGTGAACGGCAATATTTCGTCCTTGAACTTGCCCGCGTCCTGCGCGGCGGCCGCCTTCAGCTGCGAGGCCAGCGCCAGCGCGTCCTGCATCTCGCGCGTGATGCCATATTTTTTGGCCACGTTCTCGGCCGTGGTGCCCATGTGGTACTGGTTGTAGACGTCCCACAGGCCGTCGGTGATCATGGTGTCGATCAGCTTCCAGTCGCCCATGCGCTGGCCATCGCGCGAGCCCGGCAGCACGTGCGGCGCGGCGCTCATGTTTTCCTGCCCGCCGGCGACGATGATCTCGGCGTCGCCGCAGCGGATGGCCTGGGCCGCCAGCATCACAGCCTTCAGGCCCGAGCCGC
>NZ_QEII01000305.1 GCF_003347515.1 Rhodoferax ferrireducens | reverse complement strand
AACCGGCAACTGCGAGGCGATGTGGATATCTTAAAAAAAGCATCGGCCTTCTTTGCCCGGGAACTGCGATGAGCTTCCAGCTTGTCGAGCAACTGCAGCAGAAGGCCGTGCCGGTAAACCAAATGTGTCGAGTCTTGGGCATTAGTCGCTCAGGCTATTACACAGCCCGCAAGCGCGACCAAGCCCAGCCTGTGGTTTGCGAAGCCAGCGTGCACATGAAGGCTGCGTTTGCTGCAAGTGGCGGGGCCTATGGGA
>NZ_QEII01000304.1 GCF_003347515.1 Rhodoferax ferrireducens | reverse complement strand
CGTCACGTAGCGGACTCGATCACGACGCTACGCCTGCGCCTGAGCGTCGCACTGGCCAGCGATCTGGGACATTGCCCTCATTGCCACTGGGTAAGTAGAAGATTAAATTTATGACACAGTAAGACTAAGCTCGGTTGCGCGGATGCCTTTGACGTTTGTACCAGACACAATGCTGCCAACAATAGAGCGCCCGGCTGCTGACCCAAAGAAGTAGTAGTAAAACAAGGGGTACGTTACGACGCTATTCATCCTCACTCGAATGATCGACGACTCGAACGTGATGATTTCTGTTGGAGCAATGACTATCGAGCATTTCCCAGCGCCAGATGGAACCACCGAACGACGGCCAAATAGAAGATCGCCGTTCAACAGGCCACTGATGGCTAGTTCCCGCGTAGTGAGTTGCACTCGGCTCATCTCTTGGTCGGAAATAAACTCAAATCCGAACATTTCCCCCATGTTCACTATTCGAGTACCTCGACCATGAAACTCTGAAGTTTTATAAATCCCATTTCGGGAAGGCTCCGCGTAGAGATTGCCGAATGGTCGATGATCCCAATCCTCCGGAATCACCCCCACCTCAGTCTGCTTGTACCCGGCCGGCAGTGGCGCGCTCATGCCACGTCCTCGGTGTGCGCAGCGGTCAGATCCGGGCAAAGCGGCGGCTGGCGCCACGTTTTTATATAAAATTGGCCTCCAGCCCCCGTCGCATATGCGCAAGAAGCTATTAATTTAATAGTGTTGGCACGCCCCGCCCAATCGGGGTCGGAGCCCAAATCGGTGATACGCAGTTGGCCAGCTCGAACGCCCGACCCCGAATTGGGATCTGACCCCCATTGAGCTACCGCCGCACCCCGCTTGACAGTCCAGCTTCCAGACCTGACCTCTCGGACGGTATGCGGCGCAGGAATGACGGTACCAGCGCGGCAGCAGCTATTTTTTAAGCAAAATCGATCTCTAGCCCCCGGGGAGTATGCGCAAGTAGCTACAACGTTAATAGCAAATCCAGCACCGCGGTTCGTCAGTTCCATACAAACCCCATCTTCTTCAGGTGCTCATCGACACGGGCCGTCAGCGTTTCGACCTCTGTTGCCAGCTTGGGAATGGGTGTGGCGTAACGCTCCGCCAGTTGCTTGATGCGTCCGGTCAGCATCTGGCTGACGCGGTCCAGTTCGCCCTGCACGCTCAGGCCCAGCGCGGCCAGCCATTTGTCAACGACCACCAGCGTCTTGATGTCGGTCGCGCTCAGTTGCGCGTATTGGGCGATCACCTTCCCGTCGAGCGCCTTGGCGGCGTCTTTCACCTTTTTGCTGGCCGTGGCTTCCTGGTCGATCAGGGCCGCATAGGCTTGCAGCATCTTGAATTCGTCCTTCAACTCCCGGTCGGCGGTGATGAATTTGATCCGGTCTTTGACGCTTTTGGCGCTGAGTTTGCCTTTGTCGGTCTTGCCTTCTGCCAGCAGTCCGTCTTCGCCACCATGTTCCTCATCCAGCTCTTCCATCTGGCGGCTGACGGCGTCGCGTGTGGCTTCCAGTTGTTCGATGGCCTTTTGTTCGGCGGCGAAGTAGCGGTCCACGATCAGCGTGGGCGGAATCAGGTCGATGTTGGGTTTGCCGTCCTGCACAGCACCTGATGAAGCGCCATGAACGGCGCGCCAGCCATCGCTGGCGATCATCCAGGCATCGTCCTGCATGGTCTCGGCCCAGTAGTCCATCAGGTGCTGGTACACGCCGTAAGGGTCGATGAGGGAGGCGATGCCGGTGTTGGCGCGGAAGGTGTCAAGCAGGCTTTCAGACAGGACCTCGATCAGCACATTGGGCCGGTCGCCCTGCTGGAGGCCGGTGAGCAGCGGCGTGTTGGCGGCTTTCCATATGCCGAACAATTCGGTGACCTGGCGGTTGAAGGCGGTGAACTCCGGGTGACCGAAGATCGCGGCCTTGACTTGGGCGGCGTCCACCTTGGGATGGCTGTAACCGGGGCGGTCCGCGTCCACAAACAGGTCATGCCGCACGGAGGGGAAAACAGCCCAGTAGCTTTTCAGCGAGTCGATGTCGCGGGTTGGGATGCCGCCGCGCAGATGGCCGTCGATGTCCTGCAGGTCTTCTGGCTCGGTGCTGTCAATGTAGCGCGGCAGGTTCAGGTTGAAGTCGTTGGATTCAATCTCGACCAGCGGCACCAGGCGCGCGTATTTGGGCGTCTCCAGTTGCCGGGTGAAGGTGTCCACGATGCGGTGGATGTCCTGCGCCCGCAGGCGGTTTTTATTGCCGTCCTTGATGAAGCCCTTGCTGGCGTCGACCATGAAGATGCCCTTGCGCCCCGCTGCCCCTTCCTTGTCCAGCACGATGATGCAGGCCGGGATGCCGGTGCCGTAGAACAGGTTGGCAGGCAGGCCGATGATGCCTTTGATATAGCCCTGGCGCACGACGCGGGTGCGGATGCCGCCCTCGGCCCCCCCGCGAAACAGCACGCCGTGCGGCAGAATAACCGCCGCCTTGCCGGTGCTCTTAAGGCTCTTGAGCATGTGCAGCAGAAAGGCGTAGTCGCCGTTCTTCTCGGGCGGGATGCCGAACTCAAAGCGGCCATATTGGTCGTTGGCCGGGTCCAGCCCACTGGTCCAGGCTTTTGTGGAGAACGGTGGGTTAGCGACGATGTAGTCAAAGGTCTTCAGCCCACCATCGGCGTTCTTGAAGTGCGGGCTGGACAGGGTGTTGGCCTGCCAGATTTCTGCCGTGGGGCAGTCGTGCAACACCATGTTCATGCGGGCCAGGGCGGAGGTTGCGTTGTCCATCTCCTGCCCATACAGCGTGAGGTCGACGCCGGTGCGATTCTTGGCCTCGTCGTGCGCTTTGAGCAACAGCGAGCCGGAACCACAGGTCGGGTCGTAGAGGGTTTGTGCGCCACTCACCGCCCGGCCCAGATCGATGACCAGGGCGATGGTGCGCGAGACCTCCGACGGCGTGTAAAACTGGCCCTTGCTCTTGCCGGATTCGGTGGCAAAGTGGCGCATCAGGTACTCGTAGGCGTCGCCCAGCAGGTCGTCGCCCTCGGCGCGGTTGCGGCCGAAATCCAGCCCCTCAAAGATGGCCACCAGCTTGGTCAGCCGGTCCACCATGTCCTTGCCCTTGCCCAGTTTTTCCTCGTCGTTGAAGTCGGCGACGTTGATCGCACCCTTGAGCGTGTCGTTGGCATCGGCCAGCCGGCCGATGATCTTGTTGACCTTGTCGCCAATTTCCTTGTCGCCCTTGGCGGCCACCATGTCGGCAAAGCCGCCGCCAGCGGGCACGTCAATCAGGGCGCTGGGGTCACCGGCGTATTTGTCGGAGACGTATTTGACGAACAGCAGGATGAGGACGTAATCCTTGTACTGGCTGGCATCCATGCCGCCGCGCAGTTCGTCGCATGATTTCCAGAGGGATGAATAAAGTTCGGATTTCTTGATGGCCATTGTGGTGATACGTCCCTGTTGCGGGGGTATCTTAACGAAGCGGGCACCGCCGCCGGCCAGTCAGCGGCGATGCCTGGCTGAATTGCCCGTACATCAACCCTAAGTGATACGGTGCTCGTCTACGGGTTCATATAATGAATATTATTTCATTCAACGAAATTTATTATATGAAAGATCTTCCCGAAGCGGCATTGGTGTGCCACCTCACTCGCCTCCAGCAACAACCCATACCGGAGGCCACGCGCGACCGCCTGGGTCAGGCGCTGCTGGACTGGTTTACCGCCGGTTGGTCGGCGTTTGGGCTGCCGGCGGCCGGTACCTTACGCACCTTGGCAAACGACTGCGCTCCCGGCACCGGGCCGGCTGCGGTGTTTGGCGGTGGTGGCATGGCGCCCATCGCCGCGGGCTTCGCCAATGCGGGCATTGCCCATCTGCGCGAGATCGATGACGCGCACCGCGTGGCCATGCTGCACCCCGGCGTTATTGCCATTTCACCTGTGCTTGCGCTGGCCGCGGCACGACCCATGCCGCGGCGCCGCGTTGCCGACGCCATCATCGCGGGGTACGAAGTGGCGTTGCGTGTTGGCGAGGCACTGGGTACGGGGCACGCGGCGAGCTTTCACGCCACGGCGACGGCCGGTGCCGTTGGAGCAGCTGCCGCTGCGGGCGTGGCATTGGGCGTTTCGGCGGAACAATTGCACCACGCGATGGGCATTGGCGCCACCCAGGCCGCCGGGCTCTGGCAGCTGGTGGACGACGATGCGCACGAGTCCAAGTCGCTGCATCCGGCCTTCGCGGTGCGCAACGGGATGACCGCAGCCTACGCGGCCCGTGCCGGCTTGCCAGGCGCGCGTGCTTTCGTAACCGGACGGCGGGGCCTGCATGCGCTGCTGGCAGGCGACGGTCCACGGGATGCACTCAATACCGGCTTCGATGCGCCGGAGCGCATCAACACTGCCACGATCAAGGCCTGGCCGTGCTGTGCTCAGTTGTTCACGCCACTTGATGCCACCCGCGCGTTGATCGACGCGCACCTGCCACGGCCAGAAGACATCGCCGCCGTGGAGGTGGTCATCTTCCCGCACGCGCTCAAGATCGCCGGGGTGGATTGGCCCAGCAAGTCTGTTGAGACCTGTTTCAGCCTGCGTTATGTTGTCGCGACGCTGCTACTAACAAACCAACTCGGCATCAGCGACACTGAAGCGCCGGACCTGCAATCTCCGGCCTTGCGAGCGCTGGGGCAGAAAATTACAGTCACCACCGACGATGAATTTCAGCGCGCCTTTCCGCACAAGCGACCTTGTCGCGTCACGATCACGATGCAAGACGGCCGGCGCTTCAGCGCCTTGCGCGAATTGCGCCGCGGCGACCCGGAAGATCCGTTCAACTGGGAACAATTGCAGACGCGGATGCGGACCTTTGCCCCCGGCATGGATGACATGGCGGCGCACCGAGTGACCGAATGGTGTAGAAGTTTCTCCGACGGCAGCGCTGATGAAGCAGTTTGCGCGCCGACTTGGGATCTGTTCAACCGCTGACTGGCGGCTCGGCAGTGCTTCAGTTCGCGGGTGGACGCCAGCTCTGAGGTGGCCGGGTCGCGAAGCCCTGCTGTGCGAGTTCGCTACGGACCACGTCCACGGCCTTGCGCTGTGCTTCCTCCCCGTGTCGCGAGGCGAGGCCGATGACGACCAGCGCGCCAAGAAAGCTGCCGTCGCTTTCGAACACGGGCAATGCCACCGACGCCATCTCGGCGACACGCTCAGAACGTGTCATCGCAAAGCCCTGGTCGTAAATATGAGCTGCCTGCGGCGTTTTGCCACCGGTGAAGGCCTTCAGTACATGGGCGGAAGAACCGCCGTCGGACAGGCGGATGCGGGTGCCAACCTCCACATGGTGGCGCAGCTCTTTCGAAGTGTTCTCGCGATACAGGCAGACGCGCTCCTCGCCCGTGCGCACATAGAACGCCACCGTCTCGCCGGTCTGCTGCATCACGTTGTGCAGCACGGGTTGCAGCCGAGTCCCCAGATCGAATGTGCTGCGGTACAGCATGCCCATGTGAAGCAGCGCCGGCCCGAGCGCATAGCTTCCGCTCTCCAGGCGGTGCACCATGCGGGCCCGCATCAACACACCAAGCAGGCGCAGGAGCGTGGCCTTATCGAGGCCGGTCGCGTCGGCAAGTTCACGTAAGGTCAAGCGCAGCCGATCTTCCTTGAAGCATTCGAGGATCGCAATACCGCGTTCGAGTACACCGGATGGCGGTGTTGGCAGACCGTCGCGCGACGACTGGGCAAGTGCCGGATCGTGAGGCGCATCGCGGCCAGCGGCGGCGAGGGATTTCTTGACAGGCGGGGGCGTTGTGCGGGTAGGCGTCATGCCCAGAGTCTAGCTTGACATGGTCTTTGACATCTTCTAGAATTTTACTTATTGAACTTTATTTCATTCAATAAAACATCGGGATTTATGAGAATGCGTACTCAATCAACCGCCATGGACCATCAAACTGATCTTTTCCTGGCCTCGCTGGTGGGTATCGTGGGCGCTGCCCATGTACTTACGCAGGATGACGAGGTTGCACGCTATGTCTCCGACTGGCGTCGCCAGTACCCCGGAACAGCAATTGCCGTGGTACGGCCGGCCAACACCGGCGAAGTGTCTCGGGTGGTCGCGATCTGCGCCGCGAACGGGGTGCCGGTGGTACCCCAAGGGGGCAACACCGGTTTGGTCGGCGGCTCGACGCCGGACGCCTCGCGCACGGAGGTGGTACTTAGCTTGGGCCGCATGGCCGCAGTGCGCAGTGTCGACCCTTTGGACAACACCCTGACGCTCGAAGCCGGCTGCACCGTGCTTGCCGCCCAGGAAGCGGCCGCGGTACACGGCAGGCTTTTTCCGCTGTCGCTGGCCTCCGAGGGCAGCGCCACCATCGGCGGTGTTCTTTCCACCAATGCCGGCGGCGAGCAGGTGCTGCGCTACGGCAACACCCGTGATCTGGCGCTGGGCCTGGAGGTGGTGCTGGCGGATGGCCGCGTGCTCGACGCGCTGAGCGCCCTGCGAAAGGACAACACGGGCTACGACCTGAAGCATCTCTTCATCGGCGGCGAAGGCACGCTGGGTGTGATCACTGCAGCAACGTTCAAACTCTTTACGCTGCCACGCCAGGTGGTTACGGTCTGGGTGGCGGTGCCCGACCCGCAGGCGGCAGTGGCACTGTTGGCGCGGCTCACCGATGCGGTTGGTGAACGCGTCACGGCCTTCGAGCTCATGGGGCGCGAGGCGCTCACCCAAGTACTGGCCCACGCCAGCCCGGGCATGCGCGATCCGCTGGCGGACAACTACCCCTGGGCGGTACTGTTCGACGTTTCGGAAACATCCAACTTGCTTGATCCGACCCCCGCCGTCGAACAGGTGCTGGCCGCGGCCCTGGACGACGGCATGGTTTCCGATGCAGCCATCGCCGCCTCAGGCCAGCAGGCGCACAACTTCTGGGCGCTGCGGGAACATATACCGGAGGCACAGCGGCTGGCTGGCCCGTCGATCAAGCACGACATTTCAGTTCCGATCTCATCGATTCCGGCTTTCATCGCGGAAGCCAACGATGTGTTGGACACACTGGTGCCCGGCATTCGTGTGGTGTGCTTTGGACATGTGGGTGATGGCAATCTCCATTACAACCAAAGCAAACCGGAGAGCATGCCCGCATCGGATTTCCTGGCGCGCGAAGAGGCGGTGCACGATGCGGTGCACGCCATCGCGGCGCGCATGCGCGGTTCCATTTCGGCGGAGCACGGCATTGGTCGTCTCAAGCAGTCCGCCTTCCTGCAATACAAGCAGCCGGTGGCGCTTGAGCTGATGGCCCGCATCAAGCGGGCGCTGGATCCAGACAACACATTCAATCCCGGACGCGTGTTGCCACGCGACCTCCTTTCATAACCCACTACTTTTTAGGATTTTCACCATGCCGGTTTCCGTCTTCGACATGCAATCGCTTCAGCACCTCTGGAGCACCGACGAACTGCGCGCTATCTTCTCGGAAGAAAACCGCATCCAGAAATGGCTCGACTTCGAGGCCGCGCTTGCCGCCGCCCAAGCCGAACTCGGCATCATTCCCGCAGCCGCAGCGAAGGAGATCGGCGAACAGGCCAAGGTCGCGAACATCGACATCACCCAAATGTCGGCCGAAATCCGCCGCATCAAGCATTCACTGGTCCCGGCGCTCAAGCAGGTGCAGGCGCGTTGCACCAAGGAGAACGGCGAATGGCTGCACTTCGGCGCGACCACGCAGGACGTGGTCGATACCGGCGTGGCGCTGCAACTGAAAGAAGTGCATGCGGTCATCCTGCGCGACCTGAAGGCGGTGGGCCTGGAGCTGGCGCGCCTATCCGCCGCGCACCGCGACACGCCGATGGTGGGCCGGACCCATGGCGTGCAGGCGCTGCCGATCACCTTCGGTCACAAGTGCGCGATCTGGCTGGACGAAGTCGGGCGCCACCAGAGCCGCCTGAAGGAGTGTGAGGCACGGGTGCTGGTCGGCATGGTCGCGGGCGCGGTCGGCAGCCAAGCCTCGCTGGGCGAGCAGGCTGAAGAAATCGAGCGCCGCACCTTGACCAAGCTGGGCCTGGGCACGCCCGCCATCAGTTGGGCGCCGTCCCGGGATCGCTTCACCGAATACGCGTTCTTGCTGGCCATGATCGGCGCAACGTTGTCGAAAATCGGCAACGAGCTGTTCAACATGCAGCGCAACGAATTCTCCGAGGTGGAAGAGGCGTTCTCCGAGGGCAAGCTGGGTTCCTCGACCATGCCCCACAAGCGCAATCCGACCTCGGCCGAGAACCTGGCTGGCCTGTGTCGGCCGCTGCGCTATAACGCAGCGCTGATGCTCGAGGGCATGGTGCAGGAGAGCGAACGCGACGGTATCGCCTGGAAGATGGAGTGGAAGGCGCTGCCCGAGTGTTGCCTGATCGCCGGCGCCATGTTGTTCCAGGCCAAAAATCTGCTGGCCGGCCTGCGAGTCAACGCGCCCGGCATGGCTAAAAACCTGGACCGCATGCATGGCTACCTGTTGTCGGAGCGGGTCATGCTCGAACTGAGCGCGCGCGTCGGCAAACAGACGGCCCATGAGTGGATCTACGAAGCGTCAATGCATGGCATCACCCACCAGCTCAGCTTTGCCGACGCCATGCGTGGCCACTCGCATCTGGCGGAACTGCTGGGTGATGACGAAATCAACCGCCTGACCGATCCCGCTGGCTATCTGGGCAAGTGCGCAGCCGCCGTGGACCGCGTGGTCAAGCAGCAGGCTGGCTGGCTCGGCCACTGAGACCGCGCAGCGGCCAATCGCTAATCGCCAATAACCAAAAGGAGATCAATTCAATGAAACCATTTTTCAATCTTTCCCGTACCGCGCGCCGCGGCGGGAGCCTGCGTCGCAATGCGTTGGTCTTGACGGCGCTGCTGGCGGTGGCGACTGCAGCTGTGGCCGCCTATCCTGAATTTCCGGTCAAGCTGGTGGTCGGATTTCCGCCCGGCGGCGGTGGTGACCTTTACGGCCGGCTGATCGCCAATGCCATGGGCAAGACCCTGGGGCAGACGGTGGTTGTCGAGAACCGCGGAGGGGCCGGCGGCAACATCGCCGCGGATCTGGTGGCCAAGGCCAAGCCGGACGGCTACACCATCCTGCTCGCGATGAGCGGCAATCTGGCCGTGGCGCCGGCCCTGAAAGCGACCACGATCCCGTACAAGGTGCCCGACGACTTCGAGGCGATCGGTCTGATTCTTGAGGCACCGCACGGCTTGTTCGTTGCCGCCAATTCGAAATACGACGCCGCAAAAACCCTCCTTGAGGCGGCAAGGACGCAAAAGCTCAGCTTTGCCTCGACCGGCACTGGCGCCGCCGCCCATATCGGCATGGAAATGGTCAAGCAGCGTGCCGGCGTGGACATCCTGCACGTGCCCTACAAAGGGTCGGGGCCAGCCATCACCGACATGATCGGAGGCCAGGTAGACATGTTTTTTGCGACGGCGCCGCCCTTGGTCGGCCAGGTCAGGCAGGGCCAACTGCGCTTGCTCGCAACGACCGGTGAGAAACGCAATCCGGTGTTGCCGCAGGTGCCGACTTTCAAGGAGCTGGGTGTGAATGTCGTTGCGACGCAATGGTACGGCCTGGTCGCACCCGCCGGAACGCCGCCAGCCATAGTCAAGCACCTCTCCGAGCACCTCAGCCGCGCGCTGGCCACGCCTGAAGTGCAACAGGCCATCCGCAAGGACGCCGCGATGGAAAGAAACCTGCCCATGGCTGACTTCAAGCGCTACATCCTCGAGGATATTGCCCGTTACCGCGACGCTGCAACGCCCGCGCTGATGAAGGAAATATCCCAGTAACTGCTGCAATCAATTAAAGACCCGCAACCATGAATTACGAAACCCTGATTTCAGTCGATGAGCTCGCCCGCGCCATCGCCGGCCCCGACGCCGCAGCCCTGCTGGTGCTCGACTGCAGCTTCGATCTGAGCGACCTGCAGGCCGGTCAGCGCACCTACGACGCCGGCCATCTTCCGGGCGCCTGCTACGTGCATCTGGAAAACACATTGAGCGCGCCCAAGAACGGCCGCAACGGCCGCCACCCACTGCCCGACCGCGCGGCCTTTGCCGCTGCCATGGCCGCGCTCGGGGCGAACGACACCACGCAGTTCGTCATTTATGACAATGCGGGTGGCATGTACGCCGCCCGTTTGTGGTGGATGCTGCGCTGGGTCGGCCACAGCGCCGCTGCCGTCTTGGACGGCGGGCTGGCGGCCTGGCAGGCTACCGGTCAGGCCGTGACGTCTGACGGCGCTGCGCAGCGTCCCCCGGGCCACTTTAGCCTGCGTCCTTCGCGTGTTGCCACGCTGTCCTACGACGACTTGCGCGCCAATCTGGACAGCGCTGCCCGCTTGGTGCTGGACGCGCGCGCGCCGGACCGCTTCCGCGGCGAGAACGAGACGTTGGACCCCATTGGCGGCCACATTCCCGGTGCCCGCAACCGGCTGTTCCGCGACAACCTGGGCGCTGACGGACGATTCAAGCCTGCGGCCAGCCTGCTCAGCGAGTTCCAGGCACTCACCGGCGGGCGCGCCGCAATCGAACTGGTCAGCCAGTGTGGATCAGGCGTCACGGCCTGTCACAACCTGCTGGCCCTGGAAGTCGCAGGTCTGCGGGGCGCTGCGCTGTACCCCGGCTCCTGGAGTGAGTGGTGCGCCCAGCCCGGCGCGCCAATCGCCACCGGCGCGGCCGACTGACGTTGCAGCGCAGCCCTTGCCCGCGCCCGCCGATAGCGCCATTTACCTTGCCATGAAAAACGAATCCCACAACCCCCTGGTGCCAGAAGCCAGCATGCAGCCCCACAGCGCCCACTGGGGGGTGTTCTCGGCCGCATGGCGTGACGGCAAGCTATCCGTCAAGCCGCACCCGAACGATCCAGACCCCAATCCGTTGATTGAAAATTTTCCGGACGCGCTGCATCACCGCGCGCGCATCACGACACCGATGGTGCGGCGCGGCTGGCTGGAGCGCGGACCTGGCCCCGACGCCAGGCGCGGGGTGGAGACATTCGTGCCGATGGCCTGGAGCGAGGTTTTGGACCGACTGGCCGCCGAGTTGCGCCGGGTGAAGGAACAGCACGGCGCCGAGGCCGTGTTCGGCGGCTCCTACGGCTGGTCGAGTGCGGGGCGATTTCACCATGCGCAGAGCCAGGTGCACCGCTTCCTCAACACCACGCTGGGCGGCTATGTCCGGTCAGTCAACAGCTACAGCGCCGGCGCGTCGGCGGTGATCCTTCCGCACATCCTGGGTTCCTTGGACGACGTCGCGCGGCGCAACGTGACCTGGGAGCAGGTGGTCGAGCACACCGCCGTGGTGCTGGCGTTTGGCGGTATGGCGCTGAAGAACTCGCGAGTCGCCAGCGGCGGCATCAGCCGGCACGTCGAGCGTGAATCGATGCGGCTGGCGGCGGCACGCGGCTGCCGCTTCATCTCGGTAAGCCCGCTGCGCACCGATCTACCGTCTGAAGCCGAGGCCGAATGGCTCGCAGCCATTCCGGGGAGCGACACGGCGCTGATGCTCGGCCTGCTGCACGTGCTGGTCACGCATGGCCTGCACGACCGCGATTTCCTCGCCCACTACTGCGAGGGCTGGCCGGAGTTCGAAGACTACCTGATGGGCCGCAGTGACGGCATGCCCAAGACGGCGGACTGGGCTGCGGGCATCACCGGACTGCCAGAGCGCGTTATCTCGGAACTCGCCCGCGCGCTACCCGGCAAACGCGTGCTGGTGGTGGTGGCCCACTCGCTGCAACGCGCCGAGCACGGCGAGCAGCCGGTGTGGATGGCCGCGGTGCTCGCGGCAGCCTTGGGTCAGCTCGGCCTGCCCGGCGGCGGCTATAACTATGCTTTGGGCACGCTGGCGCACTACGGCAAGCGCGTCAATGCCGTTCCGTCCGCCGCGTTACCGCAGGGCGTCAACGGGGTGAAAGCGTTCATCCCGGTCGCGCGCATCGCCGACATGCTGCTGCACCCCGGCGAGCCCTTTGACTACAACGGCCAACGCCAGGCCTATCCGCACATCCGGCTGGCTTATTGGGCCGGTGGCAACCCCTTTCACCACCACCAGGACCTGAGCCGCCTGACCGAAGCCATTTGCCGGCTGGACACCTTTGTCGTGCACGAGAGCGCCTGGACCGCCACCGCGCGCCATGCCGACATCGTGCTGCCCTGCACGATGACGCTGGAGCGCGAGGACATTGGTGCCGCGCCGACCGACCCGCTGATGGTGGCCATGCACCGCATCGTCGAGCCGCATGGTCTGGCGCGCGACGATTACGACATCTTTGCCGAACTGGCCGGCCGGATGGGTACGCGCAAGGCCTTCACGGAGGGGCGCAGTAGCGGCGAATGGCTGCGCCATCTGTATGAGAAGACGCGAGCCGGCCTTGAAGCCAAAGGGCTGGAAGCGCCGGACTTCGAGACCTTCTGGGCCCGGGGCGAGATCGTGCTGCCACAGCAGACGGACGACGGTGGCATCCTGCGGGCCTTCCGCGACGACCCCGTCGGGTACCCGCTGCCCACGCCCAGCGGCAAGGTGCAAATCACGTCAACGGCGATTGCCGGCTTCGGCTACGCCGACTGTCCCGGCCACCCGGCCTGGTTGGAACCTACCGATGGCCCCACCGCTGCCCATCCGCTGTTCCTGGTTGCCAACCAGCCGGCAACCCGCTTGCACAGTCAGCTGGACTTCGGCGGTCACAGCGCCAGCCAGAAACGCCGGGGCCGCGAAGTGTGCCGCCTGCATCCCGCCGATGCCGCGGCGCGCGGCATCATCGAGGGCGACATCGTGCGTGTATACAACGCCCGCGGCGCCTGCCTGGCCAGCGTCGCGCTGACGCAAGACGTGATGCCGGGCGTGGTGCAACTGCCGACCGGTGCCTGGTACGACCCTGGCACGGACGCGCGAGGACGTCCGCTTTGCGTACATGGCAATCCCAACGTGCTGACGCGGGATCAGGGTACCTCGATGCTGTCACAGGGTTGCGCCGGTCAACTGACCGCAGTCGAGGTGGAGCGCTTTGATGAAGCATTGCCGCCCATTCGTGCTTTTGAACCACCCCTGGTCAACGTTGAATGCGATGACCACGCCTGATCCGAGACCTGTCGCAGGTGCCCCGCACGCACATGGAAGAACTTGTGGAATTGGACTAAGCGGCCCGTGGCTATCACTTGCGTTGGTAATATGATAGTCGTCGCCTGTAACCTACAAAATCACACCATGCAAAAACTGCAATCATTCAAAGCCCGTACCGGTGAACCGCTGGGCGCGCCCCTGATGGCCTGTACACCTGAACAAGTCGACGCCGCCGCTGAAGCCGCCGCGCAAGCTTTTGTCAGCTGGTCCGCCAGCAATGGCGCCACGCGCGCGGCCCTGCTGCGCGGCCTGGCTGCTGCGCTCGAATCAGACCGGGAAGACCTGGTCGCCCTCGCCGATGAAGAAACCGCCCTCGGCCCGGTGCGCCTGAATGGAGAACTCGACCGCACCGCCTTCCAGTTGCGCCGCTTCGCCGACATTGCCGAGCGCGGTGTACCTTTCGCCTTCACCGACGACCCGGCCGTGCCCGGCGCGCCGCCGGTGGGCCACCCGGCCATGGTGCGCCAACGCGTGCCGCTGGGTCCGGTCGCCATGTTCTCGGCCAGCAACTTTCCGTTTGCCTTCTCGGTGCTGGGCGGTGACACCGCCTCGGCGCTGGCTGCCGGCTGTCCGGTAGTCGTCAAGGCCCATTCAGGGCATTTGGTGCTGTCCAACCGCGTGGCAGGTCTGATTCCTCGGGTGCTCAAAAGCCAGGGCCTGCCGGCCGGTCTGATCAGCATGATTCAGGGCAGCGGCACCGATGTCGGCGTACGCCTGATCCGCCACCCGGCCATTGCGGCCGGCGCCTTCACCGGATCCACACGCGGTGGCGCGGCGCTGCAGGCCGAGGCCAATGGCCGACCACGTCCGATCCCGTTCTATGGCGAACTCGGCTCGACCAACCCGGTCGTGGCCCTGCCCGCCATTCTTGCGACCAAAGGCGCTGAGCTCGCCGCCACGCTGGCCGGCTCGATCGCGCAGGGCTGTGGCCAGTTCTGCACCAGCCCCGGCGTGATTGTGCTGATCGACAGCCCGCAAGACAAGGCCACCAACGACGCCTTCGTGCAGCAACTGACCACAGCACTGAGCGCGCAAAACCCGCACGCCATGCTGACCCCCGGCATGCGCCAGGCGTTTGACGCCGGTGTGGTTCATATGACGGCGGCGGGTGCCCACCCGCTGGTGAAAGAAGCCGGCAACGCCGAAGCACCCCGCCCCTTCCTGGCGCAGGTGAACGCGGTGAGCTTCATCGCCAAGAGCGCACTGCGCGAAGAGCTGTTCGGCCCGTCCAGCCTGATCGTGCGTGCCGAGTCGGTGGCGGAGGCGCTTGACGTGCTCCAGGCCGTCGGCGGCAGCCTGACCGTGACGCTATGGGGCGCAGAGACTGAAAGCAATGACACCCGCGCGTTGGCGCGCGGTGCCATGAACATTGCCGGGCGTGTGCTGTTTGCCGGCGTGCCCACCGGCGTCGCCGTCACGGCGGCGCAGCAGCACGGCGGACCGTGGCCATCGTCCACCCAGCCCATGACCACCTCGGTGGGCGACGCCGCGCTGGACCGCTTCTTGCGCCCGGTTTGCCTGCAGGACGCACCGGCCTGGCTGCTGGCACGTCAAGGACAACCGTGCTGACCCTGGCCTTGGCCCCGTAGAGGGGCCTGCTCTCAGATCGATAAATCCAGACTGCGGCGGACCGGTTAGCACGACGTAACTTGCGAAAGCGCAACTTCATGAACTGAGTGACTTGGCCTAATGCCAAGCTCTAGCAGCTAACACCGCGCAGTCTCCCAAAGTGCAAGTGATCAGAGGTGATCACCGACGCCAAAGTCGGCGCGGACCAGCCAGGCTGAAACCTCGTTCTTGCGCTTGACGGAGGATTTATTGATGGGTACAGGGCTAAATTCGGCAGCCGCGGTCACCGCGCCCAAGAGCATTCCGATCGCGGCGCCAATGAGCCTGCCAGATGCCGGCCGGCTGTTGTGGTTGTGTCTTCAACTGGGACTGGTATTGCTGGTAATCTACCAGTTTCAGCTTGAAAGCCGCACATTTTTCAACGTCATGGCGCTGGGATTCGCCGGCTTTGTTGTTCACGCGCTGCTGCCGCTACCCCATCGCCTGCCTTTTTTTGCCGGCCTGTCGCTGGCTGCGATCGTGCTGGCTTTCGGACCGCTCGACGGGGGCTGGCTGATATTGCTGGGCCTGGTGCTGATTGGCATCTGCCACCTGCCTTGGCGGCTGAGCCTGCGCATAGGGCTGCTAGCGCTGACTGCGGGCCTGTTTGCGCTGTGGCGGCTGCAGATATTGCCGGGACCCTGGTCGGTGGCCATCTGGCCCATCCTCGGCTCGATGTTCATGTTTCGGCTGGCGGTGTATCTGTACGCACTGAAGCACGACGAGACACGGCCGACACCGGCACGCACGCTGGCTTATTTTTTCATGCTGCCCAACGTCTGCTTTCCTCTGTTTCCGGTGGTCGATTACTCGACAATGCGCCGCACTTATTACGATCGCGAAGCGCAAGCCATTTACGAAACGGGTCTGAAGTGGATCGTGCGCGGCCTGGTGCAATTGATCCTGTACCGCATCGTCTATGTCCACCTGGCTGGCGACGCCATGGAACTAAACAGCCTGGGCGACCTGGTGCAGTTTCTGTTGGCGACCTTTCTGCTCTACCTGCGCGTGTCGGGACAGTTCCATCTGATCACAGGCGTGTTGCATCTGTTCGGTTTTCGCCTGCCTGAAACGCATCACCTGTATTTTCTGGCGGCGAGTTTCACCGACTTCTGGCGCCGCATCAATATCTATTGGAAAGACTTCATGATGAAGCTCGTGTATTACCCGAGCTTCTTTAGATTGAAGCGCTACGGCCCGAATGTGGCGCTGATCGGCGCCACCGTGATCGTCTTCCTGGGCACCTGGTTGCTGCACTCCTACCAGTGGTTCTGGTTGCGCGGCGGCTTTCCGCTGGCGCCGCAGGACGGCTTGTTCTGGGGGGTGCTCGGCGCGCTTGTCGTGATGGGCGCCCTGGGCGAAATGAAACGCGCGCGGCCGCGCAAGCTTGCCCGCGACACGCGCTGGAGCGCTTCGCTCGCGCTGCGCACCGCCGGCACCTTCACGGCGATCTGTGTGCTGTGGTCGCTCTGGAGCGCCGAGTCGATCAGCGCCTGGTTATTGATGTGGAGCGCCGCGGCCCACACCTCGGTGCATGAACTGGCCGTACTCGGCGCCCTGTTGCTGATCGGTCTGGGCATTGCCGGCAAGCCGTGGCCGGCGGCCGAGAACCAGGCCGCCGCAGCACCCCAACGTATCGTGAACCTGGCGCCAACGCTGCTCCTGGTCGTCATCCTCGCCCTCGGCTGGAAGGCCTGGTATGCACCACAAGCACCGGCTCTGGCCTCGGCGGTTGCGTCAGTCCAGCGCAGCACCCTCAATGCGCGCGACGCCGCACTGCAACACAAGGGCTACTACGAAAATCTCGACAACAGCAGCCGCCTGAGCGCGCAGTTGTGGGATCTCAGCACGCAGAAGCCCGCGCACTGGCTGCACCTGGGCGGCACCCCGGCCTTCCATGTGCGCAGCGATTTCCTGGGTGGCGAGCTGCAGCCGAACACCAGCATCGTTTTCATGGACCAGCCCTTCAGCACCAACGCCCTGGGCATGCGCGACCGGCCGCGCTCGCTGGCCAAGCCGGCCGGCGTCTACCGCATCGCCGTGCTCGGCCCCTCGCATGTGATGGGTTCGGGCGTGGCCGACGCCGACACCTTCACGCGCCTGCTTGAAGAGCGGCTGAACCGGGCCGCCGACCGCAGTCGCGATGGCGCACGGCGCTACGAGGTGTTGAACTTCGGCGTTGCCGCGTACGCGCTGACGCAGCAGCTCGCACAACTCGAAGACCGTGTCCTGAAGTTCGCCCCCGACGCGGTTTTTTTCGTCGACAGCCCCCGGCTGGCAGCCCCTACGGTGCAGCACCTGCTGCAAAGCGTCGCCCACAGGCGTGAAATCCCTTCGCCACGACTGCAGCGTCTGATGCAGGACACGGGTGTAGCGGCGCTCGGACGCGACGGCATACCCGTCTTGTTCGATACCGGCCGGGTCGTGATGGAAGAGCTGGGACTGAAGACCCGCATGCCGTGGACCGAGGCCGATTGGCGGCTGCGTCGTTCGGCCAATCGCGCGGTCCGGGCCAGCTTCGAGCAGATGGCCGATCGGGTTCGCAGCCAGGGTGCGGTACCGGTCTTCGTTGGTCTGGACAACGTGGCCGAGCCGCCACCGCAGCCGGTGGTGGCGCTCGGTGACGCGGCCGCGGCCGGACTGCTGGTGTTCGACCTGTTCGACCTCTGGCAGGGGCGCGACGCCACAGCGCTGCGCATCGCCTCGTGGGACAACCACCCGAACCGAGCCGGCAACCAGTTGGTGGCGGAGCGACTTCAGCAGCTGATCGAGCAGCACGCCAGTGCGTTGCGGCTCACGCCCGCAGCTACCCCGTCAAACCCGGCGGTGCCGGCCGCGCAGCGCTGAGGCCGAAGCGCGTACGGGAATCCGAATCACCCACTTTCATCACAACCAAAGGCCCATGCATGAGCGCAGACATCAAAGCCACCATCAAAGAATTCATCCTGAAGGAGTTCCTGCCCGGTGAAGACCCGAACGAACTGAGGGACGACACGCCGCTAATCACCGGCGGCGTGCTCGACTCGATCGCCACCTTGCGGCTCGTGTTGTTCCTCGAAGAACGGTTCGGCGTCACCTTGCAGGCGCACGAGACCGACCCGGAATATCTCGACACCCTCAGCGCCATCGCCGCCTTGGTGGCGTCGAAGCAGGCATGAAAGGCGCCATCACCATGGAGACGCAACAAGCTTTGCACCAGGGCTTTGTAGCAGCGGCCCAGCGCTACCCCGGGCACACCGCGGTGATCGAGCCGGGGTTCGGCCAGCTCAGCTATGCCGAGCTGGCAGAGCTGTCCGACCGCGTGCGCGACCGACTGCATGCCAGCGGCGTACGCTCCGGTGACCGCGTCGGCCTGTACATGCGCAAGTCCATCGACGCGGTGGCCACGCTGTACGGCATTCTCAAGGCCGGTGCGGCCTATGTGCCGGTGGATCCGGCGGCACCGGTGGCGCGCTGTGCCTACATCCTGCACAACTGCGGCGTCAAGCTGGCGCTGGTAGAGCAGCGTTTCGAGACCCGTTTGACGGCCGAGAGCGAGGCTTTGGGCGGCGTGCCCGCGTTGCTGCTGCTGGAGTCGGTCGGCGGTGGCGTCGGCCTGCGCCAGGCGCTGGACCAGGCCGATGCACGCCAGCCAGCCCCGGTGGTCGCCAGCGTTGAGAGTGCCGCGCAGGACCTGGCCTACATCCTCTACACCTCGGGCTCCACCGGCAAGCCCAAGGGTGTGATGCTGACGCACGAAAACGCCGTCAGCTTCGTCGACTGGTGCGCGGAGGTGTTCGAGCCCCTGACGAGCGATCGATTCTCGTCGCACGCACCGCTGCACTTCGACCTGTCCATCCTCGATATTCACCTGCCGCTCAAGCACGGCGCCGCGCTGGTGCTGATCGCCGAGGAGGCGGGCAAAGACCCGCTGCGACTGGCGCCGCTGATCGCCGAGCAGCGCATCACCTGCTGGTATTCGGCGCCGTCGATCCTGAGCCTGTTGGCGCAATACGGCAACCTGGCCCAGCAAGACCTGTCAGCCTTGCGCATGGTGCTGTTCGCCGGCGAGGTGTTCCCGGTGCGCCATCTGCGCACCCTGACCGAGTTGCTGCCGATGCCACGCTACTTCAACCTGTACGGCCCAACCGAGACCAATGTCTGCACCTGGTACGAGTTGGCGCTACCGGTGCCACCGGAGCGCAGCGTGCCGTTCCCGATCGGCAAGGTCTGCTCGCACCTGCGTGCCAAGGTCGTCGACGAGCATGGCCACGAGGTGGCGCCCGGCGGCGAGGGTGAACTCTGCATCAGCGGGTCCGGCGTGATGCAGGGCTACTGGGCGCTGCCGGAACAAAGCAAATCCGCCTTTTTGACGCGCGACTACAACGGTGACCAGGGTGTGCGCTGGTACCGCACCGGCGACATCGTGGTTGAGGCCGAGGACGGCAACTACACCTATCTCGGCCGGCGCGACCGCATGGTCAAGCGCCGCGGTTACCGCGTCGAACTGGGCGAGATCGAGGCCGGCCTATACCGCCATGGCGCGATCAAGGAAGCTGCGGTGGTGGCACTGGCCGACGAAGAAGGCGTGCGTATCAAGGCCGTGCTCAGCTGCCGCGAGGCCAAGCGGCCGTCGATGATCGAGATGAAGCGCTTCTGCGCCGAGAACTTGCCTTTGTACATGGTGCCGGACCAGTTCATCTGGTGCGATTCGCTGCCCAAGACCTCGACCGACAAGGTCGACTACCAGCGGCTGAAGGAGATGAACTGATGGACTTCGCCTACACCGACGAGCAGAAGATGCTGCGCGACAGCATCGTCAAGTTTGCCCAGCGCGAGTTGAACGAGGGCGTGGACAACCGCGACCGCGACCAGGTGTTCTCGCGCGAGCTGTGGCGAAAATGCGCCGCCATCGGCATCCAGGGGCTGCCGGTGCCCGAGGCCTATGGCGGCAGCGGCGTCGACCCGCTGTCATGCGCGATTGCGCTGGAAGCCCTGGGCTACGGCTGCCGCGACGGCGGGCTGGTGTTCTCGCTGTCGGCGCATCTGCTGGCCTGCGTCGTGCCGGTCTGGCTGCACGCCAACGAAGCGCAGAAACAGCGCTACCTGCCGGGGCTGGTCGACGGCAGCCTGGTCGGCATGCACGCGATCACCGAACCGGGCTCGGGCTCTGACAGCTTTTCACTGCGCACCCGCGCCGAGCGCGACGGCGACGGCTGGTGCCTCAACGGCACCAAGACCTTCATCTCCAATGGCCCGGTCGGCGACGTGGCGATCGTGTTTGCGCTCACCGACGCCAAAAAGGGCTTCCACGGCGGCGTGACCGCTTTCCTGGTCGACAAGGCCACGCCGGGTTTTTCGGCCGGGCGCAAGTTCGAGAAGATGGGTCTGCGCACCTCGCCGGTCGGTGAACTGGTGTTTGACAACATGCGCGTGCCGGACGACGCGGTGCTCGGCAGTGTCGGCGGCGGCTCGGCCGTGTTCGCCACGGCGATGGACTGGGAGCGCATCCTGCTCGTCGCCGGCCATGTCGGCGCGATCGAGCGGCTGTTGGAAACCTCGATCACCTATGCGCGCACGCGCAGCCAGTTCGGCCAGCTGATCGGCAAGTTCCAGGCGGTGGCGCACAAGATCGCCGACATGAAGGTGCAATTGGAAGCGGCGCGCCTGCTCACCTACCGCTCGGCCTGGCGCCTGGGCCACCTCAGAAACGCATCGCTCGATGCCTCGATCACCAAGCTGTTTGTCAGCGAATCGCTGGTCAAGGTGGCGCTCGACACCGTGCAAATCCACGGCGGCTACGGCTATATGGTCGAATACGAAGTGGAACGGGCGCTGCGCGACGCCGTCGGCAGCACCATCTATTCGGGCACCTCGGAGATGCAGCGCAGCATCATCGCGCGCTGGCTTGGGCTGTAGGCCACACCAAGCCCGCCAGCCGGTCTGTGGATACCCGGCAAAAGCATTTGGATACGTTAAATCTCGTTTAGCAAGGCATCCAGTATCTTCTTTGTGATACCTTTTCGGCATGACTGAATCCATCCATCTGCGACACATTCACCATTTCCTGACGGTTAGCGAAGAACTCACATGATCATGCAGTCCAGGCGCTTGCCCAGCACCAGAACCTTGCAGTGCTTTCTCGCCGTTGCCCAGGAACTGAACTTCCGCAGCGCAGCAGAACTTCTGAACATGTCGCAGCCGCCCTTGTCACGCCAGATCCAGGGCCTTGAGGACTTGTTGAGGGTGCAGCTCTTCCAACGCGACACCAGCCAAGTGAGCTTGACGCCGGCGGGTGAAGCGTTCAAGAACGAGACGCACAAGTTCCTGATGGCGCTCGATGTTGCAGTCATGGGCGTTAAAGAGAACTTCCACGACAAGCACGAAAGCGCGAACATCGTGCGCATGGGTTTAACGAGCGTTATCGACTATTCATTGATCCCCAAACTCAATGACCTCATCAACGACCCTGACTTCGCCGGGGGACGCCCCGTGGTACGGGACTTGTCCAAAAACCTGGTCGAGCGCGTTCGCCGAGGCGAGTTGGATATCGCCATCGTGGGCGACATTGTCACGACGTCGGATGACATGGCGGTCGAGTCGGTCGGATGTGAGCCGATGATTGCCATCTTGCCTGAAAGCCACCCAGCCGCACGCAAGAAGGTGGTGGCATTCAGCGAACTTGGCGATTTGCCGCTGTTCTGGTTCGCGCGCATCGATAACCCCGCTTTCTACGACAAATGTGAGCGCACCTTCAAGGCCTATGGCTATGCGGCACCTCGGCGTCTGGAACCCAAAGATTTCACCACGCTGTTGGCTTGCGTCGCGGCAGGCGAAGGGGTGGCTCTCTGCCCGCAGTCGATGCAGGCCACCTCTCGCATTGGCGTTGCCTACCGGGCCCTTCCGGCGCAGCTGGCGAAGTTGTTGGCCATCGACGTGCAAATTATCTCGCGCGTCCAGGAAACGCGGCGCGCGGTCCTGGACAAGGTGGACACCATCCGCGCGGCGCTCGCAAGCGCAGGCGTGTAGCGGCGCCGACTTTCCACGGTCCGCTTCAGGCATTGATACCTTTCATGCCCTCGGCGGCGTAACGTGCGCCACGCACTTGCTCGGGAGCCATGGCTTGATCGAGCAGTTTCAAGTCCGCAGCCGTTAGCGCCAAGTCAAGCGCCCCCAGATTCTCCTGCAAGTAGGCCGATCGACGCGTGCCTGGGATCGGCACGATGTGTTGGCCCTGGGCCAGCAACCAGGCAAGCGCAACCTGCCCCGGTGTTGCCGCATGGGTTGCGGCAACAGCGCGCACCGTCTCCAACAAACCAAGATTGTGTGCCATGTTCTCCTCCTGAAACCTTGGGTTGGTGCGCCTGAAATCTCCCTCGGCCAAACTGGCTGTATCCGTCAGGCGGCCACTGAGAAAACCGCGCCCCAACGGCGAGTAGGCGACAAAACCGATGCCGAGCGCTTTGGTTGCCGGCAAGATATCTCGCTCAACGTCTCGGCTCCACAGCGAATACTCAGTCTGCAAGGCTGCCACCGGGTGTACCCGGTGCGCCCGCTCCAGCGTATTTGCGGACACTTCGCACAAACCTACATGCTCGATCTTGCCTTCCTTCACCAACTCGGCCAGGCATCCCATGGTGTCTTCGATGTCGACCGTCGGATCGACCCGGTGGATGTAATAAAGATCGATACGATCGACCCCGAGTCGCGTCAACGAAGCTTCGCAGCAGCGGCGGATGTATTCCGGCGTGTTGTTGATGCGCCGAAGCGAGGGCGTTTCGGCGGACCGTTCGATACCGCATTTGGTGGCGATCTTCAATTGCCCTGCCATGCGCGCGGCGCGCCGTGAGCGCACCAAGTCGCCGATCAGTAACTCGTTATGACCCTGGCCGTAGATATCGGCCGTATCGATGAAGGTAACCCCACGATCGGTAACTTCCTGCAGCAATGCCTTCGAGGCGGCGTCATCCGAGGGTCCATAAAACTCGCTCATTCCCATGGCCCCATACCCCATGGCGGACACGGCCAGGTTGTCGCCCAGCAGACGTACGGGCAAAGCTGGTCGAGTCGGTGCCTGTGTGTTGGTTTCAGTTTTCATGCTATTTCTCTCTTTTAAGGAAGCCGTGCTCTGGGCTGGGCACGCGCTTGAATCAAGGATGCGGAAAGATGGACATCAATCGCGCTTCGTAAATTGCGGGCCATTGACAGCGGTGATCGCCGCGCGATACGCCGTCAGTCCGTTCATGCAGGCTGGCACGCCGGCATAGACCGCCATTTGAATGACAATTTCCAGCAACTCCTGCCGGCTCACTCCGACATTCATGGCGCCACGCATGTGGAACTCCAGTTGCGATGGCGCGTTCCCCATGGCCGTAAGCGCGGCCACGGTCAACATCTCACGCGTTTTGAGGTCCAGCCCAGGGCGGCCAATCACGTCGGCGAAAGCATAGTCAGTGATCAGGCGTGGCAGGTCCGGGTCAAGTTCGGACAGTTTGGCCGTGACGCGCTCGGCCGTGTTGGGTTCAAGTGCGTCCATCAAGCTGCGACCCAGGCGGGTCTTATCGCTCATGAGCGAATCTTGCGTTTTCATTGCGACAGCCCTGGCTGCAAGGCCCGCACTGGCCGGCCGATACTCGCCACCACCAAAATCGACACGACACCACCCAGGCCAGCGACGACCATCACTGTGGAGAAGCCGCTGCTGCTCAATATCCATGCACCGACCATGGCGCCGGTGCCGATTGCGGCGTTGAAAATGGCGGCGTGGATAGCCGATGCCGGCATCGCAGCCGTGCCGGCCGTACGCAGGATCCACGTTTGAAAGCCGACAAAGATCGCCGAGATGGCAGCGCCCCACATCACCAACATGGCGGCAATCCCTGCCACGCCGAGGGTATCGCGCCAATACCCCAAGACAATCAGCGCAAGGCTCAGCATGCACAGCGCCAGCATCAGGAAGGAGCGCAGATAGCGATCAATAAAAACACCCGTGACGAAGTTGGCGGCCAGGCCGGCAGCGCCGAAACCAAACAGCAGGGCGATCACCAGCGACGACTGAACGCCGGGCGCTTCACGCAGGAAGGGCTCGATGAAAGTGAATGCCGCAAAATGGCTGGTGACAGCAAACGCCGTGGCCAAGTAAATGCCCCACAGTTCAGCCCTGCGCAACACCCCGGCGAGCGCTGCGCGACCGCCCCGCGCTTCTTCTTGTTTGAGACCGGGCAGGACTGGCACCATCACGAGCGCGACGACCAAGCTCAGCACACCGATTGCGCCAAAGGCCACACGCCAGCTGCTCTCTTGTCCGATGAACGTGGCCAGTGGAACGCCAAGCACGCTGGCCGCTGAGACCCCACCAAAGACAATCGATGTCGCCAGCCCGACATGACGCGGCGGCGCAATCTGTGCCGCCGAGGCGGCAATGACGGCCCAGAACAAACCGTGCGCGATGGCGCCGCATGCGCGCGCAGACAACAGCAAGCCGAAGCTGTCTGCCAGCATGGCAGCGCCGTTGGACAAGGCCAGGCACAACATCAATCCGATCAGCAGCGGCTTGCGCGGCAGCCGGCTCAGCGCGAACGCCGACAGCAGCGCGCTGAAGGCACCGATCCACGCATACAGGGTGACGGTGAGGCCGACAGTCGCTTCGCTACGCCCCATGTCTCGCGCGATGGACGACAACAGCCCGATCGGCGCCAACTCAGTGGTGACAATCGTGAAGGCGCCGATGCCCAGAAATACGATGGCCAGCCAGCCCCGCCAAAGGGGAAGGTCTGGTGCAGTGGCTGAAAGTGATGTGTGTTGAGTCATGTATATCTCTGCATTTATTCGTAAGTGAGTAGCGTTGTCACACGCGCAAATGGCCCCAGCCACGAGCCCCAGCCAGCATCGTCAGAAGTGCATCCAAAGACGAGCTGAGTTTGGAAGCAAAGCCGATTTTTTTGAATTGCTATTAGCGCAATACCTTTTAGGTATGAGTCGATCCGCTGTTGCGATCTATGTCGCATTAGCAAGGTCGTCAAGGCGTTGGGGTAGACGACCACTTTTGAGAAGCAGGGCAAGACTGCTGCCAAGCATCCCAATATCACGCCAAGTGCTTGTCAAAAAAGACAAACTAGTTAGTTGGCCAGGGGACCTTCAGATTGAACGTATCTGCGGCTACACATGCACGGTGTGGTAGCGATACATAGGATTACGGCAAAAATGGATTCAGAACAGCAGGGGGAACTGCAGTCCTTCCCCCTCGGCAAGCAGCCGAAGCGCATCCACTGTCCCCTGCGCCAACGGAACACCGGCTTCCATCGCCTCGCGCTGGCGCACCAGCGCCTGCTCACCCGGCAAACGCACGCGCGGCCCGCCCGGCAGTGGCGGGTTGGCGTGGCAGGCGTCCGCCAGCCAGCCGGTCTGGCGCGTGAAGGCGTCCAGCCCGGCAAAGGCATTGGGGTCGATCACCTGCAAAAAGATGCCGATGGTGGTGCCCACCGGCGCATCGGCGCGGCCATGGCCGGGCAAGCCCTGCGTGAGGGCTTCGGCCAGCAGCGCCATGCCGTAGCCCTTGTGGCCGTGGTCGAAACCACCGACCGGCAGCAAGGTGCCGCCGCCGCTGATGACCACCGCCGGGTCGTCGCTGGGTCGACCTTGCGCGTCCATCGCCCAGTTAGCCGGAAAGCGTTCTCCCCGCGCGGCCAGCTGGCGTGCACTGTTGAGCGTGGTGATGGAGGAACTGATGTCGAGCAGGATCGGCGCGCCAGTTGTGGGGATGCCGGCAGCGATCGGGTTCGGCGTGAACAGCGCCTGGGTGCCACCAAATGGTGCCACGCCGGCGGCGGCCGGGCCGGAATTGACCAATTGCACCAGCAAACCACGTTCGGTCAGGCGCGGCAGATAGGTGGCCAGGGCGCCGGTGTGGTGGCTGTTGGCGATGACCACCATCACCACGCCGTATTGCTCGATGCGTTCCAGCGCGGCGTCGATGGCCTGGTGAATCAGCCAGGCGCCGGGCAGGCGGTTGCCGTTCCAGGTGACGCAGGCACCGCGGTCATTCACCACAATTTTGTCGCCGGTGACGCTCATGACGCCGCTGCGCGCCGCTTCCAGGTACCAGGGTGCGAGCGCCAGGCCGTGGGTGCTGTGGCCCATGCTGTCGGCGGTGAGCAAGGCGTCGGTGACGCAGCGCGCTTTCTCCAGATCCATGCCGACGGCGACAAACAGCGCCTGCGTGACGCGCGCCAGTTCGGCCAGGGAAAAGCGCTGTGGCGAGGGCGATTGGGAGCTTGTCATGGGATTTAATTTACTATTAATTCAGTAGCTGCTTGCGCTTATTGGACGGGGTCTAGAGGCCAAAAAAGCTTAAACTTTTTATAAAAATCAGACCGGCAGCAATTTGCCTGGATTCATCAGCCCCTGCGGGTCCAGCGCCTGCTTGACGCGGCGCATCACCTCAATCTCCAGCGGCGTCTTGTACAGCGCCATTTCGTGCTTCTTGAGCTGGCCCAGGCCATGCTCGGCGCTGAACGAGCCCTGCAAACGGGCCACCACATCGAGCACGATGGCGTTCACGCGGTCCGACTCCCCCTGCCAGTCCGGTGTGCTCCAGCCTGGCGGGCGCGACACGTTGAAGTGCAGATTGCCGTCGCCCAGATGGCCGTAAACAACCGGGCGCACGCCCGTGTAGGCGGCGTGCAGCAAGGGCTGCACCTCCTCGATGAAGGCCGCCACGCTGGACACCGGCACGGCGATATCGTGCTTAATGTTGTGGCCGTCATGCTGCTGGGCTTCGCTGATGTTCTCGCGCACAGCCCAAAGTTCCTCGGCCTGCGCCACCGAGGTCGCCACCACCACGTCGTCGATCACGCCGGTTTCCAGCGCCTGCTCCAGCGCGGCCTGAAAGCTGGTATCCAGTGCCACCTGCGCACCGTCATCGGCGCCGGGGTCGGTGGCCTGCATCAGCACATGCCAGGGATGGGTCTCGGCAAACAAGGCGGGCGTGGCCGGAAAATACTGGCGCACCAGGCCTAAGCTGGCGTCGCTCATGAGTTCGAACGCGGTGAAGCGGTCGCCCAAGGCGCCGCGCATCAGCCCCAGCAACTGCAGCGCCTGCTGCGGTGTCTGGAACGCCGCAAACGCCACGGCGCTGGCGTGCGGTGCCGGAAACAGCTTGAGCACCGCCGCCGTGACGATGCCCAGCGTGCCTTCCGAGCCGATGAACAGGTGTTTGAGGTCGTAACCGGTGTTGTCCTTGCGCAGCGCGCGCAGCAAGTTCAGCACCTGGCCATCGGCCAGCACCACTTCCAGCCCCAGCACCAGGTCGCGCGTGTTGCCGTAGCGCAGCACCTGCACGCCACCGGCATTGGTAGCGATGTTGCCGCCGATCTGGCACGAGCCTTCGGCGCCTAGTGACAGGGGGAACAGACGGTCGTGTTCGGTCGCCAGTTCCTGCAGGGTCTGCAGCACGCAGCCGGCCTCCACCGTCATGGTGTTGTTCAGCGGGTCGATGTTGCGCACGCGGTTCAGCCGGCTCAGGCTCAGCACCACCTGCTGGCCGCTGCCGTCGGGCGTGGCGCCGCCGCACATGCCGGTGTTACCGCCTTGCGGCACGATGGCCACGCCGTGGATGGCGCAGAGTTTGACGGTCGCCGCCACCTGCGCCGTGTCGGCGGGTCGCAGCACCGCCAGCGGCACGCCGGTGAACTTGCCGCGCCAGTCGGTGGCGTAGGCGGCAAGGTCAACGGTCAGGACATTCGCCTCACCGAGCAGTGCGCGGGCCTCGGGGAGGAAGTCACTCATCACCCCGACGGCCTATTCGACCTTGATGCCAGCGGTCTTGATGACCTTGGTCCAGCGATCCAGTTCGCTCTTGACGAAGGCGGTGTAGTGCTTGGCGCCCGGTGTCGGGACCACAAAGCCCTGCGACTCCAGGCGTTGTTTGACGGCGGGCGATTTCAGCACCTGGACCATGGCTGCGTCGAGCTTGTCGATGATGGGCTGGGGCGTGCCCTTGAGCGCCGAGATGCCAGACCAGGACAAGGCCTCAAATCCCGGGTAGCCGGATTCAGCCACGGTCGGCACATCGGGATACAGGGAATTTCGCTGGGCGCTGGAGACCGCCAGGGCGCGCAGCTTGCCGGCCTTGACGTGCTGCAAGGCCACGTCCTGGTTGATGAACATCATGGGGATGGTGCCGCCCAGAATGTCTGTCATCATCGGGCCGCCGCCGCGGTAGGGGATGCCCAGCATGAAGATGCCGGCGGTCTGCTTGAACTGCTCCATCGCCATGTGGCCCGAGGCTGCGGGGGTGAAGCCGTAGTTGAGTTTGCCGGGGTTGACCTTGGCGTAGGCCACCAGATCCTTGAGCGTTTTGAACGGCGCATCCGGATGCACCACCAGCACATTCGGGCCGGAGTGGACCTGCGATATGTGGATGAAGTCCGTGATGGAGTTGTACTTGAGGTTGGGGTCCAGCCCGTGCGCCACGGCGTTCTGGCCGACACCGGTCTGGATCAAGGTATAGCCATCGGGCGCGGCCTTGGTGGCCCGTTCCGTGCCAATCACGCCACCCGCGCCGCCGATGTTTTCGACGATGAAAGGTTGCTTGAGGATCTTGCCCAGTTCCTCGGCCAACAAGCGACCCATCACGTCGCTGGTGCCGCCGGCCGGAAACGGCACGATGATCTTGACCGGTTTGTTGGGGTAATCGGCCTGGGCCGTAGCCACCAAAGGCAGCGCGGTGCCCAGGGCCGCGATGGCCGCCAAGGTGATGAGGTTTCTGCGAAGTTTCATGGTTTGTCTCCTGTTAAATAATTTGAATGAAAGGGGAAGTCAAAACGAAAGACAGGTCCCATCCCCTGCAACCCTCAGGTCACCGGTGCCGGATTGAACAGCACCAGCGCGTTGTGCAGTTTCCAGTGCTCGGCCCAGGTTTTTTTGCCACTGGCCACATCCAGCATCAGCTTGAAAAGTTCCCAGCCCACGTCTTCAATGCTGGCCTCGCCACTGGCGATGCGCCCGGCATTCACGTCCATCAGGTCGTGCCAGCGGCGCGCCAGATCGTTGCGCGTCGCGACCTTGATCACAGGGCATTCGGCCAGCCCATAAGGCGTGCCGCGGCCGGTGGTGAAGATGTGCAGATTCATGCCGGCCGCCAGCTGCAGCGTGCCGCAAATGAAATCGCTGGCCGGGGTGGCGGCGTAAACCAGGCCCGTCAGACCTTTTTGCTGGACCTTCTCGCCCGGCGACAGCACGCCGGAAATGGGCGCCGTGCCGGACTTGACGATGGAGCCCATCGCCTTCTCGACGATGTTCGACAAGCCACCCTTCTTGTTGCCCGGTGTGGTGTTGGCACTGCGGTCCACCATGCCTTTTTGCAGGTAGTTGTCGTACCAGGCCATCTCGCGGATCATGGCCGCGGCCACTTCGGGGGTGCTGGCGCGGGCCGTCAGCTGGTCGATGCCGTCGCGCACCTCGGTCACCTCGGAGAACATCACGGTAGCGCCGGCACGCACCAGCAAATCGGTGGCAAAGCCGACCGCCGGATTGGCCGTGACACCGGAGAAGGCATCGCTGCCGCCGCACTGCACGCCCACCACCAGCTCGGACGCGGGACAGGTCTCGCGCCGGCGCTGGTTCAGGCGTTCGAGGTGTGGTTGGGCCTGGCGCATGACCGAGTCGATCATGGACATGAAGCCGACATGGGCGTCGTCCTGCAGGCACACCACGTCCAGCTTTTCCTCCACGCCGCGCTGGTCGCTGATCGGAATCACGCCGGGCGGCAGCAGGCGCTCGGGTTGCAGTTTCTCGCAGCCCAGACTGACCACCATCACCTCGCCGCCAAAATTCGGGTTCAGGCTGATGTTGCGCAAGGTGCGAATCGGGATGATGGCGTCGGGCGCGTCAATCGCTACGCCGCAGCCGTAGGTGTGCTCCAGGCTCACCACATCATCGACATTCGGGTAGCGCGGCAGCAGTTCGGCCTTGATGCGTTGCACTGCAAAGTCCACCACCCCTGCCACGCACTGCACGGTGGTGGTGATGGCCAGAATGTTGCGACTGCCGACCGAGCCATCGGCATTGCGGTAGCCCTCAAAGGTGTAACCCTCCAACGGCGCCATGGCGGGCGGCTTCACGGTGGCCATCGGCAAACCGGTGAGCTCGCGCGCGTCCGGCATTTGCAGCAGGCGCTCATGCACCCAGGCCCCTGCCGGGATGGCGCGCAAGGTATGGCCTATCACCACGTTGTAGCGCCGCACAGGTGCACCGGCGGCCAGATCAAGCAGCGCGACTTTGTGGCCTTGCGGCACGGGCTCGACCAGCCTCAGGCCCGAGGCAAACATCGCCCCGGCGGGCAGGCCGCCGTCATTGACGACGATGGCCACGTTGTCCGCCTCGTGCATGCGGATGAAAAGAGGCTCAAGCACCGCGGCTTCTGACATGGTTTTTTCTCCTGGCAGTCAATGGCGATTTCAGGACAGCGTGTAGGCCGTTTTCACAATCGTGAAGAACTCCTGCGCATAGCGGCCCTGCTCGCGCGAACCATAGCTGGAACCTTTGCGCCCGCCAAAAGGCACGTGGTAGTCCACACCGGCGGTAGGCAGATTCACCATCACCATGCCCGCCTGGCTGTGGCGCTTGAAGTGGGTGGCGTACTTCAGCGAGGTGGTGGCGATACCGCTTGAGAGGCCAAACGGCGTGTTGTTGGACTCAGCCAGCGCCTCTTCATAGCCCTTGACGCGGATGATGCTGGCCACCGGGCCGAACACTTCTTCACGGTTGATGCGCATGCCCGCCGTGGTGTCGGTCAGCAGCGCCGGCGCCATGTAAAAGCCCTCGGTGCCACACGTCACGCGTTGACCGCCGGCGACCAGCACCGCACCTTCGGCCTGTCCGATGTCCACATAACTCAAGTCCTGCTCCAGCTGCGACAACGAGGACACCGGGCCGATGTCGATGCCGGCCTGCAGCGCATCACCGACCTTGAGGCCGGCCATGCGCGCCTTGACGGCTTCGACAAATTTGGTGTAGATGCCATCGGTCACGATCAGACGGCTCGATGCCGTGCAGCGCTGGCCGGTGGAGAAAAAGGCGCTTTGCACGCAGAGTTCAACTGCTTGCGCCAGGTCCGCATCGTCCAGAATGACTTGCGGGTTCTTGCCGCCCATCTCCAGCTGAACCTTCTTCAAATTGGCCGCACATTGCTGGGCAATGCGCCCACCCACGCCTTGCGAGCCGGTGAAGCTGATGCCATCCACGCCCGGGTGATTCACCAGCGGATCGCCAATCACGCTGCCGCGTCCCATGACCAGGTTGAACACGCCGGCGGGAATGCCCGAGCGGCTGATGATCTCGGCCAGCGCCCAGGCGCAACCCGGCACCAGGTCGGCCGGCTTGAACACCACACAGTTGCCGTAGGCCAGGGCCGGGGCAATCTTCCAGGCCGGAATGGCAATCGGGAAATTCCACGGCGTGATCAGGCCGATCACACCCAGCGGTTCACGCGTCACTTCCACACTAATGCCGGGGCGCACCGAGGGCACGATTTCACCGGCCAGGCGCAGGCATTCACCGGCGAAGAACTTGAAGATATTGCCGGCTCGCGTGGCCTCGCCAATGCCTTCGGGCTTGGTCTTGCCTTCTTCGCGCGCCAACAAGATACCCAGCTCTTCACGGCGGGCCAGGATCTCGCTGCCGATCTTGTCGAGCGCATCGGCCCGGGCCTGAATGCCGGAAGTGGACCAGGCCGGGAAAGCGGCGCGTGCGGCTTGCACGGCTTGGTCCAGCTGGGCAGCGCTGGCTTGCGTGTAGTCGCCAATCACGTCAGCCAGGTTGGACGGGTTGATGTTGGGCGTATAGGCGCCGCCGGCGACCCATTCGCCACCGATCAGGTTGTCGTACTTTTGTGTCATGTGCTGTCCTTGCGAGTGCGTTGGTTTATTGCGGACCGAGCGACTTGATCAGCGCGGCCAGTGCTTCCATCTCGGCGGGTTTCAGATCGGTCAGCGGCGCGCGCACCGGACCGGCATCGTGGCCAACCAGCTTGGCACCGGCCTTGATGATGCTGACGCCATAGCCCGGCACGCGGTTGCGGATGTCGAGGTAGGGCATGAAGAAGTCCTTGAGCAGGCGGTGCTGTGTCGCCATGTCGTCGGTGCGCACGGCTTCGTAGAACTCGATGGCCGTCTTGGGGATGAAGTTGAACACCGCCGAGGAATACACCGGTGTGCCCAGCGCCTTGTAGGCCGCGGCATAGACCTCGGCCGTGGGCAGGCCACCCAGGTAGGAGAAGCGCTCGCCCATCTTCATGTAGATGGAGGACATGGTCTCAATATCGCCCACGCCGTCCTTGAAGCCAATCAGATTGGGGCAACGGTCCGCCAGGATGGCGAGCGAGTCCGCCGTGAGCCGGCACACATTGCGGTTGTAGACAATCACGCCGAATTTCACGCTCTTGCACACCTGCTCGACATGGGCAATCAAGCCTTCCTGGCCGGCTTCGGTCAGGTAATGCGGCAGTAGCAAAATGCCGTGCGCGCCCTGGCGTTCGGCCTCTTGCGCGCAGGCAATGGCAAAACGCGTGGGGCCGCCGGCGCCGGCGATGATCGGCACCTTGCCGCGGCAGGTTTCCACCGCAGTCTTGATGATGGACGGGTATTCGTCGCCGGTGAGCGAGAAGAACTCGCCAGTGCCGCCGGCCGCAAACAAGGCGCTGGCGCCATACGGGGCCAGCCACTCCAGGCGCGCGGCATAGCTCTTGGCGTTGAAGTCGCCTTGCGCATCGAAGTCGGTCACGGGGAAGGACAGGAGGCCAGAGCTGACGATGGTTTTGAGGTCTTGGGGATTCATGATGAGGTCCTTATGGAGAGGGATTAATTCAAAAGGGTTCGATAGGAAAAAAAGTTCAGTCCAGACGGACGTCGGCCTGCTTGACCACAACGGCCCAGCGGCTGCGTTCGCGTTCAAAAAACTGGTTCTGCTCGGTCGGGCTCATGGTCACCACTTCGGCGCCCTGCCCCGTCAAACGGCTGCGAATCGCCGGGCTGCGAATGACCTTGATCAACTCGGCATTGAGTCGAGCCAGTATGGCGGGCGGCGTGCCGGCGGGCACCAGCACGCCCTGCCAGGTGCCGGACTCGAAGCCCGGCAGACCCTGCTCGGCGATAGTCGGCATCTGCCCGACCAACGGCATGCGCGCGCCCTTGGAGATGCCCAGCACCTTGAGCTTGCCGCTTTGCACATGCGGCAGCGTGGCCAGCATGCCATTCATGACCACCTGGGTCTGTCCGGCCATGGTGTCGGTCACGGCCTGCACGCCGCCTTTGTAGGGGATGTAGGTCCAGCGCGCGCCACTGGCCAGTGCAACGGCCACACCGGCCAGATGCGGGGCGCTGCCCATGGCGGTGACGGCAAAGTTCAGCTCGGTTTTTTTGGACAAGGCCACCAGTTCCTGCAGGTTGTTGGCCGGCACCGAGGGGTGCACCACCAGCATGTGCGGCGAGTAGGCCAGCATGGTGACGCCACTCAAATCCTTCGACGGATTGAACGGCAGCTTGGTGTAGACCGAGGGGCTGATGGCCAGCGCGCCGGTATCGCACAGCAACAGGGTGTGGCCGTCTGGCGCGGACTTGGCCACCGCGTCGGCACCCAGGTTGCCATTGGCACCGGGCCGGTTCTCGATGATCACCGGCTGCTTCAAGGCGTCGGACAAGGGCTGGCTGATGGCACGGGCGATGATGTCCGACGAGCCGCCGGGTGGGTACGGCACGACGATGCGCACAGGCTTGGTCGGCCAGGCTGGGGCCTGGGCCAGCACGGGTGTGCTGATGGCCGCTGCGGTAAGCAGACCGAGGGTGGAAAGCACCAGTTGGCGACGTTGTGTGGATGGCATGAATACTCCTGAATTAATAGCTGCCTGCGCTTTATGGACGCTGGCTAGAGGCTGTTTTCGTATAAATTTGAGTGGTAAGCACTCAAAAGCGGGGTTTGACCTGCGTCCAGTCCGGGCGGAAGCAGCGCATCTGCGCCACGTCGTTGCGGGTGCGGATGCGGCAGTGTTGGTAGGCCTCGTGCAACTCGGCCAGCTTGTCGCGGTCCAGCTCCACGCCGAGGCCGGGCTTGTCGGTCAGGTGCACGCAACCGCCGGTGATCGGCACCTTGCCGCCCAGCAGGATTTCATCGCTCTGCCACGGGTAATGCGTGTCGCAGGCGTAGCTCAGGTGCTGCACCGACGCAGCCAGGTGCGTCATCGCCATCAGGCTGATGCCCAGATGCGAGTTGGAATGCATGGACAGGCCCAGGCCGAACGCCTGGCAGGTACGCGCCAGCGCCTGTGTGGCGCGTAGGCCGCCCCAGTAGTGGTGGTCGGAGAGCAGTATCTGCACCGAGTTGAGCTCAATGCTGCGCTTGAGCTCAGCCCAGTTCGTCACCACCATATTGGTCGCCAGCGGCAGGCCGGTGGCCTTGTGCAGCTCGGCCATGCCTTCGAGCGTGGGCGTCGGGTCTTCGTAATATTCCAGGCAGCCGGCCAGCTTCTCGGCCACGCGCAGACTGGTCGCCATGGTCCAGTTGCTGTTCGGATCGATGCGCAGCTGGTGCTTGGGAAAAGCGGCCTTGAGCGCGAGAATCGCATCCGCCTCTTCTTCGGGATCAAACACGCCGGCCTTGAGCTTGATGCTCTCGAAGCCGTACTGGTCGATCATCTGTTTAGCCTGGGCCACGATTTGCTGCGGATTCACCGCCTCGCCATAGGGATCAGGCGCATATTCGGGGTCCACCGAGGCATCCCACTTGTAGAACAGGTAGGCCGAATAAGCCACCTTGTCGCGCACGGCGCCGCCGAGCAATTCCACCAGTGGAATGCCCAGCGTACGCGCCTGCAGGTCCAGAAACGCGACCTCGAATGCCGAGAAGGCGCTGTTGACGAGGTTGCTGCCGAGTGAGCCGGGTGCCAGTTCCATTTCGACGTGGCCGGTGTTGGTTTGCGGCGCAGCGCTAAGCACCCGCGCCCACAGGCCGTTGAGGTCGAAGGCGGAGAGGCCGACCAGGCTGTCGCGGGTGCGGTTCAGCAGGTCCAGCACCGGCGCATCGCCGTAGGTTTCGCCCAGGCCAACCTGGCCATTGGCGCCCACGACTTCGATGATGGAGCGCAGGCCAAAGGGCTCGTGCACACCGGCGGCATTGAGCAAGGCCGGGTCCTTGATGGCAATGGGTGTCACGCGGACAGCAACAATTTTCATGCGATATTTCCGTTTATTTCACGAGCGAAGGCAGCCACAGCGAGAACGCGGGTACGTAAGTCACGAGCAGCAGGCAGATGCCGAGCGCACCGTAAAACGGGGCAATCGAACGCATGACCTGGCCGACCGATATCCCCCCAATCGCACAGCCGACGAACTGCACCGAGCCGACCGGCGGCGTGTTCAGGCCGAGCGCGCAGTTGATCAGCATCACGATGCCGAACTGAATCGGGTCCATACCGAACTGCATCGCGATCGGCATGAAGATCGGCGTACAGATCAGGATCGTGGCCGCCATGTCGAGGAAGGTGCCGAGGATGAACAGCAGCACATTGATCATCAGGAAGATGACCCAGGGCTGGCTGCTCACCGACTTCATCAGCTCGCCGGTCAGTTGCGGCACCTCATACAGCGCCATGAAGTAGCCGAAGGCGTTCGAGATACCGATCAGCAGCAGCACCACGCCGGTGGTCTTGCAAGCCTTGGCGCAAGCCGTCATGAAGTTTTTCCAGGACATCGTGCGGTAAACAAACACCGTGATAGCCAGCGCCCAAGCCACGGCGATGGACGCCGACTCGGTGGCCGTGAAGGCGCCCGACAGAATGCCGACCAGGATGATCACCACCACCAGCAGGCCCGGCAACGCTGCGCCAAAAGCACGCGTCACCTCGCCCCAACCGGGGAAGGCGCCGCGTGTCGGGTAGCCGCGTTTGACGGCGACGTAGTAGGCTGCGCCCAGGTTGCACAAGGTCAGGATGATCGCGGGCACCAGGCCCGCGAGGATCAGGCTCAGCACGCTAACCGAGGCGATGCCCGAGGTGGCCAGTGTGAAGATGATCATGTTGTGCGAGGTTGGCATGATGGCGCCAACCAGCGCGGCGTGGGTGGTGACGTTGACGGCGTAGTCGGCGTCGTAGCCTTCCTTCTTCATCAGCGGAATCATCACCGAGCCCATGGCCGAGACGTCGGCCAGCGGCGAACCCGCGACACCGCCAAACAGCGTGCACCCAATCACGTTGCTCATGCCCAGGCCGCCGCGTACGTGGCCGACCAGGCTGTTGGCGAAGCGCACGATGCGCTCGGCGATGCCGCCATAGAGCATCAGTTCGCCAGCGAAAACAAAGAACGGAATGGCCAGGAAGGAGAACACCTGCATGCCGCCAACCATCTTCTGGAACACCACCGCGATCGGCAGACCGGCGGCAATGATGGTGGCCACCGACGACAGGCCAATCGCAAACGCGACTGGTACGCCAATGACCAGAAAGAGCGTGAAGCTCAGGGCGAGTACGGTCAGTTCCATGCGGGCACCACTTCCTCACCGCGCAGCAGCGCGATGACATGTTCAATCGAGAACAGCACAATCAGCACGCCGGCAATCACCATCGGCAAATAGTCGATTCCGTCGGGGACGGGCAGCATGGGTTTTTTCTCGCTCCATTTGGCGCTCATCCACAGCCAGCCGCCATGCACCATCAGCGCACCGAAGAGGCCGACAAGAAAATGGATCAGGATTTCAATGCGGTGCTGCCATTTTTCGGGCAACAACACAACCAGGGACTCCAGGCCGATGTGGCCGGCGTCGCGCACGCCGACCGCCAGGCCGAATGCGGTGACGAACAGCACCAGCAGCAGGGCCAGCGCTTCGGCCCAGGTCGGTGTGTCGTTAAATACGTAACGCCCGATCACCTGCCATTGCACGCATAGGACGACCGCAATCAGCCCCGTCACGGCCAGGATCAGGCAGAGCTTGGACAGCGCCGCACAGAATTTTGTATACATAGTGTTCTCGTCAGCTCCGCCCCTTGTCGCGCCCTTCCCGATTAAGAAAAGGAGCGCCCGCCCTCCCCCATGCGGGAGAGGGTTGGAGGGTCAAGAAATTTCAGGGTGGTGTTGCTTACTTGGTGTCCTGAATGGTCTTGACCAAACGCTTCAGATCAGGGGTGACCATGAACTTTTCATAGACCGGACCCATCACGCCCTGGAACGAGGCCTTGTCCACTTCGACGATCTGGGCACCGCCGGCTTTGACCGCGGCCAGTGAGATGCCTTCCTGCTCGTCCCATTTCTTGCGCTCCACGGCCACGGATTCCTTGGCAGCACTGCGGATCATGTCCTGGTCGGCCTTGGGCAGCTTGTCCCACACCAGCTTGGACATCAGCAGTATTTCGGGCGCCATGGAGTGCTCGGTCTTGGAATAAAACTTCACCGCTTCGTAGTGTTTGGCGGTGTCGAACGAGGGGATGTTGTTCTCGGCGGCATCGATCAGACCCGTCTTCAAGCCGGTGTAGACCTCGCCGTAGGGCATGGGTGTGGCGTTGCCGCCCATCGCGCCCACCAGCGCGACCCACAGGTCGGACTGCTGGACGCGAATCTTCATGCCCTTCACGTCGGCCACGGTCTTGATGGGTTTTTTGGCGTAGATCGAGCGCGCGCCGCTGTCATAAAAAGCCAGGCCGATGAAGCCCGCCGCTTCGCAGTCCTTGAGAATCTCCTCGCCGGCCGGGCCGTCGAGCGACTTGCGCATGTGCTCGACCGAGTGGAACAGGAAGGGCATCGTCGGCACTTGGGTCTTTTGGCAGATCGCATTCATCGGGCTGATGTTCACGCGCGTGAAATCTAGCGCGCCGATCTTGACCTGGTCGATCGTTTCCTTCTCGGTGCCGAGTGCGCCCTTGTTGAAGACCTTGATCTTGTACTTGCCGCCGCTCTTCTTCTCCATCACTTCGCTCATGTATTTCACGGCGACCACGGTCGGATAGGTATCGGAATTGTGGATATCGGCCGAGCGGAACTCGACAGCGAAACCGGCCAATGGCGCCATGGCCAATGTGGCGGCGACTGCCAACAGTGTTTTTTGAATCTTCATGTCATCCTCTATGTAGTTAATGGTGGCGAAAACTTTTTTATTGATGCAGACACGCAGCTTCGGGCAGTCCGCGCACGCCGGGGCGCAACGCAAACAAACCGCCGGCCAGTGGCTGGTCAGATAGATCGACTCCGTCAGGGCGAATCGATGTCACGAACAGGGTGTCCAGCCCGGCGCCGCCAAAGGCGCACATGGCCGGTTTTTTGACCGGTACCGCCAGCGAGCGATCCAGCTTGCCATCCGGTGTAAATCGGTGAATGAGGCCCGCATCGTTACCGCAGATCCAGTAGCAACCGTCTTCATCCACCGCCGCGCCGTCGGGCCGGCCGGGCAGCGTCTTCATGTCCACAAAAACCCGGCGCTTCGAGGGCGTGCCGGTCGCGGTGTCGTAATCAAACGCCCAGATCACTTGCATCGAAGGATGCGAGTCGGACAGGTACATGGTGCGGCCATCGGGGCTGAAGCCGAGTCCGTTGGGCGTGATGAAACCCTCCAGCATTTTTTGCAGCCCGCTTATCTGCTCATAGCGGTACAGGGCGCCGGAGGTTGAAGCCAGACCCATGTTCATCACCATGGTGCCGGCCCAGAAGCGGCCCTGCCGGTCACAACGGCCATCGTTGAAACGCATGCCCGCGCTAGCATGTGTCACTTTTTCCAGCAACTGGCTGCGCAACTGGCCACCGGCCTGGGTCTGGGTCTGCAATTCAAAGACACCGCTTTCCATGCCGGCAACCCAAGTGCCTGCGCTTGCACCTTGCGCGATACAAGCCAGCATTTCGGATGCCAGCCAAGTCGTGACCTGCGCGCTAGCGGCCTGCCAGCGACAGAGCTTGCGCGCCGGAATATCGACCCAGTAGAGGGCCTGCTCGGCAACGTGCCAGACCGGGCTCTCGCCAGTCGCATTGCGGCAGTCCAGCAGGAGTTCAGCGTTAGCAGTCATAGCATCAATCGGCAAACGGGCCAGCTTTGACAAAGCCACCACCCTGAAACTGCACGGCCGGGTCGCTCAGATCAGGCGCCGGCGTGCGGGCATAGACGGCATCCCGAAACACGTCCGAGCTGTCCTGCGGCACATAGCCGACATGGCGGGCGCCGCTGTTGTCCCACCAGGTGACGGCATTATCCGACATGCCAAAAATGATGGTGTGACCCAACACCGGCGTGATCAGGCAGGCGGTGATCAAGCGGTGCAGATCATCAAAACTCAACCAGGTCGCCAGCATGCGGCGGTCGCGCGGCTCGGGAAACGAGGAGCCAATGCGCACGCAGGCGGTCTCGATGCCGTAGCGGTCAAAGTAGAAACGCGACAGGTCTTCGCCAAAGGCCTTGCTCACGCCGTAGAGGCCGTCCGGTCGCGCGGGCTCTTTCGCCGTGATGGTCTCGCTCTGGCGGTAGAAGCCGGTGACGTGGTTGGAGCTGGCAAACACCACACGCTTGACGCCGTGCTGGCGTGCCGCTTCGTACAGGTTGTACACGCCCAGAATATTGGCCTGCAGGATGGGCTGAAACGGGCCTTCGACCGAAACGCCACCCAAATGAACGATGGCGTTCACGCCTTGCACCATCGCACTCACCGCATCGGCATCGGCCAAATCGGCCAGCACGACCTCCTCCTGCGCACCAGCCTCGCCCAAGCCCGCCCGGTCGGACAGGCGCAAGACATCACAATTCGCCTTGAGCCGTTCGCGCAGAGCCTGGCCCAAACCACCAGCAGCGCCGGTCAACAGAAGTTTTTGATGAACTTTGGAGGTCATTTTCTTTAACTCATTTCAAGTTTTCGGTGCAGGCACTGGACTTTTCCTGTCTGCAGCCTTACATTCAATTAACCGGACAACTTATCAGTCGTATGTTGTCTGATGAGTGGAAATTATGGATAATCAATTCAAACGAGTCAAGAGCTTTTTAAATGGAATCATGGAAAACCCCTAGTCCCCCTGTCGTCCGCCCCCGCCGTCCGCGCGGACTGGTCCAGGAAATTGTGGAAGGTCTGGCCGGCAACATCCGCGACGGGCAGATCAAGCCCGGCGACAAGCTGCCCACCGAATCCGAAATCATGGCCCGCTTTGACGTCAGCCGCACCGTGGTGCGCGAGGCGCTCTCCAAATTGCAGGCCTCCAAACTGGTGGAAACCCGGCACGGCATTGGCACGTTTGCCCTATCGCCCCAGGACACGGGCAACTTCAAGATTGCAAAAGAAGACTTCTCCACCGTGGCGGATGTGATCGCCGTGCTGGAGTTGCGCATCAGCCTGGAAACCGAGGCGGCCAGCCTGGCCGCCCAGAGGAGAACGGACGCCAACCTGGTGTCTATGGAAGCCGCCTTGAAAGCATTTCAGGACTCCATCAACCAGGACTCGGATGCCGTTCCTCCCGACTTCCAGTTTCACATGGAGGTGGCTCGCGCTACCAACAACCAGCACTTTGCCGACTTGATGACTTACCTGGGCGCCATGATCATTCCACGCACCCGCGTCAACACGCCCAGCAGTGCACCAGAAGGTCGATTGAAGTACCTGCAGCGAGTCCATGGCGAGCACGAAAGCATCTTTAACGCGATTCGCAACCAGGACTTGGAAGCGGCCCGCGCCGCTATGCGCACCCACCTGGCCAACAGTCTCGAGCGTTTGCGCAAGGGCCAGATCGGTCAAGCCTGATCGCCCCCGGACGGTTGCCTTCTCAGGGTTAACCCTATAAAAGAAATTCACCGTTAAGTTGTAGGATGTCTGCTAACTAAATTTACTTGGTCCATTTCATGCCTGTGCCTTCCAACACCCCCACTGTCGTTCGCATGCAAGTCATCCCCGTGGCCGGCCACGACAGCATGTTGCTCAATCTGAGCGGCGCCCATGGCGCGTTCTTCACCCGCAATCTGGTCGTTCTGACCGACAGTTCCGGCAACACCGGCGTGGGCGAGGTGCCGGGTGGTGAAAAAATCCGCTCGACGCTCGAAAGCGCTCAAAACCTGGTGGTGGGCCAGTCCCTGGGCAACTGGAACAAAGTGCTGAACACGCTGCGCACCCAGTTTGCGGATCGGGACAGCGCCGGCCGTGGGCTACAGACTTTCGATTTGCGCGTGACCATTCACGCCGTCACGGCGGTTGAAAGCGCGATGCTCGACCTCCTGGGACAATTTCTGAATGTGCCGGTGGCTGCCTTGTTGGGCGAAGGCCAGCAACGCGACACGGTGGCCGTGCTGGGCTACCTGTTCTATGTCGGCGACCGCACGCTGACCGACCTGCCCTACCCATCCGAGCCGGATGCAGCCGATGACTGGCAACGCCTGCGACACGAAAAGGCGCTGGATGCCGCCGCCGTGGTGCGGCTGGCGGAGGCCGCCTACGCACGTTATGGCTTCAAGGATTTCAAGCTCAAGGGCGGCGTGTTGCGGGGCGAGGAAGAGATGGAAGCGGTTGTCGCCCTGCACGAGCGTTTTCCTGACGCGCGCATCACACTCGACCCCAACGGCGGCTGGCTGCTGAAAGACGCGGTGCGGCTGTGCCGTGATCACCGCAAGGAACTGGCTTATGCCGAAGACCCGTGTGGCGCCGAGGGCGTGTTCTCGGGTCGCGAGGTGATGGCCGAGTTTCGTCGTGCCACCGGCCTGCCGACGGCCACCAATATGGTGGCCACGGACTGGCGCGAGATGGCGCACACCATCCAGCTGCAGTCCGTGGATATCCCCCTGGCTGATCCGCACTTCTGGACAATGCAAGGCTCGGTGCGCGTCGCCCAGTTATGCCAAATGTACGGCCTGACTTGGGGTTCGCATTCCAACAATCACTTTGACGTGTCGCTGGCGATGTTCACCCACGTCGCCGCCGCGGCGCCCGGCAAAGTCACGGCCATTGATACCCACTGGATCTGGCAAGACGGCCAGCGCCTGACCAAGGAGCCGCTGCAAATTGTGGACGGCAGCATCACCGTGCCGGCAAAGCCCGGTTTGGGCATCGAGCTGGACATGGTTGAAGTGGAAAAAGCCCATCAGCTGTACCTGACCCACGGCCTGGGTGCCCGCGACGATGCCACCGCCATGCAGTTCCTGGTGCCCAACTGGAAGTTCAATCCCAAGCGGCCTTGCCTGGTGCGCTGATCAGGCGCGGACCCGTCGCGCAAACGCCTCGAACTCGGCAATGGGCAGGGGGCGGCTGAACAAATAGCCCTGGTACGCATGGCAACCCTGGCACGTCAGGAAATCCCGCTGGCCTTGAAGTTCCACGCCTTCGGCAATCACGGTCAGACCCAGGCTGGCCGCCAGAACAATGATCATCTTCGCAATGGCCGCATCGTTGGGGTCGATCAGCACGTCCCTGACAAAACCCTGGTCGATTTTCAGCTGGTCCAGCGGCAGGCGCTTGAGGTAAGTGAGTGAGGAATAACCGGTGCCAAAGTCATCCAGCGAGAAGCCCACGCCCGTCAATTTGAGCGCCGTCATTTTGGCGATGGTATTTTCGACATCGGACACCAGCAGGCTCTCGGTAAGTTCCAGTTTGAGAAGATGCGGGTTGGCGCCTGTCTGGCGCAGAATGGTCACGACCCCGTCGACAAAGTCGGCCTGATGAATTTGCTTGGCGGAGACATTGACCGCAATCGACAGATGCGCGGTGGTCGGCTCTGTGGCCCATGCCACCAACTGCAGGCAGGCGGTCTTGAGGACCCATTGACCCAGAGGAAGAATCAGGCCCGTCTCCTCCGTCAAGGGGATGAATTCCGCCGGCGACACCATGCCACGTTGCGGATGCTGCCAACGCAGCAGCGCCTCGGCCCCGGTCAGCCGTCCCTCGCCAATCACCTGCGGCTGGTAGTACAAAACGAACTGTTGCAGGCGCAGGGCCTCGCGCAGATCGGCTTCCAGCGCGGCACGTTCACTGACGATGGATTGCATCGCGGCATCGAAAAACCGCACGGTGTTGCGCCCGGCGGCCTTGGACTGGTACATGGCCAGGTCCGCCTGTTTCAGCAGCTCATCGATCGAGTTCAGCTGGCCGTCAAACAGCGTCGTCCCGATACTCGGCGTGCTGTGGACTTCATGCCCCGCGATCAGATAGGGCCGGTTGAGCGTGGCCAGAATCTTTTCTCCGACCGCCTCGCTATAGGTCGCCACGTCGTCCGCGTTTTCGCTCAGCCCCTCGATCATCACCACGAATTCGTCGCCCCCCAGGCGCGCCACGGTATCGCCCCCGCGCACGCAGGTCATCAGGCGCCGGGCAACCTCCTGGAGCAGTAAATCGCCCTTGTCATGGCCCAGTGTGTCATTAAGGGTCTTGAAATGGTCCAGGTCAATGTAGAGCAAGGCGCCCACCCGGGCGTTACGGTGGTTCAACACCAGCGCATGTTTCAGACGATCCAGCAGAAGCCGCCGATTGGGCAACAGCGTCAAGGGGTCGTAAAAGGCCAGTTTATTGATCTCATCTTCGGCCGCCTTGCGTTCGGAAATATCTTCAATGACCCAAATGCTGCCGGCCTCGGGGTGCGCGGGATCGAGATCGCAGCCGCGCAACTGCGCCCAGAAAACGCTGTCGTTCGCCCGTTTGAGAAACAGTTCTTCCTCGTATTGGCCCTCGAGTCCTGCGAAGGTCACGTAGGCGCGCTCGTTGACCGCGGTAAATTGTTCACCCGACTGAAACAGGGTTCGCGAGAGTTGCCCTGCCAGCGTGCCCTGGGCGTATCCGAATATTTTTTCGGCGTGCCGGTTCGCCAGCTGAATCGTCGGCCCGCGAACAAAAATCACCCCCACCTGCACATTGCTCAGAATCACCCGCTGCTCGGCAAACGAAGTTTTCAGGTCCCCGCGCATCTGGTCCATTTGCTGTGCCAGGCGGCCAATCTCGTCGGCGCGATACACGCCTACCGGCTGATCAAAGTCGCCGCTGGCCAACTGGTTGGAAAACTGCGTGAGTCCGGCCAGTGGTTTCAATACGCGCAAATGCAGCAGCAGCAAAATAAAGCCGAGCGACAGCACGAACTGGGCCAGGAAAATAGCCAGGTAGGCACGCCGGTCTTTTTCGAACTCCTGCTGCTTCAACCCATCATCGACTTCCACCTCCACATAGCCCGCCAACTCCGCGGCGCCCGAGACCTCGCCACTGAGCACCAGCGGTTGCGAGGCCACTCTCGACTTGCCAATTCTGCGCTCGGGCCGCTCCACGTTCAGAATGGGCACGCGCGCAGGGTCACTCACAGTGACGCGAACCACATGGGGATCGATCAGCGACGCCTCCACCAGCTTGGCAATACCCTCGGTGTTGAAGTTCCACACCGGCGCCACCAGGCTATGCGACAGGAGCGCCACCTTTTCGGCCAGGTTGGTTTCCAGTTCCCGGTTGATTTGCGCCTCGCGCAGATGCGTCAAAGTCATCACGCCGACCAGCACCGGTGCCAGCAGGCCCACCGCCATGGCAATCGCCATGCCGACGCTCAGACTGTCAAGACGGCCCTGTGGTGACAATGAAGTACGGGCCACGAGGGTTTCAGCAACGGCTGCAGATGAGTTTTTGAATGGCCGGCTGTTTGACATTCTCGCGGGTTACCACGATCGCCTCGGTGAAGATGGTGCGGTCCTTGATGGGCGCTTGGTGGATGGCCGCCACAGCGGCCTTGATGCCCTGGTATCCCATCTGGTAAGGATTCTGGACCACCAGCCCATGGATCTCCCCGCTTTCCAGTCCCTGAATCAACAAGTCGGTCGAATCGAATCCCACAAATTTTATTTTGCCAGCCAGACCCTGCTCGCGCAATGCCCGCAGCATGCCATCGGTGGAAGATTCGTTGACGGCAAACACGCCATCAACCGCAGGATGTTTCTTCAGCATCGCGGCGGCGCTACGACGCAACTTGCCGGTTGAGCCGCCGCCATACACGTCGTCCACCAGCGTGATATGGGGTGCATATTCCTTCAGGTAGGTGATGAAGCCCTGAGCCCGGTCATCCGTGGACGCGCTGCCGGCCAAGGTTCTGAGCATCATGACACGACCACGTTTGCCCAACAGATCGGCCATGCGCTTCGCGGCCAATTTGCCGCCATTGATGTTGTCGGTCGCGACCTGGTTGGTGTGGTAGTTTCCGTCCAGCGCGGAGTCCACCACAATCACCTTGATGCCCAGCGCCACGGCCTTGCGGACAGGCTCAAGCAGGCGCGCCCGGTCCGTTGGCGCGATGAGGATCGCGTCCACGCCAGGCTGGGTATAGACCTGCAGAATCCGGATTTGCGAGTCGGTGTCGGCGTTGTGCACGGGGCCTCGCCAGGTCAGCTTGATGTTGCCGTCTTCAGTGACGGCTTTTTCCACGCCGTTGCGCATCAGATCCCAAAACACCTGGTCGCTGGATTTGGGAATGAACACGATGTTGAGAACCTTGTCGGCCGCATGCGCCAGCACCGGCAGCAGCAAAAGCCAAGCAATCAAAACGAAGAAGATTTTTTTCATTCAATGAGCACTTTGGCATTGAGGCAGTCCAGCCGACGATAACCTGATCACACCATAACAAGCCAAGGGAAAACCCGGTACTCCGAGCCTGAGAGCCCGAGACAGCTCAGAACGTTTCGGTATCGACTTCGCTGTTGCCCTGTGCGTTGTAGCGCGAGCCAACCACGGTGTTCTGGTTGATGAGGCTGTCGAGCCTGGCCAGGATGGCCGGGCTCAAGGGCACGTCCGCCGCGTCCAGGTCTTCCGCCAGATGGGCTGTACTCGTGGTGCCAGGGATGGGAATGATGTGCTCGCCCTGGTGCAGCAGCCAGGCCAGCGCCAACTGGGCCGGCGTGCAACCCACCTCCTTGGCCACGGCCTTGTAGGCTGGCATCAGCTTGAGGTTGGCGGCGTAGTTGTCGGGCGCAAAGCGCGGCATGCTGCGGCGGATGTCTTTGGCATCCAGCGTGTTCACATCCTGCAAGGTGCCGCACAGAAAACCGCGCGCCACCGGGCTGAAGGCGACAAAGGCGACACCCAGCTCCTTGCAGGCCTGCAGCACGGCAATTTCCGGGTTGCGCGTCCACAGTGAATACTCGGTCTGCACTGCCGCGATGGGGTGCACCGCGTGGGCCTTGCGCAAGGTGGCGGCCGAGACTTCGCTCAGGCCAATACTGCGGATGTAGCCTTTGCGCACCAGGTCGCTCAGGGCGCCCACGCTGTCTTCGATCGGCACCTTTTTGTCCCAGCGGTGCAAGTAGTAGAGATCGATCACGTCGGTCTGCAAGCGACGCAGACTGTCCTCGCAAGTCTTTCTGAGGGTCTCGGGGCGGCCGTCAATCACGCGCACCAGTTTGCCGTCGCCATTCAAGTCCACGCCCTGCATGCCGCACTTGCTGGCCAGGGTAAATTTTTGCCGGTGCGGGCTCAATACCTTGCCGACCAGGGTTTCATTCGCGCCGAAACCGTAGAGCGTGGCGGTGTCAAACAGCGTGACACCGGCGTCCAGCGCGGACAGCAGCACGCGCTCGCCCTGCTCGGCCGAAACCGGTGCGCCGTAGGCATGGCTCAGGTTCATACAGCCCAGGCCAATGACGGAGACGGTGAATGGGCCAAGTTTGCGTTGTTGCATGTGTAGTTTCCTCATGAGACGTGAAATGGATCGCCACGGCCTTTGGCCTCGCGATGACGAAGATGCGCCGTCATTGCGAGCGTAGCGCGGCAATCCATGGTTTGCCAGCGGCTCAAGCCCGATGCGTCTGCCTCACCCATTCGGGCAGCGGCGGCGACCGGTGCAAAACGTCTTCACTGAGCCACAGCGTGCTGCGCCGGGCGCGTTGCGCCACGACGTTCAAAGGCAGTTGCTGGTAGTCGTCGTTGAAGACTTCATAACTGTAGTCGCCCTGGTAGCCAATTTTATCCAGCCGCAGCACCAGGTCCGCCAACTGCTCGCTGTGCACGCCCTCGCCCGGAAATACCCGAAAGGTGCGCGCCGTGGTCATGCGTTCTTCAAAGCTGGGCGTGTCATGCCACATGAAGTCAGAAAGTTGAACCAGATAGATGCGCGCCGGGTCCAGGTCCTCAATGCTGTCCAGCGAGGTCTTGGCCGCAAAGATGTGAAACGAGTCCAAGCCAATGCCGAGATTGGGACAGTCGGCGCGGCAGACCACATCCCAAGAGGTGGTGAACTCGTTGACGGTGTGGCCCCAGGACAAGCCTTCATAAGCCACTTTGATGCCCAGCGGCACGGCCAGCATGGCCAGCTTGCGCAAATCGCTGGCAATCGCGTCCAGGTCCTGGCTGGCGTGTCTTGACGTAGACGAACAGGCCAACAACACCTTGCTGCCCAGCGCGGCGCACATCTCCAGCATCGACCGGGCGATGTCAACCTTGTAGCCGTGCAGGTGGCCGGACAGTCCTTCGAAATCACGCAGCACCTGAAAGCCGGTGGGCCGCAGCCCGCTGGCGCGCACCGCCGCCACCGCCGCCGGCACGCCACCGGGGTGACCCACGATGTCACGCGCGCTGAGCATCACCTGGGAAAAACCAGCGTCGGCCATGGCGGCCAGCTTGGCCTCCAGCGGCCCGGCCAGGGTGATGGTGTCCATGCCAAATCCATCCAGCAAATTCATGGTGTCACCTCAAACAACTTGATGAACCAGCTCGAACGAGACCGCGCCCAGCACGGTGCGGGTCAAGGCGCCCCGGTCTTCCGGGTGCAACTGGGCCGACTCCACAAACTCAACGCCGCGCGATTTGAGCAGGCTCACGGCCGCGTTCACGTCGGGCACGCCAATGCCCAGGCGTTGCAGGCATTCGGGTGCCTCATCGTCGTCCATCATGGGATCGGGTTCGATCAGTTGCCACAAGAACCGCCCGCAGGGACTTCGCATGAGCGTGCCCTTGGGCAGGATGCCGAAGCGCTGCTCATCGGGGATCAAGCTGAAGTCGAACATGCGCTCGTAATAGGCGATCCAGTCGGCGCTGCGAGCGGCGCCGATGTATTGCACCAGACCAAAATAGCTCATGCCGGCCAGCGCCGGCGGTTTCAAGTCCACCGTAGGTATGGGCACGAAGTCAATGTCATAAATCGAAAACTCCTGCCAGCGGTCCACAAAGTAGAAGCGGCTGCCGCCGGGGCCGCGGATGCCCGGAATATGCAGCTCCATGGCCTGTACGTGGCTGGGTACATCCCAGGCGCCCAGGGCCATGCAGCGGGTGTGGGCCTTGAGCGCGTCCTGCACCCGAAAAGCCACCGCCGAGATCATGGGATGACCGCCCACGGTCGCACTCACGCGCGCGTCGTCCGGATGGGCGTTGACCACCAGGTTCATGCCGCCCTGGCGGTACAGAATAATCTCGCGCGAACGGTGGCGTGCCACGGGCCTGAAACCCATGCTCTCCAGCACCTGCCCCAGCGCTTGCGGGCGGCTGGTGGCGTATTCGATGAACTCGATGCCGTCAATGCCAAGCCGGTTGGCCATCTCGGGCACCGCTTCGCGGTCGGGGGTTTGCTGGCTCATGGATCTGCTCCTCAATAACTGATTTGGGCCACGGCGCGCAAGGCGTCGGGGGTGGTGCTGGGAAATCCAAAAAACTCCAGGTAGACCGGGATTTGCTCGAACAGCATGTCCGAACCGACCTGTATCCGGCAGCCACGCGCCTGGGCGGCGGCAAGAAAAGCGGTCATCTCGGTTTTCATCACCACCTCGCCGACAAAGGTGCTGGCGGCTATGCGTGACACATCCATGGGCATCGCATCGCCCGCGTTCATGCCCATGGGCGTGGCGTTGACCACCAGGTCAAACCCGGCTGGATCATTGTTGCCGGTGCTGACCTGCAGCGCCGGGTAATGTTGGCGCAGGCGTTCGCCCAAACCCGTCGCGGAGGCGGCATGGACATCAAACACGCTGATGGCGCCGACACCCGCCGCCGCCAGCGAGGCCGCGATGGCACGACCGACTCCGCCGCTGCCCACCACCAGTGCGCGTGCGCCCTTGAGGACCAAGCCCTTGCGCAACACACCGCGCACAAAGCCCTCGCCATCAAACATGTCGCCTTGCAGGCGGCCATCCGGCAAACGACGAACCGCATTGCACGCGCCGGCAATCGCGGCCGTAGGCAACACCTCATCCAGCAGTCCGACCGTCGCGACCTTGTGCGGCATGGTGATGAGCGCGCCACGGATGTTGGCGAGTTTGAATATCGCGCGCAGAAAGTCCGGGTAGTCCTGCACCTGGCAGCCCATGGGCACCACGATGGCATTGACGCCCGCCTGCTCGAACCACGGGTTGTAGATCATCGGCGCCTTGAAGGCGTGCGTCGGAAAGCCGATGTGGGCAATGAGTTCCGTATTGCCGTTGATCATTTTCAACCTGCCTTTGCAGCCGAGATGCTGGACACGGCGGCGCGCAGTGCCAGCAGGTAGCTGTCCACGCCAAAACCGCAAATCTGGCCTTTGACGATCTCGGCAAACACCGACACATGGCGGAAGGCCTCGCGGGCGTGGATGTTGGACATGTGCAGCTCGACGATCGGACAGGTCAGGATGGCCAGTGCATCACGGATGCCGTAGGAGTAGTGGGTCCAGGCACCGGCGTTGATCAGGACGGCGTCCACGCCGTCGGCGTAACCCTGGTGAATGCGCTCGCACATGACGCTTTCGCTGTTGGTCTGGAAATACTCAAGGTCCGCACCCAGCTCTGTGCCCAAAGCGCCCAGGCTGGCGTTGATCTCATCGAGCGTGATGGTGCCGTATTGCTTGGGGTCACGTTTGCCGAACATATTGTGGTTGATGCCGTGAAGCATGAGAATTTTCATGATGAGTCCTTGCTTGGGGGATGAGATCAGGGGTTTGATAAATGGACGACCTGGCCGGTCCTGGCCGCTTCGGCAATGGCTTCGGTGATGCGCAGGTTCTGCAGGCCGTCGCGCGCGCTGACCAGCGGCTGGGCCTCGCCGCGAACCACGGCGCCGAAGTGTTCGATCTGGTGTTTCAGCGGGTCGTCGCGCACCATGCCGACCACGCCGACTTCGAATTCTTTCCACCAGGAACGGTCTTCGGGACGTGGATAAGTCTTCAGGCGCATCGTCGGCACCGACAGGCTGCCATTCGTGCCGGTGATGACATAGCAGTCCTCGTCTTCATAGCTCGGGTAAGCCTTGTTTTCCTGCGAGGTCTGCTCCCAGCTGCGCGGGCAGGCCGCAGTGTCAGACAGCATGAAGCTGCCCAAAGCGCCACTGGCAAAACGCAGGTTGATGGCGACCGTGTCTTCCACCGGGAAGCCGCGCGTGGCATGGCTGGCGAACGCCTGCACCGCGACGATGTCGCCGCACAGCATGCGCAGGTTGTGGACCTCGTGAATCATGTTCAAGAGGATCGGGCCGGCGCCGATTTCGCGCCGCCAGGGCGCCGCGGCATAGTAGGGGTCGGGTTTGAAGAAGGTGGCACTGCCCATGACGGCCACCAGTTTGCCGAGCTTGCCGGAATCCACCACTTCTTTGGCTTTGGCCATGATCGGGCTGTGCGCCCGGTGGTGGCCAATCAGCACTTTGGCGCCCGTTTCATCCACGACTTTAAGCAGCTGTTCGCCCTCGGCCACGGTGGTGGCGATCGGTTTTTCCAGCAGGATGGGCAGACCGGCGGCGATGCACTGCAAGGCCTGCGGCACATGCAGCTGGTTGGGGGTGGCCAGGACCAGGCCGTCGGGCCGATCCTTGGCCAGCAGTTCGTCGAGCGAGGCGTACAGCGGCACGCCCGCTCTGGCGGCCAGCTCTATTGCAGCAGGCGACGGATCGACGATGGCGGACAGTGCACAGCGCGGGCTGTTCTGCGTCACGCCCATATGGGCCTGGCCGATGTAGCCGGCGCCGGCAACAGCGATACGTGTTTTGTTCATGTCAGGAGGGGGCTAGCCCCGCGTGCATTGCGAGTGCTTGGGTGTTGATGAGCGGGTCACCCGCACGGTTCAGCCGCAGCAGGTGACCCGTAGCCGGTTTTTTTACTTGCGGACTTTGGCCAACTCGCCTTGCATGGCCTTCACGGTGTCCTGGCCCACGGCCACAGCGTACTTGGCGATCACGGGGCGCATCTTGTCGCGCAGCTTGTCCATCTCAGCCGCAGGCAACTCGGTCACTTGCATGCCGGCTTTCTTGAGCTGGTCCAGTGTGCCGCCAGCGGCATCACGCGCCGCCTGGCGCTGGTACTTGGCGGCTTCCAGCGCCGCATCAGAGAACAGTTTTTTCTCAGCCGGCGACAAGGTATCCCACAGCTTCTTGCTGAAAATGACGGACTGCGGGTTGTAAACGTGATTCGTTAGCGCGAGGTGCTTTTGCACTTCGGGAAATTTGTTGGCCAGAATCACGTTGAGTGGGTTCTCCTGACCGTCCAGCGCCTTGGATTCCAGCGCGGCATAGACCTCGGGAAAAGCCATGGGCGTGGGGTTGGCGTCCAGCGCCTTGACCCAGTCCAGGTTGATCGGATTGGGGATCACGCGGATCTTCAGGCCGGCAATATCCGCCACCGTGTTGATCGGGCGTTTGCTGTTGGTCATGTTGCGAAAGCCCAGTTCCCAATAGGCCAGGCCAACCATGCCTTTGTCCTGCAGCTTGTCGTGCATCATCTTGCCAAAGGGACCGTCCACCACAAAGTCGGCTTCCTTGGCATTGGCAAACTGGAAGGGGAAGTCATAAATGGCGAATTCCTTGACCTGGCTGGCCAGGATGCCGGAGTTCATCACCACCATTTCCAGCGTGCCGCCTTGGAGGGCCGACACATTGGGTGCATCGCCACCAAGCACGCCGCCGGGGAACATGTTGACCTTGATCTTGCCGCCCGACTTGGTCTTGACGATCTCGGCAAATTTTTCCATGCCCATCACGATCGGGTGGCCCTTGGGATTTTGCGTGGCGAACTTGATCGTGCGCTCTTTGATGTCCTGCGCGCTGGCCATGCCCACAACAGCCAGAGCAGCAGCGGCCACCAAAGTTTTAATCAACATGCGTTTCATGGTTGTCTCCTGAATAAATTAGCCAGTACGCGAATCTTTAAGGTGCAAGACATGGCGTACCAGACACGCCTTGCACCGAGGAAATCAAAAAACGATCAGCCGTAGAACCAGCGCGCAGGCACCATGACCAATTGTGGAAACAGCACCATCAGGAACATGATGGTGAACTGCGCAATCATGAAAGGCCACACGCCCTTGGTCACCTCGTCCATGCTGACCTTGCCAACGCCGGCCACGGTATTGAGCACCGTGCCGACCGGTGGCGTGATCAGGCCAATCGCGTTGTTGATGATGAAGAGCACGCCAAAGTAAACCGGGTCAATGCCGGCCGCCTTGACGATGGGCATGAGCACCGGTGTCAGGATCAGGATGGTCGGCGTCATGTCCATGGCCGCACCCACCAGCATCACCAGCACCATGATGGCCATCATCAGCAATTTCGGGCTGTCCAGCAGCGGCTGCAGCAGGGTGACAACCTCGTCCGGCAGCTGCGCCACGGTGATCAGCCAGGCCGAGACCATGGCCGCCGCCACCAGGAACATGATCACCGCCGTGGTCTTGGACGCCGCCAAAAGCAAACCGTACATCTGTTTGAGCTTGAGCTCTTTGTAGACCAGGGTGGAGATCAACATGGCGTAGACCGCCGCCACCACAGCGGCTTCCGTCGGCGTGAACACGCCGAACTTCAAGCCCACCACGACGATCACCGGCAGCACCAGCGCAAAGGTCGCGTCCTTGAAGGCAGCGAATACGTCGGCCTTGGACTTGCGCGGCGGCACCGCCACGGTTTCCTTGCGCGCCACATACCACCAGGTCACCACCAACGACAGGGCCAGCATGATGCCGGGGAAGATGCCGGCCATGAATAGCTTGGAAATCGACACGTTGGCCGCCACCCCGAAGATCACAAAACCGATGCTGGGCGGGATGATGGGGGCAATGATGCTGGCCGAAGCCAGCAAGCCAGCGGAGCGCGCCTTGTCATGACCCGCCGCCACCATCATGGGCAGCAGCAAGGCCGACAGCGCAGCGGCATCCGCCACGGCCGAGCCGGACAAGGCCGCCAGCATCACGGCCGCCACGATGGCCACATAACCCAGGCCACCCTTGATGTGACCCACCAGCGTCATGGCAAAGTTGACGATGCGGCGCGACAGACCGCCCGCGTTCATCACCTCACCGGCCAGCATGAAGAAAGGCACTGCCAGCAGCGGAAAACTGTCCGCCCCGTTGATCACGTTTTGCGCCAGGATTTGGGCGTCAAACATGTCCATGTGCCACATCAAGGCAGCGCCGCACAGCAACAAAGAGAAAGAAATCGGGATACCAAGTGCCATGGCACCCAACAGCGACCCCAGGAAAATTGCGATAGTCATGTGAAGTTCTCCGGGTTCAAGGGTGGGGGTCGCCGTGCGGCATGTCGTCGGATTCGCGGATGCCGACCAGCTCTTCATCAGCGAGTTGTCCGCTCAGCAAGCGCCAGAAGTCGTTCAGCAGGATCACGGCGCCGGAGACGGCGAACACCAGACCACAACCGTAAAAAATGGCCATGGATACTTCCATCGCCGCGCTGGTGGAATCCCAATTGATCTTGACCTGGTCCAGCGTGCCCTTGAAGAGCAACCAGCAGATGAACAGCATCAGCACATGGCCCAGCCCGAGGCAGACTTTTTTCCCCCTGGCGTTCAGGCGCGACACCAGCATGTCGGTGCCCAGATGCGCGCGCTCATTGAGCGCGACGATGGCACCCAGGAAGGTGAGCCAGACGAACAGCCAGCGCGACAGTTCCTCGCTCACCGTAATGCCGGAGTTGAGCGCGTAGCGCAACACGACATTGGTGAACACCAGCACCACCATCAGCGCCAGGCTGGCGACCATCAGCCAGGACAGTACCTGGCAGTACTTGTTTATCACTTTTTGGATCACGTTTTGTCTCCTGTACGAATCATGCTCATTAATGTACGAACTAGTTAGTTTTCACAAATCAGTAGTTACCCTAGGCCGAAGAGCAGCTTCGGCCATAGCTGATATAGCAAAAGTTGCTAGATGCGCACGAAACGCACAATCATCTCGGTGATGCTGTTGCGGCGGGCGGTCACCGCTTGCTGCGACTGCGCATCGTTTTTGAAGATCAGGCTGAAGGTGTACTGGTTCGAGACGTTGAAGAACGTCAGCGCGGAGATGGAAGCGTGAATGTCGATCGGCTCCAGGCCGGGCCGGAAAACGCCCTGCGCCACGCCCCGCTCGTACAGCATGCGAATGGACTGGATGGCCGGCACATTGAGTTCCTGGATGCTCTGGCTCTGCGCCAGGTAGGCGCCACGTTCCATGTTTTCGGTCATCACCAGCCGGATGTAGTCCGGGTTGCTGCTGTGGTGGTCGAAGGTGAATTCCACCAAGCGCCGCAGGGCCGCTTCGGGCGCCAGGTCTTCCAGGTGCAATTCGGCCTCGATTTGCCGCATGCGGCGGTAGGAGTCTTCCAGCACCGCCACATACAGGCCTTCCTTGCTGCCGAAGTAGTAATAAATCATGCGCTTGCTGGTCTTGGTGGCGGCCGCGATCTCGTCGATGCGCGCGCCGCTCAAGCCCTTGGCGGCGAATTCGGCGGTCGCCACTTCGAGAATGCCGGCCATGGTGCGGGCCGGGTCGTTGGTGCGGGAGACCGGGGCCAAGCGGGTCGTCGCCCGGGGTGCGGCCTTGGCCTTGGTTTTGACTGCGCGCGTGGAATGTACTAACTCGTTCATTCCTGAAGTATAAAAGGCGCCGGCGGGACATGGGAGTAGCCATTTCCAGGGTTAACACCTAGTAACGCGAGCCAAAAACAAGGCGTGACGGACTGCTTTTACACCAGCGGAACCGTCAGCTTGTTGATCACCGTACGGGTATCGGGTCGAACGCCGCGCCACCAGACAAAAGCTTCAGCGGCCTGCTCTGCCAGCATGCCCACGCCGTCAGCCAGCTGTTTGACGCCGGCGTTTTGCGCCAGGCGCAAGAAAGGTGTCAGGCCCTTGCCGTAGGCCAATTCATAGGCCAGGCCACAGTTGGCAAACACGCTGGCCGGCACCGGCGGCAGCTCGGCGCGCAGGCTGGCCGAGGTGGCGTTGAACACCACGTCAAAGGTCTGCCCGACCAGCTCGGTGTAGGCGCAGCCACGCACGTTCCCTTTGGCTGCGCCGATTTTCGCCAGCTCAAGTGCCTTGTCCACGCTGCGGTTGGCAATCACCAGCTCGGCCGGGGCCTGCTCCAGAAATGGCAGCAGCGCGCCACGGGCGGCACCGCCGGCGCCCAGCAGCAAGATGCGTTTGCCCTTCAAGGAGCAGCCCAGGTTGTGGGTCACGTCGCGCACCAGACCGACGCCGTCAAAGTTCTCGGCCAACACGCGTGCGCCATCAAACTTCATGGCATTGGCCGCGCCGGCGAGTTGCGCCCGCTCGGAGCGTTCGGTGGCGTAGGCAAAGGCGTCGAGCTTGAACGGCGCGGTGATATTCAGGCCCAAACCACCCAAGGCGCGGAAGGCATCGACCGCACCGGCAAACCCACCGAGCGGCCCTTCAATCGTGGTGTATTGCATGTTCTGGCCCGTGGCTTGGGCGAACATGCCGTGGATCAGCGGCGATTTGCTTTGCTGGATGGGGTTGCCGATAACGGCATAAATAGATGTAGCCCCCGCGCTTGCCACTGCGTGTGCGGCGGTCATGATGCGCTCCGGTTTTCGAGTTGGCTGACGGCGTCTTCGGCGTACAGCACACCGTCTTTGACGAAGGTGTCGATCTCCTGCGCCGAATAACCCACGCTGGCCGCGATGTCGCGGTTGTGCTGGCCGAGCAGCGGCGCGGGACCGCTGGGCGATGTATCACATTCGGAAAAGCGAAACGGCAGATTCGGCAGCTCAATCTTGCCCAGCAGCGGGTGATCCTGTTCCACCACCATGCCGCGTGCCAGGGTTTGCGGGTCGCTCAGCACTTTATCAATCGTCTGCACCGGTGCCGCGGGAACGCCGGCGGCGTCGAGTTGTGCGCAGCAGTCCGCCACGCTGGCCTGGACCAAAGCCCAGGCTTGCACCTTGGCCAAGATGGCCTCGCGGTGCATATTGCGCCCGGCCTGGTCGTGAAAACGGGTGTCTGCCGCATAGGCCTCGCCGCCAATCAGTTGGGCCAGACTCTTCCAGGTGTCCGTCATCTGGGCGGCGATGACCAAGTAGCCATCTTTGGCGGCAAACGAGCCATACACCGTGCTTTGCGGCAGGTCATGGCCGGTCTGCACCGGCAACTCCGTGCCGCCACTCATCAAATAGCTTTGTGCCGCGAAGTCGTGCATGGAGATCATGCAGTCGTACAGGGCAATGTCGATGTGCTGCCCGCGACCGCTGCTCACCCGGCCAAACAGCGCAGCGCAAATCGCCGACACACCGTGCATGCCGGCGTACATGTCGGCGATCGGCATGCGAAACAGCGGCGGCGGTTCACCCGGCACGCCAATCAGCGACATGGCACCGCTTTTGGCTTCGGCAATCAGGCCGAAGCCTGGACGATGGGAGTCTGGCCCGGTGTGACCGTAGGCCGAGACCGAGCAATAGACGAGTTTGGAGTTGCGACCGGCAAGCTCGTCATAACCCAGCCCCAGTTTGTTCAGGGCACCGGGGCGGTAGTTCTCGACAAACACGTCGGCGCTGTCGGTGAGCTTGTGCATCATGCCCAGGCCACGCGGATCACGCAGATTGATGCACAAGCCCTGTTTGCCCATGTTCTGCTGCATGAAGTAGCCGCTCTGGCCTTTGACGATAGTCGGGCTGGCACGCCCGGCATCCCCCGCAACCGGCCGCTCGACCTTGATGACCTCAGCCCCCATGGCGCTCAAACAACGCGAGATGTGCGGGCCGGCCAAAAAGTGGCTGTAGTCGATGACACGGATGCCGGCCAGCGGCAAAGCCTGTGTGGGCTTGGTTTGTGATAGTTTAGTCATTAAATATGCCTCTAGCCCTCGTGAATAGGGTGCAAATAGCTATTAATTTAGTAGCGCTATTGAACTTCTCGCAATGACGAGACGTGGGACGGGACGTGGCCTCAAACTGGCCTTCTGGGCACCATCAGGCGATGCTCGCCCTTGTGCACCACCTGCCCGTGCTGGTTGATCAGCTCGGCGGGCAGCACCACAATGCCCCAGCCCGGCTTGCTTTTCGACGGCCGCATGCTGCCCACCGAGAACTTGATGTGCAGCACGTCGTTGATCTTGATCGGCAGCAAAAAGTCCCAGGTCCAGCCCAGCGACATGCCGGGCAAAAAGCGGTATTCGCACTGCGTTTTCAGGCCGTCGGCCACCGACAGGCCCATCAGGCCGTGCGCCACACGGCAGCCAAAGTGCGAGGCCTTGGCGTATTCCTCGTCCACATGCACGGGCGTGAAATCGCCGGTGAGTTCGGCGTAGGCATCAATGCGTTCGGCGGTGACGGTATAGGTCGGACTGCTGCATTCGTCGCCGACCTGGGCGTCGTCCCAGTATTTCTCGGGGGTAGTGAACTGGATATTGGGCTTGGGCATGGTCTTGTCTCTTGATAGAAGGGTGTTGATGGCAGCGCGTCAGTTTCAAGCTCTGGGATTGATGGCCAATACCCGGGCCACGGCATCGCCGCTGGCCTGGATCAGTTCCACCGCCAGACCGTCGGGCAATTGCAACCAGTTGCGGCCCTGGGGCAAGGGCTTCACGCACCAGCGCTGGGCGGCGGCCAGGGCGCCGTCGAGGTCTTCGACCATGATGCCCAGATGCGCCAGCCAGCCGGCGTCGTTGCTGGGCGCTGCCTCGAAGTCGGGCGTGCTGATGAGCTGCATGCCGCCGAGGGTCCAGTACTGGCGCGGTGCGTCAGTCGGGCCTTCGATCTCGCGCACGTCCATGCCCAGCACCTCGTAGAAGAAGTTGATGTGCCACTGGATGTCTTTCACGCGCACGGCGACGTGTTCGACATAGGATTTTTTTGCTTGTGTCATTTAAGTACCTTCAAAATTTCAGCGGGCCGGGCTCTGAATGAGGCCACACTCCAGGCCTTTGATACAGGCCACCAGGGTCTGGTTGACCGGCGTCGGTACACCGCATTTGGCACCCCAGCGCACCACCGAGCCGTTCACAAAATCGATCTCGGTGACCGAGCCTTTTTCCAGGCTTTGCAGCATCGAGGTCTTGAATTCATAAGGCAGACCGGCACCGGCTTTGAGCCAGGCCTCGCGCGGGTCGGTGTTGCTGAGGCGGATACCACTGGCCTTCGCTACCGCGATGGCCTCGGCCACCGCCGCCACGCCGCAGGTTTCCAGTTCGGGTTGCTGGTACAGCTCGCCATAGCTCAGGCGCGTGATGCCGGTCAGGGCTCCGGTCGCCACGTTGATGAGCAACTTGTCCCACATGGTTCCCATGATGTTGTCGCTGACGAAAGTCTCCAGCCCGGCGGCGTTAAAGACCTGGGCAATGCGCTGCACGCGCTCGCTCACAACACCGTCCAGTTCGCCAATGTGGGTGTCCTTGCCGCGCGTGCCGATGAGCACATGGCCCGGCGCCAATTGCGAACCGCCGGCGTAGGTCTTGCCGGCCAGCACGCGATCGCGGCCGACAATCTCGGCCAGGATGTCCTCGTGGCCCAGACCGTTCTGCAGCGACAACACGGCCGTGCCCTCCCCGATAAGCGAAGTGGCGGCTGACATGGCGGCGCGCGTGTGAAAGGACTTGACCAGCACGATCACCAGCTCGACCACACCGACCGGCGCGGCCGTGGTCGCCGCATGCACGGCCACCGTGCGGTCGACCCCGCCGTCGCGCAGGATCAGGCCACGGCGGTTCATGGCCTCGACCGGGTCGGCGTTGCGGTTGATCAGCCAGACCTCGTTGCCCGCTTCGGTCAGCACGCCACCGAGTGCGCAACCCAGTGCGCCAGCGCCCAAAATACAAATCCTCAAATCAATCTCCTGCAAGGTTCGGGGTGGATTTTGGGCGCCCTCCTCCATACTGTCCATGCAATGGAGACAATAGACGTCATTGCCCTACACAATAGAAGTCAACACTGCCATGGACGCCGACCCCTCACTGCTCGACATCAAGCTGCTGCGCCTCTTGGACCAGCTCTACACCACGCGCAGCGTGACGCGCTCGGCCGAGGCGCTGGGCCAGAGCCAGCCCACGGTCAGCATCTGGCTCGCCAAGCTGCGCCAGCAGCTCGGGGACCCACTGTTTGTGCGCACCGCTGAAGGTATGCTGCCGACGCCGCGCACCGATGCGCTGATCAGCACCGTGCGCGAGGTGCTGGCCGGGCTGCAACGGCTGACGCAGGCCGGCGCGCCCTTTGACCCCTCGACGGCGCAGCTGCGCTTCACGATCTGCATGACCGACGCCAGCCACATCACCCTGCTGCCGCAGCTCCTGGCACATGTGCGGGCCGTCGCCCCCGGCGTGGTGCTCGCGGCGAGTCGCATCGACGCTCATCTGGCCCAGGCCTTGCAGACAGGTGAAGCCGACCTGGCCTTGGGTTTTTTGCCCTGGCTGGACGCCGGTTTCTACCAGCAGACGCTGTACGCGCAAGACTGGATTTGTCTGGCCAACGCCCACCATCCGCGGGTGATCGACGACGACGTGGCGCACTGGAACCTAGCGCGCTACCAGGCCGAGGCGCACATCAGCATCAGTTCCGGCACGGGCTACCAGCTGCTCGACGACACCGTGGCCTCACAACACATTACGCGTAACCTGCGGCTAGAGATGCCGGGTTTTCTGGGCCTGTCGGCCATTCTTTCCAGCAGCGACCTGATCGCCACCCTGCCCCGCCACATTGGCGAAACCCTGGCCCGCGCCGCCGGGCTGCGCGTGCTGCCCTGCCCATTTGAGATACCCGGCTTCACCGTCAAACAGTACTGGCACGCCCGTTACCACCACGATGCCGGCAACCGATGGCTGCGCGGCCTGTGCGCCGAATTATTCATGAAAAGTGGTTCTAGCCCTTGATGGATATGCGCAGGTAGCTATTAATTTAGCAGCGTACACCCGCACAGCTTGTCACCGTGTATTTTGAGAATTCCCCGTTGCTGATCGTTCTCAACGACCGGGCCTCAGTTCGTGTATCAAATCATCCGCCACTGAATACGCTTTCGCCGACACGAGCCGAGGAGACAACGTGAAGCGACTTGTCCGAGTTTCTGGCACCGCCGTCTTGGTTCTCCTACTTCTTGCCAGCATCGCGATCTGGGACGCAGCCTTTCGCACGCCATCCACGAACCTCCTTCCGCTTGCAGACGGACTCATTGCCGTTACGTCTTCCTCCGGCCAAGCGCTACTTGCTGAACGGCGTTTCGTCGCCGACTACGAGAAACTGACACAAAACTTCGAGTCCCAATCCCGACCGGCCTTTTGTGGCGTCGCCAGTTCTGTTGTTGTGCTGAATGCGCTACGAAGCGCGGTGCCCCGAGTGACGCAATCGACATTCTTCACCGACGCCGCCAGCAAAGTTCGAGGATCGCTCCAAGTCACCTTTGCAGGAATGTCGCTGGCACAGCTGGGCGACCTCTTGAGCGCCCACGGTCTGGAGGTCACGCTTTTCTACGCTTCCGACACCCCTGTTGACGCCTTCCGCTCCATCGCCAGTGAAAACCTCAGGACGAGCGGTGACTTCTTGTTGGTCAACTACCAACGTGCCGCGCTGGGTCAAGGCGAGATCGGCCACATATCCCCGCTTGCGGCCTATGACGCAGCCACTGATCGTTTTCTGATCCTGGACGTGGCGGCGTACAAATACCCGCCGGTCTGGGTCTCCACCGCAGCGCTGTGGAATGCGATGAACACGACCGACAGCTCATCTGACCGCACGCGGGGTTTCATCGTCGTGCGGAACGGGGATTCATCCAAAGCGGATTCCCCGCCCGGACAAGCGCATGGGAGCCCATCAAGATAGCGCCATGCAATGGCAGCGATGCCATGGTTTGAGACCTTGCGCAGCCCAGCTTGTCACCGCGTTCATTTGAGAAAATCCCGTATTTGATTGTTCTCAATTCACAAGCTTCAGTTTGTGAATCAAATCGTCAATCTGCACAAACTGGCAGAAACCTCGAAGGAGGCCATATGAAAGCCGAGCACACAACACCCGCGACCATCGACGACTACATCGCAGCGTTCTCGCCAGAGGTCCGATCGATTCTGGAGCGAATAAGGGTGACGAAAAAATGATACCCAATCGTGGAGATGGCAATGAACAACGCAGTGCAGCCAAAACACTTTCTTCCTGGCGACGGCAAAGTCTACAAGATCGGGCGGATGACCATGACGTTCAAAACTACCGCCGAACACAACCGGGATGCCTATACCCTTTGTGAAGCGATCGAACCTCCTGCGTCTGGAGCAGGGCTTCACCGGCATCCGACATACGATGAGACATTCATCATTTGCGAAGGGCACTATGAATTTCAACTTGACGAAAAAATGCTCAACCTGGATCCGGGGGACGTGGTGTTTGTGCCGAGAGGCACTCCTCACAGCTTTATGAGCATTGGCCCAGAAACCGGTCGCCAGCTGATTATCAGTTCTCCCGGCGGCATCTTCGATGCCTTCATCGCTGAAGTTGCAACATCGATGGTTGATAGTGGATCCCCGTCAAGGCCCGGTGCCGCAACGGACTTCAGAGCTATTGCGGCGAAGTATGGGATGGAGTTCCTGAGCTGAGCGCCTGTACCAATTTTCATATTCACGCGGGGCGGGTGAACGTAGTAGCGGCCGCAACTCATATGTTGATCGTTCTCAATTCGCAAGCGTCAGTCTGTGACTCAAATCGTTAGTTCGTGAGTACGCTTGTCACCGGCACGACCACCTTCAGGCAGGCGAGTAGATTGCAGAGCAGGGCTACCGGGTTTCATGGCAAATTTATGACGAATAGCGATAGGCGTGTGCGGCACCGCCTTCAACTGCCGCGATTGCAGGAGTCATCCTATGAAAATGCTACTTACGGTCGAAATCCCACATGAGCCGTTCAACTCCCTCGTCAGAAGCGGACAGGCGGGCGAGATCATTGGACGTATCCTCGAAACCATCAAGCCGGAGGCGGCCTACTTCACTGAGCAGGATGGAAAACGCGGCGCAGTCCTCGTGATCGACGTACAAAATTCGTCGGATGTTCCCAGCTTTGCAGAACCCTTTTTTCTCAGCTTCGAGGCCAATTGCAAATTCCGGATTCTGATGAGCCCCGAGGACTTGCAAAAGGCGGGCTTGGGAGAGCTCGGCAAGACATGGGCGAGATAAGCGATTCGTGGAACAAGGGCGATGCCTACGAGCGGTATGTGGGACGCTGGAGCCGTCTCGTTGCCCATGAATTTCTCGACTGGCTGAACCCTCCTCCGTCATTGCGCTGGCTTGACGTGGGCTGCGGAACAGGTGCCTTGACCGCCGCCATTTGGGAGAAATGCCAGCCCGGCGAGCTTATCGGAATTGATCCTTCGGAGGGATTTCTGACGAACGCGCGAACGCGCCTTGACGGCCATGCGACGTTTCACGTTGCCAACGCGTTAGATATCCCGCTGCCTGGCTCTGCGGTTGATGTTGTGGTCTCTGGGCTGGTGCTCAACTTTGTTCCCGATACCACTCGGGGTCTCGCCGAAATGCGGCGTACGTCGGTGGCTGGCGGAACGATCGCGGCCTACGTTTGGGACTACGCGGACAAGATGGAACTCATGCGCTATTTCTGGGATGCCGCTGTTGAACTGGACAGCGCAGTTCGCGAGTTGGATGAAGACGTTCGATTTCCGCTGTGCCATCCGGATGCGCTGGAACTCGCGTTCCGCGATGCCAAGCTGTCAGCGATCCGGGTCAGGCCGATTGACATTGCCACGCGATTTTTGGACTTCGACGATTACTGGGCTCCATTCCTCGGTGGGCAAGGTTCTGCACCGACCTACGCCATGTCCCTGGATGAGGCGTCACGTAACAAGCTGCGAGATCGAATTCGCCAACGTTTGCCCACGGAATCCGACGGCTCAATTGCGCTGATCGCCCGCGCATGGGCCATCCAGGGCCGGGTGGGTGGCCCCAATTAACCAGGAGATTCAGACATGTCCAAACTGCGCTTCAAAATCTCCATGTCACTCGACGGTTTTGTGGCGGGCCCTAACCAGAGCGTGCAGAACCCGCTTGGCATCGGCGGCGGGCGCCTGCACGAGTGGGCTTTCCAGTTGGAGGTGTTTCGTGCCCTCCTTGGCCTGGAAGGTGGAGAGGTCAACGAAAGCACCACGGTCGTCGAGGAATCCCTCGCCAACATCGGCGCCAGGGTAATGGGGCGCAACATGTTTGGTGGCCACCCCGGCCCATGGGATGCCCAACATCCATGGAATGGCTGGTGGGGCGTTGATCCGCCCTTCCATCACCCGGTGTTCGTGCTCACCCACCACGCCCGCGCGCCACTCGAACTTGAAGGAGGAACGAGCTTCACCTTTGTCATCGACGGCATGGAGGCGGCGCTCGAACAGGCCCGGCAAGCCGCCGGAGGCAAGGATGTGTCGCTCGCTGGCGGTGCCAAAGCCGCCCAGCAGTACCTCTCTGCCGGCCTGGTGGATGAGATGGAGATCAATCTCGCGCCGACGCTCCTGGGCAGCGGTGAGCGCTTGTTCGCGGGTGTTGGCGACGACCTGCACGGCCTTGAACTCGTTCGGACAGTCGCCGCGCCCAAGGTGACGCACCTCAAGTTCGCGAGACGCTAAGCCTTGTTGATGTCAGCGAGATTTGCCGGACAAGCGGTTGCAGCAGCACTGCACTTGTAAACACCAACACAGGCGGCCACCGCGTTTTTTTGGGGCTTGCTCACTGTTGATTTTTCTCAATTTGCAAGCTTCTGTTTGTGAATCTAATCGCTAGCGAGTGAGTATGCTTTCGCCGACACGAGCACCTTCGGAGAGGCGGATAGATGGCGCCATGAGGCGCGTGCGGGCAGCACCAACGAGGAGAAAGCATTGAGAAGGAATACTGTCATCCCGCTCGAGACCGCCCCAAGTCGTCCATCGTCGGCCAGCGCGTCACGAGGCAACCGGCTGGAACCGATTTTGATGCGACCGCGTCCTGGGCGATGAGGACAGCGTCTTTGGGAGAGGTCAAACCACTAAGGAGATCTCGAAAATGAATACTGCAACAGGACTAACAGGGCGCGTCGACACAACCGTGCTTGAGCAGAAGGTCAAGGCGATGTATCGCGATGTAGCTCTCGATCCGCACGGCGAGTTCCACTTCGAGATGGGACGTGCGCTCGCGGAGCGGCTCGGCTATGCGCCCGCCGACCTCGATGCCATCCCGAGCGAAGCCATCGACTCGTTTGCGGGCGTGGGCTACTACTTCGATCTCGCTCACCTGAAGCCGGGCGAGACGGTGGTCGATCTCGGCAGCGGGTCGGGCACGGACAGCTTCATCGCCGCCGGCAAGGTCGGCAAGACCGGCACCGTGATCGGCGTCGACATGACCGACGAGCAGCTCGCCAAAGCGGAGCGCCTGCGCGCCGCGGCGGGATTCGGCAACGTCACCTACCGCAAGGGCTACATCGAGGCGACCGGACTTGCTGACGCGTCGTGCGACGCGGTCATCAGCAACGGCGTGATTAACCTCGCGCCGGACAAAAGCAAGGTCTTCCGCGAGGCCGCGCGCCTGCTCAAGCCGGGAGGGCGGCTTGCCCTCGCCGACATCGTCACAGAAATGCAGCTGCCCGAGGGCATCACCTGTGACGCCACGCTCTGGGCCGCTTGCATCGGGGGCGCGATGCAGGTCGGCGATTACACCTCGGTGATCGAGGCAGTGGGGTTGCGCGTGACGCAGGTAAGGGACAACCCGCAATACCAGTTCATTTCGACGAACGCCCAAGGTGCGTCGCGCAAGTATGGCGTGAAGAGCGTCTCGCTCGTCGCGACGAGGAATTGAAGGCGCGGCCGTCGGGACTGCGGCTGTGCCGCGCTTCCACCGATATGGCAACAGTCCTCCTCCGCGGTCGAGCGAGTTTACTCTTCGTCCCGATGACGCCGAATCGGGTAGGCAACTGCTTCTAACCGTGGCCCCACACACCACCCACCGTGCGGGTCCGCAATGGACGGTTCAACAAGTCGGCACGCTCGACGAAGCCTTTTCTTTCTTTGCCGTGTAACCCTGTGCCTTGCCCCACAGGTCCTTCACACTGAGCAAACCCTGCTCCTTTAGCCACGCGTTGGAAACTGCTTGGTTTATGACTGGAGTTCTGGACATCTGCCAGTAGCTGTTGCTACTGACACCGTGCTGGATTGCCGACTTCAGGCTCACGCCCAAAGCCAGCAAGTTCTTGATCTTCGTGCACGACCAGCGCCACTGTTTCCAGTAGCACATGCGCACGCGCCGCCTGATCCACTCGTCCAGCTCCGGGACCGGCCGATAGTACTGGCTGATGCCGTAATACGCCGTCCAGCCCCGAAGATATTGCCCCAGTTTATGCAATCGGTATTCCATGGATACCCCCAGCTTCTTCCCGTGAGTTCCTTGACCCGGTGCTTGAAGTTAGCCAGTGCCTTATCGGTCCAGCGTATCTTCTTGCCCTTGATCGTGAAGCCCAGAAAGGGGCATTCGCTCATCGGTGTCACCCGGCTGTCGGCGGAATTTGCGCGGAATTATTCATGAAAAGTGGCTCCAGCCCTTGATATACATGCGCAAATAGCTATTCTTTTTATAGCATATTAACCAATGACCTAGCTCTCGCTGGGGTCGTCGGCCTGTCGATTCACCAGCGCCCGGCCATACAGGGGATGGCGCATGCTGCGGACCTCGTGCTCCAGGGTGGCGAGCACGGCGCCAGTGTCGAGGTCGGTGATGTCCTGAAAGCGATACTGGCTCTCGTTGCTCTCCTCGGTGATCAGGCCACGCTCCAGCAGACGCCGGTGCACACCGGAGAAATCAGCGACGGTGATCTGGACATGGTGACCGTCGAATGGCGGCAGCGCGCGTCCCGTTTCGCGGAACACCAGGCTCTCGCTCAAACCCATGGGAATGCGCGCGAAGACAGCACCGGCAGCCTCAACGCCGCTATAGGCCGGTGCACCGAGAACCTCGGTGTAAAAGCGGGCAATGCCCGGGGCCGTGCCGGGGGTGGTGTCAATCTCGACATAGGGCATGCCCAGGCGCATCCGGCCAAAGCGAGCGGGGTCCGGTGCGTGCACGCGGATGCGGTTGCCCCAGGGACAGGTGACATCCACCGACGCGTCAGTGCGAACAAAACTGAAGTGGGTATTTTTCAATAGCGACTGAACACTGGCCAGCCGCGCCATCAAGGCGTCCAGGTCGGGCATGACCAAGCCCACCACGCCGCGCAGCACCTGCGCTGGCCCGACCGGCAAGTGAAACTGGCAGCTGCCGACATTGATCCAGGCGTTGTCGATACCCGTCCTCAAGTAGGGGTCGCGCGTCAGACCCAGCCCCATGAGGTAGAAGACGATGGCGCGCTGCTGGTCCGGCACGCGGACGTTGACGTGACCGAACTCGACAATGTTGCCCACGTCTTCGGTGCTGCGGTTGAAGACGGTTCTTTTCATCGTTCCGTGACGTTCATTGACTGAGCTGCTGCTCCAGATCGTGCAGCACCTGGTAACACGGCAGAACCTGGGCCACGCTGCTGTTAGGCGCACGGCCCTCGCGGATGGCGGCGAAGAATTCGCGGTCTTGCAACTCGATGCCGTTCATGGACACATCGACCTGGCTGACGTCGATCTTTTCTTCCTTGCCGTTGAACAGATCGTCGTAACGGGCCAGGTAGGTGGCGCTGTCGCCGATGTAGCGGAAGAAAGTGCCGAGCGGGCCGTCGTTGTTGAAGCTTAAGGACAGCGTGCAGATGGCGCCGTTGGCGGCCTTGAGCTGGATGGACATATCCATCGCAATGCCCAGCACCGGATGAATCGGACCTTGTACCGCATTGGCTTTGACGATGGGGCTGCCGCACTGGTAGGCGAACAAATCCACTGTGTGGGCTGCGTGGTGCCACAGCAGGTGGTCAGTCCAGGATCTGGCCTGACCGAGCGCGTTCATGTTGGTGCGGCGGAAGAAGTAGGTTTGCACATCCATTTGCTGGATGTTGAATCGGCCGGCCGTGATTTCCTTGTGCACATACTGGTGGCTGGGGTTGAAACGACGGGTGTGGCCGCACATCGCCACCAGGCCGGTCTGCTCCTGCATGGCCGCCACTTCCAGCGCGCCATGCAGGGTGTCAGCCAAAGGAATTTCGACCTGCACATGCTTGCCGGCTTTCAAGCAGGCAACGCTTTGCGCGGCGTGCATTTGCGTCGGCGTGCAAAGAATGACAGCGTCCACTTCTTTCAGGGCCAGACTTTCGCTCAGCTCGGTCGTGACGTGGCCGATGCCGTATTGGGCGGCCACTTCTTTGGTCTTGTCCAGGTCGCGGCTGATCAGCGAGACCACTTCAACGCCGTCAATGTTCTTGATGCCGTCGAGATGTTTGATGCCGAAGGCACCGGCGCCCGCGAGGGCGACTTTGATGGTTTTGCTCATTTAAGTATTCTCCAGAATCAGGTGACCCACGGCCGTGTTGCTCGCAGGGACATGATAAAAACGGTGTTTTACGCTGACTGGGTGTGCGCTGGCAGCTATATTTTCAGTAGCATCCCCTGGCACATCATCCATCGCGCCACGGGCGATCAGCCACATCACGAGTTCAATCCCTTCAGACCCGGCTTCGCGCACGTAGTCGATATGGGGAATCGCGGCGGCGGCAGCGGGGTCGGCAATCAGTTTGTCGAGAAAAGCGTTGTCAAACTCCTTGTTGATGAGCCCCGCGCGCGGACCCTGCAGCTGGTGGCTCATGCCGCCCGTGCCCCAGATCTGCACGTTCAGGTCTTTGTCAAAACTGTCCACCGCGCGGCGGATAGCCTTGCCCAGGTTAAAGCAGCGCTGGCCACTGGGCACGGGGTATTGCACCACGTTGACGGCAAACGGAATCACCGGGCAAGGCCAGGCGTCAGGCTGACCGCACATCAAACTCAGCGGCACGGTCAGGCCGTGGTCCACGTCCATCTTGTTGACGATGGTCAGGTCAAAGTCCTGCTGAATGACCGACTGCGCAATGTGCGCGGCCAGTTCGGGATGACCTTGCACGACAGGTACAGGGCGCGGGCCCCAGCCTTCATCCGCCGGCTGGTAGGACTCCGCCGTGCCGATGGCAAAGGTGGGAATCATGTCCAGGCTGAAAGCGGTGGCGTGGTCATTGAAGACGAGGATGATGACATCGGGCTTGCTGTCCTTCATCCACTGCTTGGAAAACTCGTAGCCCTTGAACAAAGGCTGCCAGTAAGCCTCGGTGGTCTTGCCCAGGTCGATGGCCGCGCCGATGGCGGGCACATGAGAGGTGTAAACGCTGGCGGTAATTTTGGCCATGGTCAGGCGCTCGCTTTCTGTTGAGATGCACCTTTGGCACTGCCTTGGGGTTGGCGGTGCGCTTGGGCGTCGCCGTCTTCACCGACGACCCGGTTGCCCTCGACCGAGCGGCCGCCGGCGATCATCATGTTGCGGTATTCCTCTTCGGTCATGCCGGTCATGCTGCCCGCCATTTGCTGGAAGCTCTTGCCATCGGTGGCGCCAATTTTGGCCAAAAAGTAGATGTTGCCGCCCGCCGCAATACAGCGGTTGAGGTCGCGCGCCAGCACCGCCAGCGTCTGCTCTTCCGTCATCGGCCATTCATCCAGGTAGGCCCGCTCGTTGGCCTTGAAGCGCTCGCGGTTGGCCGCCTTCATGAGTGACATGCAGAACTGGTTCAGGTGGTAACCCTTGCGGCTTTGTTCGGCATCAAAAATGGTGGTGCCGGGCACGTCGAGGTATGGTTTGTCGAGTGACATGATCAGGCTCCCCAGTACAGGCGGGTCGGGTTGTCGACCAGCAGTTTTTGCTGCAGTTCGGGCGTGGTCGCGATGTGCGGAATGAAGTCCACCAGAAGGCCGTCGTCAGGCATGTGGTCCTTCAGGTTGGGATGCGGCCAGTCGGTGCCCCACAACACGCGATCCGGGAAGGTTTCCACCAGGCGTTTGGCAAAAGGCACGACATCGGCATAGGCGCCATTTTCCAGGTTGGGTTCGCCGTTCAGGGCTTTCGGGCCGCTTATTGAGAGGCGTTCGGGACAGCTCACCTTGCTCCAGATGTTCGTGTGCTCGCGCATCATCTTCACGAACAGTTCGAACTCGGGGCCATCCACCGGCTTGCTCACGTCGGGGCGACCCATGTGGTCCACCACCACCGTGGTGGGCAAGGCGGTGAAGAAGTCGTACAGCTCGGGCAGGTCTTGTGCTTCGAAATAGACCACCACATGCCAGCCCAAAGGCGCGATGCGGTTGGCGATCTCCAGCAACACCTCGCGCGGCGTGAAGTCGGCCAGGCGTTTGACGAAGTTGAAGCGCGTGCCGCGCACACCGGCGGCATGCATGTCCTGCAGCTCGGCATCGGTCACATCGCGCTTGACGGTGGCGACACCGCGCGCCTTGTTGTTGGACGCTTTCAGCGCATCGACCAGGGCGCGGTTGTCAGAACCATGGCATGTGGCCTGCACGATGACGTTCTTGTCAAAGCCCAGGTGGTCGCGCAGGGCGAACAGCTGCTCTTTGGAGGCATCGCACGGCGTGTACTTGCGCTCGGGCGCGTAGGGAAATAGCGCGCCGGGGCCGAACACGTGGCAGTGCGCATCGACTGCACCTGCAGGCAGCTTGAAGCGCGGTTTGCTCGGGCCGGCGTACCAGTCGAGCCAGCCGGGGGTTTTGGTGAAGCCTTCGGTTTGGGTGGATTCCATGCGATTCCTTTAATTTTGCTAGTAATTAAATAGCTTCTTGCGCACTATCTATAAGGGCTAGAGGTCGATTTGATATAAATATCAGTCAATATAGCGCAGACCGGCTTTTTCCAGCGGTTCGCGCATCTTGTACATGTCCAGACCCAGCACGCCAGCGGCCAGCTTGGCGCGTTTTTCGCCTTCAAAGCTCTCGCGCTTTTCGGCGGCATCGGCCACCTGTTCGGCAATGGCGGCAGGCACCACGACCACGCCGTCCACATCGGCAATCACCACGTCGCCGGGGTTGACGATTGCGCCCGCGCACACGATCTGGATATTGACCGAGCCCAGTGTTGCCTTGATCGTACCCTTGGAGTTGATGGCCTTGCTGTACACGGGAAAGCCCATCTTCTCCAGATCAGCCACGTCGCGCACGCCGCCGTCGATGATGAGGCCCACGGCGCCACGCGCCTGAAAGGAGGTGGCGAGCAGGTCGCCGAAGAAACCGTCTTCGTTGTCCGTGGTGCAAGCCGCTACGGCCACGTCGCCGGGCTGCAACTGCTCGGCAGCAACGTGCATCATCCAGTTGTCGCCGGGCTGCAGCAACACGGTCACGGCCGTGCCGCAGATTTTGGCGCCGTTGTAGATGGGGCGCATGTAGGGCTTCATCAGGCCCACGCGGCCCATCGCTTCGTGGATGGTGGCCACGCCGAGTTTGGACAGGCGCGCAACCGCAGCTTGGTCGGCACGCACGATGTTGCGCTTGACGATACCGAGTTGATTCATGGCTTGAGTCATGAGGGTCTCCTTGAATTAATCGGGTTTACTGGTTTTTGGCCTTGAGGACAGCATCCAGACGCGGGAACACGCGTCGCGCATTGCCTTCATAGATCTGGAAGCGGTCGGCGTCGCTCAGAATTTTGGACGCTTCAATATAGCGCTTGGTGTCATCGTAGTAATGGCCGGTTTCCGGATCGATGCCGCGCACCGCACCGATCATCTCGCTGGCAAACAACACGTTTTTCACGGGGATCACGGTGTTGAGCAAGTCGATGCCGGGCTGGTGGTAGACGCAGGTGTCGAAGAAGATGTTGTTCAGCAAGTGGTCCTGCAAAAGTGGTTTTTTCAGCTCTTGCGCCAGGCCACGGAAACGGCCCCAGTGGTAAGGCACGGCGCCGCCGCCGTGGGGAATCAGGAACTTCAGCGTCGGGAATTCCTTGAACAAATCACTGGTCAGGCACTGCATGAAGGCGGTGGTGTCGGCGTTCAAATAGTGGGCGCCGGTGGTGTGAAAACAGGCGTTGCAGCTGGTGCTGACGTGGATCATGGCCGGGATGTCGTACTCCACCATCTTCTCGTAAATCGGGTACCACGATTTGTCGCTCAAAGGGGGCGAGGTCCAGTGCCCGCCGCTGGGATCGGGGTTCAGGTTGATACCGACATTGCCATATTGCTTGACGCACTTTTCCAGCTCGGGGATGCAGGTGGCCGGGTCCACGCCAGGGCTTTGCGGCAGCATGGCGGCGGGCACAAAGTTGTCGGGAAAGAGCTGACTCACGCGGTAGCACAGCTCGTTGCAGATGGCGGCCCAGGTGCTGGACACATTGAAGTCGCCGATGTGATGCGCCATGAAACTGGCACGGGGCGAGAAGATGGTGAGGTCGCTGCCACGCTCTTTCATCAGGCGCAGCTGGTTCTGCTCGATGGTCTCGATCAACTCGTCGTCGCTGATCTTGAGGTCCGCCACTTTGGGCATGACGGACGCGTCCTTGATGCCGGCAATTTGCTGGTTGCGCCAGTTTTCCAGCGCCTTGGGCGCCGTGGTGTAGTGGCCGTGGCAATCGATGATCATGGGGTTCTCCTGGTATTGTTGAAATCTGTACGGGTGTCTGCAGAATCACGCTGGCACGCTCAGGCCGGCTGCATGCCCTGGCGCCGCTTGGCATCGGCCGTTGGCACCGAGGCCATGAATGCAAGCAAGTCATGTGCGGCAGACACTTGCGTCGAGCCGGTGCAGATGCCGGCAGAAAAGGTAGTCGTGATTTGGATCTCTGGCGGCAAGGGCCCCACCACGGTGATGCCTTGAACGTGGATCAATTCGCTGAGTTGCTGAAAGCCCAATTCGACCTCACCCCGGGCAACCAGCGTGCCCACCGGTACACCGGGCGGCGCCTGGACAATGCGCTCGCGGAGGGTGTCGGCAATGCCCCAGCGCTCGAACAGCTTGACCAGGGCCACGCCGCTGGGCCCAGTGGAATAACTGATGCTGCGCGCCGCCAGCACGGCTTGGCGTACGGCGTCTTCTGAACCGATATCGGGCAGCTTCGCGCCGGCGCGCACCGCCACCGCGACGCCGGAGTGGACCAAATCGACCTTGCTGCGCGCGTCGATGTGACCCGACGCAATCAGCTTGTCGATCGCCTCGGAGGCCACCACCACCACATCAAACGGCTCACCGGCTTGTACCCGTTTGGCCGCATCCACGCCGCCCACCGACTCGATAGTTATCGCGCAATCCGAGCGCTGTGCATACGCCGCCACCAGATCGGCCAGCAACTGGCGGGTGGCCATGGACGAGATACCCCGCAGGGCGGGTTGTGGCGTAGAGATAGAGCTTTGCATAGGCCGTATTTTGGCGGGGAAGGCCATGCTTGTTAAGCCAGTGGTGCTACTAACAGTTATTGCAAATCGGCATAATCAAAGATCAGCTATTCACCAAAGAGATTTAATGGACCTCAAGCAACTTGAATATTTTGTGCGCGTCGCCGAGCTGGGCAGCTTCACCCGCGCGGCCATTGCGCTGGACGTGGCACAGCCCGCGCTCAGTCGTCAGGTGCGCCTGCTGGAGGTGGAATTGCACCAAAACCTGTTGACGCGCAACGGACGCGGCGCCCTGCCCACCGAGGCCGGCAAACTGCTGCTGGCGCATGGCCGCGGCATTTTGCACCAGGTGGAGCGGGCAAAGGAAGAGCTGGGCCGGGTGCGTGGTTCGCTGGCCGGTCGCGTGGCGGTGGGCTTGCCCACCAGCTTGGCACGGGTGCTGACGGTGCCGCTGACACGCGCTTTTCGTCAGCAAATGCCGGACGCCACCATTTCCATCAGCGAAGGCCTGTCGGTGGCGATGCAAGAATCGCTGGTGAACGGACGGCTGGACATTGCCGTGCTCTACAACGCACAGCCAGGCGCTGAGATTGAAATCACCCCCTTACTGGAAGAGGACCTGTTGCTGGTGCAACCCCGCCCGCCGGGCCTGCAGGAAGACCCCGCGCCCGGCCCCATCACACTGAAGGCAGTGTCGCAATTGCCCTTGGTGATTCCGAGTCGGCCCAACGCGATCCGCATGCACGTGGAATCGGAAATGGCCAACATTGGTTGCCGGCTGAAAATTGCCCTCGAAATTGACGGTGTCTCGGCCATCCTCGATTTGGTGGCGGACGGTGCGGGGTACGCCGTACTGTCGCGCAACGCGGTTGCCAACTCCGTCAGGCCCTCGGCGTTTTCAGTGCGCACCATTCACGAGCCGGTGCTGCGCACCAAGGTGTCACTGGCCACCAGTTCGCTGCGCCCGACCACGCTGACCCAACAGGCGACACTGGCACTGATACGTCAGACCGTGGAGCAGATCATCAAACCCGACTAAGGGGTGCTCACTGCCGCCCCCACCACCGCCTCCAGCTCGGCGCGCAGCCAGCGGTGGGCCGGATCGTGCTGGTGGCGCATGTGCCAGATCATGTACATGGGCATGGTCGGACACGGCACGGGCACCTTGGCACTGGCCAGGTCGCGCAGCAGATGCGACTGCAACAGCCCGGGCGCGGTGGCCAGCAGTTGGCTGCCACGGATGAACGGCGGCAGACCGGCAAAACCCGGCACCATCACCGAGAAGCGCCGCTGCACGCCCCGTGTGGCCAGCCATTGGTCCAGATCCAAGGCGCGGCGTGGCTCATAGACCACGGTGATGTGCTCGGCCGCCAGGTACGCGGCCTTGGTCTGCGGGGCCTCGCGTTGGGCGGGGTCATAAAACACACGGTAGTCGTCTTCAAACAGCCGCTTTTGCAGGATGTCCGCCCCATCCGGCGGGCGCGGGCTGATGACGAGCTGGCAGTGTTCGTGGCGCAGCATCTCCAGGCTGGGAATGCCGGAGGAGATGACGCGCAACACCAGGCCCGGCGCCTGGCTGCGCAGCCGCGCCATGAGCGGGGGCAGCAGCAAGTCGCGCTGAAAGTCGTTGGCCGCCACGGTGAAGGTGGTCTGCCAGCGCGCCGGATCGAACTCGCCTGACAGGCAGAAGCGCTCCATCGTGGCCAGCAACTCACGCGCCTGCAGCGCCAGGCTTTCAGCCCGCGCCGTGGCGACGATGCCGCGGCCGGACTTGACGAACAGCGGGTCGCCGGTGATGCCGCGCAGCTTGTCCAGCAGATGGCTGACCGCCGACTGCGTCACGCCCAGGCGCTGCGCCGCGCCGGTGACGGAGCCGGCCTCCACCACCGCCACCAGCAGTTGCAGCAGGCGGCCATCCAAGTCTGAATAATCGAATTTTCTCATGCGTTCCATCATGATTCATGTGTTTATCTTTGGCAATGGATGCGAAATACTTCCACCTGACGACGATCAATAACAGGAGATAAATCGTGGCTACATCCCATCCCTTACCAAAAATTCCGGGCACAACACCGTTTGACGGCGAGCAGGCGCAAAAAGGCTATGCGCTCAACAAGATGTGCTTTTCGTTTAATTCGGCCGAGAACCGGGCCGCGTTCAAACAAGACGAAGAGGCCTACATGCGCCAGTACGGCCTGAACGAACAACAGGCTGCTGCCATTCGCGCCCGCAACGTGCTGCAACTCATCGCTGCGGGCGGCAATGCTTACTACCTGGCCAAATTCGCCGGCATCTTTGGCCTGGACATGCAGGACATCGGCGCCCAGCAGACCGGCCTGAGCAAAGACGAATTCAAAGCCAAGCTGCGCGCGGCCAACAACCAATAATTTAGAGGACAGACATCATGGCAAAACTCATCGGCTGCATCGGCACCTCCCACATTCCCGCCATCGGCGGCGCGATTCACAAGGGTCTGCAGCAAGACCCGTACTGGAAGCCCTTCTTTGACGGCTTTCCGCCCATCCGCGATTGGCTCGGCCAGGTCAAGCCTGACGTGGTAGTGATGTTCTACAACGACCACGGCCTGAACTTCTTCCTCGACAAAATGCCGACTTTCGCCGTTGGCGCCGCGGCGCAATACAACAACGCCGACGAAGGCTGGGGCATTCCCACCCTGCCCCCCTTCAAGGGCGAGCTGGGCCTGTCATGGCAAATCATCAACACGCTGGTGGAGAAAGAGTTCGACATCGTCACCTGCCAGGAAATGCTGGTCGACCATGCCTGCACCCTGCCCCTGAAGCTGCTGTGGCCGCAGGGCGATTGCCCGGTGACGGTCGTGCCGATCTGCATCAACACGGTGCAGTTCCCCCTGCCCAAAGCCAGTCGCGTTTATGCCATGGGCAAGGCGGTGGGCGAAGCGATCGCGGCCTGGGACAGCGATAAGAAGGTGGCGGTGATTGGGTCCGGTGGCCTGAGCCATCAGCTCGACGGCGAACGTGCCGGCCACATCAACAAGGCCTTTGACCTGCAATTCATGGAAAGCCTGCTGAGCAACCCCGAGTGGGCCACGCAATTCAGCATCCACGAACTGGTGGAGAAAACCGGCACCCAAGGGGTGGAACTGCTGATGTGGCTGGCGATGCGCGCCGCCCTGACCACGGGTACCGGTTCTGGCGTGCGCAAGGTGCACAGCAATTACCACATTCCGATCTCCAACACGGCTACTGGCCTGCTGGCACTGGAAAAAGTGGATTAAGAAAAGTACGTCAAACCAGTCGAAAATGAAAAAACCCCAAGTGATAAATCACTTGGGGTTTTTATTTGGCGGAATCGGAGAGATTCGAACTCTCGATGAGGCTCTACACCCCATACTCCCTTAGCAGGGGAGCACCTTCGGCCACTCGGTCACGATTCCTGAAAACAGAAGCTGGATTATGTCACGACTTGGAGTCGATTTCAGGCCGGAGGCTGGTCCAGATCAAAAGCTTTGTGCAATGCACGCACCGCCAGCTCCATGTACTTCTCGTCAATAACCACGGAAGTCTTGATTTCGGAGGTGGAAATCATCTGGATATTGATGCCTTCTTCGCTCAACACCCGGAACATTTTGCTGGCCACACCGACATGGCTGCGCATGCCGATACCGACGATGGACACCTTGCAGATCTTGGTGTCGCCCACCACCTCTTGCGCGCCCAGACTGGGCAAAACTTTTTCCCGCAACAAGTCCACCGCTTTGGCGTAATCGCCACGGTTGACGGTGAAGCTGAAATCGGTCTTGCCGTCTTTGCTGATGTTCTGGATGATCACATCGACTTCGATGTTGGCATCGGCCACGGCGCCCAGAATCTGGTAGGCAATACCGGGCTTGTCGGGCACGCCCAACACGGAGATTTTGGCTTCATCGCGGTTGAATGCAATGCCGGAAACAATGGCTTGCTCCATGTGTTCGTCTTCCTCAAAAGTAATCAGGGTGCCGGAAGCGGCCTCCTCGTTGATGTCAATGTCCCAAGGGGTGAAACTGCTCAAAACGCGCAGTTTCACCTTGTATTTGCCGGCAAATTCGACCGAGCGAATCTGCAGGACTTTAGAGCCCATGGAGGCCATCTCCAGCATCTCTTCAAAACTCACCGTTTTCAGGCGGCGGGCCTCGGGCACGACGCGCGGGTCGGTGGTGTAGACGCCATCCACATCGGTAAAGATCAGGCATTCTTCGGCCTTCATGGCCGCAGCTACCGCGACCGCCGAGGTATCCGAGCCACCGCGCCCCAAGGTGGTGATATTGCCCAGATCGTCGAGTCCCTGAAAGCCGGTGACGATGACCACTTTGCCCGCCTCCAGATCGATGCGCACCTTGGTGTCGTCAATCGACTCGATACGGGCCTTGGTATGGGCGCTGTTGGTGCGAATCGGCACTTGCCAACCTGCGTAACTAACCGACTCCACGCCTTCAGCCTGCAGCGCAATCGCCAGCAACGCGCTGGAGGCCTGCTCGCCGGTGGAAGCCAGCATGTCGAGCTCACGGCTGTAGGCGTCAGTGGCTTTGTTGGGGGCCAGTTCTTTGGCCAGACCCAGCAGACGGTTGGTTTCACCGCTCATGGCGGAGGGCACGACCACCATCTGGTGGCCGGCGCGCGCCCATTTGGCGACGCGTTTAGCGACATTGCGGATGCGTTCGGTAGAACCCATCGACGTGCCGCCGTATTTGTGAACAATCAAGGCCATTGGAAGAATTTTTTAGAGCAAATTCTAGGGATTGTACCAATGCAGCACAACGCCTCTGCGCTCGCAGAAACCGACGCCGACCTTGATGCGGATCTGATGTCCGCGCGTGGTGCAGGCGGCAATCTGGTCCAGCAGCTCTGCCAGCTGCGCTGCGCTGGGCACGGCATTGAACGTGGTGTGAAGCCAATGGCGCAGCACATTGGCCTGGCGCGGCCGGCTCAGGCGCTGGAGGTGCTTGATAACCGGCGGCGAGCCAATCAGCGCGAGATCTTGCACGGCAAGCTCCTGCAACAGGATCTGGGCCTGGGCGGCATGGGCCGCACTGCGGGCGAAAGTATCGCGAAAGTGCGGAAAGGTAGCCTCCAGCGCTGGCAACAGCCGGGCACGGATGCGGTTGCGGGTAAAGCGCTCATCGATATTGGTAGGGTCTTCAACAAAGCCCACGCCACGGCTGACGAGCCAGGCCCGGATATCGGAGGCACGCACTTGCAACAAGGGACGGTGGTAGCTGATGCCGGCGCGCACCCAGCTTGCTGGCATGGCGCTCAAACCCGGCAGACCGCTGCCCCGGCTCAGGGCCAGCAACAAGGTCTCGATCTGGTCATCGGCATGCTGTGCAATCGCTATATTTTTAGTAGCTATCTGCGCATATTCCGAGAGGGCTACAGCCTCAAAAGCCATATAACGAGCACGACGCGCCGCGTCTTCCGGGCTTTGGCCTGGGGCGTGGCGGCCATCCACCCGCTTGACCACCAAGGGCACGTCCAACTGCGCGCAAAACGCCCGGCAATGCTGCTCGAAATCGTCGGCTGCGGCTTGCACCCCATGGTGAATGTGGATGGCATGGACCTGCCCTGGCCATTTCTCGGCACACGCGAGCAGCAAGGCGGTGGAATCAGCCCCGCCGCTGAACCCCACGGCCAGCGGCAAGGCAGGCGAGAAGTTGGAAACTGCGTCCGCCAGCGTCGTTGTCACGCGCTACCTGCCAACGCGTCAATCAAGCACACGCTACTTGGATGCTGCCTTGGTGTCGGTGAAACGGCCATAGCTTTGCAAACGATCGTAGCGGCGATCCAGCAGCTCTTTGACCTTGAGATCGCTGACCTGCCGGAAAGCGTCGTTCAGGGCCCGCTTGAGGAAAGCGGCCATCTGCTTGTAATCACGGTGCGCGCCGCCGACCGGCTCATTGACAATCTTGTCGATCACGCCCAATGCTTTGAGCCGGTGCGCGGTAATGCCCAGCGCATCCGCGGCTTCCTGGGCCTTTTCCGATGTCTTCCAGAGGATGGAGGCGCAGCCTTCCGGGCTGATCACCGAATAAATCGAATACTGCAGCATCAGCACCTGGTCGCCAATGGAAATCGCCAGCGCGCCGCCGGAGCCGCCCTCACCGATGATGGTGGTGATGATGGGGACTTCGAGCTGCGCCATCTCGAAGATATTGCGGCCGATGGCCTCGGACTGACCGCGTTCTTCGGCATCAATGCCGGGGTAAGCGCCGGGCGTGTCGACAAAGGTGAAGACGGGGAGCTTGAATTTCTCGGCCGTTTTCATGAGGCGCAAGGCCTTGCGGTAACCCTCGGGTTTGCTCATGCCGAAGTTGCGCAGACCCCGCTCTTTGGTATCGCGCCCTTTTTGCTGGCCCAGCACCATGCAAGGTGTGCCATTGAAGCGCGCCAACCCACCCACAATGCTCAGGTCGTCGGCAAAATGCCGGTCACCATGCAACTCCACGAAATGGGTGAAGATTTCCTTGATGTAGTCCAGCGTGTAGGGACGCTCGGCATGGCGGGCAATCTTGGTGATTTGCCAGGGCGTCAAATCGCTGTAGATGTCTTTGGTGAGCTGCTGGCTTTTCTTCGCCAGCTGGTCGATCTCGGAAGAAATATCAACAGCCGACTCTGTCTGCACGTAGCGCAGCTCTTCAATCTTGTTTTCGAGATCGGCAATGGGTTGCTCGAAATCGAGGAATGTTTTCTTGGCCACAGAATGTCCTATAAGGTTTAAGACAGAACTTGCGCCATTGGCGCTGCGGTCTGTCCCGCAAAGTTTCAGTACGCCACCGGCAGCGGATCCAGCGAGCGCCAAATATACCAAGTCGCCACGCTGCAATATGGCGCCCAAGCGGCGGCAACTTCGCGGGCATCACTGCGGCTGACCACGTCGCCCGAAAAATAACTCTTGCTGATGCCACTGATCAGGCCTACATCGTCCAAGGGCAGGATGTTGGGACGCATCAGGTGAAAAATCAAGAACATCTCGGCGGTCCAGCGGCCAATGCCCCGAATGGCCGTCAACTCGGCAATGATAGTCTCATCGTCCATCGCCTCCCAGCCCTTGACGTGCACCTGGCCATTGTCAAAGTGCAAAGCCAGATCCACCAGGTATTCGACCTTGCGCACGCTCAAACCGGCGGCGCGCATATCGTCCACCTTGAGCTTGAGCACGTTGCCGGCCGTGACTTTCTTCGGCAGCAGCGCAAAGCGGTCCCACACGGTCTGGGCCGCCTTGACCGAAATTTGTTGCCCCACAATGCTGCGCGCCAGCGTGACGAAGGCATCCCCGCGGGTTTGCAGGCAAGCGTCACCAAACTGGGGAATGAGCCGCTTCATCACCCGGTCTTTTTTCATCAGGTGCTTGCAGGCGTCTTCCCAGTAGACAGGGGTTGCGACCAGAGGTACTATTATTTTTGTAGCTGCCATCGCTTTACCTTCGGGGGCTGGAGGCCAAAATGACTGTTAACAAGATCACTGGGCGGACTCCCAGGTGGTGCCGCTGGGGGAATCCTTGAGGACGATGCCTTGGGCCAGCAGCTCCTGGCGAATCCGGTCAGCCTCGGCAAAGTTTTTGCCCGCCTTGGCCGCCGCACGTTGTGCGATCAAGGCGCTGATGGCCGCCTCGTCCAGCGTGGCGCCCGCCTGCAAATACGCTTTGGGATCACTCTGCAACAGGCCCAGGCAAGCACCCAGCGCCTTTAGCAGCCCCGCCAATTCGGCAGATCGGGTCTTGTTGACTTCGGTGGCCAGGTCAAACAGCACGGCCACCGCCTCCGGCGTACCAAAGTCTTCATCCATCGCCGCCTTGAAGCGTGCGGCGAAGGGCTCGTTCCAGTCGATATTGACCGGCGCCGGCGTCACCAATTCGAGTGCCGTGTACAAACGCTTGAGCGCGTTGCGGGCATCGTCAAGATGCACATCGCTGTAATTCAGGGCGGTTCGATAGTGGGTACGAACCAGGAAAAATCGCACGGTCTCGGCGTCGTATTTGGCCAGTACCTCGCGGATGGTGAAGAAATTGCCCAGGCTCTTGGACATTTTTTCGTTGTCCACGCGCACAAACCCGTTGTGAATCCAGATGCTGGCCAAAGGCTTGCCCGAGGCGCCCTCGCTTTGCGCAATCTCGTTTTCGTGATGCGGAAACTGCAGGTCGGCGCCCCCGCCATGAATGTCAAAACTGTCGCCCAGGGTCTGGCAACTCATGGCTGAGCACTCAATGTGCCAGCCGGGACGGCCTTGACCGTAGTCGTGCCCCAAAGCAGCGCTATCCCATTTGGCGTCGTCCGGCTCGGTTGCCTTGGAGGACTTCCACAACACAAAATCCAGCGGATCGTCTTTGCCATCGAGCACCGCGACGCGTTCACCCGCACGCAACTCGTCCAAGGACTTGCCTGACAACTTGCCGTAACCGGGGAATTTGCGCACCGCAAAGTTCACGTCACCACTGGAGGCCTTGTAGGCCAGCCCCTTGGCTTCAAGCTGACTGATCAAACTCAACATCTGAGGCACATATTCCGTGGCACGCGGCTCCAGGGTGGGTGGCTCGATGCCCAGCTTGGCAACATCGAGATGCATGGCCTCAATCATCTCGTCCGTCAAGGCGCGAATGGTGATGCCGCGCTCCACGGCCCGCTTGATGATCTTGTCATCGATATCGGTGATGTTGCGCACATAGGTCACCCGGTAACCACTGCTTTTCAGCCAGCGCTGGACCACATCAAAAGCCATCATCATGCGGGCGTGGCCGATGTGACAGAGGTCATAAATCGTCATGCCGCAGACGTACATCCGTACGTGACCGGGCTCCAGGGGTGACAGGGATTCCATTGCACGCGACAGCGTGCTGTAAATACGTAAACTCATGGTCGTTTAAACGGCGTCGTCGGGGTATTCAACCGGGTGATGGCCTCGGCAATAAGGGCTGGTGGGTGGGTAAGTGTGGAAGCGCTGAAAAGCACCCCCTGGGCTACAATTCAGCCCAGTATATAGCCCTGCCAGCCAGCCATCTACGGCAGGCGCTCACCCGGTATAAATCAAAAGGCTTCATGAAGCACACCCGTTCTACCCTTTTCGCCACCCTTCGCCTGTTGACTCTGGCAGCCGCCTGCGCAACGCTTACGGCCCACGCCGACGAGTATGGCGACGTCAGCCAACTGCTGCGCTCCGGCAAGCTGAGCGAGGCCATGGCCAAGGCCGACGCTCACCTTGGCACGAAGCCAAACGACCCGCAAATGCGTTTTCTCAAGGGCGTGATCCAGCGCAACTCGGGCAAGCAAGCGGAGGCCATCGCGACCTTCACCAAGCTGACCGAAGACTACCCCGAGCTGCCCGAGCCCTACAACAACCTGGCCGTGCTCTATGCCGGGCAGAACCAGTTTGACAAGGCGCGCGCGGCGCTGGAAATGGCCATCCGCACCAACCCCAGCTACGCCACGGCGCATGAAAACCTGGGCGACGTGTATGCCAGGCTCGCCAGCCAGGCCTATAACAAGGCGCTGCAACTCGATGGCGCCAATGCGGCCGTGCCGCCCAAGCTGGCAATCATTCGCGAAGTGTTCAAACCCAACCTCAAGGGTCAGCCGTCTGCCCTGGCACTGCCGGTAGCGGCACCGGCAGCTTCATCGACCCCAGCAAGCGTCGCCACCAAACCCCCAGTTCCTGCGCCAGCGCCTGCCACGGTGCCTGCAGCACCCGCTATCACACCGGCGGTACCTGCTGCGCCGGCCGCTGCCAAGCCCGCCAGTGCAGCCCGCCCCAGCGTGGCAGCCGCGAAACCAGCGGTCAGCGACAGCCCTGCCAAAGAGAGCAAAGACGTTGAAGGGGCCGTGCAAGCCTGGGCCAAAGCCTGGGCCACCAAAGACATGTCGGCCTATCTGGGTGCCTACGGCAAAGAATTTGACCCACCCGGCAAACTGTCACGCAGCGCGTGGGAACAAGAACGGCGCAATCGCATTGTTGGCAAGTCCAACATCAGCGTGAAGCTGGAAAACCTGGGCGTTACGGTCAACGGCAACAAGGCTGTCGCCAAATTCCGGCAAGACTACCGGGCAGACTCGCTGGCGGTATCCAGTCGCAAAACGCTCGACCTCCACAAAATCGGCAATCAATGGCTGATCGTCAGGGAATCCACTGGAAACTGATGGCCGCGTGGCGGAAACAGCGGGCGATGGCGCTTTCAGCCTTGCCTAGTGGCTATATGAAGCGGCATTTTTTCATGCTGACTATGGCGGCCCTTGTCGGTGTAACGATGGCTGGCCATGCGCTTGCTGGCAACAAAGGCAGTGCCAAGACCGCCCGTGTCACCCCGGTCAAGCCCAGGAACGTAATCCAAGCCGGCTTGGCGGAGGCCCGCCTGATTGAGGTCTACCAACTCGTGGCCAGCGCGCAGGGTCGTGACGCCCTGTCGAAAGCTGAAAGCCTGGTGCGTGACTACCCTCACTTTCAACTGGCCCAGCTGGTCTATGGCGACCTGCTGGCAGCGCGCACGCGACCGGTTCGCATCGTGGGTGATGTGCCTGAATCCATGCTCAAAGATGGGGCACCGATCCTGGCCGAACTCCGTGATGAGTCCCAGATGCGCTTGAAGGCGCTACGTGAACGCCCGCCGCCGGGTGCTATCCCCTCGCAATTCCTGGCACTGTCACCGCGCAACAAGCACGCCATTGCCGTCGACGCCTCCCGCTCGCGCCTCTACCTTTTTGAAAACCGGCCGACCGGACTGGCGCTGGTTGCCGACTATTACATCTCGATCGGGAAATCCGGCATGGAGAAGAACATCGAAGGTGATTTGCGCACCCCGATGGGCGTGTATTTCATCACCAGCAATCTCGACCCCAAGTCGCTGAAGGACTTTTACGGCTCGGGCGCCCTGCCCATCAACTACCCCAACGTGCTCGACAGCAAGCGCGGCAAAACAGGCAGCGGCATCTGGCTGCACGGCACGCCGCCCGGTCAGTTTTCGCGTCCGCCGCAGGCGACTGACGGCTGCGTCGTGCTGGCCAATCCCGACCTGGATCGGATCATCCGGACCGTCGAGGTCAGAACCACGCCAGTGGTGATCTCGCAGCGCCTGAACTGGGTGACGCCAAACAGTGCCCGCTCCGCCAACAAACCCTTCGAGGACGCTTTGACAGCCTGGCAAAGCGCCAAATCCAGCGGCAATATGGACCGGGTGCTGAGTTTTTACAGTCTGGATTTCAATAGCAATGGCAAGACGCTGACGGAGTGGACGCCGGCCTTGCGCACGGAGCTGAACAAGGGACGGGGGCGTGCCATCCAGCTCAAGGACCTGTCCCTGCTGCGCTGGACGGATGCCACCGACACCATGGTCGTCACATTTGGCGAGGTGACGGATGGCACACGCACCGGCCCGACCAAACGCCAGTACTGGGCGCGGCAGGGTAATCAATGGAAAATATTTTTTGAAGGAGTCATTGGATGATTTTTAGACGTTTTAGGGCTCTAGCCCCCGCAGCTATTGCGGTAGCAGCTATGTTCTCAGTAGCGCAAGGTGCTTGGGCACAGGAGTCGGCCCGGGTCAAGTTTGCCACCACCGCCGGTGATTTCGTGGTCGAGGTTTATCCTGACAAGACACCCAAGACCGTTGAAAATTTCTTGCAATACGTCAAGGACAAGCACTACGACGGCACCATCTTCCACCGCGTCATCGAAAACTTCATGGTGCAGGGCGGCGGTTTTGACACCCAATACAGCCAGAAGAAAACCCGTGCGCCGGTCGTCCACGAAGGGCGCGAGGCGCTGGCCAAAGGCGGCCTGAGGAATGTTGTCGGTACACTGGCCATGGCCCGCACCAACGACCCCCAGTCAGCGACCGCGCAGTTTTTCATCAACGTCAAGGACAATGCGTTTCTGGACCCCAGCGCCCAGTCGTTTGGCTACACGGTATTTGGCAAAGTCGTCAGCGGCATGGAGGTGATCGAGAAAATCAAGACCACACCGACTGGCGCCGGCGGCCCCTTCCCGTCCGATGTTCCCAAGACCCCCATTCTTATCAACTCAGCAACCCTGGTGAAATAAATCATGAGCAACCCCCAAGTCGAACTCCACATTGCCAACTACGGCGTCATCACCCTCGAACTCGATCAGGACAAGGCGCCTAAAACAGTCGCCAATTTCCTGAGCTACGTGAACAAGGGCCATTACAACAACACCATTTTTCACCGCGTCATTCCCGGGTTCATGGTGCAGGGCGGCGGCATGGAGCCGGGCATGAAAGAAAAACGCGGCGACAAAGCCATCGACAACGAAGCCAACAACGGCCTGAAAAACCTGAACTACACCGTGGCCATGGCCCGCACTGGCGACCCGCATTCGGCCACCGCCCAGTTTTTCATCAACGTGGCCGACAACGGCTTCCTGAACCACACCGCGATTTCAGCCTCCGGCTGGGGCTATGCGGTGTTTGGCAAAGTGGTGTCGGGTACCGACGTGGTCGACAAGATCAAGGCCGTCAAGACCGCTCGCAAAGGTCACCATGATGATGTGCCCGTTGTCGACGTGATCATCGAAAAGGCCGTGGCCCTCTGATATGAATCCGGCAGTACCCCGGATCACGGCGCCCACCGCGGCGTCGCCCTGGCCGGTACTGCAGGCGCCCTCCTCTTGGCGCCAGGTTGATTTCATCTCCGATTTGCATCTGCAGGCCAGCGAGGCCGCCACCGTCCGGGCGTGGCGGGACTATATGCAGAGCACACGCGCCGACGCCGTGTTCATCCTGGGTGACCTGTTTGAAGTCTGGGTCGGTGATGACGTGATCGACGCTGCACCGGGTCCTGAGCAAGCATCGGGCTTTGAAGCCGATTGCGCCCAGGTTCTCAAAGCCGCATCCCGGCGTCTCGCTATCTTCTTCATGCACGGCAACCGCGACTTTCTATTGGGTCCGGCGTTCGCCAAGACCAGCGGCATGACCCTGCTGGACGATCCTACCGTGCTGAACTTTGCGGGACAGCGCTGGCTGCTCTCGCATGGCGACGCCCTGTGCCTGGCCGATACGGACTACCTGCAGTTTCGCTCGAAAGTACGCAGCGCAGCATGGCAGCAAGAGTTTCTGGCCAAACCGCTGGCCGAACGTCAGGCCATCGCACGCGAACTGCGCGCGCAAAGTGAAACACGCAAACGCAATACGGTGATCTATGCCGATGTCGACACCGAGGCGAGCTGCGACTGGCTACAGACGGCACACGCCAATACCTTGATTCACGGCCACACGCATAAACCTGCCGACCATGTTCTGGTCAAGGGGTTGCGCCGTGTCGTGCTAAGCGACTGGGACGCCGCCGCCACACCCCCACGCGCCGAAGTCCTGCGCCTGAGTGTGGCCTCGCCCCCCTGCCGAATCAAGGTTTAAGCAACACCTTCAGCACGTTTTGCAGCCGACGTGCCACGCCGGCCTCAAAGGCGCTGGCCAACACGGTGGCGGCATCCTGCCCCCAGGTCTGTGCCGGTGCCGGATCATTGCGTTTGGTCAGCAACTGCAACTGCAACATGCGCCGTGCACTCAAGTGCTCCGCCGGTGTCGGCATCTCGGACGCCATCTCCAAACGCAGCAATGCCACGCTGGCATCGCCTGCAGGCGCTTGCGCCAGGGCTTTGGTCCAGGCGCTGCGGGTGGCGGCCGTGACGCGGTTACCCAGATCCTGCGCCGACGGCACCTGGGCTGCATCGCGCTGCTCCCACGCGCCCAGCAATTGGGTCAATGCCTCGCCATGCGCCTGCGCCGCCAGCTTGCGCAAGGCAAACTGGGCGTGTTCCAAGGCGTCACGTTGAGCGCGAAACGCGGTGTCGCCCAAACGGGGCGCTTCTTGCCAGACGCCTGATCCGCCATCGCGGCCATCGCGACGCGGTCCCCGATCATCCGGGCGACCGGAAAAACTGGCGTCACGCGGGCCTCGGCTGCCGTCTCTTGAACCGTCCCTGCCACCTTCCTTACGGTCACCAAACTTGCCACCACGCCCCATGGGCGCGGGTTCGGTCTTCTTCATGCCTGGACGGTCATCACCGCGCACGGCCACCACTGGCTTGGGCGCGGGCTTGGGTGGCGCCACGGGTTCGGCTAGTGCCGCCGCTTCTGTCGCATCTACCGACGCGCCCTCTTCCACTGACTCGGCTGTTTCGGATTTTGCTACAGTTTCAATAGCTTCTTGCGCTGATTCAACGGGGGCTGCAGCCTCGTTTACCTCCAAAGCAGCGACCTGGACTGCCGCCTTGGCCTGCGCCTGTCCACGCAAAGCCGCTTCCAGCGCATTCATGGCGTTGCGAATACCTTGGGCATCACCCGTCGCATTGGCCGCTTCCAGCGCCTTAGCGGCATCCAGCACGGTGCGGTCACGCTCACCCAAAGCGGCATCGGCTTTCTCGCGTTCCGCCGTCTTGCGGTTAAAGGCTTCATCAATCGGCTTGCGAAACGCGTCCCACAACTTTTGTTCCTGACGTCGATCCATCGGCACCACATGCGTCTCGGCCTGCCAGCGTTGCTGCAGGGCCTTGACCGCATCAATGCGCAACTCAGGCTGCGCGCCCAGCACTTTCGCTTCCTCAATCATGGCCTGGCGCGTGGCGAGGCTGCGCTTTTGCAGCGCCTCCAGCGGTGCGGCGGCGGCATTGATGGCCGCCTTCCACAAGGGTTGCAGCTCGGCAAACGCCTTTTCACCGACATGGCCGCCATCACGCCACCGGTCACCAAACTGGTGCAGGATCCGGTTGAAGCCCTTCCAGTCGTCGTCCAGCGCCACGGGGTTGGCGGCGGCCCAGGCATTGACTTCTTCAATCAATGCCAGACGCTGCGCCCGATGCTCCGCCGACTCGGTCTTGACTTTTTCGAGCCAGGCTTCGACCACTTTGTGCGCTTCGTTACAGGCATCGTCAAAGCGCTTCCACAAACCGTGATTGGGCACACCGCCCTGGTCGGTCTGCTTCCACTGATCGCGCAAGGTGCGCAGGCTTTCCTGCATCTTGCGTCCGCCGATGGCCTGGCCTTCGGGCCGCTTGAGCAGGCCCTCTGCCTTGGCGACCAACTCTTCGCGCAGCTGGTCGGCACGCCAGCGCTGCCAGCCCTCCAGCTCACCCGCCGCAGCCAGCGCCGCGTGGGCTTGATTCTCCAGCTTGTCGTCGATAACCTTGCCAAATTCTTTGAGTGCATTGCGCAGGGCGCTGGCGGCACCGGCACTGGCTTTACCATGTCCTTCGGCGACCTCTTGCTCCAATTTCAATAGCGACTCTCGCACTATCGATGTGGCCTGGGCCCTGATTTCAGGGTCAATCTTGGGTTTTTGCGGCTTGTTGATCACTTCTGCCGGCACGCCCCGCGCCAGACGCAGTTCATCAGCCCACACGGGCACCGGCGGCAGAGCGGCAGCGGGGTCATCGGCGGCAACCACGGCCTGCGCCAATGCGCCCTTGAAAGCATCCCACACGACCAGCAGCTGAGCGCGCGAGGCGTCGAGCAGTGGCGGATACTTGGCGTCGACGCTGGCCCAATTGGCATCATCCAACAGGGACGTCGCCTGCGCCTGCCAGTGATCGACGTCGGCGTGCAAAGCCTCCACAACCGCCTGCGCATCGCGCCACGACTTGGTGGACAGCACTTCAATGCGCTGGGCCAGCAAGACAGCCGCTTCGCGCTGCACTTGCACCCGGTGCTGCAAGTCTTCAATCACCTTGACGCGGTCGCTGAGCTGGCCCTTAAGCGTGGCCAGAGGCTCCTTGCTTAACGGTGCACCTGCTTTGGCGGCATCCCGCTGCCAAGCCATGGCATCGGCAATATTGAGCTTGGCCACGGCCAGCAAGGCCTGCGCCTTGTCAGCCCACTCTTGCGCGATGGACTCCTGGCCCTTGCTGCGCTTGATTTCATCGAGCTTTTCGCGCAGCAGTTTGGCTGCGCCTTTGTCTTTGCCACTGATGTCCTTGAACACCGCCTGCATTTGTTCTGCGCTTGGCGCGCCAGCCAGCCAGTCACGGATTCGCGCGGTGCGCTCAGTCGAGGTATGGGCAGAAAATGCCCCGCCCGTCAGTGCGTCCAAGGGATGGGGTTCGTTCGTTTTGGCTGGAATTTGTATCACTTCAGGGGCTACAGCAGTTTTATTGAGGACAGAAAAAGGGAACATGAGGCGCGCAAACAAAGAGAAGGACCCCCGCCGTATTGCGGACAGGGCAGAACCGCTATTTTCGCCGTTATTTAGTGATCCGGCAAAAAGTATATGGAACGGTCTCTGAATGGGGCGAATTCGACGTCGCGCGGGAATTCCAACTTGCCTTGTCCGAACTGCATCGGTGGCGAATCACATATAGATACATAAAAAAGAAAGCCCGGTCGAATGGCTCCTAGCCAGTTCGCCGGGCTTGACGGCTGACACAAGGTCCATGCCGTCAGGACTCGCACAACGGGAGGGTAAAGTCCCAAAGTGCTGGGAGGCAAAAGATTGCCCCCACAGTTTGCCGGGGCCGCTTCATCTCAGCTACCCGAAGGTAGGGACTGGCTACTGCCGACTTGATGCTTGTCATAAGACATGCAGGCTCAGTCTAGGCCAACGGCAACGTAAATTCAAATTTGATTTTCAATCACAGACTGTGCACTGATTGCGAGAATTCACGCAAAAAACGAAGCAGTTTTGTTGACAAAAGATCCAACAAGGCGCTTGTTGGCGTCGCAATTGAATAATTCATTGAATTAAATTCGACATAACAAATAATTTCCATATTGTTGACTTGATATATAAAGTGCACCTAGAATCCGCCCATCCCAGCCAAGTCTAGGGATAACCCGAACCGCTGCCGATCCCGGCATATTCAAATCTCTGCACCACATACGATTGACAACGCAGGATATTGATAGCGTACCAACCTAACGAGGTGCCACCCGTGTTACCCCTGCATGCAGTGCAACACAGTAGCCCGCGCGAACGAAGGAAGAGCTATGAACGCGTCAGAAAAAATCACCCGGGGCCTGCGAACCTTCGCATCCGATATTGCCCAGGGCTTCTTTGAAATCACCCACAACAGTTTTGCCCTCATCGGGCTGGCTGTCATATTTGCCGTCATCACATTAACGGCCCGCCCAGAACTGCGTCAGGTCGGAGAACTCCAGCTCTTCAGCTGGCTTCAAACCCGCCAGCTTCCGGTGATAACCGAACCTGCCGGCGAAATAGGCGCCATTGATCGCGCCACCGCCAGTAACCCGCAGGACTTGCCCAAGCAACAGGCCGCCGTCGCCTATTGGCTGAGCAAAAAATACAAGGTTGCGCCCGAGCCGCTCAGCGCCTTGGTGGCGGAAGCCTATGAGATTGGCATCCGCACCAAGCTGGACCCCACGCTTATTTTGGCGGTCATGGCTATCGAATCCGGATTTAACCCATTTGCCCAAAGCCCGGTCGGCGCACAAGGCCTGATGCAGGTCATGACCAAGGTCCACAGCGACAAATATGAGAACTTCGGTGGCAAGCTGGCGGCCTTTGATCCGCTGACCAACCTGCGGGTGGGCGTCAAGGTGTTGCAGGAATGCATCTCCCGCGCCGGCTCCATGGAGGGCGGCCTGCGCTATTACGTAGGTGCGGCGAATATTGAAGATGATGGCGGCTATGCGGGCAAGGTGATGGCCGAACATGCCCGCCTGCAATCGGTCGCCAAAGGCCGCTCTATGCAGCTCACGGCCCCCCAAACAGTGACTGCGCCTGCGCCTATCAAGGGCAACGAAGACTCTGGCAAAGTAGCCATGCTGTCCAACTCCTGATTTCCTGGGCTTGGCAGCGGGCTTGCCTCGTCAGTTAAACTCAAGAGGTACGCGACTGGCGATAGGCGATCACCCCTTGAGGGCGTGAAGCGCTGAAGTGGGAATACCACGGGGGAGCGTACCGCATGGCCAGCATGGCTCATGTGTTTAGCCGTTCGCCTGGGCAGCCCTGGGGTCAAGCACATGACCCCCAGGCCCAATGTCTTCAAGGACTGCCATGTACGACCGCAACATTCTCATTGAGCAAACAGATCCCGAGATCTTTGCCGCCATCCAGGCTGAAAACGCCCGCCAGGAACAGCACATCGAGCTGATCGCCAGCGAAAACTACGCCTCGCCCGCCGTCATGGCCGCGCAGGGTACGCAGCTCACCAATAAATACGCCGAAGGCTACCCCGGCCGCCGCTACTACGGCGGCTGTGAATACGTGGACATTGCCGAACAACTGGCAATCGACCGCGTCAAGCAGATCTTCGGCGCCGAAGCCGCCAACGTGCAGCCGCATTGCGGCGCGTCCGCCAACGAGGCTGTATTTCTGGCCTTTCTAAAACCAGGCGACACCATCATGGGCATGAGCTTGGCCGAAGGCGGTCACCTGACCCACGGCATGGCGCTGAACATGAGCGGCAAGTGGTTCAACGTCGTCAGCTACGGCCTGAACGACAAGGAAGAGATCGACTACGACGCCATGGAGCGCAAAGCCCATGAGTCCAAGCCCAAACTGATCATTGCTGGTGCCTCGGCCTACAGCCTGCGCATCGACTTTGAGCGCTTTGCCAAAGTGGCAAAAGACGTAGGCGCCATCTTCATGGTGGACATGGCCCACTATGCCGGCCTGATTGCCGCCGGCATCTACCCCAACCCCGTGCCACACGCCGACGTGGTGACCTCTACCACCCACAAGAGCCTGCGCGGCCCACGGGGCGGCATTATTCTGATGAAAGCGCAGCACGAAAAAGCTCTTAACAGCGCCATCTTCCCCGGTCTGCAAGGCGGCCCTCTGATGCATGTGATTGCGGCCAAGGCAGTTGCTTTCAAAGAAGCACTGGCGCCTGAGTTCAAGATTTATCAGCAACAGGTGCTGAAAAACGCCCAGATCGTGGCCGAGACTCTTACCAGTCGCGGTCTGCGCATTGTCAGCGGCCGCACCGAAAGTCACGTCATGCTGGTTGACTTGCGTGCCAAGGGCATCACCGGCAAAGAAGCTGAGGCAGTGCTGGGCTCCGCCCACATGACCATCAACAAAAACGCCATCCCCAACGACCCCGAAAAGCCCATGGTCACCAGTGGCGTGCGCATTGGCACCCCGGCTCTGACCACCCGTGGCTTCAAGGACGAGGAAGCCCGCATGACGGCCAATTTAATAGCAGACGTGCTGGACAATCCAAGGGATGCAGCCAACATTGATGCTGTACGCGCCAAGGTCAACGCGCTGACCGCACGCTTCCCGGTTTACAAATAGGCAATGTGCGATGAAGTGCCCCTTCTGCAGTCATTCCGAAACCCAGGTGGTGGAAACCCGGATTTCTGAAGACGGGGACTCCATCCGCCGCAGGCGCCAGTGCGCGTCCTGCGAAAAACGTTTTACCACCTACGAACGCCCAGACGTCACCTTCCCGGCCATCGTCAAAAAAGATGGCCGGCGCATTGAGTACGAGCGAGCCAAGTTGTTGGCCTCCATGAAACTGGCGCTACGCAAGCGGCCAGTGAGCACCGAGCAGGTGGACAGCGCGGTTGAGCGGATTGAAGAAAAATTGCTGACCTTGGGGGTGCGCGAGCTGCCGTCAGCCCGCATTGGTGAACTGGTCATGCGCGAGCTTAAGAAGCTCGACAAAGTGGCGTATGTGCGCTTTGCCAGTGTGTATCGGAGCTTTGAAGATATTGACGAGTTCAAGACGTTGGTGGATGAGGTGAGGCGGTAAAAATACCGAATGGGTTCGTTCAAAATGCATTTCACTTGTGCGAACTGCTTGCATTTCTCAACTTTTTGCTCAATGTGTCAATCGGCAGTACAAGTTTCCCGCTGCGGGTCACAGATTCTGGCCCGACCCGAGTTGCTGACAACAATTTGCTTCTCTCGACTGGTTTCAGTCGCCTGGAACACCATGCGCCCATTCATGGCACCACTGTAGTAAGGACTGGCACACGATGTCACCGGAAATCCAACGGGTGAATAAGTAAAAGATGGGTTGGTTGAAACGAATGATTTGTTGGTTACGCCGGTCGACACAGCATTGGTGGTTGCCTTTATGGTGATCATAGAATTCAGTGCTTCGCGATTTCCAAAAGCCGTGCCGGTTGGTGCACAACTGTTGTTGGCCACGGATAAATACCACCCACTATCCCAACTGGTACCATTCGTGGGCAAGATCGACACCGGCAAACCCCGTCGCATCGCTTCAGACCTGGCTTGCAGCATGGATGCCAGGAAATCACTGCTGGCGGATGTGAGTTGCTGGTTGACCATGAAAGATCGGTAGGACGGGGTCGCCAGACTCGCAAGAATCGCCACCAAAGCCAGCACAACCATCAACTCAATGAGGGTAAAGCCTCGACCCCGAGTGAGAATTGAAGTTTGTGACATCAATTCTTCCAACATTTAGCCTGGTCTGACCCGGAGCAACCCTTGGTACCGTCGCTTTGCATCGTGATATTTGCAACGACCGTGTCGGTATAACGAGGTGTTCCTGTGGCCACCACACAGGCACTTACTGTGGATCCCGAACATGCAGCAGATGCTATCGTGCAAGCACTGTTAGCAAGACTATCACCGGAAAACTGGAGCATGGGAATACTGGTCGCGCTGCTGGTGTAGGCCAAATATGAGTTTTGCTGAGTGAAATAACGCTCTTGCTGCTGCATGACCTGCATGATGGCCGCACGGCACTCGGTGCGCTTGCTGCGGATCACATAACTGGAGTAAGACGGCAAGGCAACCGCGGCAAGAATTCCCAAAACCGCCACAACAATCATCAATTCAATCAGCGTGAACCCCTTGTTTTTCATAAATATCCTGTTGGTTTTGCGAATGTATTCCAAGATGGCATGGTGACACTACTGAAAGTTAGTGATCTCGCGCCAGTTGATCCGCCCAGCGATTGTGGTCACTGTGCTTTCCTGCGTATTCAGCCCGCCACCCACACCGGGGCTGATGGAGTTGATCTTGCGCGTCACCACATATCGTCCCGCTGCATTTCGCGTTGACCAGGCAGTGTCACCGACTTCCAGCAAGGACGCACTCCCCAGATAACCCGTTGTTGTGTTGGGGGAACCCGTTGTCACAAAAGTAATTCCAGTGGACGGGTTATAGCGATATTGATTCGACGACCCCGTCGACACACAAGGGTCACCCCCCGGAATGGTTGAATTGATCGCCATCAGCCCACTGTCAACCGTGGGGTCAACCACCACTCGTTCCATGGTTGTCGATAAATCGGCAACCCAGCCCCGGTATTGACCAGACCCGGTGGTTGTAGACGTGCCGTAAACAAATGCTGGCCCGGTGATGGAAACGGTCGATGTCCCGATGGTCGTCACTGTAAGGGTCCGGGTAATAAGGCCGTTAACGGAGGTTGATCCGCTGCCGGTAGCAATTCGTTCAAACTTCTTGTCGTCCTGCGCATCCCAGATGCCATAGATGGACTGTTGTAGGGTAGAAGCCGTCAGGGCATCCGGCGGCTCGATGAACTTGCCAGTGCCAAAGCCTATCTGGTAACCGCCCACAACGCTCAGTGTCACGGCAGGAACCACCGTAATGGGTTGGGTTGCGGTGCCGGACGGCGTGCGCGCTGTGAATAAAACAGAGGCTTTGGACGAGCCAGTCCAGGTTGTTGAAGCACCCGACAAGTCGAACTTCCACAGATTGCCCTGTAAATCGCCGGCGTACGCATAGACCGTGTTCCCTGCAATGCCTGTGGCGACCCCCGGCATTCCCATTCCAGTTGCCGCGCTGGTATCAGCAGCAGCGAATGTTCCGTTGTCAGCATAGATCTTGAAGTAGTTTGTACCCAGAGCCCATGCGGCACCGGGTGCCTTTTCAAGCGACAACAAAAATAAAGCTTGTTTGTCGGCTGAACCACCCGTGGTGTAGTTGTTGTAACCACTGGTCACCATGGCAAACCATTTGTAATTGGGCGTTGCCGCGCTGTTGCCCGCCATCGCGAGCTTGACAATTTTGGGTTCACTCAGCAAATGCCCCATGTCAGCGTCGTCTGCGTTCGTGAACTCCCACAGCACATTGCCCGGACCAAAACCCGCCGGTGTTGTCACATCAAGTGCAAACAGACCTTTGGCACCGCCGCCCATGCCGGACACCAGCACCGTTGCCCAGTTGACAGAACTGCTGGCCGCCTTGTAGGCGCGCGCTTCACTCACAGTAATGGCCCCATCGACATAAGCCTCCTTGACGTATCCCGGGCTGGTTAGCGCGTTGAGCTTGGTGGAAATTGCCCTGGGCACATAGGCAAACTGCTCCTTGCCGTTGCCAGTGTTCGTGGCAGATTCCGCCGCATAAAAGGCGTGCAACATGCCATCATTGCTGCCAATATAAACCGTCGGCGTTCGTGCCGCATGCGTTGAGTAAAACGACTGGTAGCTGGCGTCAACAATGGCGGTGCTTGGCTTGCCCTTAAGAACCGGTGCCGAATTGATGCTGTCGCCCATTATGCCGTTGCGCGCCCTGTAATTCAGGTTGGCGTCCGACTCGGCGCCGCGCACACCGCGAATGTAATCGAGCCGGGACTGTCCGTCTGCATCAGTCTCCACGATGGAGGTGGCGGGGTCCGTCTTCAGCGAAGTTTGCACTGCGGTATCAATATTGGCCCAAGTAAAGGTAACCCCTGACAAGGAGGTATTGTTGTAACTAAATATCTTCCGGTCAGCCGGCAAGGGGAAGGGGCTCAAGGTGGTGGTACCTGCCTGAACACCGGTCAGAATGTTGCCAGCGTCCCAGACCGGGGTGGCGCTGGCCTCCAGAGCTAGCGTCGTGGTGTTGTAGGTAATTTCTGTGCGCACAACCGTGCCAGACCAGTCAGAAGAATCCAGTTGTGCCTGATAAAACGCCCCGGTTTGCTGCGCCCGGCTTAGTCGACTGACGCTCAAGGAACCACCCGCCAGATTACCTGAAGGTTTGCTGGCCTGCGCAAAAATCTGCCTGATGGCCAAAATCAGACGATCGGGTTGACTGGCCAGGAAATACCCAGAAGGAAGCGTAGAGCCATCGGCGGCGAGCCATTCCTTGGTGCTGGTTGTCAGGGTACCGCCGACATAAGTCTTGAATGGATTGCCTTCCCCTGTTGCAGGGCTGCCATCTGGCCCAACATCGGCAAAGCCTCCGTACTTGCCTGCCAAATACAAAGCACGCTGTCGCAATGGGTCCAAGCTGGTTTCGGCACCTTCATTCACATCAATCACATAGCTTCTAATCCGTGCCAAAGGCTTGTCAGACCGGATTGGCTGGGTATTGGCCCAGTAAGCCACACCGGCCCAGGCATAGCCGACGTTGTTCCCGTTTGAGGCTTGACCAGCCTGCGTCTTCGTCGCAAGACCACTGTTTCCGGCGATTACACCGGTTACACCAGAGGTCGCGTTGCCATTGGCAGTAGCGGTGACGACAGTACCATCGGGCTTGACATAGGTATAGGTGACTGACCCATTGGTCTCAAAACTCGCCACCACGTTTTCCCAGGTAGTTGCATTCAAAGCACCCACACCCGTGCCATCGGCGGCACGAGTTTCACCTCCAACACTGGAAACACCGGGGATGTAGTTGTCTTTGGCTGACTGATGGTCACCAATGGTCAAAGAATAGTTTCTCTGACAGGTTGTCTGCATGGGGTCCGACCACGTCGTGTAGATCGGGAAGTTGTCCAGCATCGCCGCAGTGTAGGCACCCTTTGTCGTATCGGTGGTCGCGTTCGCGGTAGGTTGTTTGCCTTGAAAGTAGCGAACTGACTCGTAATACAACTCACCTACAGGGTCATGCCGCTTGTATTGGCCAGAGCGTCCAAATCGGTTCAAATAGTTGATGACACCACTGTAGGTAAAACTGGCCTCCGACAAAGGATTGGCAACATACACGCCGGTCGTGTCATCCCACTCCGTCTGAGGATTGTCAGAAACAATACCGGTCGAACTCTTCTGCTCTGGCCCGGCAAATTTCATGGGTGCCCGCAAAACGCCGCCATACCAGTTGTCCCAATCCTGAAAACCGGAGGCAGGGCTGTTCAACAGATAACCAAAAGCCGCCACGCGCACCTTGCTCGCATTCTTCTGAATTTCTCCAACGGGTTTGTAGTTGCTATCAGGATACTGCTTGCACAACTCAGTGCGAACCGGACCCTCGGTGGCATCACATACCTTGATACGCGCCTTCAGGTCACTGTTGATTGAAGTGCCAGCACTGTTGTTGAAAGCCTTTAGATTCCCCGGACTCGTGCAAGAGCCGCCATTGACGGTTTGAAAAATCACACGGTCTTCACAAGATTGGACATACATGACCGTGCTACCAAAGGGCGTCAGTGCCGCAGATTGCGCCGTTGTCAGTGACCGAGTCGGCATATTTGACGAATTTCGGTAAAAACTTGTATTCGAGCCGCCATTGTCACCAATCAAAACTGCCCTCTGCAGGATCGTGTTGCCGGCCGTATCGACATAGCGATCGCCCCCAGTCAAGGCGTAGCGCAATATGTCGGTTGAAGATGTCGCGGCAAAATTCAGGAAGTTACCGCTGAAACCACTTCCTGCACCGCCGGAATTGCAGTTGTAGTTGGTGGTTGATATCGTTGAACCATTGGGCTGAAAGTAGCCGTCTGATGTCGTCCCGTTATAAGCATAACAAGTGGTCGAATTCCAGTAGCCCAGGTATTTCTTGGTACTGTCATAGGCAGTTGCAGTGTTGGGTGTCTTGTAAGCGGCGCCGGTGGTTGGAAACTCCACCGACAGCACCAGCGCCAAGTTGGATGCATCCCCCGAGTTGATGATCGGCCCGGTCCTCAAATCCAATCGAGTTCGGGTCGATTGGGCAAACGACCACCCAATCAAAACAACGCTCACTACCGCAATAATTAATCCAAATAACTTTCTCATATCAGCACCCCGCACCTGGTTTATTGGCTGGCTTGTAGATCAAGGCTTGAAGCAAAACCTGTGTTTCGACCCGGGTGCCAAAACCCATGGCTGTCACAAGAAATGCATACTCTGGTGAACTGGATGAACCTACGTTGTCGGTGGCGTTTCCGGTGCCAGCATAGGGAACGGCTTCGATCACATAGCGGGGCAGCCGAACGGTCAGGCCACTACTGCCATTTGGCAGAGTTTGCCCGGTGAACTGACCCAACTGCACGGTCTTGTTGCCAGCGTTGTCCGTGGAGTTTCCGGTTTCACTCGTGTAAAGTGCTTTGATGGTTTGCCACGCTTCCCCGGGGTTTGTCGAACTCAGGCACATGCCAGTTTTCGTCAGTGTTCCGCAATCCACCACAAATTCTGCAGGTTGCTTGGAATCAAAGGTGCACACCCTGCGGCCAGTCGCTGTGTTGGGTCCCATGATGTCAAGTTCGCCATCCAGCAACGCAGCCTCGGCCGCCTGGAAGGCAATTTGGCGATCACGGTCATTTCGGGCCGATTGTTCGCTGAACAAAGCCAGTTTGGTTGAAATCAGCCCGATCACCATGATGACACTCAGCATGATCAGCACCACCACCAGGCTTGAACCGACCTGTTTTGGTAATACATTTTGAACATTACGAACCTGGAATTTCATAGCGTATTCCTCACGTTCACAGTGAAGGTCACGACTTTTCTCAAACGACCATCAGCGTTGTTGACCGTGAGTGTGTCGGGCGCAGACAAGCCTTGCGAAAAATACACACCCAGCGGTGACAGGGTGCTGGTGCCTGTGGCTGATGACACCGCCACCGCTGTGGGTGAACGCAGCACCATGCCCACCCGAACGGAACGGACCTGTTGCCAGTTGGTGATACAAGCAGCGCCGCTACACCCGTTGTCCACCTGCTCAGCGTTTCGCCAAGTGTCGGCCACTGAGTCAGCGTTCGTATCGACGCCATACATCAGTTGCAACGACTCTACCCCTCTCACGATAGGTTCAGCCGAAAACGCCAAGGCGCCACTGCTGTTAATGGACGCGTACTTGCAACGCAGCTCGGGTTCAACAGAACCAGTTGGTTGCCTGACCTCGAAAATACTGTAATAGCGGGTGACCAGGACATCCGGTGCGGGCAACGGACGTCCCATGCAATCGATCATGCTCCCATCGGCCCCGCTGGCATTGCTGGAACCCTGGAAACGCGCCACAAGTGTGTCGCTGTTATTGATGCGATTGGTTGAGGTGTCGTGGTCTCCGTTGTCAGTGCTCGTGCCAGCAGCACTATTGTTGTACCCCCGGATGTCAGGCTCTTCGTCGCTGGGCGGAGCTACCTCCCTGCGAGACGCAGCGCCAGCTGTGCTCCATATGTAATTTTGATAACCGGCTTGCTGAATGCTTCGGGTGATCACTTCCGTTGCGAAGCGCGCATTGTCTTGCAGCAGGCTTGCCGCGTCCTGCGTGTCACGCGAACGGGTGCTGCCCAAAAAGAAGGTCGACGCTGCGATCACAATGACCAATGAAATAGCCAGGGCAACCAGCAACTCCACTAAAGTCAAACCTTGTTGCCAACCAAAATCAGCGCGCGCCTTCATTCTGCGTACCCCGTCATGCCAGACATCACCAATTGCGGATTGAGCGGCGTTGCACTCACGGTCGTGGTGCCGCGCTCGATACTTTCACGCTTATCGATCCATCCGATCTTGATCGATACCGTGGCGCTGTCGTTGGCGCCACAACTCCAACGATAACTTCCATCGGCATTGCGCGGCGCAGGGTCCCTACAAACAACGGCACGTGCCGACGGCAATTGGCAACTGACCCTTTGCGCCCAGTCGGCGACATGCAAGGCTGCCATCGTGCTTGTCGTTCCCATCGTTGTGCAATAGGTAGATGTCTTTGTGATGTCATTCGAGTCAAACAGATAGGGGTTAACGCCAGCCACCGTGGAGGTGTTGTTTGACACCGTCCAATTCGACCGCATCATTTCCGTGTAGTCCTTGGCCAAGGTCGCTGCCATGGATGAGTTTCCGGCGATCTGGTTGCTCTTGAGCGTTGCAAGTTGGAGCCCACCCATGGCCAGAACACCAAATGACAGAATCAAAATGGAAATCAGGACCTCAATCAATGAGAATCCCCTTACATGAACTTTGAAGGAATGGCGTGACATAGTTTGACTTTAGTGTGCTGCAATGGACCTTGATAAGCTGCTGCGAAGAACGGTCATTTTGAGCAGACAAATGGTGAGAATCCGCTGTTTTTATTCACAAACTAGGCTAATTTTCTATGGAAATATCATTCAGACATTGGATCTTGCGTTACTTTTCTTGAAATTTGAAACACAGTTCTTTGCAGTGCTGCAGAGCTAAAAGACTAAAAGAGTGACGCTGTTGAACACCAAATTACCATGAATACCAAGGCCAAGAATTCAAGGAAAACCACACTTCCAGCAGCAGCAACTGCGCTGGAGGTGACGATGATGGAAGATCAAACCGGCCGGTGGGTCGGCCTGTTGCTTGGCCTGATGATGGTCATGGCGCCTGCAATGGGTGTGCCCAGCGAGGAAATGCTGCAGGACACGCTCAAGTCGGCGATTGTGTCGCTGTTCAGTCTGAGCGCTGGTTTGTTGTTTTTCTGGCGGCACCTCGGCAAACCGACAATGCTGGTCTGGCATGGACTTCTTTGGCTGCCGCTGGCACTAGCTGGCTACGCTGTAGGCAGCATGGTTTGGTCGCACGCCTATCTGGCAGGCGTTGAAGCCATCCGCTGGTTCCTCTTCGGCCTGATCCTGTGGTTGTGCATGAACACCCGGCTATCAGATCTGGAAAGGCGCCTGCCTTGGGGCATTCATCTGGGCGTCACGCTGGCATCGGTGTGGACTGTTATGCAGTTTCTGAATGATTTCAACCTGTTTCCCCAGGGCCCCAATCCTGCCTCGACGTTTGTTAACAGGAATTTTTTCGCTGAATTTTCCATCAGTGCAATGCCCTACTCCGTTTACTTGCTCCTTAAATCCCGAAGCAACCAACAGGCGTTCGCACTTGCGGCCAGCATTGGAATGAATCTGGCCGCGCTGATGATGACGGGTACCCGTTCAGCACTGATTGCTTTGCTTGTTCTGGCGCCGCTATTGCTTCTGCTCTACTTCAGGAGCAGAAAACAACTGGAAGCATTTGCCTGGAATCGGCGCAAAGCGGTCGTGGCTGGGGCCATCTTGCTAGGGACCACCCTGGTGCTCGGCTTAATCCCCACCGGGAATCCAAAACTCATCAGCGAGTTCGGGCCGGTCAACGCGCTCGTGCGGGCAACCGGTCGAGCGATGTCGATGATGCAGACCGATGAATACACCACTGGCTCTTTTTCAATTCGCTCCGTAATGTGGTTCGCCACAGGACGAATGATTGCGGCGAACCCGGTCACAGGCGTTGGCGCTGGCGCGTGGGAGGTACAGGCACCACTTTATCAACGGGCTGGCACCCAATTGGAGACTGATTTTTACGCCCACAACGAGTTCTTGCAGTTGCTGGCTGAATATGGTGTGTTGGGTTGGCTGTTTTTGGGACTGCTGTTTGCGTATCTTGCCTACTCGGCTAGAACAACATGGACTGCGACCAAAGATCCCAACCAACAGCAGATACTGCTTCGAGCAACAGCACTGGCAAGCATTCTGATGCTGTTGATTGTCAGTAATGCCGGATTCCCCTGGCGCATGGCAAGCACCGGTGCCCTGTTTGCCGTGAGCCTTGGCCTGTTGGCTGGTTCTGATGCCAGTCTTGGTTTACGGGGGAGGCTGCTCTCCAGCCAAACCATGTACAAAGCAAACGCCTTGAAATTGGCATTGGCCGTTAGCGTGGCCTGCATGATGTTGGCCATCTATATCACCCAGCGCGCTGCTTACTGTGAACGCACCCTGGTTAGAGGCATCAAATTGGCCCTCACCATTTCCAAGTCAGGTCAGCCGAATAACCCCTACTGGAATGCTACCAAGGAAGAAGTCCTTGCGCTGATGCGCAGTGGCATCGACTTGAACAGACACTATCGCAAACTCACCCCCATGGCTGCCGACGAGATGGCCAGCTGGGGCGACTGGAAAAATGCGCTATGGATATGGGAATCAGTTTTGGAGTCACGTCCGAATGTTGTAGCCATCATTGCAAACATTTCAAGAGCGTATCTTGTGGGAGGTAACCTGCAGCAAGCACAGAAATACCTGGAACGCGCCAAGCGGCTGCAACCTACTGCCCCAGCAGTTCGTACCCTCAACGTGATGTTTCTGGAGCGTACCGGCCAGGAGCACCAGGCCGCACAGGAAATCAAGATGCTTTTCAAAGATGGTGTCATCGACTACGACTTGGTGTACGCGGCGTATTTATTTGGCGCTCGAACCCACGACTGGTCACTGATGATCCAGGCGCTGGAACTTCGCATTGACCGATGGCCAGGAGAGGCTACGGATGGGTGGCTAAAACTGGGTGAGATTTACAGCGAAAAAATGGAAGTCAAGGACCACGACAAAGCCCTGAAAGCATACCGTGCAGCCCTTAGCGCCACACCTGAACCGGCGAAAGAATCCATCCTGAAAAAGATTCCGCCGAGTTACCGTTTTGAATTGTCCGCCGTTGAACTATAGGCGGGCACGCCCACGTTTTTGATCAAACTGCTGCAACAACGCCAGCAGTTCACGCCCGACCTGACGCGCATCGTGGCCACTGAGGCACTGCTCTCAACCGTTGATGTGGACAACATTCCGGTAGAAGCACTGATGTTTCAGGCGGGCTATCTGACCATTGCCAGCCACCGCAGTATTTTGGGGCGTCTGGAGTTGAGGCTGAAATACCCGAACCTTGAGGTGCAAGCCGCGCTCAATGACAGCCTGCTGCAAAGTAGGACAGCAATGCCCTGTAGCAAATCAAGTCCCAAGGCTATCCCGACAAATTCAAAGCCCGTGGCGAGCCGATCCACCTGATCGGGGTTGAGTTCAGCAAAGCCACCCGAAACATCGTCGGTTTTGAGGTTGAGACGCTACAGATTAAATAGCTACTTGCGCATATATAGCATGGGCTAGATGGCTATTTTCCATATAAAATTCGATGCATAGATACCGGATCAAGTCCGGTATGACGAGCAGATCATGGATTTGCGCCAGATTACTTTGAATAGCCAACCCATACGCCAAACCCTTCATGCCTGATACCACCGTTTTCCTTGCACAAGCCTTGGCGCTGGCCACCCAAAGCCTGCTGCTCACCTCCCCAAACCCCCGCGTAGGCTGCATCCTCGCCAGCCCCGACGGGCAAGTGCTCGGCCAAGGTCACACCCAACATGCCGGTGGCCCACATGCGGAAATCATAGCGTTGCGAGATGCTAGTGCTCGCGGCCACTCGGTCGTGGGCGCTACCGCTTATGTCACTTTGGAGCCCTGCTCCCACCACGGCCGCACCGGTCCCTGCTGCGATGCTCTGATCGCCGCCGGTATCAAAAAAGTTGTCGCATCCATCGCCGATCCCAACCCACTCGTCTCCGGCCAAGGCTTTGACCGTCTTCGCGCTGCAGGCATCGAAGTGGTGGTCGGCCCCGGTGCAGCAGAATCCCGCGAACTCAACATCGGCTTCTTCAGCCGCATGATCCGGAAAACCCCTTGGGTGCGCATGAAAATCGCCGCCTCGCTGGATGGCAAGACTGCGTTAAACAACGGCGCCAGCCAATGGATCACCTCAGATGCCGCCCGCACCGATGGCCACGCCTGGCGCGCCCGCGCCTGCGCTGTGCTCACGGGCATTGGCACCGTGCTGGCAGACAACCCGCGATTGGACGTGCGCTTGGTGGATACACCCCGCCAGCCGCATCTGGTCGTCGTGGACAGTCGCCTTGAGATGCCACTGGATGCTCATCTTTTCATAGCTGGTCGCGCTCTGTATATCTACGCTGCAGTGCCAAACCATGCCAAAAAAACAGCGTTGGAAGCGTTGGGTGCCACCGTCATCTACCTGCCGGGCCAGCAAGCCGGCACGCAAGGCAAGGTCGACTTGGCCGCCATGCTGCGCGATCTCGCTGCACGCGAGATCAATGAACTGCATGTAGAAGCCGGCCACAAGCTCAATGGCTCCCTGATTCGCGAAGGGCTGGTGGACGAATTTGTGGTTTACCTGGCCCCCAAACTCATAGGCCAGGGCCGCGACATGGCCAGTTTTGGACCTTTATCCGAGCTGTCCCAGGCCATTCCGCTGGCGTTCAAGTCCACCGACATGCTGGGGCCCGACCTGCGCATCGTGGCCCGAATTCCGGGTCGTGACCAGTTTTAGGCGACAAGTTTTGGCGCCCAGCCCGGCCAAGGGCGCTTTCCCTGCGAAAATAGCCGGATGTTTACTGGAATCATCACCGGCATGGGGTGCATCGTCGCCGCCAACGCCCTCGGCAGCTCTTCAACCCACGGCAAACGCCTCACCATTGAGTGCCCGGCTGCCTATCTCGACGACGTCGGCCTAGGCGACAGCATCGCGCTGAATGGGGCCTGCATGACCGTGACCGAGTTTGACGCAGCACACCGTCAGTTCAAGGTCGACATCTCCGCCGAATCGCTGGCCAAGACTGCCGGGCTGGGCCAGACTGGCGCCATCAACCTTGAAAAAGCCCTGCGCGCCAATGACCGGCTGGGCGGCCACATGGTGTCCGGCCATGTCGATGGCATTGGCGAAGTGACGCATTTTGCGCAGGTTGGCGAAAGCTGGGATCTGCGTGTGCTGGCGCCCAAAGCACTGGCCAAATACCTCGCCTACAAAGGGTCAATTACAGTTAATGGCGTCAGCCTGACCGTGAACCGCATCCAGGATCTGGAGACCGGCTGCGAAGCCAGTATCAACTTGATCCCGCACACGGTTAAAAATACAGCCCTTGGAACGCTGAAGCCTGGATCACAGGTTAATTTAGAGATTGATTTAATCGCGCGCTATGTCGAGCGGATGCTCAGCGCAGACCCGCAGCAGCCTAGCCCGGTCGCGCCTTGATGCGCTGCCGCTCTGGCACCTTCCTTACCCAAACACCTCCTGAAAGATACTCGCATGACCGCCCCCTCCCCCGTGGCAATTTCTCCGGTTGAAGACATCGTGGCTGATATGCGCGCCGGACGCATGGTGATTCTGGTTGACGAAGAAGACCGTGAGAACGAAGGCGATCTGGTGCTCGCCGCCGACCATGTGACGGCTGACGCGATTAACTTCATGGCGCGTTTTGGCCGCGGCCTGATTTGCCTGACCCTCACGCGCGAACGTTGCGAACGTTTGCAATTGCCGCCCATGGCGCTGCGCAATGGCGACAAAAAGGGGACGGCGTTCACGGTCTCCATTGAGGCCGCTGAAGGCGTGACTACTGGTATCTCTGCCGCAGACCGCGCCCGCACCGTGCAAGCCGCTGTCGCCAAGAACGCCACTGCTGACGACCTGGTTCAACCCGGCCATATCTTCCCCTTGCAGGCGGTCGAAGGCGGCGTGCTGATGCGCGCCGGCCACACCGAAGCCGGTTGCGACCTGGCGGCCATGGCCGGCTGCTCGCCGGCATCGGTGATCTGCGAAATCATGAATGACGACGGCACCATGGCGCGTTTGCCTGACCTGCAACTGTTTGCGGCCCAGCACGGGCTCAAGATTGGCACGATTGCCGATCTGATCGCGCATCGCAGCCGGGTCGAGTCCCTGGTTGAGAAGGTGGCCACGCGCGCCCTCAACACAGCCTTTGGCGAATTCACGCTTCACGCCTTCAAGGACAAGACCGCCCACGGCGTTCATCTGGCGCTGGTCAAGGGCCAGTGGACGTCGGATGATACGGTATTGGCCCGCGTACACGAACCGCTGTCGGTGCTGGACGCGCTGGAAGTGGGCCGTGCCATGCACTCCTGGAGTCTGGATGCCAGCCTGGCACGCATCGCCTCGGAGGGTCAAGGCGTGGTGGTCTTGCTCAACTGTGGCGAGAGTGCCGAGCAATTGCTGGCGCAAATCGACGGCACCGCCCGTGCCAGCCATGGCCCGGAACGCGGTCGCATGGACTTGCGCAGCTATGGCATTGGCGCGCAAATCCTGCGCGAATGCGGCGTGCACAAAATGAACCTCATGGGCAATCCCCGCCGCATGCCCAGCATGACAGGCTATGGCCTGGAAATTGCCGGCTACGTCACGAAGTAAAGGAAGAATCATGTTTGGCGCAGACAAAGGAACACTGGATTCCACGGACAACCGCTTGAATGGCAAAAAACTGACCATTGGCATCGTGCAGGCCCGTTTTAACGAGCCCATTACCAACGCACTGGCCGAGGCTTGCAAGAGTGAACTGATCGCGCTGGGCGTGCTGGAAAAAAACATAGACCTGGTGCTGGTGCCCGGCGCGCTGGAAGTCCCGGTCGCCCTGATGGCCATGGCCGAAAAACTGAAATACGACGCGCTGGTGGCCATTGGCTGCATTATTCGGGGCGAAACCTACCATTTTGAGTTGGTCGCAAATGAATCCGGCGCCGGCGTGAGCCGGGTCGCACTCGACTACCAGTTGCCCATCGCCAACGCGATTCTCACGACCGAGAATCTGGAGCAGGCGATAGCCAGAAAAACCGAAAAAGGGCGCGATGCCGCCCATGTCGCCGTAGAAATGGCCAACCTGCTGGAAGAAATTTGATGAATGAACTAAGCCCCAAACCTGCGGGCAACCGCCCGCCCCGCCAGCCCCGTACCGGCCTCACAAGCACCGGTGCGCGCAAGGCTGGCAGCAAATCGGAGCGTTCACGCGCCCGCGAATTTGCGTTGCAGGCGTTGTACCAAACCCTGGTTGGCAAGAACGCCGTGGACGACATTGATGCGTTCACGCGGGATCTAGCGGGATTTTCAAAATCGGATTCCGTGCACTTTGATGCTTTGCTGCATGGCTGCACCGAAGAAGCGGCTGAATTAGACGTCCTGCTTCTGCCCCTGCTGGACCGCAAGCTCGCAGAAATTTCACCGGTTGAGCACGCCGTCATGTGGATAGGCGCTTATGAGTTCAAGCATTGCCTGGATGTGCCGTGGCGCGTGGTACTGAATGAATGCGTGGAGCTGGCCAAAGAGTTTGGCGGCACCGACGGCCACAAATACGTCAACGCGGTGTTGAACGGACTGGCGCCGACTCTGCGTGCTGCTGAGATGGCCGCAGACCGGGGTAAATCCCGCTCATGAAAATTTCCGGGCGTGCGCAGCGCATTGAGCCGTTTTATGTGATGGAGGTGGCCAAGGCGGCCTCTGCCATGGCCCAGGAGGTCGCGCACACGGCCTCGCCCATGATCTTTCTGAACATTGGCGAGCCAGACTTTACCGCCCCACCGCTGGTCCAGGAAGCTGCCTGCAAAGCCGTGCGCGACGGCTTGACGCACTACACGCAGGCAACGGGCATGCCGGCACTGCGTGAGCGTATCAGCGACTGGTACATGCAGCGTTTTAACGTCACAGTGCCCGCCGGCCGCATTGTGATCACGGCCGGCGCCTCCGCCGCCCTGCAACTGGCCTGCCTGGCCCTGATCGAATCGGGTGACGAGATTCTCATGCCCGACCCCAGCTACCCGTGCAACCGGCATTTTGTGAGCGCAGCGGATGGTACGGCGGTGCTGATCCCAACCACGGCGGCCGAGCGCTTTCAACTCAGCGCCGACAAGGTGCAGGCCGCCTGGAGCGAGAAGACCCGGGGCGTGTTGCTGGCCTCACCCTCCAATCCCACCGGTACATCCATTCACCCAGCCGAGCTGCGCCGCATTCATGAGGTGGTCAGCGACAAGGGCGGCATCACGCTGGTGGACGAGATCTACCTCGGCCTGAGCTATGACGCGCAATATGGCCAGACCGCGCTAGCGCTGGATGAGAATCTCATCAGCATCAACAGTTTCAGCAAATACTTCAACATGACCGGCTGGCGGCTGGGCTGGATGGTGGTGCCCGAACGCGTCGTGCCCGTCATCGAGCGCCTGGCCCAAAACCTGTTTATCTGCCCCAGCACGATTTCGCAGTACGCCGCCCTGGCCTGCTTTGAGGCAGAAAGCATTGCCGAATACGAACGGCGACGCGCCGAATTCAAGGCCCGGCGCGACTACTTCATCCCCGCACTCAATGCCTTGGACCTGAACGTGCCAGTGATGCCCGACGGCGCTTTTTACGCCTGGGCCGACTGCTCCGCCGCCTGCAAGAGATTGGATATCAAGGACAGCTGGAACCTTTCGTTTGAGCTGATGAAACGAGCCCACGTCGCCGTCACGCCCGGACGCGACTTTGGTACCGCCGAAACACACAACTTCATCCGTTTTTCCACCGCCAGCGCCATGCCGCAGTTGCAGCAGGCCATTGAACGATTGAAGGCCTTGCTTTCATGACAAGCTCCGTTCCAGCAGGACGGACGTTTTCGTGGCCCGTGCGGGTGTATTGGGAGGACACGGATGCCGGCGGCATCGTGTTCTATGCCAATTACCTGAAGTTCTTCGAGCGGGCGCGCACCGAATGGCTGCGCTCTCTGGGCATTGAACAACGTGCGTTGCGTGACCGCACCGGTGGCATGTTTGTGGTGAGCGACACCTCGATCCGTTATCACAGGCCAGCCCGCCTGGACGATGAACTTTTTGTTACAGCCATGCCGCTGGAGGTCGGGCGAGTATCCATGACAATACGACAACAGGCATTCCTGAAGACACAGGCAGAAAATACGCTGCTCTGTGAAGCTACCATCCGCATCGGCTGGGTGGATGCAAGCAGCTACAAGCTCGCAAGAATCCCGCCAAACCTATTGGAAATCCTGAAATGAATCAAGACCTGTCGATCCTCCATCTGGTCCTCAACGCCAGTGCGGTCGTGCAATTGGTGATGCTGTTGCTGGTGGTCATCTCCGTGTCCAGCTGGGCCGCCATTTTCCGCAAGCTGTTTGCACTGAAGCGGGTGAAGTCGCTCAACGACGGTTTTGAGCGCGAGTTCTGGTCCGGCACCAGCCTGAATGACCTGTTTGGCGCCGCTGCCAAAAACGCCCGCCACTCCGGGCCGATGGAGCGCATTTTTGCCAGTGGCATGCGTGAATACCAGAAGTTGCACGAGAGAAAAATCATCGATGCCAGCACCCTGATGGACGGCGCGCGCCGGGCCATGCGGGCCAGTTTTCAGCGCGAGATGGATGTGGTGGAAACCAATCTGTCGTTCCTGGCCTCGGTCGGCTCGGTCTCGCCCTATGTGGGGCTGTTCGGCACCGTGTGGGGCATCATGCACGCTTTCACCGGGCTGGCGTCATTGCAAACCGTCACGCTCTCCACGGTCGCCCCCGGCATTGCCGAAGCGCTGGTGGCCACCGCCATTGGCCTGTTTGCGGCCATCCCGGCCGTGGTGGCGTACAACCGATTTGCCCGGGACATTGACCGCATCGCGATCCGCCTGGAAACCTTCATCGAGGAGTTCTCCAATATTCTGCAGCGCAATGTGGGCGCGCAGTCGGCCTCCGGGCATTAACGTAAAAGTTAGACAAGGAGTTTGACCATGGCATCCCTAGTGAGCCGCGGACGCGGACGCCGCACCATCAACGAAATCAACATGGTGCCCTTCATCGACGTGATGCTGGTGCTGCTGATCATCTTCATGGTGACGGCGCCGCTCATCACACCCAGCGTGATCGATTTGCCCAGTGTCGGCAAGGCCGCCAAGCAGCCGGACCAGGTGATTCAACTCGTCATTGGCAAAGACGAATCAATCGAGATGAAAATCCAGGAAAAGTCCACCTCTCTCGGGCTCAAGGACATCGCCAGTGCGGTCAAAAAAGCCCAAAGTGGTGTGAATAATTCGGCCGTGGTCATCAGCGCGGACAAAAACATCAAGTACGAGTCCGTCGTCAAGGTCATGGACAAGCTGCAACGCGAGGGCGTGCAGCGCGTGGGTTTGTCGGTGCAACTGGCCAACTAGAGGCGGAGCATGCACGCCGCGACCGACCGCCTTGAATTCGCGCCACCGCCCACGCCGGGCCTAACGCGGGCGCTGGGGCTGGCCGTGCTGGCCCATGTTTTCTTGCTAGCAGCCCTGACTTGGGGGGTGCACTGGAAGCGCGAGGCCGTGACCGTCACCGCCGAGGCAGAATTGTGGTCGGCCACGCCGCAACAAGCTGCGCCCAAGCTGGTCGAAGTTCCGCCCGAGCCACCTGAAACACCGAAACCACCGGTCATCAAGCCAGCGCCCAAGCCCACCCCGCCCCCGCCACAAGCCCAACCCAAGCAGCCCGATGCCGACATTGCGCTGGAGCGGGAAAAACTGCGTTTGAAGAAGGAAAAGCAGGACGACCTGGAGAAGCAGCGGCTGGCCAAACTCAAACAAGAAAAGCTCAAGCAAGAGAAGGTCAAGGAAGAGAAACTTGAACAGGAAAAATTGAAGCAGGAAAAACTGCTGGCCAAGCGCGAGCTGGACAAGAAAGCGGCCGAGAATAAGAAGAAAACCGAGCAGGAGACCCAACGCAAAGAAGCAGTCCAGGCCCAACTCGATGCCAAAAAACTGGAAGCACAGCGCCAGGAAAATATCAAGCGCATGACCGGGCTCGCAGGCGCCACAGGCTCACCTGGGGCCACCGGCACGGCTCTGCACGCGTCCGGCCCGTCAGCGAGCTACGCAGGCCGCATTCGCGCCAGCATCAAGCCCAACATTGTGTTTGTCGACGAGGTTGTCGGCAACCCCATGGCCGAAGTTGAAGTCAAAACGGCCCCCGACGGCACCATCATCAGCCGCAAGCTGCTCAAGCCCAGCGCCGACAAATCGTGGGACGATGCGGTCTTGAGGGCTATCGATAAGACTGAGAAACTGCCGCGTGATGTGGATGGACGGGTGCCCAACTCGCTGGTTATCAGTTTCCGCCCCAAAGACTAGATTTTGCTATATTTTTAGTAGCTACTTCCGCTTATTCAACAAGGGCTAGAGCCCTATTTCACTCATAAATTATGGCCGCTTTACCCTGATCGGCCTGCACCCGCCAGCCGGCCAGGGCCTCATTGGTGGGGAAAAACTTGAACGCTTCGCCCAGCAGCAGTTCTGTCGAGGCGGCGCCGGTCTCGCCCTGGCACGCCACCGCCAGGCGCACACTCATGCCCCGCAGCACCTCGCCCTGCTCCGTCACTTCACGCTGAGCCGGGTATTCCTTGATCATGCGGGCCACATCAGGGGCCTTGCCGCCTTCGTTCGAACTCACCGCCACGCGCAGGTATTTGCCGAAACGGCAACGCGCCTGGTCCAGGTCCCAGATCTGCGTCACGGTCAGCTGCATGCCGCCGGAAAAACGGTCCACCTGCTGCTTGCCCATGACGATCACCAGTTCATCGTCTTTGAGCAGATTGCGGTGGGCGTTGATCAGCGCCTCATCGGCACGGGCTTCAATCACCCCGGTTTTGTCATCCAGCTTGAACAAGGCCAGTTTGCCGCGCTGACCATTGATGACCCGGAAATCGGTGACGATGCCGGCCAGCAGTTGCGGCTCGCGCGTGTCAATCAGGTCGTCAATCTGGCGCTTGGCAAAGCGGCGCACCTCCAGCACCACCTCGTCAAACAAATGACCTGACAGGTAGAAGCCGACCGCGGTTTTTTCATAGACCAAGCGCTCCTTGATGCCCCAGGGCATGGCATCCACCAGATCGGGCTCCTGCGTGCTGGAGCCATGGTCATCGTCGCCGCCCATGTCGAACAGGCCGCCCTGGTTGGCATTGGCGACCGCTGCCGCACCAAATTCGAAGGCCCGGTCCACCGAGGCCAACAAGCTGGCCCGATTGAGATGAATCGAGTCAAAGGCACCGGCCTTGATCAAGGCCTCCACCGTACGTTTGTTGATGCGGCCGCGGTCCACCCGCACGCAAAAGTCGAACAGGCTCTTGAACGGGCCAACCACATCGCCCGAGGGGCCGGCGCCCCGACCCTCACGCGCCGCCACAATGGCCTCAATGGCTTGCTGGCCCGAGCCTTTGATGGCGCTCAGGCCATAGCGAATCATCTTGTCGGAAATGGGCTCAAAGCGGGGCACGCCCCGGTTCACGTCGGGCTGCTCGAAGGTCAGGCCCATCTTCAGCGCATCTTCATACAGGACCTTGAGCTTGTCGGTGTCGCCCATTTCCACGGTCATGTTGGCGCAGAAGAACTCGGCCGTGTAATGCACCTTGAGCCAGGCCGTGTGGTAGGCCAGCAGTGAATAAGCAGCGGCGTGCGACTTGTTGAAGCCGTAGCCGGCAAACTTCTCCATCAAGTCAAACACCTCGTCGGCCTTGGCCTCGTTGATGTCGTTCTTCAGGGCGCCATCACGGAAGATCTGACGGTGCTTGGCCATCTCGTCCGCGTCTTTTTTACCCATGGCGCGGCGCAGCATGTCGGCACCACCGAGCGAGTAGCCGCCCAGAATCTGTGCGGTCTGCATCACCTGCTCCTGGTAGACCATGATGCCGTAGGTCTCCGAGAGCATATTGGCCACCAGCGGGTGCGGGTACTCCACCACCTCGCGGCCATGCTTGCGCGCCACAAAGCTCGGAATCAGGTCCATCGGGCCGGGCCGGTACAAGGCGTTGAGCGCGATCAGGTCTTCCAGCCGGGTTGGCTTGGCGTCTTTCAGCATGCCCTGCATGCCGCGCGACTCGAACTGGAATACCGCTTCGGTCTTGCCATCGGAAAACAGCTTGTAGACCCGCGCATCGTCCAGCGGCAGGTTCTCAAATGCAAAATTCTCCTGCCCTTTGTGGCGCTTGATGATGAATTCGCGCGCGATTTCCAGAATGGTGAGTGTGGCCAGGCCCAAAAAGTCGAACTTCACCAGGCCAATGGCTTCGACGTCGTTCTTGTCGTATTGGCTCACTGCCGACTCGCTGCCAGGCTGCTGGTACAGCGGGCAAAAATCGGTCAGCTTGCCCGGCGCGATCAACACACCGCCGGCGTGCATGCCGACGTTGCGGGTCATGCCCTCCAGCTTACGGGCCAGCTCCAGCAGAATCTTGACGTCTTCCTCTTTGCTCTCGCGCTCGGCCAGAATCGGCTCGTCGGTGGCGTACACGGTTTTGTCGTCTTTTTTGCGGTCGGGTGGCGGCAACTGCAGGCTGACGCTGACGCCCGGTTTGTTCGGGATGAGCTTGCTGATGCCGTCGCAAAAGGTGTAGCTCATGTCCAGCACGCGGCCCACGTCGCGCACCGCGGCACGGGCCGCCATGGTGCCGAAGGTCACAATCTGGCTGACGGCATTTTTGCCATATTTATCCTTGACGTAATCGATCACCAGGTTGCGGTTGGTCTGGCAAAAGTCGATGTCAAAGTCGGGCATGGAGACCCGCTCGGGGTTCAAAAAGCGCTCGAACAGCAGGTTGTATTGCAGCGGGTCCAGGTCGGTAATCTTCAGTGAATACGCCACCAGCGAGCCCGCACCGGAGCCGCGTCCCGGCCCCACCGGGCAACCATTGTTCTTGGCCCAGTTGATGAAGTCGCCCACGATCAAAAAGTAACCCGGAAAGCCCATGTTCAAGATGGTGGTGATCTCGAACTCGAGTCGGTCGACGTAGCGCTGCCGCTCGGCCTCACGCTTGGCCGAATCCGGGTACAAATGCAGCAGCCGTTCTTTCAATCCCTCGTGCGAGGTGTAGCGAAAGTACTCTTCCGGCGTCATGTGCTGGCCATTGACCAGGGGCGTCGGGAATTCGGGCAACTGCGGTTTGCCCAGAACGAGCGTCAGGTTGCAACGCTTGGCGATTTCCAGCGTATTGGCCAGGGCGGACGGCACATCGGCAAACAGGGCCGCCATTTGTTCGGAAGACTTGAAGTACTGCTCGCGTGTGAAGCGACGCACACGGCGCTGGTTGCCCAGGATCTCGCCCTCGGCAATGCACACCCGCGCTTCATGCGCCTCGAAGTCGTCGGGTAGGCTGAATTGCACCGGATGCGTCGCCACCACCGGCAAGCCCATGCGCGCGGCCAGCTGCACGGTCGCGATGACATGCGCTTCATCATCAGCACGTCCGGCGCGTTGCAGCTCCAGGTAAAAGCGATGCGGAAAAATGGCGCCCAGCTGCAAAGCGGCGTCAAAGGCGCGTGCGTCATCACCCTGCATCAGGGCCTGCCCCACCGGCCCGGCCTGCGCACCCGACAAGGCGATCAAACCCTCGTTCAGCTCCGTGAGCCAGTCTAATTTGACCGAGGCCTGCGCCTTACCCGCGTTCTGCGTCCAGGCCCGCGCCAGCATTTCAGACAAATTCAGGTAACCCTGCTTGTTCTGCACCAGCAGCACCAGGCGCGACAGGGTGGCATCGTCCTTGCCCAGACCCTCCAGCCAGATCTCCGTGCCAATCAAGGGCTTGACACCCCGTTTGCGGGCCTCTTTGTAAAACTTGATGGCACCAAACAGGTTGCTTAAGTCCGTGATGGCCAGCGCAGGCTGCCGGTCGGCAGCGGCAGACTTGACGATATCATCGATACGGTTGGTACCGTCAACGACGGAAAATTCGGTGTGGAGACGCAGGTGAACAAACATAGCTTGTATTGTAAGAAAGCGCCAGGTAGAAGATTTTGAAGATTCTTGTTGTCGACGATCACGCGCTGGTGCGCGAAGGCCTGCGCCAGGTTCTCAAAGGGCTGGACGAGCAGGTCGAGGTGCTGGAGGCCCCCCACTGTGCCCGCGCGTTCGAGCTGGCGGCCTTACACCCCGATCTCGATCTGGTGCTGCTTGACTACCATTTGCCCGACATGAACGGGCTGGAGGCGCTTGGCATATTCGGCAAGAAGCATCCCGAGCTGCCCATCGTCATGCTCTCCGGCTCGGTCAACCCCCAGATCATGCGACAGGTGCTGGCCAGGGGTGCCGCCGGCTTCGTCACGAAAGCCGGCATGAGCGACGATTTGCTGTCCGTCTTGCAACGGGTTCTGGCAGGTGAAGTGTATGTGCCGGCCGAGGTGCTGGCGGCGCCAGGAACGCCTGCACTGGAGGGGTCACATGGGCGTGCGCCCCCCCAACTCACGCCGCGCCAGGAAGAGGTGCTGTATCTGTTGCTGGATGGCCGCTCCAACAAGGACATCAGTGAAATCCTGCAGCTCGCGGATGAAACCACCAAGAGTCATGTCAGCGGAATTCTGCGCGCCTTTCGCGTCCAAACCCGTGTCCAGGCCGTCCTCGCGGCGAGCCATTATGGCTACACCAAGTCAGCACCGTCGATCTGAATATCAGCGGCAAAACGACGAATCAGGCTGCGCAGTTTGGCAGGGCGAACCGGCTTGGGCAGCAGGGTCAACCCGGCTTCCCGGGCCGCCTGTATCAGGATCGGGTCCGTATCGCCACTCATCAGGCAGGCGGTGATCGGCCTCCCTGCCGTCAAGCGCAGCTGATCTATCACCTCAATGCCATTTTCGCCGTCACGCAAACGATAGTCGCTCACGATCACGTCAGGGACCAGCCCACTTTCAAGCTGCTGCAGTGCCGTTGACAGACCTTCAGCCGACCCCACGACACAGCCCCAGGATTCGAGCAAACTCACCAGACCCTCACGGGCCAGGACATCGTCCTCAATGACCAACACGACCAGACCCGCAAGATCGCCAATGGCCTTGACCTCATGGGCCCCTGGTATCTCCAGACTGACGCCGACCGGTGCCAGCGGCACTTCAATGCTGAAGCGCGTGCCAAGTCCCAGGCTGGAACGCAGGGTCAGGCGGTGCCCCAGCAGACGGGCTGTGCGTTCGACGATATTGAGTCCCAGCCCCAAGCCCTTGCTGCGGTCCCGCTCCGTGTTGGCCACCTGGTAGAACTCCTTGAAGATGGACTGGTGATGCTCCGGCGCAATGCCGATGCCGCTGTCCCACACCTCAATGCGGGCCTTCTGGCCGTCGCCCGCCACCCGGCAAGCCACCAGCACGCTGCCCTGACGCGTGTAACGCAAGGCATTGCTGACCAGATTCAGCAAAATGCGATGCAGCAGCGTGGGATCGCTCATCAACCAGACCGTGGTCGGCCGGACACGCAGGCGAAGGCCCTTCTCCACGGCCGTCAAGGTCAATCCCCCATGCAACTGGTCAAAAATATCGGCAAGCGCGAAGGGCCGAAGCTGCACTTGCACGGCCTGGGCATCCAGCCGCGAAATATCCAGCAGGCCATCCAGCAAATCCTGCATGGCCAGCACCGAGGCCTCCAGGCTTCCGATCAATTGCCGGGTCTCCGCATCGTGCGGCAATTGCGCCAGCCGTGCCACGAACATGCCCAGCGCATGGGTGGGCTGCCGCAGATCGTGACTGGCGGCCGCGAGAAAGCGCGACTTGGCCAGCGTCGCGGTCTCGGCCTCTTCCTTTTTCTCCCGCAACTCCAGTGTTGCCAGCGCAATGCGCTGCTCCAGTTCGTCACGACCGGATTCGAGACGTTCCGCCATCTGGTTCACGCCCAGCTGCAAATCGCGCAGCGGGTCGTCGGGGAATACCGTTGCACGGGCAGACAATTCGCCGCGACCGATGCGCTCAATCAGGCTGGATACCCGCAATATGGGATGAACAACCCCCCGGCCAAGACGCACGGCCAGGAAACCGCCAAACAGCCAACCACCGAAGGTGAGCGCCAGGCCCACCAGCAGAATGTCGCGTTCGCGCTGAAGCAGCGACTCCCGTGAAAACTCGATCAGCACATGACCCAGTAAGGGCGAAGGCACAACCGCGCCAGTCGCCTTGGCTTCAAACAGATCATCAAGTTTGACCTCCATGGCAGCTATCGGTTGCACCAGTAAATCCGTGCGCGCCTCCGGATAGGGTATTTCGCTTTCCAGCCGCGTCAGAATCGGCGGTGTGGTGTAGCCCGGCTTACCCGCATGCACGAGAATTTGACCTTGGGCATTCACGATGGCAACTGAACGCACGTCGGACTCACGCAAGGCGCCGCTGGCAATGGTTTGCAAATGGGTGATATTGGCGGAGAACAGGCCATATTCGCTGGCCGTCGCCAGTTGGCGGGCCAGGGACCTGGCACGCTGGCTGTGCGCCTCGTCGATGTCATCGAACCGGGAGACCAGAAACACGCCCGCCAGCAACAGGGCGATCAGGGTCATTGGCAACAGGGCTGCCAGCAGCATGCGGCTTCGGATATCAACTATTTTCATGGTGGGCCCTCCCGGCTTCGCAAGCGGGTGCGCAAGGCATCCGCTTCCAATGTCAAGCCCAGCGAACGGGCAACGTGCTCGTTCACCGCAACGCTGAAATCCTGTGAATAGACCGGACTTGCCGGCAGCGCCTTGCCCTGAAGCACACCCCGGGCCATCGTCGCCGCTTGCCGGCCAATTTGTGTCGGCGTCACGTACAGGGCGAACAAAGCGCCGGCCCGTACATAGGCGGGAGAAAAAGCTACCAGCGGAACCTTCGCCCGAAAGGAAGCCAGCAGAATATTCTGGATACTGCTGCTGTTGTACAACTGCGGATCCGCCACCGCCAACAACAAGTCAGCGCGTTCCAATACTTTTTTGAGGCTCGAAAACAGCGGCTCATCACGCCCGACGGTGGCCTCTTCCAGTTCCAGTCCGCTAGCCTGTGCAAGGTCCTTGAGCGCCGATGCATGGATATGAGATTCAGGCCCCCACAGCACGCCAAGCCGACGTGCGGCCGGCAAGGCCAGGCGGATCAATTCCAATTGACGGTTTAAGGGCTGGTCGAGATAAAGAGCCGAAAACTGCGACGAGGACTTGCGCCCGCTGAGTTGCAAGGCGCGCTCAAAACTGCTGCGTGGTAACAAGGTGCACAGCACGGGGGCGCCTGGGGCGGATTGGGCCAGCACATTCGCGGCTTCGGTACCCAACGCTACGAACAACTTGGGACTCAAAGGAGCCGCGGTTGACCACTCCAGTGCGGTGAGCTGAAGCACCTCTGCGCGCGGCAAGCCGCCGCGCTCCAGTTCGCCGACCAAGGCCTCCGCGGCTTCCACATAGGCGGGGCTGCGCTCGCTGCTCACAATCACCACCGTCGCTGCCGCGTAAACACCGGTCGCGGCGCCAACGCACAGCCAGAGGCAGAGAATCAGGGAACGCAAGCGCACCAACATGGAAGACGGATCAGTTTTCTACCCGCAGAGTCACGAAGGCGCGGCGCTGAAACTGGAAGTTGGGAGAAAAATCCGCGTAGGGCGCACCCAGGTTCTGTACCACGAGGGCCAACTCGCCCCGGTTCGCGCCAAAGCGCAAGGGCAGGCCCAGGCGCAGGTCAGTCCGGGTCATCGCCATCTGCCCATCCTTGCCGGCACCCTGCAGCGTCACGGTCCCGCTGTCCTGATGTGACAGGCTCAGGTCCAGACCACCAGGCAGTTTTTGGAAGTACGTGATTGAACTGGCCAGCTTGGGCGCTGCCAGAGCACTGGCGGAGTCGACCGCAAGACCTGGAATGTAAGATTGAATATCCACATAAGCCTGATTGAATATCAGCTGGGCACCCTGCCAGGGCCGCCATTTCAACTGGTACTCAAGACCCCGAATGGGAATATCTTCGCTGTTGCCATAGTCTTTCGGGAACGCGGGATTGTCATTTTTTTGCCGAATGAAACCGCTGATCTGCTCATGAAAAGCACGTACATCCAGATTGAGCCCCAGCCTTGGAAAATCCCCTATATAGCCCAGTTCACGCACCAGCACACTCTCCGGCTGGACATTGCCGCTGGCCAGTACACGCACCGCAAGCAGTCGACCATTCCACGAAAAACGAACGTTGCTGGACTTTTCAAACGTGCTAGGCGGGCGATAAGCATTGGAGACACCCGCACGCAGGGTTTGGCCTTCCGCAACGTGCCAGTTCAGCATCAGCCGTGGCGCAAAACTGTCGCCATTCACACTGCTTTTTTCCGCCATCGCCCCGGCATTGAGAATCAGGTCCGGGGCAAAGCGCCATTCAGCATTGCCGAAAAGTCGGGTGAAGTCAGTGACAAAGGCCGCATCGGTGTTGTAAAGCGGCCTGGACGTGACCTGTTCGCGCCGGAACTCCCCACCCCATACCACCCGCAGCGTCGAACCCTGGCGGAAGGTATGCTGCAAGGACGCGGAATCGTTGCGCGAACGACCGCTGCTATCGATGTCAATGCTGCCATCAACACCCAGTGGAATCAGGGAAAACGGGAAGGCATCGCGGTACGTTTCTTCAGTGTGCGAAAGACTGAGCGCCACATCTTCGTCCTCGCCGAGACTGCGGCGCCAGTCAAGCTGCGCATAAGCGGAACCGAAAAAGCTCTCGCGCAGGGGATTGTCAGCGTTGCCGGATTTCCCTTTGCCGGCCTCAATTTCAAGCCCCCCGGCACGCAGCTGTATTTCATCCCTGGCATTGGCACGCAAATCAGCGCGGAAGTTGACGCGGCTGACCTGGTTGTGACCATTGGCCCCCGTCAATCCATCATCCGCCCGACGGTCCACGGTCAGTCGGTAGCTGGCATCCTCCATGCCCCAGCCGATGCGCGCCTGCGAATCGCGAACGCCGTTTTCGCCACCGGCCAGGCCGGCCTGCACGCCCAGGGTATCCACCGTGTGGCGGGTCACGATGTTGATGACCCCCAGCATGGCACGGGCGCCATAGGCGGCCGAGTTGGAGCCACGCAGCACCTCAACGCGCTCAATATCCGCCAAAGCCACGGTCTGCAAACCGGGCCCGATGCTGCCGATAAAGTAAGGGGAGTAAACCGATCGGCCATCAATCAGCACCTGTATGCGATTGGAGTAGCTGTCAAAACCACCGTGGTAGCTGGCCAAGGGTGCGGTTGTCTCAAACGAGGTGCTGGTCTGGAAGCCCGGCACCAGGCGCAACAGGTCAGCCACGTCGCGCGCACCGGACAGGCGAATCATGTCGCGGTCCAGAATGGTGACAGCGCCCGGTGTCTCGTCGAGTCGCTGCGGCAGCCGTGAGACCGACAGGACAATCGGCATTTCCGTCAAGAAGTCCTTCTCGGAAACCGCATCGGGCAGTTGCGCTGCGGCCTGGCTGCCCCAACCCAGCACGGCAATCAGCCCGACACAATGTTTAAGCAGTGGTTTTGTAACTTTTTGTGCGCACATGCTCCGATTCTGCCTTGTCAACAAGCCGCACCTCCTCACACTCTGGCCTGGCCTCCTAAAATCAGGGCGTGAAGAACACCCTCAATATTTCCGCATATAAATTCGTTGCCCTGCCTGACGCTGCAGAGATTCGCACCACCTTGCTCGATCGTGCATTGGGACTGCAGCTCAAAGGCACCATCCTGCTGGCCTCCGAGGGCATCAATCTGTTTCTGGCAGGCCCTGCCGAGGCGGTTCGCGCGTTTGTGGCCCAGTTGCAGGCCGATGCACGATTTGCCGACCTCGTGCCGAAAGAGAGCTGGTCAGCCCATCAGCCGTTCAAGAAAATGCTGGTCAAGGTGAAGACCGAGATCATCCGCATGAACCACCCCGCCATTGTTCCTGCTGCGGGCCGCGCACCGGCTGTGGATGCGCAGACCGTCAAACGGTGGCTGGACCAGGGGACGGACGACAAGGGCAGGCCTGTCGTCACACTGGACACACGCAACGCCTTTGAAGTGGATCACGGCACCTTTGAAGGTGCGATTGACTGGCGTATCGACAAATTCACCGAGTTTCCGCAAGCCTTGCTTGAGCACAAGGCAGAGTTACAAGACAAAACCGTGGTGAGCTTTTGCACCGGCGGTATCCGCTGTGAGAAGGCGGCTATTCTGATGCGCGAGGCCGGGCTGGAGCATGTCTACCAACTGGAAGGCGGCATTCTGAAGTATTTCGAGGAGACCGACGGTGCCCATTACCACGGCAGCTGCTTTGTGTTTGACGAGCGGCGAACGCTGGGCGCGGACCTGTCAGTCACCCAAGACTGAGCGTCCGCGCCGGCTCATTTCAAGCCTGGAACCTGGCAGTCACCTCTGCCACGCGCTTGCCAAACAGTTTGGCGGTGTCGAGGTCGCCCTGCGGCATTTCTGCCGGGCTTGAGTCCGAGGGAGACGTGGCCATGGCACCGGCATAAGAGCCCACGTAGTTGAGGTCATTGCGCTGAGCCGCCTTGGCGTTGCTGGCCTTCATGCCGGTCCCGACCCAGATGCCACCGTGCTGCATGGCCAGGGTGAACAGGTAGTGCAATGTGGAGTGCTTGTCACCATTCATGGTGGCGCTGTTGGTGAAGCCGGCAAACACCTTGTCTTTCCAGACATCGCCGAACCACTGCTTGCTGGAGGCGTCGGCAAATTTCTTGAACTGCCAACTCACATTGCCCATGTAGGTGGGCGAACCCATGATGATGGCGTCGGCGGCCTTGAGTGTGTTCCAGTGCGCTTCGGACAAATTGCCTTCGGCGTCGATGGTGACCAGTTCCGCGTTGGCGCCTTGCGCCACGGCTTGCGCCATGCGCAGGGTGTGGCCATAACCCGAGTGGAAAACTACTGCTACTTTTGCCATGTCAAATCTCCTTGATGAGGCGGGGAAAAAGAAGGCCTGAACACAGCCCCCCCGTGAATGAAACAAGAATCTGCGGGACGACGACATGCGTCGTCCGCCCCAACTCACTCAAGCATGACGTCTGGCGTCCACGCTCCAGGCACCGGCGCCGTGTGCAACCAGCACCAGCAGGCCGCCAACCACGGCAATGTTCTTGTAGAACATCAGTTGTTGCATCATGGCCTGGTCCGCCGGCACGCCCCAGAAGTTGTGGAACACAAAGGTGGCCACCAGCGTGAACGCCGCCAATGCCAGGGCCGCGAACCGGGTGCCGAAACCAGCGATCAACGCCAGGGCTCCGCCCACCTCCACCACGATGGCGAGCGCGGCGCCCAGCTCCGGCATGGGCAGACCTTTGGAGCCAATATAGCCGGCGGCACCCGCGAAACCGGTTATTTTGCCGATGCCCGCGGGCAAAAACAGCAGCGCCAGCAACAGACGGCCGACCAGGGTCAGGGGGTTTTGAAGAGATGCGAACATGGTGAAGTCCTTTGTGATTGAAAAAGTTCGACGGGAAAGAAAAATATAAAAACGATCAAGCGATGAGGTCAAACACCAGCACTTCGGCCGCCTGGCCATTCTCCAGTTTGAGCTGGTGCTCGTCCTCGATCAAGGCGGCGTCGCCCGTGGTCAGCGCAACGCCATTGACGCTAAGCGCGCCGCGCACCAAGTGCACGTAACACTTGCGATTGGATGCCAGCGTCAGTTCGGCGGTCTGTGCGCCGTCCAACAGACCGGCATACAGACGCGCATCGGCATGAATCGTGACCGAGCCGTCAGCACCATCGGGGGAGGCCACCAAACGCAGCTTTCCCTGCTTGTCCGCGGCGGCAAACGTCTTTTGCTCGTAACTCGGCTCAATGCCCTTCACATTGGGCTCAATCCAGATTTGCAGCAAATGCGTAGTTTCATTGGGTGCGTGGTTGAACTCGCTGTGTTGCACGCCGGTGCCCGCACTCATGCGCTGCACATCACCCGGTGGAATGGCCTTGACATTGCCCATGCTGTCCTTGTGCGCCAAAGACCCGCTGAGCACATAGGTGACGATCTCCATGTCGCGATGGCCGTGGGTGCCAAAGCCCTTGCCGGCGGCAATCCAGTCCTCGTTGATGACGCGCAGATTGCCCCAGCCCATGTGCTGCGGGTCGTAATACCCGGCAAATGAAAAACTGTGAAATGACTTGAGCCAACCGTGGTCGGCATAACCGCGCTCTTTTGATTTCCTGACAGTCAACATGACAAATACTCCAAGGTTTGTTTGAACTCCTGCCCTGAACTTTAGGCCTGTCCGGGGCGCTGGCAATCCACCCTGTTTGATGGCATCATTCAAATAATTCGAATCAAAAGGAGTGACAAGTGCAAACTGCCCGCGATGTTTTGACGCCAGACGCCCTGGCCATGCTGCAGACCATTGCGCGTACAGGCAGCTTTGCGGCGGCCGCCCGCTCCCTGGGCGTGGTACCCAGTGCCCTGACCTACCGCGTGCGCCAGATCGAGGACGCACTGGACGTGTTGCTGTACGACCGCAGTTCACGCCAGGCCCGCCTGACCGAAGCCGGTGCCGAATTGCTGCGAGAGGGGGCGCGTCTGCTGGAAGAAATCGACGCCGTCGCCAACCGGGTCAGGCGCGTGGCCACCGGCTGGGAGCCGCAACTGACCATCGCCGTGGACAGCATCATCTCCAAGGCCACCGTGATGGAGCTGTGCGAGAGCTTTTATGCCCTCAACCCGCCCACCCGCATCAAGCTGCGCGACGAAACGCTGTCCGGCACGCTGGAAGCCCTGACCTCCGGCCAGGCGGATCTGGCGCTGGGCGTAGCCGAATCAACCACCTACGCCGGCATTCATGGCAAACCCCTGGGCGATGTGAGCTTTGTTTACGCCGTGGCGCCGCATCATCCGCTGGCCAGCGCGCCCGAGCCGCTGAAAGACGACGTGGTCCGGCAACACCGGGCCGTGGCAGTCGCCGATACCATCGCCCGCGGCCGCGGCATGACCTTTGGCTTGCTGGGCGGGCAGGACGTATTCACCGTGGCCACCATGAAGGACAAACTCGATGCCCAGTTACGCGGCCTGGGCAGCGGCTTTGTGCCCGAATGCATGGCCCGCGCCTACATTGAAACCGGTCGCCTGGTGGTCAAAAAATTGGTGCGCCCCCAACGCGTTGTGCGACTCAACTATGCCTGGCGCAGTGTCGCCAAGCTGGGCCATGGCCGCGCGCTGACCTGGTGGTTGCAACAGCTGGAAAGTGCCGCGACACGCGCCGCTTTGCTGGAGCGGCACCGAGGCGTGTAAAGTGCAAGCCATACAACAACCCTGGAGACACCGTTCATGACCAAATCCAAATCCAAACCCGAACAAAAACATTTCGCCGTCGTCGGGGCGGGCATGGCGGGGGTTGCCTGCGCCCGCACCTTGGTGCAGGCGGGCCACAGGGTTACGGTGTTCGAGAAAAGCGGTGGCATTGGCGGGCGCATGGCGACACGCAACAGCGCTTTTGGTACGTTTGACCACGGAACACAGTATTTCACCGTGCGCGACCCGCGCTTTAGGCAGGCGCTGGACACTGTGCCAGACCTGTGCAAACGCTGGAGTGCCAACACCGTGCAGGTGCTGGACGAACGTGGCCGCGTGGCCAGTGCCACCCTGCCCCCGCAGGAAGCTCACTGGGTGCCCGCCCCGGGCATGAACGCGCTGACCAGTCGCTGGGCTCTGCCGCTGATGGAGCAGCACAACGTCGAGCTGGAAACCCGGGTTACGCACCTGGAGCGCGATGCCCTGCAACCCCAGCGCTGGCAGCTGCGCACCGAGGGGCCGGCCGACGCGCAGCATGTGTTTTCAGGTTTCGATTCCGTGCTGCTGGCCATGCCGGCGGAGCAGACGCGCGTGCTGCTGCAAACAGCACAGAAATTCGACCGGATGGTGAAGCAAATCGACAAGGTAAAAGTTTCCCCCTGCTGGACCTTGATGCTGGCGTTTCCCCAAGCCGTGCAGCCGGGCCTGACCACGCTGGGGCCGCAGTGGAATGCCGCCCGCAGCACGCACCACCGCATTGCCTGGCTGGCGCGCGAATCAAGCAAGCCGGGGCGCAGCATCGTGGAACGCTGGACCGTGCAGGCCAGTGCCGCCTGGTCGCAAGAGCATCTGGAAGACGATGCCACGCGCGTACAGGCCAAGCTGCTGAAAGCCTTTTCTGAAGTCACCGGCATCCGGGCCGAGCCCGCCCACGTGGACACCCAGCGCTGGCTGTATGCCCAGACGGTCAAACCGCTGGGCAAATCCCATTTGTGGGATGCCAAAGCCGGCATCGGCGTCTGCGGCGACTGGTGCCTGGGCCAACGGGTCGAAAACGCGTTTGTCTCGGGTCTGGAGCTGGCGCTGGCTGTCGTCTAAAGGAGTGGCAAGGTGGGGGGCACGTACACAGGTAGATTCGCCCCTTCCCCAACCGGGCCCTTGCACGCAGGCTCGATGGTCGCGGCCCTGGCCAGCTGGCTGGACGCCCGCGCCCACGGCGGTCAATGGCTGGTTCGAATCGAGGACGTGGACACCTCGCGCTGCGTGCCGGGCATGGATCAGGTCATCTTGCAACAACTCAGTGCCTGCGGACTGCACCCCGACGCACCGCCGGTATGGCAGTCCCAACGCAGTGGCCTCTACCAGCAGACGCTGGACCAACTGGTAGCACGCGGGCTTGCCTACCCCTGTGCCTGTTCGCGAAAGGACATTGAAACCGCCCTGAGCAGCCTGGGCCAAGGGCGCGCACGCCACGGCGAGCTGATTTATCCGGGCACCTGCCGCACCGGTTTGCACGGCAAGGCAAGCCGGGCCTGGCGGCTGCGCACGGATGTTTATGCATCAAATCAGCCTCTAGCCCTCGTCCTTCCTGCGCAAGTAGCTACTCAATCAATAGCAAATATCATCATCCACTGGACCGACCGTCGCCTGGGTGCCCAGCAGCAGGACGTGGCGGCCGAGGTCGGCGACTTCGTCCTCAAGCGCGCCGACGGCTGTTTTGCCTATCAGCTCGCGGTGGTGGTGGATGATGCGGCCCAAGGCGTGACCGATGTGGTGCGTGGGGAGGATCTGGCGGACAACACGGCGCGGCAGATTCTGTTGCAGCAATGTTTGGGTTTACCCACGCCGCGCTATCTGCATACGCCGCTGGTGCGGGGGGTAGATGGTGAAAAGCTGTCCAAGCAGAACGGGGCGGAGGCAATGGGTACGTCTGATCCTCTGGCTGCTTTGAATAACGCGGCTGGTTTTTTGGGGTTGCCGGTGTGTGCTGGCAGTGTGGCGAAGGCGCTGGGGGTTTGGGTTTCTGTTTGGCGGGGGTCTATGGTTTTTTGAGGGGTTGACTGGGTTGAGTTTTTTGGGTTTGTTTTCTCTTGATTTCCTCACCTCCCCCACTCACTCCCCCAACCCCTCTAT
>NZ_QEII01000303.1 GCF_003347515.1 Rhodoferax ferrireducens | reverse complement strand
CGTCACGTAGCGGACTCGATCACGACGCTACGCCTGCGCCTGAGCGTCGCACTGGCCAGCGATCTGGGACATTGCCCTCATTGCCACTGGGTAAGTAGAAGATTAAATTTATGACACAGTAAGACTAGGTGGTATCGAGCAAGACAAACAGTGGCCTATTTCCGGGGACCACTCGCACCTCTGTGACGACGCGTTCAGGGGCGATAAAGGGCTCGTCACGCCGCTGCCGCAGCTTACTGACGAGATGGCGATGCTGGCCGCCCGCGTGGAGGAACACCTCAAGCACATGGGGGCAACAAGCGCTGAACCTTGTCAGTCAAATCTGTAAACTGAAGCAACTTTTCACCCCTTGGATTGACATTGATGAAGCCCTCCGAAGCCCTGGAATTGCACCGTTCGGCCATTCGATCCGTCGTTGAAAAAAAATGATGCCTGCAACCCGCGCGTGTTTGGATCAGTCCTGCATGGCGACGATACGGAAAACAGTGATATCGATCTATTGGTCGATCCCATAGATGATCGGACATCCCTTGTCAGCTTGGTCAGAATCAAGCGCGAGATCGAGCAAATCCTGGGAGTCAAGGCTGACATACAAACACCGATGTCGCTGCATGAGCGATTTCGGGCCGACATTTTGCGTGAAGCCGTCCCGGTATGAGCAAAGCCCACCAAAAGGTGTCTGGTCGTGTGCAGCACATGCTGGAAGCCGCTCAAAACGCAAGATCAGACATTGGCGACCTTGGAAAAGAACAGTTTTTGACCGATGGCAAGACGCAGCGCGCCGTGATTGAGAACATCGAATGAAGTCTGAGTACGCTATTAAAACAGTAGCTTCTTGCGCAATGAATACGGGGGCTAGAGGCTGATTTGTTATAAATATTGGGCGGCAGCAGCCGTAGGGTCCGATTTTGGCCGGTGCTGTGAAGGCGGGTGCGGCAAGAACTGCGACCTCAATCCAGGCAACACGGAGTCCACCATGCCAAATTCTGGAAAAACCACCCGGTGCCCGATGACAAGGTGATTGCCCGCTACTGCGGCGCGCTGAGAAATGCCCTCCTGAAGGAAAGCAAGGACAGAGATTTGCTTCCCTTCAGGGATCCAAGATTTAAGTTTTTGCTTCTCATTACTGCCGCAGAATATTGATATTTGCTTCCTAATAGGCTATCATCACTGATGAAATTGATTGCTTATAGGCTAGCAAAATGTCCTCTGAATTCAACAATCTACGGGTGGAGCAGCTCCAGGCAACGGTGAAGGCCTATGGGGTTCTGCTGGCGAAACGGGCACCGTCGCGCGGCTGGCTGAAAGAAATCCGCGAGGCCCTCGGCCGTACTGAGCGCCAACAAGCCGAGCGCTTGGGTATCTCAGGCTCCACGCTGCACAAGTCTGAACAATCAGAAGCCGAGGAGCGCATCACGCTCGGTCAGCTGCGCAAGTTGGCCGACGGCTTGAACTGTGAGCTGGTTTACGCCCTCGTGCCCCGCAAGCCTCTGACGGAGGTGGTGCAGGACCGTGCGAAGCAGCTGGCGAAGGAAGAGGTGTACGGGGTGGCGCATACGATGAGCTTGGAAGATCAAAGGCCCACGGACGAGCGCATCCAAAAGCAGGTGGCCCGTCGTGCTGAAGAGCTGCTGCGCGGGAAGTGGTCCAACCTATGGCGCTAGACCTCGACGCTCCCGACGAGCAAGACGGGCAGACCCCGCTGGACCCGGATGAAAAGGCAGGACTGATTCCGAGGCACATCGAAACGAAGGGCGCGCTGAATGACTGGGAACAGGAAAACATCCTTCAGGCCACCAAGTGGCTCCGACGTGCCAAGATTCCAGAGGTGCTGTCTGAAAGCTTTTGCCGAAATTTGCACCGAAGGATGTTCAACAAAACCTGGAAGTGGGCGGGCACGTTTCGAATGTCGGACAAGAACATCGGTTGCGATTGGACCTTGGTGGCGGTAAAGCTGAATCAGCTGCTCGGCAATGCCAAATATTGGGTCGAAAACGAAACGTTTCCGCCGGATGAACTAGCCGCACGGTTTCATCATGTCTTGGTTTGGATACATCCGTTCCCCAACGGCAATGGCCGTCATTCACGAATGATGGCCGACGCTTTGCTGAAGCAATTGGGGCGACCCGCTTTCAGTTGGGGCGGTGGCGGAAACCTGGTCAGCGCCAACGAGGTACGGGCTCGGTATCTCGCCGCATTACGAGCTGCGGACAAGAATGAATTCACGGCTTTATTGGCTTTCGTGCGCAGCTAAAGCGCAAGTCGATCTCATCGCGAGGGCGCGCAAACGCTGATGCGCAGCGTCCTCCAGATCCGGCGGCACGGACTGTTTGGCATTCAAATAATGGTTGGTGAAGACCTCCAGATAGGTCTCCAAAGTCTCACCAGCATGCGGCTCACCCGCCAGGGCCAAACACAGTGCAGCCACCTCCGAGGTGCACAGGTGGTCATCGCGGGTCGAGCGGCGCAGGCGGTAGCGCGAGAGTTGTTCTGGCTGCAGGCTGAGCACCGGCAAGTGATTCAGATAGGGGCTTTTGCGAAACATCTTGCGTGCCTCCGGCCAGGTGGCATCGAGCAAGACAAACAGCGGGCGTTTTCCGGCGAGCACTGGCACCTCGGTGACGACGCGCTCAGGGGCGACAAACTCGCCGGGAAACACCAGATAGGGCTCCCACTGCGGGTCGGCCAGCAGGCTCAGCAAGGCGGGGTCCACCTCGGTGCGCGACCAGCCAAAGGCGGCAGTGTCGCTCACCACGTCGGCGATCAACCAGCCCGTATTGCTGGGTTTGAGCGGCTCGATGTCGCACATGATCAGGCACATGCCCGAGCGGGTCGGCACTTGGGGGCGCAAGGCACACAGACAGTGGCTGAAGATCACCCGGCAACCGGGGCAGCGTGGCGCGCGCGAACCGCGGGCGATAAAGGGCTCGTCACGGCGCGCCATGCGCACCGCGCGCAGGCGGGCGACCGCGTGGCTCATGGCACTGCCCGCAGGCAAGAAAAGAGGCAGGACATCGGTGGGCCAGTGGGTTAAAGAAGAGCCGGGATTATGCAGCGGCCCCTGACCCCGCCCTGTCGCCAAATCGCCAGGGCTTGCCGCGTTAATCCGGAATGTTGGGCTCGACGAGTTTCGCCAGTTGGGCGAGCGACTCTTGCCAGCCGAGGTAGCACATTTCGGTTGGAATGACTTCAGGCACCCCTTCCTGCACGATGCTGATCTCGGTTCCGCATGAGACGGGCTTCAAGGTCACGGTCGTCGTCATTTCGCCGGGCAGGTTCGGGTCATCGAACTGGTCCGTGTAGCAAAGTTTTTCAAAGGGCACCAGTTCACGGTACACACCGCCAAAGGCATGACCGTGACCGGTCGAAAAGTTGGTGAACGCCATTTTGTAAGTGCCGCCAACTTCTGCCTTCAGATGGTGAACCTTGCAGGTGAAACCGTAAGGCGGTAGCCATTTGGCCATTGCGTCAGCATCCAGAAACGCCTGATAGATGCGCTCTGGATTGGCGCGGAGTACGCGATGAAGTCGGATGGTGCCTGTCGCCATGATCAATTCTCCTTTTTGGTTCGCTCTTCGGGAAGACAGAATTTGATTCCAAGCGCACCGATTTTGTCAACCGTTGGCGCCTCTCGCCTTCCGGACCGACTTCAGTTGCTGGAAATTCATCGGCTTAAGGTCACACGCTTCAAACCGCGTCCAGCGCTTGCTTCAGATCGGCCAGCAAGTCGTCAATGTGCTCGATGCCAATCGACAAGCGCACCGCGTCCTCCGGCACGCCGGCTTTGACCAGCTCCGCGGGCGAGAGCTGGCGGTGCGTGGTCGAGGCCGGATGGGTGGCCAGCGACTTGGCGTCGCCGATGTTCACCAGGCGCGTGAACAGCTTGAGTGCATCGAGGAAGCGGGCGCCGGCGACGCGGCCTTCGCCAGGCGCGGCCTTGACGCCAAAAGTCAGCAGACCCGAGGGCTTGCCGCCCAGGTATTTTTTTGCCAGCGCATGGTCGGGGTGACCGGACAGTCCGGCGTAGTTGGTCCATTCCACCTTGGCATGCTCCTGCAGAAACCTCGCCACCTTGAGCGTGTTGTCGGTGATGCGCTCCATGCGCAGCGCCAGGGTCTCGATGCCCTGCAGGATCAGGAAGGCATTGAACGGCGAAATGGCGGCGCCGGTGTTGCGCAAGGGCACGACGCGGGCGCGGCCGATGTAGGCGGCTGGCCCCAGCGCCTCGGTGTAGACCACGCCGTGGTAGCTTGGGTCGGGCTCGTTCAGGCGCTTGAAGCGCGCCTTGTGCTCGGCCCACGGGAACTTGCCCGAGTCCACAATCGCGCCGCCAATCGAGGTGCCGTGGCCGCCCAGGTATTTGGTGAGCGAATGCACCACGATGTCGGCGCCGTGCTCGATGGGACGCAGCAGGTAAGGCGTGGCCACGGTGTTGTCGACGATCAGCGGCACGCCGTGGCGGTGCGCGATTTCGGCGATGCGGGCGATGTCGGTGACGTTGCCCTGCGGGTTGCCCAGGGACTCGATGAACACCGCCTTGGTTTTGTCGTCGATCAGCACGCCAAAGCTTTCGGGATCACGCGGGTCGGCGAAACGGGTGGTGATGCCGAACTGCGGCAAGGTGTGCGCGAACAGGTTGTAGGTGCCGCCATACAGCGCGGTGCTGGCGACGATGTTGTCGCCGGCTTCCGTGATGGTCTGGATCGCGTAGGTGACGGCCGCCTGACCCGAAGCCAGCGCCAGCGCGGCCAGACCGCCTTCCAGCGCCGCCACGCGCTTTTCCAGCACGTCTTGCGTCGGATTCATGATGCGGGTGTAGATGTTGCCCGGCACCTTCAGGTCGAACAGGTCGGCGCCGTGCTGCGCGCTGTCGAAAGCGTAAGCGGCGGTCTGGTAGATCGGCACCGCCACCGCCTTGGTGGTCGGGTCGGGCGAGTAGCCGGCGTGGACGGAGAGGGTTTCAAATTTCCAGGTTTCAGACATGGGTGGCTTTCGTGGTGGGAGGGGTGATGCTCAAAAACCCGGTACAACCGCGCCCTTGAACTCGGTCAGGATGAACTGGCGGATGGCGTCCGACTGGTAGACCTTGAGCAGCTTGGCGACCCAGGGCTTGTCCTTGTCCTGCTCGCGCACGGCGATCAGGTTGACGTAGGGGCTCTTGGCGTTCTCCTGGGCGATGGCGTCCCTGGCCGGACTCAGTCCGGCGGGCAGGGCGTAGTTGGTGTTCACGGCGGCGGCGTCCAGGTCGTCCAGCGAGCGCGGCAACTGCGCCGCGTCCAGCTCCACAAATTTCAGCTTCTTGGGGTTGTCGATCACATCCAGCGGCGTGGCTTTCAGGCCGGCGTCGGGCCTGAGCTTGATCAGTCCCTTGTCCTGCAGCACCAGCAGCACGCGCCCGCCGTTGCTCGGGTCGTTGGGGATGCCGAACCTGGCGCCTTCCTTCAGGTCTTCCAGGCGCTTGACCTTTTTGGAATACAGGCCGATGGGGAAGTTGACCGTATAGCCGACGTTGACCAACTTGTAGCCGCGGTCTTTGACCTGCTGGTCCAGATAGGGCTTGTGCTGGTAGCTGTTGGCGTCCAGGTCGCCGGTGGCCAGCGCGGCGTTGGGCTGGATGTAGTCGCTGAACTCGACGATCTGGATCTTCAGCCCGTCTTTTTCGGCCAGCTTTTTCACCTGTTCAAAAATTTGGGCATGCGGTCCGGCGGTGACGCCGACCTTGATCGGTTTGTCCTGCGCCAGCACGGGCGCGAGGGTGGCCGCCAGCAGCAGGGCGGCGGCGGTGTGGATCAGGGTACGTTTGTTCATGAAAACTCCAAAGTAAAAACGCTATTGAAATAAGAGCTTCTTGCGCAGGTAGCACGGGGGCTAGAGGTCTGAATGACTCTTAACGGTGGCTGATGCGCCGCACCAGCGCATCGCCCGCGCTTTGCAGCGCCTGCACAAACACGATCAGCACCAGCACCACGGCCAACATCACCTCGGGCAGGAAGCGCTGGTAGCCGTAGCGGATGCCCAGATCGCCCAGGCCGCCACCGCCAATCGCCCCCGCCATGGCCGAGTAGCCGGTCAGGCTGACCAGGGTGAGGGTCAGCGCCGCCACGATGCCGGGCAGGGCCTCGGGCAAGAGCACCTTGAAGACGATTTGCCGCGTGGTGGCGCCCATGGCCAGCGCCGCTTCCACCAGCCCGTGATCGACCTCGCGCAGCGCGGTCTCGATCAGCCGGGCCACAAAGGGCGCCGCTGCCACGCTGAGCGGCACCACGGCGGCCGCGGTGCCGATGGAGGAGCCGGTGATGAAGCGCGTGAACGGAATGATGGCCACCAGCAGGATGATGAAAGGCGTGGAGCGCACGGCGTTGACGACGGCGCCGACTACCCGGTTGGCGCCCAGGTTTTCCAGCACGCCGCCGCGGCTGCTCAGGTGCAGGTACGCGCCCAGCGGCGTGCCCAGCAGGGCGCCCACGGCGCCCGAAATCGCCACCATGAGCAGCGTCTCCCACAGCGAGGTCGCGAACAATTCGAGCAACTGGGGGCTGAAGGTGTCAAACATAGGCCAGCTCCTGTTCTTGCCCCACCGCGCCGGCGCCGCGCCGTTGCGCGGCCAGTGAGCCGAAGCCGTGGTCCAGGATGTCTTCGAGCAGGCTGCGCGTGGTGGCGTGCTGCGGCCGGGTGAACACCTCGATGACGGGGCCTTGCTCCACGACGCGCCCGGCGTCGAGCACCGCCACCCGGTCCGCCACCTGCTTGATGACCTGCATCTGGTGCGTGATCAGCACAATCGTCAGGCCAAAGTCGCGATTGATCTGGCGCAGCAGGCCCAGGATCGAGCGCGTGGTCTCCGGGTCCAGCGCCGAGGTCGCCTCGTCGGACAGCAAGACCTTGGGCTGGCTGGCCAGCGCCCGGGCAATGCCCACGCGCTGCTTCTGGCCGCCGCTGATCTGGGCCGGGTAGCGCGCGCCCAAGGCGGACAGCCCCACCAGATCCAGCAGCTCATCGACCCGCGTTTTGATGCGGGCCGGGCGCACACCGCTGAGCTCCAGCGGCAGCGCCACGTTGTCAAACACCGTGCGTGAACTCAGCAGGTTGAAGTGCTGAAAAATCATGCCGATCTGGTGCCGCGCCGCGCGCAGCTCGGGTGCTGACAGGGCCGTCAACTCGGCGCCCGCCACGCGCACCTGGCCGTGCGTCGGCCGGTTCAGCAGGTTGATCACCCGTATCAGCGAGCTCTTGCCCGCGCCGCTGCGGCCAATTACTCCGAACACCTCGCCTGCGCGGACGTGCAGGTCCACCCCCTGCAGGGCCGGCACCGGCGCCGGATGACCGGGGTAGCTCAGGCTGATGTTGTCTAGTTGGATCATCGGTCAAGCCGCCTTCACTTCCTGGCGCACCAGCAGATGCTGGTTCTCAGGCCGCGCCAAGCCCAGGTTTTCTCGCAGCGTCTTGCCTTCATACGCGGTGCGAAACAGTCCCCGGCGCTGCAGTTCGGGAATCACCAGGTCGACGAAATCGTCCAGGCTGCCGGGCAACACCGGCGGCAAGACATTGAAGCCGTCGGCCGCTTCGTTTTCAAACCACAGTTGCAGCTGGTCGGCCACCTGCACCGGCGTGCCGACGATCGTCCAATGCCCGCGCGCCGTCGCAATCCACTGGTAGAGCTGGCGGATGCTGAAGCTGTGCTTGCGCGCGATGTCCACCATCATCTGCTGGCGGCTGACCCAGCCCACGGTCTTGGGCAATTCCGGAAACGGCCCGTCCAGCGGGTACTGCGATAAATCGGTGCCGCCGGAGAGTCCCGCCAGCAGGGCCAGTCCGGCCTGCGGGTGGATCAGGTCGTTGAGCTGCTGCAGCTTGGCTTGCGCCTCGGCCTCGGTGGCAGCCACGTAGACCGAGACCCCCGGCATGATCTTGAGCTGGTCGGCGCTGCGGCCAAACTTGGGCAAACGACTTTTCAGCTCACGGTAGAAGGCCTGCGCGTCTTCCAGGCTTTGCTGGGCGGTGAAGACGACTTCGGCGGTGCGCGCCGCCAGTTCCAGGCCGGGCTCGGACTGACCGGCCTGCACGATCACCGGGTAACCCTGGGGCGGGCGGGGCACGTTGAGCGGACCGTCCACGGAGAAATGTTGGCCCTTGTGGTGCGGCGAGTGCAGCTTGGCCGGGTCAAAAAACTGACCGCTGGCCTTGTCGCGGAGGAAGGCGTCGTCCTCCCAGCTGTCCCAGAGCTGGGTCACGGTGTCGACAAACTCCTCGGCGCGGTTGTAGCGGTCGGTGGCGACCGCTTGCTGGGCGCGGCCGAAGTTGCGCGCGGTCGCGTCGTCGGTCGAGGTCACCACATTCCAGCCGGAGCGGCCGGCGCTCAGGTGGTCCAGCGACGCGAACTTGCGCGCCAGCAGGTAGGGGTCTTCGTAGGTGGTGGAGGCGGTGGCGATGAAGCCGATGTTTTTCGTCACCGTCGAGAGGGCCGAGAACAGCGTCACCGGCTCGAAGCCAGCGCTGCGGTCGCGCCGGCCCGCATCGTCGCCGCCAAAATTCACCGACAGGCCGTCGGCCAGGAAATACGCGTCGAACAGGCCGCGCTCGGCGGTCTGGGCTAGGCGCTTGTAGTGTTCAAAATCGAACACGGTGTCGGATGCCGCATCGGGATGGCGCCAGGCCGCGACGTGTTGTCCGGCGCCGGGCAAAAATGCCCCAAGTCTCAGTTGTCTCAGTTTTTTGCTCATGATGATGGACTGCCTCTTAAAAGTTGGGAAAGCTGGAAGAAAGGGAAATTCGGGTTGGCTAGAGCTTGGCGATGGACACTTCGGTCGACTTGACCAGCGCCACCACGTCGGAGCCGACCACCAGTTCCAGGCTGTCCACCGAGCGGGTGGTGATGACGGAGGTGACGATGCCCCAGGGGGTCTCGACATCGATCTCCGACACGACATCGCCGCGAATGATCTCGCGCACTTTGCCCCGGAACTGGTTCCGAACGTTGATGGCTTGAATGGACATGAATTTCTCCTTGAAAGTCCGTTTAAAAAAGTGAATGAAGAGGGGGCCGCGCAGTACACGCAGTGACAAGCGTGGGGGCCATGTTTCTAGATCGCCCAGCGCAGGCCGTGGGCCGGCAGGCCGGGCCAGCGTCCGTCGCTTGCGCCAGGGTCCGGTGTTGTGGGTTCGACGGCGGGCTTTTGCAGCACCCGGTCCAGAATGCGTTTTTCCAGGGCCGCAAAGCCGGCGTCGCCGTGCGAGCGGGGCCGCGGCAGGTCAATGGTCTCGTCCAGCGCGATGCGGCCGTCCTCGATCAGGATCACGCGGTCGGCCAAGGCGACGGCCTCCTGCACGTCATGCGTCACCAGCAGGGCGGTGAAGCCGCTGTTGCGCCACAGGCCTTCGATCAGCCGGTGCATCTCGATGCGGGTCAGCGCATCCAGCGCGCCCAGCGGCTCGTCCAGCAGCAAGAGGCGCGGGTTGTGCACCAGGGCGCGGGCCAGCGAGACGCGCTGGCGCTGGCCGCCAGACAGGCGCGCCGGCCAGTCGTTTTCGCGATCCGCCAGCCCGACCCGCGCCAGCACCTCGGCGGCTGCGGCGCGCTGGGACTTGGGCAAGCCCAGCGCCACGTTGTCGATGACGCGCTTCCAGGGCAGCAGGCGCGCGTCCTGAAACATGATGCGGGTGTCATCCGACAAGCCTGTCAATGCTTGTTCGTCCACCGCGATGCTGCCGGCCGAGGCCTTTTCCAGCCCGGCCACCAGGCGCAAGAGCGTGCTCTTGCCGCAGCCGCTGCGCCCGACGATGACGACAAACTGGCCGGGCTCGATGTTCAGCTGCGCCTGGCGCAGCACCTCGCGCTCGCCGTAGCGTTTGCTCAGGCCGCGCAGCGTCAAAGCCACGCCACGCCCGTTGGTGCTTGATTTAGTAGTCAAATTGGCCTCCAGCCCTTGTTGAGTGTGCGTAGATAGCTATGTAATTCATAGTGATCGGATGTCACGGCGCCTGGTACCCCGGATGCCAGCGCAGCCAGTAGCGCTCCAGCCCTTTGGCAAACATGTCGGCCAGCTTGCCGAGCAGGGCGTAGAGCAGGATGCCGACCAGCACGATGTCGGTCTGCAGGAACTCGCGCGCATTCATGGTCAGGTAGCCGATGCCGGCCTGCGCCGAGATGGTTTCCGCCACGATCAGAATCACCCACATCAGGCCGAGCGAAAAGCGCAGGCCGACCAGGATGCTGGACAGGGCGCCGGGCAGAATGATTTGCGTGTACAGCTGCCAACGCGACAGGCCGTAGGTGCACCCCATCTCGATCAGTCCCGGGTCCACGTTGCGGATGCCGTGGAAGGTGTTGAGGTAAATCGGGAAAAACACCGACACCGCGATCAAAAACAACTTGGCGCTCTCGTCGATGCCGAACCACAGAATCACCAGCGGAATCATGGCCAGCGCCGGGATGTTGCGCACCATCTGGATGGTGGAGTCCAGCAGCGTCTCGAAGAAGCGCACCGAACCGGTCAGCAGGCCCAGCAGCAGCCCCAAGCCGCCGCCGATGGCCAGCCCGGACAGCGCGCGCACGGCGCTCACCTGGACGTGCACCCACAACTCGCCCGACTCGGCCAGCGTCCAGGCTGCCGTGATGACGGCCAGCGGTGCCGGCAGCACCCGGGTCGACATCCAGCCCAGGCTGGAGGCGATTTGCCAGGCCACGATCAGGGTGACGGGGACGAGCCAGGGCAGCAGGTACTGCCATAGCGCCAGCGCATCGGCCCGGATCTTTGGCCATTGAACAGAGAGCGCGAGGCCGTCCTGAAGCAGCGGCCACGGTTGTTCAGGATGCACGGTGGTGGCAGCCGCGCCGGTCTGCAATTCTGGGGAAGGGCTGGTTGTGTTCATGAGGGAAGTCCTTGCGTCAGTGCGTGAATGGGGTTACTTGGCGGCGGCCTGGGTTCGCGGGGCGGTCGTGGTTTGCCAGACGATGTCGGCCACCTTGACCGGCTTGGGGATCAGCGCCAGGCGCGCAAAGGCATCGGCCACGCGCTGCTGGTCCGCCACCATGTCGGGCTTGAGCAAGCCCACGGGTGAGGGCGGGCGGCGCTGCAGAAACAGGCTGACCACGCCGGCGTCCAGGCCACTGAAGTCCGAGATCAGCTTGATCGCCTCTGGCCGGCGCGCCTGCGCAAACTGGTCGGCGCGCGTGAGTTCCTGGAACAGCGCGCCGATGGCGTCGGGATGCTGGCTGGCGAAGGGGCGCGACGCGAGATAGAAAGAGTTGTTGCCGGACAAGCCCTGGCCCGTGGTCAGCACGCGCGGCTGGATGGCCAGCTCGGTCGCCGCATAGAACGGGTCCCAGATCGCCCAGGCGTCCACGCTCTTGCGCTCGAAGGCGGCGCGCGCATCGGCCGGCGAGAGGTAGATGGGCTGGATGTCGGACCATTGCAGACCGGCCTTCTCCACCGCGCGCACCAGCAGGTAGTGCGCGCTCGACCCCTTTTGCAGCGCGATCTTGCGGCCCTTGAGCTCGCTGAGCATGCGAATCGGGGAATCCTTCAGCACCAGAATCGCCGAACTTTCGGGCTTGGAGGGCTCCGCCCCGGCGTACACCAGGTCCTTAGCCGCCGCCTGGGCAAACACCGGTGGCGAGTCGCCGGTCAGGCCGAACTCCAGGCTGCCGACGGCCAGCGCCTCCAGCAACTGCGGTCCGGCCGGAAATTCATGCCAGCTGACTTTGGTCTGCGGGAAACGCTTTTCCAGCACGCCTTGCTGTTTGAGGATCACCAGATTGACGGCCGCCTTCTGGTAGCCAATGCGCAGCAGGGCCGGGGCCTTGGCCGCAGCACCGGTCTGCGCCCAGGCGCTGGGCGCGCTAATGGGTGCCGACAGGCTCCAGACGCCGGCGGTGACGGCCAGCACCCGCAGCAGCTGACGCCGCGTGCCGCTTGTGGGGAGATGCGAGTGAGACATGGGCTTGCTCCTGATGGGTTGTTCAGCCCGGCGCCACCGGGGCGGCGTGCAGCAGGTTGAGCTTCTTCGGGATCAGCTTGAGTTCGAAGAAGGCGTCGGCAATCACTTGCTGCTCGGCCAGGATCTCGCGCGTCACCGGCGCGGTGCCGAAGGCGGTGCGGCTCAGGTAGAGCTCGGTGATGCTTTTGTCCAGACCCAGCACGGCGGCGAGTTCGCCCGCCGCCGCTGTCTTGTTCTTCGAGGCCCAGGTGTCGATGGCGTTGAGTTCCTCGATGGCGATCTTCAGCACGTCGGGGTTTTGGCTGGCGAAGTCGCGCGAGCTGAAGTAGTAGCTGCAGTTGTTGACCACGCCGGTGGCGTCCGCGAGCAGGCGGGCGTCCAGCGTTTTCTGCGCGGCGGCGAGGAAGGGGTCCCAGATGATCCAGGCATCGACCGCGCCCTTCTGGAAGGCGGCGCGCGCATCGGCCGGCGGCAGAAAAATGGGCTGCACATCGCCGTACTTCAAGCCGTTTTTTTCCAGCAGCTTGACCAGGAAGTAATGGACGTTGGAGCCTTTGTTGAAGGCAATCTTCTTGCCCTTGAGGTCGGCCACCGTCTTGATCGGCGAGTCCTTGGGCACGATGACCGCCTCCAGCTTGGGCCGCGGCACGGTGGCGCCGGCATAGACCAGCGGCGCGCCGGCGGCCTGGGCAAAGATGGGCGGGGCTTCGCCGACATCGCCAAAGTCGATGGCGCCCACATTCAGGGCTTCGAGCTGCACCGGGCCGGCGTTGAATTCGGTCCAGGTGATGCTCACGCCCAGCGGGCTCAGGCGCTTTTCCAGCGTGCCGCGCGCCTTGAGGATGGACAACCAGCCTTTCTGGTGGCCCACGCGCAGCACGCGGCCCGGCGGTTGGGCGAATGCCGCGCCGCTGCTGCCCAGTGCGGTGCTGGCGAGCGCGGCGGCCAGCAGCTGGCGGCGGTTCAGCGGGTGACTCGGTGCTTTACTGAGAGCGTTTAGGTGTGTCATGCGAGTGTCCTTGGATGCGAAAGTTGGGTGAGCGTCGGCAAGGCTTCTCCCTTGCCGCGAGCGCGGGTTTCAAAATAATCGGGTTGAGGGAGCTGCCCGGCCGTCAGGCGCGGGCATCAGCGTGCGGGGCGGCGGCGTTTAGACGCTACATCGCACCTGCGCAAAAGGCACGGACGCAAACTTGCCGGCGGGCACCAGCACCGGTCGCAGCGTTTCGGTGATCAAGGTGTTCACGGCCTGGTCCAACCGGGCGCCGATGTCTTCGTCAATCAGGTAGGTGCCTTCGGGCGTGAGCTTGATCTGCGCGTCGGTGGCATAAATGCTGGGCAGAATGTGCTTGGCACCCAGCGACTGCAGCACCGGCCGCAAGGCATAGTCCAGCGCCAGCATGTGGTTGGGGCTGCCACCGGTGGCCAGCGGCAGCACGGTCTTGCCGGCCAGCGCGGTTTGTGGCAACAAGTCCAGAAACACCTTGAGAACCCCGCTGTAAGCCGCCTTGTACACCGGTGTCGCCACCACCACGACATCGGCCGCCGCCACCCGTCGACTCGCCTCGATGATGGTGCGATTACCAAAGTCCGCCAGGATCAGCGCCTGCGGCGACAGGTCGCGGATGTGCAGACGCTCGACGTGCGCGCCCCGGGCATGCAGTCGCTGCTGCACGCCGTCCAGCAAGGCGGCGGAACGCGACTTTTCCGAGGGGCTGCCGGCGATGAGTACAACAGTCATTATTTTTCTCCCTGATGGATGCTTGAAGGCGTAGATGGGTGACAGCGCTTGGGCTTACTGTTTCAGGTAAATCTGGTCGAAGCTGCCGCCGTCGGCAAAGTGGTCCTTGTCCGCCTTGGCCCAGCCGCCAAAGGCCTGCTCGATGGTGAACAGATTGAGCTTGGGCAACTGCTTGAGGTACTTGGCCTGGGCTTTTTCCGAGATCGGGCGGTAGAAGTTCTTGCCGGCAATGTCCTGGCCCACGTCGGTGTAGAGGTAGTCCAGATAGGCCTGCGCCACGGCGCGCGTGCCCTTGCGGTCCACGTTCTTGTCGACAACCGCCACCGGCGGCTCGGCCAGGATGCTCAAAGACGGATAGATGATGTCGACCTTGCCGCCAAATTCTTTCTCCAGCAGATGCGCTTCGTTCTCCCAGGAGATGAACACGTCGCCCTGGTTGCGCTGGGCAAAGGTGATGGAGGAGCCGCGCGCCCCGGTGTCGAGCACCGGCACGTTCTTGTACAGGGCCTGCACGAAGTCCTTGGCCTTGGCGTCACCGCCGAGCTTGCGTTTGGCGAACTCCCAGGCCGCCAGATAGTTCCAGCGCGCGCCGCCCGAAGTCTTGGGGTTGGGCGTGATGACGCTGATGCCAGGCTTGATCAGGTCATCCCAGTCGCGGATGCCCTTGGGGTTGCCCTGGCGCACCACCAGCACGATGGTGGAGGTGTAGGGCGCCGAGTTGTGCGGCAGGCGTTTTTGCCAGTCCTGGGGAATCCACTGGCCGTTCTTGTACAAGGCGTCCACGTCGCCGGCCAAGGCCAGCGTCACCACGTCCGCATCCAGACCATCGATGACGGAGCGCGCCTGTTTGCCCGAGCCGCCGTGCGACTGCTTGATGGTCACGTCCTGGCCGGTCTTGGCCTTCCAGTGCTTGGCGAAGGCGGCGTTGAATTCGACGTACAGCTCGCGCGTCGGGTCGTAGGACACGTTGAGCAGCGAAACGGCTGGTTGGGCGCTGGCGCCCAGGGCTGCACCGAGCACGGTGGCGGCTAAAGTGGCCTTGAGAAACTGGCTTGAGAAGCGGCGACGGGTAGGCATGAAAGACTCCTTGAATTCACTGCAAAACTGCAAAACTGCAAAACTGCAAAACTGCATGTGCGTGAATTCTGGGAGTCAGCGCTTAAAACTGGAACTACCGATTTTTCAGTTCTAAATTACTCAATCATCTTTAGAGTTGCGCCAGGCCAGGCCAGGTCAGGGCCGCCGGGTGACGCCGGCCGTGCCTTGCTCTCTCTTACTTGGCGAACAGGGAGTCGAGATCGGCGAAGGATTTCAACTCCAGCGCATTGCCGGACGGATCCAGGAAGAACATGGTGGCCTGCTCGCCCGCTTCGCCCTTGAAGCGGATGTAGGGCTCGATGACGAACTTCGTGCCAACGGCGGTCAGCTTGTCGGCCATGGCTTGCCATTGGTCCATCGGCAGCACCGCGCCGAAGTGGCGCACCGGTACCTCGTGCCCATCGACGGCGCTGCTCTGCGTGTGGCCGCATTCGTCGGGAGCCAGATGCGCCACGATCTGGTGGCCGTAGAAGTTGAAGTCCACCCAGTTCGGCGCGCTGCGGCCTTCCGGGCAACCCAGCAATTCGCCGTAGAACTGGCGCGCGGCGGCGATGTCATGGACGGGAAACGCCAGGTGGAAGGGCGGGAGGGTGGCGGCGGGTGTGCTCATGGCAGTGTCCTTGAAAGAGGGGGGTTGAGAGGGCGTGATCTGCACTGTAGAAGCTTTCATTGATCATGAAAAGCGATATATATTTGCCCTGAGTAACGAAATAATTGATGATTTAAAGATGATCCCCGAACTTCGCACCTTTATCGCCGTCGCCCGCCATGGCACTTTTGCGGCGGCTGGCGAGCGCATTGGCCTGACGCAGTCAGCGGTGAGCAGCCAGATCAAGCGTCTGGAAGAGTCGCTGGGCTTTGCGCTTTTTGACCGGACCGGGCGTTCCGCGACGCTGAACGCGGCGGGGGGCGAGACACTGGCGCGGGCCGAAGAAATCGTGGGGCTCTTTGCCAAGCTCGGTGAACTGCCCGATGACGAGAACGCCCATGGCTTGCTGCGCATCGGCGCCATCGCTTCAGTCCAGTCCTCGCTGTTGGCGCGTGCCCTGGTGCCTTTTCGCCAACAGTTCCCGCAGCTGCGTTTGCGCATTGTCCCGGGCGTGTCGATGGACCTGATGAACCAACTCGACGCCGGAGAAATCGACACGGCCATCATGATTCGCCCGCCCTTCGGGATGCTGCCGGAGTTGACCTGGCAAGCGCTGGTCCATGAGCCTTACAGGCTGGTGGTACCTGCCGCAACCACGGGCGATGACTGGCGCGCACTGATCCAGGCGCACCCGTTCCTGCGCTATGAACGCACCTCGTTCGGCGGGCGCATGGTCGAGCGCTTCCTGCGGTCCATGCGCCTGGTCGTGCAGGAGTCGATCGAACTCGACGAAATCCAGGCCATGGTGCAGATGGTGGCGAACGGGCTGGGCGTGGCCCTGATGCCGATGGTCGAAGCGCACCTGCCGCTCCCCGACCCGGTGCGGGCCATTTCACTGGGAGAACACACTTTCTACCGCGAGATCGGCATCCTCCAGCGAGCGCCCCAGGTCAGCCAGCCCTTGGTCAACCAGTTGGCGCATTGCCTGCGCGATGCCGTCAGGCCCGTGGCTCAGGTCGGCGTAGGCGAAGCCTCGGGTCCCTGGTAGTCCCCACAAGCGCGATGGGCCTGGACGCGCTGCATCAGCACGCCCACCATCAAGGCCGCCGCAGCCGAACTCGCCATCAGCGGTGAAGGCATGAGCATGCGGGTAAGGGTATTGATGGACTCGATGTTGACCTGCTGGACATAGTCGACCAGCGCAACGACATGGCTGACGTGCACGCTTTGTGCATCCTCCAACTGGATCTGGTCCGGCCACCCACCGCGAAACCGCATGTCCGCGAAGATGCCGTCGGCCACGGCCGCCAGTGACAGCAGGCTCAAGGGTCGCAACAAGTGCTCCAGCAGGTGACTGCGCTCGGCCGGCGGCGCCGATTCGTAGACCTGACCCAGCAAGTGCGAGATCGGTGTGTTTTTAATGTCTGTCACGGTATGTCAACCTCTTTTTTATGTGAATGCCGCGCCCCTCGGGCATCCAGCCAGATTCAAGGGGATGAATTTATGACGTCTGCACCCTGCTGTATGTCAGGTGATCTTGACGATTCGCGCGGGCAATGTACGTATCGTGAGCGCGGCGGCGGGCCACTTCAATCTTGCGCGGAGTTGCCACGACGGCGCAATCGGTCTATTCTTGAAACCAAAGACGAAGAGGTTCTTGCTGAATGAATCTTCCGGGCGAGGAGGCCATGAACAAGCCAAACATCAAAATACAGCGTCTGGCAGCGTTGTTCGTGCTGGGCAGCCTGCTCTTCAACTATCCGCTGCTGGCACTGTTCAACCACCCCGCGCTGCTGGGCGGCATTCCGCTGCTGTACGTCTATGTGTTTGCTGCTTGGGCGCTGCTGATCGGCCTCTTGGCACTGGTGATCGAAAAGAAATAACGGCCATGGGTGAAGACCGGCCGACACCACCGCCTGTGCCCGGAGACTGAATCGTGCCGGCCTGGATCATCCTTCTCGTCGCCGCGGTGTACTTGGGCTTGCTCTTCTTCATCGCCTACCGCGGCGACAAGGCGGCCGATGCCGGGCGCAGCCTGATCGCCAGCCCCTATGTCTACGCACTCTCTCTCGGCGTGTATACCTCGGCCTGGACGTTCTACGGCAGCGTCGGGCGTGCCGCCGCCAGCGGCATCGGCTTCCTGCCCGTTTATCTCGGCCCGACCGTGATGGTGACTCTGTGGTGGGTTGTGATGCGCAAAATCATCCGCATCGCCAAGGACAATCGCATCACCTCGCTGGCCGACTTCATTTCCTCGCGCTACGGCAAGAGCGCGGCGCTGGCGGGACTGGTCACGGTGATCGCGGTGATCGGCGTCACGCCCTACATTTCGCTGCAACTGAAAGCGATTTCCACCAGCTTCAACGTCTTGCGCGGCTACCCCAAGATCCTGGCGCTGGCCCCGCCGGAGTTGGAGAGCGTCTGGGAGGACACGGCGTTTTATACGGCCCTGATCCTGGCGGCGTTCACCATCGTTTTCGGCACCCGCAAGCTGGACGCCGCGGAACGCCACGAGGGCATGGTGGCGGCGATCGCCTTCGAGGCGGTGGTCAAACTGCTGGCCTTTCTAGCGGTAGGGATATTCGTCACCTGGGGCATGTACGGCGGCATCAATGACCTGTTCGCCCGCGCCGCACAGGTGCCGCGCATCGTCGAGGTCTTCACCATCGGCGGCGGTTCGACCGACGTCTATCGCAGCTGGGCCTCGCTCTTCTCGCTGGCCTTCATCAGCATGCTGGCGATCATGTTCCTGCCGCGGCAGTTCCAGCTGGCGGTGGTCGAGAATGTCGACGAGGCGCATCTGAACAAGGCGATCTGGCTCTTTCCGCTCTACCTCTTCCTGTTCAACCTCTTCGTTCTGCCGATCGCCATCGGCGGCCTGCTGCATTTCGGCGCGGCCGTCAATCCGGATACCTTCGTCCTCACCCTGCCCATGGCCGGGCAGCAGAAAGCGCTGGCGCTGCTCGTGTTCCTCGGCGGCTTCTCCGCTGCCACCGGCATGGTGATCGTCGAGACCATCGCCCTGTCGACCATGGTTTGCAACGACCTGGTGATGCCGGTTCTGATGCGCATCAAGGCACTGCGCCTGTCCGAGCGCGCCGATCTCTCCGGTCTGCTGCTCGCCATCCGCCGCATCACCATCGTGCTCGGCCTGCTGCTCGGCTACACCTATTACCGGCTGGCGGGCGAGGCTTACGCGCTGGTCTCGATCGGCCTCATTTCCTTCGCCGCTGTCGCCCAGTTCGGGCCGGCGCTGCTCGGCGGCCTCTACTGGAAGGGCGGCAGCTGCCGCGGGGCGCTGGCCGGGCTCGGGGCCGGTTTCTTGGTCTGGGCCTATACCCTGATGCTGCCGGCTTTTGCCCGTTCCGGCTGGTTGCCGCTGGCGCTGCTTGAGGAGGGGCCGTTTGCCATCGCGCTGCTGCGCCCGCTCGCCCTCTTCGGCCTGGAGGGGCTGGACGAGATTACCCACGCCATGCTTTGGAGCATGCTCGCCAACGTCGGCGCTTATCTGGCGGTGTCACTCACGAGCGAGCAGAGCGCCGTCGAGCAGACGCAGGCGGCGCTTTTCGTCGATGTCTTCCAGCTTGATCGCGGTGCCGAGCGGGCCTGGCGGGCGAGCGGCTACCTGCCGGATCTGTATGCGGTGATGACGCGCTTTCTCGGCGCCGACCCTGCGCGGCAGGCGTTCGTTGCCTACGCCCGGCCGCACGGTCTGGACTGGCCGCAGGAGATCGACGCCGAACTGGCCCGCTATTGCGAGGCACAACTCGCCGGCGTCATTGGCGCCGCGTCGGCACGGGTCGTGCTCGCCTCGGTGGTGGAGGAAGAGCTGCTGCGCGACAGCCTGACCGGTCTGCCCAACCGCGCGCTGCTGCTGACGCGGATTGACGATGCCCTGGACCTGCTCCGGCTTGAATCCGGGCACGGCTTTGCGCTCATCTATCTCACCCTGGACCGCTTCCGAACGATCACCGACAGCCTGGGCGCTGCCGTCGGCGACCAGCTGTTGATTGCCGTCGCGCAACGCCTGGGCGCCGGCCTGCGCCCGGCCGACACGGTGGCCCGCGTCGGCGGCGACAGCTTCTCCATCCTGCTTGACGAAGCGAAGGACGCCGACGCGGCGGCGCGGTTTGCCGACAAGCTGCAGGCCGCGTTGGCGGCCGGCTTCATCCTCGATGGACACGAACTGTTCACCACCGCCAGCGTTGGCATCGCGCTCGGCCGGGCGGGCTACGGCGACCCCCGCGACCTCCTGCGTGACGCCGAGACGGCCGCCCACAACGCCGTGCGGCGCGGCGGGGCATGCCACGAGGTGTTCGCCGCCGACATGCGCGAGCGCGTCGTCGCCCTGCTCAAAATGGAGACCGAACTGAACCAGGCGGTGGCGCGCGGCGAGGAATTCCTCGTCTACTACCAGCCTGTCGTCTCGCTGCAGACGGGCCGGCTGGCCGGTTTCGAGGCCCTCGTGCGCATGCGGCGCCCCGATGGCAGCCTGGTGCCGCCGAGCGAATTCATCCCGCTCACCGAGGAGACCGGTCTCATCGTGTCAATCGGTCGCTGGGTGTTGAGCGAGGCCTGCCGCCAGATGCGCGACTGGCAGCAGCGCTATCCGGATCACCCGCCGATGCAGATGAGCGTGAACCTGGCCGGGCGGCAGTTCGCCCAGCCCGACCTGATGCAGCAGATCGAGGCGGTGCTGGCGGAAACCGGCCTCGACACCAGCAGCCTCAAGCTCGAAGTGACCGAGACCGTGCTGATGGCGCACGCCGAGGCGGCGGCGGTGGTGCTGGAGAAATTGCGCGCCCTGGGGATCAAGCTGCTGATGGACGATTTCGGCACCGGCTATTCGTCGCTCTCGTACCTGCACCGTTTCCCAATCAACACGCTGAAGATCGATGCCTCGTTCGTGCGCCGCATGGATGTTGATCGCAAGAATGCCGACATCATCCAGACCATCGTCACCCTGGCCCATACCCTGAACATGGACATCGTCGCCGAAGGGGTCGAGAATGCCGGGCAACTGGCGCAGCTGCGGGCGCTGCAGGTGGAATACGGGCAGGGCTACCACTTCGCCAAGCCGCTCGACGCGGCGGCGGCCGAGGCGATGATCGTCGCCCGGCCAATCTGGTAGCCCGCTCCGTTCACGCGATGGCTTGCCAGTGGCGCGGCTCCACAGGCGTGATGGACAGGCGGTTGCCTTTTTTCAGCACCAGCAGGTCGGCCAACTCAGGCCGGGCGCGCAGCCCGGCCAGCGTCAATGTCGGGATCTTGCGCAGCACCTGCACGTCCACCAGCAACCAGCGCGGCGCGTCGGGTTGGGAGGCCGGATCAAAGTAGGGCGACTTCGGGTCGAACTGCGTGGGGTCGGGCCGGCTGGTTGACGCCACGCGGGCGATGCCCACGATGCCCGGCTCGGCGCAGCTGGAGTGGTAGAACAGCACGCCGTCCCCCACCCGCATGAGGTCGCGCATGAAGTTGCGGACCTGGTAGTTGCGCACGCCTGTCCACGGCACGGTGGCATCGGGCGCGGCGAGCGCGTCGTCCACAGAGCATTCGGTGGGCTCGGATTTCATCAGCCAGTAGTTCATCGCCCCAAGTTTGCCAGCGTCCGGCCCCATTTGCACGCGCTGCTTCAACCCTCCCTAGAATCCTCTGTCCTGTTCCACACACGAGGGTTTCACCATGGGCAACATCCCGCTTAGCGACACACTTCCTGCAAAAAACAGCCTCAAGGTCGCCGTCATGGGCGCGGGCGCTGTGGGCTGCTACTACGGCGGCATGCTGGCCCGCGCCGGGCATGAGGTGGTGCTGATCGCGCGGCCCGAGCACGTGGAAGCCATCGCTCGCGACGGACTGCGCCTGCAGACCACGACCTTCGATGAGCAGGTGCGTCTGGTCGCCAGCAGCGAGCCCAGCGCCGTGCAGGGCGCGCAGCTGGTGCTGTTCTGTGTGAAGTCCACCGATACCGAATCGGCCGGTGCCCTGCTGCGGCCGCAGTTGGCGCCCGATGCGCTGGTGCTGACCCTGCAAAACGGTGTCGACAACGCCGACCGGCTGCGCACCGTGCTGCCGCAATACGCGGTGGCTGCCGCCGTGGTGTATGTCGCCGTTGAGATGGCCGGCCCCGGCCACGTCAAACACCACGGCCGCGGCGAACTGGTGATCGAGCCCGCTGCTTCCAAGTCCATTTCCAGCGAAGCCGTGGCGCAAGCCCTGATCGCCGCTGGCGTGCCAACCGAAATATCGGACAACGTGCGCGGCGCGCTGTGGGGCAAGCTGATCCTCAACTGCGCCTACAACGCCGTCTCGGCCATCGCCCAGCTGCCCTATGGCAAGACGGTGCAGGGCGAGGGCATCCAGGAGGTGATGCGCGACGTGGTGGCCGAATGCCTGGCCGTGGCCCAGGCCGAGGGGGTGCAGGTGGCGGGCGACGTGGAGGCCGCCATCCGCAAGATCGCCGAGACCATGCCCAGCCAGTTCTCATCGACCGCGCAAGACCTGGCGCGCGGCAAGCGCAGCGAGATTGATTACCTCAACGGCCTGATCGTGCAGCGCGGCGAGGCGTTGGGGATTGCGACGCCGGCGAACCGGGTGTTGTGGGCTTTGGTGAAGTTGATGGAGGGGACGCGCACTTAGGCTGCGCCGCCGGGCGTTGCATTCCGCCATCGAACTGCGTGCAAGGTTCAGACGCGTTCAAAGTCAATAAAGCTTTTTTCCGCATCCACCGCCAGCAGCCTGACGCGCGCCGTATCGCCCACGTCCAGCCCTTCGAAACCGCGCACCACCCGGCCTTCGAGCATGGGGCGGCTGATGCGCACGAAAGTGCCCTTGGCGGCTGCGCCGGTGACGAGCGCGTCGAAGACCTCGCCGATGCGCCCGTGCAACAACCAGGCGCCAGCGGCTTTGAGTACCTGGCGCTCGACCTTGCTGGCGTTGTCTTCCTGCAGCGTGCAGTGCTGGGCAATCTCGGTGAGCTGCCCGGCCGAATACGGCGGCGCCTCGCCCGCGATGGCGGCTTTCAGCAGGCGCTGGGTCACCAGGTCGGGAAAGCGCCGGTTGGGCGCGGTGGAATGCGCGTAATCGTTCACCGCGAGCCCGAAGTGCCCCAGTCCCGTGGTCGCCGCAGCGGGTGCGGCCGCGTACTCGCCCGAGCCCAGCAGTTTCACCACCGCCAGCGACAGATCGGCAAACCCGGCCGGATCCGCCAGGCGGCGCGCGCTCAGGAAGCGGTCCAGGGCCGGTGAGTCGGGCGTTGCAGGCAGCTGCACGCCATGACTCGCGGCCAGCGCGACGATGCGGTCCCAGCGGCGCGGCGCCTGCAGCAGGCGGCGCAGTGAGGGAAAGCCCTTGTCCACCAGAAAGCGCGCCGTCGCGCCGTTGGCCGCGATCATCAGGTCGGCGATCAGGTCCTTGGCGCGGTTTTTGTTGTCGGGGCGCAGGTCTACCAGCTGACCGTCCTCAAACACCGGGCGGGCGGACACCGTGTTGACATTCAGCGCGCCGCGCGTCTGGCGCCATTGCCGCAGCTGGCCGGCCAGGGCGTCGTGCAGGCGAAGCTGATCCTCCAGCCCATCCACGCTGGCGATCTGCGGCGGTGGGGGCGCCTCGCCGTCCAGCCACGCCGACACGCCGTCGTAGGTGAGCTTGGCGCGGTTCAGCACCGTCGCCCGGTAGACGCTGGACGCCGACACCGTGCCATCCGTTTCCACCTGCATCTCGACCACCACCGTCAGGCGCTCCAGGCCTTCATGCAGCGAGGTGAGGTCGGTGGACAGCGCCTCGGGCAGCATCGGGAACACACCGGCGGCCGTGTAGACCGCGGTCGTGTTGACGGCCGCATGCCCATCCACCGCGCCGCCGGGCCGCACCAGGGTGTCGACATCGGCCACCGCCACCAGCAGGCGCGTGGCGCCATCGGGCAGCGCTTCGGCCACGCTCAGCTGGTCCAGATCGCGCGTGTCGTCGTTGTCGATGGAAAACCAGGTCAGGTGGCGCAGGTCGAGGATGGCGTTGTTGCGTTCGGGACGGGCTTGGCGCGCGTCCTCGGCCTCTTGCAAGGCCTGCGGCGCAAAGGCGGGCAGCAGGCCTCGGGAACGCATGGCCTCGACGGCGATTTGGTGCAGGTTGATGGGGTTCATGGGATGCCCGTGGTTGAGTCGCCCAATGTAACCGCTGGCTCGCCTCCACCGGGTCCCGCGTCTGCTGCAGCACACCTCTTTGCAGCGCAAGATCGCTCGCCGCAAGCACAACGAGATTGACTACCTCAATGGACTGATCATGCGGCGAGGCGAGGCGCTGGGGATTGCGACGCCGGCGAATCGGGTGTTGTGGGCGTTGGTGAAATTGATGGGGGAAACGGGCGTCGCCCTGTCGTAATATATCCAACAAAGAGCTAGGTTGCATCCTTCTGCACGGCCGTAGCTTCTGACAGCACCCGGCGTATGAATGGCTCCTTGGCCTCTGTGTACGCCTCTCGATCTGTCGCGAACTTTTCGGCTAAACGTTTCTTGAGAGCGGCATACTCTGAAGCGAGCACCGCGTTCTGGCGGAGTGCGTCGCGGAACTTGAGGCGTTCATGCCAGAGTGGACTGTCAAATGGCACCAAGTGGAGATGATGCGTGCGGTGGCTTGCCGAAGGTTTGCAGAACCAGTGCATGACCTGCGCCTTGTATGGGTAATACACATACCCCACTCTTGTTGCCGCAGTAATGGCAGAACGCGACTCTTCCAAGGTGCGTACCGGCGCCATGATGTCAATAACGGGCTTGGCAGCTAGATTAGGCACGGCAGTACTTCCAATGTGCTCGATACGCCCGACAAGCCATGGCGCCAGCGCTGCCTCAAGCAATGCTCTCTCAATTTCAAACTTCGCAGGCCATGATGGGTCGTACTCCACAACTTCGATACGGGCTTCTGGTTGGCATTCGTTGGTGGAGACATTGGTCATCTATTTCCTCTGAAATTCTCGCTGCTTTTAAACATGCAAAAAAAAGCCATAAACCCCGGCAGCATTGATTGGTCGATTCTAGGAGCAAGGTGCGAGCAAACTCACCTCGCAGAGCGAGTGAACGACAGCAATGAGGCAATACGTTGAACGTCGGGTCATGGTCGAAAACCGCCATCACCGCTGGCTGGCAAGACGCTATCCATTGCAGTTGACTTCACGGCTGTGAAAAATCCACCGCGTCCGGACGCCCCGCCAACTGCAGCGTCGCCACCACCTCCGCCGTCTCCGCCACCAGCATCCCCTTCCTCCATACCTTCAAGCGATTTGCCCGCAGCCGGATCGCCTCCACCGGGTTCCGCGCTTGCAGCAGCACAAAACTCGCATCGCAGCCTGCCTCCAGCCCGTAGCCCTGCAGGTGCATCACCTTGGCCGCGTTGGTTGTCACCGCGTCGAAGCACTGGCGCATGGCGGCCTGGCTCGTCATCTGCGCCACATGCAGGCCCATGTGGGCGACTTCCAGCATGTCGCCGCTGCCCAGCGAATACCAGGGGTCCATCACGCAGTCGTGGCCAAAGGCCACGTTGATGCCGGCGGCCAGCAGCTCGGGCACGCGCGTCATGCCGCGGCGTTTGGGATAAGTGTCGTGCCGGCCCTGCAGCGTGATGTTGATCAGCGGATTCGCCACCACCTGCAACTGCGCCTCGGCCATCAAGGGCAGCAGCTTGCTCACGTAGTAGTTGTCCATGCTGTGCATCGAGGTCAGGTGCGAGCCGGTGACGCGCCCGTGCAGCCCCAGGCGTTGCGTCTCGGAGGCCAGCGTTTCGATATGGCGTGACAGCGGGTCGTCGGACTCGTCGCAGTGCATGTCCACCGGTTTGCCCAGCTCGGCGGCCAGTTCGCACAACAGCTTGATGCTCAACGCACCATCCGCCATGGTTCTCTCGAAATGCGGAATGCCGCCGACCACGTCCACGCCCATGTCGAGCGCGCGCGTGAGGTTGTCCATGTGCTGGTCCGGTCCCAGCGGGCCGCGCAGCACGCCGTCCTGCGGAAACGCCACCAGCTGCAAATCCAGGTACGGCGCCACCCGGCGTTTCACCACCAGCAAGGCCTCCACCGCCAGCAGGCGTGGGTCGCACACGTCGACATGGGTGCGAATCGCCAGCAGGCCCTTGGCCACGGCCCAGTCGCAGTAGGTCAGTGCCCGCTCGATCAGCGCATCCTGCGTCAGCAGGGGCTTGAGCTCGCCCCACAGCGCAATGCCCTCCAGCAGCGTGCCGGATTCATTGACGCGCGGCAGGCCGTAACTCAAGGTGGCGTCCATGTGGAAGTGGGCGTCGACAAACGGCGGGCTGAGCAGCCGGCCTTGGGCGTCGATCAGCTCATGCGCCGGGACATCCAGGCCGGCGCTGACTTCCACAATCTTCCCGGCGCGCACGGCGACGGACATGTCTTCGCGCCCATCGGGCAAGGTGGCGTTTTGAATCAGCAGATCAAGCATGGCGATGGATGATGAGTTGGTTGCTATAAAAACAGTAGCTAGTTGCGCATACTACACGAGGGCTACAGTCTGTTTTTTCATAAATTATCAGGCTGGGCGTGTTCCGCTCTTATTGTGCTTGATCCGGCTCGTGCCTGGCACTCAAAGAGCCTGGCGCCACCCGACCGGCGGCCCGCTTGCGAAATTCGTCCGGCGTGCTCCCCATCAGCCGCTTGAACATGGTGATGAAGGCCGAGGCGCTGCCGTAGCCCAGGTCCAGCGCAATGGTTTCCACTGTTTGCCCCGCTTCCAGCAGCGGCATGGCCTTGACCACGCGCAGGCGCTGGCGCCACTCGGCCAGCGACATGCCCAGATCGCGCTGGGCGCGGCGCATCAGGGTGCGCTCGGTGGTGTGGGCCGCGCGGGCCAATTCGGGCAGCGCGCGGTTGTCGCTGGGCTGGGCTTGTAGCAGGCGCAGCACCGCGCCCAGCGCGGGGTCGTCCGAGCCGGGCAGGTAGCTGCCGGCGCGCGGCGCCAGGGCCAGCTGGTCCACCAGCACCTGCAGCAGGCGCTCAGTCTGCGGGCTGATCGGTGCCTCAGTGGGCTGCTGGTGCAGGTGGTCGAGCAGGGCGCGCACCAGCGGGCTCACGGTCAGGGCGCAGGGCGTGCGCGGCAGCGCGCGGCCCTGCTCGGGCGCGATGTAGAGCGAGCAATGGCAAGCCTCATGGCGGTTCAGCCCGACATGGTCCAGATCGGGTGGCAGCCAGATGCCGTATTGCGGCGGCGCCAGGAAGTGGTGCTCGGCCACTTTCACCTCCATCACGCCGCTGAAGGAATACACAAACTCGCCCCAGGCGTGCTGATGCTCCGGGTAGAGGCCGTGCGCCGGCACATAAGCGCTGCGAAACATGATGGGCGCCGGCAAATGTGGGCTGGACAGGGGGATGTCGAGCTTCGGACTCAGGATGGGCATGGTTTGTCGGCTGGGTGCTATGGCTTGTCAGTTTCTCACTATATCAATGAAAGCTGTCAGATGAATAATCTGTTCCTTGTTGACTACCGGTAAGAAAACCCATGGATACGCGCAAAGCGCTCGACTCTCAGGCCATCGCATTGATGCTGGTGCTGTGCCTGATCTGGGGCTTGCAGCAAGTCGTGCTCAAGGCCACGGCGGCGGACATCGCGCCCATTTTTCAAATTGGCCTGCGCTCGGGCGTGGCGGCGCTGTTGGTGGGGCTGCTGATGTTTGCCCGCGGCGAGCGCATGCGCGTGAGCGACGGCACCTGGCGCCCCGGCGTGGTGGTGGGCTTGCTGTTTGGACTGGAATTCTTGCTGGTGGGCGAAGGTCTGCGCCACACCGGCGCCTCGCACATGGTGGTGTTCTTGTACACCGCGCCGATTTTTGCGGCGCTGGGCCTGCACTGGAAATTGCCCGCCGAGCGCCTGAGCGCCGTGCAGTGGTTGGGCATCGCACTGGCCTTTGCCGGCCTGGCCATAGCATTCTTTGGCCGCAGCCAGCCTCCAGGTGTGACGCCCGGCAATATGCTTTGGGGTGACTTCCTGGGGCTGATGGCCGGCGTGGCCTGGGGCGCCACCACCGTGGTGGTGCGTTGCTCGACATTGGCCAGAGCCCCCGCCACGCAGACGCTGCTGTACCAGTTGGTGGGCGCTTTTGTGCTGCTGCTGGGGGCGGCCTTCGCCACCGGTCAGACCCACCTCAACCTCACAACCCAGGTCTGGGCCAGCCTGGCGTTTCATTCGCTGGTGGTGTCGTTTGCCAGCTTTCTGGTGTGGTTCTGGCTGCTGCGGCATTACCTGGCGTCCCCGCTGGGCGTCTTCTCGTTCATGACACCGCTGTTTGGCATCGCCTTCGGCGCATGGCTGCTGAGTGAGCCGATCGAGATGAGCTTTATGCTCGGAGCGGTGCCGGTGTTGGTGGGAATTGTGTTGGTGAGTGGCGGCAGGTGGGTGACGCAGGCGTTGCGGGGCATGCGGCGGTGGGGTGTCCGCGTCGGCCGGTAAAGGGAATTCACAATGAACACCATGAAGGACCCGATGACACTTGTCTCCATGCCCCCGATCCTCACCTATAAGGTCAACCCCAGTGCGCCCACGCTGAAGCTGCCGTCCCTGGCTTGCGACAGCCATGTGCACGTGTTTGGCCCTGCAGCACGTTTTCCTTTCGCTGAAAACCGCAATTTCACCCCCGTGGATGCACCCAAGGAAACTCTGTTTGCGCTGCACAAAAGACTGGGCATTGGCCGTTGCGTGATTGTGCAATCGGTCACCCATGGCTTTGACAATCGCGTCGTGGAAGACGCGATGGCCGCCGGCGAGGGGCGCTATCTCGGCGTGGCGCTGGCGCCGGCCAATGTGGCTGACGCAGAACTCCAGCGTCTCGCGGCGGCCGGATTTCGCGCCGTGCGTTTCAACTTCATGACGCACCTGGCGGGTTCAAGCGGCATGGACGAGGTGCTGGCCCTCACGCCTCGACTCAAGGCCGTGGGCATGCACCTGCAAGTGCATTTTGAAAGCGGCTTGATGCACCGCCTCGCGCCAGCGTTGTCGCGCAGTGCCGTGCCGGTGGTGATTGACCACATGGGTCGGGTGGACGCGGCGCTCGGCACGGACCAGCCGGACTTTGTGGCCCTGCAGGCCTTGCTGAACAACCCGCTGTTCTACGTCAAGGTCAGCGGCATTGACCGCATCGACCCGCATCCAGTGGGAGAGGGCGCACAGCCCTATGCCAAGGGAGTCGCGCTGGCCCGCTTGCTCGTGCAGAGCTATCCCGACCGCTGTGTCTGGGGGACGGACTGGCCGCATCCCAACCACACGCATGTCCCCGATGACGGCGTGCTGGTGGATGCCCTGGCGCGCATCGCCCCGACCCCTTCTTTGCTGGACAAGTTGCTGGTGCAGAACCCGCAAAGTCTGTACCGCTTTAGAGCTTGAACTGCCGCCAAATTTCGACGAAACCCCTTGCAGGAAACGCCGGCCTTCCCTTCCATTACGTGGCGGAGATGGGCCCTGACATCGCGCCATCAAAGCCCTGCACGTTGTTTCTTCCGGCCTGCTTGGCCTTGTACAGCGCTTTGTCGGCGTTATTCATCAATTGTTCGAACGACAGGCCGCCGCCCTCCACGGTGGCCACGCCGATGCTGACGGTAAACGTGACGCTGGCACCTTCGTCGTTCGCCGCCACCTTCTGTGCCGCCACCGCCTGGCACAGCGATTCGGCCAGAATGCGGGCGCTGGGGTGATCGGTTTCGGGCAACACGATGACGAACTCTTCGCCGCCCACGCGGGCCGCCGTGTCCAGGCCATGGCGTATGCGGGTACGGCAGGCCTCGGCCACGGCACAGATCACGTGGTCGCCGACCAGATGCCCCCAGGCGTCGTTGACGCTTTTGAACAAATCAATATCCACCATCAGTAAGGAAAGGGGATGACTGAAGCGCTCGGCGCGTTTGCATTCATTGCCCCCCAATTCCATCAGCGTGCGCCGATTGGCCAGCCCGGTGAGGGAGTCGCTCGCGGCGAGCAGCTCCAGTGCGGTGTTGTAGCTTTGCAGCAAGGCGTTTTGCTGGGCCAGTTGCCGGTTGATTTGCGCGAGTTCGTCTTCCTTGCGTTTTCTGTCGTCGATGTTGAAGGTCACACCAATAAAACGCTTGCCGGGGGAGTCGCTGTGCCCATCCATGACTTTGCCGTAATTGGCATACCAAACCCATGCGCCGCTTTTGGCGCGCAGCCTGAATTCGCAACGGTACTGGGGGGTCCGGCCCGACAGGTGGTCATCCACGGCGGTCTTGACCGTCATGACGTCGTCCGGGTGAAAGAGCTTGAAGATGTCGTGCACATAAACAGCCATTTCGCGCTCGCTGTAGCCCAGCTCGGACAGGGTCTTCATCGCCTTGCGGGTGACCTCGCCGGTCAGCAGGTTGTTCTCCCACAGGTCCAGTCCCGCGGCTTCCAGCGCCAGCTCCAGCCGCTCTCGGTTGAGGTCCGCTTCGCCCATGTGGGGGCCCTCAGACCGAGGGCATCGCGCTGGCGGCGATGAATTCAAAGTCGGCTATCCCGTACTCAAATCCGCTCATTGATTTCCCCCTCCCTGTTTGTGTCGAACACAAGACGCCTCGAAAGACGCGTATCAAACTGTAACAGGAAGAGGGTGGGGCAGTACCCCCATCAGTCTCCGGTTGTCAGACCACCTTGGCGCGCTCCAGCATGGCATGCAGCAGCACATTGCAGCCGGCCGTGATGTGTTCGGGCTCGGCTGATTCAATCTCGTTGTGGCTGATGCCGTCCTTGCAAGGGATGAAGATCATGCCGCTGGGCGCGAGCTGCGCCATGTAGACCGCGTCGTGCCCGGCACCCGAGACTGCCGGCATATTGGAGTAGCCCAGCTTGGCGGCGGCGCGGGCCACGGCGTCCACGCAATCGGGGTGGAACACTTGCGCGGGGTAGCTCGATACCAGTTCGATTTTCACGTCCAGCCCACTGTCCTGGGCCACCTTGGCCGCAAAGGCTTTCACCTCATCGGCCATCTGGTCCACCAGCGCGTCGCTGGCGTTGCGCAGGTCGATGCTGAATTTCACACGGCCCGGAATCACGTTCCGGCTGTTGGGGAAAACCTGCACCATGCCCACCGTGCCGCGCCCGTGCGGCGCATGGCGCAGTGCGCTGGCCACCACCTCCTGCATGATGCGGGTAGACACCTGCATCGCATCCTTGCGTAGCGCCATGGGCGTGGGCCCAGCGTGCGCCTCCATGCCGGTCACGGTGCAGTCGAACCAGCGGATGCCGAGCACGCCCTGCACCACGCCGATGGTTTTGTCGTTGTCTTCCAGCACCGGGCCTTGCTCGATGTGGGTCTCGAAGTAGGCGCCGATCGGATGGTTACCCGGCTCCTGCTCGCCGACATAGCCGATGCGCGTCAGCTCGTCCTTCACCGACTTGCCGTCCACGTCCTTGGCGGCATAAGCGTGTTCCAGCGTGAAGGCCTTGGCGAACACGCCCGAGCCCATCATCACCGGCACAAAGCGCGAGCCTTCTTCGTTGGTCCAGAAAGCCACCTCGATCGGCGCCTCGGTCTCGATGCCGTGGTCGTTCAAGGTGCGCACCACCTCGATCCCCGCCAGCACACCATAGTTGCCGTCGAACTTGCCGCCGGTCGGCTGGGTGTCGATATGGCTGCCGGTCACGATCGGCGGCAATGCATTGTTGCGTCCCGCGCGGCGCATGAAGCCGTTACCAATCTTGTCGATAGTGACAGTCAAATCGGCCTGCTTCGCCCAGGCCAGCACAAGGTCGCGCCCCTGCTTGTCCAGGTCCGTCAGCGTCAGGCGGCACACACCGCCCTTCGGCGTGGCACCAATTTTTGCGAGCTCCATCAATGTGTCCCACAGGCGCGGACCGTTGATGCGCAGCCTGTCGATATCGAAGGGATGTGAAGTGCTCATGTTGTCTCCCGAAAATGATGAACTGTATATAAAAGAAAAGTACGCCCACAGCAATGCCACTTGTCGCCGGGGAGGGAAATGCCGGGGGCCGATTTTCTGGCCTGCAGGACAGATGAGGCCCACGGCATTCCCCTCCCCGGCAGGCCCCACCACGACCCATCAGCGAATAACAGCAACCGGCTCCAGCGTTTCAGCCCGCAGCCGGTTCGCCGCAAAATTCGGACCAAACGCCGGTCGCTTGATATAACGCCCCGCGCCCGTTTTGGCCCGCAGATCGCCTTGAATAAACACCAACTCGCCCTGACTCACCGTGTGGCTCGGAATGCCGCGCACGGTACGGCCCTCAAAGATGTTGAAGTCCCCCTTGCTATGCTGCGTCTTGGCCGACAGCGTCTTGGTGCCCGCGGGGTCCCACACCACCAAATCGGCATCCGCCCCCACGGCCACACAGCCTTTTTGCGGATAGATGTTGAACAGCTTGGCCGTGTTGGCGGAAGTGATGGCAACAAACTCCGAGGGCGTCAGGCGCCCGGTGTTCACGCCCGCATCCCAGATCACCGCCAGCCGTTCTTCGACACCGCCACAACCATTCGGGATCTTTGAAAAATCATCCTTGCCGGCCGCCTTCTGCGCCGCGCAGAACGTGCAGTGATCGGTGGCCGTCGTATGCAGATTGCCCGACTGCAGACCTCGCCACAAAGCTTCCTGATGGCCCTTGGGCCGAAACGGCGGGCTCATCACATGGGCTGCCGCGGTGGCAAAGTCGGGATGGCGGTACACGCTGTCGTCCACCACCAGATGCCCGGCCAGCACCTCGCCATAAACGCGCTGACCGCGGGCGCGGGCCCGGGCAATCGCCTCCGCCGCCTCAATGCACGACACATGCACCACATAGATCGGCACATTCAGCACCTCGGCAATGGCGATGGCGCGGTTCGCCGCTTCGCCTTCCACCGTCGGCGGGCGCGACAGCGGGTGGCCCTCCGGCCCGCTGATGCCCATGGCCGCCACCTCCTTTTGCAGCAAAAACACCAGCTCGCCGTTTTCGGCATGCACGGTCGGCATGGCGCCGAGTTCGACAGCGCGCTTGAAGCTGTTCACCAAGGTTTCGTCGTCGCACATGATGGCGTTTTTATAGGCCATGAAATGCTTGAAGCTGTTGATGCCTTCCTGCTGCACCAGCGTGCCCATGTCGCGCCGCACGGACTCATCCCACCAGGTGATGGCCATGTGAAACGAATAATCCGAGGCCGATTTTTTCGCCCATTCGCGCCAGATCTGATAGGCCTCGATCAGCGACTGTTGCGGGTTCGGGATCACGAAATCGATGATGCTGGTGGTGCCGCCCGCCAGCCCGGCGGCCGTGCCGGTGAAGAAGTCGTCCATCGTCACCGTGCCCATGAAGGGCAGCTGCATATGGGTGTGCGGGTCGATGCCACCGGGCATCACGTACTGGCCGCCGGCGTCCACCACGGTCGCGCCGGACGGGGCTTGCAGGTTCTCGCCCACGGCGATGATCTGGCCGTCCTGGGTCAGGACATCGGCTCGGAAGGCGCGGTCGGCGTTCACCACGGTGCCGCCTTGAATCAAAATATGGCTCATGAGTGCTCCTGAATTAATAGCTTCTTGCGCAATGAGTACGTGGGCTAGAGGCTTATTTTATATAAAATTAGACCGATTGGGCGACGCGCAGGGGGTTGTTGGGGTGTGTCGTCCAGTCTGCATGTTTATCGCTGACCACCTGATTGGTGCGCAAGTCCTTTTCACCAGGCTTGAGATCGCGCAAGCTAATGCACTCCGGCACCGGGCACACCAGCACGCACAGATTGCAGCCCACGCATTCCTCCTCTTTGACCTCAAAGTGGCGTTGGCCATCTTTCATAGCGGTGATGGCCTGGTGCGAGGTGTCTTCGCAGGCAATGTGGCAGCGCCCGCACTGGATGCAGGCGTCCTGCTTGATGACCGCCTTGCTGATGTGATTCAGGTCCAGGTAACGCCAATCCGACACGGTGGGAACCGCCCTGCCGCGGAAGTCTTCAATCGACGTGAAGCCCATTTCGTCCATGTAGTTCGACAGGCCGTCGCTCATTTCCTGAACGATCTTGAAGCCATAGACCATGGCGGCTGTGCACACCTGCACGTTGCCCGCGCCCAAGGCGATGAAGTCCAGCGCGTCGCGCCAATTGCCGATGCCGCCAATGCCCGAAATCGGCAGGCCGGCGGTCAGCGGGTCGCGCGCAATCTCGGCCACCATGTTTAGGGCAATCGGCTTCACGGCCGGGCCACAGTAGCCGCCGTGCGAGCCTTTGTCGCCGGTGGACGGGCTCATCTTCAGCGTGTAGGGGTCCACGCCCATGATGGAGTTGATGGTGTTGATGAGTGACACCGCGTCGGCGCCGCCTTTTTTGGCCGCGCGGGCCGGCAGGCGCACATCGGTGATGTTGGGCGTGAGTTTCACGATCACCGGCAACTTGCTGTACTGCTTGCACCAGGCGGTGACCATCTCGATGTATTCCGGCACCTGGCCGACCGCCGCGCCCATGCCGCGCTCGCTCATGCCGTGCGGGCAGCCGAAGTTGAGCTCGATGCCGTCAGCACCGGTGTCCTCCACGCGCGGCAATATGGCTTTCCACGAGGCCTCTTCGCAGGGCACCATCAGCGACACCACCATGGCGCGGTCCGGCCAGTCGCGCTTGACCTGGGTGATCTCTTTCAGGTTCAGCTCCAGGTCGCGGTCGGTGATCAGTTCGATGTTGTTGAAGCCCAGCAGGCGGCGGTCCGGCGTGAGCAGGGCGCCATAACGCGGGCCGTTGACGTTGACGATGGGGGGCCCGGCTTCGCCCAAGGTCTTCCAGACCACGCCGCCCCAGCCGGCCTCAAAAGCGCGGTTGACGTTGTAGGCCTTGTCGGTCGGTGGCGCCGAGGCCAGCCAGAACGGGTTGGGGCTGTGGATGCCGGCAAAAGTGGTGTGCAGATTGGCCATGGTGTTCAGCTTATTGGGGGTTGGAGAGGGTGGCGTGGATGGCCAGGGCGGACTGCTTGCCGTGCTCCACGGCTTCCACGGTCAGGTCCAGTCCGCCGGCGCGGCAGTCGCCGCCGGCCCAGACGCCAGGCAAGTTGGTCAGGCCTGCCGCGTCGGTGGCAATGCGCCCGCCGTCCAGTTTCAGCCCGCAAGCGCTCAGCACCGGGTTGCCGAGCCGCTGGCCAATGGCTTTGAACACCATGTCGGCCTCCATGACTTCGGTTTCACCGGTCGCGGTGAGTTGGCCGTCCACCAGCGCCTGGCGCGCAAAGGCGACCGCACCCGCGTGCTGGCTATTGCTGGGGTTGGCCATGATCTTGATGGGTTGCAGCCAGTGGTGAATCGTCACGCCATGGGTTTGTGCCCATTCCTGTTCCGCGGTGGAGGCCGACATCGCCTCCGGTCCGCGCCGGTAGACCATGTGCACCTCTTGCGCGCCCAGCAGTCTGGATTGCACGGCCGCGTCCACCGCCGTCATGCCGCCGCCAATCACCACCACCCGGCGGCCGATCGGCAGGGAGGACAGGTCTTGCGTCTGGCGCAAGGTGGCGATGAAGTCAATCGCATCCTGCACGCCGCCCAAATCTTCGCCGGGCACGCCGAGCTGGTGCGTGGTGCTCAGGCCCATGCCCAAGAACAGGGCGTCGTGGTCCTTTCGCAGTGCATCCAGTTGGGCAACGCTCTCCAGCTTCCAGCCGGCGCGGATCTCAATGCCGCCGATGTCCAGCAGCCATTGCACTTCGCGTTGGGCAAAGTTGTCCGGGGTTTTGTAGCTGGCCAGACCGTATTCATTGAGGCCACCGGCCTTGGGCCGGGCGTCGAACACCACGACGTCGTGGCCGAGACGCGCCAGCGTGTGGGCGCAGGCCAGACCGGCCGGGCCGGCGCCCACCACCGCAACCTTTTTGCCGGTGGCCGCTGCGCGGGTAAATAGTTGGGGGCGGGGGCTTTCCATCAGCGCGTCCACCGCATGGCGCTGCAGGCGGCCAATGGCGACCGGCTTGCCTTCCTGCGTGTTGCGCACGCACACCGCTTCACACAGGTTCTCGGTCGGGCAGACCCGCGCGCACATGCCGCCCAGCGGGTTGGATTCCAGTATGGCGCGGGCCGAGCCGCGCAGGTTGCCGTCGGCAATGCGCTTGATGAAGGAGGGCACGTCAATGCTGGTCGGGCAGGCCGTGGCGCAAGGCGCGTCAAAGCAGTAGAGGCAGCGCTCGGCTTCCAGCACGGCTTGCGCCGGGGTCAGGCGGGGGGATGCATCGGCAAAGTGCCGGGCGTAATCGTCGGCGTTCAGGCGGCCGGAGCGAATATCTGGAGCGGATAAGAGAGACACGCTGGCAACTCCTGTAAAGGTGGGCGGAGAGATCAAGGTAAACCAAAAAACTGACCATTTAGTCAAGTTCTGGAGTGAATACTAGCAATACATGTGCCACGGTGTAACTAGGGGTTTGCCCCAGCACGGTGTGGTGTCGGCGCAACTTTGTGTCGATTTCGGTCCATATGCGAATGCGCAGCAATTGCGCCGCCATTGCGCGAGATAATTTCAGTCATTCAGCGGATGACGGCGTCGTCGAATCCGCATTAGCAGCTGGCAACGAGTTTCAGGGTGATGCGCATGTGGCAAAAGTGGGTTTCGTGGTTGTTCCGGTTCCGGTTTAAATTGGCGCTTTTGGGGCTGGCAGTGCTGGCAGTTATCGGGGTCTTGGTCGCCCGGGAAATGCGAACCTCGGCCTACCAGGCGCGGTTTTTTGCCGAACTGGCCCGCAAGGCGACCTACACGGTGGACGTGGGCCCAAGTCCATCCATCCGTTTCCCCAAGAGCGCGCCGTATGACGATCGTCTCGGTTACTCGCAGTTGCCGGTGTTTTTGGAGAAGCTCAAGACCCGTGATTTCGTGATCGCCCGGCAGGCGCGGATTTCCAGCACCCTGGCCGAGATTGTTGATGACGGCTATTTCGCCCCCTATCCGGAAAAGACCCAGGGCGGCCTGCGCATCCTCGATTGCCACAACGACAGCCTGTTTCAGGAGCGCTATCCGAAACGGGTGTTCGAGCGCTTTGAGGACATCGCGCCGATTCTGGTGGAGAGTTTGCTGTTCATTGAAAACCGTGAGCTGCTCGACCCCGAGCATCCCCAGCGCAATCCGGCGGTGGAGTGGGACCGGCTGGCCAATGCGGTGCTGATCAAGGCCAAGAACACCCTGACCGGCGACAGCCGCTCGCCCGGCGGCAGCACGCTGGCGACCCAGATCGAAAAGTACCGCCATTCGTCGGAAGGGCGCACCTCCTCGATCGAGGAAAAGCTGCAGCAAATGGTGTCGGCGGCCCTGCGCGCCTACCAGCAGGGGGAAGACACCAGCGCGGTGCGGCGCCAGATCGTGCTGAGTTACATGAACACCATGCCGCTCTCCGCCAAGGCCGGTTTTGGCGAAGTGCATGGCATGGGCGACGGGCTGTGGGTCTGGTACGGGCGTGATTTCAAGGACGTCAACCGCATTCTGAGCAACGCAGCCGCACACAACGGCGATTTGAGCGAGCAGGCACAACTGTTCAAACAGGCCCTGAGCCTGTTGATCTCGCAGCGCCGCCCGTCCTACTATTTCGACGCAGAAGAAGCCGAGCTGGAGCAGTTGACCGACAGCCATCTGAACCTGCTGGGCAGTGCCGGCGTGATCTCGCCCACACTGCGCGATGCGGCGCTCAAGGTCAAGCTCAATCGGCGCGCCCAACGCGTGCCCGCCGCGGCCATTTCCTTTGTCTCGCAAAAAGCGGCCAATGCGGTGCGCACGCATCTGGCCGGCTTGCTCGGTGGCAACCGGCTGTACGACCTGGATCGTCTGGACCTCAGCGTCGCCAGCACCCTGGATGCACCGGTGCAGATGGCCGTGACCACCTTGTTGCGCGAGTTGCGCGACCCGGACAAGGCCCGAGCCGCCGGGCTGTCCGCCAAGCAACTGCTGGCGCGCGGCGATCCGGCCAAGGTGGTGTACAGCTTCACCTTGTACGAGCGCGCCAAGGACACCAATTACCTGCGCGTGCAAACCGATAATTTCGACCAGCCGCTCAACATCAACGAAGGTACCAAGCTCGACCTCGGATCGACAGCCAAACTGCGCACGCTGGTGACCTATCTCGACGTCATGGACAAGCTGCACCAGCGCCTCGCAACGCTGGATGCCACCCAGTTGCGCGCGCTCGAGATCGACCGGAAAGACGTGCTGACGCGCTGGGCGGCCGACTACTTTGCGGCGGTCGAAGACAAGAGCCTGGGCGCGATGCTCGACGCGGCGCTGGAGCGACACTATTCGGCCAGCCCCGGCGAAGGCTTCATGACCGGCGGCGGCCTGCATCACTTCAATAATTTCAACAAAGAGGACGATGGCCGGGTGATGTCGGTACGTGACGGCCTGCGCAACTCGGTCAATCTGGTGTTCATCCGGCTGATGCGCGACATCGTGCACCACTACATGTTCCTGACCCCGGGCTCTTCGGCCAAGCTGCTGCAGGATGCCGATGATCCACGCCGCGCCGACTACCTGGCGCGTTTTGCCGATCGCGAAGGGCAGGTCTTCATGCGCCGCTTCCTGGTCAAATACCAGGGCAAAACCGCGCCAGAGGCGCAAGAGCTGTTGCTGGGCAATGTGCGCCCAACCCCCGCGCGCCTGGCGGCCATCTTCCGCACGCTGTTTCCAGAGGCGCCGCTGGACAAGTTCACGGTCTGGGTGAAGGACAACTTGCCGGACGGCGTCGACCCCGCCGAGCCCAAGCTGGCCAAGCTGTATGAGCAGTACGCGCCGCAGGCGATGTCGCTGGCGGATCGCGGCTACCTGGCGGGCGTGCATCCGCTGGAGCTGTGGCTGGTCGGCTACCTGCAAAACCACGCGGACGTGAGCCAGACGCAGGTGATGCAAGCCAGCGTGGCCGAGCGCCAGGCGGTCTATGCCTGGCTGTTTTCGACCCATCGCAAGCAGGCGCAGGACAAGCGCATTCTGGGCCTGCTCGAAGGTGAAGGCTTTCTGGAAATCCAGCGCCAATGGGCGCAGATGGGCTACCCCTTTGATTCGTTGGTGCCCTCGTATGCGACGGCGCTCGGGGCCTCGGCCGATCGTCCCGCCGCGCTGGCGGAAATGATGGGCATTCTGGTCAATGACGGCGTGCGCAAACCCAATACACGCATCCAGTCGCTGCACTTCGCGGTGGCCACACCTTACGAGACCCTGCTGCAACACCAGGCCGGCAAGGCGGAGCGGGTGCTGGCGCCCGAAGTCGCGCAGGCGGTGCGCGGTGCCATCCGGCGGGTGGTGGAGGAGGGCACGGCCAAACGCGTGAACAAGGCCTTTGTCCGCCCGGACGGCAGCCTTGTTTCGGTCGGCGGCAAGACCGGCACCGGCGATCAGCGCTTTGACACTTACGGCGCCGGCGGGCGCCTGATCAAGTCGCGCGTGGTGAACCGCTCGGCAACCTTTGTGTTCAATATCGACGAGCGCTTCTTCGGCACCATCATTGCCTACGTGCCGGGTGCGCAGGCCGCCGGCTACGACTTCACCAGCGGCTTGCCGGTGCAATTGCTGAAGGTGCTGGCGCCCCAGCTGATGCCCTTGATCAATGGCGGTGCCGGCGCAGTGGCCACACCGGGTAGCTGTGTGAGCGGCGGGGGCTGACCGGGCGCCTGTCACAGCGCTGTCACGCGCCTTGCCTACAGTGCGCTCATTCCATTGCATCCAAGGTGTTTTTTCATGTTGCTACGAAGTGTTGTGAGCGTCCTGGTGGCGCTCAGTCTGATTTCCTGCGCTGCGACCGGGCCTGCCATGGCACCAGCTGTCGGCCAGCCGTTCTCGTTCGGCCTGTGGGGCGACATGCCCTACAAAAAGGCAGGTGACGATGCCAAATTGCCGGCGGTACTGCAAAGCATCAACCAGTCCGATATTGCGTTCTCGCTGTACGACGGCGACATCAAGGACGGCAGTTCCAAATGCACCGACGACATTTACACCGATGCGCTGAAGATGTTTGGCAGCATGGCCAAACCGGTGGTGTACGTGGCCGGCGACAACGAATGGACTGACTGTCATCGCCTGAACAATGGCGGCTACGACGGCCTGGAGCGTCTGGCGCATCTGCGCCGCGTGATGTATCCCACCCTGAACAGCCTGGGCCAAAACCCGATGCCGCTGGAGCACCAGGGCAAGCCCGACGAGAAGTTTGTGGAAAACACCCGTTTCAGCCAGGGTGGCGTGGTGTTTGTGGGCATCAACATGCCGGGCAGCAACAACAACCTGGTCCTCAACGCCAAGGAGTGCAGCGCCAAGAGCGCACGCAATGCCGCGCAGTGCGATGCGGGCAATGCCGAATACCTGGAGCGTGATGCCGCCAATGTGGCGTGGCTGGCCGCCTCCTTCGCCCAGGCCAAGGCGCACAAGGCCATCGGTTTGGTGCTGGTGGTGCAGGCCGATCCCGGCTTCGACTTGCCCGAGACCGAAGACAGGGATGAAAGCACTGCGCCCGGGGTAAGCGGCTACCGCCATTTTATGAACCAGCTGGTGGCGCAAACCGAACAGTTCAAAGGCCAGGTTTTGTTCGTGCACGGCGACACGCACTTCTTCAAGATGGACAAGCCCCTGCACGGCCCCGGCAAGATGCTCACCAACCTGACGCGGCTGCAAACCTTTGGCAGCCCGTCGCTGCACTGGGTCAAGGTGACGGTGGACCCGACATCCGCCAACGTGTTTCAAGTGCAGCCGGTGATCGTGCGCCACTGAGGCCCGATGACTCAGACTTGCAGTTCAGTTCAGAAGTCTCTCGGCAAGGGCTGCAAGTCCCCATCCAGTTCCGCGGACCGGGTCTCCGCAAACAAGGATTCGCGGAACTCGACATTTTCATGGCGATGATCATCCAGGGCCAGCCGTTCAAGCTCATTGGCCGTGATCGGCATCGAAAAGAGATAGCCCTGCAGTTCATTGCATCCCATGCTGACCAGCAGTTCACATTGGCCAACGGTTTCCACGCCCTCGGCCACGACACGCAGATTGAGTGCGGTTGCCATGTTGATGATGGATTTGGCGATCGATCGGGCATCTTCGCTGTGTTCGAGGTCGGTGACGAAAGCCCGGTCAATTTTCAACTCGGCCGCGGGAAGCCGCCGCAGGGACGCCAGACTCGAATAGCCGGTGCCGAAATCGTCGATGGAGACATGGAAGCCGGCCTGGCGCATCTTGTCGAAGGTGAGCTGGGTGACCTTGGTGTCCTCCATGGCAACCGATTCGGTGATCTCGCAGGTGAACCGTCCCGGCTTGATGCCGTTGCGCCGCAAGGCCGCTTCAATGCGATCAACCAGATCATCCTCGCGCATCTGGTAGCCCGAAATATTGACGGCCACGCGCATGCGCAAACCGCGTTCACGCCAGCGGGCGGCATTGCGGCAGGCCTCCTCAATCACCCAATTGCCAATAGCACCGATCAAGCCATATCGCTCAGCCAGCGGAATGAAAACCAGCGGGCTCACCAATCCGCGTTCTGGATGGTGCCAGCGCAGCAGGGCCTCCGCCGCCGTGACTTGCAGGCTGATGGCGTCGATCTTGGGTTGAAAGTAGAGCTCCAGCTGACCCAGCTCCAGCGCGCTGCGCAGCTCGTTGACCAAAATGGCTTGCTCGCGCACGTCGGCACCCATCTTGAGGTCGTATTGGCAGAAGTCGCCCCCGCCGTGGAGCCTGACGCTGCGCATCGCCAGGGCCGCGTGCCCCAGGAGCATGGCGCGCGACCCATGCGCCGGATACATGGCGATGCCGATGGAGCAAGTCAACGGGGTCTGGATCAAGTCAACAGCAAAGCGTTCGGCAAAAACCTGGCTCACGCGGTTGGCCGTTGACCGCCCGACGGTCATCTCGCCACGCACAGCGAGTGCAAATTCACCGGCCGCAAGGCTGCAGACTTCGGTATCTGCACCGGTGAACGCCGCCAGCCGGTTTGACACATTCTTCAGCAGGCCGTCGGCAAAGTCGTTGCCAAAGGCGTCGTTGAGCATGAAGAAATTGTCCAGTGAGACATACAGGACGCAGAATGCCCCGCCACTGCGGTCCACCTTTTGAACCCATTGGTCCAGCACGGCGTCGAAGCCCGAACGGGTCAGCAGGCCCGTGACATTGTCGCGAGCCAACTGGGGAGACATTTCGCGAGAGACCCGGTCCAGTTCCACAGCCAGAGCCAAGCTGCGCTGGCGTTCACGCAAATACATTCCCACCGCGACGGTGGCCAGCAGCAAGCTCGCGGCCAGAAGGCCAAGCCAGGCACCCGTGTGATCAGACAGGAGGTTTGCGCTCATCCAGTGAAGCGTGCCGGCAGAGATAAATAAAACCGAGGGCGTGACATACTTTTTGTTCAGCTATCCATGGGTTGGCAGGCCACTGCGCAAAGGCGGGGATTCAGGCCTCATCTGTCCGAGAAGTTGGCTGAGTATAGTAACGGAGTGGGATGGCTAATTGCTCAAAATCAATAATCAGCCGAAATCTGCGGATCGTCTTGATCGACTGGCAGCGCTGGCTTTCAGGTGTTCAAAAGCGTCGCCGCGACAGGCTGTCATTGAGCTTGAATTAGGTCCCCGCGCTGCCTAAACTGGATTATTCCTTGCTGCCGCGAGGTGCGGTGACAAGCCTGTGTCCATCTGACTCCAACGGAGGTCCTTATGAGCTATCACCTGGAAGGTCGTCTGCTTGAGGTGTGCAATTGCAATGTCTTGTGCCCTTGCTGGATCGGCGAGGATCCGGACAACGGCACCTGCGACACCATCGTCGCGTGGCGCATCGACAAGGGAACGGTCGACGGCGTCGATGTGGGCGGCAACACCATTGCGGCCGTGGCCCATGTGCCTGGCAACATCCTGGAAGGCAACTGGACCGCCGCCATCTTTGTCGACGAGAACGCCTCCAAGGCACAGGAAGAGGCGCTGCTCAAGGTCTACACCGGCCAGGCCGGCGGCCCGGTCGCCGATCTGGCCAAGCTTATCGGTGAGGTTGTTTCGGTGGAGCGGGCGCCCATCCGTTTCACCGTGAACGAGGGCAAGGGCGAACTTGAGATCGGCAAGAACTACTACGCCGAACTCGAACCCTATCGCGGCGCGATGGGTGGCCTGACGACCCTCTCCGACACCGTGTTCTCGACCGTGCCGGGGGCACCGGTATTTGTCGGCAAGGCCCCGACCTACCGATCCAAGAACGCCGCGCTCGGCATTGACCTCGACATCAAGAACCACAACGCCCTGCAGAGCACGTTCGTCTTCGACGCATGAAACCTCCGCCGGCCGGCCTCGCGTTCGGCGGCGCCGCCCGTCATCGGCGCGTGTTCCTGCCGGTTCTGGTCGCGCTGATTGCGCTGGCATGGGCGACCTTGTGGGCGTGGGCGCGCAGCCCCTACGGACGCTATCTGGAGCACGGTGACTGGACCGCGTCGGGACCGGCCGCGTTTCTGTGCCGTGTCGTTCCCGCCGGCGATGTGGTCGTGCCCATGGTGCTCTACGCCAGCGCCTGGATACTGATGACGGCGGCCATGATGCTGCCGACCACCTTGCCCTTGTTCAACACCTTCGACCGCTTGACGGCCCAGCGCCCGGACCATGGGCGCCTCCTCACGCTGCTCGGCCTGGGCTACATGGCGGTGTGGGGCGCTTTCGGGCTGTTGGCGCATGCACTGCACAGTGCCGTGCTGTCTCTGTTCGCCAGCGTGCCCGCACTGGCCTGGCATGGCTGGCTGATCGGCGCCGCGAGCATTGCGTTGGCCGGTGCCTTTCAGTTCAGCAAGCTCAAGTACCGCTGCCTGGACAAGTGCCGCACGCCCTTGAGCTTCGTCATCGAGCATTGGCGTGGTGCGGGCCAGGCTTGGCACGCGTTCGCGCTGGGCGCGCACCACGGCCTGTTCTGTGTCGGCTGCTGCTGGGCGCTGATGCTGTTGATGTTCGCGCTCGGCACCGGCAGCCTCGGCTGGATGCTCCTGCTTGCGGCCGTGATGGCGGTCGAAAAAAACGTTCGCTGGGGCCAGCGCCTCAGCACGCCGCTCGGTGTTGCGCTGCTGTCTTGGGCCGCTGTCCTGGTGGCGACCCATGCGTGAAGAAAATGCCCGCATTAACGCGCGTGCGGCTATTCCTGATGCCAGACGGGCGTACCCGCCGTTTGCGCCAGCCACCCCCTGAACGCCGTCACCACCGGCCGCTCGTCCATGCGCTCCGGCGTCACCAGGTAGTAGGCCCGCTCGCCTTTGAGCGCCTGGTCGCAGGCCACCACCAGCTCACCGCGCGCCAGTTCGGCTTCGATCAGCAGCCGGGGCACCAGCGCCAGCCCCAAGCCCTGGGCGGCGGCCGCGGCGGTCATGGAAAACAGCTCGTAGCGCGGACCGGACAAGGCCAGCGGCGCGTCGGCCACGCCCATGGCATCAAACCATTGCCGCCACGCGCCCGGGCGCGTGCTCTGCTGCAGCAGCGGCAGTCGGGCGATGGCCTCGGGCGTCAGCGCCGCTTGCGCGCCCAAATAGCGGGGGCTGCACACCGGCACCACTTCTTCGTGCAGCAAGCGCACCGCGCGGGTGCCGGCCCAACGGTTCACCTGTTCGGCCGTGCCGGCGTAGAGCGCGGCGTCAAACGGCGTGTCGGCAAACATGAAGGGGCGGGTGCGGGTTTCGATGTGGACCGTGATCTCCGGGTGCAGCGCTTGCAGCCCGGGCAGGCGCGGAATCAGCCAGCGCGTGGCAAATGTGGGCACCGCGGCCAGATGAAGGGCGCCGCCGCTGCCTTGGGCTGACATCACGTCCAGCGTGTCCTGCTCCAGCCCCTGCAGGCGCGATGCCACTTGCAGCGCGTAGTCGGCGCCGCGCTCGGTCAGCGCCACGCCATGGCGGGTGCGACGGAACAGGGCCACGCCCACAAACTCTTCCAGTGCCGTGATCTGTCGCGACACCGCGCTTTGCGTCAGCGCCAGTTCCTGCGCCGCCCGTGTGTAACTTTCGTGGCGGGCGGCGGCTTCAAAGCAGAGCAGGGTGTGGGTGGAGGGGATTTTGCGGCGCATGGGTGCAGGCTGGGCAGTCGTGTGAAGCGCCTATTGTGCAGACCCCCGACCGCCAGCGCGCGTCAGGCGCCGTCCGGTTTGATCTGCGCTCGTGCAATCACCGGTTTCCAGCGTGCCTGCTCGGCCTTGATGAAGGCGTCGAACTCGGCGCTGGTGTTGCCCACCGCGATGGCCGTGTCCTGGCTCAGCTTGTCGCGGACCACCTGGCCGCGCGTCGCCTTGATGGCCTCGGCTTCCAGTTTGGCGATGTTGGCCTTGGGCCATTTGCTGGGCGCCAGCAGACCGTACCACTGCGTCATCTCGAAGCCCTTGTAGCCCTGCTCGGCCACGGTCGGCACATCCGGCAGTTGCGGCAACCGGCTGGTGGTACCGGTGGCAATGCAGCGCAGCTTGCCGGCCTTGATGAATTGCAGCAGCGCCGGCGCGCCCACCGAGGCGGCTTGCAGGCGACCGGCCATCAGGTCGGTCAGCATGGGGCCGGTGCCGCGGTAGGGCACATGCAGCATGAAGGTCTCGGTCGCCATCTTCAGGTATTCAAAAGCCAGGTGCCCGGCGCTGCCGTTGCCGGCGGAGCCGTAGTTGAGCTGGCCGGGTTTGGACTTGGCGTAGGCGATGAATTCCTTGAGGTTTTTCACCGGCAGATCGGGATGCACCACATACAGGCTGGGCACCTTGGACACCAGCGTGACGGGCACGAAGTCGCGCGCCGCGTCATAGGGCAGCTTGCTGAAGATATAGGGGTTGACCGCCAGCGTGCCGATGTGGCCCAGGATCAGCGTGTGGTCGTCGGTGGAATTTGCCACTTCCTGCATCGCAATATTGCCGGCGGCGCCGGGTTTGTTGTCCACAAACACGTTCTGGCCAATGGTCTTGGCCATTTCACCGGCCACGGCGCGGGCCACGATCTCCGAGCTGCCGCCGGGTGCGAACGGCACCACCAGGCGCAAGGGCTTGGACGGCCAGGCGGATTGCGCCTGGGCCATGAAGGGAGCGGTGGCCAGCGTCAGCGCGCTGGTCTGGGCCAGCCACTGGCGGCGCGAGAGGGAGGATTGGAAGTCTGTCATGGGGATTGCCTTGTGAAGGTTGAGGGGTGCTTGCGGACTTGACGATGGCTTATTCCAGCGCGATGCCGCGTGCCTTGATCACACGCGCCCAAAGCCCGATTTGCTGACGCACAAAGCGTTGCGCGGCGTCGGGGTCGCCTTTTTGAATCTCGCCGCCCAGTTGCGCAATGCGCGCCTTGATGTCGGGTGATTCCAGTGTTTTTTGCAGGGCGGCAGACAGTTTGTTCACCACCGCCTCCGGTGTGCCGGCCGGGGCCAGCAGCACGTTCCATTCATACACTTCGGCGCCTTGGATGCCGGCCTCGGCCAGCGTCGGCACCTCCGGCAGGATGGGTGAGCGTTTGGCGCTGGTCACGGCCAGCGCGCGCAGTTTCCCGCCCTGGATGTGGCCCAGCGTGGAGGCCAGGTTGCCGAAAAACACCGGCACCTGCCCGCCGACCACATCGTTGAGCGCCGGGCCGCCGCCTTTGTAGGGAATGTGCGCCATCTCCACCTTGGCGGCCGACTCGAACAGCGCGCCCGCCAGGTGCTGCGCCGAGCCGTTGCCCGACGACGCATAAGCCACGGCGTCGGGCCGTGCTTTGGCGGCCGTCACCAGATCAGCCACCGACTTGGCGGACCACTGCGCGTTGACCAGCAGCACATTGGGGAACAGCGCCACCACGCCGATCGGGCGAAAGGCCTTATCGGTGTCGTAGGGGATCTTGGCGTAGAGCGCCGGGTTCACGGCGAATGAAGAGGCATCCAGCATCAAGGTGTAGCCATCCGGCGCCGCCCTGGCCACGGCGGTCGCGCCAATCTGCCCGCTGGCGCCGGGCTTGTTCTCGACCACCACCGTCTGGCCCAGCGCCTCTCCCAGCTTGGGTGCCAGCAAGCGCGCCATGGTGTCGGCGCCACCGCCCGGCGGGTAGGTGACCACGAGGATGATGGGCTTGCTGGGCCAGGCCGGTGCGGTCTGGGCGTGGACTACGGCCGGTGCCAGCAGGGCTGATACCGCTATTGAAATAGTAGCTACTTGCGCAGGTAGTACGCTGGCTAGAGGCCTGTTTGGCTTGAAATTCAGGATGTTCATGGGTTTTTTGAGGAAGGGGGAAGGATCAGCGAACCTGGGCGGTGTATTGAAAGGCAAACGCATCGCCGAGCGTGGTGCGCAGCTCGACGCAATGGCCACCGAGATCGAAGGCGCGCCTTTGCACCTGGACACAGGGGTGGCCGGCTTCAAGCTGCAGCAATGCCGCTTGCTCGGCGTTCAACAGGCCAAAACTCAGCTGGTCCTCGGCGCGGTTGATAGTGACGCCGCAGACGCGTTGGTACATGGGGTAGAGCAGGTCGTCCCAGGCGGCGGTGTCGGACTGGGCCAGGGCGTCGAACACCGGCAGCGGCAGTGCCAAGTGCTCCAGCAGGCAGGGCCGGCCGTTCACGCTGCGCAGGCGCTGCAACTGCAGCACGCTGGCGCCGCTGGGCAAACCCAGAGCATCGGCGGTGTCGGCGGCGGCCAGTTGCACCTCGCGTTGCAGGATCGTTGATTGGGGCGTGCCGCCCCGTTCGTCACTCTGGCGAAAGCGGAAGAAGCGCAGCATCGACGCGCCGCCCAAGCCGGCGCGCACAAAAGTGCCGCGTCCGTGCTGGCGCTCCAGCAGTCCCTCGGCCACCAGCAGCGCCAGGGCCTGACGCAGGGTGCCCAAGGCCACGCCATGCTCTTTGGCCAGTGCCGCCTCGGCCGGCAAGGCGGTGCCGGGCACCCATTCGCCTTGGGTGATGCGCGCCCGCAAGCTCGCGGCCAGCCAGCCATAGCGGCTCTGGCCCGGGGCGGGGTGGTCCGGCGTTGGCCCGGTGCCGCCCGCTACGCCCGCGCTATCGATAGGAAATGAATTCATTGATTTAGTCCTCTAGATGACTAGAATATAAGCCATGAATTCTCAAAAGTCAAAAAATTCGATGCCGCAGGCAAGCGTGACCTCGCACCTGCCCGTCAGCACAGCGCAACCCACGACGTTCAGCGTGGACAGCCACTTTCATGTGTTCGAAGCCGGCCAGTCCCTGGCGGGCGCGCGTTACACCCCGCCTTACGCCGCGCCCCTGCGGGCCTGGCAAGCGGCGGCCGAGTCCGTCGGCGTCAGCCACGGGGTGCTGGTGCAAACCAGTTTCATGGGCACCGACAACCGTCTGCTGCTCGCGCAATTGGCACACCACCCGGACACGCTGCGCGGCGTGTCCGTGCTGCCGCCCACGGCCACCTTGGCCACGCTGGCGCCGCTGCAGGCCCGGGGCGTGCGCGGCATCCGCCTCAATCTGGCCGGGCGGTCGCATGACATGCGCGCCTGGGCCTCGGCCGCCCCTTTGTGGGACGCCATCCTGCAACTGCGCTGGCACGTGGAATTGCACACCGACGCCGGCGCGCTCCCCGACGTCATGGCGGCCTTGCCGCTGGCGCTGCCGCTGGTGGTCGATCACTTCGGCAAGCCGGCGCAGGCCTCGCCGCAGGATGCCACGGTGGCCGCCTTGCGCCAGCGCAGCCGACACGGCGGGACCGGCCGCAGCGCGTCACTTGGGCAAACAATGCCAAATGTGCACGTCAAGCTCAGCGCCGCCTATCGTCTGGCCTTGGGCGTGAAACCCCAGACCCTGGCCCGGCTGTGGCTGGAAGAACTGGGGCCACAGGCCCTGTTGTGGGGCAGCGATTGGCCCTGCACCAACCACGAATCAGAAGCCGACTACCCGGCATTGCACGCGGCGCTGGAGGACTGGCTGGGCCAGGCACCCGGTGTGGTGGAGGCGGTGCGGTCCCGCAATGCCAGGCGCCTGTATTGGGACGCGTCGTTATGGAATGCGTCCGTGGGTTGAGTTTTCATATGTGCGTTTGACGCATAACTGGATGAAAAACGATTGATTGTGGATTGTCCGTGCCGGCCCTAATATCGGCCTCACGCCCACCTTTCATCTGACTTTTTCAAATCCGGAGATATCCCATGGCCCACGCTTCATTCAACTGGCAAGATCCCTTTCTGCTCGACCAGCAACTCAGCGATGACGAACGCATGGTACGTGACGCCAGCGCCGCCTACAGCCAGGACAAGCTGCAGCCGCGCGTGATCGAGGCCTTCCGCAAGGAACAGACCGATGTCGCCATCTTTCGCGAGATGGGCGAACTCGGCCTGCTCGGGCCCACCATCCCGGAAGCCTACGGCGGCCCGGGCCTGAACTACGTGGCCTACGGCCTGATCGCGCGCGAAGTCGAGCGTGTCGACTCCGGCTACCGCTCCATGATGAGCGTGCAAAGCTCGCTGGTGATGGTGCCGATTTTTGAATTCGGCACCGAGGCGCAAAAACAGAAATACCTGCCCCGGCTTGCGACCGGCGAATGGATCGGCTGCTTCGGCTTGACCGAGCCGGACCACGGCTCCGACCCCGGCTCCATGGCCACGCGCGCGCACAAGGTGGCGGGCGGCTACAAGCTCTCCGGCAGCAAGATGTGGATCTCCAACAGCCCGATCGCCGACGTGTTCGTGGTCTGGGCCAAGGAGGTCAGCGAAAGCGGCCAGGTCGGCCCGATCCGCGGCTTCGTGCTGGACAAGGGGGCCAAGGGCTTGAGCGCCCCGGCGATCCACGGCAAGGTCGGCCTGCGCGCCAGCATCACCGGCGAAATCGTGATGGACGGCGTGTTCTGCCCGGAAGAAAACGCCTTCCCCGAAGTACAGGGTCTGAAGGGTCCGTTCACCTGCCTGAACAGCGCCCGCTACGGCATCGCCTGGGGCGCCCTGGGCGCCGCCGAAGACTGCTGGTTCCGCGCCCGCCAGTACGTCATGGACCGCACCCAGTTCGGCCGCCCCTTGGCTGCGAATCAGTTGATCCAGAAGAAGCTGGCCGACATGCAGACCGAGATTGCGTTGGGGCTGCAAGGCTGTTTGCGGCTGGGGCGCATGAAGGACGAAGGTACGGCTTCGGTCGAAATCACTTCTTTGCTCAAGCGCAATTCTTGCGGCAAGTCGCTGGATATCGCCCGGCTGGCACGCGACATGATGGGCGGCAACGGCATCTCGGACGAGTTCGGTGTCGCGCGGCATCTGGTGAACCTGGAGGTGGTGAACACCTATGAAGGCACGCACGATATTCATGCGCTGATTCTGGGGCGGGCGCAGACCGGGATTGCGGCTTTCGGTAACTGATTGGGTTTTTTGCGGGGTCGCTGTTCGGTCTGTGAGGCAGTGTTGGGGCTGTGGGGGCCCGCCTCATACTGTCAAAGGCCCAGAAATCGGCGGGCCCCCACAGCCCCAACACTGCGGCGACCGTGTCAGTACGCCAAGGTTGGAATACCCAGTCCCGGTAGTCGGTAGTCCCTCGTCGAGCACCACAACTTCACCGGTCGTGCGGGGTGGTCCGGGGGGGGCCGATTTCTGGGCCTTTGACAGTATGAGGCCCCCCGGACTGCCCCGCACGACAGCTACCAAAGCACCAAAGAGCCAACCTGAATCAGAACCCGTACGGAAAGCAACAAAATGACCACGAAACCAGCCGCATTGCAGCACCTCAAGGTACTGGACCTGTCCCGCGTCCTGGCCGGCCCCTGGTGCACCCAGATGCTCGCCGACCTCGGCGCTGACGTCATCAAGGTCGAGCGCCCGGGCGCCGGCGACGACACACGCCACTGGGGGCCCCCGTTCCTGCAAGATGCCCAGGGCAAGGACACCGACCAGGCTACCTATTTCACCGCCTGCAACCGCAACAAACGCTCCATCACCATTGACATGGCGAAGCCGGAAGGGCAGGCCTTGATCCGCCAGATGGCTCTGAGCAGCGACATCCTGGTGGAGAACTTCAAGGTCGGTGGACTTGCCGCTTACGGACTGGACTACGCCAGCCTCAAAGCCCTCAACCCGCGCCTGATCTACTGCTCGGTCACCGGCTTTGGCCAGGACGGGCCCTATGCCGAGCGCGCCGGCTACGACCTGATGATCCAGGCCATGACCGGCATGATGAGCATCACCGGCAAGGCGGACGAGGTACCCGGCGGCGGCCCGCAGCGCGTGGGCGTGGCCTTGACCGATCTGTTCACCGGCGTTTACGCCTGCAGCGCCATCCTTGCCGCCATCGAAGTGCGCCATCGCACGGGCGCCGGTCAGCACATCGATATGGCTCTGCTCGATGTCGGCATGGCGATTCTGGCGAACCAGGCGGCCGGCTTTTTGAACACCGGCAAGGTGCCGCAGCGCCAGGGCAATAGCCACCCGAGTCTGGCGCCGTACCAGGACTTTCCCACCGCAGACGGCGCCATGTTGCTGGCCATCGGCAACGACGGCCAGTTCGTCCGCTTCTGCCAGGCCGTCGAACACCCCGAGTGGGCGGCCGACCCGCGTTTTGCCACCAATACCTTGCGCGTGAAACACCGCGAGGCATTGATCCCCGCCCTGCAGGCCGTCACCCGCACACGCAGCACGGCGCAGTGGATCACCCTGCTGGAAGACAAGGCCGTGCCCTGCGGTCCGATCAACGATATGGGCCAGGCGTTTGACGACGCCCAGGTCAAAGCACGGGGTTTAGTGGTCAATCAGCCTCTAGCCCCCGTTGTTAGTTCGCATACAGCTATTGAATCAATAGCGACCGTGGCCAGCCCGCTGCGCCTGGGCGCCACGCCGCCAGTGCTGCGCCGGGCGCCACCGGCCTTGGGCGAGCACACCGAGGAGGTGCTGGCCGAGCTGGGGCTGGACGCGGCGCAGAGGGCGGCATTGCGCCAGGCGGGAGTGGTCTAGCCCGAGCGTCCTAAAATCGACGGGCGCATGTGAGCGCTACAACACCAAGGAAGATCAGACATGGGCGCGCAGTGGAAAGCAAAAGGTAAGGAACTGGCTGCAAATGCCAAAGGCAAATTGTTCGGACGGTTGGCCAAAGACATCATGATCGCGGCGCGCAGCGGGGCCGACCCGGCGTCGAACTCGCGCCTGCGGCTGATCGTCGAGCAGGCCCGCAAAGTCTCCATGCCCAAGGAAACTTTGGACCGCGCCATCAAGAAAGGGGCTGGCCTCACCGGCGAGGCCGTCAATTTTGAGCACGTGATTTACGAAGGCTATGCGCCGCACCGCGTCGCCGTCATGGTGGAATGCCTGACCGACAACGTGAACCGCACGGCGCCTGAAATGCGCGTGCTGTTCCGCAAGGGTCAGCTCGGCACCTCCGGCTCGGTGGCCTGGGATTTTGACCATGTGGGCATGATCGAAGCCGAGCCCGCGGCCGCCGGTGCCGACGCCGAGGTCGCCGCGATCGAAGCCGGCGCGCAGGACCTGGAGCCGGGCGAGGAAGAGGGCAGCACGCTGTTCCTGACCGACCCGGCCGATCTCGATCTGGTGAGCCGCGCGCTACCCGCCCATGGCTTCAAGGTCCTGTCCGCCAAGCTGGGCTACAAGGCCAAGAACCCGATCGACCCGGCCAGCCTGAGCGCCGAGCATCTGGAAGAAGTAGAAGCCTTCCTGGCCGCCATTGACGGGAATGACGATGTGCAGAATGTGTATGTGGGCTTGGCGGGCTGAAGCTGCTTTCCAGCCGCCCCATGCGGGACATCGGCAACTGCCGTTTGGCGACATTTCCCCCGCGTGACTGGCGATGACGGACGGCTGCACCAACGTATCTGGGTATATTCAATTCAAGGTATTCCGATGTGAGGAAGTGTTCTCTATTACTGCTCGCCCTCGCATTCACTGCCCTGTCGGCCGCGGCCGATGGGGTCGATCTCCATCGTTACTGGGATCAGCGTTGCGAGAGCTGTCATGGACACGCTGGCACCTTCGCCCGGCGCTTCTTACGAATTGACGATGGTCGTTTGGTGGGCACGCATCACAAGGAATATCTGGAACGGTTTCTTCACAATCACTACTTGACCGATGCGCTTGTTGGCCCCATCAGTGCCATGCTGATGGCTCAGGTGGCGAGTCCGCCGCTGTTTAGTGAAAAATGTGCAGGCTGCCACGGCAACGCTTCAGAATTTGCGCGCGAGTCCCTGCTCATTCAGGACGGTGTGCTGATGGCGCGCGCCAATGGGCGCAAGGTCGTCGATTACCTGGCAACACACGGCAAGCTCAATCCCGATGAGGTGCAGATGGTTGTACGCAGTCTGACCAGATTGCGAATGGAAGTGTCCAGTTCCATCAAGTGAATTGGAGACAAGGCCGGGCGTCCTACCCCGGGAAAAACTCCGGGTGCGCCTGGATGATCTTCTTCAGATGCTCGAAGCAGTCGGCATCAATCGCCGTGCCCACCGTCTCCGCCATGATGGTCAGCGTTTTCTCCACCGGCACGGCGCCGCGGTAGGGGCGCTCGGCGGTGATGGCATCAAAGATGTCGGCGGTGGTGATGATGCGGGTTTCCAGTGCGATGTCCGCTGCCTTCAGGCCCAGCGGGTAGCCGCGGCCATCGAGGCGCTCATGGTGCGCGGACGAAACGCGTGCCAGTTCGTCGAAGTGGCGGATGCGTCCCAGGATCGACTGGGTGTAACTCGCGTGCCGCCGTACCGCCGCCCACTCAAGCTCGTCCAGCTTGCCGGGTTTGTCGAGGATGGTATTGCTCACGCCCAGCTTGCCCACGTCATGCAGCAGTGCACCGCGTTTGAGCCAGCGCCGGCGTGCTTCTGGAATATCTAGCGACTCACCGAGCAGCGCCGTGTACAGCCCGACCCGGGCACTGTGGCCGGCTGTGTAGGGGCTTTTGGCGTCCACCACCTGGCCAAAGGCCTCGGCGATGTCGTCGAGGTAGTCCTCGTCCAGCACCGCTTCATGGCCGCCCGGCTCCATGGCGAACACGCGCGACTCGAGCTCGGGCGCGTTCAGAGTGTCCCAGAACGGCACGGCGCTGGCCACGGCCAGAAAGGCGTCCACCACCTCGGGGTCGAACCACTTGCCGCGTCGCGCCTGTACTTCTGCGCTGGCCGCAGCCTGGCCGTCGGAACAATTCACCACATCCACCACCTGCGCCAGCAGGGCGATACGCGCAAACAGGGGGATGGCATCGCCCGCCAGCGCAGCTGGCCGGCCTTGCCCGTTCCAGTGCTCGTCCAGCGAATGGATGCCTTGCGCCACGCCTTCCGAAAAGCGCAACTGCCGGGCAATGTCGGCGCCACGGGTGCAGCGGGTCTGGATCAGCTCCTGGGCGATCGCGTCGCCGTTGGACAGAATGCCGCCCAAGGCTTTCAGCCGCTCCATCAAGCCCGAGGCGGGGCCGGTGTGGCGCAGCAAAAAACGCAAGACCTGCGGCAGGCTGCCGTCCACCCACTTGAAATCGCGCTTGAAGGCCAGGTCGTCGGTCAGGTACAGCTCGCAGATGCGCGAGGCATTGCTGCTGCAGCCCAGGTCTTTCAGCAGCAGGGTGTAGTACAACTCCCACAGCTGCTCCGTGGGCAAGGCCAGTTGGTGGCCGATGTGCATGCCGATCCAGCAGCAGCGCACGCAGTGCCCCTCGGGTTGGCCTTCGGTGATGTCCAGCGCATGACTGAGTGCGCCCATGAGTTCCGACAGTTTCAAGGCCTGCATAAGTCCTTTTAAAGAGGATGCTCGGTGTAGAACTTGCCGCCGTGAAACAACAGGGGCGATGCGCCTACGCGGTGCGAGCAGCGCTCGACCTCGCCGACAAAAATGACGTGGTCGCCCTCCGTGTAGCGGCTGCGGTTGAAGCATTCAAAGGTGGCGGCCGCCCCGGCCAGCAGGGGTGCGCCACTCACGCCATCGACAAAAGCCACATTGGCAAAACGGTCCAGGTCTTTGGCGGCAAAACGCTTGGCCAACTCTTTCTGGTCCGCCGCCAGAATGTTGATGGCGTAGTGCGAGCCGGTGCTGAACGCCGGCAGGGAGGCGGCCGCGCGCGCCAGACTCCACAGCACCAGCGGCGGGTTGAGCGACACCGAGTTGAAGGAATTGGCGGTCAGCCCCACCAGCGCGCCCTCGGCGGTGCGGGCGGTCACGATGGTCACACCGGTGGCAAACATGCCCAGGGCGGTGCGAAACTCGGGTTTGGAAAAATTGGGGGGGCGGGCCCGGGGAGCCAGATCAGACAAAGACATGACTGCAATTTACCCGAGTTTTGCGCAGTCGCTTGTCAGCCCGGCTTTTTGGAGCTGACGGCGCTCAGGGTTTGTACGAATGTTTAATTTATTGAACGTTTGTTCAAATAGCGCTGACTATTTTGTGAAACCCTTGGAGGATCACCTGACCATGAGCACCCGCAGACACTTTATCACCGGCGCCGCCGCACTGCCTTTGGGCGGTGTGTTGGCATTGCCATCCCTGGCTTGGGGCCAGGGTCTTGAACTTGGCCGTATCGTCAGCGGCTTCCCGCCCGGCGGCACGGTGGACGTGCTGGCCCGGCGCGTCGCCGACAAGCTGCGCGGTAGCTACGCCACGAACATGGTGGTGGAGAACAAGCCCGGTGCGGCGGGGCAGATTGGCGTGATCACGGTCAAGGACGCCAACCCCGACGGCAGCACCTTGCTGCTCACGCCCTCGTCCATGCTGTCGATCTACCCCTACACCTACCCCAAGCTGCAGTACAAGCTTGAGGATGTGGCCCCGGTGTCGGTGGGCGCCTACATCAACCACGGTCTGGCAGTGGGTCCCGCCGTGCCGGCCAGCGTGAAGACGCTCAAGGACTTCCTGGCCTGGACCCGGGCCAACCCGGACAAGGCCAGCTACGGCAGTCCCGGCGCCGGCTCCATGCCGCACATGATCGGCGTCTTGATTGACAAGTTTGGCGGGGCGGGCTGGCGGCACATTCCGTACCGGGGCACGGTGCCGGGCGTGCAGGACTTGCTGGGCGGCCAGATCTCGGCCTTTTGCGGCCCGATTGGCGACTACCTTCCCCATCTAAAGACCGGCAAACTGCGGGTGCTGGCCATCTCGGGCAAGAGCCGTTCGCCCTTCCTGCCGGACGTGCCTACCTTGCGCGAGCTGGGCATGCCGCTGGCGGTGCGTGAGTGGTATGGCTTTTTCCTGCCCGGCAAGGCTTCCGCCACGACCGTGCGGCGTGCCGCCGCCTACCTGCAGCCGGCACTGGCCCAGCCTGATCTGGTGGACTACGGCCGCCAGTTCGGGCTGGATATCCAGTCGTCCAGCGCGCCGGCGCTGGGCGAGTTGCTGCAGGCGGACGCCGAGGAATGGCGCCGTCTGATCAAGCAGATCGGTTTTACCGCAGAGTCTTGAGGCGCCGCAATTCAGACAGAGGGGCTTGAAGCCGCCTCGTGCATGGCCGCCAGCAAAGTAGCCGGGTCTTGTGCGCCGGACAGGCTCAACTTCTGGTTGAAGATGAAGAAGGGCACACCGCTGATGCCCAGGCGCCTGACGTGGGCGTCGGCCTGAGCCACCACGTCCAGATGTTCGAGATCGGTCACAAAAGCGCGGGCATCGTCGCCGTTCAGTCCCGCTTCTTCGGCAATCTCGGCCAGCACATCGGGGTCACCGATAAAACGGTTTTCGATGAAGTAGGCCTTGAACAGACGTTCCTGGATGTCGCTGGCATCAGCGTCACCCGACTGGGCAAAGGCCAGCAGGGCGTGCGCGGCCAGCGTGTTGGGCTGGCGCGTGATGCCGTCGATATTCAGTGTCAGGCCCGCGGCTTTGCCCGCCGTGCGCACCCGCTCATAGATTTCGGCAGCGCGCGCCGGCCCGCCAAACTTGTCTTCCAGGTACTGCTGGCGCGGCATGCCTTCGGCCGGCATGTCCGGATTCAGCTGGAACGGGTGCCAGCGAATCACCACATTGGGCAGGTTGGCGGCCTCGGGCAGGGCCAGGGCGGCTTCAAGTTTGCGTTTGCCGATGTAGCACCAAGGGCAGACGACGTCGGACACCACGTCGATGGTCAGGGTAGGGCTGTTCATCGCCAAATTGTAGGCGGCGCATCCCGCGTGGTGCGTCGTGAAGGCTATTCGGCGGTCGGCCCCGCTGGCGGCAGCGCCACGCGCAGAACCGGATTTTTCTGCGCGTCAATGAAGGTTTCAAGCGAGTCGAACAGGTCGTCGAAAACCTCCCGGCCAAAGGCTTGTTCGATATGCTGGTACTGCAAGTCGATCAAGGGCGCCATCGTATTGACAAGCTGGTCCCCTTTGGGCGCCAAACGCACCACCACGCGACGCTGATCGCCAGCCACGCGGCTGCGCTGAATCAGCGCCATCTCTTCCATGCGCGCCAGCACGCCCGCCATGCTGGCGCTCAGAATCTGGCACAGCGTGCAAATTTCACGGGGCTCCAGCTGACCATGCTCGTCCAGAGCGCGCAGGATGCGCCATTGCTGATCCGTCAGACCAAAGTGATTGAGGATCGGCCGAAAGTGGGACATCAGACTGTCCCGGGCCTTCAGGAAAAGCTGGGGCAGGTTGCGGTAGGTAATGCGGGGCTTCACGGGGGAGGGTGCCATTTCAAGTCTTGTTTTGTGGTCAGGGAATCTGGGCTGCAAAAGGCAGGCGGTTTTATCTGCTCACATATTAGTGATTAAAATACTAATATGTTTGTGAATTTCTCTGAAAGTCGGTCCCCAACGGGGCCTTGGGCATGATTGTCAGAGACCGCCCGTCCGCGCTCAAGATGTTCTTGCTGCTGCGCGGATCCATCCTGCCGCGGATTCTGCCATCCTTGCTCGTCAACACCGTGCTCGCCACGCTGGTCACCATCAACCATGGCGACCTGTTTGCACTCAAGATCACCTTGACCACGATTCCCTTTACCCTGATCGGCCTGCCGCTGGCGATTTTTCTGGGCTTTCGCAACAATGTCGCTTACGACCGGTTCTGGGAAGGGCGCAGGTTATGGGGCGAACTGGTTCACAAAAGCCGCAGTCTGTCACGCCAGTGCCAGAGCCTGATTGTTGATGCGGCGCCGGCCCACGCGAATCGTGGCTTGAGCGATACGCGGGTGCGCATGATTTACCGCGCCGTTGCGTTCGCCCATGCCTTGCGCCAGCAGCTGCGCAACTCCAACACGTCGGCTGAATTGAAGGACCTGCTGCTCGAATCGGAATGGCAGCAGATGGAAAAATCATCCAACAAGCCGGATTTCCTGATGCTCAAAATGGGGGAGGATCTGGGGCTGTGCCTGAAAGAGGGCCGGATTGACAGCTGTCTGGCGGCCTCCATTGATGCCACCCTGTCGTCCATGACCGGCGCGGCGGGTGGCTGCGAACGCATCAAAAGCACACCGGTGCCCTTTTCCTACACGCTGCTTTTGCACCGCACCGCCTATCTTTATTGTTTCCTGCTGCCATTCGGGCTGGTCGACTCCATCGGCTTCATGACCCCTTTTGTGGTGGCCATCGTGGCCTACACCTTCTTCGGCCTGGATGCCCTCGGCGATGAAATCGAGGAACCTTTTGGCACCGATTCCAACGACCTGCCGCTGGACGCCATCTGCCGCACTATTGAGATCAACCTGCGCGAATCACTGCACGACGAGCACGTTCCGGCACCACTGGTCCCGATCAACTATTGCCTGACCTGAAGGCCGGCAAAACTTCCACAGCGCCCGGCGAACCATGGGTCGCTGCCCTCTTCCACTTTACAGACATAAAAGGAAATCAAAAAATGCAAGACAAGCATCAGGACCGAATTCGTTGTCCGCTCTTGAGAACGCGTGTGACCAGTGCCGCCACGGCCGCCGAATGGATACAGGACGGCATGACGATTGGCATGAGCGGTTTTACCCGCGCCGGCGACGCCAAGGTGGTGCCCTTGGCGCTGGCCGAACGGGCGCGCAAGGAAAAGCTGAAAGTCACGCTGATGACCGGTGCCTCACTGGGCAGCGACGTGGATAAAACGTTGACTGAAGCCGGCGTGCTGGCGCGCCGCATCCCTTTCCAGGCCGATCCGGTGCTGCGCGCCGCCATCAACCGGGGCGAGGTGATGTATGTGGACCAGCACCTGTCTGAGACGGTGGAGCTGTTGCGCACCCGGCAAATGGCGCCGATCGACATCGCCATCATCGAGGCCATCGCCATCACCGAGACCGGCGCCATCATCCCCACCACCTCGGTCGGCAACAGCGCCAGTTTTGCGATTCTGGCGGACAAGGTGATTGTTGAAATCAACGTCACGCAGTCGCTGGAACTGGAAGGCCTGCACGACATCTTTATCCCCAAGCATCGCCCGCAACGCGAACCGATGCCCTTGATGACGCCGCATGACCGCATCGGCACCACCGCCATCGAGATCCCGGCCGACAAAATCGTCGCCATCGTTTTCACGGAAAAGCTCGACAGTTCCTCGACCATCCTGCCGCCCGACACGGAGACGGCGGCCATCGCCGCGCATCTGGTGGAGTTTTTCAAGGAAGAAGTCGCGCAGGGGCGGCTGACCGAGAGCCTGCTGCCGATGCAGGCCGGCATCGGCACCATCGCCAACGCCGTGATGGGCGGCTTTATTGACAGCCCGTTCAAGCACCTGAGCATGTATTCCGAGGTGCTGCAGGACTCGACCTTCGATTTGTTCGACGCCGGCAAGCTGGATTTCGCCTCCGGGTCCTCGATCACCCTGTCATCGCAGAAAAGCCGGGAAGTCTTTGGCGACATCGGTAAATACAAGGACCGGCTGGTGCTGCGCCCGCAGGAGGTGAGCAACCATCCCGAAATCATCCGGCGTCTGGGCATCATCGCCATCAACACCGCGCTGGAAGCCGATATCTACGGCAACGTCAATTCAACCCATGTGCTGGGCACGCACATGATGAACGGTATCGGCGGCTCCGGGGACTTTGCGCGCAACGCCTATCTGTCGGTTTTTGCTACCAAATCGATTGCCAAAGGCGGAAAAATATCGAGCATCGTGCCAATGGTGTCGCATGTCGATCACACCGAGCACGACGTGGACATCATCGTCACCGAAGTCGGCCTGGCCGATTTGCGCGGACTCGCGCCGCGCGAGCGCGCCGAGCTGATCATTAACAACTGCGTCGCCGAACCGTATCGGCACATGCTGCATGACTACGTGACCGAAGCCCAGCTGCGCGGCGGACACACGCCGCATGTACTGGAAAAAGCGCTGTCTTGGCACACGCGTTACCGGGAGACAGGCTCGATGCTGACCCATGAGAAAGAAGCGGAAATCCTGGCGCAAGAGGCCATCAGTCTGGCCAACGCCTAGGGCCGCATAGGTTATTGCGCCGTCTGCATGCGCAGGCGGCGCGCCGCGTCCTCGGCGCGGGCGTCGTCAATCTCGCGCATCAAGCCGCCCACATCGACGGCGCCGGCCTTGCGCTTGAAGCGGCCGGTGAGCACCACGGCAGGGTCCAGCACGCCGCGTTGGTACAAGTCCCAGATCTCGGGGCCAAACTCGGTGTGCAGCAGCTCGGGCGCAAAGCCGCCAAAGAAGCCGCGCAAATTGGCGACATCGCGCAGCAGCATGCGCTGCGCGTGGTTGTTACCGGCCGCGTCGACCGCTTGCGGCAGGTCGATGATCACCGGGCCGTCTTCCGCCAGCAGGATGTTGAATTCCGACAAGTCGCCGTGCACCACGCCCGCGCACAGCATGCGCATCACCTCGATCAACAGTGTGCCGTGGTGCGCCCGCGCCTGCTCGGGCGTGAGCACCACGTCGTTCAGGCGCGGGGCGGCGTCGCCGTGCTCGTCGGTCACCAGCTCCATCAACAGCACGCCGTCGCAAAAATTGTGCGGCTTGGGCACGCGCACGCCGGCATCGGCCAGGCGGTAAAGCGCATCGACCTCGGCGCTCTGCCAGGCAGCCTCTTGCTTCTCGCGGCCGAAGCGGGTGCCCTTGGCCATGGCGCGTGCTTCGCGCGAGTTTTTGACTTTGCGGTTTTCGGTGTAGTCCACCGCCTGGCGGAAGCTGCGATTCGTGGCCTCCTTGTAGATCTTGGCGCAGCGCGTTTCGTCGCCGCAGCGCACCACGTAAACCATCGCCTCCTTGCCGCTCATCAGCTGGCGCACGACCGTGTCGATCAGGCCTTCTTCGATCAATGATTGCAGTCGCTTGGGTGGTTTCATGGGCCACATTTTGCACTGTGCGCACCATCAACCGAACCGTACCGCCTGCAAATTCATTCAAAAGCGGACAGCGACGATTAGCGCTGGCAGAAATTGAAGCGTTTGCGAGGCGGGTTGGACGCCACTGTGGCACTTTGGGAATAGCGCTTGAGAAGTATCAAGCTGCGCCTGACCCAGCGTCATAGAGTGGAAATTTTCTGTTGCCCCAAGGAACACCATGCCATGTCTCTGATCCTGAGTTCCACGTCATTCCCGCACAAGGGCACGATTGCATTGCGTCAAACCTGTGACGGTGAAGATCTTTCGCCGCAGCTTGTCTGGTCGGGTGTCCCTGCGAACACGCAAAGTCTGGTCCTGATTGTTGATGACCCGGATGCGCCGGACCCGAAAGCGCCAAAAATGACTTGGGTGCACTGGATTCTTTACAACATCTCCCCGGATGTCCATGAATTGCCGGAGGGCGTCGCTGACAAGGCCTTGCCCGAGGGAACCCGGCAGGGGCTGAATGACTGGCGGCGTACCGGCTATGGAGGACCCTGCCCGCCGATTGGTGCGCATCGCTATTTCCACAAGCTGTTCGCCCTCGATGCCCTGCTCCCGGACCTCAGATTACCCAGTAAAGCGGCATTGGAAAAAGCCATGCAAGGCCACGTGCTGGCGCATGCCGAACTGATTGGCTTCTATCAACGGCGAGTGGCCGTCATGCGGTAATTCAAAATATGTGAATTTAAAGTTCAATTCAATTGAACTTGTTTGCATTTGCTGACCTCTAAACTTTGACCAAGTCAAGGATTCGCCTTGATGCATCGATTTTTGGAAGTCTGACGTGACCGTATCTCCCCCTACCGGCCCGACGCAAGTTGGGCTCCGCTACTCGCCTTTGGCAATCGCCCTGCACTGGTTGTTGGGGCTGGTTGTTTTGGCCATGTTTGCGGTCGGCTTTTATATGGCCGATCTGCCTTTTTCACCCTTGCGCCTGAAACTCTACAACTGGCACAAATGGGCGGGTGTGACCTTCTTGGCGCTGACGGTTGTGCGTCTGCTGTGGCGTGCCACCCATCGGCCGCCGGCCCTCCCGCACGCCATCACGCGGGCCATGCCGAGCTGGCAAACCCGGGCCTACCATGCGACGCATTATCTTTTGTACGTGCTGTTTTTTGCCGTACCGCTGATCGGATGGGCCTATAGCTCGGCAGCCGGCTTCCCGATAGTCTGGTTTGGCCAGATTCCCCTGCCTGATTTGTTGTCCCCCAACAAGGACCTGGCCGACATGATCAAGCCACTGCACGGGCTCGCCGCCTTTGCACTGGTGGGTTTGGCGGGCTTGCACATCGCCGCAGCGCTCAAGCACCACTGGATCGATCGTGATGGCCTGCTGTCGCGCATGTTGCCGGGCCGTACCTGAAACCACTCTAAAGCATTCAATCCATGAAATTATCATCCTTACTGTTTCCGCTGGCGGCCACTTTTTTGGCAGCCACTGCCGTGCCCGCCGCCGCCCAGCAAAAGCTGGTCCCAGCCCAAAGCGACATCGGTTTTGTTTTCAAGCAAATGGGTGTGCCTGTAGAGGGGCATTTCAAGAAGTTTGATGCGCAAATCAGTTTCGATGCCGCCAAGCCAGCGACCAGCAAGGTCGCGTTCACGGTTGATATTGCCAGCGCCACCCTCGGCGCGCCCGAAACGGATGCCGAGTTGCCCAAAGCGGTCTGGTTCAACACCGCCAAGTTTCCCCAAGCCACTTTTGCCTCATCCAGTTTCAAGGCCCTGGGCGGCGGCAAATATGAAGTGGCCGGCAAGCTCAGCGTCAAAGGTCAGTCCCGCGATGTGGTGGTGCCCCTCACCATGACGCAAACCGGGGCCGTCACCAACGCCACCGGTGCGTTTCCGATCAAGCGCCTCGCCTTCAAGATTGGCGAAAACGAATGGGCCGACACCTCCATGGTGGCGGACGACGTGCAAGTCAAATTCAAGCTGGCCTTGAGTGGCGTGGGCAAGCTTTAAGCGGCTTTGTCCAGGTAATTCCCCCCCCCCGCAACTTCGTTCTCAAACTTTTTCTCAACCCTTACTTCTGGAGTTTTCTGATGCGTTTTTCTCTTTTGTCCATTGCTGCTGCGGCCATGCTGTTGACCGGCGTTACCCAAGTCCAGGCGGCCAATTACGCCATTGACCCCAACCATACTTTCGTGACGTTCGAGATCGGCCATTTCGGCACCTCGACCAACCGTGGCCGCTTTGACAAAAAGGAAGGCAAGGTCGAGTTTGACCGCGCGGGCACCAACGGCAAGGTCGAGATCGTGATCGACACCACCTCCATCAACACCGGCACCGCCGCGTTTGACAAACACCTGCAAAGCGCCGATCTGTTTGACTCAGTCAAGCACCCCACAGCCAAGTTCGTCGCTGACAAACTCAGCTTCAGCGGCGACAAGGTGGCAGATGTGACCGGCACCCTGACCTTGCTGGGCAAGACCCAGCCCGTCACGCTCAAAGCCACCAGCTTCAATTGCTACAACAGTCCCATGCTCAAGCGTGAAGTCTGCGGCGGCGATTTTGAAACCACCATCGATCGCACCCAGTTTGGCATGAACTACGGCATCGACTGGGGCTTCCCCAAGAACGTGCGCCTGCTGGTCCAGGTCGAAGCAGTCAAGCAGTAATTCAACTCAGCAAGGTATTGGGGTTCACATAGGTGTAGCCCAAGGCCAGGGCGACCGCTTCGTACGTGACGTGGCCATTGGCCACGTTCAATCCATGGCGCAAATGCGGATCGTCCTTGAGCGCCTGTTGCCAGCCCTTGTCGGCCAGCGCCACGGCATGCGCAATGGTGGCGTTGTTGAGCGCAAAAGTTGAGGTGCGTGCGACCGCGCCGGGCATGTTGGCCACGCAGTAGTGCACCACGCCGTCCACCACGAAGGTCGGTTCGGTATGCGTGGTGGCGTGCGAGGTCTCAAAGCAGCCGCCCTGGTCAATCGCGACGTCCACCACCACCGCGCCTTTCTTCATGCGCGAGACCATATCGCGTGTCACCAGCTTGGGCGCCGCTGCGCCGGGAATCAGAACCCCCCCGATGACCAACTCGGCGTCAAGCACGGCATCGTCCACGCTTTGGGCGGTCGAATAAACGGTATTGATGCGGTTGCCGAAGACCAGGTCCAGCTGGCGCAGGCGCTCCATATTCTTGTCCAGCACGGTCACCCGTGCGCCCAGGCCCACCGCCATTTGCAGTGCATGGGTGCCGACGACGCCCGCGCCAATGATCACCACATGGCCGGCCGGCACACCGGGCACGCCACCCAGCAACACACCCATGCCGCCCTTGGATTTCTCAAGATGTGCGGCGCCCGCCTGCACCGCCATGCGCCCGGCCACTTCGCTCATGGGCGCCAGCAGCGGCAGTCCACCCCCGGGGCCGGTGATGGTTTCATAGGCAATGCACACGGCGCCCGATTTGATGAGGGCGGCGGTCTGGTCCGGGTCAGGGGCCAGGTGCAGGTAGGTGTACAGAATCTGCCCCGGTCGCAACATGGCGCACTCCTGCGGCTGCGGCTCTTTTACCTTGACGATCATGTCGGCCTGGGCGAACACATGCGCCGCGTCCGCCACCAGCAGGGCACCGGCCGCCTGGTACTGCTCGTCCGTCAGGCCAATCGCGGCGCCGGCGCCGGTTTGCACCAGCACCTGATGGCCGCGCGAACTCAGCTCGCGCACGCTGGCCGGTGTGAGGCCGACACGGTATTCGTGGTTCTTGACTTCCTTGGGTAGTCCGATTCGCATGTTGTTCTCCTGCTTTCCCGTTGTGGAAGACGCGAGTGTGTGACAAGACGCACAACACAGGAATAAGAATCAGACTTTGCAACGCTTCATTCTCGTGGCTAATGATGCGGCGGTTCCTATTTGACGCATTGCATGAGGTTCGAATTCCTGCCTTGCCCGGTGTTCTCGCTGACGACACAGGACATGCCTCCGCAAAGGCAATGAACGACGCTGGTTGACATGCTGGGGATAGCGGTCGGCGCTGAACACTGGCAGGCCGGCGCCGACATGACTCCTTGTGCCTCAGCCTGGCCCCAGCGCAAACCCAGTAGTGCAAAGAGAATTACCGCGGCCGAACCGAGAAGGATGGCAGCAAGCTGCGCGTAGCGTATGGGACGTATGAGCATGAAGACCCCCTTTCTTGCCATGGGTAGGCGGATTGAATGAACCTGGCTATTTTCGAACTTGAACTACTCGCCGCGCACACGGTGATGGGCACGCTTATGGGCACAGACCCAGAATTCGTTCCTGCTGCGAGCACGCTCTCACGGCGCGCGATTTTGCCTGTGTTCGCGCGAGCGACTCTCCGGCGGTGCAGGAGCGGATTTCACGTGCTGCAGGGGCATAGTAGAACCAGCCGCGACCGAGATCCGGCAGGGTAAGGTCAACCTCGCGCCACTTCGGGTGTCCTTTTTCCTGCAAGGTCGAGAAGTTCTGGCACAGTGAACGTGCCATCTGCCGCAGGTGGCCCGCGGTGTCCTTCACCTGGAAGTCATAGGTGACAAGGAAGGCCTTGACCGCCAACCCGGGGAGATCCTCGGTGAGCAGGTTGGGATAACTGCTGGCCCGCACAGTCGCTTGAAAATAGGTCTTGAGCGCCGTTTTGCTCGATGGATGGTTGGGATCAAACTTGAGCAGTTTGATCAATTGGCGCGACTCGGGCTTCATGTCAACGAGCAGCTTGGTGGGCTGGCCGCCGACGACTGCCACCACGTCGAGGGTCTTGTCCGTGACCAGCTTGGCCAGCGCCTCTTCATTGGAAAGGTAGCTGGTGTTGGCCTCCGCCATGGGTTGGCCAAACATCAGGCGGTACAGCGTCGCCGAGGTCAGCGCAGTGCCGCTGCCCAACTCGCCAGCATTCATCTTCGCATTCTGGATCTCGTGGACGAAGTTCCGGTCCGAGTCAGCCCGCACGATGAAGTAGATCTCCTCGTTATAAAGCGGCATGATCACACGCAGCGGTCGGATCATGGCGCCGGCCGTTGTGTTGCCGCCGGCTGCCATGTCAAGAAAAGACTGGTAGACGTCGGACTGCACCAAAGCCAGTTTCACGCCCGGCTCATAGCGTAGCCGCCGAACGTTTTCTGCCGACCCGGCCGAAGGCACCGCATCGAGCTTGATGTCCGCCGAAGGCGCCACGAACTCGGCGATATCACGCCCGATTTTGATGTAGGTTCCCCGCTCGGAGGCGGTCACGATCTTGTAATCCACCACCTCGGCGACGGCCGGCGTGCCGTGGCACAGAATTCCTGCCAGCAGCAGCGTGCCTAAGACAACTTTTTTCATGCTATTTCCCCTCGGTTTTGCTAGTCGGATTGCAGAACCCGAGCGCCGCGACTGCGTCCGGGCATTCTCTGAACACTGGTGGATCCTGCCGGGGCATGACCTCAGCCTCAGTCACCGGCAGTGGCCGCGTGGTTCTTGCGACGCCTGCCCCTGGAGGGGCGAGCGACAGCGTTTTGTCGAGGCTTGACGTGCCGGCCACAATTTTTGGCGGCGGGTCCACAGGAACCGATGCGCCCGCAACCGGCGTTGCCACGGCCGGGGCTGTGGCAACGCCGGAAATCGCGGTGTCGGACATATTGGGGGCAAACGGTATGACACCCTGCGTCTTCGTGAACTCGGCAGACTGCTCGGAGTAGTATTCGCCCGACATCACAATCGCCAAGAGCAATATCGCCACTGCGGCGATGCGCACCGCGCGGCGTGAGCCGATCGCCGTCGCCCAGTGTCTGAACGAAACCGTGTCATTTACCGGCGGCGCCACGGACTCGGGGAATGGCGTTGGCTCCCTGGCGATGCTGACTTCGTTCCTGGGTGGCGCTGCGGGCTGGTGGTCCAGAACCGGTGGCTCAGGCTCTAGTTCGGGCGCCAGTCCGGAGGCTCCTGGCAGGGTAAATCCGGCGCCGCATTTGTAGCAAGTTTTGGCAGTTCGTTTGTTGGTCGCGCCACATCGGTCGCAGGGCTGCAGGTGCAACTGCGAGCCACAGTCATTGCAGAACCTGGCACCCGCCGGATTGAGATGGTTGCAGAACAGGCACTGGACAGGGGGGAACGACGACTTCTCAAGCATGTGACCTTCGTGCGACCGAAAAAGCAACAACTGCGGTCTCCCGTTTTTTGATCTTGCCCGCATAACAACGTACTCCCTACCCGCCCATTTAATGCAGAGATGGCGGATTGAGAATTGAGAAAAGTCAAAGAAAAGCAAGCCGCCCATCGCCAAAAACAAACACCCGCTGACTCTGCCGAGCCAGCGGGTGTTGCGGGTGAAAAAAGTCAGATTCAGCGGTTGCTTGGGAAGCTGAACAGCGTGCCGTCCCGCACACCAGCCGAGGGCCAGCGCTGCGTGATGGTCTTGCGTTTGGTGTAGAAGCGCACGGCATCCGGGCCGTAAGCGTGCAGATCGCCAAACATCGAGCGTTTCCAGCCGCCAAACGAGTGGTAAGCCACTGGCACCGGCAAGGGCACGTTCACACCCACCATGCCGACCAGAATGTTGTCGCTGAAGTAGCGTGCCGCCTCGCCGTCGCGGGTGAAGATGCAGGTGCCGTTGCCGTATTCGTGGGCGTCGATCAGGTCCATCGCTTCCTGCAGGCTATTCACGCGCATCACACCCAGCACCGGCCCGAAAATCTCTTCCTGGTAAATCACCATGCCGGGTTTGACGTGGTCAAACAGGCAGGCGCCCAAAAAGTAACCTTCTTCATGGCCGGGCACCCGGATGCCACGGCCATCGACCACCAGCGTCGCGCCCTCGGCCACGCCCTGGTCGACAAAACCCTTGACCTTCTCAAAGTGGGCCTGGGTAACCAGCGGGCCCATGTCATTGGCGGCATCGGTGCCGGGTCCCACCTTCATCTTGGCGATCTCGATTTTCAGGCCGGCCACCACGGCATCGGCCGTGGCATCACCGATCGCCACCACCAGCGGGATCGCCATGCAGCGCTCGCCGCAGGATCCGTAGGCCGCGCCCATCAAGGCGCTCACGGCGTTGGCGATGTCGGCGTCGGGCATCACCACGGCGTGGTTCTTGGCGCCACCCAGGGCCTGCACGCGTTTGCCATTGGCGCAACCCGTGGCGTAGATGTATTCGGCAATCGGCGTGGAGCCGACAAAGCTGATGGCGGTCACGCGCTTGTCGGCCAGCAGCGTGTCCACGGCTTCCTTGTCGCCGTTCACCACATTGAGCACGCCCGGTGGCAAGCCGGCTTGCAGCGCCAGTTGCGCCACCAGCAAGGCGCTGCTGGGGTCGCGCTCGGATGGTTTCAGCACAAAGGTGTTGCCACAGGCGATGGCCATGGGCCACATCCACAGCGGCACCATGACGGGGAAGTTGAACGGCGTGATGCCGGCGGTCACGCCCAGCGCCTGAAACTCGCTCCACGAGTCGACCCCGGTGCCGACGTTCTTGCTGTGCTCGCCTTTGAGCAGCTCCGGGGCGTAGCTGGCGTATTCGACGTTTTCGATGCCGCGCTGCAACTCGCCCATGGCGTCGCCCAGCACCTTGCCGTGTTCGGCGGTGAGCAGGGCGCAGATTTGTTCGGCGTTTTCTTCCAGCAAGACTTTCAGCTTGCTCATGACGCGCGCGCGCTTGAGCGGCGGCGTGGCACGCCAGGCCGGGTAGGCGGCGTGGGCGCTGGCGATGGCCTGCTCGACCGTGGCTTTGTCGGCCAGCAGCAGGCGCTTTTCGGGCTTGCCGGTGGCGGGGTTGAAAACGTGCTGCGAGCGGCTGCCGCCATCGACCAGTTGGCCGTCGATCAGGTGTTGAATCAGGGGAAGTGTTTGCATGGTAAATGGGCTTTAAGCGGTGTGGCTGATGGTTTCGCCCAGCGCATTGATCAGACTGTCAATCTGGGCCGGGGTCGAGATGAATGGTGGCGCGAGCTGGATGGTGTCGCCACCGTAGCGCACGTAAAACCCCTTGTTGAGCATGGCCATGGCGATGTCATAGGGACGACGGGCCGGTTCACCCGGCAAGGCGTCGATGGTGATACCGGCGGCGAGGCCGTAGTTGCGGATGTCGGTGACGTGTTTGCTGCCCTTGAGGCTGTGCACGGCATTTTCAAAATACGGCGCCATTTCTTTGACCCGGTCCACCATGTTTTCTTTTTCCAGCAGGTCCAGCGTCGCCAGGCCGACAGCGCAGGCCACTGGGTGGGCCGAGTAGGTGTAGCCGTGCGCGAATTCGAGCATGTAGTCCGGTCCGCCTTGCGCCATGAAGGTGTCGTAAATGTCTTTTTTGGCCAGCACGGCGCCCAGGGGCTGCGAGCCGTTGGTTATCTGCTTGGCCACGTTCATGATGTCGGGTGTGACGCCAAAAGCCTCGGCGCCGGTCCAGGCGCCACAGCGGCCAAAGCCGGTGATCACTTCGTCAAAAATCAGCAAGATGTTGTTGGCGGTGCAGATCTCGCGCAGGCGCTGCAGGTAGCCCTTGGGGGGAATCACGACGCCGGCCGAGCCGGAGAAGGGCTCCACAATCACGGCCGCAATATTGCTGGCATCGTGCAGCGTGATAAGCCTGAGCAGGTCGTCCGCCAGTTCGGCCCCCTTGTCCGGCATGCCGCGCGAAAATGCATTGCTGGCCAACTGGGTGTGGGCGATGTGATCGGCCTCGATGCCCTGGCCAAACATCTTGCGGTTGGCGGCGATGCCGCCGACCGAGATGCCGCCAAAGTTGACGCCGTGGTAGCCTTTTTCGCGCCCGATCAGGCGCGTCTTGCTGGCCAGACCCTTGGCGCGCCAGTAAGCGCGTGCCATCTTGAGCGAGGTGTCGGCCGACTCGGAGCCGGAGCCGGTGAAAAACACATAGTCCAGCCCGGCCGGGGTCAGTTCCTTCAGCTTGTTGGCCAGCTCGAAGGACAGTGGATGGCCAAACTGGAAGGCCGGGGAGTAGTCCAGCGTCGCCATCTGGCGGGTGACCGCTTCGGTAATTTCCGTGCGGCCATGGCCCAGGCCACTGCACCACAGGCCCGACAGGCCGTCAAAAATCTGCTGGCCATGGTTGTCGGTGTAGTAGCAGCCTTTGGCACTCACCATCATGCGCGGGTTGGCCTTGAAATTCCGGTTGCCGGTGTAGGGCATCCAGTGCGCATCAAGCCAGGCAGCGTCCGTGCGGGGCGTGGTCAGGGCTTGGGCATCGTTCATGTTCATGGGGTGTCCTGAATGGAGGGAGGGATTGGCGATTTTGATCGGCTCTGTTACTCTTATAAATGTATATGTATCACTATTAAGTTAACAATTTATGCAAGTAAATAGCCGCGCTGCCTTGGGTCAGTTGAGCGATATGGACATCCGCCTGCTGCGGGTGTTCAAAAGCGTGGTCGAGTGCGGCGGCATGGCGGCGGCCGAGCTGGAGCTCAACATCGGCACCTCTACGGTGAGCCGTCACATCAAGGACCTGGAAACCCGGCTCGGCCTGACCTTGTGCCGCCGCGGCCGGGCCGGTTTTGCCCTGACCACCGAGGGCCAGCAAATCTACAGCGAGACCCTGCGCCTGCTGGCCGGGGCGGATGCGTTTCGCAATAGCGTGGACGAAATTCACCGGCGCATGGGTGGGCAGCTCAATATTGCGGTGTTTGACAAGACCGCCAGCAACCCCCAAGCCCACATTGGTGAAGCCATCGCCCTGTTTTCGGAGCTGGCGCCCGAAGTGAGCCTGCACTTGTTTGTTGCGCCCCTCAATGCCATTGAACGCGGCGTGATCGACGGGCAATTTCAGGTCGGGGTGATTCCGGGCCATCGCAGCTCGGAGACTTTGGCCTACGACGCCTTGTTCACCGAGACCATGTTCCTGTACTGCGGCGCGCAGCATGGCCTGTTCCAGGCCGAGCCGCCTGAGATGACGTGGGACGATGTGCGCACCCATGCCTTCGCCGGCCTGGGCTACCACTCGCCCAATATGGAAATCAGCCAGCAGGTGCGCCTGACGCGCAAGGCCACCGGTTATGACCAGGAATCCATTGCCACGCTGATCCTGTCGGGCAAGTACCTGGGGTTTTTGCCCGATCATTACGCCGAAGGTTTCGTGCGCACCGGTCAGATGCGTGCCGTCAAACCGGCGCTGTTTCGCTATACCTGCAGTTTTCTCAGTATCGTGCGGCGTTCGCCGCAGCCGTCCCGGGTGACGCGCGCGTTCCAGGACTGTTTGCTGCAAGCGCATGGCGTGACCGGTCGATCCGTGATTTTATAAGCTAATTTGGCCTGTAGCCCACGTAGAATAAGCGTAAGTAGCTATTATAATAATAGCTACCAGCTGTACGTCAGCGTCATCTGCAGGCCGCTTCCGGTGGCACCTGTGCCGCCCTGGCCGATGGAATAGTCGGTGGTGCGCGAATACTCCAGCTGCACCTTGAGTCCTTCCTGCAGCCATTCGCCGGCGGTCAGCGTCCAGCGCGAGCGCGGCAGGAAGCCCACGCGCGTGAGCTCCCCGTTCAACAGCTGCGCTGCACCGGCGAGGTCGCGGCTTTGGGAGTAGCCGAGGGCCACATAGGTGCCCTGGGCGCCAATGGTCTCGACCCACGGGTTCCAGTCGAACTGATAAGCCAGGGCCAGCTGCCAGGCGCTCGGCTTGATGCTGATCGGCGTGCCCGCGCCATCCTGGAACACGGCGCGACCGGTGGCGCCGGTCCATTCGCCCACCAGCTGCACCGGGCCGAGTGACATTTTGACCGTCGACGCCAAGCCGCGCACGGCCCCGAACTGGTCCAGGAATGGACGGTATTCCGAGGCGAGGAAGCGGCTGTCGAAGACCGATGAGATGTAGTCGACGCTGAGGTCGAACGACCAGGGGCAGAAATCGGTGCGGCGAAGGTCGCTGTAGGGCTTGCCGCAATGTCCGCCGGTCCGGTAGCCGATCCGGCCGTTGACGTTGTGGCTGAAGCCGCGCGGTGTGCCCACGTTGTGGCCTTCGTAGAACAACAAGCCACCGTAGAAGGGCGGCGCCTCGGGCGGGAAGCTCACCGGCGTGGGCGGCGGCAGGCGTTCGGGCGGTGGCGCGTAGCCGAGTTGCCGGCCGAGAGTGCCTACCAGCGGCGCCAGCAGCAGCGGCCGCACCGTCGGCACGATCACCGGCGGTGGCGTGCGGGAGAGGGCCGGCGTCGGCCAGCCGAAGCCGATGCCGATGGCGTCCCGTCGCGTCTCGAAGGCGTCAGTCGTGAGCGGGTTCTCGATGGAGAGCACGTCCGCCCGATGCACGCCGGTCGAGCTGCCATAGCCCAGATTCATCCGACCCGCCTTCAGGTAGAGCGGGAAGCGCTGCACATCGCCGATCGTGATCGACGCGGTGTCCACGGTGAATCGGTCCACTGCGGAATCGAAGCCCCGGGTGTCCTGGAACAGCACGTCGCTGCCGTCAACATAGCCGACCACCAGATTGGCCGTGGTCCACGGGTTGACCTGAATGTCCAGGTCCAGCTCGGCGGTGTTGAGCCGCAGCGCACTGGTCGTCGTCCCCGAAAAATCCCGGACCCGGCCCGCGAGCATCTCGACGGCGCCGCTAAGAGACACGGCCGAATTAATTTTGGACCCCAGCGTTGAGACGGAATTGCGGATGATGGTGCGCGTCGCATCGGCCTGGGCGCCTTTGGTGATTTCCAGTTCCTTCACTCGCTGCGCGAGCGCCTGGTTCTGCGCCCGCAGTTCCTCGATGGCGCGCATCAACTCGGCCACATCGGCGTCGCTGGCCGCGGCGCCGCGGCAGGGCGCGCCGACCGCCAGCAACAACAGGGCAGACGCGATGCTGCGGGCGAGGGCGGAGTCAGGGTTCATGGGGGCCTTTGAATCAGGAGTTATGGAAGGCTTCTGCCGGTTCGAGCCGCGCGGCCCGTGACGCCGGGTAGAGCCCCGACAGCAAACCGATCACGCCACCGACCACGGGCGCCAGCAAGGGTGCCGCCGGGTCCAGCACCGGGCTCCAGACTTGGTAGGCCGAGACGCCAATCACGACCAGCACACCGAGACTGGCACCGAGGATGCCACCGACCACGCCCATCGACGCGCTCTCGAACAGGAATTGCAGGGCGATATGCCGACGCGTCGCGCCCATCGCCCGGCGCAGGCCGATCTCGCCGGTGCGTTCCATCACCCCGACCAGCGTGATGTTCGCAATGCCGAGCGCACCCACGATCAGCGACAGGCCGCCGAGGATCAGGAACATGAGGTTGAGGTCACTCTGCACCTCATCGCGCACGCGCTTGGGTTCCTGCGGTACCTGCACTTTCAGCAAACGCGGGTCGTCGGGCCGCAGCGCCAGGCGGGCCTGATCGGCGATCAGGTAGGCGGCGCCGATTTGGGTCTCGACGACCACGGTACCCGGTCCGGTCAGGCCGAAGTAGCGGCGCGCCGTGCCCTCGGGAATGAGGACGGAGCCCAGCAGCTCCGGCTTTCTACCGACGTCGCGCAGGACCCCGATCACCATGTAAGGCTGGTCACCGATGGCGATCGCCGGCAGCCGCTCCAAGGCGTTAATCCCCAGCCGCGTCGCCGCATCCGGCCCCAGCACGGCGACCCGGTCGGCGCGGCCGGAATGGCCGGCGTCGGGAAAGCGCCCGCTCGCCAGATCGGCTCGCACGGCACGGAACAAGTCGGGCGAGGCAGCGCGCACCGCCAGCTTGAGGGCACTTTGGTTCAGGGGATCGCGCACGGGCGAGGCGCTCACCAGGGCATCGCCGATGTCGACATCGCTGAGCAAACCCACCGCCGCCACCCCGTTGAGGCGCTGCAGCCGTGCCGGCGCGTCCCAGGGAATGGCGCGCGGATCGACCATGCCCGTGGCCGTGCCCGGGCGCGCGGTCACGAACAGCTCGGTGGCCGCCAGCTGGTCGAACTGGCTGATGATGCGGTTGCCGGCGGTGCGCGTCAGACCAACCGTTGCCACCAGCGCCGACATGCCGATCACCACGCCCAGCACCGTCAGCAGCATGCGCCCGGGCCGGGCGAACATGCCGGCCAGCGCTTCGTTCAGCAGGTCGTGTGTGCTGATGCCCGAGCGTGGCACGGTCGCGACGGCGGGCGGGGATGCAAGCTGGGCCGGCGCATGGTGGTTCGTGGCAACGCTGGCATCGGTCTCGGTCATCACGCCATCCACGATGTGTACCCGCCGGCGTGCCCGGCGCGCCACGTTTTCGTCATGCGTGACGATTACCAGGGTCAGCCCCTCGGCGTTGAGTTTCTCGAAAAAATCGAGGATGGTCGCCGAATTTTTCGAGTCCAGGTTGCCGGTGGGCTCGTCACACAGCAGCAGGCTGGGTGAGCCCACCAGGGCGCGCGCGATGGCAACGCGCTGGCGCTCGCCGCCCGACAGCTTGATGGGAAGAAAGTCGGCCCGGTGCGCGAGCCCAACCCGTTCGATCGCCGCCATCGCCCGCTCGCGCCGGCCGCGCTGGGGCAGGCGACGGTAGACCTCGGCCAGCATGACGTTTTCCAGCACGCTGCGGTACGGCAGCAGATGAAAGGACTGGAACACAAAGCCGATGCGCTGACTGCGCACGCCGGCCCGTTCATCGTCGCTCAGGCTGGTCGTATCGATGCCATCGATGAAGTAGCGCCCGCGGGTCGGGCGGTCGAGACAGCCGATGATGTTGAGCAGGGTCGACTTGCCGGCGCCCGATGGGCCGGTGATGCTCAGCCAGTCGCCGCGCTCCAGCGACAGATTGATATCGGTCAGGGCATGCACCGCCGGATCGGTGCCATATTGCCGGCTGATGCCACACAGTTCAAGCACCTTGGCCGGTGCGTCGAGCCCAACCGGGATCATTTCTCGTCCCGGCCCTTGGGCTGGTTGTAGCCGACCACCACCAGTTGCCCCGGCTCCAGCTTGCCGCTACGCGGGGTCACTTCGACGAAGCCGTCGGCGGCCAGCCCGGGCACGACCACCACATAGGCCAGCCCGCCATTGTCTTGCACCTGGACCCGTGAGCTGCCATCGGCCGCCAGCGACAGGGCACTGACGGGAACGGCTGTGACCGCGCCATTCGTCGACTTGATGGGAATGGTCAGTCGTACGGAAAAGCCTTCGAGCGGCGTGGCGGTCGGCTCCACCCGCACTTCGAAGTAAATGTGAAAGCCATCCGCGCCGCGCGTGCCTGGCGTGCTGGCCACCTGCTGAACCACGCCCGTGGCGCTAACCGCCAGGGCCGGCTCGTCGATGGTGACCTTCATGCCCGGCTTCACCAGCGGCGCGGCTTCCAGCGGCAAGGTCGAGTCGATTGACAATTGGTTGTCGGTGACCGACAGGACTGGCCCGCTGGCGGCGGCGCCGACCGTCGCCTTGATTTCTTCAACCCGGACCGGCAGGGAGCGAACAAACACCAATTCGTCGACCGGCACTTGCACGCCGAGCTTCTTGCGCGCGAATGCCAGCTCCTCGGCCAGCTGGTGCGCCCGCTGGTTGGCGAGGCGGGCGTCCAGCCCGGCCAGCGCCTGGGCGTCCAGCGCCGCCCGCACCGCGCGCTCGCCTTCGAGGCGGGCGGCCTTCTCGGCCATGCGCGCCGAGTTCACGGCAGCCTGACCGAGCTCGACCTTGCGACCCACCTGCGCCGCGGCCCGCTCTGCAGCCAGCACCGCCGCCTGGCCTTCAAGACGCGTCTTGTGGGCCGTCGTGCGGGCCAGTTCCACCTTGGCCCGAGCCGCCAGGCGCGTCGTCTCCGGTTGGCGCGGATCCAGGCTGATCAAGGCCTCGTCGGCGATTTGCGCGGCCAGGTCGGTCTCGGCGGCGGTGTTGGCGTGTTCGGCTTTGGTGCGCTCGTATTGCAGCGCCAGCACGGGATCGGTCTCGCGGCCGGCTTCAAGCCCGCGCAAATCGTCCAGCCGGACGGCGAGCTCGGCCGCGGCCGTGCGGGCGTTGTGCTCGGCCGTGGCACGCGCCGCTTCGACCGCTGGCGCTGCGGCGGCCGCCGCCGCCGTGGCGGACATGGCGGACTTGGCGGCATCACCCGATTCGCGTTCAAGTGTGTGGATGGCGGCCAGTTGCTCGCGCGTCGGTCCGAACGGCTCCCAGCCCTTGGCCTTGTACCACTGGGCCACGGCCGCCGCGGTCTGCTGGTCGTAGACGCCGTCGACCGGACCGGGATTGAGGCGCAGCCGAGTCAGCGCCTGCTCCAGCTGGCGCACATCATCGCCACTGAGGCCGGGCACAAGGTCACGGTAGGCTGGCAGATCGCCCTGGAGCACGAACACCGGGCGCCCAGACGCGGTGAGCAGCACGCCGCCCTCCTGCACCTGGGTGTTGCGCACCGGCAGGATGGTGATCAGGCCCGCGGCCGCTTTCAGCGTCGAGGGCGCGATCGACACCGGCTGCGGCAAGCCGAAGCGGGCCGTGCCACGCGTGACGATGCTGGCGCCGAGCACGCGCTTCTCGACCGGCACGAAGATGGGCGAGGGCGTGGGCGGTGCGGTTCTGGCCGCAACTTCCGCCGGCGACTCAATGCGGGAACCTGCAACCCAGGCCAGTCCCGCGGCCACAGCCACCCCCGCCAGCACGGTAGACAGAAGTCTGATGCGTCGGGAGGCCATGCGTCACCCGCCCGTGCGGCTCATGGCTTGCCCGTCTTGTTGCCAGCGCGCGTGAACATTTCCTTCGCGATTTGTTCCTCGACCGGTTCGATCAGCGCCTCCATCATGTCGAGGTTCTTCTTCGCGACCCGGCGTTCATAGTCCTGCAAGGCCTTCAGCGCCGTGCGCTGTTCGGCCGACAAATTGTCGGCCGGGATTGACTGACCTTGCGTCAGCGCGTCAAGCCGTTTGCGCACATCGGCTTCGACCTGGTCTGGATGCGTGTAGTCAAAGCCCAGTTTGCGCATGCCATCTGCATATTTGCGCAGCGCCGCCTTCATGCGCGGGTCCCTGTTGATCTGCTCATCTTTCGGGTTGTAGTAACTCGCCGCCAGCTGCTCGGGGGTAAAGACCTGCTCCACCGCCTTGCGCGTGCAGCCGCCGGCGCGGGCGAAGTTCTCGCGCTCCAGACTGGTCGCAAAGGTGGCGTCCGGGTTCTGGCCGAACAGGGCGCGGCTGTAGGCCACCTGGTCGGCCGCGGACAGTCCTTTGTAGAGGGCCACGTTGCGTTCGCCCAGACCTACCTTGGCGGGGCTGTAGCCGGTTTCCAGCTGCGGTGGCCGTCCGGTATACAAGGTCGATACACCAAAGCCGTACTTCTCGGTGAATTCCGCTTCGCTGAGGCCGGGCAGGTTCTTGTCCGCACTCATGCCTCGGCGCACGGTGTCGTAGTCGACCGCGAGGTATTCAAAACCCTGCGCCCGCATGCACTGGGCAATCAGGCCTTCCACCTTCTCGACCGATGTAACAAGTTCTTTGTGGCTCATGCCGAACTCCTCGGTGCCGGCATCCTTGCGTACTTCAGCGCTGCTGGCACTTCCCGCGAGCAACAGCCAGACCGCAACACTTGCAGCCGCTGGACGCAGAATTTTCATGGTCTCACTCCTGCGGTCAGGGAACAAATTCATGGAGTCTTCGCCAGCGGGACGTGCTCAATCGGCGACGGGGGATACATGGAGCCGCGTTTCTCCAGCTCCAGTGCCAACGCACGGGTCTTCGCGAGTTCGTCGGGGCTTAGCTGGTGTACCTTGACCAGATTCAGCACCTCGGCCGAATCCCCTTTTTTGCCCCTGTGACCCACCGCCACGTTGCCGACGCCGCGCGCGTAGTACTTGAGCTGGAATACGCCGGGATTGCTGGCATCAAATTCATCCATGATTAGCACATCCTCGTAGCTTCCGGCCGGGACTTTGATCTTCTGGCCCATCTTGTGGACGCGCCCGCGGTCGGTCCAGTTATAAGGCGCGGGTGCATAGCCCTGGGAAAAGCTCGGCGTGCCAGGCTGCGGATTCGCCGGCATCACGATGCCGGCTTTGGCGCCGTCCGGGTTGCCGAAATGCCAGATCTGGCCGCCAACGAAGCCGCCTTCCTCATGCACTTCGACATATTGCCCCAGATGCCAGACATTACCCCCCTTGTCTTGAGCAAAGAAGGTCAACTCCTTCTCGACCAATACACCGTTGCTGTAATCAGCGTCGAAAATCACGCGGCTGCGGACGCCCCCGATCTTCTTGACAAGGTCTGTGACGCTGAACACCAGGCGATGCGGGATGCGCTTGCCCTCCTCCTCGGTATAGCCCTCGAAAACCCACTGCATGCCGGGTTTTAGCGGCAGCCATGGGTTGTCAATATTCTCCGAACGGTCGAATTCCTTCAGGTCAAGCTCTTCAAATTTCTTGGCCCCCTGCTCGATGGGGGTGTCAGCCGCCGGATCGGCCTTCGCTTTCTTGCCCGCCGCCACGGCGGCGGCGCCCAACAGACCCAGTCCAACACTGGCGACAAGCAGCGCCCTCAATAATTTCGCGATCGGCGCCAGGCCCATGCCGAACCGGTTGTATCTTGTTCTCATGGCTGATGTCCTTTTTGCAGGTTAAAAATGAGTCGATAGGGCGCTGCCTGGGCGCTCAGTCCGTACCGACGACCGCGCCCGACTGCATATCGATGAAGACATCCTTTTCTCCCTGGCTCTCGGTCATGACCTCAACGACGTAGACGGTCTTGCCGCGCTTTTTCTCGATAGCCACGTCAGTCACCTTGCCGGGCATTTTCTTGAGAGCAATCGCCTTGGCTTGTTCCTCGCTGATTTTGACGGCCTGCTGCGGCTTGTTCTCGGCGCTGGCCACGCTGGCCAATGCCAATGCCGTGCAGCTGAGGATCAGCGCGCTGCGAGTCCGGCGACTTATCCCTTGCAGTATGTGAGCTCGTTTCATGAGGGCTTCCTTGCACAGACGTCAAAGTCATTTCTTGCCGGTGACGAACCCGGTCTCGATGAACGAGGAGTTGCCGTCCCGGGCCACGGTGCCGACAGCCAGTTTGTATTCAGTGTCCGGCCGCAAGAAACCGTTCGGCACATTGAACGTCGTGGTGTTGGCCGGCAGGTTGACCTTGATTTCTCGACCCGAGGCCTCTTGCTCGATGACCACGATATACGCCGCCAGCCCCTTGACAGGGCGCCAGTTGACCTTCAGCCCTTGGTGCGGCACGTTTGTCGCGTCGGGCCGCGGGTGTACGAAAGCCGTTGGGTCAGGGAACACATGGCTCAGCATCGCTGTGCCTTCGAGCCGTTCGCCACTCGCGCTACGGCCTGAGAAGGTGTAAGCGCCGGCAGGGAAGTCAGCCTGCACACGGCCATCGTTCTTGGGTTCGGGGGATTCGAGCAGCACGGTTCGCATGCCGAGCCGGGAGTCGGGCGCCTTGAAGTCGATGACGGTGCGGCCGTCAGGTGCCTTGACTTGCAGGCTGGTGAGACCCCCTTTACCACCGGTGGCCTCGATTTTGAATTCAGCATCCTTGTCCTGAACGTTTTGTTCCAGGAAGACCTTGATCCGCTCGAACGGTTCGTCCGCGTAGGCGATGCCGTGGCACACACCCAGAACCAGGGCCGCTGCGATGAACTGTCGTCCCATGCTGATCTCCTTGATGACACGGCTGCGAGGTGACGGCGCGGCGTGTTTGGGGCGGTGCGAGTTCATACAGCGGCGGCCTTGAGTGTTGCCGTACGCATTGAGTCCTGCGCGGTCCCGGCGCCAAAACGCAGGTACAGGGCGGGCACGATGAAGAGGTTCAGCAAGGTCGAGGTGACGAGACCGCCAAGGATGACCACCGCCATCGGATACTCGATTTCCTGCCCCGGCAGATTGCCAAAGATGACCAGCGGCAGCACGGCCAGCCCGGCGGCACCCGCCGTCATCAGGATCGGCGAAAGCCGCTCGCGCGCGCCGCGCAACACCAGCGACAGGCCGAAGGGCTCGTCTTCATGCAGCTCCAGGTGCTGGTAGTGGCACATCATCATGATGCCGTTGCGGGCGGCGATGCCCAGTACGGTGAGAAAGCCCACCAGTGAGCCCAGTGAAATGACGCCGCCGGCGATATAGGCGGCAACCACCCCGCCGACCAGCGCAAAGGGCAATGTCAGAAAGGTAATCATGGCCAGCTTCCAGCTGCGAAAGGTCAGTTGTAGCAGCAGCAGGATCGCAACCAGCGCGAACCCGGTGTAAAACAAAATGCGCTCACGGGCGGCCTTCAACTCAACGTACTCGCCCTGCAACACGGCCCGGTAGCCGATCGGGAAGTCAATTTTCTGCAGCCGGCTCTGCACGTCCTGGGCCACCGATTCGAGGTCCCGTCCCTTCACATTGGCATCGACATCCATGCGGCGCGAAGCGTTCTCGCGCTTGATCACATTCGGACTCGGCACCACCGCGATATCGGCCACATCGCCCAGGCGTACCCGTTCGCCCGTGGGCGTGTCGATCAGCATGCGCTGCAGCGAGGTCAGGCTGTGGCGCCATTCGCGCGAGGTCCACACTTGCACGTCGTAGGTGCGGCCACTGTTGAAAATATCGCCAACCTCCTCGCCCGCGACCAGGACGGCCGACGCGCGCCTGACGTCACCCGGTTTCAGACCATAGCGCTGCGCCGCATCGAGCTTCAGTTTGACTTGAATCTCCGGTACCTCCACGATCAGTTCCTTGTGCAGGTGATCAAGGCCCTCGACGTCTGCCATAGCGAGTCGTACTTCCTCCGCTTTCTCGCGCAACACGTCCATGTCTGAACCGAAGATGCGCACCACAATGGCTTCGCCTGAACCCGTCAACACCTCGCGGATACGCTCCTTCAGGTAGGTCTGCAGGTCGCGGTAAAGGCCTGGGTAGCCTTTGACCAGCTCATCGATCGCCGCAATCGTCTTGTCGTAATCGACGTCGGGCGAAATGCTGATCCAGTTCTCGCCGAAGTTGACGCCCACCACTTCGTCGGCCGCGAAAGCCTGGCCGATATGGGCGCCGAAATTGCGCACGCCGGGGATGGCCCGCAGTTCCTTGCTGGCCTGGGTGGTGATGCGCACCATCTCGGGATGGGATGTGTCGGGGCTGGTCACCCAATGCATCAGGAAGTCGCGTTCCTTGAACGACGGCAGCAGTGAATGGCCCAGCAGTGGCCACATCACCGCGCCACCAAGTGTGACCAGCACAACCACCACCGTGGGGGTCAGGCGCGGGCCCTGAACGATTTTGCTCAACAGCACGGAATAGCGTTGTGCAAGCCAGGTCACCAGCGGCGAGCCTCGACCTTGCAGCGGGGCGTTGCGCAGCAAGATCAGGCCCAGTGCGGGCGTCACCGTAACGGCTACGACCATGGATGACAGGATGGCCAACACATAGGCCAGTACCAGCGGTTTGAAGAAGGCACCCGACAAGCCTTCCATGAAAAGAACCGGCATCACGGCCATCACAACAATCAGAGTCGCATAGACGATCGGCCTGCGCACCTCCAGTGAGGCTTCGAGGATCACCCGTGCGGTGGTGCGATGACTGCCTGCGGCCCGTTCCTGGCGCAGGCGCCGCATGATGTTCTCGATGTCGATGATGGCATCGTCGACAACCGCGCCAATCGCAATCACGAAGCCTGCAAGCACCATCGTGTTCATCGACACGCCGCTGCTGGCGAGCAGCAAGCCGGCCGCGAGCAGGGACAGCGGAATCGCCACGCTGGCAATCAGGGCCGCGCGCCATTCGTAGAGAAAGGCGATCATGACGAAGACGACCAGCACACAACCGATCAGCAGCGCCTGCGACAGGTTATTGATTGAATCTTCAATAAAGGTGGCGGGCCGGAATATCTTGGTGTCGATTTCGACACCGGGCAAGCCGGGTTTCATGGCTTCAAGCGCAGCCTCCACGCCACGGGTTACCTCTAGCGTATTGCCCCAGGGAAACTTCTCGACAATCAGCATGAGCCCTGGCCCATCATTGATGACGGCGTCGCCAATCGCGCCCTGTGGCCCGAACACGATGTGCGCCACCTCGCCCAGCAGCAGTGGCTTGCCGCCTTTCAGGCCGATCGGGACCTGCGCCAGCGTTTCGGGCGTCTGGCTGGCGGAGGTCAGCAGAATTTCCATGCGTTGGTTGGGTGTCTCGATAAAGCCGCCAGTACCAATATGGGCGCCACCCGAGTAACGCAGCAGGCCCACGTCAAGCGTGTCGGACACGGCCTCCTGGACATCGTCAAGCGTCACGTTGTAGGTGGCGAGGCGATCCGGATCGACCTCCACCTGCAGCATCTTCAGCTGCTCGCCCCAGATGGCCACATTGGCCACGCCAGGCACGCCCAGCAGGCGCGCCCGAATCGTCCAGTAGGCCAGCATCGACAGATCCATCACAGAGTGCTTCGGTGACGTGATGCCGATTTTCATCACGCGGCTGGTCGACGACAAGGGCGGCATGATGAACGGGGGCGCGGCCCAGGTTGGCAGGCTCGGGGTCGCCAGGGCGACGCGTTCGGTCACGAGCTGTCGGGTCTTGAGCTCATCGACACCCGGCTTGAAAATGACAACCACGGAGGACAACTGCGGCACTGACTTCGAGCGCAAATCGGCAACGCCCGGAACGCCGGCGAGTGCATTCTCAAGCGGTACGGTGATCAACGACTCCACCTCGGAAGGTGAGAGGCCGAGTGCAATCGTCTGGATCTCGACCTTGGCCGGTGCAAACTCGGGAAACACGTCGATCGGCATTTCCCGCAGGCGCAGAAATCCGAAGTACATGAGGCTCAGGCCGATCGCCATCACGAGGAAGCGAAAGCGCAGGCTGGTTCCGATTACCCATCGCATCATGACTTTCTCCTCCGGGTGGTGGCGTAAGGACTAGTGCCCCACGCCGCTTTCAATGCCGTGCAATTCGGACGCCCCGACCACGACGACCACGGTGCCCGCAGGTGGGCCTTCTTTCAAGAAGGCCACCCCGCCCTTGATCGATTCGACGACGACGGCGTGCCGTACATACACGAGGGGTTCGGGGTTGGTATACGCCCACGTTTTGCCGTTTCGGTCATACAGCAATGCGCCGTAGGGCGCGGTCATGATCCCGGATGAATTGACCGCGACTTGACCGGTCTTGATGTCGAGTCGTTCGGCCGCCCGCTGGCTCAGGGTTATTTTCTTCAGCGCTGAGCCGTTAATTTTTTCGACCGTCGACGCGGCGGCCGTTTTGGCCAGGGCGACACCGCCAGCAGCCATCGCAGCCCACGGTGAGAGCGAAGCGCCCAGTACCAGTGTGACAAGGCCTAGTCGATTCAAAGTGTTCATGTCGGGTCTCCATTCATCGTTGGAAGATTGGCGTTGCTCAGGCTGACCCGGCCGCCACGTCGAGCGTGCCTTGCGCGGAGCGCGCACCGAAGCGCAGATAGAGCGCCGGAATACAGACCAGCAGCCACAGCGTGGTACTGACCAGCCCGCCAAGGATCACGACCGCAGATCCGTGCAGGATTTCGAGGCCGGCCACATCACCCAGCACTACAAACGGCAGAACCAGCATAGCGGTGGTGATGGCACTGATGAGTACGGCCGGGATACGCTCACCCATGCCCCGGCGCACCAGGGCCGCGTCAAACGCTTCGCCGTGCAACTCGAGTGACTGAAAGTGCCGCACCAGCAATACCGTGTTGCGCACACTGAGCCCGAGCACTGCGCCGAATCCGAGCATGGACCCCAGCGTGAAGCCGTCATCGCCAGCGAGCACCGCGAGGAAGCCCCCGAGCATCGCAACCGGCACGCCGAGAAGGCTGAACAAGGCCAAACGCCAACTACCGAAGGCTGCTTGCAGGAGGAGGAAGATCAACGCCGCGGCAGCCAGCAAATAGCTGTACAGCGAACGCAATGCTGCCTGACGAGCGAAGTGCTCGCCCAGCACTTGCGCGTGGTACTCGAACGGAAAAGGCATTTCCTTGATGCGGCGGGCCACTTCACGCGACACGGCGGAAACATCGCCCCCGGTGACGTCGGCCTCGATATCGATCCGCCGCGATACGCCCTGGCGCCGGATCACGCCGGGCGAGGCCGTCGTGTTCACGTCGGCAATGTCGCCCAGGCGCACCTGGGGCCCAGCCGGCGAATCAATCAGCAGATTGCGCATGTCGCTCAGGTTGTTACGCACGTCCGGGCTGCCCACGACGATGACATCGAACACCTTCTGGTCCTCAAACAGCGCGCCAACCGTGATGCCCGACATCAACGTCGAGGCGGCGCGGCGCACGTCGCCCGGCTTCAGGCCGAAGTGACGGGCTTTGTCGAGATCTCCCTTGACCTCAATGGTGGTCTTCTCGGCATGCGCCTCCACGCGCGGATTCGAGATGCCGTCGATTTTGGCCAGCACGTCGCGAATCTCCTCAGCCTTGTCTTGAATGATCTTTTGGTCGTGCCCATAGACGCGCACGCTGACGGTCTCGTCATCGCCGGTCAGGGTTTCTCGCATTCGTTTCGACAGGAAGGTATGGACTTCGCCTTTGAGGCCGGGGTATCCGGCCACCACCTGCTGCATCGCTTCGAGCGTGTCTTCGTAGTCAGCATCTGGATCGATGCTGACCCACACTTCGGCGGAATTCACATCGGCTACTTCTTTGGAAAGCACTGCACGACCTACTTGGGCGGCCGCGTTGCGAACCCCCTTGAGCGCCAGCAAATCCTTCATCACGGAAGCCGCCGACCGGTTCATCGCCGGCAGCGAAGTTCCCGCGGAGCCCTCCAACTCCACCACGACATCGGTCTCCTTGAAGCCCGGCAGATACGTGCGCTCCGAATTGGTCCAAACCAGCACGCCAACAACCACTCCGATGGCGCCGAGTGCGAATGCCGGTAGCGGTGTGTGCAACGCGGCATCCACCAGACGAGCGGAGCCGCTTTTCATCTTCATCATCACGCGCGATCCGGTGCGCTCTGGCAAGGAAGTGGAGGACAACAGCAACAGGCTGAGTGCCGGTGTCAAGGTCAATGCGACTGCCAACGACGCCAGCACCGCCACAATGTAAGCCCAGACCAGTGGCTGGAAGAAAGGAGCGGACGCGCCCTGCATGAAAAGGGCGGGCAGTACCGCGAGCAGAAGAATCGCCGTCGCATACAGCATGGGCCCGCGCACCTCAAGGGCCGCCCGAACAATGATGTCCAGCGCTGGCTGCTGACTGTCCTCGCGGCGCGCTTCGCGCAGCCTGCGCGCAATGTGATCGACGTCAATAATCGCATCGTCAACGATGACAGCCACCGCCAGCATCAGGCCCGCAACCATCAGCATATTGATGTCGGCGCCCCATGCTTGAAACACCCAGACCGCCGCCAGCAGCGACGTCGGAATGACGAGTGCGGCGACCAATGCCGCCCGCCAGCTGCCAAGCAGCAGGCCGACCGCAATGACGACCAACAGATAGGCGATCACGATGCCGGTGGCGAGATTCCTGGCGGCGCGTTCGATGAAACTCGCCGGCCGATAGATCTTGGTGTCGACCTCGATGCCCTTCATGCCAGGGCTCAGTTCCCGCAGAGCCGCCTCGACGCCTTCGGTGACTTGCGTTGTATTGGCGCCAGGAAACTTTTCGACCACCAGCAACAGGCCGCTGCCGTCCTTGAGAATGGCCGAGCCAATCTGTGGCTGGCTGTCCTCGACCACCCGAACCACATCCTGCAGCGGCAACGAAGTACCGAACACGGGTACCTTGGCAAAGCTCTCCGGAGACGATGTGGGCGATACGTGCCGCACGCCGAGGCGCTGGTTTGGCGTGTCGATAAAACCACCCGCGCCCGGCGTCGACGAGTTGAGATAGGTCAATGGCGATGCCCATACGGACTCGCCTGCGGTCTTGACGATCTGCTCAAGCGTGACGCCTTTCGCGCGCAGCCGGGCGGGGTCGACCTGCACATGCACTTGCCGGTTGTGCATTCCCCACACCGAGACGTTGGCTACCCCCGGTACGCCGACCAGGCGCGGCACAATGTTCCAGCGCGCCTGCACCGACATCTCAATCAATGACACGGTCTTGGAGCTGAGTCCGATATTCATGATCCGGCTCGCCGATGAAACCGGTTGCAGCATCACCGGTGGACTCGATACATTCGGCAGCGCGTGGGCCTGGGTCAGCCGTTCCTGCACCATCTGGCGCGCCTGCATCAAGTTGGTTCCCGGCGCGAAGAACATCTCGATCGACGACAAGCCGGTGATCGATTCGGATTCGATCGAGTGCAGCCAGGGTACGCCATTGAGCAAGTCCGCCTCCAGCGGTACCGTGATCAAGGACTCCACTTCGGACGCCGACAAGCCGAGCGCCTCTGTTTGAACTTCCAGGGAAAGTGGCGAGAACTCCGGTACCAGATCAAGCGGTACGTTGCGGGTGTGCCAGATGCCACCGACGAGGAGCACTACAGCCAGGGAAATCACGACCGTTCGAAGTCGCAGGCTTGAGGAAATGATCCATTGCAGCATGACATGACCCTCCGTTCCGAACTGGGAGAGCCAGCGGCGGTGCGCGTTGTTCTCCTTCACGGGCCGCCTATAACCAACCGTTACGCCTTCGCACCAATCGTTACGCTCTCATGGTGAATACTAGGTATGCGGGGGGCGTTCGTTTTTGCGAAATGTCAATGGCAAGGGTGGGGGGAGCGTGGCCTGTGAGTCGCCTGTAGTCAACGCGACTGCTTGTCGCATTCATACGATAAAAAAGCGTTCTGGAACCGGGGTTTCCCCTGACTCCAGAACGCCCGTGTGGCCTATGCCTCAGTCGGTTAAGCGCGCTTGCTGGCGACCACCGGCACGGCGACCGGTTGTGGCCGCTTGCCGCCGGTCAGCAGCCGGACCGCGAACCAGGCCAGGCACAGGGTGCCGATGGTGAAGACGATATCGCCCGGCACCCGCAGCCAGACCATGGTTTCCATGAACGGTGAATGGACAAACTCCGCGGAGCGGGCATACCACATGCCCTCGGTGACGCTGGCCCAGGCTTGGTAGATGCCGGCCGGCACCAGCGAGAGAAACACCATCATGGCCAGGCCGATATTGAGTGACCAGAACATGACTTGCAGCAGTTTGTCAGACCAGGCGGCCCGATTCGACAAGCCACGCAGGCAGAACAGCAACAGGCCAATGCCCAGCATGCCGTAGACACCAAACAGGGCGGCGTGGCCGTGGGCCGCCGTCATGTTCAGGCCTTGCATGTAATACAGCGCGATCGGTGTGTTGATGGAGAAGCCCAGCAAGCCGGCGCCCACCACGTTCCAGAAGCCGACGGCGATGAAACACAAAATTGACCACTTGTAGCTTTGCACCCAGGGCGCGGCCTTGGAGCGCTGGTAGTTGCGATAGGCCTCAATCCCGATCATGGCCAGTGGCACCACTTCCAGCGCCGAGAACATGGCACCGATGGCAATCACGAAAGTCGGCGTGCCGGTGAAATACAGGTGGTGCAAGGTGCCCAGAATGCCGCCGAACAGGAACACGATGGTTTCCAGCACGATGGCGCTGTTGGCGGTGCTGGCGCGGATCAGGCCGAGGCGGGTGAACAGCAGGGCAATCACGGCGGTGGCGAACACTTCAAAAAAGCCTTCAACCCAGAGGTGGACCAACCACCAGCGCCAGTACTCGATCATCGAATAATGGGTGCGTGGGCCCCAGGTCAGGGAGGTGGCATAAAAGCCGCCGATGCACAGCGCGGCCAGGAACACCATGGCAATAAGGCCGCGGCTCTCGGAAGGTTTTTTCAGGGCCGGCATCAGGCCGCGACCCAAAAGCGTGACCCAGAACAGCAGGCCGATGAACAGCAGGATTTGCCAGATGCGGCCCATGCTGGTGAATTCCAGGCCCTGGTTGCCGATCCAGAAAGAGAAGTCATTGCCCAGGCGCTGCAAAGTGCCGAGCCAGCCGAAGGCGGTAGAGCCGACGACGATGAACAGCAGGGCGTAAAACAACACGTCAACCCCGAGCTTCTGGTATTTGGGCTCATGGCCGGAGATCGCCGGGGCGATGTACAGGCCGGTCGCCAGCCAGGCGGTGGCAATCCACAACACGGCAAACTGGGTATGGATGGTGCGGCTCACCGTGAAGGGCAGGATCTGCCCGAGCGGGAAGCCAAAAAAGCTCTGGCCCTCGACCGCGTAGTGCGCGGTGATCACGCCCATGCCGACCTGCGCCAGGATCAGGCCGATCACCACGTAGAAGTATTTGCGCGTTGCCTTCATCGACGGCGTCGGTTTCAGGTCGAACAGCGGATCGTTCTTGGGCGGCGTCGGATCGCCCTCTTCCTTGTGGGTGGAGTGGTAAAAAATCATGCCGGCGATGGCGGCGAGCATGAAGATGATGCTGGCAATCGACCAGATGCCGGCGCCTGCCGTCGGGGTGTTGTCCACCAGCGGTTCATGCGGCCAGTTGCTGGTGTAGCTCAAATCCGTTTCGCCCGGACGGTCCGTGGCGGCCGACCAGGACGCCCAGAAGATAAAGGCGGGCAGGGCCTGCAGGTCCAGCGGATCGGCCAGGGAGTCGGGGTTCATCGCATACTGTTCGCGCAGCTTGTCGAGCGACGGCTCGTTGCCAAACAGGCCGACGTAATGGGCCACCACCTGGGCCACCGCCTCGGCGCGCTCGGGCGAGAGGGTCAGGTTGCCGGTGCTGGCGTCATAGCTGTTGCGCCGCATCTCTTCCTTGAGCCGGCCGTTGAGTTCGGCTTGCGGGCCCACCTCCAATTGCGCATAGGGCTTGCCGAAATCACGCTGGGCCCAGACTTCACGCAGGGCCAGCGCTTCGCGGTGCAGCCAGTCGGCCGACCAGTCGGGGGCGAGATAACTGCCATGGCCCCAGACCGAGCCCAGCTGCTGGCCGCCGGCCGACAGCCAGGCTTCCTGGCCGCGCTGAACCTGTCCTTCGGAGAACAAAACCGTCCCCTTGGTACTGATGACTTGTTTGGGAATAGGCGGCGCTGTCACATAAATCTCGGTCCCGACCCAGCCCAAAACGGCGAAAGACAGTACACAGATGACGGCGAGCCAGGTCCAGAGTTTGCGTGTGGCATGCATGGCAAAGATTCCTTGTTGGTGGGTTAAAAATTTCAGTGGACAGAGCGTGAGCCCGGCATCACTTAAGAGGTATTCTAAATGCATCTATAAATAAGATGCAAGTAAAATACTTCTTTTAAATGAATTTTTATTACCACCCATGACGGCCATGCTCCAACGCTTGATCAAAGCCCCTGACGGGCGCAGGGTGCTGCATGGGCAGGCCGCATAATGAGCCCGATCAGAGGCGCGCGCGCCAGCGCCAGCGCTTGAAAAACACCATCGACAGGTCATCCCATGAACACATTGCCAGACATCGAATTTTCCGAAGCACTGATACGCCGCTTTGACAAACTCGGTCCCCGCTACACCTCGTACCCCACGGCCGACCGTTTCCATGCGGAATTCACCGAGCAGAGCTATATCGAGTACCTGGCGCAGCGCAGCACGCAGGCGGGCAACAATCCGCCGCTGTCGATTTACGTGCATTTGCCGTTTTGCGAGTCCTTGTGCTACTTTTGCGCCTGCAACAAGATCATCACCAAGGAACATGGCCGCACCACCGAGTACCTGCGTTACCTGGCCAAGGAGATGGCGCTGGTGGTCGCCCACATCGGCCCGGACCGGCGCACGGCGCAGCTGCATTTCGGCGGCGGCACCCCGACGTTCTTAAGCCCGGATGAACTGCGCGAGTTGATGACGATGCTGCGCAGCCATTTTGATTTTCTGCCGGACGCCGAACTCGGCATCGAGATCGACCCGCGCACCGTCAGCGACGACACCATGGCGATGCTGGCGGAACTGGGCTTTAACCGCACCAGCTTCGGCGTGCAGGACTTCGATCTCGCGGTGCAACAGGCGGTGAACCGGGTGCAGCCCTACGAGATGGTGGAAAAAGCCGTCACGGCCAGCCGCAAGGCGGGTTTCGAGTCGATCAACGCCGACCTGATTTACGGCCTGCCCAAACAGTCGCTGGAGAGCTTCAACCGCACGCTGGACAGTGTCATCGAGCTGTCGCCGGAACGCATCGCGCTCTACAACTACGCCCATCTGCCGAGCCGCTTCAAGGCGCAGCGCCTGATTGTCGAAGCCGACCTGCCGACCGCCGAGGCGCGCCTGCAGATCTTCCTGATGTCGGTGCGGCGCTTGCTGGACGCCGGCTACATCTACATCGGGCTCGACCATTTTTCCAAGCCGGATGACGAGCTGAACAAGGCGCGGCTGGACAAGAGCCTGCACCGCAACTTCCAGGGCTACACCACGCGCGCCGACTGTGACTTGATCGGTTTTGGCGTCTCCGCCATCGGCAAGGTCGGTCATTCCTACAGCCAGTCGGTGCGCACCGTGAACGCCTATTACCAACATCTGGACGCGAATCGGCTGCCGATCGAGAAAGGCTTTTCACTCAGCGCCGACGATGTGCTGCGGCGCCAGGTGATCATGGAGCTGATGTGCAGCGGACCGGTTGACTTTGCGGCGATCAACCGCACGCACGGCATCGACTTTCGCAGCTACTTTGCGCAGGAGCTGGCGCAACTGAAACAGTACGAAGAGGCCGAACTGATTCAGGTTGACGAGCACCGGATTGCAGTCACGCCCAAGGGGCGGATGTTCGTGCGCGCCGTCGGCATGGTGTTTGACAGCTACCTGGCGCAGCAATCCAGCGCCAAGTTTTCAAAGTTGATTTGAGCGCTGGTGCGCGATCCGCTTGCCGTGCGGCAGGGTGGCCAGGCGCGTGAACATGTGCCGGCAGTAACCGCTGATCTGCAGGCATTTGTTGATCTCATCGACCGGCAAGGGGCCGGAGACCACCACGATGTCATTGGCGCGGTCCAGCGCGCCGGCGGCGCGTAAGCGCCTGCGGGCCGTGGTGGCCCAGGAATTGATGCGAAAAGGGCTGCCATGCTCATGCAGCGCGCCGGTGCTGGCGTCAAAAGCAATGGCGACGTTGTCGGTTGTGAGGCGCAAGCGGTGTTCCCCGGTGACCGCGCTGGCCGGTGTGCTCATGTCGTACAAATGGTAGTTACCTTCTTTGAGCTGGTATTGCAATGCCATGGGGTCTCCTCGTTGAAGTGTATTGTGGGTTGCGGCGCGCCGGCACTAAAGTTAAAAAAGAGGGTAAAAACCAACGCTGTTTATTCGTCCCCTGAAGGCAGGAGTGCCGCGCCGGAAGCTGGACTCAGGCGAGTCGGACTTGCAGATAGTCCAGCACGTCGTTGAGGGAGACCAGCCGGGCGTAGTCCGCCTCCGGGATGTTCACGCCAAAACGCTCGTGCAGGCTCACCAGAAAATTAAGCCAGTCCATCGAGTCCAGATCCACCTGCTGGCGAAGCGGTTGCGCGAGTGCCAGCGCCTCAGGCTCCAACTCGGGCGCAATCGAACGCAACAGGGTGATCACGGTATCCGTCAGGGTCTGACGATCAAGTGTCATGAGGAGGCTCCTGGCTTGGGTTGGCTTGGGTTATGGCGTGGCGCAGGCGTCCGCCAGCGCTTGGGGTTGCTGCAACAGTTCGCGCAGCTCGACCAGAAACAGGGCGCCACGGTGGCCATCCGAGGCGCGGTGATCGGCGGCCAGGGTCGCGCACACCAGTGGCTGCGCGCGCACGTCGCCGTCCACCACCCAGGGGCGCGTGGCGATGCTGCCAAAGCCCACCAGCGCTACCTGTGGCGGGTAGATCACGCCAAACACTGAGGCCGCACTTTGCTCGCCGAGGTTGGTGACGGTGAGGGTCGGGTCGCTCATTTCGGAGCTGCGCAGCGAACCGGCCCGCGCCCGCTTGACCAGGTCGGCCAGCTCGCGCATCAGCTGCGCCAGCGGCTTGGCGCCGACGTCGTGTAGCGCGGGCGCGACCAGGCCCCCACCCCGCAGCGAAATCGCCACGCCGGTGTGCACCGCCGTACTCGGCTGGAACTGGCCGTCACGAAAGAAACCGTTGAGCTCGGGCGTGCGCCGCAGCGCCAGCGCCACCGCCTTGAGCAGCAGCACGGCCGGCAGGATGCGTTCGGTGATGGGCAGGCCTTCGTTGTGCTGCTGCAGCCAGGCCAGCGCCGTGGCCATTGAAATCATCTCGCTCAGGTAATAGTGCGGAATCTCGCGTTTCGAGCGGCTCATGGCTGCGGCAATCGCCTTGCGCATTTCCTTCTGGCGATCGACGCCGGCTGGGGTGGCCGAAGCGGCTTCGGCGGCTGGCACTGCAGCGGCTGCGGCGACCGGTGGCGCAGGCGCATGAAGCCGCGCCGCCGCTTCGATGTCGGCCAGCGTGACCGAGCCCTGCGCGCCGCTGCCACGCACGCTGTCGGGGTCAATGCCGAGTTCCTTCGCCCGTCGGCGTGCGGACGGCGACACCGCATGGCGCGCGGCACTGACGGGCGCTTTCTCAAACGCGGGCATGGGCTTGGGTGCAGCGGTCTCGCCCGGTTCCAGCAGCGTCGCCAGCACGGTGCCCACCGGCACCTTTTCGCCCGGCTGCACCAGCAGTTCATGCAGGATGCCGTCATGCCAGATCTCCACATCGACCGCCGCCTTGGACGTGTCCACCACCGCCACCACCTGGCCGCGGCGCACCGTGTCGCCCGGCTTGATTTGCCAGCTGAGCAAAGTGCCTTCGTCCATGTCGGCGCCGAGCGAGGGCAGCTTGAACTCGATCACGCCGTGTTCCCCAGCAAGGCCTGCACCGCCGCCACGATCTTCGGCACTTGCGGCAGTGCGGCTTCTTCCATGTGGCGGGCGTAGGGAATCGGCACCTCTTCGCTGCACACCCGCGCCAGCGGTGCATCCAGATCGAAAAAAGCCTGCTCCATGATCCGCGCCATGACCTCGGCCGCCAGACTGCCGGAACGCCAACTCTCGTCGATGACAAGCGCACGCCGGCACTTGCGCACCGAGGCCATCACGGTGGCGTCATCCAGCGGGCGCAACACGCGCAGGTCGATCACCTCGGCGGCAATGCCCAGGGCCGCCAGTTCCTCCGCCGCCCGCAAGGCCTTGGGCAGGCAGCCACCATAGGTGATCAGGCTGACATCGCTGCCTGCGCGGCGAACGCAGGCGCTACTAATATCCACCGTCGGCGCGTCCCCGTCGGGCAGTTCGCCCTCCAGGTTGTAGAGCTGCGCGTGTTCGAAGATCAGCACCGGGTCCGGGTCGGCCAGCGCGGGTGCCAGCATGCCGCGCGCGTCCTCCACCGTGGCCGGGGTCAGCACGCGCAGGCCGGGCACATGGGCGTACCAGCTCTCGAAACTGTTGGAATGCTGGGCCGCCACCTGGCGCCCGGCGCCGGTGGCCATGCAGATCACCAGCGGCACCGAAAACTGGCCGCCCGACATGTGGTGCAGCATGGCCGCCGTGTTGACGATCGGGTCCAGCGCCAGCAGGCTGAAGTTGACGGTCATGACTTCGACAATCGGGCGCATGCCCCCCAGCGCCGCACCGATGCCGGCTCCGACAAAACCCAGCTCGGACAGTGGCGTGTCGCGAATGCGCTCGGGGCCGAACTCTTCCAGCAGCCCCTTGGACACCGCGTAGGTGCCGCCATAGCGGCCCACGTCCTCACCCATCAGGAACACGCGCGGGTCGGCCTGCAGTGCTTCGCGCAGCGCCTCCCGCAAGGCTTCTCGGTAGCTGATACGCCGGCCCATCACAGCGCCCCTTCGGCTGTGTACACATGGCGCAGCAACTCTTCCACCGGCTCCCAAGTACCGGCCTCGGCAAAAGCCACCGCGGCCTCGACCTCGGCCTGCGCCGCCGCATCCAGCGCCAGGAACTCGTCTTCCGTCAGGCTGCCTTGCGCCTTGAGGCGGGCGCTGTAGGTGTGAATCGGTCCGCGTGTCTTCCAGGCCTCTACCTCGCGTTTGTCGCGGTACAGCTCGGGGTCAAACATGGAGTGGGCCCGGAAACGGTAGGTGCGCAGCTCCACAAACACCGGGCCCTTGCCGGCGCGCACCTGCTGCGCGGCGCCCTGCACGGCGTCCACCACGGCCACCACGTCCATGCCATCGACACTCACGGTCGCCATGCCGTAGGACGCGGCTTTCACGCACAGATCAGTCTGCGATTCGGAGCGCGCCAGCGCCGTGCCCATGGCGTAAAAATTGTTCTCGCAGCAAAACAGCACCGGCAGCTGCCACAGCGCGGCCAGGTTCATGGCTTCGTGAAACGCCCCCTCGGCGATGGCGCCTTCACCGAAGAAGCAGGCCGTCAGCGCCGGGCGGCCGGCCATCTTGTCAGCCAGGGCCAGCCCGACCGCCAGCGGCAGGCCGCCGCCGACGATGGCTTGCCCGCCGTAAAAGCGCGCCGCACGGTCGAACAAGTGCATCGAGCCGCCCCGGCCATGCGAGCAGCCCTCCTGTTTGCCATACATCTCGGCCATGATCGGCCCCATGCCAACGCCGCGCAACAGCGCGTGGCCGTGCTCGCGGTAGGTGGCCACGACGTTGTCGTCCGCCGTCAGTGCGCGCACGGCGCCGACCGCCACCGCTTCCTCGCCGATGTACAGGTGCAGGAAGCCGCGAATTTTTTGCTGGCCATACAACTCGGCCGCCTTTTCCTCCATGCGACGCACGCGCAGCAGGTCGGACAGCACGGCCAGCGCCAACGGCTTGTCCCAAGGCACCGGGCCACTCGGTGGCGCGGGCACTTGAAACGAGTTCATGCGCCGCCTTCAAGCGTCGAGGTATCGCCTTCCGGCAGGCCCAGTTCGCGCGCCTTGAGCAGGCGGCGCATGATCTTGCCGCTGCGGGTGCGGGGCAAGCTGGGCAGAAAAGCGATTTCCTTCGGCGCCACGGCCGCCCCGAGGCGCTTGCGCGCATGGGCCGAGATGTCCATGCGCAGCCCTTCGCTGGGCTGGTAGCCGTCCTTGAGTGAGACAAAGGCCTTGACCACTTCGCCCACCATCGCATCGGGCTTGCCGATCACCCCGGCCTCGGCCACCGCCGGGTGTTCCATCAACACGCTCTCCACCTCGAACGGGCCAATCAGGTGGCCGGCCGACTTGATGACATCGTCGGCACGGCCGACAAACCAGTAATAGCCATCGGCGTCAACCCGCGCCAGATCACCGGTCAGGTACAGGTCGCCGGCAAAGCATTGGCGGTAGCGCGCCTCGTTGTTCAGATAACCGCGAAACATCGACGGCCAGCCGCTCCTCAAAGCCAGCTCACCTTCAACATTGGGGGTGTCGATGATGCGCACCCGCGGCGGCTCGCCCTCGGCCTCCAGATGCTCGACGATGAAGGCCTCGATGCCGGGCAGGGGCCGGCCCATGGAGCCGGGCTTGATGTCAAAGGCCGGGGTGTTGGCGATCATGATGCCACCGGTCTCGGTCTGCCACCAGTTGTCGTGAATCGGCAGGCCCAGCGCCTCCTGGCCCCACCACACCGCTTCCGGGTTGAGTGGCTCGCCGACGCTGGCGACAAAACGCAACGCGGGGTAGCTGTGGCGCCGTGCCAATTCGGTGCCGGCTTTCATCAGCATCCGTATCGCCGTGGGCGCGGTGTACCAAACGCTGATTTGCTCCTGTTCCAGCAGGGTGTACCAGCGCTCGGCATCAAACTCTTCACGGTCAATCAGCGAGGTTACGCCCTGCAGCAGCGGCGCGATGATGCCGTAGGAGGTGCCTGTCACCCAGCCGGGGTCGGCGGTGCACCAGTAGCGGTCATCCGGGTGCAGATCCAGTGCATAACGACCAGTGGCAAAGTGGGTCACCACGGCCCCATGCACATGCAACGCGCCCTTCGGTGTGCCGGTGGTGCCGCTGGTGAAGTGCAGCAAAGCCGGGTCGTCGGGCTGCGTGGCCACCGTGCTGAAGGTGTCGGGTGCTAAGGCCATCAGCGTGTGCCAGTCGAGCGTGCCCGGTTCGTTCGTGATGCCACCATCTTCGGCCACCAGCAGCACATGGCGCAACGAGGACATCTGTTCGCGAATCTGCTTCACCTTGCGCCGGTACAGCGCATCGGTGGTCACCAGCACCTGGCCTGCGCCGAGCCGGATGCGCGTGGCAATAGGCTCCGGGCCAAAGGCGGAGAACAGTGGCGTCACCACCGTGCCATTTTTCAGCGCCCCGAGTACCGCAACATAGAGCTCGGGCATGCGCCCGGCCAGTACAAACAGCCGGTCGCCCTTGTTCACACCCAAGTCCTGCAACACGTTGGCAAAGCGGTTGGTTTGCTGCGCCAGCTGGCCGTAGCTGAGGTCCAGGGCGGGCGTGTTGCGCGCAACGAAACGCAGCGCAATGCGGTCGCGCAACACACCGCCAGCATGCCGGTCCACTGCCTCGAAGCCCATATTCAGGCCACCACCTGGCAGACCCTGCAAGGCCCGCCGGGCCAGACCCCACACATCCACGCGACGCTCCGCCTCAAAGTCGGTCCAATGCGGCGGCGTGCGCTGCTCAGACGCGAGCTTGTGAATGATAGCCGGTCTCTCCATACCCGCCCTTTGGTTGGTGCACGCCGGGGTTCGCCCGTGCCGCGTCAAGTCCGCTCGGTGACTTCCCGGTCCCGCGCGCCGGCCAGCCCGGCGGTCAGGTCCGCCAGTTCGCGCGTCAGGAGTTCAAGGATGTCTTCCATCGTCACGATGCCCATCAGCCGGCCGGCGTCGTCCACAATCACCAGGCGACGCAGCCGGTGCGTCTTCATCAGTTGCACCGCCTCCATCGCGTCCATGTCCGGTATGGCCAGGACCAGATCCACCGTCATGATGTCGCCCGCGGTAAACACCGCCGGATCCAGCCCTTCGGCCATCAATTCCAGCACCAGGTCACGATCCGTCACGATGCCGACGGGCCGGCTTTTTTCCTGGGCCTCCACGACGACCAGAGCGCCGATGTGATGCTTGCGCATGAGCTGCGCCACGACCAGCGCAGGCGTTTCGGGCTCGACCACGGCCACCACCGAGGTCGCGAAGTCCTTCAATTGCGTTGCCATCAGCGTTCTCCCAAAAAACTCGGCGTGCTAGGCATCGTCAGTCGTCAGCTCGTTGTTGACGCGACTCACCCCCGGGGCCGACCAGGTGGCTCCTTCGGCCGCACTCCGCTCGGCCCAGGAGTGAACATGCCCGCGCAAGGTCACCACGCTGCCGTCGACTGAAATCTCGATCCGGCGCGCTTCGCGCTCGGCCTGGCGGGTGAGCGCATCCTGAATCCGGTGGGTCAGGTTGGCCGGTATGGGCAGTACCTTGAGCCGGATGTCGTCGGTGATGCCCACCACCCCCTTGAGTGGCCGGACCATGCGCTCCACCGCGCGCCGCTGAAAATTCCAGTCGAGTTCCCCACTCAGGGTGACCCAGCCTTTTTCCACCATCACCTTGACCCGATCCTGCGGCACCGAGGTGTTCCAGCCCAGAACATGTTCCACCGCCGTGGCGATTTCAGTGTCGCTGCGCTGGTGAACGCCGAGCGGGACAACATCCAGCTCCACGGCAATCGCCTTCACGCCGGCCACACGTTCAACCGCGCGCTTGGCTGCTACCTTTTCCGAATAGGTGTCCAGATGACCGGTCAGGGTCACCACGCCTTCGCTGACCGCAACACCGACACGGGCTTCAGGCACGAGCGGATCCCATGACAACTCCGTCAATACATCCTTCTTTAACTCTGAATCAGTTTTCATGTTCGCTCCTGATAGAGAAATGGCAAAACGACGCTCGCCATGCCATCTCAGGATAATCTGGACAGGGTGCCTCACGTTGAGAAAAATCAAGTTGGCATCGGCGCAAGTCAGCAGACTTCAGCATCACAGATGAGGGATTTTTTACAACGGGGAGGTGAATCATGAAGCTGTCAAATTTGGGGTTGAGCGCGGCCTTGCTGGCGCTGACTTGGTTCAGTAGCGCAAGCTTCGCGCAAGGCAGTGCTGACTTGGGAAAAAATGAGTACATGGCCAGTTGTGCCAGTTGTCACGGGGTGTCTGGAAAAGGCGATGGGGCGATGCGCAGCTACCTCACCAAGCCGCCGTCTGATCTCACTATGTTGTCCAAGCTCAATGGCGGCGCTTTCCCCAGTCAGCGCATCGGAGAATGGATTGACGGGAGAACATCGGCTGTGATCGGCTCCCATGGGGCGCGTGAGATGCCCGTGTGGGGCCAAATCTACCGTGCCGAGGATACAGGGCCGAAGGACTTGAATGCGCGCAACCGCATCACTGCCTTGCTCGATTACCTGTCGCGGATTCAAGAAAAATAACGCGCTTGTCGACGTGGTCCATGTTTCGCGATCGTGATGAAGCGGCCATTCGGCTGGCCGAGAGGCTCAAGGCCTACCGGGGCAAGAATCCGCTAATCCTGGCGATTCCGCGTGGCGCGGTGCCGATGGCCAAAATCATCGCGGACAAGCTGGCAGGGGAATTGGATGTCGTGCTGGTGCGCAAGTTGCGGGCACCGAACCAGCCCGAACTGGCGATTGGCTCGGTCAATGAAAGTGGCTGGATGTATCAGTCCGACTACGCTGAACTGTACGGGGCAGATTCGGCCTACATCGAGTCCGAGAAGCGACTGCAGATGGATACGCTTCGGCAGCGCCGCGCCCAGTACACGCCGGTGCGCGCGCCGATTGATCCCGCTGGGCGCATCGTCATCGTGATCGATGACGGCTTGGCCACGGGTGCCACCATGATCTCCGCGCTGCACGGCTTGCGCGCACGCCGGCCCGCCAAACTGATCTGCGCCGTGCCGGTCTCACCGCCAGACACGCTGCTTAAAATGGCGGATCTGGCCGATGAAGTGGTGTGTCTCGAAGCCCCCGCGGTTTTCCAGGCGGTGGGCCAGTTTTACCGGCATTTTCCGCAGGTGGATGACGAGGAGGTCATCGAGTTACTGCGGAAGAATTGAGCCCCGTCAGGAACAGACCGCTGTCCGCGGCGACTTCAGGCTTTCAGATACTGGCTGAACCAGATGGCTGCCTGGCGTGCCACTTCCTCCAGCGTGCCCGCTTCCTCGAACAGATGCGTCGCGCCCGCAATGATGCTCAACTCCTTGGTGCAAGGCAGGCAGGCATAGGCCTCGCGGTTGAGTTCAAGCACCTCTTCATCCCGGCTGCCTACCAGTAACAAGGTGGGGGCTTTGACCCGGGCGAGATCATGGTTCCCCGCCAGATCGGGACGCCCGCCACGCGACACCACGGCATGAATTTCCTCGCCCAGGGCGGCTGCGGCCTGCAGCGCTGCAGCGGCGCCGGTGCTGGCACCAAAGTAGCCAATCGGAAGGTGCCGGGTCGGGGGCGTGTGCGTTCTGACCCAGCGTGTGACGGCCAGCAGGCGGTGGGTCAGCAAGTCAATGTCGAAGCGGGTGTGGTAGTCCAGGTCCTCAGCGAGCGTGAGCAAGTCGAGCAGCAGTGTGCCAATGCCCTTGTCGTGCAGCACCCGGGCGACATAGTTGTTGCGCGGACTGTGGCGGCTGCTGCCGCTGCCATGGGCAAACAGCACGATGCCCTGTGCACCGGTCGGTAGTTCCAGCAGGCCCTCGACATGGACATCATCCACCGGGATCTGGACAAGTTGCGCATTGCTTTCGTTCATGAAATGATCTTTCCTCCCCTCAGGCATGCATCGCGATCGGGATGCGTTTGCGGCCAAAGTTGCCGGCCTGCGCGGCAAAGCGCCCATTCACGGCGGTGCCACAGTCAGGGCAGTGGCCGTCAGCGGCAAGCCGGTATTGTTTGATCTGGTACCAGTCGCGCACGATCAGCGGTGCATGGCAGTCCGGGCAGTAAGTGGTGTCACCCTCGATATGGTGCACATTGCCGGTGTAGACGTAGTGCAGCCCGGCTTCGAGCGCCATGTTGCGGGCGCGCACCAGCGTGGCGGGAGGCGTGGCCGGAACGTCCTGCATCTTGTGGTCGGGATGGAAGGCCGAGAAGTGCAAGGGCACATCGGCGCCGAGTTCCTTCAAAATCCATTGGCTCATCGCAGTAACTTCCTCATCCGAATCGTTATGGCCGGGTATCAGCAAGGTGGTGATCTCGAACCACACATCGGTTTCGCGCTTGAGGTAGACCAGGGTATCGAGCACTGGCTGCAAATGCGAGCCGGTGAGCTTGAAATAAAAAGCCTCGGTGAAGGCCTTCAGATCCACATTGGCTGCGTCCATTTTGGCGTAGAAATCACGCCGTGGCTGGTCATGCATGTAACCGGCAGTTACCGCCACGGTCTGGACGCCGCGCGCATGGCAGGCATCGGCCACGTCCATGGCGTACTCGGCAAAGATCACCGGGTCGTTGTAGGTAAAGGCGACGCTCTTGCAGCCATGCCTGAGCGCTTCCGATGCTATGGCCTCGGGCGAGGCCTGGTCCATCAGCCGGTCCATGTCGCGCGATTTGCTGATATCCCAGTTCTGGCAAAACTTGCAGGCCAGGTTGCAGCCGGCGGTGCCGAAAGACAGCACACTGCTGCCTGGATAAAAGTGGTTGAGCGGCTTCTTCTCGATCGGGTCAATACAGAATCCCGATGAGCGTCCGTAGGTGGTCAGGACCATCTGCTCGCCTTGGCGCATGCGCACAAAGCAGGCGCCGCGCTGGCCTTCGTGCAGCCGGCAGTCGCGCGGGCACAGGTCGCACTGGATGCGGCCATCCGGCAGGGCGTGCCAGTAACGGCCAGGGTAGCTGGATTCCTGCATCATGACCTCTCGGTTTCCTGCCATTTGATGACGGTGTAACGGTGCAGCCGCACACCACTGGCCCAAAAATCAGGCGGTAAACCGGCCTTGCGTTTAAGTTGGGCGATGAACTCGGACGTCGTCGGCAATTGTTCCCATACCTGCGGCAGGAATGTGCTGCGGTAACGCTCGTACTCGAACAGGACACCGTCGACGCCGGGCTGCAACTGCGTCAGCGCATGCGCTTCACTGTCAAAACGCATGGCCTGCATCGGGGACAGCAAGGACACTTCAATGGCGGTGTTGTCTAGTTCTGTCGCTGTCAGCGGTGAAAAGCGCGGGTCACACAAGGCGGCGGTCACGGCGTTGGCCTTGACATCGTCGAGCAGGGTGCGGCGCGCTTCCAAGGTGCCAATGCAGCCGCGTAGCTGCCCCTGCTGGGTCAGCGTGACAAAACAAGCCGCCAGCGCCTGTAACCAGACGGCATCTTCGGCCACTTTCGCGGTGCGACCCAGTGCCGTCGAGATGGCGGCGCGGGCAATCGACAGCAATGTTGGCCCGGGCCGGCCCAGGCTGACCGATTGGAGGGTGTCAATGGATGTCATGGGCTTCTTCCATAAACGCAAATGCGGCGTAGCCGACCACGCGGTTTTTGTCGCCCGCCGTATCACCCGAGTTGCAAAGTCCGAGCAGTCGCGGCTGCAAGTGATGTTGTTTGGCGGCCAGCAACAGGCCGTTGACTGGCGTGCCACCGCAGGCTTGCTCATGGGTGAGTGAACTGTTGAGATTCATGATGTTTTGTACCGTTTCGCGGTCCATCGTCTGTGCCGCGCGGTAATGCAGAAAATGGGAGAGATCGGAGCTGATCACGATCAGTGTTTCCGGGCCGCCCCAGAGTGCCTCCAGCACCTGCGCCACTTCCGGCGGCGTCGCATCCCCCACGGCCAGCGGCAGCAGTTTAAAGTCATCCAGCACGGATTGCAAAAATGGCAGCTGTACCTCTAAAGAGTGCTCCAGGCGGTGGGCCATGGGGCTGACCACCACCTGGGGCAATGAGGTGATGGTCGCGACGGCGTCTTGATCCACCTCAATCTCGCCCAAGGGTGTGGCAAAGGAGTCGGCATCTGGCAGGGCCAGACCCCGCACCGGCACGCGGTGCACGGGGCCCAGCAGAACCACGCGCCGGATGGTTTCCCGCCCGGCGGCCAGGCGCGCATAGGCCAGCGCCGCCGTCGGGCCTGAATAGATGTAACCCGCGTGGGGAACGATGATGGCCTTGGGTGCCTTGGCGGTCGTGTCCGCAACGGATTTTGCCGCCGCCAGCATGCCCATCACATCAATCGACAGTATTTTTCCCTGCCCGGGATAAAAGGCGCCAGCGACAGCGGGTTGACGGACTCGGTGCATAAGTGCCTCCATTCACGAAGAAGCTTATGCCACCGAAGATCAGGGTGATTTGCTACTTATCAAGTCACATTTGACAAGACGGTCAGTTAACCGGGCAGGCACAGACTGACCCGGGTGCCCTGCCCAAAGGTACTTGCAATGCTGATGTGGCCGCGATGCAGTTCAATGATTTCCTTGACGATGCTCATGCCCAGACCGGTGCCTGCAATCTTGCCTGACGTGTCGGCGCGGTAGAAGCGCTCGCACACCCGCTGCAACTGCTCGGGTGTCATGCCAATGCCCTGGTCGGTGATGTGAATGCAGACCTGCCGTGGCTGCCCAGCATCGACCCCGACTTCAATTTTGAAAACGACTGAACCGCCCGCAGGCGAGTACTTGTAGGCGTTGGACAGCACATTCAACAGAGCCTGGCGCAACTTGCCGGCGTCCGCCATGACGTACAGCGGCAGAACCGGCATCACCAGTTCCGGCAAAGCGCGACCCGGCGGCAGCTTGAAAGCCTTGACCAGGTCGCCAGCCAATTCTTGCAGACAAACCCGGGTGTAATGGAAATCCTTGCCGCGGCGCGCCTCGATCCGGGCCAGGTCGAGCAACTCGTTCAGGATGTTGGACATCCGTTCCGACTGTTCGTAAATAATGGTCAGAAATTCACGCTGCGTGGCGGCATCGAACTCCTGCGATAGCAAGACCTCGGAAAAACCAAACACACTGGCCATCGGGGTGCGCAGTTCATGCGCCGCAGTGGAGAGAAATTCACTCTTCATCTGGTCGACTTCGGTTTCGTGCGTGACATCACGGAAGTACAGGATTTGCGACACCGTGCTTGACTCGCTGAGGCGCAAGCCGACTTGCAGCACCCGCTTGCCATTGCGTTCAATTTCAATGAGCTCGAACGCGTCAGGTTTGTCGCCGGTGACCCGGGCACGCAGGGCAGAAACGCCAGCAAAGGGGGTGCCGGATTCGCAGCGCTGGGCGAGCCAGGCTGAAAATTCCTGCTCATCAAGGCCTTCAAGCCGCACCGCGCCCAAGGCCGTCATTTTGACAAAGGCCGGGTTGACATACTTGACACGGCGTTCCTGGTTAAACGAGACAAAGCCATCCGGGCTCAGGGCAAAAATGGCATTGAGTTGTTCGGTACGGTCTTGAATCTGGATCAGCGCAAACTGGCGCGCCGCAATCACCTGGCGGATCTGTAACAAATATCGGGTCAGGGCGCCGGCCAGCGCGACGATCAACAGGCTCACCAAGGCCGCCTGTATCCTCAATGCATCCCGGTTGCGGTAGTGGTTGCTCAACAATTCCTGCGTGTCCAGTCCGGCCGACACGACTAGGGGGTACTGCGGTATCTTGCGGTAGAAGTACATGCGCTCAATGCCGTCAACTGGCGAGCGATTGGTATACGAGCCAAATTCATCGCCTTTGGCAATGCGCGCAAACATCGGGGCCGAGGCCGCGTTGACGGCAAACTCTTCCTTGTCGCCGACCCGGCGCGCGCGCGCGATGCCATCAAGACCATACAGTGCCGCGAGACCTTTTGATCCGAGCTTGATGTCCCCATAAAAGCGGGTGAAATAACCCGGGTCCATCGAGATCACCACCACGCCCGCGAATTCGCCATTGGGACGCGTGATGCGCCGGGTGAGTTGAATCGATAATTTGCCGGTGGTTCGCCCGAGCACCGGTTGGGAGACAAACAGTTCGTCCGTGTCGGCCGCCACGTGGACTTTGAAGTGCTCGCGGTCTGACAGGTCCATCTGCGCAGCGAACAGCCGGTTGGACAAGACAAAAATGCCCTGCGGATCGATGACGCCCACCTGATTGAAGATGTCGGCATCGATCACACCTTTCGCGGTCAGGTCCTTCAGGTCCAGGCGATTGCCGATGTCGAGGTAGCGCGACTGGACAAAACGAATGACCTGGTCGGCACTGCGCAGCGTGCGGCTGGCATGCTCCTGGCTGACACGGGTGATGTTTGCCAGGTCACGCTCGGCGGCGGTGAATTCTCTGACCCGGCTATCGCTGACCAAGGCAAACACTTGCCACCAGGTCAAAAAAATCAGCACGCCAGCGGCCAGCCAGATGGCGACAAGTGTGCGCTGGTTATTCGTGGCGGTGTTCAAGGTCGCGGCAGTGGGCATCGGCGGTCGTGGTCAAGCCTGGGAGGGCGCCAGCTTGCTGCGGACCCATGCAAGCACCTGGCGCGGACTGAAGGGTTTGATGAAATACGCATCGGCGCCACGCTGGCGGGCGTCGTCACTGTCCGCGGCCTGGCCCCGTGCGGTCACCATCGCCACCAGAATATCTCGGGTCAGCGGGTTGCCCTTGATGGCGTCGAGTACCTGCAAGCCATCCAGGGTGCCGGGCATCATGACATCGAGCAAAACGACCTTGGGGTGATGGCGCCGAATGGCTTCCAGCGCGCCCAAGCCGTCTTCGGCCTCCAGAATTTCGTAGTCCTGGCCCAAGGTGATGGAGAGCAGGCGCCGGATAACGGCTTGGTCATCAACGATCAGGATTTGGGGCATGGCAGGGGCAAACAGTCAAACCGGTGGCCGTTGGAAGCGTCCCTGGTTAACGATGTCCGTGGCGATGGCCAGCAGTCGGTTGAACGGAATCGGTTTGGGCAAGACCTCGATTCCGGGAGGTATGCCGCCGCGCTGTTCGATCTCGGCCGCATCAAGCCCGCTGACCGCCACGATGGTGGTTTCGGAAAATTCGGGGGATGCGCGCAAGACGCGCAACATGTTGAATCCATCCATGCCCGGCATGTGAAGGTCGGTCAGCAGCAAGTCCGGGCAGTTGCGACCCATCATCAACAGCGCGCTCACGGCGTTGTCCGCCAAGGCAACTTCTGGTGCCATGGGCCAGCGGGAAATATTGGCGTCATAGAGACGCAGGAGGTTGGCATCGTCCTCCACCACCAACACACGCAAGCGGCGCAGGTTGGGCGCGGGCGTGGCATCGGCTGGCGTTGACACGGGTTCTTTGTGCAACAGGCGATCCACCGAATCACGCAGCACGCGCCGGTGGCCACCGGCGGTTTTCCAGGCCTGCAGCAAGCCGCTTTCAACCCACAGTTGCACCGTGCCAACCGACACGCCCAACAGGTCGGCGGCCTCGCGGGTGGTGCAAAACGATTTTTTTATGCTTACTTCTTGCATTGAAATACAGCCGATCTTAGCTGCCCACTTAGAAGGTTTCCCAATCAGCATCGCCACCCGCGGCGGCTGTCACTTTGGGGGCTGCTGGCTTCGAAGCCAGCAGCTTCGCAGGCAGGGCATGGTCTTGGGCTGGCGCGGGTGCACGCGAGCGGGCGGTGGCGCTCTTGGCTGTGCCTGCGCTACGCCGATCCGTGCTCTTGAAATTCAGGGCCGCGGGCTTGGGCGAGCGCACCGCCGCAGTCGACAGCGGCTGACTCTCATTGGCCCCCAACTTGAAGACGGCAACCACCTGCACCAGGTCGCTGGCTTGCGTTTGCAGGCTGCTGGCCGCCGCCGCCATTTCTTCCACCAGTGCCGCATTTTGCTGTGTCACCTGGTCCATCTGGACGACGGCTTCACCCACTTGCGACACCCCGGCACTTTGTTCGCTGCTGGCGGCACTGATCTCACCCATGAGGTCGGTGACGCGTCGGATGGAACTCACCACCTCGGTCATGGTGGTGCCGGCCTGGTCCACCAGCACCGTGCCTTGCTCGACCCGCTCCACACTGGCACTGATCAATAATTTGATTTCCTTGGCGGCTTCGGCCGAGCGCCCGGCCAGGCTCCGTACTTCCGAGGCCACCACGGCAAAGCCGCGTCCCTGGTCGCCGGCGCGGGCGGCTTCCACCGCCGCGTTCAGCGCCAGGATGTTGGTCTGAAACGCGATACCGTCGATGACGCTGATGATGTCGGATATCTTCTTCGAAGAATCGTTGATGCCTTTCATGGTGTCGACGACCTGGGCCACCACGTCACCCCCCCGGATGGCCACGCTGGAGGCACTTTGCGCCAGCTGGTTCGCCTGTTTGGCGTTGTCGGCATTCTGCTTGACGGTGGCGCTGAGCTGCTCCATGGAAGCGGCGGTCTCTTCAAGCGCCGAGGCTTGCTCTTCGGTGCGCTGACTCAGGTCGTTATTGCCCTGGGCAATTTGCGCACTGGCGGTGGCCACGCCTTCCGCGTTCTGCCGCACGTGGTTCACCACCGTGGCCAGGCTGGTTTGCATTTCCTTGAGCTGTGCCATCAGGCTTGTGCTGTCACCCGTCCTCAGCGCGATCGGCATGCTGAAATCACCGGCGGCCACACGCTGGGCCAGACCTGCAGCTTCGCCGGGCTCGGCACCGAGCTGCCGCCCGATATTGCGCACCAGGACGAAGCCGAACAGCGCGGCGAACAGCAGGCCGCCCCCAATGGCCGAAATCGAGACCAGGCGAATCGTGGCGTAGCGGGCGGCGGCCTCTGTGTATTCTTTCTGGGCCACCTCAATCTGCAGCTTGATCAAGGCGTCGCTGCCTCGCTCGGCAGGCACGGACATCGGACGGACCTTCTCGACCAGCAAGCGCTGCGCCTCTTTCAGATCGTTGGCGCGTAGCGCGACGATCGTCGGCCTCAGCCCTTCCTGCACGAGCTTTTGGCGATCCTCGGTGAAGGTCTTGGCAAGCTTCGCCTCTTCCGGCGTCAGATAGGTGGCCATGTACGCATCCCAGGTCTTGCTGATGGCGGCGATGTTGGATTCGATCTCCGCAGTCCGCTCGCTGATGACTTCGGGCGTTGGGGTCACCAGCGCGATGTTGAGGTCCATCCGGTTGCGTAGCATCAGGGCGCGGATCTCACCCAGCTGCGCGGTGGGCACCGTACGGTCCTCATAAACCGATTTCAGCGCATCGTTGGACTTGCCGATGCCATACAGGCCCAGGCCGCCGATCAGCACGAGCAAGGCTGCCAGCATACCGATCACCAGGGCGAGTTTGGTGGAAATTTTCAGCTCATTGAAGTTCATGATGCGTGTCCTTTGAAAGTTGCGCTTTGGGCGACGTGATGCTAATTAACCCCGGTAGATCGAATTCAATGGTTGAATTCTATGGAATATTTTGTATTGTTGGTAAATTTTATTGAATTTTGATATTTTAAATCTGACATTGATCCATCCGGCCGACACCGGGCGACGAGCCGGCGCGGTGTTCGATCCCCGTTGGTTCGGATTGGCCGGCACAAAGCCACGAAGCGAAAAGCCATTTCCGGCGGATGCGTCCACAAACCGGTCGGCGCTCAGGTGCGGCAGATATTTATGTCATATTGGTCTCTAGCCCCCGTAGAACGTGCGCATACAGCTATTAAAATAGTAGTGCGACCGGGATTCTCCCGCCGCACGGCATCGTGCTTGTACAAGGACGCGGCCTCGGGAACCACGTAACCAGCGGCCCAGGCCTGGACGAATGATGGTTTTCATGGCCGCCATGTGGCGTATGTTGTGCAATATGAGAGTTAAATTAAACTTTCCGGAAAAACATTAGACTTTCTAATTGAGGTGGCTTGCATGAGTACTTTTGATCCCAATGCGCTGGAATGTCTCGCGGCCATCGTCGAAGAGGGCGGTTTTGAACGCGCCGCCGTCCGGCTCTCGATCACCCAGTCCGCCGTGTCGCAGCGCCTGCGCTCGCTTGAAGTTCAGGTGGGCACGGTCCTGATCGTGCGCAGTCGCCCGCTCAAGGCCACCTCGGCCGGGCGTTTGCTACTCAAGCACGCCATGCAGATGCGCTTGCTGCGGGCCGACCTGGAGCGCGATCTGAAGGATCTGGCGCCCGGCGTGGCGAGCGGTGGGCACGACGTGGAACGGATCTCCATTGCCATCAATGCGGACAGCGTTGCCACCTGGGTTTTGCCCGCCTTGACCGGCCTGGCCCGCCAGGGTCTCGGTCTGGAGATCATCACGGATGACCAGGATTTCACCATCGAGTGGCTGCGCGAGGGTCGGGTACTGGGTTGTGTGACCACGCTCAAGCAGGCCTTGCGGAGTTGCAAAATGGTGCCGCTGGGGGCCATGCGCTATGTGGCCGTCGCCGAAGCCGGCTATGCGGCTGCGCATTGCCCGGACGGCTTGTCGCCACACAATTTCCGCGACGTGCCCTTCATTGCCTTCAACCGCAAGGATGATTTGCAGGCTGAATTCATCGGGCAAGTCTTCCATCTCAACCGTGTCGCCCTGAGTCAGTTGTATGTGCCCAGCTCGGAAGGCCAGGTGCGTGCCGTTGTGGCCGGATGGGGCGTTAGCGTGCTGCCGGAGCTGCAGGTGCGGGAGCATCTGCAAAGTGGCCGGCTGGTGGACGTTGCGCCGGGTCACGCCTTGCCGGTGGAGTTGTACTGGCATTGCTGGAATCTGGACTCTGTCGTGCTGGATGCGCTCACCGGTGCCTTGACTGCCGCCGCCGCCGTGTCGCTCACGCCAGCGCCGGCCAGAGCTGTGAAGTAAAGCCTGCTGGGGGCCACGAAACCCGCCAGCCAGACGCGTCTATCGCACCAGCAGCACCGGTACCTTGCAGTGCGCCAGCACCTCGGTGGCCACCGAGCCCACCACCAGATTGACCAAGGTGCCGTGGCCATGCGAGCCCATGACGAGCAGATCGAATTTCCCGGTGTCCGCGAATTTGGCGATGGTTTCGCCCACATGCCCGGCCTTCCAGCTGCTCTTGGCATCAATGCCGTGGCGCAACAGGAATTTGGTCACGGGCGCCAGCACCTTCTCGGATTCTTCTTCATAGTACGTATCCACAATCTCCTTGCCCACGGCAGCCCGCGCTCGCGGCGGCAACACCGGCTGGACCGTGAACACGGTGTAGTCGTTGCCGTGGCTGAACAATTCATGCGTGGCCATATAAGCCAGCATTTTTTTGGTGTAGAGACTGCCGTCGACGGCGAGAAGAATCTTCATTTTTTGCTTTCCTCGTGTAAAACCTCAGTGTACCCAAGGCCGTTGCGGGCCTCAGAGATCAATGCAATAGGCGGATAGAAAAGCCGACTGCTCGCTTTTTCTGGCGTAGCCTAAGGGGTTGGCCATGACGCGACAACCCTCTTTGACGTAGTCGCTGGGTGCGTGCAGGTGCCCGTGCAACCACAGCTGCGCGCGCGGCAGCAAGTGGTCCAGCGCATTGCAGAAGCCGGCGCTGCCCGGGGCGAGACCGTAGCGCGGGTCAGCGCTCATGAGGCTGGGCGCGAAATGGGTCACCACCACCGTCGTGCCGTCAAACGGTTGCGCCAATGCCCGGGTCAACCAGTCCTGGCACACCAGGGCCTGCTCACGCACGGCCTCGGCCAGCATGGGCGCGCCGTGTCGGGTCGTGCCGGTCTTCTTCAGGTAGTAGTTGGCGGCGCGAAACGCCTTGTCGCGGGCTTTCAGCTGTTGCATCAGCAGCCCGGCGGTGGCCGTTTCATCGGCCGAAGCAGGCGGACCGAGCGCATCAAAGTCGCTCCACAGGGTGGTGCCTATAAAACGTATGGCTGGTGGTGTGGGTTTGTGCTGGACTTTGTCGTGCGCCATCGGCCAGGTGATGACTTCCCGCTCCAGCCAGGTGATGCCAAGCCGTTCGCAGGTTTCCCTCAAGCGCGCGTGCGCCACATCAAAGTCCATGGTGTCGTATTCATGGTTACCAGGCACGAACAATACGGGCGTGGGCCAGCCGTTCCGGGGGGAAAAGCGGGACAGGCCAAAATCCTGATCAAGCAATAGCGAACCAGCCTGGTAGGAGCCGATGTCCCCGGCCAGCACCAGCAGGTCTGCATCCGGTGCCGGCGTGGCCACCCAGTGCGGGTGCACTTCAAGGTGCAGGTCTGACAGGAGTTGAATCTTCATTCGGTGATTGTGCGTGCTGGCGGGGGCGGCCGGGCTCAATGGGTGAATGCCGTTTTCGCCACCGCTGAGATCGTCTCGCGCAGCCATTCATGGGCGCTGACGCGGTGGACGCGGTGGTGCCAGAGGGCATCGACCTGTACCGTGGGTACCGGGTAGGGCAGCTCCCGCAGCACCAGTTGATCCGCGAAGCCGGTGACGTTCACAAAATGACGCGGCAGAACGGTCAGCAGATTGGAGTGGGCCACCACCTTGCCGGCCGTAAAGAATTGATTGACCGTGAGGACGATGCGGCGCTCGCGCCCCAGCAGCGCCAGTGCCTCGTCAACGAACCCAAACGGGCGGCCGGAAAAACTCACCAGCATGTGGCGGGCCGCGCAATAGCGGTCCAGCGTGAGGGGCTCGCTGGCCAGCGGGTGCTCACGACGCATGACGCAGACGTATTCGCCGCTGTATAGCCGCTGGTGCGCGAAGGCGACCGCTTCACCGGCCTGCGCCCGCGCTGTCAGATCGGCGAAAGCGGCGGGAAAGTAGCCAATCGCCAAGTCCACGGCCTCCGCGTCCAGCAGATGACGTGGGTCGCGGGTGGTCAGTGGCACCACGCGGATCGAGATGCCTGGCGCATCGCGGTCCATGACCTCGACCACGCCCGGCATCAGTTTGGCGGCAGTCGCGTCTGCCATGGCCAGCACAAAGGTGGTGTTGGCTTCAGCCGGGATAAAACTGCTGGGGGTAATGACTTCCTGCAGCTGGCGTAGCGCGTCGCGCACGGCCGGCCACAACGCCAGGGCGCGGGGTGTGGGGGCCATCTCCCGACCACTGCGTTTGATCAGTTCGTCACCCAGCGCCTCCCTGAGCCGCCGCAGTGCATTGCTGACGGCCGGCTGGGTGATGGAAAGTTTTTGCGCCGCCCGGGTCAGGCTGCGCTCCGTCATTACTTCGTCGAAGACCCGCAGCAGGTTCAGATCAAGTGTGCGGAAATTGTTGGGGCTCATGGTAGTAATTAATCACTGATGTGAATATATAGCATCACAAATATAAATTAGGAAAATATCAGTATTAACCCTAATATACGAACCATCCCTGCCATTCAGGTGGGGTATTGAAGGAAGGATTTCACCATGACCAGCTTTATACAACCCAGCTTCCCCACGGAGCATCCAGGCGTTGTCCGCATTGAGTCTGCGGCCGCTGCACTGGGAGAAATGCGCCGAGGCTTTAACAGCACCAAAGGCTTGAGCACCATGTTGCTGGCCGCCATGGTCTCCGCCCTGGTGGTGGTGGCTGACCAGTTGATTGATACGTGGGCTGATGGCCATTTGTTGGCGGCCTGGGTCGCCCTGTGGTTGGTCGGTTTTACGGCCGTGGCCGTGTTTGCCGGATCTGCGCGCAGATTGGCGGCGACGGTTGTGGGTTCTCTGGATGCCTGGTCGCAGCGTGTCGCGAAAACCCGGGCTGACGAACGTCTCTGGGCCATCGCCCAGACCGACCCGCGCGTGATGGCTGATCTGACCGCCGCCATGACCCGTAACCAGCCCTGACAAGACGCCAGCGCGCCAGCACTGCCGCAGTTTGCGCGGCCTATAAAAAAAGCCACTGGATTCAGTGGCTTTTTTGTTGCCCGGGTGGTTCACCCGGGGGTTTCTCCGTCAAAGTGCAGATCGTGCACTCTGACAGTTTCTCCTGCGGGTCGTGTCAGGCCGCGAGGCGCTTTTCGATTTGCGCCTTTGTCTCTTCGAGTTCCTTCGGAAGATGGTAGGCCAGTTGCTGGAAGAGCTCGGCGTGCAGCTTGAGTTCTTCGGTCCAGGCGGCTTTGTCAATGCTGGTCACGGTGTTGAACTGCTCAGGGGTGAAGTCCAGACCGGTCCAGGTGATTTCGTCATACGTCGGGCTGACGCCAAACAGGTTGTCCGCGCCTTGTGCTTGGCCTTCGAGGCGGTCGATCATCCACTTGAGCACGCGCATGTTTTCGCCGTAACCGGGCCAGACGAACTTGCCGTCGTCGCCCTTGCGGAACCAGTTCACACAGTAGATGCTGGGCAGCGTGCCACCGGAGGCTTCGAGCTTGTGCTCCATGTCCAGCCAATGCTGGAAGTAGTCGCTCATGTTATAGCCGCAGAACGGCAGCATGGCGAACGGGTCGCGGCGCACCACGCCCATCTGGCCAACGGCGGCGGCGGTGGTCTCGGAACCCATGGTGGCGGCCATGTAAACACCTTCCATCCAGGTTCGGGCTTCTGTGACCAGTGGCACGGTGGTGGAGCGGCGGCCACCAAAGATAAAGGCATCAATCGCCACGCCATCGGGGTTGTCCCATTCCGGGTCAAGCGCCGGGTTGTTGCCGGCAGCCACGGTGAAGCGTGAGTTCGGGTGCGCGGCCTTGGCGCCGGTTGCCTTGGCAATCTCGGGCGTCCAGTCCTTGCCTTGCCAGTCGATCAGGTGCGCCGGCACGCCGCCACCGTCTTTTTCCATGCCTTCCCACCACACGTCGCCGTCATCGGTGAGGGCCACGTTGGTGAAAATCACGTTCCTGTCCAGACTGGCCATGCAATTGGGGTTGGTATGGAAGTTGGTGCCCGGTGCCACGCCAAAGTAGCCGGCTTCGGGGTTGATGGCGTACATCTTGCCGTCCGCATGGGGCTTGATCCAGGCGATGTCGTCGCCAATCGTGGTGACGCTCCAGCCGTCAAAACCGGCCGGCGGCACCAGCATGGAGAAGTTGGTCTTGCCGCAGGCGCTGGGGAAGGCCGCCGCGACGTGGTATTTCTTGCCCTTGGGTGAGGTCACGCCCAGGATCAGCATGTGTTCAGCCAACCAGCCCTGGTCGCGGCCCATGTTGGAGGCGATGCGCAGCGCAAAACACTTTTTGCCCAGCAGTGCGTTGCCGCCGTAGCCTGAGCCGTAAGACCAGATTTCGCGGGTTTCAGGGTAATGGACAATGTATTTGGTCTTGTTGCAAGGCCATTTCACGTCGGTCTGGCCGGCTTCCAGCGGCGCCGCCACGGTGTGCATGCAAGGCACAAAAGCACCGTTCACGCCCAGCACGTCGTACACGGCTTTGCCCATGCGCGTCATGATCTTCTGGTTGACGGCGACGTAAGCGCTGTCGGTCAGCTCGATGCCGATGTGGGCAATGTGCGAGCCCAGTGGACCCATCGAGAACGGCACCACGTACATGGTGCGGCCCTTCATGCAACCATCAAACAGGGCCTTGGTCTCGCCAGTGCCTTGTTGCAGCAGGACGCGCATGTCGGCCGGCGCCATCCAGTTGTTGGTCGGGCCGGCGTTTTCTGATCTCTCCGAGCAGATGTAGGTGCGGTCTTCCACGCGGGCCACATCACTCGGATCGGAGCAAGCCAGAAAGCTGTTGGGGCGTTTGGCTTCGTTGAGTTTCTTGAAGGTGCCGGAATCCACCAGTTGCTGGCACAGGCGGGCGTACTCTTCGTCAGAGCCATCGCACCAATAGATGTTGGCTGGTTTGGTGAGCGCGGCCATGTCGGCGACCCAGGCGATCAGGTTCGCGTTTTTGACGTAGCTTGGGGCGTTGAGGTTCAGGCCTTGCATTACAGGTGAGTTCATGAATGTGCTCCAGAATAAAAAATCATCTTTTCAAAATGAACGGGGCACAGCCGGCATAGGGCCCCCGTCATTCATTTTGAGAAAGTGATTTTTTGCAGACGGGCTCTTGCTTCATCACTTGCCAAAATTCGCCATCCCCACTGCCGGACGATTCCGTCGGTGGAGAGAACGCTGGAGTGACGATTTTATGAACTTGATTGGCGGTTACCTTGCGATTACACAGAAAAGATATGCAAAACTTGCATGACTTTATGCGGTGAATATCGCCTTGACAGGCGTGAAGCGACCGGACACAGGCGCCCATACCGCGCCGGAACGAGGCCGGGCATACGGGGATTGGGGGCGATGGGGGGATTTGCCAGCGTGGTCGAAACCAGGTCTGGCGATACGGCTACCGCAGGGTGCAGCCGGATGTTTGCTATGCAGTGGGTAGCAAACTCATCAACAAATTAGAAAGCTGGAGGCCGATCAGGCCATGTAAACGGCAATGAAGGCCAGCAGGAACATCAGCACCGCGCCGGCCAGGGGCAAAACGAGCGGCATGGCGGAGACAACGCGTTCAACGGCGTCAGGTTCGTGGGCTTCGCTGTGGGGCGTGGGGGTGGACATGGTGATTCCTTGAATGTTCAGAGTCGAAAATTGAATTTTACCCATGTGGGTGTTATTTCCTCAACGCTCAGGTGATTCGTCTTGACAGCACGGCCAGCTGGGCTGACAGATCACGCACGGCTTCTGTCAGTGCGGCCAATTCCCGCTCCTTCAAGAAGTCGATTTTTTCGTGCAGCAATTCGATTTCCAGCTCGGCCTTGACGTTGATTTCGTAATCCGTTTCGGCATGTCTGCGGTCCAGCTCGGACTGGCGGTTCTGGCTCATCATGATGGCTGGCGCGGTGTAGGCCGCCTGAAATGACAGCAACAGGTTCAACAAAATAAAGGGATACGGGTCCCAGGCGCCGCGTCCGGTCAGAACATTGCCGGTAATCCACAGCACGATGGCTGTACTCTGGAAGATGATGAAACGCCACGATCCGATGGTGGCCGCCACCGCATCCGCTAGACGTTGCCCCCGAGTGGGTGCTGCGGGCAAGACAAGTTCGGGCGCGGCAGGCGGACGCGCCAACACTTTCTGACGATGGGCACGGCGGTGCGCGCGCAGCAGGTTAAGTTGACGCTGGTCGTCCAGCGGCAAGGAGGCGCCGTTTACGGCATGGGCGGTCTCGGTCATGGCGGTCTCTCTCTCTTAGTGAACCACCTGCGCCTCAAGTCCGGCCCGCAGCAACTGGGCCAACACCTCCTCGATGTGCTCGGGTCCGCGTGTCTGGATCACCAGTTCAATCTCGACGTTCTGGGCCGCCAGTGTGGTGAAGGCGCGCTGGTGATGCACCTCGTTGATGTTGGCGCCGGCCTCGGCCACGGTGGTGGTGATTTTCGCCAGCGAGCCTGGGATGTCGCGGGCACTGACGCGAATACGCGCCAGCCGCCCCGCCCGCACCATGCCGCGTTCGATGATGGCAGCCAGCAGCAGCGGGTCGATATTGCCGCCGGTCAGCACCAGTCCGATTCTCCTGCCCTTGAAACGCTCCGGGTACTTGAGCAAGGCGGCCAGACCGGCCGCACCGGCGCCCTCGACCAGGGTCTTCTCGACTTCAAGCAGCATGACGATGGCCTGCTCGATATCACCTTCGTCCACCAGCACCAGATCGTCGACCAGGCGCGCGATGATGGCCTGGGTGATTTTGCCGGGTGTGCCCACCGCAATGCCCTCGGCGATGCTGCTGCTGCCCTGGGGGTGGTGCGTGCCCTTGATGGCGTTCACCATGGCCGGAAAACGCGCGGTTTGCACGCCAATGATTTCGATATCCGGCTTGATTGCTTTGGCGGCCGTGGCCATGCCCGCAATCAGGCCGCCGCCGCCTACCGCCACCACCAGTGTGTCCAGATCGGGCACGTCCTGCAGCATTTCCAGCGCGACCGTGCCCTGGCCCGCCACAATGTCAGCATCATCGTAAGGGTGCACAAAAACGAGCTTCTGCTGCGCGGCCAGCGTCAAGGCATGGGCTCTGGCCTCGTCCAGTGTGTCGCCATGTAGCACGATCTCGGCGCCGAAGCCGCGGGTGCGTTCCACCTTGACGCCCGGGGTGAAGCGCGGCATCACGATCACGGCGCGCAATCCCAGGCGCTGGGCGTGGTAGGCCACCCCTTGCGCGTGGTTGCCGGCGCTCATGGCGATCACGCCGCGATGCCGCTCCTCCTCGGTCAGCTGCGCCAGCTTGTTGCAGGCGCCGCGTTCCTTGAAGGAAGCGGTGAACTGCAGGTTTTCAAATTTGAGGAAGATCTGGGCCCCGATGATGTCGGACAGGGTTCGGGACGCCACGCAGGGCGTGCGCAGCAGCTGGCCTTGTAGGCGTGCGGCGGCGGCTTGGATGTCGTTGAGTTGGATCATGGCCGCATTGTCTGATGAAAATGGCACGACGTGCGTGCCGGCGCAGGGTCCGCCCACTCAGTTTCGCCGCGTCCCCAGCAGTGCCGCGCCGATGATCATGAAGGCGGCAAGCGCAATGCTCCAGCTCAAGGCGCGGCTGGTGACCAGCATCAGCAGCACCGTGGAGCCCAGCGGCGTCAAATAGCTCAGGATGCCGATATGCCGCATGTCCCCCTGCTTCAGGGCTTTGTCCCATAGAAAAAATGCCGCACCCAAAGGCCCCAGGCCCATCAGAGCCAGCAGCAGCCATTCATGCGAACCCAAGTGCACCGAGGGCTCCAGCACCCAGTGGCACATCAGGGACAGCAGGCCCGACACCAGGCCAAACAGACCAATCGCGGCCGTGGGAAAACCTTGGCCCATCAACTCCGCGCGCTTGGTTTGCAGGGAGTAGTTGGCCCAGATCAGGGCCGAGCCCAAGGCCAGCAGGTAACCCAGACCCGCGGCGCCCCAAGGCGAGCCTGTGGGGCTGGTGACGGCCGTTTCGCGCCCGCCCAATATGGCCAGGGCCGCACCCACAAAGCCCATCAGGGCCGCCAGGCCATGGACGCGGCGCAGTGCGACGCCGGGCAGGTACAGCGGTGCCAGCACCACAATGAACAAAGGCCACAGGTAATTGACCAGGTTCACTTCGACGGCGGGCGCCAGACGCAAAGCGATGAACAGCAGGAAGTGAAATCCAAACAGGGTAAACACGCCCAGGCCCAAAGTGCCCGGCGAGATTTTCCACTGCGCAGGGTCTTTCCACACCGACGGCCAGGCCAGTGTGCTGCCAATCATCAGGGCAATGCCGGTCAGCAAGAAGGGGGGAAGCTGCCGCAGCGAAAGCCCCAGGGCGGCGAGGGAGGCCCACAGGGCGATGGCGGCAAGCGCGTACAAATTGGCTTTCATGTCCACCGAGCTTAGCCGGGTCACCCAGTGCGAAACGACGGTGTGAAGATGCCAAACGACGCTTGGAAGGCCGAAGTCCAGGAGCGTCGCGACGTGTGACGGCAAGACTTCCTGGCCGTCAGGCCTTGCCGCCCTGCGAACGCCAGGCGGCCGCAAACGCCGACGCCGACTGGTAGCCGCAGCGTTGCCCCGTCTGCACGAGGCTCAGCCCGGTGGCCCGTAGCGCGCGTGCCCGCGTCATGCGCAGCTCGCGCAGCCATTGCATGGCACTCATGCCGGTTTCGCGGCGGCAGCGCACGGCGAATTGCGTGGGGCTCAAAAACACTTGTTGCGCCAGGTCGGCCACGGTCAAGGGTTCGTGCAAATGCCGTTGCGCCCAGTCGGCCATGGCCTGCCAGTCAATGCGCCGCTGGCTGCGCGCGGGCGCCGGCGTGGGGACGCGCCAGCAATCGAGCAGCAGCAGGGGGCCGTATTGAAGCGCCCGTGTGTTGCCTTGCGCCAGGGCCAGTTGGAGATAGTTCGCCAGCGCCAGCGCCGAAGCGGCGTGCGCGGGGGCGCCGGTGCAATCGGCCCACCCGAGGTGCGCCGTGTCCAGCACCAGGCAGCGGGCATGGGCGCGGGCTTCAAAATCATGGCGCTGGCCCGGCGCAATCACGCAACCCTCGCCGACTGCGATGCGCTGGCCTTTGCCCTGAACTTCCAGCTCCAGCTCGCCTTGCAGGCCTAACAGCACCTGAAAGTGGTCGTGTGCATGGCTGCCGGGCGATGGCCCGTACTCGCGCAGCGACAGCGCGCCGTTGGCGGGGCGCATGTCAAGCCGGACGCTGGTCGGTCGAGGGGCGCTGCCACAGGTTGATGCCGCCCTCCACCGCATGCTGGTCGATGGCGGCCAATTCCTCGGCGGAAAATTGCAGGTTTTGCAATGCACCGGCCAGCTCGGTGATTTGCGCCGGCCGGCTGGCGCCGATCAGCGCCGAGGTCACGCGCGCATCGCGCAGCACCCAGGCGGTGGCCATCTGGGCGAGGCTTTGTCCTCGTGCCTGGGCGATCTCGTTCAGGGCACGCACATGCGTCAGGTTTTGTTCGCTCAGGTGTTCTGCCTTGAGCGAGCCGCCGCCGGGTCGGTTGATGCGGGCATCCTCGGGAATGCCGTTCAGGTACTTGTTCGTCAGCAGGCCCTGCGCCAGCGCGCTGAAGGCGATGCAGCCCATGCCGGTGTCGGCCAGCGCGTCCAGCAAGTCCTCTTCAACCCAGCGGTTCAGCAGGCTGTAGGACGGTTGGTGGATCAGCGGCGCCACGCCCATGGAACGAAGAATGGCTGCGGCTTCACGCGTCTTGGCGGCTGAGTAGCTGCTGACGCCCACGTACAAGGCCTTGCCCTGCTGCACCGCACTGGCCAGCGCGCCCATGGTTTCTTCCAGCGGTGTGTCCGGGTCGAAGCGGTGCGAATAAAAAATATCCACATAGTCCAAGCCCATGCGTTTGAGGCTCTGATCCAGGCTGGCCAGCACATGCTTGCGCGAGCCGCCGCCCTGGCCGTAAGGGCCGGACCACATGTCCCAGCCGGCCTTGCTGGAGATGACGAGTTCGTCGCGGTAGGGCTTGAAGTCGCGCCGCAGGTGCTCGCCGAAATTGGTTTCGGCACTGCCGTAGGGCGGGCCGTAGTTGTTGGCCAGGTCGAAGTGCGTGATGCCCAGATCAAAGGCGGTGCGCAACATCTCGCGCTGGGTGGCCATCGGCGTGGTGTCGCCAAAGTTGTGCCATAAGCCCAGCGAGACGGCCGGTAGTTTGAGGCCACTGCGACCGCAGGGCCGGTAGGGCATGGTTTCGTAGCGGGTAGGGTTGGCGCGGTAGCTCATGTCGGTATTCGCAGGGTTTGAGTGAAAATGGCCTCTAGCCCGCGAATAATAAGCGCAGGCAGCTATCAAATAAATAGCTAACAAGAGGGCGAAATCAACTCATTTTCGCCAAATACCGGCTTCCTGCGCAAGCCGTCCATCCCCGCAAAGTCTGCCTTCCCTCTCGCCCTGCGCGCCCGCCCGGGTTCAAGCCCGTTCTGGATTCACGCCGCGCCCCACGGCACGCCCTGCTCGGCAAATATTTGGGTCATCCGTTCATCCTTGGACATGTCGTTGACTGCAGATTGCAGTACACGGGCCAATTCTGTCGAATTCTTTTTGACGGCCATGCCCACGGCCCAACCGCTGCGGGGTGCGCGAGGGATGGGCATGGGGATAACCCGGTATTGCTTGTCGCCTTTCAACACACTGTGCAGTTCCGATGCATTGCCTGCCGCGACGGACACCTCGCCGGACAAGAGCAGGCGGGCCGCCGCCGCGCCATCGTCCATGCGGGTCATCAGCTGTTCCCGATAGGCGCCGCCGTCAGCGCCGATCAACAGCCAGCCCGCCAGCGTCTGGCCGGCGACGGCCACCTTGTTGTCTTTTAGATCGGCCAGGCTTTCCAGCTTGGGAACACGGTCGACACGGTAGGCCACGGAAACAACCTCCCGGTAATAGGGGGCAAAAATCAAGGCTTGGGACTGACTGTCCATGAGGGGTTTGTCCACCGGAACATGCAGCAGAACATCAGCCGGGCCAAAGCCGAGGTAATGACCCTTCCAGACCATGTTGCGGAGATCGTCCTCCATGTTTTCGCCCGCATTGAAGGGCAGCAGGCTCAGTTTGACCCCCAGCGTCAGGGCCAGCTGCGCGGCAATCTTCACATCAATGCCGCTGCCGTCCACATTGAAAGGCGGCATAGCGTTGTACACCGCGACGATGAGGCTCCCGCGCTTGCGAATCCGTGTCAGTGCGTCGGATTCCTGGGCCTGCGCCCAGGCCATGGCGCCACTCAAGGGCAAGAGGGCGCCTGCTTGCAGCAGCTTGCGGCGACTCACGCTTTGTAACCGGGTTTCATTTGTCATATCAATCACCTTGTCAAAACAGTTTGAGACCATGATGCGTTCCTGTCGCCCCGCCATCACTTGGTCGCAAGCAATGGTTTTTCCCGACGCGTTTCAAGATAACTCTTGATGGACCAAGCGGCTTCCTGGTTCAGGATACCTTCAAACGGAGGCATGTAGACGGCGCCGTTGCGTGTCACGCCGCGGCGGAATTTACCGAGAAAATATTCGTCGACATCACGCACGCACATGGCCTGTTTCTTGACGTCTTTTTGGGTGGAACATTCGTTGTCAAGCCTGCGCAGGTCGGGTGCGATGCCGCCCGAGATGGCATCCAGCCCGTGGCAGCGGGCGCAGTTCTGGGTGTAAGCAGATGTACCAACTTTGATGGCTGCAGCATTGCTCCGGTAGGGGTTCTCATTTTTCCAGGCAGCGCCTAGCGGTGGCAAGGTTGAGGTGTCGACGGCTTGGGGTGTTACGTCGCCGTGAGCCCAGGCCGCACATGAGAGCGACAGCAACACTGCCGCAAGAGAGCCTGAAGAAAGCGTTGGAAATTTGAAGTGAGTTTTCATGGTCCGGATTAGGTGGAGTTGACACAGACCGACTTAACTGCAACTACTATGCCAGTTGACGAATACGGCGAAAATACCGATAGCGGGCTGATTCCACAACTCGTACACTGCGGTTTATTGCGTTCCGCGCGTGAGATGAGCACCCCGGTGCACAGCGTAGAAAAGCGCCCAAGCTGTTACGTTGATCCAATTCGCGACAAGACGCAACAGTAGTCAGCCATAGCTATACGGGATTACCCGAACAGGAGACCAGTTCATGACCGCGTCATTTGAAAATGCCACGCTCGATGCCTCATCGACGCCTGTAGCCTATACGGAGTATGGGCTGGATGCGCGACTGGGTTCTCACAATCAACTCATCCTTGAATCGCATGATCGCTGCAAGTTTCTCGGCTTGAAGTCTCTTGAGCCCTGTGATTTTTCCGCTCAAATTCTGGCCGACTTTCGCATCACGCTTGAGCGCAATGCACGCCTGATTGCGCAGGCAACCTCGGTCGTGGAAATGCTTGGCAAACGCGTCGGTGATTTTGGCAGCATGATTGTTTTGACCGATGGCACAGGCACCATTTTGCGCACCCGCTGCCAGAGTACTTTCATCGAACATGCAGAACGGGTTGCCTTGCGTCCGGGCGTCACCTGGGCTGAATCGTCAAAAGGAACCAATGCCGTGGGCACGGCCCTGATCCTGGAAACCGACATCTTTGTGCATGGCGACGAGCACTTCATTCAATCCAATCATTTTCTTTCCTGCGCGGCCTCGCCGATCATGGATCACTCCGGAAATGTGATTGGTGTGCTGGACGTTTCTGGCGACCGGCGCTCCTTTCATCCCCACACCATGATGCTGGTGGAGATGTGTGCACGAACCATTGAAAACCACTGGTTTCGCGACAAATTCCGGCAATCACTGCAAATGCACTTTCACACCCAGTCGGATCTGATCGGCACGGCGGAAGAAGGCATCATCGCCTTCGGCGAGGATGGCAAGATCCTTGGCACCAACCGCGCGGGCCTGAAGATTCTTGAGATCAGCGCATCGGCTTTGCGCATCCAGGGCCTGCGCATGCTCTTTGGGCTGGGCTTCGGGGAGCTCATGGACAAGCTGCGGCTCGCAATGTTTACACCGCTGAAAATGTACCAGTCCAACGGCAAGGAGCTTTTCGTTCGCGTCAGCTGGAACGAGGCGGCCATGTCCGCGAATACCTTGAACCCGCAGTTTAGTCACTCGCGTTCTTCCCCCGCTCTGTCGGCACCCGCCTTGACGCAACAGAACGCCACGCCCGGCGTCAGAAAAGCAGCCTACCAGCTGGACGAGCTGGACTTCGGCGATGCGCATGTCCGATCGGTGACCCAGAAAGTCCGGCATGTCATCGACAAGGATATTTCGATATTGATCCTGGGAGAAACGGGTACCGGAAAAGAGCTCCTCGCCAATGCCATCCACCAATTCAGCCAGCGTCGGGAGCGCCCGTTTGTGGCCATCAATTGCGCTTCGATACCCGAGCAACTGATCGAATCGGAACTCTTTGGCTACGAGGAAGGCGCATTCACCGGCGCCAAGCGCAAGGGGGCGGCCGGAAAGCTTTTGCAGGCGAATGGTGGCACGCTTTTTCTCGATGAAATTGGTGACATGCCCTTGTCGCTGCAGGCGCGATTGCTGCGGGTTTTGCAGGAGCGCAAGGTGGTTCCGCTGGGCGGGCACCGCCCCATGGATATCGACATCAACCTGATTTGCGCGACCCACCGCAACCTGCGCGAGTTGATCGATCAACGCGGTTTTCGGGACGACCTGTACTACCGGATCAATGGCATTTCAGTCAGGCTGCCACGCTTGCGCGAGCGAACCGACCTGGCGCCCCTGTGCCAAAGAATCCTGCGCGAGTTGGCGCCCCATCGCACCCTGTCCATCCAGCCGACCTTGATGGAGGCCTTTCAGCGTTATTCCTGGCCTGGCAATCTCCGGCAGCTGAACAACGTGCTCAAGACCGCCGCCATCATGGCCAGTGATACCCACGAAATAACCGCGGAGCACCTTGCCGACGATTTTCTTGAAGAACTTTCCATGTTGATCACCGAGGTGTCCCTGAAGTTCGATGCGGCCTCGTCAGCTTCATCGTCACAGTCGACCGAGTCACCGCCCGCCACCTTCGAGTTAAGCGGCCGATGGGGTGTGCCGAGCATGCCCGCGTTGTCGCCTTCCACAATGGACAACATGGAGCAGGTGGAAATCGCGACGATCCGGCGTGCCCTGGAAGCCTGCGCAGGGAATGTGTCAACGGCGGCCAAGATGTTGAACATCAGCCGCAACACGATTTATCGAAAGCTCAATAAAAAGGAGTGAGCTGTTGGCGCATGACGGGGTGAATCATCGGTCAGGCGAGGCCGGTGCGGGAGGTCTTGGCATGAAATGTGCGGATAGGTGTCCACCTCAAGAATATGAAAATTGGCAGAACCATGTGCTCCATATCGCAACATACCGAATACTGGTTTACCCCCGGTTAGGCCATGCTGTCGATTAAGCATATCAGCAAGCGCTACGGCCATCAGGTCGCTTTGAACCAGCTGTCTCTCGACATTCAGTCTGGACAATTTTGTGCGCTTCTGGGTCCCAATGGCGCCGGTAAGTCGACACTTTTTCAGGTATTGACCGGGCTGTTTGCGCCCGACGCTGGCGATGTTGAGTTGTTTGGCATCTCACTGCGTCATCAGCCGAAAAAAGTGCTGGCCCGTTTGGGGGTCGTGTTTCAGCAGCAGGCGCTGGACCTGGATCTGTCAGTCTGGCGTAACCTCAAGTTTCATGCCCAGCTGCATGGTCTTCGCTGGCGCGAGTCACAAGGCCAAGCGCAGGCGCTTCTGCAGCAGCTGGGTCTGGAGGACGCCTGGGAGCGTCCCATCCGCGAGCTGTCGGGCGGGAACCGGCGCAAGGTTGAGCTGGCGCGAGCGCTGCTGCATCGGCCGTCCCTCATCCTGATGGATGAGCCCACCGTCGGACTCGATCCCAAGTCGCGCCGTGACCTGTTGCAAGCGGTCCAAACCCAGGTGCGCGAGCATCACTGCATGGTGCTGTGGGCCACGCATCTGGTCGAAGAAGCTGAACAGGCGGACCGGGTGCTGGTGCTCAACCACGGCAACCTGATCGCTTCCGGCACGCCCCTCGAAGTCACGCAGCAATGGGGTGCCGACACCCTGGAGCAGGGCTTCATTCAGATTTGCCAACCCTCCCGCCAAAAGGAAAATGCATGATTGCCAACCCGTATCGGCTACGCGTCCTGTCACTGTCACTGTCGCTGTGCCTGTTGGGCGCCATCACCGTCCACGCGCAAAGCCTGGCCTGGGTGTCCAGTGAGAAAAGCAATTCCATCGCACTGGTGGATTTGGCTCAGGGCAAGGTGACGGGCACGGTGCCCACCTGCAAGCGTCCGCGTCACATGCAGCTCAGTCCTGATCGCAAACAGTTGCTGGTGGCCTGCAGTGACTCCAATGCCGCCGACGTGATTGACCTGGCCACGCGCAAGTCGGTGCGTCGCGTTCCGATGGGCGACGCCCCTGAAATCTTTGACATGTCACCCGACGGCAAGACCTTCTTTGTATCCAATGAAGACGATGCCGAACTGAGCTTCGTCAATGCGAGCGACGGCAAGATAACCGGCCAGGTCAAGGTCGGGCAGGAGCCCGAAGGCGTCAAGGTTTCGTCGGACGGTTCGACTGTATTTGTGACCTCAGAAGTCGCCAACATGGTTCATGTGGTGGATGTCGCCAGCAAAACCATCAAGAAAAACATTGCCGTTGGCAAACGTCCGCGCCGGTTTGCCATCACGCCCAACGGACTGGAGTTGTGGGTCACAAATGAGCTGGGTGCAAGCGTGAGCGTAATTTCGCTCAAGGACTACAGCGTGATTGCAACCATCGCGCTGAAGCTCAAGGGCGCACGTTCGACCGACATCACGCCCGTGGGCCTGCTCATGACCAAGGACGGCAAGCGGGCCTACGTCACCATGGGCCGGGCCAACCATATTGCTTTCATCGATGTCGCAAGTCGTCAGATAACGGACCAGGTTCTTGTGGGCAAGCGCCCCTGGAGTCTGGCGCTGAGCGCGGATGAATCGAAGCTCTATGTGGTCAACGGCCTGTCCGACGACATGACGGTGATCGATACCGGCAAGGCCAAGGCCCTGGTCAGTGTGCCGGTGGGGCGTGTGCCGCATACTGTGGTGTTGACGGATTGAAGCGCTCAATGGCTTTTTCGTCGCCTGATCAATTGACCGGATCAGCCGGCCGCCTCCTGGCGGCCAGCGTATTGACGCTGGCCGGAGCCATCGCGCAGGCGGCGAGCTGGAATGTGACCTTGCTGGAAGAGCAGAACTCCCCCGCACTTGAAAGACAACGCCTGGATCGCGCTTATCTGGGCCACCCGGGAGGCCCCGCTGCCGACGGCTGGACGCAGGCGCTGGACGATGCCCGGTTCGAGCTTGAGGCGGCCCGCACGCAGATCAACTGGAAGGCCCAAAGCGTGGCCACTCTTGAATCCGCGCGCGCGGCAGCCCAGCAGGCCGAGAAGGCCGGTCACCAAGCCCTCGTGGTGAACTTGCCGGCGAGCTGGGTCAATGCCATCGCGGCGGCTGTCAAAGTACCGGTTATCAATGTCGGCTCGGGCGCTGACAGTCTGCGCGAAGCGCAATGCCGGCGTAACCTCTTGCACACCTTGCCCAGCGATCGCATGCGCGCCGACGCGCTGTCGCAGACGCTGGTGTCGCGTAAATGGTCCCAGGTGTTGGTGCTGGCCGGACCGTCCGACGATGACCGGGCCAGGGCCGCCACGGTACAGGCCAGCCTGCGCCGCTATGGACTCAAGGTGGTGGTTGAGCGACCCTTCAAACTGTCAACCGATCCTCGCGAACGTGAGCTGGCCAATCCGAAATTGCTTACTGGCGGCGTCAGCTATGACGTCGTCTGGGTGGTCGACGCCGATGGCGAATTCGCCCGCACACTGCCCTACAACACCATGGCCGCCAGACCGGTCGTCGGCGACGCCGGTCTGGTGGCACTGGGCTGGCATGCACAATTTGAACGCTATGGCGCACCCCAGGTCTCACGGCGCATGGCCAAGACCTTTAAACGCGCCATGACCCAGCAAGACTGGGCCAGCTGGATGGCTGGCAAGGCCATCAGCCTGGCGGCGACCGGCCTCAACAAGGCCGGAGGCGCCGAGCTGCTGGCGGCGCTGAACCAGCTGAGTCTGGACGGCTCCAAAGGCGTGTCCATGCAATTCAGGCCCTGGGATGGCCAGTTGCAGCAGACCATGCTGCTCACCGATGGGCAGGGCGTGATCGGCACCGCGCCCGTGGACGGCGTTCTTCACCCGCGCAACGCGCTCGATACCCTGGGGACGGACAGCACGGAAAAACGCTGCCCGAACCGCCCATGAAAACCGCGCCACCGTCCTCGGACCAGCCACCTCGCGCCATGGTGGGGTGGCAGCATGCGCTGCTCGCGCTGCAGGCCATCGTGGGACGCGAGCTGTTCAAGTTTTCGCGCCAATACGGCCGTCTGTTGTCGGCACTGGTCCGGCCCCTGCTGTGGTTGGTCGTTTTCGCAGCCGGCTTTCGCAATGTCTTTGGCGTGGCCGTGGTCGATCCTTATGACACCTACATCACCTACGACGAGTACATTGCGCCGGGTCTGATCGGCATGGTGTTGCTGTTCAACGGCATGCAATCCTCACTCGCCATGGTGTATGACCGCGAGATGGGGCTGATGCGGCTGCTGCTGACGGCACCGCTGCCGCGCTGGTGGGTGCTGGCCTGCAAGCTCATCGCCACGACGGTGCTCTCGCTGATTCAGGTGCTGGCATTCCTCATCGTCGCCGCCCTGCTGGGCACGCAGCTGCCGCTGCTGGGCACGCAGCTGGCGCATTTTCTGTTGGCGCTGATCTGCGGCGCCTTGATGTTGGGCTCGATTGGCCTGCTGCTGAGCGTGCATATTCGCCAACTGGAGAATTTTGCCGGCACCATGAACTTTGTCATTTTCCCCATGTACTTCATCTCCACCGCGCTGTACCCGCTGTGGAAGCTGCAGGAGTCGGGCGCCGAGTGGGTGTACCAGCTGGCAGGCCTGAACCCCTTCAGTTTTGCGATTGAGTGGATGCGTTTTGCCCTCTACGGCAAGGACCCCGGCAGTGCGCCCTGGGTGGTCTTGGGCACCTTGCTGCTGTGCTTTGGCCTGGCGTGCTGGGGCTACGACCCGCAGCGTGGCTTTGGCGCCCTGGCAAAGCGCGGTCCGGGCGGTGCGCAATGATGACAACGGAATCTAAAGAATGAAAACGGGAAACACATCCAATCGACGCCAGTGCCTGGGCACCTTGGCAGGCATGTTCGGTCTGGGCGTCACGATGTCGGCGATGTCGAGCGTGGCGGAAGAGCCGCCTTATCCGCAACGCCCCATCACACTGGTTGTGCCATGGCCTGCGGGGGGCTCCACGGATATTTCAATGCGCATCCTGGCCGAGGAGGCCGGCAAATACTTGCACCAGCCCGTGGTGGTGGAAAACCGTCCTGGCGCCGGCGGAACCATGGCCATGTCCACCCTGCAGACGGCCAAGCCCGACGGCTACACGCTGGCGCAAATGCCGCAGCCCGTGTTTCGCATCGTGCACACGCAGAATGTGTTGTGGGACCCCATTCGCGACACCACCCCCATTCTTCAGATATCAGGCTACACCTTTGGCATCGTCGTGCCGGCAGGCAGCGCGTTCCGCTCGGTGGCGGACCTGCTGAACTGGGGCCGCGCTCACCCGGGTGAGCTGACGGTCGGCTCCAATGGGATTGGGACGACGCCGCACACGGCCATGCAAGAACTGATGGATCGACAGGGCATCACCTATGTGCATGTGCCCTACAAGGGGACCGTCGAGCAAATGGTGGCGGTGGCCTCGGGTCAGTTGATGGTGGGGGTCAATTCAACCGGTTTTGCGCCCTATGTGGAGTCAGGCAAGCTGCGGCTGCTGGCCACCTTCGGCGAGGGCCGCAGCAAACGATGGCCCGAGACCCCGACCATGAAGGAGTTGGGCCTGGGCGTGGTTGCCATGTCACCCTACGGCATCGTCGGGCCACGCGGGCTTTCTGCGTCGGTTGTCCGCACCTTGCATGAAGCCTTCAAGGCCGCCATGCACGAGCCGAGTCATCGCAAGGAAATTGCTAAATACGACCAGGAACTCAACTACCTGGGGCCTGAGGAGTATGGCCGCTTCATGCGCGAAACCTATGCCGCCGAGAAACGCTCGGTCGAACGACTCGGTCAAACCCGCGTACCCAATTGATCCGTACGAACCGGCCGCTTCGGCGGTCTGTAAAAAGCAGAATGCCGCCCGAAGGCGGCATTCTTCAGTTCAAACCGGTACTTATTTCACGAGCTTGAACACCCACACCGAACCACCCTGTTCGAGGAAGCTGACCTTCTTGGCGACGTCGCCACCCCACAGCGGAACGGCGCCGCCCCAACCGGACACAACGGCGACATACTGCTCGCCATCAATATCGTAAGTGACGGGAGGCGCTACAACGCCAGAGCCAGTCTGGAATTCCCAGACGACCTTGCCGGTCGTCGCATCAGCCGCCTTTAGGAAGCCCTCAGGCGTGCCCCAAAACACCAGGTTGCCAGCGGTCGTCAGCACACCACCCCACAGCGGCGCATTGTTGGGTACTTCCCATACGATCTTGCCAGTTTTCGGATTCACAGCGCGCAGTGCGCCGATAGGGCCTTCGCCCGGCGTCTTGATGGTGAAGCCGGCGCCCATGTATGCCGCACCTTTTTTGTAGGTCACAGGCTCGTTCCAGATGTCCATACCCCATTCATTGGACGGTACATAAAACAGCTTGGTGGCGGGGCTGTAAGCCATCGGCATCTGGTTCTTGCCGCCCAGGAAACTTGGCGCGGTAAACACAGACTTGCCTTTGCTATGGTCGGCACTGGCGGTGGGGTCCCCCGCGCGGTTCTCGGCCACAAAGTTGGGACGGCCTGTTTTCAGGTCAATGCCCGTGGCCCAGGTGATTTTCTTGACGAACGGAAAGGCATTGAGAAGCTTGCCGGTTTCGGCGTCGTTCACATAGAAAAAGCCATTGCGGTCAGCCTTGCCGCCCACGCGTTTGCCGTCCATGTCGAAGGTCACGAACTCGTTTGCGCCATCGAAATCCCAAGCATCGTTGGGCGTGTTCTGGTAGTGCCACTTGATCTGGCCTGTCTTGATATCAATCGCCACAGTGGAGCAGGAGAACAGGTTGTCGCCTTTGCGCAAATGGCTGTTCCACGGCGCCGGGTTGCCGGTGCCGAAATACGCCAGTCCGGTCTTGGCGTCGTAAGTGCCGCCCAGCCAGGTGGTTGCGCCACCGGTTTTCCACAGATCGCCGGCCCAGGATTTGTTCAAAGTGCCCGAGATCCCGTTCTCTTTTTTGTTGCCATCCGCGTCATAGGTGTAACCCATGTGGCCTTCCACGGTGGGACGGCTCCATACCAGCTGGCCGGTCTTGGGGTTGCGCGCCTCAACGCGTCCGACCACGCCAAACTCGCCGCCGGAAATGCCGGTCAACAGCAAGCCACCTGCAATCAGTGGTGCCGCGGAAGCGGATGCGCCCGAAGCGTAGTCTTCAATTTTTTCCTTCCAGACGACATCACCGGTGGTCTGGTCGAGGGCCACAATCTGCGCATCCAGCGTCATGAAAATGACCAGGTTGTCGAACAGCGCCGCGCCGCGGTTGATCACGTCACAGCAGGGCATGATGCCTTCGGGCAGACGGTGCTCATATTTCCACAGCTTGGCACCGGTCTTGATGTCGAGTGCAAAAATTCGGGAGTAGGAACCCGTCACGAACATCTTGCCGTTGTGAATCACGGGCTGTGATTCCTGGCCACGCTGTTTTTCTCCACCAAAAGAGAAGCTCCAGGCCGGTACCAATTTTTTGATGCTCTGGGCGTTGACCTGTTTGAGCGGCGAGAAGCGCTGGCCCTGGCTCCCCATACCCCACGAGAGAACGTCTTTGGTTTCGCCCGCGTCGTCGTCAATCATCTTCTGCGTGACAACGGCTTGAGCCGTCCCTGCCGCAAATCCGAAAGCCATCAGGGTGGCCAATAATTTCAAGCGCATGTGTGTCTCCTTGTTGTGTCAATACTGAAACGGGGTTGAAGGAATTTGAAACTCCAAGCCATCGGATTGCAAAGATCGTGCCGATCTATCTCGCGACTCTTAACCAAGCTTAAGTTTCCTGCGCCAACCCACATCGAGACTGCATTTCGCGTTTGTCGTATTCGCGTTAACCCTGCAGACTGTGTCAATCGTGAACACGTGTTCTGAACACAAGTGGCACGCGAACAGGAACAACGCCCGCACGCCTGTCCCAAGGTGATCCATGCGCACGAAGAAGCCTGACTCCGGGTAGAGGAATGCCACGCCAGCGTCCTATTTGATTTGGCCTGAATATTGCTGTGAAAAGGAAGATTGCCGTCTTCTTCAATTTGAATGGCAGTCAGGAGTAGTCCTATTCAGTGGGTATGTGATCAAGTGATTGATCGAGAAAGTGATATGCGTCAAGTCAGTAAGAAAAAGCAAATGGCTTTGCTTGTCAAAACAACGTTCACGCTGGCCGTGACCTCCGCCGGTCATGCGGGGCTGCATGCCCAGACCCTGGCGGATGTCGTGGTGTCCGCCTCGCGTGCCGAGCAACGCAGCTTTGATGCGCCGGCCGCCATCCAGTCGATCGATCGGGACACGATCGAGAATGCCGGCCCTCAAGTCAACCTGTCGGAGTCGCTGAACCGGGTGCCCGGCCTGACGATTCTGAACCGGCAAAACTACGCGCAGGATCTGCAGGTGTCCATCCGCGGCTTTGGTGCCCGCTCGGCTTTCGGCATCCGCGGCATCCGCTTGCTGGTGGACGGCATTCCCGCCACCACGCCGGACGGCCAGGGCCAAGGCTCCTCCATCAGCCTGACCTCCACCGATCGCATCGAAGTGTTGCGCGGCCCGCTGGCGCAGCTGTACGGCAACTCGGCCGGCGGCGTGATCCAGGCCTTCACGCGAGACGCACCCGCACAGCCGGAATTCGACGCGCAGTACTACACCGGCTCCTTCGGCCTGCGCCGCGCCGACTGGCAATACGCCGGGCGTGTCGGTGACTACGGTCTGGTGGCCGACTACAGCACCTTTGACACCGATGGCTACCGCGACCATAGCAAGACCGAGCGCAAACAGTTCAATGGAAAACTGAGCTTTGACGCCGGCGAGAAAACCCACGTGAACGTGGTGTTCAACCAGTTCGACATGCCCCTGGCACAAGACCCGCTTGGGCTTACCGCCGCGCAGGTGGCTGCCAATCCGGCGCAGGCGGGGAACAACGCCGTCAGCCGTGGTGTGCGCAAGGTCGTGCTGCAGAATCAGCTCGGCAGCTCGCTGGTCCACACCATTGACAGCGATCGCTCCGTGACGGCTCGCCTTTACTATGGCACGCGGGACAATCTTCAATACCAGAGCCTGGGCGCAACCGGCGCCTGGGTAGGACTGGCGCGGGCCTACTATGGCACCGGCCTGCAGTACAACGCACAGACCCACATCAGCGGCACACCGGTGATATGGGTGGCGGGCTACGAGTTTGACCGTTCCCGGGAAACGCGCCAGGGCGGCGTTGCGGCATTGGGCGAGAAAAGGTCCACCACCCGCAACGAGGACAACCAGGCCGAAAACAGCGATCTGTTTGTCCAGGCGACCGCCTTGATGTCGGACAAGATCTCGGTGGTGGCCGGTCTGCGCTACAGCACCGTCCGCTTCACGAGCGATGACAATTACCTGAGCGATGGCGACGGTTCCGGCGCGACGCGCTACCAGGCCGGCAGCCCGGTGCTGGGGCTCACCTACCACCCCACGGACAGCCTCAACCTGTATGCCAATTACGGCAAGGGTTTCGAGAGCCCGACCCTGGCCGAGGTGGCCTACAGTGGCGGTGGCACGCCGGGCTTCAACAGCACCTTGAATGCTTCCAGCAGCCAGCATTACGAGCTGGGTGCGAAGTGGGCGCCAGGTCCTCAATCCCGGCTGGATTTCACGTTGTTCCAGATCGATTCAAGCGATGAGTTGGTGGTGGCCAGCAGCAACGGCGGAAACTCCACGTTCAAGAACGCGCCCGGGACCCGACGAACCGGCTGGGAGCTCTCCGGCAGCACCTTGTTGACACCGCATGTGCGAGCCACCTTGGCGGCCTCGCGGATTGACGCGAGCTTCTCGCAGACCTTCACCAGTGGTAGCACCACGGTGGCGTCCGGCAACAAGATTCCCGGCATTCCCCAGAGCTTTCTTTTCTCGGAACTGTTGTGGACGGGCCAGCCTATGACCGGCAGCAAAAAAGACAGGGGTTTGGGCACCCAGGCCGGTCTTGAGTTCACCCAGGCCGGCCGGCTGTATGCCAACGACACCAATACCGCATCGGCCGATGGTTACTACACCGTGAATTTGAAGGCCAGTCACGGCTGGGCCGTGGGCGCCGGCAGCCTGACGGCCTATGCCCGCATCGACAACCTGAGCGACGAGCGCTATGTCGGCTCGGTGATTGTCAACCAGGCCTTGTCCCAGTTCTATGAGCCGGCGCCGGGTCGGAACTGGACGCTAGGAATGCGCCTGGTCTTGCCGCTGTGAATGAGCAGGGCCTACATTTTTTTCATCAATCGGAGAACATCACCATGATCCATCGCACTCTACTCGCAGGCCTCACCGGCCTTGTCATGCTCACTTCGGTCTCTGCCATGGCAGACCAGGCCAACGATGAGAAAGCCAAGAAGATGGCATCCAATGCCGGTTGCTTCACCTGCCACACCTTGAAGCACCTGGACGCCAAGGATGGCAGCAAGCCCGTCGGCCCGGCGTGGGAAGACGTTGCTGTTCAGTACAAAGGCAAGCCCGGCGCCGCTGAATTCCTGACCCGCATCGTCCTGGAAGGCTCCAACCCCTACGCCAGCCACTGGAAGAACAAGGCTGCCGGCATCGCCATGCCGCCCAACGCGGTGGCCATCTCGGAAGGCGATGCCCGCCAGCTGGTGTTCTGGATTCTTTCCCATTAGCCAGCAAGCGCATCGCCCCCAGTCCGAGGCCGCCTGTATCAATGCGCCTTTCAATTGACTTCTGCAAGGTCATCGCATTGTGGGTGGCTGCACTGCTGGTCTGCGGGCCGGCCCATGCGGGCGTGATGACACGGGAGTCGATGTTGAAGGCCTTCCCGTCGCCCTTGATCGTCGGCGAGAAAGAGCAGGGGGTTCCGGTCTGGCCGCTCCTGAAGCAGGATGGCACGGCGACCCCCATCGTTGCCTATGTTTTCGAGTCGATCGATCTGGCACCGATTCCCGGCTTTTCGGGAACACCGTTCAATCTGCTGGTCATGCTCAGTGCCAAAGGCGAATTCATGAACGTCAAGGTGCTGTCGCAACACGAGCCGGTGTTTCTGGACGGCCTGGGCGAAGGGCCGATGCTGCGCTTCGTGGAGCAGTACCAGGGTCTCTCGCTGATGCAGAACATCAAGATCGGCTCCAACCTGAACAGTGCCAATAAAGTTGGCAGCGCCAACGTCTACATCGATGGCGTGTCGAAAGCCACGGCCTCGGTGCGCATTCTCAATCAGAGCCTGCTGTCATCAGCGCTCAAGGTGGCGCGGGCCAAACTGGGCTACGCCGAAGGTCGTGACCCCGACTTGGTGGCGCGCATCAAACCCGATGTGTTCGCACCCATGGACTGGGAGGCCCTGGTCAACGCCGGTCTCATCACCAGGAAGACGTTCCGGAACCGGGACATTGATCAGGCCTTTGTCGGCACCGTGGGAGAGGGGCTGGACGCCGAGGCCAGACTGGCGCCGGACGCGAATTTCATCGACCTCTATGTCGCTTACCTGAACGTTCCGTCGGTCGGGCGTAACCTCATGACACCAGACGCCTGGCAATATCTGCAGCGACGCCTGGAGCCGGGCGAGCAGGCCTTGCTGGTGCTCGGCAGTGGTCGTTATTCCCTATTGGGCGAGGACTTTGTCCGCGGCGCCGTGCCGGACCGCGTGACCCTGCACCAGCAGAGCTTGCCGCTGGAAATCCGCGACCTCGATCTCGACACCCGCCTGAAGCTGCCGCCGCCCCTGCGAGCCGCGCCGTGGCGGGTGTTTCGCGTGATTGCACCGGCGGGGCTGGACCCGGCCCAGGCGCTGGATTTCGAGCTGCACGTCACGCGCAGCAAGGGCATGATTTATCCCGAACGCGTGCGAAAGAGCTTTGCCTTCGGCGCGCAGTTGCCTGAGCCCTATTTCGAAGCGGCGAGCGCCGACAACAAGACCTGGCACTCGATCTGGACCGGGCGCCGCGGCGAATTGGTGGTGCTGGTCCTGGCGCTCGCGGCGCTGACGTGGGCCTTGCGCCAACAGATCGGGCTGTCTCACAGCCCACGCCGACTGGCTTATTTCCGCACCGGCTATCTCCTGTTCACCCTCGGCTTCATCGGCTGGTACGCCCAGGGCCAGTTGTCCATCGTCAACATCACGGCGCTGCTGCAGGCTGTGATTGCCGGGCGCAGTTTGAGCTTCTTTCTTTATGACCCGATGACGGTGCTGTTGTGGGCTTTCGTCATCGTCACTTTTTTCCTTTGGGGTCGTGGCACCTTCTGTGGCTGGCTCTGCCCGTTCGGCGCCCTTCAGGAGCTGGTGAGCAAGCTGGCCTGGCGCCTGGGCATCCGTCCGATGCAGGTTCCGGACCGCGTCGACGCCAGGCTCAAACGGGTCAAGTACGCCGTGCTGGCCGGCATTCTGGTGCTTGCCTGTTTTTCCGTGCCCTGGACGGACCGCGTGGTGGAAGTCGAACCATTCAAAACCAGCATCACCCTGGTGTTCGACCGGGCCTGGCCTTTTGTGGTGTGGGCGGGCGTCATGGTGTTGCTCAGTGCTTTTGTTTACAAGAGCTACTGCCGTTACCTGTGCCCCTTGGGTGCGGGCATGGCCCTGCTGGGGCGCTTGCGCCGCATCGACTGGCTACCGCGACGCAGCGAGTGCGGGCAACCGTGCCAGCGCTGCCGCAACGATTGCAGCTACCAGGCAATCGACAAAAAAGGCGCGATCGACTATGACGAATGCTTCCAGTGTCTGGACTGTGTCGCCATCTACCAGAGCGAGCAGCTGTGCGTGCCCCTGATCGCCAAAAGCCGCAAATCGAATCGCCCGCCTGTCATTCCTATCGTGCCGGTACGTGAAGCCCGTCCCGCGGTTCAAGGAGAGTTCTGATGAAGCGTCGTGTCTTCCTGCAAACCAGCTTGGGCGTGGCCGCCGCCCATGCGGTCGGCGCGACATCCCGAGCGGGCGCTGCGCTGCCATGGCATGAGCGCACCCTGACCGGACTGGGAACGGTGTTGTCCTTGCGCGTGGCCCATGCCGAGGGCGCGCGGGCCGAACGGGCGCTGGATGCGGCGGTGAGCACCGTCCGCCATGTCGAAGCCCACATGAGCTTGTTCGACCCGGGCAGCGCGATCAGCCGACTCAACCGGGATGGCGTGTTGACTTCCCCCCACCCGGATCTGGTCAAGATTTTCCAGCTCGCGCAAACCGTTTCCGCGCGCAGCGCAGGCGCGTTCGACGTAACCGTGCAACCGCTGTGGAGTGTCTTTGAAACCGCCCGGCGCCAGGGCACCCTGCCGTCGGCCACGGCCGTGGCGAAGGCCCGTGCCGCCGTCGGCTGGCAAGGGCTGGAAATTTCAAACGACCAGATCCGCCTGCGCCGGCCCGGCATGGGCGTGACCCTCAACGGCATCGCCCAGGGCTTCGCTGCCGATCTGGTGCGAGCCCAACTGCAGGCCCACGGCATGCGCCAGGCGCTGGTCAATACCGGGGAGTGGACGGCCTTGGGACGCCCCGAACCGCAACGTGACTGGTTGCTGGGGATCGCCGATCCGCGCCATGAACAGATGCTTCTGACCCGGCTGGCGATGGACGGGCGCAGCATGGCCACCTCCGCAGACAACGAATGCACTTTCAGCCCGGACCGGCGACACCACCATATTTTTGATCCACACACGGGCTATTCGCCGAGCGAACTGGCGGGCGTCACCGTCGCGGCGCCCAGTTGCGCCCTGGCCGATGCGTTGACCAAAGTCATGTTCGTCGCCGGCTTCCATGGCGCCTTGCGTTTGGCGCGGGCGTGGCAGGTGGACGTGCTGGTGGTGGACAAGGCCGGGCATTGGCAGGCAACGCCCGGGCTGCAATTGAAAGCGGCCTGACTTGGGTTTGCACGCTCCGTATTAACCCGGTGTTCGATGTCTCAGGATTGAACACTGCTCTCCCAGAGCGGATGGCAGGCGAAGGCCGTTCACGAGCGTGACCTTGTCCAAAGGGGGCGCAAGGTGCCTGGACGTCCTGAATTCCTGGTGGGGGCGTCGATTTCAGCGGGTACTTGCTATGGCCCAAAAATTGCTGTTGAATAACAGACCGTATTCCTTTTTCTTTCATTCAATTCGGGAATGCGGTTTGATTCACTTAACCACGACAAGGAGCACTCTCATGCAATGGACCACACCCGCTTTCACCGATCTGCGTTTCGGTTTTGAAATCACGATGTACATCGCCAACCGATGATTCGACTGAGCGAGGCCTGCACCCTGGGCGCAAGCCTCGCTCTTCCTAATCCAAGATTGACTATATGCACATACGCGTTTTGGGGTCGGCCGCCGGCGGCGGCTTTCCCCAATGGAATTGCAATTGCAGCAACTGTGCTGCGGTGCGCCAAGGTGACCCGGCGTTGACAGCGCGCACCCAGTCTTCGATTGCGGTGTCACGCAACGGCCAGGACTGGTTGCTGGTCAATGCTTCCCCCGATATTCTGGCCCAGGTGCGCGCCATGCCCGAGCTGCAACCGGCACGGGCTTTGCGCGACAGTGGCATCGTTGCAGTCCTGCTCATGGACGCGCAAATCGACCATGTCACCGGTTTGCTGATGCTGCGTGAACGCCGCACGGCGCTCCCCCTGTACGCCACGCCCCAGGTGCTGGACGAGCTCAACACCAGCCTGCCCCTGGTTCGCGTGCTGTCGCACTATGCGGGTGTGGAGGCGCACCTGCTCTCGCTGACCGAGCCTGACTTCGCGGTGCCCGGGCTGGAGGACATCCGGTTTACCGTGATACCCCTGTCCAGCAACGCGCCACCGTTTTCGCCGCGCCGGGATGCCCCGCTGCCGGGCGACAACATCGGCGTGGTGATTGAAGACATCCAAAGCGGCCAGCGCCTGCTTTATGCCCCGGGACTGGGCCGCATGGAGCCGGCCGTGGCGCAGGCCATGGCCACGGCCGATGTGGTGCTGGTCGACGGGACCTGCTGGCGCAACGACGAAATGCAGGCCCTGGGGCTGTCGGACAAAACGGCCGCGGACATGGGTCACCTGGCCCAGTCCGGACCGGGCGGCATGATCGAAGTGCTGGCGGCCCTGCCCAAGCGCACCCGAAAAATTCTCATCCACATCAACAACACCAACCCCATTCTGCGCAGCGATTCACCCGAGCGTGCGGCCCTGACGGCGGCCGGCATCGAGGTGGCCTGGGATGGCATGGCAATTACCCTTGGAAGTTCAAATGGCTGATCACACCCTGGCTTGGGACCACGCAGAGTTCGAAAATCGCCTGCGCGACAAAGGCACGGCCTATCACATCCACCATGCGTTCAACGTGCGACTCAACAGCGGTGAATGCTCGCCTGAGCAGGTGCGCGGCTGGGTCGCCAACCGCTTCTATTACCAGTGGTGCATACCGATCAAGGACGCCGCCGTCATGTCCAACATGCCGGACCGGGCGCACCGCCGGCTCTGGATTCAGCGCATGCTGGACCACGATGGGCACGACGATTTTCAGGGGGCCAATGCCGGCGGCATGGAAGCCTGGACCCGACTGGGGGAGGCGGTGGGCATTGCCCGCGATGATTTGTGGTCGCTCAAGGCCGTGGTGCCCGGCGTTCGCTTTGCCTGCGATGCCTATGTCAATTTCGCGCGCCACGCCCCATGGCAAGAAGGCGTGTGTTCATCGCTCACGGAAATGTTTGCACCGCAGATCCACAAGGATCGTCTGGTCACCTGGCCGGTTCATTACCCCTGGATCGAGTCCAGCGGGCTGGACTACTTCCGCAGCCGCATCCCGCTGGCCTCGCGCGACGTGGAGCATGGCCTGAAGGTCACGCTGGAACATTTCACCACCCGCGCGCAACAACAGCGCGCGCTTGATATTCTTCAATTCAAACTGGACCTTCTGTGGTCCATGCTTGACGCGATAGAGAAGGCCTACCCGGCATGAGCCCGGTCTGAAACCTGTTGGAGACTCTGATGGACGTACCGCCCCCGACCCAAGAACTCCCCGTGCCCTCCGGCGCGGCGCGGCCGAAGCTCAACCGGATGTTTCGCCTCCAGTGGGAAGAAGTGCAGCAGGCCCATGTGCTGCTGTATCCCGAGGGCATGGTGCAACTGAACGCATCGGCCGCCGAAATCATCCGGCGCTGCGATGGGCAGACCACGGTGGATGTGCTGGTAGCGGATCTTGAAGCGGCGTTCCAGCAGCCAGGCCTTCGCAGCCAGATCGAGCAGCTGCTGGCGCAGGCCTATGCGCGCCGTTGGCTGGTCTAGCCATGATGCCGATCCAAGCCCCTGATGCGGCGATCGTCAACGCCGTCAAGCCGCCGTTTTGGTTGCTGGCCGAGCTGACCTACCGCTGCCCGCTGCACTGCGTGTTTTGTTACAACCCGACGCAGCACGCCGCCGTGCAGGACGAGCTGAGCACCGATGAATGGATCCGGGTGATGCGCGAAGCGCGCGCCATGGGTGCCGCGCAACTGGGCTTTTCCGGCGGTGAACCCCTGGTGCGCGACGACCTTGAAGTGCTGGTCCAAGAGGCCCACCGCCTGGGCTTCTACACCAACCTGCTGACCTCGGGCGTGGGGCTGACGGAGCCGCGCATCAAGGCCCTCAAGGAAGCCGGGCTGGACCACATCCAACTCTCCTTCCAGGACTCCACGCGCGAACTCAACGATTTTTTGAGCAGCACCAAAACCTTCGAGCTCAAGCGCCGGGTCGCCGCCCTCATCAAGGCCTATGACTACCCGATGGTCATGAACGTCGTGCTGCACCGGCACAACCTGCCGCATGTGGGCACCATCATTGACCTGGCGCTGGAGATTGGCGCGGAGTACCTGGAGCTGGCCAACACCCAGTACTACGGCTGGGCCATGCTCAACCGTGACCATCTGTTGCCCACGCACGAGCAACTGCGCGAGGCCGAAGCCGTGGTGAACGACTACCGCACGCGCATCGGCTCCCAATGCCAATTGCTGTTCGTGGTGCCTGACTACTTTGAAGAGCGGCCCAAGGCCTGCATGAACGGCTGGGGCAGCGTCTTCCTGACGATTGCGCCCGACGGCCTGGCCTTGCCCTGCCATAACGCGCGGGACTTGCCGGGGCTGAAATTTCCCTCGGTGCGTGAGCAGTCGATTGCCGACATCTGGCACATCAGCCCCGGCTTTAACGCCTTTCGTGGCGAGACTTGGATGAAGGACCCCTGCCGCACCTGCGACGAGCGGCACAAGGACTTTGGCGGCTGTCGCTGCCAGGCCTATTTGCTGACGGGCGACGCCGCCGCCGCCGATCCGGTTTGTTCCAAGTCACCCGATCATGAAAAAGTGGTGTCGATTGTGCGGGCTGCTGCGGTGCGGACGGCGGACGAGCCTGCCCGTAGCGCCGACTGGCAACCCCTCGTCTTTCGCACGGACCGGAACTCGCGCGCGCTCAGCGCCGCGCTGACGCTGCCGGATATTGGCTGAAGCGTCCGGTCCTGGCGAAACGGTCCAGGGCTGCGCGCATGGCCTGCGCCATGGCCGGGTGAAACGGATCATGACCGGCGCCGTCCACTGTGAGCCAGCCACTGCCTGCCAGCCATTCCTGCACGCGTCGCGCGTGGACTGGTGAACACACCTGGTCTTCCCGGCCGTGCAAAAACTGGATTGGCAAATCCGACAGTTCGGGCGCATCCCGGCCCAGACTTGCTTCATTCAACCAGCATTCATGCTGCAGGTACCAGGCTTGCACGCGGTAGCGGTCACACAAGGCGTCCAGCTGCGCCGCAGAGGGCTCGGACAGACCTTGCCCGGCGTCTTGAGCCGGGGCCGAGGCCGGCGCGGAGCGGGAGGACTCCCACTCCCACCACGCACGCGCGGCCGCATGCCGTTCTGATACCGAGGCATCCTCCAGCTGCGACGCCCATTGCCGCCACGGCCGACCCGCAAAAAACGCTTCGATGTGCGATGCCGCAGGCCAAAAAAAACCGCGCAGCAACAAGCCCGTGACCTGCGCCCGATGTCGGGTGGCGTAGGCCAGGCCCAGCGTGGCGCCCCAGGAGCCGCCGACCAGCAGCCACTGCGCCACGCCCAGCGCGTGACGCAGGCGTTCCATGTCCGCCAGCAGGTGCGCCGTGGTGTTGTGGCGGCATTCCCCGCGCGGCGTGCTGCGGCCGCAGCCGCGCTGGTCAAAGGCAATGATGCGAAATTGTTCGGGGTCGAAAAAAGAGCGCAGGCGCTCGCTAAAGCCCGAGCCGGGCCCGCCGTGCAAGACCAACGCCACCGGGCCGTCTTGTCGGCCCCACTGCTCGTAATAGAGGCGGTGACCGTCACAGGCCGGCAGCCAGCCCTGGTCCCAGGCCGGGGGTGAAGAAGGTGAGCGCGAGTTCATGCCGTCAATGGACTGGCCTCAGACTCAGGGCTTCATAGCGGGGGTACAGATGCGCCACATGCGCGTGAATTCGGTCGCAAATGCGGCCCAGCCAGGTCAGGTACTCGCGGGTCTGCTGCAGGGCCGACGCGTTGGCGCGCACCGGCCCATGGCTTGGCACGACCTGGCGCAGCCGGTTCCCCGGCAGCACGGCACGCAAATCGGCTTCCAGCTGGCCGAGGCTGTCAAGCCATTGCGGGATGTTGGCATGCGGGGTGGTGGGAATGCGCTCGGCAAAGGCCAGGCTGCCGACAAAAGCCACGCCGCTGTCCAGATCCAGTAACACCAGATCCGAGCCCGTGTGTCCCCGGTAAGGGTCAGCGGCACTAGTGACCGGCAAGTTGGCGACCAGGGGGCTGACCGCCGGCGGCGTCTGCGCCCAAGCGGCCAATGGCCCGAGCCCGGCCATAAGCCCGGCGAACAAAGAGATGAACTGGCGTTGTGTCATGCGGGAACAATCAAAGCACTATCCACGGGAATAAGCAAGTGACGTGCCGCCGACTCAGCCCGCCTTGCGGGGTCCGCCGCGTTGCCGCCCCTGCTGGTGTTTGGCGGTGACTACAACATGATCCGCCACGGTGTGACGGTTCAGTCGTGGAAGCAGATCGACCTAGAAAATTGAGTGCAGCGCTTATGTAATCTGCGCAAGTAGCCAGCAAATAAATAGTGAATCCAATTTCTCTGAAATGCATATTCACCGCAAATCAGGCGAGTGGATTAGTTTTTTTAAGGGCTGGGAGACGTCGGAAACGGGCGTAGCTCACGGTGTGGGCTAGTGGCCCGCGAAGGACTATTCCCTTTCAGGTGATTCACCTGGGTGTTGAGCCATTGGGTTCCGATACATGTATATTAGCGGGAACTAATTTATTCGGCTGTGGTCACATTGCGGGATGTGATGCCGCCGGGTTAACGGGTCCGCCGCCCTCTCTTCAGATGTAGCTGGATTGGGTTCATTGGTCTTTGCGGACATTTAATTGGAAAAAGCGGTTGGACAAATCGCAGCTCACCCAGCTCCCTTTCAAGCTCAAAGCAATACGACATGCCAGCAAATAGAACGTTCGGAAATATTGTGGAAGTTTTCAGAAAACTGTGGTTTCTTGACCCGCGCTCAGACACGCTCTTCATCAACGATATTGCAGTTCGCATTCGTGCCGGCTTGCTGCTAATTATTCCCTTGTACATGGGTTTTACGTTGTACGAGGCCATTTATGGATCTCATTGGATCGTCACTGGTAATGCGATCAAGGATACGTTCGATACGGATTTTGACGGCCACACTCTTTACAGCGTCGAAGCCATCCGGCGTACCTTGGATTATTCGAAGCAGACGATGCTGCTTTGCTTCGCACTGTTCGAAATGCTTTCGGGAATGTTCGCCTTCACCGCCCGATTTTCCCCCACCGTTCTAATCAGCAGCTTTCTTGCCAAAGGTCGTGCGCCCGTTTGGAAGCCCCTGACACCTAAGCGTTTCGCCTGGTCCATCGGTGCCAGCTTTATCTCGGTGTGCCTGGTCTTTTTCAATCCGGAGGTGTTTGCCGGCTGGGTCAACTGGGCGCTGGCGCATGAGGTGCTCCCGACCACCCAAAACTACCTGCCCAAATGGATTCCTCTGGTTCTCGTGTGGGTGTGCGTCGGGTTTATGTGGATGGAAACAGTGCTGGGGTTTTGCGTTGGCTGCAAAGTTCATTCCCTGCTGGTCAAAGTCGGCCTGATGAGAGATGAGTGTGAGGCTTGCAACAACCTGACCTGGAATGCCAAGGCCTGAGATGCTCACTTTCAAGATTGGCAAAACCGCATGCCCCTTCAAGCTCGACATTCAGATTAAGAAACGTTCAGGTTTTCAGGAAATAACCTTTCTTGTCGATCTGCGCTAGATCGGAGGAGAACAACTTGGGCTTCCCCCGTTTCCGGGACGGTTGGCTGCGGTCGTCCAGGAAATGGGCAGAAGTCTTCTCTTCGTTGGCGTAGATCTTTAGTGTCTCTTGCCATATTGGATTAATCTATTTTGAAGGACTGGACTCGATGAGCATGCCGCTGATAATCGACGAACTTGATTTCCTGCAATCGCTGGTCGGCCTGGATCAGCACCCGCGGATCATCGAATTGGGCTGCGGTGCCGCACAACTGTCGCGCCAGTTACTAGCTCGGTGCCCAGCCTGCGAAGTAACCGGGCTGGATGTGGACGAACGTCAAAACGCCAAGAACCTGCTCAATCCGCAGGGGCGGCTGAACTTCGTGCAGGCCGGTGCGCAATCGATCCCGTTTGAGGCAGCGCGTTTCGACCTGGCGCTGATGCTGAAGTCTTTGCATCATGTGCCTCTGGATCAGTTGAGCCAGGCGCTGGCGGAGGTGCGCCGTGTACTGCGACCCAAAGGTCTCCTTTATGTTTCGGAGCCCGTGTTTGCCGGAGCGCTGAATGAGGTGATGCGCCTGTTCCACGACGAGGAGGTTGTGCGTGCTGCAGCCTTGCGCGGGGTGCAGGAAGCGGTGTCTTCGGGCGCTTGGGATCAGATAGCCGAGATGTTCTTCGACATGCCGGTGCACTACCGCGATTTTGCGGAGTTCGAGCAGCGCATGATCGGCGTAACGTTTGTCAATCATCGGCTTGATGCCACCACTTTGCAGGCGGTGCGTGCGCGCTTTGAAGCGCACATGAGGGCAGACGGGGCACACTTTGTGCGACCCATGCGTGTCAACTTGCTACGTAAGCGCTAAGCAGATTTCAGGCTGCAATCGGGAACTGAAAGCGGAAGTCCGCTTCATACGGCAGGAGCGGTCATCGCGACGTACCCCACTGAGTGAGCGCCATGGAGCCACCAGTTCGAGAATCTCTACAGCCGCAGACAGTCTTTATGTTGTCCTTCATCCGCGCCCTTTTCACCCCTCCAGCGGCAGCCTGTCGACACACCAAAGCCCAGCCGGTGCAGGCAGGGCGGATCAGTGGAGCGTTTTGTAAATAAAATCCGCCTCTAGCCCCCGTGTAATAAGCGCAAGCAGCTATCAAATAGAGAGTGGCTTCAGCAGTTCCGCCAGATCGCCTTCGCTGAACAGCGGCTGCTTGCGCGCGGTGGCGCCGCTGTACATGCTCTCGCTCAGCGCCGCCTTGCGTTCCTGCAAGGCCAGAATGCGCTCCTCGATCGTGCCCTGCGCCACCATCTTGTAGACAAACACGCTTTGCGTCTGGCCGATGCGGTGGGCGCGGTCGGTGGCTTGGGCCTCGACGGCCGGGTTCCACCATGGGTCGTAGTGGATCACGGTGTCGGCCTGCGGCAGGTTCAGACCGACGCCGCCGGCTTTCAGGCTGATCAGGAACAGCGGCACCTGGCCGCTGGTGAACTGCTCGATCAGGGCATCGCGCTTCTGGCTCTGGCCGGTCAGCTTGACCCAGGGGAGATTGCGTTTTTTCAGCTCGGCCTCGATCAGGGTGAGCATGCTGGTGAACTGCGAGAACAGCAGGATGCGGCGGCCTTCCGCCAGCATCTCGGGCAGCATTTCCATCAGCTGCTCTAGCTTGGCCGAAGTCTTGACTGTTTTCGCCGCCTCCAGCTTCAGCAGCTGCGGGTCGCAGCAGACCTGGCGCAGCTTCAGCAGCGCGTCCAGGATGGTGATTTGCGATTTGGCCAGGCCCTTGGTGGTCAGGGCCTCGCGCACGGTTTTTTCCATGCCGAGGCGAATGGTTTCGTACAGGTCGGCCTGCTTGCCCGACAGCTCGACGCGCATCACGGTCTCCACCTTGGGCGGCAGTTCGTTCGCCACCACGGCCTTGGTGCGGCGCAGCATGAAGGGTGTGATGCGGGCGCGCAGCTGGGTCAGGCGATCCGGGTCGCCCTGCTTCTCGATGGGGGTGCGAAACAATTCCTTGAAGCGGGTCTGGCTGCCCAGAAAACCCGGCATCAAGAAGTGGAACAGGCTCCAGATTTCGCCCAGGTGGTTTTCCATCGGCGTGCCCGATAGACACAGGCGATGCCGGGTCTGCAGCTGACCCACCACCTGTGCGGCGTGGGTGCTGGCGTTCTTGATGTTTTGCGCCTCGTCCAGCACCACCAGATGCCACTGGGCCTCCAGCCAGCGTTCGCGGTCGCGTTGCAGCAGCGAGTAGGGCGCAATCACGACATCAAACTGGCCCATGCTGTCGGCCACGGCGTGGCGTTCCTTGCCGTGCAGCACCAGGCAGCGCAGCTGCGGGCAGAAGCGCTCGGTCTCGCGCTGCCAGTTGCCCATCAGGCTGACCGGCGCGATGATCAGGGCCGGGTGCGTCAGGCGGCCGGCATCTTTTTCGATCTGGATGTGGACCAGGGTTTGCAGGGTTTTGCCCAGACCCATGTCGTCCGCCAGAATGCCGCCCAGGCTGTGTTCGCGCAAAAACTGCAGCCAATTCACGCCTTGTTGCTGATACGGGCGCAGGCTGGCTTGCACGCTGGCGGGCACCGGCACCTCGGGCAATTCGCTGTGGCCGCTGAGCTGTTGCACCATGTCGCGCAGCGCCTGCGCGCCTTCCCACACCGCGCCTTCGCCCAGGGCGGCGCCGGTGCGCAGCGCATCCAGCCGCGAGAGTTTCAGGCTGTCGCCGGTGAAGTCATGGGATCGGTCACCGACCAGGTCCAAGAGCGCGGCCATCCAGGGTTTGAGGGCATCCGTGGGCAGGCGGATAAAGCCTTTGCCCTGCAGCGACGGCAGGTAGACAAAGGGCGGAATTGTCGGCAGGCCGGTGTCCGGGTCCAGCGGGCTGGCGGCGGCGGCGGCGATCAGCTCCGGTAGCCAGGGCAGGATGTTGTGGCGCTGGCCGTTGATCTCCATGCCCAGCGACAGGTCAAACCACGGCGAGGTGGCGCCTTCATCCCCGTCTTCGCCTTCGGGCCGCAGCTGCACGTCGAGCGTGTCGGCGTGGGTGATCCAGTCTTTCAGCGCGTCGTCCAGCGTCACCTCAAAACCGGCCTCGCGCAGCACCGAAAAGCCGTTGTCGGCCCAGTGCAGCCAGTCCTGCTGCGGGCCGTCGCCGGGGATGCCGAACAGGTCTTTGGTGGCGGACATCAGGCCCAGGTCATACAGGCGGGTGATAGCGTCGAGCTCGGCTTCGGCGTCGCGCTGCAGCAGCAAGCGACCGTCTTTACTCTCGATCAGCACCGTGCTGCCCTGGCCGGCCCACCAGCCGCGGTGTCCGGCGTAGTCAAAACACAAGCGGGCCTGGATCAGGCCCAGGTCCGGCGCGTCTTGCGGCGGCGTCAGAGACAGCTGCAGGCAGGCGGTGGGCGTGATACCTTGCAGGGTAGTCAGGGATTGCAGCACCGGCGGCAAGGGCAGCGCGCCCAGGCGCTGCACCAGCGCCGCCTGGTGTTTTTGCAGGGCCGAGGGTTTGAGCGGCGGGGCTTTCAGCAGCACTTCCAGTTGCGCCGCCGGGATGTTATCGGCCTGCACCGGGCCGCACAGGCCGAGCGTGGCGTCCAGGTACAGCGGGGGACTGTTCAGGCACAGCTTGGCGGACGAGTCGGCCAGTTTGGCGCGCAAGGACCAGCCGGGCTCGCTGGCTTGGGCGCTGCTGACCTCCTGCCATTCCCAGCGCAGCGCCTGCGCCGGACCCCATTGCACGGCGTTGCCGGGGCCGCCGTTGCCATCGTCCAGAAACAGGCGCCCGGTGCTGGCGGCCTGCTGCAGCACCATCAGTCCCGCCTGGCCGCCCGGAATGACGCTGGCGCTGAAAGAGTAGGTATAGCGGTAGGTGTCGGGCATGGCGCGCAGCAGTTGCAGCACTTGCCGGTCCACGTCCGTGGCCTGGTCGTACACCGCCTGGCCCTTGTAAGGCGCGGTTTTGACGGCCTTGGGTTTGGCCCAGCCGCCGGTGACCTTGCGGTAGGACACGACGGCTTCAATTTGCAGCCGGGGCGTCGGGCCGTGCGCGCCTATCACGGTGAGCAGATAGAGGAATTGCTCGGGCCGGGGATTGTCGGTTTCACTGCGCACGCCGCTGGCCTTGTCCAGCTCCTGCAGCCAGCGAAGCAACTCGCCCTCGGCCTGCACCCGGGCTTTTTCCTGGGCCTGGGCCAGCGCGGACTGGCGGGCGGCCTCGACTTGTTCCGGTGTAGGCGGGGCGAGTCGGCTGGTTGACGCGCCGTGGTGAGTCGCGCTGCCGCCGAGCAGGTGCAGGCCCTGGTAAGCGGCTTTCAGCATCAGCGCGACGCCGTGTTTGCACTGGCTGCCGACCGGGCATTCGCAGTCGCTGTCCCAGTAATCCACCTGGCCGTCCGGCATCAGCGCCATCTCGATCGACACCTCGTAGGGCTCGCGCAGGCTGCCCTGCACCTCGCCCAGCAGCAGCCAGTGGTCGTGCAGCGGCTCGATGTCCAGGCTCAGCACCTTCTGGCTGCGGTACAGCATCAGGCCGCGCGTCCAAGGGCCGGCCTCGGTCAGGGCCTGCAGCGATTGGGGTTGGAACCAGAGACCTGGAGCCAAGGGAGAATTTATAGTCAAATAAGGCTCCAGCCCTTATCTAATATGCGCAAGCAGCTATTGAAAGCGTAGCGTTTTTAGGCGATGGGCGTGCCCAGCGCGTGGCCGGCCTGCTGGTCGGCGTGGTAGCTGGAGCGCACCATGGCGCCGACGGCCGCATGCTTGAAGCCCATTGCGTAAGCCTCGGTTTCGAACATCTTGAAGGTGTCGGGGTGCACATAGCGTTTGACGGTCAGGTGCGACATCGAGGGCGCCAGGTACTGGCCGATGGTCAGCATCTCGATGTTGTGGGCGCGCATGTCACGCATGACTTCCAGCACTTCTTCGTCCGTCTCGCCCAGGCCGACCATGATGCCGCTCTTGGTGGGCACGTTCGGGTGCAGCGCCTTGAATTTCTTCAGCAGGTTCAAGGAGAACTGGTAGTCGCTGCCGGGGCGCGCTTCCTTGTACAGGCGCGGCGCGGTTTCCAGGTTGTGGTTCATCACGTCCGGCGGTGCGGCCTGCAAGATCTTGAGCGCGCGGTCGTCGCGGCCGCGGAAGTCGGGTACCAGCACCTCGATCTGGGTGCTGGGCGAGAGCTCGCGGATGCGCGTGATGCAATCGACAAAGTGCTGGGCGCCGCCGTCGCGCAAGTCGTCGCGGTCGACGCTGGTGATCACCACGTATTTGAGCTTGAGCTGGGCCACGGTCTTGGCCAGGTTTTCGGGCTCGTTCACATCCAGCGGGTCGGGCCGGCCGTGGCCGACATCGCAAAACGGGCAGCGCCGCGTGCACTTGTCGCCCATGATCATGAAGGTCGCCGTGCCCTTGCCGAAGCACTCACCGATATTGGGACAGGACGCTTCCTCGCACACCGTGACCAGCTTGTTACTCCGCAGCACGTCCTTGATTTCATAAAAGCGGGTGGTCGGCGAGCCGGCCTTGACGCGAATCCACTCGGGCTTTTTCAGCACCTCGCCCTGCACCACCTTGACCGGGATGCGCGACAGCTTGGCCGCCGCCTTCTGTTTGACCAAGGGGTCGTAGCCGGCTTGCGGCTGGGCATCGCGCACCGTGGGATTGGCGGCTAGATCGTCGTGGCTGTGGCTCATGGTGCGTAGCTTCTTGTAGGGCGGCGTCAGGGCGCCAGGTAGTTTGCGAGCTTGTGGCTCAGGACGTCGGCCGCTTCAGTCCAGCCGACGGAGACACCAATTGTAGAAAGGTCTACCGTTTGCAGCCCGGAGTAGCCGCAAGGGTTGATGCGCGAGAAGGGTTCCAGGTCCATCGCCACATTCAGCGCCACGCCGTGGTAGGTGCAGTTGCGGCTGACTTTGATGCCCAAAGCGGCGATTTTGCCCAGGCCAGTGAAGTCAGGACTCGTGGCTGAATGATGGTCCTTGCTGGGGCGCTGGGGCAGCATGGCGTGCGAACCCGGATCCTCCAGGCGCACGTAAATGCCGGGCGCACCGCCGACGCGATGCCCCGTGACGCCAAAAGCGGCCAGCGTGCGGATGACGGCCTCCTCGATGCGGTACACATATTCCTTGACGAAATAGCCGGCGCGCTTGAGGTCGAGCAGCGGATACGCCACCACCTGGCCGGGGCCGTGGTAGGTGACCTGGCCACCTCGGTTGGTTTGCACCACCGGAATATCGGCCGGGTTGAAAATATGTTCCGCTTTACCGGCCAGCCCCTGTGTATAAACCGGTGGATGCTCGCAAATCCATAGCGCATCAGGCGTCTCAGCCGTGCGCGTGGCGGTGAAGGCCTGCATGGCTTCATAAGTCGGCAGGTAGTCGACCCGGCCGAGGTTTTGGGTTGCAAGGCCCACGGCGGTTTACAGAACGACCTTCACCATCGGGTGCGTCGATAGCGTCCGGTACAGCTCATCGAGCTGCTCGCGGCTGGTGGCGGTGACGGTAATGGTCACGCCCAGGTACTTGCCGCCCTTGCTCTCGCGCAACTCGATCGTGCTGGCATCGAACGTGGGATCGAACTGGTGGGCGATCATGGAGATGGCATGCACCAGACCATCGACCTTGACGCCCATGACCTTGATGGGAAACTGCGAAGGGTACTCAATGAGCGACTCATTGCGCGGGATGTCGGGATTGATGGGTGTAGACACGGGCGTTAAAAGTAGTAAGAGTGAATGAGGCGGGCGGTGTCAAGGCAGGAGAGCGTCTGCGGAGCCCAGATCGGCGGGTGCAAGCCGCGTCTGCTCTTTGGCCTGCTGGTAAGCCGCATACAGCCGGGCGTAGACCGGACCGGGCTGGCCGTTACCGATGGGGCGGCCATCCAGCGTGGTGATGGCCAGCACTTCTTTGGTGGCGGACGACAGGAGCAACTCGTCCGCGTCCAAGACTTCGTCGCGGCTGATGCGGCGCAATTCAAAGCTGATGCCTTGGGCGCGACAGAGGTCTTCTATCAGGCCGTAGCGAATGCCTTCCAGCACCAATTTATCCTTGGGCGGACCCATCACCTTGCCGTTTTTGACGACCCAGACATTGCTGGCCGCGGCTTCGCTCAAAAAGCCATCACGAAACATGACGGTCTCCAGCGCTCCGGCGTCAAAACTGATCTGTCGGGCAAACACAGCGCCCAACAAGCTCGTGCTTTTGATATGCGCTTTCTCCCAGCGGAAGTCGTCCGCCGTCACGCAAGCCACGCCCTGGCGACGCTGGGCCGCGTTGGGGAGCTTCATTACATTGGCCATGACGAACACGGTCGGCGTGATGTCCGTGGGCATGACGTGGTCACGCATGGCCACACCACGGGTGACCTGGATGTACACCAATTGGTCTGTGCTCTGGATGCTGGCGCCCGTGGCGTGGGCGTACGAGGCGACTAGTTTAAGAGCCAGCTCCGCCCATTGGGCATGCGTCATCGGATTGCCAATGCGCAGCTCGGCCAAGCTGCGGTCGAGCCGTTCCATGTGCTGCGCAAACCGGAACAACTGACCTCCATACACCGGCACGACTTCATACACGCCGTCACCAAAAATGAAGCCACGATCCATGACGCTGACCTTGGCGTTGGGGAGTTCGGTGAACTCGCCGTTGAGGTAGCAGGGCAGGGGTGGGAGTGAGTGCATATGTGAATTATCGCCGGGCAGGGCTAAAAGCCACGGGTTTCTACGTATAATCTGAGGCTTTGCGGCATCCGTCGCCCGTACCTCACGTGTAACCTGCGTGTAATTTGAGATGTCGATAATTACGCCTGTTTCCGAATTTGACTCAGATGAGTCCGAAGAGCTGGAGTTCAAGCGGCTGAGTGCCGAAGAGGCGCAGGCCTTGCGAGAACTTCACCCGTCGGTATCACCTTGGCGGATCGTGAGTTTGCAGTTTGCGGTGGGTGTCCTGGTGGCTTTGGCGGCCTGGGGGTTCACCGGCAAGCCGAGCATGGGTTGGTCTGCCGCTTACGGTGCGCTGGCGGTGGTGATCCCCGCTGTGCTGTTTGCGCGAGGTCTGATGAGTCAGTTCTCGTCCATGAATGCGGCGACCGCTGGTTTTGGTTTTTTTGTATGGGAAGCGGTGAAGATTGCCGCGAGTGTCGGGATGCTTTTTGCCGCCCCGCAGTTGGTTGCAGATCTGGACTGGTTGGCAATGCTGATTGGTCTGATCGTGACCCTGAAGGTTTATTGGGTGGCGCTGTTAATGCGTCCGAAACGAAAAACAAAGTAAAGAGTTAACAATGTCCGCAGAAGCCATGTCCGCAGAAGCCAGTGCTCCGACAGCTAGTGAATATATTGTTCACCACTTGACGCATTGGCAAAACAAGCCACAGACCGAAATCGTAGATTTCTCCGTCTTCAATATCGATTCATTGTTCTTCTCGATTCTGCTGGGTGTGCTGGGTTGCTTCTTCCTCTGGAAGGCAGCGCGCACTGCAACATCCGGTGCCCCGGGCCGTTTCCAGGCTGCGGTTGAAATCCTGATTGAAATGGTGGACGGCCAGGCCAAGGCCATTGTTCACAATGCCAAGAGCCGCAAGCTGGTCGCTCCCTTGGCGCTGACCGTGTTTGTGTGGATTTTCCTGCTCAACGCGATGGACTTGCTGCCGCTGGATTTGTTGCCAACAATCTGGGGCTGGATCTATGGCGCAGCTGGCCACGATCCGCATCACGCTTACCTGCGTGTGGTGCCCACCGCCGACCTGTCGGTGACCATGGGTCTGTCGGTTTCCGTTTTGTTCATCTGTCTTTTCTACAACATCAAGATCAAGGGTGTGGGCGGTTGGGCGCATGAGCTGGTGTCCGCACCGTTCGGCACCAGCAAGAATCCGATTTTTGCCGTCATTCTGGGTGTGATCAACATCGCTGAACAGCTGATCTCCTTCGTGGCCAAGACCGTTTCGCATGGCATGCGACTGTTTGGCAATATGTATGCGGGCGAGTTGGTGTTCATGCTGATTGCCTTGCTGGGTGGTTCGTGGGCTTTCTCTGCAGAGCCTGGGAGCCTGATGCTTTTGTTGCTGCACGTGGTGGCGGGTTGGGCGTGGGCCGTGTTCCACATCATCATCATCTTGTTGCAGGCATTTGTGTTCATGATGTTGACCTTGGTCTACATCGGGCAGGCGCACGACGCGCATTGATTTTGCGCATTAATTTGCGCTCTGATTTTCGGTTTGTTTTTGTTTTTATCTTTTTAGTTTATTAGGAGTGAATCATGGAAGTTATTAGTTTTGCTGCGTTGGCTGCTGGTCTGATCATTGGTCTGGGCGCTTTGGGTGCTTGTATCGGTATCGGCATCATGGGTAGCAAGTACCTTGAAGCAGCTGCACGTCAGCCAGAACTCATGGGCGAACTGCAAACCAAGATGTTCGTGTTGGCTGGTCTGATTGACGCCGCGTTCATTATCGGTACCGGTATTGCTCTGTGGTTCGCAACTGCCAACCCATTCCTCGCTCAAATCGCACGTTTGGTTAAGTAAACCTTTCCTGCAACATCTCGTTGAAGGAGATTTACTGTGAACATTAATGGAACTCTGGTAGCGCAAGCCATCGTCTTCGCATTGCTGGTGCTGTTCACGATGAAATTCGTGTGGCCGCCCATTGCGACTGCATTGGATGAACGTGCCAGCAAAATCGCCGACGGCCTCGCGGCCGCCGACAAAGCCAAGTCCGAGCTTTCCTCCGCCAACAAGCGCGTGGAAGCCGAATTGGCCAAGTCGCGGACTGAGACCACGGCCCGCCTGGCGGATGCCGAGCGTCGTGGTCAGGCCATCGTTGAAGAAGCCAAATTGAAGGCAACCGAGGAAGGCAACAAGATCATTGCTGCTGCCAAGGTTGAAGCGGAACAGCAAACCGTCAAGGCGCGCGAGGCACTGCGTGAGCAAGTGGCTGCGCTGGCGGTCAAGGGTGCCGAGCAGATTCTCCGCAAGGAAGTCAATGCCGGTATTCATGCTGATTTGCTTGGCCGTCTGAAGACTGAGCTGTAAGAGGACAATCATGGCTGAACTTGCCACCATTGCCCGCCCTTACGCCGAAGCCTTGTTCAAGGCTTCGTCATCAGACTTGAATGGTGCGGCTGTCTGGGTTGAAGAGTTGAAGGAAATTGCGGGAAATCCGCAATTGGTTCAATATTCTGACAATCCCAACGTGACAGCTGACCAGGTGTTTGATGTGATTGCCGGTGTGGCCCGCGTGGCTTTGCCGGAGATGGCCAAGAACTTCTTGCGCACCGTGATTGAAAACGGTCGCTTGAATGCTTTGCCAGAAATTGCCGAGCAGTTTCGCGTGTTGAAGAACGCTCAAAGCGGCTCGGCCGACGCGGTGGTCTACAGCGCGTTCGCCATTGACAGCGCCGCCCTGGCTGATCTGGCCGTTACGCTTGAAAAACGATTCGCTCGCAAGCTCAACGTGTCCGTCGAATTGCAGCCCGAGTTGATCGGTGGCATTCGTGTGGTGGTGGGTGATGAGGTTCTTGACTCTTCTGTCAAAGCCCGTCTTGAACAAATGAAAATGGCCTTGACGGCTTGAGGCGCAAGCCTCTCGCTGTCAGCCCAATTAACGAAAGAAGGAAAGAGTCATGCAACTCAATCCCGCAGAAATTTCTGAACTGATCAAGAGCCGTATTGAAGGCCTGTCAGCCAGCGCCAACATTCGCAATCAGGGTACGGTCGTGTCCGTGACTGACGGCATTTGCCGCATTCATGGCCTGTCGGACGTGATGCAGGGCGAAATGCTCGAATTCCCCGCTGACGCCGATGGTCAACCCAGCTACGGCTTGGCGCTGAATCTTGAGCGCGACTCCGTGGGTTCCGTGATTCTGGGTGCTTACGAGCACATTTCCGAAGGCGACATTGTCAAGTGCACGGGTCGTATTCTGGAAGTGCCCGTCGGCCCTGAGCTCAAAGGCCGTGTGGTCAATGCGCTGGGTCAGCCGATTGACGGCAAGGGTCCGATCAACGCCAAGATGACCGATGTGATCGAAAAGGTTGCACCTGGGGTGATTGCACGTAAATCGGTGGACCAGCCGATGCAAACCGGCCTGAAGTCGATTGACTCCATGGTTCCGGTCGGTCGCGGTCAGCGCGAACTGATCATTGGTGACCGTCAGACCGGCAAAACTGCCGTGGCCATTGACGCGATCATCAACCAGAAGGGTCAGAACATGACCTGCGTTTACGTCGCGATTGGCCAAAAAGCCTCTTCCGTCAAGAACGTGGTGCGTGCCTTGGAGCAAGCCGGCGCCATGGAATACACCATTGTGGTGGCTGCTACGGCTTCCGAGTCGGCCGCCATGCAATACGTTAGCGCTTACTCCGGTTGCACGATGGGTGAATATTTCCGCGACCGTGGCGAAGACGCACTGATTGTGTATGACGATCTGTCCAAGCAGGCCGTGGCCTACCGTCAGGTGTCCTTGTTGCTGCGCCGCCCACCAGGCCGTGAAGCCTACCCCGGCGATGTGTTCTATCTCCACAGCCGTCTGCTGGAGCGTGCCGCTCGTGTCAATGAGAAGTATGTTGAAGACTTCACCAAAGGCGCTGTGACGGGTAAGACCGGTTCATTGACCGCATTGCCGATCATTGAAACGCAAGCCGGGGACGTGTCCGCCTTTGTGCCGACCAACGTGATTTCGATTACCGATGGCCAGATTTTCCTGGAAACCTCATTGTTCAATGCCGGTATCCGTCCTGCGATCAACGCTGGTATCTCGGTGTCCCGCGTCGGTGGTGCAGCCCAGACCAAGCTGATCAAGAACTTGTCCGGTGGTATCCGTACCGACTTGGCTCAGTACCGTGAATTGGCTGCGTTCGCGCAGTTCGCGTCTGACCTGGACGAAGCCACCCGCAAGCAGTTGGATCGCGGCGCCCGTGTGACCGAGTTGCTCAAGCAAGCGCAGTACAGCCCGCAGCCCATCAGCATGATGGCGGCCACGTTGTTTGCGGTGAACAAAGGCTTCATGGACGATATCGAAGTCAAGAAGGTCTTGGCATTCGAGCACGGTTTGCATGCTTATCTCAAAGACAAGCACGCTGCGTTGCTGGCCAAGCTGGAAGCCGCCAAGGCCATGGACAAAGATGCTGAAGCTGAAATGACAGCAGCAGCAACGGCGTTCAAGAAGTCTTTTGCTTGATTTGCATCTGACGGCACAAGGAGTCATTCATGGCAGCAGGTAAGGAAATACGCGGCAAGATCAAATCGGTGGAGAACACCAAGAAGATCACCAAAGCCATGGAAATGGTGGCGGCCAGCAAAATGCGCAAGGCGCAGGAGCGCATGCGCGCCGCCCGCCCTTACAGCGAAAAGATCCGCAACATTGCGGCCAATCTCGGTCACGCCAATCCTGAGTACGTGCACGCTTTCATGAAGACCAACGACGCCAAGTCGGCGGGCATGATTGTGGTGTCCACGGACAAAGGCTTGTGCGGTGGCATGAACACCAACGTACTGCGCGGTGTCACCAACAAGCTGCGCGAGTTGCAGGCGGTGGGTGTCTCGACGCAGGCGGTGGCGATCGGCAACAAAGGTTTGGGTTTCCTGAACCGCATCGGTGCCAAGGTGGTCTCGCATGCGACGCAACTGGGCGACACGCCGCATCTGGACAAGCTGATTGGTCCGGTCAAGGTGCTGCTGGATGCTTATGCCAAAGGCGAGGTGAATTCGGTGTACCTGTGTTACACCCGCTTCATCAACACCATGAAGCAGGAGCCTGTGGTGCAGCAATTGCTGCCTTTGTCGGCCAGCGTGATGCAGGCCGAGGCGCAAGCCAGCGAAGCGACGACCGGCACCAAGCATGGTTGGGATTACATCTATGAACCCGATGCGCAGACCGTGATTGACGATTTGCTGGTCCGCTACGTGGAAGCACTTGTGTACCAGGCTGTGGCCGAGAACATGGCATCCGAGCAATCGGCGCGCATGGTGGCCATGAAGTCAGCGACAGATAACGCCGGCAGCGTGATTGCCGAGCTCAAGCTGATCTACAACAAGACGCGTCAAGCAGCGATTACGAAAGAACTTTCGGAAATCGTCGCGGGTGCAGCAGCGGTGTGACCATGCGGTCACCTGCAGCGGTTTAAACGAATTTATTTTTGGAGCAAAAAATGGCTCAAGTCCAAGGCAAGATTGTTCAGTGTATCGGTGCGGTGGTCGACGTGGAGTTTCCGCGTGACAAGATGCCCAAGATTTATGACGCGCTCAAGATGGATGGCTCCACTTTGACCCTCGAAGTGCAGCAGCAGCTGGGTGACGGCATCGTCCGCACCATTGCGCTCGGTTCTTCTGACGGTCTGCGCCGCGGCATGGTTGTACAAAACACCGCGCAAACCATCATGGTGCCGGTGGGCAAAGCGACTTTGGGTCGCATCATGGACGTGCTGGGTGCTCCTATTGACGAGCGCGGCCCGGTTAATTCCGAACTGACGGCCTCCATTCACCGCAAGGCGCCGTCTTACGACGAACTGAATCCGTCCCAAGAGCTGCTGGAAACCGGCATCAAGGTGATTGACTTGATTTGCCCGTTCGCCAAGGGCGGCAAGGTGGGTCTGTTCGGCGGTGCTGGCGTTGGCAAGACCGTGAACATGATGGAACTCATCAACAACATCGCCAAGGCGCACAGCGGCTTGTCCGTGTTCGCCGGTGTGGGTGAGCGGACCCGTGAAGGTAACGACTTCTATCACGAGATGGCCGACTCTGGCGTGGTGAACCTCGAGAACCTCGAAGAGTCCAAAGTGGCCATGGTGTACGGCCAGATGAATGAGCCCCCAGGCAACCGTCTGCGCGTCGCCCTGACGGGTCTGACCATTGCCGAGTCCTTCCGTGACGAAGGCAAAGACGTGCTGTTCTTTGTGGACAACATTTACCGCTTTACTTTGGCCGGTACCGAAGTGTCGGCGCTGTTGGGTCGTATGCCTTCCGCTGTGGGCTATCAGCCTACGCTGGCGGAAGAAATGGGCCGTTTGCAAGAACGTATCACTTCCACCAAAGTGGGTTCCATCACGTCCATCCAGGCCGTTTACGTCCCTGCCGATGACTTGACCGATCCATCACCTGCGACTACCTTTGCCCACTTGGATTCCACCGTGGTGCTGAGCCGTGACATCGCTTCGCTGGGTATTTACCCCGCAGTGGACCCGCTGGATTCCACCAGCCGCCAGCTGGATCCGCTGGTTGTGGGCCAAGACCATTACGAAACCGCCCGCGCCGTGCAAGGTACGCTGCAGCGCTACAAAGAACTGCGCGACATCATTGCGATTTTGGGCATGGACGAGTTGGCGCCGGAAGACAAACTGGCCGTGGCACGTGCTCGCAAGATCCAACGTTTCCTGTCCCAGCCCTTCCACGTGGCTGAAGTGTTCACCGGCTCGCCTGGCAAGTACGTCAGCCTGGCCGAGACGATTCGCGGCTTCAAGATGATTGTGGCCGGCGAGTGCGATCACCTGCCAGAGCAAGCGTTCTACATGGTTGGCACGATCGACGAAGCGTTCGAAAAAGCCAAGAAGGTCTAAGGATCGTCAATATGAACACCATCCACGTTGATGTGGTCAGTGCCGAAGAGTCCATCTTCTCTGGCGAGGCGCGTTTTGTGGCCTTGCCCGGTGAAGCCGGCGAACTCGGCATTTACCCGCGCCACACACCGCTGATCACGCGCATCAAGGCGGGTTCGGTGCGTATTGAAAAGGCCGACGGCAGCGAAGAGTTCATCTTTGTGGCCGGTGGCATTCTGGAAGTTCAGCCCAACTGCGTCACGGTGTTGACTGACACCGCCATTCGCGGCAAGGATCTGGACGACGAGAAAGCCAATGCCGCCAAGGCGCTTGCTGAAGAAGCGCTCAAGAATGCCAAGGGCGAGCTTGATATCGCCCGTGCGCAGTCTGAACTGTTCGTGATGGCAGCGCAGATTGCAGCGCTGCGCAAGTACCGCCAGAAGAAGTAAATCGGAAATCAGCGGCTCTGCGGCCGTTGAAGAACCGAGCACTTTCAAAGCCCTGTTCTGCGAGGATCAGGGCTTTTGTCGTTCCGGGGTCAGGCGGCTCAACCTAACGCTGACGCCCGCACTGGCCTCAAGCCAGCTCCGGCGAATCAGGCAGTTCATTCGGGTTGCGCTGTCCCGCCGACAGCGGGAAGTGCTGTACCAGCAGGGCTGACACTTCTTCCAATGCCTGGGTCAGTCCGTCCTCAAAATGGCCGTGCTGAAAGGCGCTGCGCATGCGGGAGACCATGTCCTGCCAGAGTTGCGGCTCGACCACGTCGTTGAGTCCCCGATCCGCGACGATCTCAATGGCGTGCTCGGCCAGCAGCAGGTAAATCAGGACGCCATTGTTGTTGGCCGTATCCCAGACGCCCAGTTGGCTGAACACGGCCAAGGCCCGCTGCCGGATGATTTCTTGAATGGGGGCATCGCGCCACAGATAGCCTGGCGGCAGGGCTGCCTCGACAAAAATACGAACTTCGCCCGAATGACGTTGCTCGCTGGCCGCCACCCGCTCTTGTAGCCGCTGCTGCATGTCCGGTGGGATGGCGCGTCGGGTGCTGGACGCATCCAGCCAGCGATGTTTCAGAACTCTTTGGATACGGCTCAGCATCACCATTTCCCCGAGGCGCCGCCGCCGCCAAAGTCGCCGCCACCGCCCGAGCTAAAGCCACCGCCTCCACCTCCCCCGCCGCCGAAGCCTCCGCCCCAGCCGCCACCGGAACCCCGCCCAGAGCCGAAACCTGTGCCGAGATTGCGCGCGGCACTTGAAAACAGGGCGAATAAAAGGGCCACGAAAGCCGCCACGCCAGCGATCAACAGGCTGGAGGTAACGACCAGCGCAAGCGCACCGACCGCGCCGCCCGTGGCCAAGGCGCCGAGTTTGGGCCCCAGAATGCTGCGCGCCACCCCGGCCACCACGGGAACGGCAATGAACGCAAAGATGAGGAGATCCATCCACTCAAAACCGGCCTTGCCACCGCCGGATTCCGCAGCCGGCGCAGGCAAGGCCTCGCCGGAGATTAGTTTGAATATTTGGTCGACGCCCGCGTTCAGGCCGCCTGCGAAGTCGCCCTGCCGGAAACGCGGTGTGATGGCCTGCTCGATGACGCGTTTGGCTGCCAAGTCGGGAATGGCGCCCTCCAGCGTTTTCGCGACTTCAATCCGGATGCTTCGGTCATTCTTGGCCACCACCAACAGCAATCCGTCGCCGATTTCCTTGCGCCCGATTTTCCAGGTGTTGGCCACCCGGTTGGCGTAGCTGACAATGTCCTCGGGTTGTGTCGTGGGCACCAGCAACACCACGACTTGCGCGCCGCGGCTTTGCTCAAAGGCGTTCAGCTTGCTTTCGAGTGCCAGCAGCTGTTGTGCGTCCAGCGTACCTGTGCTGTCCATGACATGGGCGTTCAGCGCCGGAACCGCCAACTGTGCAATCGCCGGTGAGAGGGTCAAAAATAGGCCAAAAACCAAAGCGCTCAACGAACAAAGCAAAGCAAGCACGCGATCCGGCGACCCTTGCTGCACAAGCATTTTTTTCATGGCAAGCGCACGCGCAGGCAAGTTACTTCTTGTTGAAGTCAACCACAGGCGGGGTGGAGATGCTCGCCTCGTTTTGCACCGCGAACGTGGGTTTGGGCGGGTAGCTGAACACCATGGCCGTTAGGTTGGTCGGGAAGCTGCGCGCCAGCACGTTGTAGGCCTGCACCGCCTGGATGTAGCGGTTGCGGGCGACAGTCACGCGGTTTTCAGTACCTTCCAGCTGCACGCGAAGGTCTGAAAAACCCTGGTTGGCTTTCAGGCTGGGGTATTGTTCCGATACCGCCATCAATCGACTCAAGGCCGAACCGAGTTCGCCCTGAGCCGCCTGAAACCGCTGAAAGGCCTCGGGGTTGTTCAGCGTCTCCGGCGTCACCTGGATTGACGTTGCCTTGGCCCGGGCCTCAATCACTTTGGTCAGCGTTTCCTGCTCGAACGCGGCTTCACCTTTCACCGTGGCCACAATATTGGGCACCAGGTCAGCGCGGCGCTGATACTGGTTGAGCACTTCGCTCCAGGCGGACTTGGTTTGTTCATCGAGGCGTTGAAAATCGTTGTAGCCGCAACCGGTTAGTCCGAATGCGGTCATGAGGATCAGAAACCAGCGTGTCATAGAGATTCTCCAACTTGGGGCGCAACGGTAGCATAAATGTGAGCAGCGGCTATTGAGTTGACGCCCGCAAACGTGTGGTTTCGCATCTACGCTGGTTGAAATCGCGGCAAAATCGACCTTATCAATTAACCCGCACCAGAATGTCCAAAGCAAAACAACGGGCCGCCACCGTCGGTGGATCGGCCGATGACATTGAAGCTGCCTTTTACGAGGCCTTGCAGACGGCTGACCTGGAAAAACTCATGGCCTGCTGGGCGGACGAAGATGAGATTGTCTGTGTTCACCCGGGTGGACCCCGTTTGGTTGGTGTAGGTGCCATCCGCGCCGCATTTGAAGCCATGTTTTCCCAGGGCAGTATCCAGGCCTGGCCGGAGGGTGTGCGCAGAATCGAGTCGCTCGCCAGCAGCGTGCATAACGTGCGCGAGCGCATCGACGTACTGACCCAGGAGGGACCGCGCGAAGCCTATGTCATCGCCACCAACGTCTATCACAAGACGGCTCAGGGCTGGCGCATGGTGGCGCACCACGCGAGTCCGGGCTCGGAGCGGGAGGTGCCGGAAATCAATGAGGCTCCCCATGTCTTGCATTGATTAAATAGGCCTCCAGCCCTTTATGAATAAGCGTATATGGCTATGAATTATATAGCGCCAACCTGGCTGCCGGGAGGCAATCTGCAAACCATCTGGCCAGCCCTGTACTCACGCCGGGTGTTCGGGCCCCGACCGCAATACCGGCGCGAACGCTGGACCACGCCGGATGACGATTTCATTGACGTCGACTGGTTGCAGGCGCCACCCAGCAGCACCTTGCTGGTGATGTTTCATGGGCTGGAGGGCTCGTCTGCCAGCCACTACGCCGAGGCCTTTGCGGACTTTGCCCGCACGCGTGGTTTTGCCTTTGCTGTGCCCCATTTTCGGGGTTGCAGTGGCGAACTGAACCATGGCCCGCGCGCATATCACTCGGGTGACTTCGAAGAGATCGGCTGGATACTGGCACGTTTGCGCCAGCAGCATAAGGGGGGCATCGTCGTTGTGGGCATTTCGCTGGGGGGCAATGCGCTTTTGCGCTGGGCCGAAGAAATGGGTGAACAGGCTGCCCGCGTGGTGGATGCCGTGGCCAGCGTATCCTCGCCCCTTGATCTGGCCGCCAGTGGCTGGGCCATTGGCCGCGGCTTTAACCGGTTGGTTTACACCCGCCGGTTCTTGAACACCATGAAGCCCAAGGCGCTGCAAAAATTACTCCAGCATCCGGGTCTGTTCAACGCAGAAGCTTTGCGCGCCGCCCGCGATCTGTACGAGTTTGACAATGTGTTCACTGCCCCCGTGCATGGCTTCAAGAGCACTGAAGATTACTGGTCGCGCGCATCCGCCAAGCCACATCTGCACCAGATCCGGATTCCCGCGCTGGTGGTCAACGCTCGCAACGACCCCTTTGTGCCGGCCTGGTCGCTGCCGCGCCAACGGGACGTGGGTAAACACGTGACCCTGTGGCAGCCTGCCCACGGGGGGCATGTTGGTTTCCCGAAAGGGCCGATCCCCGGTCATGTACGCTCCATGCCGGACGCCGTGGGCGGCTGGCTGGCAGCACAAATTCAAACACCTTGAATCAGGGAGTACTTTGATGGATGACATTGTTCGGCAGGCTTTGGCCAAATGGCCCAACGTGCCCGATTGCTACGGCTGGCTGGGCTTGGACGCGCGTGGTAACTGGTTCATGCGCGACGACCGTGTACAGGCCCAAGGTCCGTTTGCGGGGGGTACGGCGCAGAGCAAGGGCTCGCAGTTAAAGCATGAGAAGTTGATCGACTTCATTCAGCGCAACTACGAACCCGATGCGCAAGGCCAGTGGTACTTCCAGAATGGCCCGCAGCGCGTCTATGTGGAGCTGGAAGCCACGCCGCTGATCTGGCGCGTCGATGCGGACTTCTCGATTCAAGATCATGCGGGCAGAGCAGCGCGCGTGCAGCGCTGCCTGCTGGACGAGCAGGGGCGCCTGTATCTGGAGGCCGATACCGGATTGGGCCTGGTGCACACCATGGACATGAACCAGGCGGCCGACGCCGTCGAGCAAGGTTTGTGGGTTACGCAGGACGTGGTGGCCGCCGATTTGCCACAGCGCTTTAACTATGTTCCAAGTCCTGAATTGCTACAAAAAATATAGCTATATGCGCAGAGTTTCCGTGGGCTACAGGCCTAAATGGCAATAAAAAAGCCGGTCATCGACCGGCTTTTGCGTGGGTTGACTGCCCCGCCCTATTTTGTTGCCGAAGCGGCTTCAGCGGGTGCGGCAGGTGCTGTAGGCTCCGCCAGCTTGCCGCCGGCTGCATTCGCCATATAGACCACGGCCCGACCGATTTCCAGCTCGCTAAAATCGCCACCGCCCTGGGCTCCCATGGCATTCTTGCCTTTGACAGCCGAGTTCAACAGGGTTTCATAGCCCAATGGGATGCGGGGCGCCCAAGCGGCAGTGTCGCCCATCTTGGGTGCACCGACGAGCCCGGCGGTATGGCAGTTCGTGCATTGCGCCTTGAAGACTTCTTCCCCGCTCCTGGCTGGCCGATTGACGTCTCGAATCTCAATGGTGCCAACTTTCTGGATTCGGGCCGCCAGGGCCTTCTCCAGATTGACCGCGCCGGCGGCGGGTTTGTTGTCCGATGTGACGTAGAACACCAAGCCAATAATGACGAAGATGGGAACCACAAACGAGAAAAAGACGGTCAACAGCAGTTGCTTGGGGTTTTTGACGGGCCCGGTGTGGTCCTCGTCGTGAACAGTGGCGGGTGTGTTGTCGCTCATGGTGTCCTAAAAAATTGGGGCTTTGAAAGCAAGCCCTCGATTATAACGGGCGTGTCTGTGAAAACATCTACAATGCAGCCATCAGTTTGCGGCTGTAGCTCAGTGGATAGAGTATTGGCCTCCGAAGCCAAGGGTCGTGGGTTCGATCCCCGCCAGCCGCACCAATTAGTCGGTTCATAACGCCTCAAGAAATCTTAAAATCCGCTCTGGCTATAGCTAGAGTGGTTTTTTTTTGCCTCAAGTTGTCTCAAGGGGTAACATGCCATCACGGTACTTTCACGGTACTTTTAACGGTGCTTATAAGTACCGTTAAAAAAAGTACCGTTACAAGGGGGTTAAAGATGGCATTGGCAGACACATTCGTTAAACAGGTTAAGCACAGTGGTAAACCTGCCGGAGATAAGCATACCGATGGTGGTGGCATGTATCTTCTCGTGAAGGCAAGCGGCAAATACTGGCGAATGGACTACACGCATAGCAGTAAGCGAAAAACATTGGCGCTGGGTGTCTACCCTGCTATTTCCCTTGCTGCCGCAAGAAAACGTAGGGAGAAGGCGCGGGAGCAGTTGGCGCATGAAATAGACCCTGGCATAGCTAAACGCGAAGACAAGCAGGCCCAAGCGGACGCGGCAGCGAGCACCTTTGAGCTGGTGGCACTCAATTGGCTTTCAAAAACGGCAGCTAAGCGTAAAGATGTAACTCAAGAACGAATCACAACCCTGCTAAAGCATGACATCTTCCCATTCATTGGCAAGCTTCCCATCCACACCATAGGGCCGCGTGACGTATTGGACAAGGCCGTTCGCAAGATCGAAGCACGTGGGTCTATCGATACTGCTCACAGGGCTAAGCAAATCTGCGGGCAGATATTCCGGTATGCGGTGGCTATTGGACTGGCAGAGCGAGATGTAACCTCAGACCTACGTGGTGCTCTGGCAGAAATTCCAAAGTCCCACTTTTCTGCAATCACCGAGCCTAAGCAAGCCGGTGAATTGATGCGCTCAATATTCGACTACACCGGTCACCCAACCACAGTTGCCGCGCTCAAGCTATCCCCTTTGGTGTTTGTCAGACCCGGGGAACTACGGACCGCTGAGTGGGCTGAAATTGATTTGGTCGGGGCCGAATGGCGTATTCCAGGCGCTAAGATGAAAATGAAGATGGATCACATAGTTCCGCTGTCCACGCAAGCGGTGGAGATACTGTGCAGCGTTAAACGGATTTCTGGGCATGGTCGTTATGTATTCCCCAGTTTACGGACTGGTGAGCGGCCTATGAGTGATAACACTATCAACGCCGCTTTACGCGGTTTGGGGTATAGCAAAGAAGTTCACACTGCCCACGGGTTTAGGGCTATGGCACGCACCATCATGGATGAAGTGCTATATCAACGGGTTGACCTGATCGAACACCAACTAGCCCACGCGGTAAAAGACCCCAACGGACGGGCGTACAACCGGACGGCACACCTACCAGCAAGGCGGGTAATGATGCAGACATGGGCGGATTACTTGGACAAGCTGCGTATTGGCGCCGACGTGATCCAGCTACGGACAGCGACAACGTAAGCTAGCCCTAAGCCATGCCTCGCCCGAGAGGGGTGAAAACCGGAATAAACTAACCCGGCGGCGCAGATTCTCCATCAGATGGAGTAAGAGGCCATTAAATCAGAATGCGCCAACCGTTCACTCAAAACATTTCGGCTGATTATGAGAGAGTATTTTACCTTCTGCCGAAGTTAATAAAATGTAAATGGTCACTCTTGGAATAAAAACGATTTTTTGATCGCCAGAAATATGAAAACAACAACAGTAACTAGAGTAACCCGGCAATGAAATCCCAGATCGATTTTGAATATCGTTTCTTTTTAGAATTTCCAACTGCCAAATATTACGCAGGATCAGACGTTTTGCAAATAATGGCGAATGCCATTTACTGCAGTAATCTATCTGATCGCCGTTCCGAAAAACCTAAACCGTTTTATTCTGGCAAGTGGACAACAGACAACGTTTCCCCTGCAACTGATGGCGTCACCTCCGACAAACAAAGAGAAAAATCAGAATCAAATTTTTCCGAGGCCGAACATAACGCCCATCTTGCTCATCAAAACGAAGCTATACGCGGTCTTCAATTTTATTTGAGTGATCGCCTTCTAAAGGCAGTGATCAACGGAAAATTTGAATTGTGGGATGCATCAAACACAACAGTTTCCCCTCCTCCACGCGAACCCAAAACACAGCACACTGAAGTACATGATCCTTCACGGACGCTGCTGTCTGGTGACGCCATGGTGGATATTCTCGATGAGACAACCCTCTTAGTTCAAGACGTAGAACAGAACGCCAATTCTTTATTTCGACCCGCCATTAATCCGGTTCATCTTCCGTTAGACAGTAGCCGCACCATTGCTGCTTATAAAACAGCCTATTGGTGGGCAACAATGTCCACGATATCAAAGTCTGATTTAGTCCGATTTTGCAAGGACGAAAGAATCAAAGCTTGGTTCGAGGGCGAGGAATCTGCAATCAACGTCGTTGAAGAAGAACAGGCAATGGGCGTCAAGCCGAATGAACAATGTACAGCTCAAATCGGAATTCCAGGAAAACGTCCGAGAGTTGCAATTGGCAAGTTGGCTGTAGAAATTGCGTGGGAAAACGAGTGCGCAACCGGACGACGTGTTACCGCAAAAGAGGTCATTGCGACCTTGCAGCATTGGGTCGCTGAAAGAAGAAGCGGAAGCAATATCTTGAAAAAGTCGATACCCAATGGAGTCGAGTGGATTACGGTTAAGGGTGACGTGCGGAAGTATGGGGTGGATGCCTGCGCAAAGACGCTCGAAACATGGAACAGTAGCCGAGCCTAAGCAGAATGTGGCCCCGCTAAGCAGAGACTGGGCCCTCTAGGAAATACTGCCCCGATTAAAAAATTTAATACACATCAACCCGCTAGCCATCCCGGTATAGCGGTTTTTTGGAGTGTTAAATATGAAGACTTCTTCAGCCCAATCACTTGGAAAAATCCCAAGCGGAATCTGTCCCACGCTCAGTGGTTTTGACGAACTTCCCGATTCAGCGCATGTACCCGTCAATATAGTTTGCGTACTTTTTGGCTGTTCACCCGCCACAGCATGGCGGCGCGTTCGGTCGGGTGATCTGATCCCCCCTGTCAAATTTGGATCCAGGACCACACGTTGGAAAGTGGGCGATTTGCGCCGTTCACTTTTGGTGCAGGCTCCAGTCAGGGCGGCATCATGATCCTTCGTCCTCTAATACAGCACCCCACAGAACTCAAAAATCTTGCTGCGCTGAGTTCCAATGGAGTCCAACTGCTTCCCGCAGCCACAATCCAGCCACTCAACATCAATTGGACTTGGCATGGCTGGATTGCAGCCGGGAAATTCCACCTCCTGGTTGGTGCGCCGGGAACTGGCAAGACCACTCTGGCCATGCAAATCATCGCTACTATTTCAAACGGCGGTTTTGGCCAATACCTGTGGCCCGATCAATCCCCGACACCTGGCGGCAACGTGATCATTTGGTCCGGTGAAGACGGCATCCAGGATACGATCGTGCCGCGCCTGATTGCGGCCGGAGCCAACCTGAGCAAGGTCCACATCATCCATGGCACCGTTGAACATGGCAGAAGCCGTGCCTTTGACTTCATCAATGACCTTGAAAAACTGAAGAAAAAAATCGAAGAGATCGGTGGCGTCGTCATTATCGTCATTGACTCCATTGTGCAAATCGTTGCTGGCGACTCCAACAAAAATTCGGATGTCCGGCAAGCATTGGCGCCTCTCATTGAACTCGGGGAGAAGCACCAATGCGCCATCTTAGGGATCACCCACGTCAACAAAAACTCCAATGGAAAGGCGCCACTGGATCGTGTCACAGGTAGCCTGGCCTACGGTGCAGCGGCACGGATTGTTCTTTTCACCACCAAGATTCAATCTGGCGCCGATGATGATGCGCCGGGGCGTTGTGTCCTCGTTCGTGCCAAGTCCAACATCGGTCGCGACGATGGGGGTTTTGAATACCAAATCCAATCGGCTAGTTTTCAGTCGCAAGGACAAACATTCCACTCCTCCAAGGTTGTCTGGAATGAGACGCCGTTGCAAGGCTCGGCCAAAGACATCATTCGCTTTGCCGAAACGGGTGGTGTGACCGAGTCCTCGCCCGCGGTGGATGTGGCGGAACGCTTTTTGTTGGAGCAACTCGCTGGTGGTGGCTTGCCGTTTCCTGCGATTGAACAATTGGCCAAGGCGGCAGGCGTCTCGATGTCGGCCATCAAAAGGGCCAAGTCAACCCTCGGCATCCGCTCCGAAAAGCGGTGCGGCTCAGGCCAAGCAAATCCACCGAACGTTTGGTTCCTGCCAGAAACATCGAATGCCCAATTTTCCGTTTGCAATGGGATGAGCACTGCGGCGAATGCGTCATATGGTTCATTGCCACCGACTGGATATTCGCAAGGACCCACGCCCATGTCACATACTTTCAGTGAGTCAAAACCAGCTGAACCAGTTGCTTCAGTTGCTCCGGTTGCACAAGGAGCCGAACGCCAGTTCGACGAGGCACTTCTGCAATTCTGCAGTAAAGAGTGTCGTAAGCAAATTCATGCAGGGACTTATGACTGTGCTTTTGAAAAGCTGGACGCCATCGACCGGATCATTAATTCAGTAGTGCACGACTACGTTGATGACGGTTCGGACGACAACCCACGCATCGATCAATACCAGAATGCGCTGAAAAAAATAGACTGGAACTTCGGCAACATTTAGACGCAACATTGCGATGGTGTTGCTCAGCCAACCCCGCCGAATGGATTGAGGAGTGATGGCGGAATTGCCGTCCTCCTGAGCACCATTTTTCTATGCCATTTCAAATTTCCATCTGAAATCTGCAGACTTTGTATAGATCTGCAGACTTTGTACTGAAACACCTAACTTTGTATACCCGAAATTACTTTCAGGTGTAGCGCTGCAATCAGGTTTCAGAAAAAAGTGATGGCAAGTCGTACGCTTCTGAGTGTGATGAATATTGGTTAATTAATGTTATTAAAGAAGAGATCTATAGTGATCTTTAGGAAAGCAAGCTATGAGTAAAAACGACAACGACGACGACAACAGCATCGACATCTCGATGCATGACATGTATAACGGCATTGACGCAGACGCGAACATGTCTGAGTTCGAAAAGGATGGACAGACCGTTACGGTCTTGGGCGCTGACTATGGAAACCTACGCTTCGAGATTGAAGAGTTTGTGAGCGCGATTGTTTCAAGTAAAGAACTGGGGTTCACTGTTGTTCACTGTGACGGTCAAAGGCCAACCGTCAAACCGCTTGCGCTGAGCAAGTACTTCACCGGCATCAAGGCCTTCATGGGTGCCTACCTGCCCAATTGCGAGTTCAGCGAAAACGTGAACGTGTTCTTTGAAGCTTGCGATGCAATGGGTTTTGACCACGAGCAACTGACTTGCAGGCCGCTGTCCGCCTACCCCCATCGCCGTAAGATTGAAGCAGAGCTGTTCAATGACTTGATCGTTCTGATTCGCACCACCTGCAAGAGTAAGAAGTTTAAAGATCAAGCCTACTCGCGGGTATACAACGCGACCAGAAACTTCCGGAGTACTCAGGTCTACATTGATCGCTTGTTTAAACGGCATTCACGACTGATGGTGATGCGTTTGGATTTGGAATACCTGAAGAATCATGTCTCAAAGCTCTCCATTGGTGATGCACAGAAAGATTTAAAACACTTCTTTAACAATATGCGTAGCAACAAGCTCTTTGCGCCTTTGCTGGGCTACATCTGGAGGCGAGAGTGGGGGGTGGAGCGAGGTATACATTTTCATGTCGTCCTCTTTTACGATGGATCTTTAGCCCATAAAGATGAATATATCGCATCGCAAATTGGTGATTACTGGAAAGATCGAATCACGGCGGGCAAAGGTATGCACTTCAATTGCAATCGAGACAAGCGGAATCGGTACAAACGCTTGGGCATTGGAATGATTCACGCTGCGGATGTTGATAAGCGTAAAAACCTTCTTGAGGCCGTCAAGTACCTGACCAAGAAAGAAGTCATATTCGGTCTCAAGGAAGATGGTGGTTTCAGGGCATTCGGCAAGGGCAACATGCCAAGCGAAAGAACTGATGGCCCAGGCAGGCCCAGAACGGTCGGTGTGCCTGCATCGGACTCAGATACTGATGAACCAGGTACCCCTACCGATAATGACTAAAAAATGGTAGTCAGTTGATGGCAGCCGTAGCAATGCGGTTGTCATCATTCAGCTCGACCACAATGCAAATCTTCCAATGCGAAAGGGTTGGTTCGCTACCCTCAATAGTCAATTCGGCCGCTCTTCGTACAGGTACTTCTGAAAGCCCGCAAACATCGTCCGAATCTGCGCGGTGCCCCCCAAATCCGCGACCGCATCCGAAATCGCATTGTTGTACTTGAGCCGCAGCAACGGAGTCAGCTTGTCAGCGTCCAGCTCGTCCACACCCTGCGTCACATACTGAGCCAGCACAAAATCCAGAAACACCTGCTGGCGATTGTTGAAGTGCTGGTGGGTCTCGGTTTTCGCCATGTCGGCACGCTGAGTGCGTGATTCCGGTGCCGCTGCAAACGCCACATAGGCCAGTACGTCAAACAAGTCGCTGTTTTCAGCCTCGATGGCCTTTTGCATCTCGGCCAGCGGCTCCCTACTGAAGCCCTTGTCAGCCAAGCCAACCAGCAGGGCCTTGCGCGTGTCGGGTGAACTCCACAGGGTGCGCAGCTCGTCTTCGTTCTTGAAGAACTCCGGCAACACGCCGTAGAGGTTTTCCAGGAACTGTGCCGCCGACATCGGCGTGCCATCAGCACTCCAGAACGTGGTGGCCATCATGTTTTGAATCAGCCGCGCCTTGCCGTCGGCCAGCTTCACTTCCAACTTGACAGGGCGTGGTGGTGGCTCCGGCAGCGTGCCAAGTCCCGGTGGTTCGGGATCAGAGTTGCCACCAACCCCACCGCCGCTGGTGGGTTCCGGCTCGGCCGGTTCGCCGTCCCACTCCGGGTCACTGAAGTGGTGGTGCGCCCGCACAAAGTCATAGATAGTGAAAAAGTCCTTACCGTCAAACAGACGGGTGCCACGGCCGATGATCTGCTTGAACTCGATCATCGAACCGATAGGTCGCATCAGCACGATGTTGCGCACATTGCGTGCATCGACCCCGGTGGACAGCTTTTGCGATGTGGTCAGGATCGTCGGGATGGTCTTCTCGTTGTCCTGGAAGGCGCGCAAGGCCTCATCGCCGCGTGCACCATCATCGGCCGTGACCCGTGTGCAATACATCGGGTCGGCGCTGGTTTTCATCTGGTTGATCAGGTCGCGCACCATCAATGCATGGGCCTGGGTGGCGCAGAAGACGATGGTTTTCTCGCGCTGGTCGATCATGCCCATCAGCAGCTTGACCCGGTAGGCCTCGCGCTCGGGAATCACGATGACGCGGTTGAAGTCGCTCTCCACGTAGCGTTTGCCCGCCACCACTTCGCCCGCCACCACCGCGTCATCCGGGGTGTAAGTGTAGTCATCAATAGTGGTGGCGATCTGCTTGACCTTGAACGGGGTCAAGAAACCGTCGTTGATACCTTCCTTGAGCGAATACACATAGACCGGGTCGCCAAAATAAGCGTAGGTGTTGGCATTGATCGTGCGCTTGGGCGTGGCGGTCAGGCCCAGTTGCACGGCGGGGGCAAAGTAGTCCAGGATGGCGCGCCAGTTGCCTTCGTCGTTGGCCCCGCCGCGGTGGCACTCGTCCACCACGATGAAGTCAAAGAAGTCCGGCGGGTACTCGCCAAAATACGGCGACGACTGACCATCTTTTTCCGGCCCGCTCATGAAGGTCTGGAAGATGGTGAAAAAGATGCTCCCGTTCTTCGGCACGCGCCCGGTGCGCTTGATCTCATCGGGGGCGATCCGCACCAAAGAGCCGGGCGAGGTGTTCTCGAATGCTGAAAATGCGTTGTAGGCTTGGTCTGCCAGATTGTTGCGATCGGCCAGAAACAGCACACGCGGTCGGCGGGTGGGCTCGGTGCCCGCTTGCCAGTCTTTCAGGTTCCAGCGGCTTTGAAACAGCTTCCAGGCCAACTGGAAAGCAATGAAGGTCTTGCCGGTGCCCGTCGCCAGCGTCAGCAGAATGCGGTCGCGCCCGGCGGCGATGGCTTCCAGCACGCGGGTGATGGCGATGTCCTGGTAATAGCGCCCCTGCCAGGTTCCGCCCTGATCCTCAAACGGGATGGCGGCAAAGCGGTCGCGCCAGGCGGCGCTGGCCAAATCGGCCTCGGCAAAGGTCAGGGCCCACAACTCGTCCGGACTGGGGTACTGCGCCAGATCGCCCTCGATGCCGATGGCCATGTCGATGCCGTAAATCTTCTGGCCATTAGTGGCATAGGCAAAGCGCACGGCCAACTTGGTAGCGTAACTCTTGGTCTGCCCTACGCCTTCGGTGTAGGGCTTGTCCCAGGCTTTGGCCTCGATCGTGGCCAATTTGGTGTTGCGGTAAACCAGCACATAGTCGGCAATTTCGGCCCTGGCCCGCTTACCGCCGCCCAACAGGCGCCCCGGCGTGATCTCGCACTGCTTTTCACGCAGGATACGCGAGCCTTCGACCACGCCCCAGCCTGCGGCCCTCAGCGCGGGGTCAATGTGGTCGGCACGGGTTTCGGCTTCGTTCATGGGTGGACAGTGACTTTAATCTCTAGACGACGTTGCAGCATCTGCGACCGAAACCCTTTGGAGGTATGCACCTATCCACTCTTCGTCTAACTCCAGGCGAACCTGCCTGCGGATTCCGCCGATTAGCCCGGACACGCTGATGAACGAAAAGTGGGACATTTTTACATTGGCAATAGTGGCCTTGTCTCCCTCGGCAGCCTTTACCAACTCGGCAATTTCCTCGGGCAAGTCAAACTCAAGACGAAACCAGTTCTCGTCGTTCGAACTCAAGTTAAGCGGCACGAAAGACCATGAAGTCGATTCCCTGCCATATACCCGGCACTTCAAAACGTCCGTGGTTGCGAACAGATTTTGCGGAAGTGGTTTGGGCGACAACAGGTGCATTGGCCACTTACCTTGGAGCATTCCAAAGTAAGAGCCTTTGATACCCCGTATCGGCTCGATCAACCTAGAGTTCAAGTAATTCAGTCCCGCAACACTAAACGGAATCTCAGATGGAAGAGTGTCTCTGGCCAGCAAGGCTCTTACGTACATGCGCGCTTTTTGCCCAACTTCCTTCGCACTGCGGGACTTCGGATCAAAGTGCTCCTCGGTCAAGTCACGTAAGCCCTCAACGGCGGGCTTAAAGAGTGCAACTCGCTCATACTGGATGAGAAAAATTTGATGCGCAACGGCGTATTGGGTAGCGCCCCGTGAGTAGCCACTGGTTGAAAATATGGCGGATTGGTAGTTGTACCTTTGCGTCTTTATGTGCAACGTTGAACCTACTGCGGAAAGGGATTTAACGTTGAAATAGTTTTCCGATATATCCTTTAGTACGCCCACAGCATTTCGCACCACATCAATGCCAATGCGCCTATGTTCCGCGTAGCACTTCGCTTCAACAAGCAGTCTCAGCGGGTACATGAACGCAGGGCTGTGATCCAAGAGGGCAGCCGCATCGATTTGATGCCACTCCCCCCGACCTTCAAGTTCAAGCCCTGAATGCCCGCCTTGTGTGCCTTCATCTCCTACTATGAGTGGCGAATAGCCAACCAATTTCAGCAAATGAAGAACCAGCTCTTCGAGAATCGCGCCTTTGATTGCAACGAGTACCATGCTTCCTCCTGATTATCGAATGCTCTTTTTCTGGCTACAGCGCGCCGGTGAAGGCGCGGTGCAGTAGGGACTTTTTCAGGTCGTCGAGGGCGGTGAGCTTCTGCAGATAGATGGATTCGAGGCGCTGGGTTTCTTCAGTAACTGCCCCAATCGTCTCCACAATCCGAGATTGCAGCGAAATGCTTGGTATTGCGCCAACGTTAAGGGCTCGAATGTCTTTCATATTCACATGTTGAACAGTAGCGCCGCGAGAATGACCGAGAAGTGTTTTTTGCATTTCAGGGCAAAGTAACAGCAATGCTAAAAATTCCGGAACGAACACAGAACGCTTAGGTCGTATCAGCACGGTTCGCTGTCCAAGACAAACCCTAAGATTGGGAGGAACTACACCTACATTCCCAGCGGGCGCCTCTCTTGCAAAAATTAGGTCACCTGCACGCGGTTCAGCTCGGCGAGTCCATTCTGTGTAAGTGGCTTCTGAAACACGATACACACCATCGAGCAACAGATTGCCTTTACCGATATTCGGCGTGCGAATTGATGGAATACCTTCTGCTTGCGTCGGCGCCGTCTTGTGCTCACAATCAACTATCAGTTCGCAGAGGGAAGAAAGCGGTTCTTTGGCCTCTTGCCACCCATCCCCCCGCTGAGTAAACACCGATTGCAGGTGACTCTCAAAGATGGTCCGCGCATTCTGCAGGTTCTTCTCGGCATTGGCCTTGGCGGTGGCGATGCCGTCAAAGGCGTCGTCGAGGAGGTTGACGATGCGTTGCTGTTCTGTCAATGAAGGAAACGGGACCTCAAAGTCACGAACTTTTCCCAAACTCAAATTCTTTTGACGAACCCCGCGTCGCCGTCCAAGAAGCTCTTCTTTAATCGAATTAAGTGCATGAAAGACGAACCGAATATCAATCTGATCATTTGGCTTTACACCTGCAATAGCCTGATTGAATGCAGCTGCCCTATCCAGGATCGACATTTTTAATGCTGCAGTGTCGTACATGCCGATCAACAGTGATCCAGCTGGAAATAACTTCGCATTCGACTTCTCCAGTCCAGCTACTGAAATGGTTCGTTCTGGATCAGTCGTAAATGTGTTGTTCAATTCACCAGACGAGTACCACGGGACACCACCGTGCCATAGCTGCTTGTTTGAGATCAGCGGTGTTCCACCGCTTTGAACATCAGCAATTTCTCCCAATCTAACTTCCTTCCACCCCACCTTCATACGCCACCCTCCAGCGCTTGCACCACCTGTCGCTGCTGCGAAGGATCTAAGAAAACTCGCCCCCTAGCCCCCGTAGAACCTGCGCACGAAGCTATTAATTCAATAGCAATCACAACAACTCCCGAATCGTTGCTAGCACCTCGGCGGCTTCAAGATCCAGCGCGGCGATCTCGTCCATGATGTCCAGCGGGCTGCGGTGCGCCACCACCTCGCCACCCGTCGGATTCTTGACCGAGAGGTCAAACGTGCTGGCGTTGACTGCTGAAACGTCCAGCGACCAGCTCTGCGCGCTGTCGGCAAAGGTCTTTTGCGCCGTGATGAACTGGGTCAGGTCAGCATCATTAAGCGGATTGGTCTTGCCCATGTTGCGGCCGACGTCGAGCTGGTAGTACCAGACTTTGCGCGTGGGCGCGCCTTTCTCAAAGAACAGCACCACAGTTTTGACGCCTGCGCCCTGAAACGTGCCACCGGGGCAGTCCAGCACGGTGTGCAGATTGCAGCTCTCCAGCAGCAGCTTGCGCAGGCTCACCGAGGCGTTGTCGGTGTTGCTCAAAAAAGTGTTCTTGATGACGATGGCGGCACGGCCACCAGCCTTTAGCGACTTGATGAAGTGCTGCAAAAACAAAAAGGCCGTCTCGCCGGTCTTGATGGGAAAGTTCTGCTGCACCTCTTTACGCTCTTTGCCGCCAAATGGCGGGTTGGCCAGGATCACATCAAAGCGGTCTTTGTCCTGAATGTCGGAAATGTTCTCGGACAGCGTGTTGGCGTGGACGATGTTCGGGGCCTCGATGCCGTGAAGGATCATGTTCATGATCGCAATGACGTAGGCCAGGCTCTTTTTCTCTTTGCCATAGAAGGTGCGGGTTTGCAGCGTCTTCTGGTCGGAGGTGGTCAGGTTGGGCTGGCTTTGAAGATAGTCAAAGGCTTCGCACAGGAAGCCGGCGGAGCCGCAGGCACCGTCGTAAATGCGCTCGCCAATCTTGGGGGCGACAACCTGGATCATGGCGCGGATCAGTGGGCGCGGCGTGTAGTACTCGCCGCCATTGCGTCCGGCGTTGCCCATGTTTTTGATCTTGGCTTCGTACAGGTGCGACAGTTCGTGTTTTTCAGTCTGTGACCGAAAGCGCAGTTCGTCCACCAACTCGATCACATCGCGCAGGTTGTAGCCGCTCTGAATGCGATTCTTGATCTCGCCGAACACCTCGCCGATTTTGTATTCGATGGTCTGCGGCCCACTGGCGCGCTGCTTGAAGCCGTGCAGGTAGGCAAACAGCTTGTTGTTGACGAAGTCGCGCAGGTCGTCGCCGGTCATGGCGGTGTTGTGGTCGAGTTTGCCGTCTGGCCCCTTGGGCGTGGCCCAGGAGTCCCATCGGTAGGGCTTGTCGATGATGAAGCTGTAGGTCTTGCCGTCCAGCTCAGCTTCCAGGGCCTTGTCGGCCTCCAGCGCGTCCAGGTATTTCAGGAATAGCAGCCAGGAGGATTGCTCGGTGTAGTCCAGTTCGCTGGTGCAGCCTGCATCTTTGTGCAGGATGTCGTCGATATTCTTGAAAGTTTGCTCAAACATTGGAAGTCTTGTTCTGTCCCTCAGTGCGAAAAGCCGCACGGGGTAGGTTAACCGAACTTCATTAGGGCGAAGAAGTGGCAATAACGCTTAAAGACTGGGATCACCCATCCGGCAGACCACGAGGCAGTTCACGCAGTGTGGCATCCACACCATGTTGGACCAAGCCCGGCTCTATACGGCCCTGGTGCGCAGCCGCTGGGGCGTGGTGCTGGAGCGCACCGTGCGCGAGCTGCAGGGCACGCCGTGCATTGACCTGGAGCAGGTGCAGCAGCCGAGGCAGGAAATTGCCTGCGCGCGGTCGTTTTGTCACGCTGTGACGGAGTTTGTGGACCTGAGCAAAGCCGTGACCGAGTTCGCGAGCCGGGTCGCGGTCAAATTGCGCCAGCAAGGGAGTCTGGCCGGACAAATTGTGGTCTTCAAGAGAGAGCGTTTATGTCGTCATCTCACGACAAGTATCTTTTGCAGCAAGTACTGGTGCGAGTTAACTGCTGCAACACCAAATACACTGTACCCAAGGAGCCCCCGTACAGAATGATTCTAAAAAGAATACAGACGATTCTCGAACAGACGCCTGATCAAAAGGCCAAAGATATTGCCAATCACCTTCGGGCAGACAAGACTGAGATCAACCGCGTATTGCACGATTATCCGGACATATTTGTCAAGGATGCGGATGCATTTACTTGGTCGCTGGCTGTATTACGCATTGACTTGGGGAGCAACCGGTGGCTCACGGCACAGTCTTTTGAGGAGTCTCTCCTTGCTGCTGGATCGCCACTTGATTCGACCTGTATCCGAGTTATGTTTGTTGTCGGGGAGAGGTGTAGTATTTTGCTGGAGGCCTTAGCTCGGCTACTTGCGATTTGCAATCAACTCGTTGATGCTGGCAAGTCTGTTTCAATTGACTTCCGGCCATCCCAAGGGACGCTGACCTATTTTGACCGAATTGGCTTCATCAACCTTTTGCGAGACAAGGTAAAGATCTTGCCAAAGCGTCCCCGTATTTCTGCCGCGTCAACTTACGAAGGAAATAATTACGGTGTAGTTGAGTTGAAAGAAATCGACGCCGGAAGTCCTGATGACAATATCCCCGTTTTACTTGGGAAAGGCTTCGTATCTTGCACAGGAGCTAAGTACGATATTGCGGCCCATACTGTCATCTCGGAACTCTATGGCAATGTCAAAGAACATTCAGGCACCACATCAGCCGGTTTTGCAGGACTCCAGAACTACGCTGGAGGCAAGTCACGGCATATTCAGACCGTAATTTCAGATGGTGGTCGCGGGATTGTGGGGACTCTGATGCCTATTTTGAAACGAAAGTACCCAGAAGTGGCGGCTAAGATTAGCAATTCTTCGCTTGATCAACGCGTAGCCTTGCTGCAAGAGGTTTTTTCTGCGGGGGGTCTTAGTCGAGTGAACGATCCCGGTCGCGGGCTTGGGCTTTGCGGATCTCGTGATTACGCACGGAAATACAACGGGGTCATTTCTGTAAGGCAGGAAACCCTCGAATTGCAAATTAGGCACGATGGCGAAAGCGTGCAGTTTTCCCACACTTTGAACTTGAGCAGGATTGCGGGAACGCACATCTGTTTCGACTTCTTTCTTGACTAAGCCTACAATTCTCATTAAATTATCAAGATGAATCAGAAATCCGTCATCATAAAGTTGCGTACTTTGACAAAGAATGCACGCCCTTTTGGCAACAGCGAGGGGAAAGATGTGTTCCGAGCGCTGATGGACTTCGTCGAACAAAACGTTACTGTGCATGTATTTGGCGTCTCCCTCGACGGCATTGAAGCGACAGACGCTTCTTTTCCACGCGAAAGTGTCATTTCAGTAGCGAAGCAGCTCAGAGGTGAGAAGGGCTTCTACTTAGCCGATCTAACCAATCGAGATTTGATTGACAACTGGAACTATGCAGCACAGGCGAAAGAGCAACCGCTTGTGATTTGGAGCAACGGCTCCTTTGAGATCATTGGGCCTGTGCTGTCGAAGTCCACTCGTGAGCTTGTTGAGTACGTTCTTGTAAAAGGACCAGCGCTGGCAACCCAAGTCGCCAACGATCTTGGGTTGTCAGTACCAAACGCCAGTACCCGTCTCAAGAACCTAGTCTTGGACGGCTATATCCGCCGCACCGAAGACGTCGCTGAATCCGGGGGCATTGAATACAAATACTCAGCCATAAAATAATCTGGTTAAACAGCTTGCATTAAGCAGATTTATTCTGCTACACTGCAACTGTTCCTGAGATGCGTTGCTTCGTGCGCCGTTAAACAGGATCATTTAACCAGACTTAAACCAAGGAATATTCGACATGAGTACCAATGATCAAGCGCACCAACCGCCTGTTGATTCAACGCCCAAACATCCGGGCAAGGACGTCACCATCTATCTCAACGGAACGCCGAAGACGGTTCAGAAGGAACGCCTGACGTTCGAAGAAATCGTAGCGTTGGCATTCGACAACCCGCCATCTGGCGACGGCGTCCAGTTCACCGTCCAATATTCGCGCGGCCACTCCGACAATTCGAAGGGGAGCCTAGTGGAGGGACAGTCGGTTCAAGTGAAAGAAGGGATGGAATTCGATGTCACGCCAACTAATCGCTCGTAGTCCCGACCTTCAGCAGCTCCTGAACGAAGGGTTTGACCTGGAAGTCCGGGCTGGACACCTGCTGATCAAGGATGTCCCCTACGTCAATTCGAACCGGGAAATCAAACGTGGGGTTTTGATCTCGACGCTAGAGCTGAATGGCGATATGACCGTACCGCCCGCTAATCACGTTGCGATGTGGACTGGAGAACACCCATGCCATCACGACGGGCGCATTATTTCTGCAATTACGAACCCGAGTACAGGCCATGATCTTGGAAGCGATATCCGAGCCGACTTCACATTCTCGGCAAAGGCAGCCTATCGCGATTACCACCACAAAGTGGCCACCTATATTGGCCGCATTACTGGTGAAGCGAAGGTCATCGATCCGACTGTGAGCGCCAATACATTTCCGGTCTTCGAGACAGAGGAAGGGGAATCTATTTTCCGATACCTCGACACTGCGACCAGCCGGGTTGGCATTGGTGTTATGAATGAGCGGCTGTCCGCGCTGAAAATCGCAATCATTGGTCTGGGCGGAACAGGAGCATACGTTTTTGATTTCGTCGCCAAGACGTGCGTCAAGGAAATTCACCTCTATGACGGCGACGTTTTCTCTCAACACAATGCCTTCCGATCTCCAGGAGCGGCGTCCATTGAAGAACTGCAAGGCAAGCCACTAAAGGCCACCTATTTTGCTGGAATTTACGCCAAGATGCGCCGAGGGATTGAGCCCCATGAGGTGTTCGCGGATGAAAATACGACCGCGCTTCGGCACATGGATTTTGTATTTCTGTGCCTTGACCGTGGCGCAGCTAAGAAGGCAATTATCAAGTCCTTGGTGGAGTGGGGTATCCCGTTCGTTGATGTTGGAATGGGCATTCTCCGAGCGCAGGACAGTCTGACCGGTCTTATGCGCGTCTCTTGCTTCGGCCCGGGCGTTGACATGGCGGTGCTTGAGCGAATTGATTACTCGGATGGGGAACTGCCGGAGAATGAATATTCGACAAACATCCAGATCGTGGAGCTCAATGCGCTCAACGCCGCCTTGGCCGTCGTAATGTGGAAGAAGCGATATGCGATTTATCGCGATTCGTCACGGGCAAGTTCATTTAGTTACTCCATTGCCGCGAATGAAATGGCCAACGATGACAAGGACGCTGCATGAGCCGGCTGCTGAGCCTGCGTCATCGATATGTGGAGTACATGCCAGAACAGTTGGATCAAGGCGTACTCTACATATCCAAGCGATTTCGAACAGCGTCTCACTTGTGCTGCTGTGGCTGCGGCTTGAAGGTGGTTACGCCTTTAAACCCGGCAAAATGGTCCCTGATCGACCATGGCGCTTGTGTTTCATTGTCACCGTCAATTGGGAACTGGAATTTCCCCTGCCGTTCGCACTATCTGATAATCAGGAATTGTGTGCGGTGGGCAGAATCGTTTAGCGATAGAAGGATTTCAACGGTAAAACAAAGAGACCGGATTGACGTTGCGCGACTGGCTGTTGGCAAGAGCGTATTCACTCAAGCCGCAGACGCATTCAAACGGTGGTTTACATAGGTAGCCATGCAGCCTAACCAATCAGTCGAGGGGGACCGCCCACAAGCTGCGCTTGTAGGGTCCCTTCGCGGCTTTGCCGCTATGGCGGCCCCTCACGTCAAACGCTAGACCTCTCCGGAAACATTGATGACATGTCCAACGATATCCAAATTATTCTCACATTCACAGCCCTTGCGCTAATGACGCTAATCGTTATTGGGTACACAGGACTCAAACTTGCGGAAAAAAATGGACCAGACGTACGTGTCGTCTGGTACCTTTTTTCTCTAGCCGCTGTTGCAACATGCATAGTCGCCGACTGGGCTAGTAGCATTGGAGCAATCGATAACCAAGGAGTGTATAGAGGAGAACTTGGAGCAGCAGTCAACGCGTTCCTCAAGTTCATGTTGGACCTTGAAACCGACTTGAAGATATTTTCTGCAATACTGGCAATGGTCTTACTTCCACAGATCACCAGCTACGTCCTGAGTGGACTCTTTGGTTGCGCATCCGCTCCAATTTTTGTCAACGGAACTATTCGCTTCTTCATTTGGAGCATCGTCAAGTCGTTTGTGGTCGCGGCAGGAATTGTTCTATCTGTTGCACTCTTTGGGTATTTCAATCGCTGGAACGGTTGGAGTTCAAAAGGCACTGCAGCAATGTTAAGTATGTCGAGTTTTCTTCTCATGATGGCATTCTCAATGCTCTACCTTTACCGTGATGCCCATGCCACAGTAGCGAAACCATCGACAAAGCAGTTTACGAAATTCCATCAAATGGTCGCCCACATCCATGGCTGGTTAACTCGTAGAGTATCTTAAAGGGGCGCATGTGGCCGAATTTCTCGGTCGAGTCGAGAGACCAGCTTCCGACTGGCTTCGCCTGCCTCCAGACGGCCCCTTATCGTAAGCGTCTGCTGAAGGCATATTGAATCGATGACCAATCGAAACGATAGTGTGCATCATGAAGATCGTGCACACCAGTTCGAACGAGGTCGATAGCCCTCGCCCCACAAGACGTTATTACAGCC
>NZ_QEII01000302.1 GCF_003347515.1 Rhodoferax ferrireducens | reverse complement strand
GGCTGTAGGTCACCGCGGCGGTGGAAGTGCCGGTGATGGCGACGTTGAAAACCAGGTCGGCGCCTTCGTTGACGTTGTTGTCGCCCACGCCTGGAGCGCCTGGCTCGACGGTGGTGATGCTGGGCACTACAGGCACTACAGGCACTACAGGCACTACAGGCACTACAGGCACTACAGGCACTACAGGCACTACAGGCACTACAGGCACTACAGGCACTACAGGCACTACAGGCACTACAGGCACTACAGGTTCTACAGGTTCTACAGGTTCTACAGGTTCTACAGGTTCTACTGCGGGTTGCTCGGCGCTCAGAACAGCTTGTGTGGGAGCGCCGAAGTCTATTTGCACTGTGTCCGTAGATTGCGCATCCCGCTCCAACGCCAATGACGTAAGTTCTTCACTAATTCGCAGCACCCGCACAAAACTGTGCGAGTCGCTCGCATCGCCCCCGGAAAGACCCGCAGCGGTTGGATCCAGCTCGGTTGAAAGATCCCCGCCACCTGCGATAACTTTGGCAATCTGGGCGGAGCCGCTGTTCAAATCCTTCAGCGCAGCCTCAGTCTTGTCAGTGGGCTCTGTGCCCAGCAGGCTACCCTCAATCAATAACTCGCGCCCAGACGCAATAGTCAAAGGCTGCCCATTCGGTAACGCTAGTTCCAGACGGGTCCCGTCCTCCGTGACGATTTGCTGCCCTTCCTGGACTTCATCTCCTACCTTCAGCGGTCTGCGGATGCCGTCAGCAGTTACAAGCCAGGCTTTGCCTTCCAGGATAACAACAACGCCACGGGCTTGGGCAGAGGTTTGAGTGGTGGCCATGAGTTAACTCCAGAGTGCAGCAAATTTAGATTTGCTGACTTTAGAGCACTATCTGGCGACCCGGTATTGTCCTTGGGTACAGGTTATCCGGGTCATCAATGGATGCCGTGCACCCGTAGAGCCAGCTGAAGACGGTCGGTGAGATTGAGTTTGTCGAACACCGAACTCAAATGAGCCTTGACGGTTCTTTCCGAGATTTTGCAGTCCAGGGATATATGGTGGTTAGAAGCGCCATTTGCCGCCAGCACAGCGACTTCCCGTTCTCTTTGCGTCAAACCGTTCCGCCAGTCGACTACCGGCTCGGTAGCCAGGGCCGCAGCGCGGCCAGCGCTTTGGATGAGCCGTTGCATCAATGTTTTCCCAATCCAGACGTGCCCGGCCTGAACAACCTGGGCGACCTGGAGCAAGGTCGCCGCGTCTGAAAAGGCGTGGCAGTAGGCGGCACAGCCCGCATCAAGTGCCTCGATTGCTTCGCCGTCCTTGGGGTTGGAGCTTGCGGCCACAATCCGGACTTTATGTCCATGCACGAGGCTCTTCCACTGTTCATCGTTCCACAACGGCACGTCTGGCAGTGACAAATCAATCAGCGCCAAGGTGTCTTGATCCAATTTCAGTTGCCACAGATCCCTGAACCGGCTGGCGATGAGCTGCTTGCCCGGACGAAATGCGCGCTGCCAGTGCTCTATTAGCCCTGAATCACTGCTAACCAAAATAAACTTCAACGGACGGCTCATCGTTCTGTCATTGCCTTGGCTTTTGCTCTCAATATGGGTTTCAACAAGTAGGCGAGGACTGACTTCTTACCTGTGAGGATATCGACTTCCGCCACCATGCCGGGAATGATGGGGAACTTCTGGGGGCCAATACTACTTGATAGCGTTCGTACGCGAACCAGGAAAAATGCGTTGCCTTTTTCATCCAGCACGCTGTCAGCACTGATGTGCTCCAGCGTAGCCTCAAGTCCCCCGTAAATCGCATAGTCATAAGCCGTGAATTTGACCAGGGCTTTTTGACCGGGCCGCAAGAATGCAATGTCTCTGGGCAGGACCCGGGCTTCCAACAGCAGGGCATCGTCAGACGGGACCACTTCGATGAGGTCCTTGCCCGGTTGCACGACGCCGCCTACGGTGTTGACCTTCAGTTGTTTGACCGTACCGTTAACCGGCGAGCGAATGTCAGTTTGTTTAACCCGGTCCACCAGTGCCGTGCTCCCTTCGGACAGGGCACTGAGCTTGGCGTTGGTTTCACTCAGCTCGGATCGCGCGATATTGCGGAAGGTCAGGTCAACCTCCTGCATTTTCCGATTGGCTTCTGCCACCGCTGACTCCAGTCGTGGAATGTCCGAATTTGCACTGTCCCGCTCGCCCCGGTATCGCGCGACGTCGCGCTCCAGACGCAAAAGCTCTACATCCGAAACGGCGCCCGTCTTAACCAGAGGGCGCGTCATTTCCAGTTCCCGCGCCGTCAAGCTGTAGCTTTGGCTTGCCTGTTCGCGCCGCGCCCTGACCGATATCAGCTCTTGTGAGCGTTGCAATGACTGTTGCCGCGCGACGCCAATGGTTGCGTCCAGTTCTGCACGCCGAGACTCGTACAGTGAGCGTTCCTGCGCCACGATTTCAGGTGCTTCATTGACAACGTCCTGCGGAGGGGCGAAGCGAGCCCCGTCCGCCAGTGCTTTGAGCCGCGCAGCTTTCGCCAGGAGTGCCAGGTATTGGGACCTGTTTTCCCGCAAAGAAGACACCATGCGTGTGGGGTCCACCTTCAGCAGGAGTTCGCCAATCTTGACACTTTGGCCCTCCCTGACGAGTATTTCCGAAACAATGCCGCCGTCCATACTCTGCAAAATTTGTATTTGTCTTGACGGTATGACTTTTCCCTCGCCGCGCGTGACTTCGTCCAAAACGGCAAACCCGGCCCATAGGAGCAAAATGAAAACGACAGCCACGCTGAGCCAAACGAGCATGCGTGCGCCCCCCGGTGTTTGCTCGGCTATGGCCCAATCGGCGTTGGCGTCGAAATCTCCGTCCAGGTCTTTTTGCTTTCCAGCGAGTGCGTTCAGCACCCGGTCGATCCATCCCGAGCACTGTCGGTAAAACCCGTCCCAATAGCGGGACAGGCGACTTGCTTGTTTCGTGCTTGTCATCAGGTGGCCTTGCCGATTCTGCCGCTTTGCAGTGCTTCAACGACTTGCGCTTTGGGGCCGTCGGCCATGATCTGGCCGTTGTCAATCACGATCAAGCGGTCAACCAATTCAAGCAGCGACGTGCGATGGGTCACCAAAACCACCGTCTTTCCTGTCGTGAAGCGGCGCAGGCGGGCTTTGAGAAGATCTTCACTTTGGTGGTCCATGGCGCTGCTTGGCTCGTCAAGCAAGAGAATGGGCGAGTCGTTCAAGACCGCGCGAGCGATGCCCACCGCCTGGCGTTGGCCCCCGGACAGGGATTCGCCGCGCTCCCCTATGGACATGTCAAAGCCACGCGGATGCCGATTGGCGAATTCCGTGACCCCCGCAATCTCGGCCGCCGCGAGGACATCCTGATCGTCGGCAAACGGCGCGCCCAGTGCAATGTTCTCTTTCAACGTGCCGTAAAACAGGCTGACGTCTTGCGACACGAAACCAGCCGCCCGGCGCAATTCAGCCGGGTCGATTTGCCGCATATCGATTCCGTCAATCAAGATCGCGCCTTCGGTGGGTTGATGCAAGCCGAGAATCAGACGCTGAATGGTTGATTTGCCGGAACCGACGCGGCCGATAAAGGCCACTTTTTCACCTGCACGGATCTTGAACGAAACCTTGCTTAAGACGCTCTGCTGTTGCCCGGGGTAAGTAAAGCTGACGTTCTTGAATTCAATATCGCCCAGAAAGCCGGCCCGGTGCAAAAACGCGGCGTCATCAAACCGTTCCGGTTGGGTTGTCATATGTGTCTCGATCGACGTCAAGCCGCTTTTCGCATTGTGGTACTGCATCAAGAGCCCCGCGACTTGCCCGAAAGGTGCCATCGCTCTTCCCGCCAGCATGGACGCAGCAATGATGGCGCCCATGCTTATCTGGTTGTCCATCAGCAAATACACGCCGACGATCAAAACGGCCACCGACACCAGTTGCTGCAACATTTGCGCAAAATTCATGATGACGGAGGAAAGCAGTTTCAGCTTGGTGCCGTTTTGCGCCAGAAAAACCGTTGATTGCTCCCATTTGCGTTGAAAACTGCTTTCCGCCACCATGAATTTGATCGTTTCAATGCCAACCAGGCTTTCAACCAGCGTGGCATTGCGTTGTGACGTGGCCCGTTGGGTCACGTCCACCAACTCCTGCATCTTTTGTTGCACCACCAGCGACGCCACCAGCAAGAGCGTGATGCAAAAAAGCGGGGGTATCAAAAGCCAGGGCGAGATCCAGGCGAGCACGAAAAAGAACACGAACACAAAGGGCAGGTCCACCAAAGTCGTGATGGAGGCGGACGCCACGAAGTCCCGAACCGATTCAAAAGCCCGGAGGTTTGCCGCAAAAGAGCCGACCGAAGCCGGCCGGTCCGCCATTCGCAGTCCGAGCACCCGTTCCATGATCTTTGACGACAGTGTGACGTCGATGCGCTTGCCCGCCGTGTCCAGAATGTAGGAGCGCAAAACGCGCAGGACCACATCAAAAACCATCATCAAAAGCACGCCGATGGACAATACCCACAGCGTTTCCTCGGCACGGTTGGGGACTACCCGGTCGTACACCGTCATGGTGAACATCGGGGTCACCAATGCAAACAAGTTGATCAGCAAGGCGGCCAGAAGGCTGTCGCGGTACAGGCGCCAGTTTTGCAGCACGACGCCCCAGAACCAGTGCCGTGACTTAACCTGTCCGGTGTCGGGTGTCCGCGGATCGAAGTTGAAGACTGGCCGGACAAAGAATACGACACCGGCGTAGAGTGCCTCCAGCGCCTCTCTTGTCAAGACATCGGATGACTCCCCGTTTTCCGGAAACCTCACACGGGCCTCGCCCGTATCCATCCATTCCAGCAAAACACAGGCCTGTTTGTCGTTCAGGAGCAGGATGGCCGGGAGCAGGCCCGGGCGCAGATCGGTCAGTGCGCGGCGCGCCAGTCTTGCCGTCAGGCCCGCCCGGGCCGCGGCCCGCGGCAAAAGGGCCGGGGTGACCAGATTGGCTTCCAATGGCAAACCCGCAGACAGTGCCTCTTGTGTCGTGGCAATGCCGAAAATTCTGGCGATGGCGACGACGCTATCGAGCAGCGGATCGAAATGGACGCTGTGCTCGCCAACACGCCATGTTCTTGAATTGGCCGCGCTTTGATTTTGGATTGGCAGGGTGGATGTAGGCATGGTGCTTTGCTGGGGTGCTTGATTTCGAGCGAAAACTACAGAATCCGCTCGTCATCTCCCAGCAAATTCAAGGCGCCTTGCATCCGGTTGCGAAGCCCTTTTCTCAGCATCAATTTTCTCTGGGCTGCGGCTGGCAGGTCGGTATGGCGAATCACATTCTTCATGATGAGCGTATCAATCAAGTCCTCGATGACCCGTACAAAGTCGGCGTCCGCCTCATTAAACGCGGGCTCAGCCGCGCCAAAGGTAAAGAACCGTAAAACCTCAGGGCTGTGATCGTCCAGCATTTCGCTCCCGGGCTGTTGCTGCCTGGACAAGGACTGAATAGATCCATCAGCGTTTCGGATAACGTGAAACATGGGTTCTGGTCTCTGGTTGAGCGGGTACGAATCACGCCGCAGTGCTCATTTTGGGAGCATGTTATCACCTTGGTTTGGCTTTCCAGCCGGGCGCCTTGTTCCGGAAAGCCCGCTTGGCGCGGTTCATTTGCGGGCAATTTTCAAGTCATTTCTTGTACTGTGGGGGGTATACATATATACTCCACATGGTATTTTTAAGGTGCCCCATGAGCTCACTTGCATTTCCTGGCTTTTTCCGCGTTGCACGCCGCGCCATACCGTGGCTCGGTGCATCGATCATGACCGTCTCCGCCGCGCAAGGTTCTATCCAGGTGCCCGTGGCGCCGGTGCAGCTCAAATCGGTGGGGGCCGCATTCGAGATTGACGGCGTGATTCAGCCGGTCAAGCAGAGCACGGTTTCGGCACAGGCGGGCGGTCGCATTGCGACGCTGGCGGTCAAGGCCGGCGACAAAGTGCGGGCCGGGCAATTGCTCGCCACCATTGACGACCGTGAAGCGCAAACCGGCGTTCAGCGCAGCCAGGCGCAGGTCGCGCAGGCGCAAGCCGAGCTGCGCAACGCCCAGGCCAATTTCGATCGAACGCGTGATTTGCAGACCAAGGGCTTTGTGAGTTCCGCGGCACTGGACACGGCCGAATCCCAACTCAAGGGCGCGCTGGCCGGGCGCGACCAGGCCGGCGCCGGGGCCAGGCAGTCGGCACTGGCGCAGGGCTTTACCCGGGTCACCGCTCCCTTCGAGGGCTGGGTGCTGCAGACACACGTCGAAGCCGGCGATCTGGCGGTGCCGGGCAAACCGCTGCTCACGCTGTACGCGCCCTTGCCCATTCGGGCAGTCGTCCAGGTGCCTGTCTCCCGCGCCGCACAGGTGCGGGCGGCTGGCACCGTTGATGTGCTGCTGCAAAACGGCGAGGGCGGCGCCCAATGGGTTCGCCCGGTGTCGCGCAGCACCGTGCCGACGGCCGATCCGGTGTCTCAAACCATTGAGTGGCGTCTTGAATTGCCCTCGGAAGCCGCCAAGACCCTGCTGCCGGGGCAGCAGGTGAGGGTGCGCTTTGCCGGGGGGGCGGCGGACCGCACGGTGGTGCCCGGTTCTGCCGTGTTGCGTCGCGGTGAGCTGACTGCGGTCTATGTGGTGTCAGGCAATGGCTTTGCGCTCAAGGCGATCCGCTTGGGTGCCGATCACGGGGCCGATGGCGTGGAAGTGGTGGCGGGCCTGCTGGCCGGCGACCGCGTGGCGCTGGATCCGGTGAAGGCGGGTTTGGCGGGTGCGCAAGCCGTGCCACAAGCAGCACAGCCTGCTGCGGGCAAGTGAGATGGCGATGAACGACAAACCCTCCATGGGCGTCTCCGGCCGGATTGCCGCCGCGTTTCAGAGCAACGCGCTCACGCCCTTGCTGGCTCTCGTCGCGCTGCTGTTAGGCCTGTTCGCGGTTTTGGTGACGCCGCGCGAGGAAGAGCCGCAGATCAATGTGACGATGGCCGACGTGCTGATTCCGTTTCCAGGCGCCAGCAGTGTGGATGTCCAGAACATGGTCGCCCGGCCGGCGGAACAGGTTCTGAGCCAGATTGCCGGCATCGAGCACACCTATTCGGTCGCGCGCCCGGGTCTGGCCGTGCTGACCGTGCAATTCAAGGTGGGGGTGCCGCGCACCGAGGCCTTGGTGCGTCTGTATGACGTGCTCAACGCCAACCAGGACTGGTTGCCACGCGATTTGGGCACGCTCAGCCCGATTGTGAAACCCAAGGGGATTGACGATGTGCCGATTCTTGGGGTGACCTTGTGGAGTCGCGAGGCCTTGCCCGGATCCGAGCTGGAGCGCGTCGCCCATGCCGTCGAGGCGGAGCTCAAGCGTGTTTCGGGCACGCGTGAGGTCAAGACCATTGGTGGGCCGGGACGTGCCGTGCATGTCTGGCTGGATCCGGCCCGCCTGCGCGAGCGGGGTGTCGACCTGGTGGGCCTCAAGCAGACCCTGGCAGCGGCCAACTTTGGCATGCCATCGGGGGCGGTGCTGGACACGGAAAATAAATCTGCGCAGATGCTCAGCATCGAAACGGGTGAGTTCTTGCGCTCGGCGCAGGACGTGGGTGAACTCGTTGTCGGTGTCGCCAAGGGCCTGCCCGTCTATTTGCGCGAGGTGGCGCGTGTTGAGGCGGGTGCGCAAGTAGCGCAACGCTATGTGTGGTTTACCCCCGGTGGGGTGGCTGCCCATCCGGCCGAGGCGACGGTCGAAACAAAGTCTGCCGCTTTGCCTGCCGGCGGCGTCTACCCGGCGGTGACGATTACCGTCACCAAGAAGCCCGGTGAAAACGCAGTGGATGTCGCGCAGGCGGTACGCGAACGCGTCAAGGCCCTGAGCAACACGGTGATTCCCGCCAACATCGAGACCACCATCACGCGCGACTACGGCGAGACGGCAGCCGAGAAAGCCAACAAGCTGATTCAGAAGCTGGCCTTTGCCACCGGTTCCGTCATCTTGCTGGTCGGCTTTGCCCTGGGGCGGCGCGAAGCGGTGATTGTGGGCGCTGCCGTCATTCTGACGCTGACCGCCACGCTGTTTGCGTCCTGGGCCTGGGGTTTCACGCTGAATCGCGTGTCCTTGTTCGCGCTGATTTTCTCGATCGGCATCCTGGTGGACGACGCCATTGTGGTGGTCGAAAACATTCACCGCCATCAGCAACTGACGCCGGATGCCACGCTCAAGGACATCATCCCCCGTGCCGTCGATGAAGTGGGTGGCCCGACCATTTTGGCGACGCTGACCGTCATCGCCGCCTTGCTGCCCATGGCCTTTGTGTCCGGTTTGATGGGCCCGTACATGAGCCCGATTCCGATCAACTCCAGTCTGGGCATGGCGATCTCGCTGGCGATTGCCTTCACGGTGACGCCGTGGCTGGCCCTCAAATTGATGAAGCCTCATGGCCATTCACCGGTCGAACATGGCAAGCCCAAAGGACTGGGCCCCAAGCTGCAAACCCTGTTCACCCGCGTCCTGACGCCGTTTCTGGACAGCGCGCGCAAGCGCTGGTTGCTGCTGGCGGGCATTCTGGTGGCCCTCCTGCTGTCGATTGGTTTGACGCTGGTTCAATGGGTTGTCATGAAAATGTTGCCCTTTGACAACAAGAGCGAGTTCCAGGTGGTGGTCGAAATGCCGGCCGGAACCCCGCTGGAAAATACCGCAGCCACCCTGCATGAACTGGGCGCGTTTTTGGCGCAGCAGCCGGACGTGCTGAACCTGCAAGCCTATGCCGGAACGGCCTCACCCATCACCTTCAATGGCCTGGTGCGACAGTACTATTTGCGGGCCGACGCGGAGCAGGGCGACCTGCAGGTGAACCTGGTCGACAAACACCAACGCAGCGACAAGAGCCATGTGATCGCGCAGCGCCTGAGGCCCGATCTGGAAAAAATCGGCCTGCGCCACAACGCCCGCATCAAAGTGGTCGAGGTACCGCCCGGCCCGCCGGTGATGTCGCCCCTGATGGCCGAAGTCTATGGTCCGGACGAAGCCGGTCGCCAAGCCGTGGCCAGCCGCGTGGCAAAGGCTTTTGCCGCTACGCCGGACATCGTTGGCGTCGATACCTCGCTCAAGGAAAACGCAGCGCGGGCCTTCTTGCGCGTACGTCGCCAGCGGGCGGAGTCACTCGGCATTCCGGTCGCGGTCATTGCCCAGACGGCGGCGATGGCCCTGTCGGGCACGGACGCCGCCTACCTGCACGATGGCCAGTCCAAATACCCGGTGCCGGTGCGCCTGCAACTGCCGCAAACGTCCCAGATCGGGCTTGATGCCCTGCTGGCCATGCCCCTGCGCGCCGCCAACGGCCAGATGGTGGCGCTGTCCGAATTGGTCGAGGTCGAGCGCGGTGTGATTGACAAACCCCTGTTCACCAAAGACCTGCAGGGCCTGAGCTATGTGTTCGGCGACATGGCGGGCAAGCTGGATTCGCCCTTGTATGGCCTGTTTGCCATCCGCGGCAAACTCAAGGACGCCACGCTGCCCGGCGCTGGTGAGCTGGGCGAATACTGGATTAACCAGCCCGCTGACCCCTACCGCCAGTACGCCATCAAATGGGACGGTGAACTGCAGATTACTTATGACACTTTCCGCGACATGGGTGCCGCTTACGGCGTCGGCCTGATCCTGATTTACCTGCTGGTGGTGGCGCAGTTCCGCAGCTACCTGACGCCGCTGGTCATCATGGCGCCGATTCCACTCACCCTCATCGGCGTGATGCCGGGCCACGCCTTGTTGAATGCGCAATTCACCGCCACCTCCATGATCGGCATGATCGCGCTGGCCGGCATCATCGTGCGCAACTCGATTCTGCTGGTGGATTTCATCGAGCTGCAGGTGGCGCAAGGTCTGGCCTTCAAGGACGCCGTGGTGCAGTCGGCGGCGGTGCGGGCCCAGCCCATTGCATTGACCGGGCTGGCCGCCATGATTGGCGCCTTCTTCATCCTGGACGACCCGATCTTCAACGGCTTGGCCGTGTCCCTCATTTTTGGCATTCTGGTCTCGACCCTGCTCACGCTGGTGGTCATTCCCGTCCTCTATTACGCCTTGTACCGGCGTCGTATGGAATCGCGCGCAGACGCGACCCCTCTTCAGGTACAGCCCGAGTAAGAAGTTAAATCCACAGGAGACAAATCATGGCTCATATCGTCATCATGGGTGCAGGCATCGGCGGCATGCCCGCCGCTTACGAGTTGCGCGAGTTGCTTGGCAAGGAGCACCGCATCACCGTCGTCAATTCGACCGACTACTTCCAGTTTGTACCGAGCAACCCCTGGGTTGCCGTGGGCTGGCGCGAACGCGAGCAGACCACGCTGCCGATTGCCCCTTACCTGGAGCGCAAGGACATTGCCTTCATCGCAAAGGCAGTGACCCACATCGATGCGCCCGCCAACCGCCTGACGCTGGATGGCGGCGCGACGCTGGACTATGACTACCTGGTGATCACCACCGGCCCCAAGCTGGCCTTCAATGAGGTGCCGGGTGCCGGCCCGCTCACCTCGGGCGGTGGCGGTTTCACCCACTCGGTGTGCAGCGTGGACCACGCGCAGGAGTTTTTTGCCGATTACCAGAAGTTTCTCGACAACCCCGGCCCGGTCGTGATCGGCGCCATGCCCGGCGCCAGCTGCTTTGGCCCCGCCTACGAGTTCGCCTTTATCCTGGACACCGACCTGCGCAAACGCAAACTGCGCAACAAAGTGCCAATTACCTATGTGACCAGCGAGCCCTACATCGGGCACCTGGGCCTGGGCGGCGTCGGCGACAGCAAGTCCATGCTGGAGTCCGAGCTGCGCGGTCGCGACATGAAGTGGATTACCAATGCCAAGACCACCCGGGTGGAGGAGGGCAAGATGTTTGTCACGCAACTCGACGACTTGGGCAATGTCTACAAAGAGCACGAGCTGGGTTTCAAGCTGTCCATGATGCTGCCCGCCTTCAAGGGCGTGGATGCGGTGGCCGCCGTGCCCAATTTGTGCAATCCGCGCGGCATGGTGCTGATTGACGAGTTCCAGCGCAGCAAGGCTTACCGCAACATCTTCTCGGCCGGCGTGTGCGTGGCCATCCCGCCGGTGGAAGTGACACCGGTGCCCACCGGCACGCCCAAAACCGGCTACATGATCGAGAGCATGGTGGGTGCCATCGCGCACAACATCCGGGACGAGCTGGCCGGTAAAACACCCGAGGCCAAAGGCACCTGGAACGCCATCTGCCTGGCCGACATGGGCGACACCGGCGCCGCCTTTGTGGCGCTGCCGCAGATCCCGCCGCGCAATGTGAACTGGTTCAAGAAGGGCAAATGGGTGCACTTGGCCAAGATCGCATTCGAGAAGTACTTCATGCGCAAGATCAAGACCGGCAACTCGGAGCCCATTTACGAAAAATACGTGCTCAAGCTCTTGGGCATCGTGCGCCTGGCGGAAAAAACCAAGTAGCCATTTCACCCATTCTTCAATTTTCTATCAGGAGTTTCACCATGACCGTCCAGCGCTACATCCTTGTTTTTGCCGGCCTTTTCATCATGATTTCACTGGCGCTGGGCGTCGAGGGCAGCCCGCTGTTTGTGAGCAAATGGGCGCTGGCCTTCACCGCTTTTGTCGGCTTCAATCTGTTCCAATCCGGCTTCACCAATTTTTGCCCGCTGGGCATCATCCTCAAGAAGCTCGGCGTGCCGGAATCGAAAATCGGCTGCGCCAACTGAGGGAATAAGCCGGCCGAATCAATTCACCCGTTTTCAGGAGACGCCATGAGCGAGACCAGCATCCACGTACAGCTTCATCAAAAGCAGGACTACCAGTTCGACATTCACTTCGGCGGCGACATCCCGGTTGTCATGGGCGATGAATCGGCGCCCTTGGGCCGGGAGCAGGGCCCGTCACCGGTGCAACTGCTGGCCGCGGCCGTGGGCAATTGCCTGTCGGACTCCCTGTTGTTCGCCTTGCGCAAGTTCAAGCAGGCGCCGGAGCCGATTTCCTGCGATGTCCACGCCGAGGTCGGCCGCAATGCCGAGGGGCGTCTGCGCGTGCTGACGATCAAGGCGGTACTGACGCTGGGGGTGCCGGCCGCTTCACTGGCGCACCTGGACCGGGTGCTTGGACAGTTTGAATCGTATTGCACGGTGACGCAAAGTGTCAGCCAGGGCATTGCGGTCAGCGTTGAAGTGGTCGATGCGCTGGGGGTGCGGTTGAAATGATAGATTGAAGGAGATACTGATGACCAACTTGACGAACGCCGCTGCCCGGACCGAGTTGCTCAACCGGCTTCGGCGCGCCGAGGGACAAATTCGGGGTGTGCAACGCATGATCGAAGAGGGCGAGAACTGCCTCAAGATTGGACAGCAATTCTCGGCCGTGCGTAAAGCGCTGGACAGCACCTACCTGCGTATGACGATGTGCTTCATGGAGCAGGAGCTCGACGCCTGCATGCAGCCGGACGAGTCCCAGAAGGCCGGGCTGGACCTCATGCTGAAAGATATGGAAGCCTTGCTGGCCCGCATGGGATAACCAATTTTATAAGTCAAATCGGCCTCTAGCCCGCGTCCATAAATCGCAAGTAGCTACTAAAATAGTAGCGTTTCAGGCGCTGAACTCAAGCCGCAATCACACCGCCACCGAGGCACACGTCGCCGTCATACAGCACCGCCGACTGTCCCGGCGTGACGGCCCATTGCGGGCCGGGAAAGTTCAGGCTGAACGCCTCACCCGCGCCGGCTGCCAGCGTGCAGGGCGCATCAAGCTGGCGGTAGCGGGTTTTGGATGTGAATTGGCCCGCAGCCGGCGCCGCGCCGGCGACCCAGCTGGCGTCCTGCGCCGTCAGCGCGAAGGACTGCAGCCACGGGTGTTCGTGCCCCTGCACCACCCACAGCGTGTTTTTTTCCATGTCCTTGCGCGCGACGAACCAGGGCGCGTGCTCGCCGCCGCCTTTTTGCGCGCCCTTGGTCTTGAGTCCGCCGATGCCCAGACCCTGGCGCTGGCCCAGGGTGTAAAAGCTCAAACCCACATGCTGGCCGATGGTGCGGCCTTTCTCATCCTTGATCGGGCCGGGCTCCTTGGCGATGTAGCGGTTCAAAAAATCGCGGAACGGCCGCTCGCCAATAAAGCAAATGCCGGTCGAGTCCTTCTTTTTCGCATTCGGCAGGCCGATCTCCAGCGCCAGTCGCCGCACCTCGGTCTTAAGCAACTCGCCCACCGGGAACAGCGTTTTGGACAGCTGCGCCTGGTTCAACCGGTGCAAAAAGTAGCTCTGGTCCTTGGACGGGTCCAGGCCCTTGAGTAATTCGTGTTGGCCGGTGGCCGCATTCAGGCGCACCCGTGCGTAATGCCCGGTGGCGATTTTTTCCGCCCCGAGCCGCAGGGCGTGGTCCAGAAAAGCCTTGAACTTGATCTCGGCATTGCACAGAATGTCCGGGTTCGGCGTACGCCCGGCCTGGTACTCGCGCAAAAATTCCGCAAATACCCGGTCTTTGTATTCGGCCGCAAAGTTGACGTGTTCGATCTCGATGCCGATCACGTCCGCCACCGCGGCGGCGTCGACAAAATCGATGTTGGAGGAGCAGAACTCCGAGTCGTCGTCATCCTCCCAGTTTTTCATGAAGATGCCGATGACCTCATAGCCTTGCTGTTTCAGCAGCCAGGCGGTGACGGCCGAGTCCACGCCACCGCTCAAACCGACCACCACGCGTTGTCCATTGTGTTGCTTGTCCATAGGTATGCGATTATCCCTGCCATGACCACCCTGCGTTTCTGACCGCCCGCCATGGAACTTCGCCAACTCAAATATTTTGTGCGCGTGGTCGAGCTCGGCAGCATGAGCCGCGCGGCGCTGGATCTGGACCTGGTGCAGTCGGCCCTCAGTCAGCAAATCAGCCGCCTGGAGAGCGAACTGTCGACCCGGCTCTTGCAGCGCAGCAGCAAGGGCGTGACGCCGACCGAAGCCGGGCTGGCATTTTTCCGGGAAGCGCAACTGACCTTGCGCCATGCCGAGCAGGCGGTGCGCGCGGCCCAGCAGTCGCGCCTGACCGGCACGGTCAGCGTCGGCCTGGCCTCCACCACGGCCTCGGTGCTGGGCGTACCGCTGATGCGCGCCATGCGCGAGCGCTACCCGGATGTGCGCCTGCACATGGTGGAAAGCATGTCGGGCCATGTGACGACCATGCTGAACGCGCGCCAGCTCGATCTGGCGGTGCTGTTCGACACCGGCACGGCGCGGCGCTGGAGCGTGATGCCGCTGCTGCAGGAGAAACTGTTCCTGATCAGTCCGCGCGCCCCAGGCGAGAGCGGCAAGCCACCGAACACCGCCATGACGCGCATGGCGCAGCTCAAAGGGGTGCCCCTGATCCTGCCTACCGGCGCGCACGGCTTGCGCAGCACGCTGGACGCCGCGTTTGCACGGGCCAAATTCAAACCGGAGCTGGTGGCCGAGATCGATTCACTGGCTATGCTCATGGACGCTGTCAGCGCCGGGCTGGGCAGCACCGTGCAACCCTGGGCCGCGCTGGGCCGTGTCACCGAGGCGGCCCAGCGTTTTCAGTGGTCGGAGATCGCGGATGCGCAGGTGCATCGCACGAACGCCCTGTGCAGCCTGTCGGACGACGAGCTCTCGCCGGCCGCGCTGGCCACCCGCGTGGTGCTGGCCGACTGCGCGCGTCAACTGGTGCGCTCGGGCCAATGGGTGGGGGCCCGGCTGATCCATCACGATTCGTGATACCCCCATCGTCGCGTGGTGCTTACGCGGCGCCGGGCTGGCGCCTACAGTCCGGTCATGGACATAAGCAAAGAAATCAATCTGGATGTGCTGGTGATTGGCGGCGGCAACGCTGCCCTGTGCGCGGCGCTGATGGCGCGCGAGGCCGGCGCCAGCGTCATGCTGCTGGAAGCGGCGCCGCGCGAGTGGCGTGGCGGCAATTCCGCTCATACGCGCAACCTGCGCTGCATGCATGACGCGCCGCAGGATGTGCTGACCGAGGCCTATCCGGAAGAGGAATTCTGGCAGGACCTGCTCAAGGTCACGGGCGGGCAGACCAATGAAGCGCTGGCGCGCCTGGTCATCCGGGAATCGTCGCGCTGCCGCGACTGGATGCGCAGCCACGGCGTGCATTTCCAGCCCTCGCTCTCCGGCACCTTGCACCTGTCGCGCACCAACGCTTTTTTCATGGGCGGCGGCAAGGCGCTGGTCAACGCCTATTACCGCAGCGCGGAACAGCTCGGCGTGCAGATCCGCTACAACGCGCCGGTGGACCGGCTTGAGCTGCAGGATGGTCGCTTTCTTGCCGCCTGGGTCGGGCCGCAGCGCATCACCGCACGCGCCTGCGTGCTGGCGGCCGGCGGCTTCGAGTCGAATCGGGACTGGCTGCGCGAGGCCTGGGGCCAGAACGCGCGCGGCGAATGGCCGTCCGACAACTTTGCGATTCGCGGCACGCGCTTCAACCAGGGCGTGCTGCTCAAGCACTTGCTGGACGCCGGCGCCGACGCGATTGGCGATCCCACCCAGGCCCACATGGTGGCCATCGACGCCCGCGCGCCGCTGTACGACGGCGGCATCTGCACCCGCATCGACTGTGTGTCGCTGGGCGTGGTGGTGAACCGCGAGGGGCGGCGTTTCTACGACGAGGGTGAAGACTTCTGGCCCAAGCGCTACGCCATCTGGGGCCGCCTGGTGGCGCAGCAGCCGGGCCAGCTGGGCTATTCCATCATCGATGCCAAGGCGGTGGGGCGCTTCATGCCGCCGGTGTTTCCCGGTGCCCGGGCGAACAGCCTGCCCGAACTGGCGCAGCAACTGGGCCTGGACGTGCCCACCTTCATGCAGACCCTGAACGACTACAACGCAGCCTGCCGCGTCGGCAGCTTCGACCACACCGTGCTGGACGACTGCGCGACCGAGGCCTTGAGCCCCGCCAAGACGCACTGGGCGCGGCCCATCGACACCGCGCCCTTCTACGGCTACGCCCTCAAGCCCGGGGTGACCTTCACCTACCTGGGCCTGAAGACCGATGCCACCGCCGCCGTGCGCTTTGGCGGTGTGCCCAGCGACAACCTGTTTGTGGCCGGTGAAATGATGGCCGGCAACGTGCTGGGCCAGGGCTACACGGCCGGTGTCGGCATGTCGATTGGTACGGCTTTTGGGCGTATAGCCGGCGTCCAGTCTGCGCAGGAAGCTATTAAATCAGGAGTAAATCGTGTCGCAGCTTGAGCAACCAAATAGCTTGACCCCGCTGGCGGCTTTGACCCGCGATGCCCGCGCGCTGGCCAATGGCGAGATCGTGCTGAGCGCGCCCGAGGCCGAGGTGGCGCGGCAGCTGCAAATCTGTAACGCCTGCCGTTATTGCGAGGGTTTTTGTGCCGTGTTCCCGGCCATGACGCGCCGGCTCGAATTTGGCAAGGCCGACATTCATTACCTCGCCAATCTGTGCCACAACTGCGGCGCCTGCCTGCACGCCTGCCAGTACGCGCCGCCGCATGAGTTTGCCGTCAGCGTGCCGCAGGCCATGGCCCAGGTCCGAGGGCAGACCTATGCCGACTATGCCTGGCCGCCGGCGCTCGGTGCGCTCTACCAGCGCAATGGCCTGACGCTGTCGCTGGCCCTGGCGGCCGGGCTGGCGATTTTTCTGCTGCTGGCGCTGGCCTTGAATGGCACGCTGTGGGGCGGCGATCTGCGCGGCAACTTCTACCAGCTGTTTCCGCACAACTTATTGGTGGGCTTGTTCGCGCCGGTGTTTTTGTTTGCCACGCTGGCGCTGGGCCTGGGCGTGCGGCGCTTCTGGTCCGACGTGACGCCGGCCACCCCAGGCGCCTCGACTGGCAGCCCTGCCTCGGCTGAAAGCCAAGTCTCGGGCGCGGCGGCCCTGGAGGCGACGGCGGACGTGCTGCGCCTGAAGTACCTGGACGGCGGCCATGGCGAGGGCTGCCACAACGCGGACGAGGCCTACACCCTGTCGCGCCGTCGCGCGCACCACCTGACCTTTTACGGTTTCCTGCTGTGTTTTGCCGCCACCAGCGTGGCCACGCTTTACCACTACGCCTTCGGCTGGATCGCCCCTTACGACCTGCCCAGCCTGCCCAAATTGCTGGGCGTCGCCGGAGGCCTGAGTCTGCTGGCGGGCACGGCCGGCCTGTTCATGCTCAACCTGCAACGCCATCCAGGGCTGGGCGATGCCGCGCAAAAGCCGATGGACCGCGGTTTCATTGCACTGCTGTTCTTCACCAGCCTGAGCGGTTTGGCGCTGTGGCTGGCGCGCGATACCCCGGCGCTGCCCGCGCTGCTGGCCGTGCATCTGGGCGTGGTGATGGCGCTGTTTGCCACGCTGCCCTATGGCAAGTTTGCCCACGGCATCTTCCGCAGCGCGGCCCTGCTCAAGTGGGCGATCGAGAAGCGCCAACCTGAACGGCTGGCGCTGGGCACTGACTGAGTTCACGCCAAGTCCCCAGGGATGGGGTTTGCGCTGATACCGTTTTCGAGGCCTGCGCCTTAGACTTTTCCCAGACCATCACAGGAGACTTCCAACATGAACCCCAACTCTTTGTCCCGCCGTCGCGTGCTGCAAGCCGCGGGTGCTGCCGCCTCGGTGTTGGCCGCGCCCGCCTTGCTGGCGCAGCCGGCCTGGCCGTCCAAGCCGATTCGTTTTGTCGTGCCCTTCGCCCCCGGTGGCACCTCGGAAATCGTGGCCCGCTCGGTGGCCGCAGAGTTGACCAAGCAGCTCGGGCAAAGTGTTTACGTCGAGAACAAGCCGGGCGGCGCGGGCACCATCGCCATGGCGGAAGTCGCCAAGGCGGCGCCCGATGGCCATACCCTGATCCTGACCCATGTCGGCACCATGGCGGTCAACCCCTACATGCTGAAGAACCAGCCTTACGACGTCAACAAGGATTTCCTGCCGGTGACCTTGCTGGCCAAGGTGCCCAACGTGTTTGTCATCCATCCCGATGTGCCGGCCAAGAACTTCCAGGAGTTTGTGGTCTATGTCAAAAAGAACCCGGGCCAGCTCAACTATGGTTCGGCCGGCAACGCCAGCGCCGGCCACCTGGCCATGGAGTACCTCAAGCTGGTGACCGGCATGTTCATCACCCATATTCCCTATCGGGGCACCGGCCCGCAACTGACTGATTTGCTGTCCGGCCGCACCCAGGCCTCGTCCGCCGGCATGCCGGCGCTGGGCGCGCACATTCGCGCCGGCAAGCTGCGCGCCATCGCGGTCGGCACGCAACAGCGCATTGCCGCCTTGCCCGATGTACCCACGGTGGCCGAGATGGGCTTCAAGGACTTCGAGACCTCGCAGTGGTACGGCATGCATGTGCCGGCCGGCACGCCGCCCGAGATCGTCAAACGCCTGCAGGAAGAGTGCCTCAAGGCGCTGAAGTCCTCGGCGGTGACGGAGCGTTTTGCCACCGACAACGCTGTGCGCGGCGGCGGGCCGTCGGCGGAATACGCCAGCTTCATCGCGGGCGAGCAGAAGATCTGGAGCGACATCGTCAAGCGGGCGGGTATCAAGGCGGATTGAACTTGGCGCCCTCGGGTCCGGTCACGGCGACAGGGTAAGGGGATCTAGCAAACTCGCGATGGCGATTTCGCGGAGGGCAGCAGTGCAGCGGAAGCGACCATTCAGTCATGCTGTCTGATGGGCAATGATTACGCCAAAAAGACGTTCATAATATGAACCATAAAGCAGGGGTCGAGCTTTCAATCCCCTCATCGGGACCACCTATGCTGGCGGTCCAGCCTAACAATGTCTATCAGCCGCGGGAGGCAAATATGGCCTCTTTCAGCATCGCAGCGCGGCAGATAAACGCGATTCGTTAGGCGTCACGAAAAGATCCTATGACCACCGAATCATCTTCCGCACTTTTCACCGTGCCGTCCAACGCAGCGCTGTTGCGCAGGCTGGTTCAAGACCTGCGTACGCTGCCTTCTGAGGCGATTCCGCCGGAGGGCATGACGCATCATCTTGCGCAGATTGTCGATCTGATGATCTCTAACCCGGAGAAATTCGATGAGTTCGCGGCAGTCAATGTCGAATGGATTGGCGCGTCCTTCATGGGGGAGATAAAAAACTACTTCGACCTACCGCCAGAGAATCGCCCATCTGTCGTTCGGTCAGTTTTCACATCTGCGTACCGATTTTTGTGTGAACTCGAGTTCACGCAACCGGGCGAACCGAGTTTCGAGGTAAGACGGATCATGAACTTTGTTCATGATCACCTTGAGGATTTTACTGGAACAGACAGGCAGCAACTCATCTATGCGGCCTACGCGATGCCTGCCCAAGTCGCAAAAAGACTCATCGGTCACCCATCTGTTACCGAGTTCCGCAAGTTTTCGGAGACAGTCGAGGCGTCCCGAAAAATCAAGGAAGAATGGGATAAGGACCTAGACGAGCGACAAAAGCTGCTTCAGGGACTGGCCTCCAATATCGGCAATATCACATCGGCATATAACTTCGTTGGACTGGTACACGGCTTCCAAGGCTTAAAAGAGAAAAAGGAAGAGGAGCGAAAATTTTCCTTTGTATCGATCATTTTGATCGGGCTTGCGATGACAGTACTGCCACTAGCACAGCTCAGTTTCGTGGCCATAAATCTCGAAACAATCGAGAGCCACAAAGGCACTCTTGTGTACACACTACCAACGATCATTGCGATCGAGATCATCTTGCTTTATTTTTTCAGAGTGGTGCTTGGTCAGTTTCGTTCGGTTAAGGCTCAGCTGCTTCAGATTGATCTACGCGTTTCCTTGTGCCAGTTCATTGAGAGCTATGCTGATTACGTAACGAAACTGAGAAACAAAGACTCATCAGCACTTAGCAAGTTTGAGGCTCTTGTCTTTAGTGGCCTAGTTACGGAAGAGTCCGGCATACCATCAACGTTCGACGGTGCGGAGCAGATCGCCAGCCTCATTAGAAGTATTCGAGGAGGGGCAAAAGAGTGACGACTAACTCATTCAAGAGGCACGCTTAACAGCACCTCTTAAACTATACGTAAGTGACTGTTTTCAAGAAATAAGAACGTCTGGAGTCAGCCTGAAACGGACTGCCGTTATGCAGCGAAAGTGGTCTCTTAATCTTACTGTGTCATAAATTATGCTATCATAAACGCAGCGTGAATTTTGACTGGGGGCGTGATGGACATATCGCAGGAGTTCAATCGCTACGTTGATCATTTGTCTGCTGGGCTGGGCCATGCCG
>NZ_QEII01000301.1 GCF_003347515.1 Rhodoferax ferrireducens | reverse complement strand
AACCGGCAACTGCGAGGCGATGTGGATATCTTAAAAAAAGCATCGGCCTTCTTTGCCCGGGAACTGCGATGAGCTTCCAGCTTGTCGAGCAACTGCAGCAGAAGGCCGTGCCGGTAAACCAAATGTGCCGAGTCTTGGGCATTAGTCGCTCAGGCTATTACACAGCCCGCAAGCGCGACCAAGCCCAGCCTGTGGTTTGCGAAGCCAGCGTGCACATGAAGGCTGCGTTTGCTGCAAGTGGCGGGGCCTATGGGA
>NZ_QEII01000300.1 GCF_003347515.1 Rhodoferax ferrireducens | reverse complement strand
GCCGGTGCGGGTGCAGGCCCCGTTCGAGGTGGCGCCACCGGGCTCGCACCCGATGCAGTTCGAGATTGAGGCGCTGGATTCGTCGGGTCGGCTGGTTGAAAAGTCGGTTTTTTTAGTTCCACGATAAGGATTGTTATGCAACAAAGCACCCTTGATTCAAGCGGCCCCTGGTGGAAATATGGACACGTCTGGATGGTCTTTGCCGGTCCCGCCATCGTGGTCGTAGCCGGATTTATAACTTTATATCTTGCGGTGACCAGGCCTGATCCGGTCATTACAGAAGACTATTACCGCAAGAGTGTGGAAAACAATAAGGCATTGGAAACGGATGCCAATGCCGCCAGCCTGGCGCCTGCATTGCAGGCGCGCAATCACGCTCAGACCGGCGTGGCATCAACGACCAAAGACATCAGCAAACGCTGAGCCCACAGACCTTTGCTTAAAGGATGCCAAGTATGTTGTCACAACGAATGATGTGGATTGCCTGGCCTGCCTTTTTGGTGGCCTGCGTTCTTGAAATGGTGGTATTTGCGTTGGTCGATCCGCAAGACCTGCACTGGTTTGGTCAGCCCGTAGAGCTTTCACGGCAGGCTGTCTACACTGTGGCCTTTTTTGTATTCTGGGGCATCACCATGGTATCGAGCGCCTTGACTACTTTGCTTGCGATGTCTCCGTTTGAAGTTAACAGCTGCCCGCTGCCCGAGGATGATCGCCCGGATGGATGCCCCAAGCAGGGCCCATGCTAGGTCTGCGTTGCAGTGCAACTTAGTTGCAGGCTTTGGGATTGACGATGTCCTTTAGCGCCTCGGTATTGACAATGCGAACATGACGTTGCTTGACTTCCACGATGCCTTCGTCGGCAAATCTGGAAAAGGTCCGGCTCACTGTCTCCAGTTTCAGTCCTAAAAAGCTTCCAATTTCTTCCCGGGTCATTCGAAGCACCAACTCCGACTGCGAGAATCCTCGTGCATGAAGCCTCTGAACGAGGTTCAGGAGAAAGGTGGCAAGGCGTTCCTCTGCCCGCATACTACCCAGCAATAGCATGACGCCGTGCTCCCGCACAATTTCTCGACTCATGATTTTGTGAACGTGGCGTTGCAGCGCATTCACTTCACGCGACAGCTCTTCAATCCGATCAAACGGCATCACGCAGACCTCAGCGTCTTCCAGCGCGACCGCATCACAGGTGTGATGGTCGTTGACGATGCCATCCAGGCCGATAACTTCGCCCGCCATCTGGAACCCGGTTACCTGATCCCGGCCATCCTCCGACGCCACACGGGTTTTGAAAAATCCCGTGCGAATGGCATACAAACTGGTGAACTTCTCGCCATTGCGAAAGAGGGTTGTGCCACGCTTGATCTTGCGCCTGGCCGCGACCATATCGTCAATGCGGTCCAGCTCCTCCGCCGTCAAGCCCATAGGCATGCACAGTTCCCGCAAATTACAGTTTGAACAGGCGACTTTGATGGTTTGAGGATTCATAGCTTTCATTTTGGCACTAATTTCCTAACGCTCCTGATGCGGGTCATATTTGGGTCAATTGAATTTCCGTGAGATTTGATTGAGGTCAAGAAATATTCTGACCTTTTCAGGCATATTTGTCAGCCTTGCCAAGGACTACCCATGAAGATCGCTGTTGCTGACCCTGTTTCTGAGGACCTGTTGCGTCGGTTTGATGTATCTGGGCCGCGCTACACCTCTTACCCCACGGCGGACCGTTTTGTTGAAGCGTTTTCAGCGGATGACTACACGCAGGCCTTGAAACAGCGTCGTTCTGGAGCGGCAGCCATGACGCTGCCATTGTCCCTGTATGTTCACATTCCTTTTTGTGAATCGTTGTGCTATTACTGTGCTTGCAACAAGATCATTACAAAACACCATGATCGCGCAGCGCCTTATCTGCGCTATCTGAGCAGAGAGGTGGAACTGCACACGGAGCATCTGGGCATCGGGCAAGCGGTGACGCAATTGCATCTGGGGGGTGGTACGCCCACGTTTTTGTCGGATGACGAACTGCGGGAATTGATGGCTATGTTGCGGCGCAACTTCAACTTGGTGCCCGGCGGGGAATATGCCATAGAGGTTGACCCGCGCACCATTGATGTCTCGCGGCTGGATACGCTCGCCGAGCTTGGATTCAACCGTTTAAGTTTTGGTGTGCAGGATTTTGATCCAGCGGTCCAAAAAGCAGTGCATCGCATACAGCCTGCCGAGCAGGTTTTTGCCCTACTGGAAGCGGCACGCCAGCGCAATTTTGACTCCATCAACGTCGATCTGATCTATGGTCTGCCGCAGCAAAGTCCGGAGTCATTCGACCGCACACTGGCTCAGGTGATTGAATTGCGACCGGATCGCATCGCCCTGTATGCCTATGCCCATTTGCCTGAACGTTTCAAGCCCCAACGCAGGATTGCCACTACCTCGTTGCCCAGTGGCGCGGCCAAAGTCGCCATGCTTTCGCGTTCTCTGTCCGCTTTCATGAAGGCAGGTTATGTCTATGTGGGGATGGATCATTTTGCCCTCCCTGACGATCCGTTAGCCGTAGCCAAGCGGCAGGGGCGTCTGCACCGTAATTTTCAGGGCTATAGCACCCAGCCGGATTGCGACCTGATAGGCCTGGGCGTTTCGTCCATTGGCCGCATTGGCGCCACCTACAGCCAAAATGCCAAGACGCTGGAAGAGTATTACGACTATCTGGATCAGGGGCGTTTTCCTGTGGTGCGCGGGCTGGGCATGTCGCGCGACGACCTTGTGCGTCGTGCCGTGATCATGTCTCTAATGTGTCAGGGGCATGTGTTGTATGAATCCATCGAGCTGGCTTATCTCGTTGAATTCCGGAACTACTTTGCATCCGAGATCGAGGCATTGCAGGAACTGGCCGAACAGGGGCTGGTGACGCTAGACGACAGTGGCATTCAAGTGACCGCCATGGGCTGGTTTTTTGTACGCGCAGTGGCCATGGTGTTTGATCGCTATTTGCAGACTGACCGCACACGCGCCCGGTTTTCCAAAATCATCTAATCTTCGTCCATGCAGACATCTCTTGCTGTTACAGCATTGCTCATGGGCTTGGCCGGCGGACCGCATTGCATTGCCATGTGCGGCGCTGCCTGTGCTGGAATAGGGCAGGCAGCAGGCGCGCAAAAAAATCAGGCGATGTGGAGTTTCCAGGCCGGGCGGGTTCTCGGCTATTCCGCACTGGGCGCCGTGGCGGCGGCCTCCATGCAGGGTTTGGGCTGGTTGACAGTCCAATCTGCGGCACTGCGACCTGTGTGGACCCTTTTTCATGTGGCGACTTTTATGCTGGGCATGCTGCTCCTGTGGAAAGCGCAGCAACCTGTCTGGCTGGAGCAGGCGGGCCGAAAAATCTGGTCGGGTGCGCGCTCGCTGGCCGCAGGGCGGGGCAGGGGAGCGCCCTTGGTGATTGGCGCACTGTGGACTTTTTTACCCTGTGGTTTGCTTTACTCGGCCTTGCTGGTTGCGGCCTTGACTGGCAGCGCACTTGAAGGGGCAGCCGTCATGGCCTTGTTTGCCTTGGGGACCAGTGTTTCCATGATGGCTGGCCCCTGGCTTTGGCTGCGTTTGCGTGGCTCAGGCTCCGGCGACTGGGGCATACGTCTGGCTGGTCTGGCACTTGCCGCCAGTTCCTGCTGGGCGCTGTGGATGGCTTTTGCCCACGATGCAGCGCCTTGGTGCGTAACCCCCTGATGTTCACGGCGCCTGAATTCCGCGTGCCTTGACCCGGTCGCCATCTCTCAACTTGTTATCTGGATAGACAATCACCTGGGTGCCTGGCGGCAGGCTCGACTTGACCCATGCTTCGACACCGTTGCGCGCTGCCACTTCAATTTCTCTGAGGCGTGCACGGCCCTTGTCCAGCACAAAAAGTGCCGATCGTGCACCCACCGGAAACAGTGCGCTGACCGGAACCTTGACGGCGTTTTCCACGACCTGGACCAGCACCCGCACATCAACCTTGAAACCATCACCCAATGTGGACCATGTAGCCGGTGGCGACGTAATGTCAACAATCGTGTTCACGCGCTGCTCTTCTACACCCAAAGCAGATACTTTGGTGAAGGCCGCCGGTTCGATCAGCCGCACTTGACCCTGTAAAACGTCAGCTCCACCCCAGTTCGTCAGTTGCACCCTGGTGCCTGGCTTGATCGGTGCGGCATCCTCGGTCAGGATATCCACCACCACTTCCAGCTGGGCCGGGTCGCCCAGTTCTATCAGCGGGGTGCCCGCCATCACAATGCCCTCACTCTGCGTCAGCACCTTCAAAACCTTGCCGGAGACAGGCGCCTTGACCTCAAAAGCCCGCTGCGCTCGGTCTGTGGTGGCGGGTGTCGGTTGCAGGAATTGCTTCAAGGCGACGTTCGACTGTTCCAGTTCATGGCGCGCGGCCGCCTCGTCCTGGCGTGCACTTTCCAGCTCCTTCTCGCGCAGACGGACGTTCAACCGCTCCGTCTCGTTCTGGTTGGGTGATACAAAACCCAGTTGGGCAAGCGTCTCGCTGCGCTTGAATTCTGCTCGCCCCTGTTCAAATGACGCGCGTGCCCGTTCCACGTTGGCCTGTGCTTTGGCCACTGCGGCTTGCATGGCGCCGATATGTGCCACTTGCGCGGCACGGGAGCGTTCGTCCAGCAGTGCCGGAGCAACCGGCCAAAGCGTGGCCACGCCCGCATCAATCTTCACCGTATCGCCCTGTTTCAAGTGGATCCGCGCCACGCGGCCCGTCAGCGGTGTCGATATGACGTAGCGGTCGCGCACGCGCGTTTTGCCATCTTCCTGCACAGTACGCTCAAACCGCCCCTGCGTCACCGTGGCTATTTCGACCTCGGCTGGTTTCGGCATGAAGGCCCACACCAGAGCCAGTATCAGGAGAGCGGCAGCGCCGAAAATTGCTTTTCTCTTCATGGTGTTCCTCAAGTTGCCTTATTCGCGTGTTTTAAGGACGGCCACCAGATCCAGCTTATCCACCCGACGGCGCACAATCAGGGCGCTAACACCTCCGGCTGCAAACACGCACAGGGCCGCATAGGCATAGGTGGCGGGTTGAATCACAAAAGGGAAATAAAACTCGTCAGTCTTGATCAAGGACACAATGGCCGATGCCAGCAGGTAGCCAAGCACCATGCCCAGCGGTATGGCCAACGCGATTTCAATCGCCAGTTCCCCTAGCAAAAAGGCCGAGACCTCACCTCGGGTGAATCCCAGCACGCGCAGACTGGCCAGTTCCCAGGCCCGCTCTGCCAAGGCGATACGGGCATTGTTATAGACCACGCCAATGGCAATGATGGTGGCGAAAGTTGTCAAGATTCCACTGAACACCAGCACATTGCGGGCGGTCACCTCTTCAATATTGCGCTTCATGACCGATTTGCTAACCGCCACGCTAACCCTTGGAAGCTCTTTCAGCTTGTTCAAAAGGGCGGTTTCATAACCGCGGTCCACCGCCACGGTGACTTGATTGAGTACGTCGCCTTCCCGCAAAAGCCGGTTCAATGCGCGCCGTTCGATATAGGCGTTCAACCCCATCATTTCAGGCACGACACCCGCGACCGTCAGCTCCAGCACATCCAGCCGGCCCTCCAGAAACTCCACTCGCAGGGTGTCGCCCGGCTTGACGTTGAGACGCTCGGCCAGTCGGTCGGTCAGCAGCAAGCCGTTGTGTGGTGGATTGTGAACATCATGGTCCAGTCCGACGATGCGGTGCAGTTTGGGCTGCTCAGGTTTGCCTTGAATGGTGCCACGCCAGGTCTGGTTCGCATGAACCAGTCGGGCCGCGACAGTTCGGGCGCCTTCCACTGCCGTCACATGGGGCAGTTTGGCCATCTCCAGCTGGATATTGGCCGGGCTGGCTTCGATGAATCCGATCGAAACGTCTCCTCGCAGAACATGGTTGAACTGGGTGTTCATCAACACGACGATGGAGTCACGCCAGAAGGCCCCGGTGATCACAATCGCCATCGCTACGGCGATGCCGACGATTGTCAGCCCGGTGCGCAGGAGGCGTCGTTCCATGGTCCGGATAATCATGCGCGCAGCAGGCGAGAACCAGTGCTGCACGCCCCAGCGTTCGACCAGCATGGGCTTGTACAAGCCCGGTGCCGGTGGGCGCATGGCTTCGGCGGGCGCCAATTGCACGGTGGCGCGAATGGCATTGAGCGTCGCCAGTACCGCCGCCGCCAGGGCGACGCCCACGGACGCCAGGATCAGCACCGGTTTGAGCCGATAGCGCAACTCCGGAAACCGGAACACATCGGCATAGACCCCGACGAACCAGTGCCCCATTACTGCGCCCAAGGCCAGGCCCAGCGCCACCCCCAGCACCACAATCACCAGCACCAACTTCAAATAGTGCAGGCCAATGGCCAGGTTGTCGTAGCCCAGGGCTTTCAAGGCAGCTACCTGTTCACGCTGTGTCGCGATCTGCCGGCTGAGTACAACGTTGAGGAGGAATCCGGCCACGGCGAGGAAAATGCTGGGCAATACACTGCCGAGCACGCGTTGCTCCTTGATCTCCGAGTTGAGAATCATGTGCGACATCTGTTGATCCCGGCCATGTGCGCTGATGCCACCGAAGGGCGCGAGCAAGCGGTTCAAATGGTCTATCACGGGCCCCTCAGTCGCACCCGGCCCGAGCCGCACTGCAACCTGGTTGAAGGCTCCTTCCATGTTGTAGGCGGCAGCCAGGGCCCGCCGGTCAACCCAGAAGACGCCAAAGCCGCGCTGATCGGGCGAACCACCCATGCCCGCAAAGATGTACTCGGGCGAGAGTGCAATCCCCACAATCAACAGCGCTTCGCGTTTGCCATTGACCAGCGCGCTGATTCGGTCGCCCGGCTTGAGCTGGCGTGCAATAGCAAACCCTTCGGACACCAGCGCCTCGATGGCACCCGTCTGGTGAGGCTCGATCATGCGTCCGCGGCGCAGATTTACCTTGTTCAGCCGCTGGGGTGCCCGTGCGTCCATGCCAATCAGGCGGCCAACAATGGGATCCGCCACATTCGGAATGGTGATCGGCACAAGCTCAGTCAGTGACGTTTCGACGTGGGCCGCGCCGGGAATGCGTTCCAGCTGGCGCTCCATCGAACGGGGCGCTCGCTTGAGCGTCGCAAATACATCGGCAAAGCGGGCGTCGGCGTAATACAAATCGCGCGACCACGACAGCGCATCGTAGGCGCTAAAGCTCGTGATAAAGCCGGCCACGCCACTGGCGACCACCAGCGCAATGGTCAGCGCCTGGGTCCACATCAGGCGCAGATCACGCAACAGCTTGCGGTCGAGCGCTTTCACCAAAGAGCCTTCACCACGACAGCTCCGACGGCTGGAGCTTGTGGGCGTTTGGCTCGACGCGCTGGATACGCCCGCCGCCCAGGTAGAGCACGCGATCCGCCATGCCGGCAATCGCGGCGTTGTGGGTGATCACGATCGCAGTGGTGCCCAATTCCCGGTTGATGCGTTCAATCACCTCCAGCACCAGCTTGCCGGTCACGTAGTCGAGCGCACCGGTGGGTTCGTCGCAGAGCAAGACTTCCGGACGTTTCACAATCGCCCGTGCAATGGCCACGCGCTGCTGCTCGCCGCCCGAGAGTTGCGACGGAAAGTGATCCAGCCGGTCCGCCAGTCCGACCAGTGTGAGCGCTTCTACGGCGGGCATGGGATGGTCCGCAATGTCGGTGACCAGCTCCACGTTCTCGCGCACGGTCAGGCTGGGAATGAGGTTGTAGAACTGAAACACAAAGCCGACATGTTCGCGCCGGTATTGCGTGAGCTGGGATTCGGTCGCCGCAGTGAGGTCATGCTCTGCAAAACACGCGATGCCGCCACTGGGTCGATCCAGCCCCCCCAGAATGTTCAGCAAGGTTGATTTGCCACTGCCGGAAGGACCCAGCAAGACAATGAACTCGCCGCGGTAAATTGTCAGGTCAACCTCCCGCAGGGCGTGGACCTTCACCTCGCCCATCTGATAGATCTTGCTCAGACCTTTTGCGACAAAGACGGCTGGGCGGTCCGCCTGTTCAAGAAGGGGAGCGGTGTTGGTGATGATGGCGAGAGGGGTTGGAGGCACGGTCTGGACCTTCGCGGTTGGCGGTTCCAGTGGCACTGTGTCATGGATGAGAAAGGCCACGATTGATTCTCATCAAGCCCAGTGGCTATTGCCATGACTGGGATAATCCAGCCATGCCGAGCCCCAAACCTGTTTCACCCGACCGCTGGAAGCTGTCCGTCGCCCCGATGATGGATTGGACTGACCGCCATTGCCGCTATTTTCATCGCCTGCTCACGCGCCACGCGCTGCTGTACACGGAGATGGTGACCACCGGCGCCCTGATGCATGGCGATGTGCCGCGCCACCTGCGCTTTAACGCGGAAGAGCACCCGGTAGCACTGCAACTCGGCGGCAGCGAGCCGGCCGACCTGGCGCATTGCGCCCGCCTCGGTGAGCAGTGGGGCTATGACGAAATCAACCTGAACTGCGGCTGTCCGAGCGAGCGCGTGCAGCGCGGCGCGTTTGGTGCCTGTCTGATGGCCGAGCCGCTACTGGTGGCGGATTGCGTCAAGGCCATGGTGGATGTGGTGTCGGTACCGGTCACGGTCAAACACCGCATTGGCATCGACAAGTCCGTGAGCTACGACTTCGTGCGTGATTTTGTCGGCACCGTCAGCGAGGCCGGCTGCCACACCTTTATCGTGCATGCCCGCAACGCCTGGCTCAAGGGCCTGAGTCCCAAGGAAAACCGCGAAGTGCCGCCCTTGCGCTACGAATTGGCACACCAACTCAAGCGTGATTTTCCGGACCTCGTCATTGCCGTCAATGGCGGTATCACCACCACCGCGCAGGTGCATGAACAGCTGCAGCAGGTAGACGGCGTCATGCTGGGCCGAGAGGCCTACCACAACCCCTGGTGGCTGAGCGAGTGGGATGCCGCGTTCTACGGCGCTGGCGCCACAGAACTGAGCCGCGAGCAGGTTGAGGAACAGATGGTGGCCTACATGGAGCGCGAGGCCGGCGAACACGGCACCCCTTGGTATCCAATCGCCCGCCATATGCTGGGCTTGCGTCACGGTTTGGCGGGCGCGCGCAAATGGCGGCAGGTATGGAGTGATCACCGGGTCAAGGGACTGCCCGCGCGTGAGGTGATGGCCCAAGCTCACGGAGCTGTGCTTGTTTCGGCCTGAGTCGCGTCATCGCCTGGCGTTGGCGCTGATCTGGGTCACACCCGCATTCTGGGCTGTCAATTACATCGTTGCCCGCGCCGCGCCCGGTGTGGTGGAGCCGCACATGCTGGCCCTGGGCCGCTGGGCGCTGGCCGGCGCGCTGCTGACGATCATGGCGCGGGCCGAACTGTGGCGCGAGCGCCGCAGCATTGCCGCCGTCTGGCCCCAGTATGTGGTGTTGGGCGCACTGGGCATGCTGGTTTGCGGTGCCTGGGTGTACCAGGGTGCCAAAACCACGGTGGCCATGAATATCGCGCTGATTTACTCGGCCTCGCCGGTCTTGATTGCCCTGGGCGCGGTGGCGTGGCTGGGCGAGCGGTTCGCGCCGCGGCAGGCCCTGGGTGTGCTGGTGGCCATGGCTGGTGTGATGCATGTCATTGTGAAGGGCCAGTGGATGGCCCTGACCCATGTGCAGTGGGTGGCGGGCGACGGCTGGATCGTGGTGGCCATGGTGTCCTGGGCTGGGTACGCCTTGCTGCAAAAGAAATGGCCCAGTTCCTTGAGTGCCACGGCACGACTTGCCGCGATTTGCTGGGGCGGCGTGCTGGTGCTGCTGCCGTTCGCGCTGTGGGAGCTGAGCTTGACTGACACGCCGGCCTGGAGTCGGCAGGCCACGGGGTTGACGGTGGTTGCGGCACTGGTGCCCGGCCTGGGCGCCTACTGGATCTATGGCTGGTCGCAAAAAATACTGGGCGCCAGCCGGGTCGCTGTGACCTTGTACCTGGGGCCGCTGTATGCCGCAGTGGCGGCCTGGGGTGTGCTCAATGAGCCGCTGGGCTGGCACCATCTCGCTGGTGCGGCCCTGATTTTGCCGGGTGTTTTTCTGGTCACACGTACCGCGGCGCCCGGTCCGGTAGCTTCCACAGACCGCTAAATCGCCTTTGTATGCGCGTAATATGATTTTTATATGAAATAGGCCTCTAGCCCTTGTATTCATTGCGTATGTAGCTATAAAAAGAATAGTATTTAAGAAGACCGCTGTTCATGTGTTGCCGTGGTTGCCTCAGGGTCGCTTCGCCTGTTGACTGGAGTGGTTTTGATTTTTCTCACTTCGTCATGTCCGGGCGCTGCATTTAATCAGAGGCTGTGGCGTACGTTTGTCGGGGGTAAGCTCAAAATGAAAAGTACACGTACCTGGCATATCGTCCTTGTTCTTCTCGGGATTCTGCTCGCTGGGTTGATCTGGGTCATTTTCACAAGCTATCAACGCGATATTCAGCAGGCGCGCCTGCGCATCGCCACAGGCAGCCAAATCGTCCAGACACCGTGTGGCCCCATTGAATATGCGCTCGCCGGAGATGGTCCTGCGGTGCTGTTGGTGCACGGTGCCGGTGGTGGTTACGACCAGAGTCTGGCCTTTGGCGAGGCACTGGTTAGCCGTGGTTTTCGCATCATCGCAATGTCCCGCTTCGGCTATCTTCGCACCCCACTGCCCAAGGAAGATGCCACGGCGTCCGCACAAGCCGATGCCCACGCCTGCCTGCTTGACGCACTCAACATCCCGCGTGCGGCAATCATTGGCGTTTCCGCCGGTGCACCCTCAACCATGCAGTTTGCACTGCGTCATCCCGACCGGTGCCGTGCCACGGCACTTCTCGTTCCCGCCGCCTACGTGCCGCGGCCAGCCAATGCCCCGCCGATGCTGACCCCGGTGGGGACCGACTTCATATTCGAGACCGCGCTCAAGTCTGACTTTCTCTTCTGGGCGTCGATCCGGTTTGCCCGATCAACGCTGACGGAGGCGATTCTGGCCACACCGCTGGCCGTGGTGGAGAAGGCCAGCGCGGCCGAGCAGGCCCGTGTTGGCGATTTTCTGGAGCTCATCCTGCCCGTCAGGCCGCGCCGCTTGGGCTTGCTCAATGACGCGGCGATTACCGCCTCGCTCCAGCGTTACGAACTGGAACGGATCGCCGTGCCGACGCTCGTGATCAGCATGGCCGATGATTTGTTCGGAACCTTCGATGGCGCCCGCTACACCGCCGAGCACATTCCCGGCGCCCGCTTCATCGGCTACCCCAGTGGGGGGCATTTATGGGTCGGGCATCAGGACGAAGTGGTGTCCGAGCTGGCCGCCTTCCTGAAATAGCGCCAGACCGGGTCTGTGCATTCATGGCTCAAGTTATCATGACGCCTTCCTGCCCAGGCTGCTCGCCAGCCCCTGATTCCGTCAAATCAACAGCTTTTGTAGCCCCAGTGATCCGTGCGTCTTAATTCCATCAAGTTATCAGGGTTCAAGTCTTTTGCTGAACCGACCAATTTCATGCTGCCGGGGCAACTGGTGGGCGTGGTGGGGCCCAATGGCTGCGGCAAATCCAACATCATGGATGCGGTGCGCTGGGTGCTGGGCGAGTCCAAGGCGTCGGAACTGCGTGGCGAGTCGATGCAGGACGTCATTTTCAATGGCACCAACACCCGCAAACCATCCAGCCGCGCCAGTGTGGAACTGGTGTTTGACAATGCCGACCACCGCGCCGGTGGCCAGTGGAACCAGTTCGGCGAGATTGCCGTCAAGCGGGTGCTCACGCGCGACGGCACCAGCAGCTACTTCATCAACAACCTGCCGGTGCGCCGCCGCGATGTGCAGGACGTTTTTCTGGGCACAGGCCTGGGGCCACGCGCCTACGCCATCATCGGCCAGGGCACCATCAGCCGCATCATCGAGTCCAAACCCGAAGAGCTGCGCCTGTTTCTGGAAGAGGCTGCCGGTGTTTCCAAGTACAAGGAACGGCGCCGCGAGACGGAAAACCGCCTCTCGGACACCCGTGAAAACCTGACCCGGGTGGAAGACATCCTGCGCGAGCTCAACGCCAATCTGGAAAAGCTGGAGAAGCAGGCCGAGGTTGCCAAGAAATACAACGCGCTCACGGCCGACGTCACGCTCAAGCAACATCAACTCTGGTTTCTCAAGCGCACCGAGTCCGAGGCCGATCAGGCCAAGGTCAAGGCGGACGCGCAAGGCGCGGTCAATGCGCTGGAGAGCCGGGTGGCGGATTTGCGTCACATCGAGGCCGAGCTGGAGACCGTGCGCCAGGCCCATTACGCGGCCGGCGATCAGGTCAACCAGGCGCAAGGCCTGTTGTACGAGGCCAGTACCGAGGTCGGCCGGCTGGAAGCCGAGATTCGTTTTGTGGTGGAAGGCCGCCATCGCGTCGAGCAGCGCCTGATCACGCTCAAGGAGCAGACCGCCCAATGGGCCACCCGCAAGGATGATGCGCAGGCAGAAATTGAAAGTCTGCTCGAACTGGCCATGGTTGGCGAAGAAAAAACCGAACTGCTGTCCGCCCAGGTGGAAGACCAGGCCCAGCAATTGCCCGATCTGGAAGAGGCTTTGCGGCTGGCGCAAAAAGGCGCCAACGAGCAGCGCGCCAGTGTCGGCCAGGTGCAGCAGCAAATTCAGGTGCTCGCTGCGGACCAGCGCAGCATCGAGGAACAAGCGCGCCAGTTCACCACGCGCCGCGAACGCCTGAGCGCCGACCGCAACGCGCTGGCGGCGCCCGATGAAGCCCGGCTGCTCAATTTGCAAAGCCAGCTGGATCAGGCCCAGGAGACCGCCAGCATTGCTGAGGCCCGCCTGCACGAGTTGCAGGAGACCGTGCCGCAACTGGACGACAACCGGCGCCAGCAGCAACAGGCCGTCAACACCGAATCCGCCCGGCAGGCGGATTTATCGGCGCGCATGGAGGCACTCAAGGCCTTGCAGGAAAAGGTCAAGACCGACGGCAAGCTGCAGCCGTGGCTGGCCAAGCACGGCCTGGACAGCATGCAGGGTTTGTGGAGCCGCATTCACATTGAGCAGGGTTGGGAAAATGCCCTGGAAGGTGCCTTGCGTGAGCGCCTGGGCGCGCTGGAGGTGTCGCGACTGGAGATGGTGCGCGCCTTTGGCAATGACGCACCGCCTGCCAAGCTGGCGTTTTACAGCCCGCCATTGGCAGCAATGCCCGAAAAGACCGCCGTATTGCCGCGCCTGTCCGATTTGCTGCGCATCAGCGACGCGGGTCAGAAAGCCGTGCTGACAGACTGGCTGCAAGGCTGTTTCACTGCCCCCAGTTTTGAAGATGCCCTGGCCAGTCGCGACAAGTTGCAGCCGGGCGAGATGATTTTTGTGAAATCCGGCCACGCCGTGAGTGCCTACAGCGTGAGCTTTTACGCGCAGGACTCGGAGCAGGCCGGCTTGCTGGCCCGCGCCCAGGAAATTGAAAACCTGGAGAAGCAGCTTCGGGCACAGGCCGTGATCAGCGATGAGTCCCGCTCGGCACTGGTGCGCGCCGAGGCGGCCTACGCCGATGCGTCGCAACGCCTGGTGGTAATTCGCCGCGAAGCCGCCGAGAGCCAAAGCCGCGCGCATGAGTTGCAGGTGGAAACTTTGCGGCTGACGCAGTTGGCCGACCAGGCCCGGGTGCGCAGTGCGCAAATTGCCGCTGACCTGGCCGAAGTCGACGCCCAGTTGGCCGACTTGCAGGAGCGCCGCGTGACCGCAGAGGGGCGCTTTGAAGAGCTGGACATGCAGCTGGCCGACACCCAGGAGCGCCACGCCCAGCTGGACGAACGCGTAATGGGCGCCGAACGCAAGCTCAACGAATGCCGCGAGCAGCAACGCAGCCTGGAGCGCCAGTCGCAGGAGGCGGTTTTTTCCATGCGCAGCCTCGACGCCCGCAAGGCCGAGCTGTCGCGCGCTATCGAAACTGCAGCGCAACAGGCAGATTCCGTCACGGCTGAAGCCCAAAGAGCCCATGAAGAACTGGCGCGGCTGAACGATGCGGCAGCGCAGGGCGGTTTGCAGGACGCCTTGGCGGCCAAACTGGAGCGCGAAAAGGCGCTGGGTGCCAAACGCAGCGAATACGACGACCTGACCGCCAAGCTGCGCGCCAGCGACGAGCGCCGTCTGCAGCTGGAGCGTGAGCTCGACCCCTTGCGCCAGCGCATCACCGAATTTCAGCTCAAGGAACAGGCCGCGCGCCTGGGCTATGAGCAGTACACCCAGTTGCTCGCCGACGCCCAGGCCGATCTGGAGGCGGTGGCCAAATCCCTGACGGAGGGCAACGTGCGCCTGAGCGGCATGCAGGGCGAGATTGACCGCCTCAACCGCGACATCGCTGCCCTGGGCGCGGTCAACCTGGCGGCGCTCGATGAACTGGCGGCAGCCAGTGAGCGCAAGAACTTTCTGGATGCCCAGACCGCTGACTTGACAGAAGCCATGACCACGCTGGAAGACGCGATCAAGAAGATCGACGGTGAAACCCGCGAATTGCTGTCCGGCACGTTCAACGCCGTCAACGAGCACTTCGGCAAGATGTTCCCCGAGCTGTTCGGCGGTGGCAACGCCCGGCTCGTCATCACCGGTGAAGAAATCCTGGACTCCGGCGTGCAGGTCATCGCCCAGCCTCCGGGCAAGAAAAACCAGACCATCCACTTGCTCTCGGGCGGCGAAAAGGCGCTGACCGCCATCGCGCTGGTGTTTGCGATTTTCCAGCTCAACCCGGCGCCGTTCTGCCTGCTCGACGAAGTCGATGCGCCGCTGGACGACGCCAATACCGAGCGTTATGCCAAGCTGGTGTCCAGCATGAGCAAGGGAACCCAGTTTTTGTTCATCAGTCACAACAAGATTGCGATGGAAATGGCCGAGCAGCTGATCGGCGTGACCATGCAGGAGCAGGGCGTGTCGCGCATCGTGGCGGTGGACATGGATGCGGCGGTCTCGATGGCGGAGGTGGGCTGATGTCCATGAGTAATTTGCAGATTGGTTTGGTCATCGTGGGTGGCCTGTTGCTGGCGGCCATGGTCGCGCACAGCGCCTGGATGGCACGCAAGAACCAACCCCGACAGGCCTCGGCCGAGCAAACGCACACCGAACCCCATCTGGGCGGCGGCATTGAGCCGGGGTTGGACGCCGCTGCCCTGGATGTGGCGAATTTTCCCGTGCCCGTGATGGAGAGAAAACCCTCCCTGGACGCCTTGATTGACGTCATTGCGCCGATTGCGCTGGAAAACGTGGTGTCCGGCGAAGCCGCGCTGGTGGCGATGCCCACGACGCGCCGGGCCGGCAGCAAGCCGTTTTCCATCGAAGGTTTCAACGAGTCCAGCCAGCGTTGGGAAATCCCGCAGGCAGGCCAACGCTATGGCTTGTTTCAGGCCGGGGTACAGCTGGCCAACCGCTCGGGCGCGCTCAATGAGATCGAGTACTCCGAATTTGTAATGAAGACCCAGGCCTTCTGTGACCTCATCAATGGCACGGCTGATTTTCCCGAGATGCGCGAAGAGGTCGCACGCGCCCGGGAGCTGGACCAATTTGCCAGTGAGCACGATGCCCAGTTGGGATTTGTGGTACGGACCGGCCACACCGCCTGGAGCCCCGGTTACGTACAGCAGAATGCTGCGCGCCTGGGCTTTGTGGCGGGTGCCATTCCGGGGCGCATGGTCGTGCCCGCCAGTGTGGCCGGTTTGCCGCCGGTGCTGGGTCTGAATTTTGATACCCAAGCGGCCATGGCCGATGACCCGGCGCTGTCCGCCCTGCGCGAGCTTGTGATCACGCTGGACGTCCCCCAGAATGATCGCAGTGAGCGCGCCTTTGAGCGCATGCGCGAGGCGGCCCAGTCGCTGGCTGGCAGCATGGATGGCGTGGTGACCGACGACAACGGTCTGCTGCTGCAGCCCGAGGCCATGGACCTGATTGGCTCGGAGCTGGAGCATTTGTATGACACGCTGGACCAGCGCGATCTGTCAGCTGGTTCGGCTCTGGCGCGACGCCTTTTTTCCTGACGCCAGGTTTTTTGTCTTTCCCGCGCAAGCGGGAATCCCGTGCGCAATAAGCGATAGAAGTACACCCATGCAAGATTTATTTGCACCCCCGCCACCGCCTCCTGACCTTGCGCACATCGAGCAACTCCGGCGCGCACTGCATGAGCACGCGCATCGCTATTACGTGCTGGATGAGCCCAGCATCGCAGATGTCGAATACGACCGTTTGTTTCAGGAATTGCAGGCGATCGAGGCGCAACATCCCGAACTGGTGACGCCGGACTCTCCCACGCAGCGTGTGGGAGGGCGCCCGCTCGACCAGTTTGTCAGTGTGCGCCACGTCGTGCCCATGCTCAGCATCCGGACTGAGACCGATACCGAAGCCAGTGGCGCGCAAAACTTCGATGCCCGGGTGCGGCGTGAACTGGGTTTGAATGAGTTGGCGCCCGTCGTGGAGTACGTGGCCGAACCCAAGTTTGACGGCCTGGCCATGAGCTTGCGCTACGAGCACGGCGTGCTGGTGCAGGCTGCCACCCGTGGCGATGGCGAAATGGGGGAAGACGTGACGCAAAACATTCGCACGATCGGCCAGATTCCCCTGCGCTTGCCGGCGGGCGTACCCGAGATTCTGGAAGTGCGTGGCGAGGTGTACATGCGCCGCGATGACTTTGAAACGCTGAACGAACAACAGCGTGAACGCGGCCAGAAAACCTTTGTCAACACCCGCAATGCCGCCGCTGGTGCCGTGCGCCAGTTGGACCCCGGCATTGCAGCGCAGCGCCCCTTGAGCTTTTTTGCCTATGGCTTGGGGGCGGTCACGCCAGCTGCGGCGGGTGGCCCCGAGTTTGGTACGCACTACGACATGCTGCAAGCCTTAAAATCTTGGGGTTTTCCGGTGTCAGCCCTCGTTGGTATTGCGCAAGGTGCTACTGAATTAATAGCGTATTACAACTCTATCGGGGTGCAACGCGACCGTCTCGGGTTTGACATCGATGGCGTGGTGTACAAGGTCAACAGCCTGGCGCTGCAGCGCCGCATGGGCTTTGTGGCCCGCGAGCCGCGCTGGGCGGTGGCGCACAAGTTCCCGGCCCAGGAGCAACAAACCCAGGTGCTCGGCATTGATGTGCAGGTCGGGCGTACCGGCAAACTCACGCCGGTGGCGCGCCTGAAATCGGTTTTTGTCGGCGGGGTCAATGTGACCAACGCCACACTGCACAACCTGTTCGAGCTGCGCCGCAAGCGGGTGCGCGTGGGTGACACGGTCATCGTGCGCCGGGCCGGTGACGTGATTCCCGAAGTGGTGGCTGTTGTGGCCCCCACGCTCGGCACGGACGCGTCCGCGCTGCCCGGGCCCCGCGTCCCATACGTGCCGAACTTCCGCATGCCGCGCCAGTGTCCGATCTGCGGCAGCGCCGTGGTGCGCGAGAAAACCGAGGTTAACCATCGCTGCACCGGCGGTCTGTTCTGCGCCGCCCAGCGCAAGCAGGCGATCCTGCACTTTGCGCAACGCCGGGCGGTCGAGGTCGAGGGCTTGGGTGAAAAACTGGTGGATCAGTTGGTCGATGGCAATGTCATTCGCACCCTGCCGGACCTGTATCGGCTGGGCTTGAGCTCGCTGGCCAGTCTGGACCGCATGGCCGACAAATCGGCGCAAAACATTGTCAAGGCTTTAGAGAAATCAAAACAAACCACGCTGCCGCGCTTTCTGTTCGGACTGGGCATTCGTCATGTGGGTGAGGCCACGGCCAAAGAACTGGCGCGCCATTTCGGCAATCTGGACGCGATCATGGACGCCAGCGAGGAACAACTGCTGCAGGTCAACGACATTGGCCCCATTGTGGCCAAGAGCCTGCGCACGTTTTTCGACCAGCCGCACAACCGCGAGGTGGTCGAGCAACTGCGCGCCTGCGGCGTGACCTGGTCAGAGGGGCCGCCGGCGCCGGTTGCCCCCACGCCGCTGAGCGGCAAGACCTTCGTCATCACCGGCACCCTGCCAACCTTGAGCCGCGACGAGGCCAAAGACCTGATCGAGGCGGCCGGCGGCAAGGTGGCGGGCTCGGTCAGTAAAAAAACAACTTTTGTGGTGGCGGGAACCGAGGCGGGTAGCAAGCTCACCAAGGCGCAGGAACTGGGCGTTGCCGTGCTGGATGAAGCCGGTTTGAAGGAGTTATTAAATGGCGGTTCGTGAAATTCTCAAAATGGGTGATCCGCGTTTGCTGCGCGTGGCCCAAGCTGTCACTGAGTTCGATTCGGATGCCTTGCATCTGCTCATCACCGACATGTTGGACACTATGCTGGCGGCCGACGGCGCCGGCCTGGCGGCACCGCAAATCGGGGTCGATCTGCAGTTGGTGATATTTGGCTCCAACGCACGCAATCCACGTTATCCAGAGGCGCCAATCGTGCCCCAAACCGTCCTGATCAATCCCGTGATCACACCGCTGCCTCACGCAGAAGGCGACACAGCGCCGCTGGAAGTTGAAGACTGGGAAGGTTGCCTCTCGGTACCCGGCCTGCGCGCCATGGTGCCGCGTTATGCGCGCATTCGCTACACCGGCTTTGACCAGTATGGCGATCCGATTGACCGCACGGTGGAGGGTTTTCATGCGCGCGTGGTGCAGCATGAATGCGATCACCTGATTGGCATGCTGTACCCGATGCGGGTGCGGGATTTCAGCCGCTTTGGCTATACCGAGGTGCTGTTTCCGGGGCTGGATGCGCCGCAGGACGACTGACGTGCAATGACTGCGATTCTTCTGTGAGTGCCTAAGCGCCGCAATAGCCGGTTCGCTGCTGCTGTTCCGGTAAGTTAACGGACCCATTCCCGACATGCTCGGCGCAAAACTGAGCAAGCGGGAATCTACAAAGTCTCGTCCAATTCACAGATGAAAACGATCAAAGATCGTTCGGATAACCGAATGCTGGCACGTCAATAGCTACGGAAACCCGCCGCACTGGCTTCTCCGTAAATAAAAATAGCCATATAAATCAAGGCACTGGACCCGGAAATCGATGAGGCCTCCGATGGCGCAGATCGTGCTAATTAGGAGCGCCTACGATTTTTTAATTTAATACGCCGCCCCGGGGCGGCAACGGAGTCCTCCAATGAAAATGAACAAGCTCACGACCTGGATCGTCATGGCCATGGTGGCCGGCATCGCAGTCGGCTACCTCTGCCATGCCCTGGTGCCGGATGCTGCAGCCGCCAAGGAAATTGCTGGCTATTTCTCGATCTTCACCGACATCTTCCTGCGTCTGATCAAGATGATCATTGCCCCCCTCGTGTTTGGCACCTTGGTGGCCGGCCTGGCCAGCATGGGCGACGCCAAGGCCGTGGGCCGCATCGGCGCCAAGGCCATGGGCTGGTTCATCGGCGCGTCCCTGTGTTCACTGCTGATCGGCCTGACCATGGCCAATCTGCTGCGTCCGGGCGACTCCGTCGGCGTGCCCCTGCCGGATGTGGGCACCGCCACCAACCTGAAGACGGGGGCGCTGAACCTGAAGGACTTCATCACCCATGTCTTCCCCAAGAGCATTTTCGAATCCATGGCCAACAATGAGATCCTGCAGATTCTCATCTTCGCCCTGTTCTTCGGCCTGGCGCTGGGCAAGCTGCAGGATCGCAACGCCAAGAGTCTGCTGAAGACCACCGAGGAAGTGGTTCATGTGATGCTGCAGGTCACCGATTACGTGATGCGCTTCGCCCCGGTCGGCGTCTTTGCCGCCGTGGCTGCAGTCATCACCACACAGGGCCTGGGCATCCTGCTGGTGTACGGCAGGTACATGGGCAGCTTTTTCCTCGCCCTGGCGACCCTGTGGCTGGTGGTTATCAGCGCCGGCTATTTCGTGCTGGGCAAGGACGTGTTCCGGCTCCTCAAACTGATCCGCGGCCCCATGCTGATCGGCTTCTCCACCGCGACCAGCGAATCAGCCTACCCCAAGCTGATGGAACAGCTGGAGAAGTTCGGCATCAAGGACCGGGTCATCGGTTTTGTCCTGCCCCTGGGTTATTCCTTCAATCTGGACGGCTCGATGATGTACACGGCTTTCGCCGCGCTGTTCATCTCCCAAGCCTACGACATCCCCATGAGCCTCGGCCAGCAGGTCACCATGCTGCTGGTACTGATGGTTTCCTCCAAGGGTATCGCCGGCGTGCCCCGGGCCTCGCTGGTGGTGGTGGCGGCCGTGCTGCCCATGTTCGGTCTGCCGGAAGCCGGCCTGCTGCTGGTCCTGGGCGTGGATCACTTCCTCGACATGGGCCGTACCGTGACCAACATCCTGGGCAACGCCATTGCCACCGCTGTGGTCGCCAAATGGGAAAACGCGATTGAGCCGGTGAGTGACGAATTGGCCGAGTCTGAAGAGGTACTGCCATTGCCGGAAGATCTCGCCGTCGCGCTGACCTGACCCGCCCCGGACAGTGTTCACGGCGGATGGGTGTACTGTGTCCGGCACAATTCGGAAAACCGAACACCCTTAGCTCCTCCATGCCACCCCGCCAAAAAAAGCTGCTCCGTCTCGTTGCCTTGTTCCTGGCTTTCGTGGCCCTCATCGCCGGCGCCAGCCTGTTCGCCTTCCGCTTCAGCCTGGCCATGGGCCTGGCCGAGCTGCAGGTCACCGGCCGCCACCGGCTGGACCTGTACGCCACCAGCCTGGAGCGGGAGATCGACAAGTACGCCTACTTTTCCACCACGCTGGGACTGGAGCGGGATGTGCTGCAAATGCTGGCCGTACCCGGCCCGACCCAGACCGCGCAGGTGAACCAGTACCTGGAACAGCTCAACGAGCGAGCCGGCACCCTCTCGATCTACGTGCTGGATAGCAAGGGCAAAGTCCTGGCCACCAGCAACTGGCGCCGGCCCGACAGCTTTCTCGGAGAAGAACTCTCTTTTCGCCCCTATTTCCGCCAGGCCATGGAGACCGGCAGCGGGCGCATCTTTGGCATCGGCACCACTCGGGGCGAGCCCGGCTACTACCTGGCCTCGTCCTTGACCAACGGCCAGGGCACGGTGGGCGTGGCCGTGGTCAAGGTGGGCCTGCAACAGCTGGAAAAATCCTGGGTCACGGCAGAAGCGCCGGTGCTGGTCGCTGACGAGAACGGCGTGGTCATCCTGGCCTCGGTGCCAGACTGGAAGTTCACCACCCTCAGGCCGCTGGACGACGCCACCCGCCGCGCCTTTGACCGCACCCAGCAATACAACCGCCGTGCACTCAATCCCCTGGGCGTGGTGGAAATGACGGAGCTGGCGCACGGCGCCCGCCTGGTGTCCCTGCCCAAGCTGGGGCCGGAGATGGTCTCCATGTTCCCCGTCGCCGGCAAGTTTCTGGCCCAGACCCAGCCGCTGCCCGGCACCCCCTGGCGCATCACGGTCTTCTCCCTGCAGGAACAGGTGCGTGGCATGGCCGCCAACCGAGCCGCCGTGACCGGCGTGGGCGCGGCCTTTCTGTGCATCCTGGCGCTGATGCTGAACGAGCGGCGGCGCCACACGAAAGACCGACTGGCAGCCCGTGAGGCGCTGCAGCAAGCCCACGACGAACTCGAACGCAAGGTGGTGGAACGCACCGCCGACCTCTCTGCGGCCAACACCCGCTTGCAAGTCGAGGTGGCGGAACGCACCCGGGCCGAGCGCACCTTGCGTGCCGCTCAGGACGAGCTGGTCCAGGCCGGCAAGCTGGCGGTCATCGGCCAGCTTTCCTCCGGCCTCGCCCACGAGCTGAATCAACCACTGGCGGCGCTACGCACACTCTCAGGCAATGCCCGCAAGTTCCTTGCCCGCGGCGACCAGCAGACCGCTGGCAGCAACCTGGAACGCATTGCCGACCTGGTGGATCGGATGGGCCGCCTCACGGGCCAGTTGAAGTCCTTCGCCCGCAAGTCCTCCGGCCGACCCCAGGCCGTACCGCTGCGCCGGGCCGTGGATAACGCCCTGTTCCTGCTGGAGCAGCGTCTGAGGCGCGCTGGCGTCGTCGCCTGCCTCGACCTGTCGGACGAGGAACTGCAAGCCTGGTGCGATGCCAACCGGCTGGAGCAGGTGCTGGTGAATCTGGCCGGGAACGCGCTGGACGCCATGGAAGGCCAGCCAGCACCGGCGCTCGACATCACCGCCCGGCGCCAGGGCGAGCGGATCCTGATCCAGGTGCGGGACCGGGGGCCGGGCCTCTCCGCGCAGGCGCGGACCCACCTGTTTGAACCGTTTTTCACCACCAAGGAGGCGGGCAGTGGCCTGGGACTTGGCCTGACCATCTCTGCCGGTATCGTCACCGATTTTGGCGGCAGCCTGTCTGGCGACAATCATCCAGAAGGCGGCGCCATCTTCACGCTGGACATCCCGGCTGCCCCAGGAGGGCCAAACACATGACTGAAATCTTCCAAGTGCTGGTGATCGAAGACGACCCGGATGTCCGCCTAGGCTGCGAACAGGCGCTGCAGCTCGAAGACATTCCGGTCAGCGGCCTGGACAGCGCCGAAAAAGCCCTGCGTTGCGTCACGCGCGATTTTCCTGGCGTGATCGTGAGCGACATCCGACTGCCGGGTATGGACGGCATGGCCCTGCTGAAGGAACTGCGGGCCATCGACCCGGATCTGCCGGTCGTTCTGATCACCGGCCACGGCGACGTGTCCCTGGCGGTCCAGGCCATGAAGGACGGCGCCCACGACTTTATCGAAAAGCCCTTCTCCCCGGACTACCTGGTGGAAGTGGTGCGCCGGGCCCTGGACAAACGCCGCCTGACCCTGGAAGTGCGTCAGCTGCGCGCCCGTCTGAACAACCGGGACCAGCTGGAAGCCAAGCTCCTTGGCCGCTCGCCAGCCATGGCCCGGGTCAGGCAGTTGGTGACGGACCTGGGCAACAGCGCTGCCGACATCCTCATCCAGGGCGAAACGGGCACCGGCAAGGAACTGGTGGCCCGCTGCCTGCACGAGGCCGGGCCGAGTCGCTCCGGTCACTTCGTCGCCATCAACTGCGGCGGTCTGCCGGAGACCCTGTTCGAAAGCGAAATATTCGGCCACGAGGCCGGGGCTTATACCGGTGCCGGCAAGCGCCGAATTGGAAAGATCGAGTACGCCAGCGGTGGCACCTTGTTGCTCGACGAAATCGAGTCGATGCCTCTCAGCATGCAGATCAAGCTCCTGCGGGTGCTGCAGGAGCGCAGCCTGGAACGCCTGGGATCCAACACCCCCATCCCGGTGGACTGCCGGGTTATCGCCGCCACCAAGGTTGACTTGAAAGAGCTTTCGGACCAGGGCCGATTCCGCGCCGACCTCTATTACCGGCTCAATGTCGTCACTTTGCAGCTGCCACCCCTGCGCGAGCGGCGGGAAGATATTCCCCTCATGTTCGAGCACTTCCTGCTGCAAGGTGCTGCCCGTCATCAGAGACCGGTGCCTGCAACTGAGCCGCCCGGTCAGAACCGCCTGATGGCCTACGACTGGCCAGGCAATGTGCGGGAACTGCGAAATGTGGCCGACCGCTGGGTGCTGGGTATCGAGCTCGGTTTCCCTCCCTTCGCAAGCGAAATTCCTGCCGGTCCGCGGCAACTGGCACAGACCGTGGAAGCCTTCGAGAGCGCGCTGATTGCGGAAGCCCTGAACCGACACGGAGCTAGTCTGGCGCGTACTGCCGAAGCCTTGGGCATGGCCAAGACCACGCTGCACGACAAAATCAGGAAGTACCGTTTAGGGAAAAACGACTTGCCTTGGTAGCACCCAGCACGCCCGCAGCTCATCCATTCAAGCTAGCGCTTCCAGCAACTCCGTCTCGATTTCAATCTGGGCGCGGTTGTGCTGCAACTCGGCGCCCTGGATCAAGAAGGTGTCATCCACCCGCTCTCCCAAGGTGTTGACCTTGGCCAGCTGAAGATTGATCTTGTGCTTGGCCAGCACGCGGGCTACACAATAAAGCAGTCCCACCCGGTCGCTGGCGGAGATATTCAGCAGCCAGCGCTGCGCTTTTTCATCCGGGCGCAGGGTGACCCAGGGGGCGATGGGGAAGCTCTTGACCCGGCGCGACACCCGCCCTCGGCTCGGGGGCGGCAGCGGGCCTGTCTGGGCGATGGCCCGGCCCAACTCGCTTTCCACCATGCTGGTGAGCTCCTGGTAGTGTTCCGGCAGGCTTGATGCAATCACCTGAAACGTGTCCAGCGCATAGCCATTGTTGGCCGTGTGCACGCGGGCGTCCAGAATGCTGAAGCCGCACTGGTCAAAGTAGCCGCAGATACGGGCAAACAGGTCGGCCTGGTCAGGGGTGTACACCAGCACCTGCACGCCCTCGCCCAAGGGAGACAGCCGAGCCCGCACGATGGACTTACCGGCGCCCACGTAGCGCGAGAGTTGTCGGGTGTGCCAGGCAATGTCGGCGGCGTCGTGGCGCATGAAATAACCCACGTCCAGCGTGTCCCACAGCGCTTTGTGGGCCTCAAACGGCAGGGCATGCAGCGCGAGCAGAATCAGGGCCTCGCGCTTGTGTGCTTCCACCTCGGCGTCGGGGTCGGGTGCGCGTCCTCCCAGTGCCCGCAAAGTCAGGCGATACAGGTCTTCCAGCAGTTTGCCCTTCCAGGCGTTCCAGACCTTCGGACTGGTGCCCCGAATGTCGGCCACCGTCAGCAGATAAAGCGCCGTGAGATTGCGCTCATTGCCCACGCGTTTGGCGAAGGCGGCGATGATGTCGGGATCACTCAGGTCGGATTTTTGCGCCACGCGGCTCATCGTCAGATGTTCATGCACGATGTATTCGATCAAGCTGGCATCCGTCCGGTCGATGCCGTGCTGCTTGCAAAAGCGCCGTGCCTCGATGACGCCCAGTTCCGAGTGGTCGCCGCCGCGGCCTTTGGCGATGTCGTGAAACAACGCGGCGATGTAGAGAATCCAGGGCTTGTCCCAGCCTGAGGCCAGTTGCGAGCAAAACGGGTACTCGTGGGCGTGTTCGACGATGAAGAAGCGCCGCACATTGCGCAGCACCATCAGGATGTGCTGGTCCACCGTGTACACATGAAACAGGTCGTGCTGCATCTGCCCGACGATCTTGCGAAACACCCACAGGTAACGCCCCAGCACCGAGGTCTGGTTCATCAGCCGCATGGCGTGGGTGATTCCGTCGTGCTGCATCAGGATCTGCTTGAAGGTGGCACGGTTCACCGGGTCATTGCGGAACTTGCCATTCATCAGGCCACGCGCATTGAACAGCGCGCGCAGGGTGCGTGCCGACAAGCCCTTGAGCCCCACCGTGGTCTGGTAGATCAGAAAGGTTTCCAGAATAGCATGCGGTTCGCGTTGGTAGAGATCGTCGCTGGCGACCTCCACCATGCCCGCCTTGTCATAAAAACGTGCGTTGATCGGGCGGCGCTCATGCGTGGACGGGTTGAGCCGTTCCTCGATGTTGAGCAGCAAAATCTGGTTGAGCTGGGTCACCGCCTTGGCCGCCCAGTAATAGCGGCGCATCAGGGCTTCACTGGGGCGCACAAAAGCGCGTTTGTCAACGCTGGGCGAGGGCGCTTCATAGCCAAAAGACTGGGCCACGGCGCTTTGCAGGTCAAACACCAACCGGTCTTCACGGCGCTGGGCAATCAAATGCAGGCGCACGCGAATCAGCCGCAGCAAGGCTTCGTTGTGTTTGATCTGCTTGATTTCAAAGGCGGTGGCCAGGCCTCCCTTGGCCAGTGCATCCCAATTGTTCCCAAGTCCGGCTGCCTTGGCCACCCACAGGATCACCTGCAAGTCGCGCAGCCCGCCGGGTGACTCCTTGCAATTGGGCTCCAGCGAGTAGGGCGTGTCCTCAAACTTGCTGTGACGCTGGCGCAGTTCCAGTGTTTTCGCCACGAAAAAAGCTTGCGGGTCGATCGCCGCATAGAACTGCTTTTCAAAAGCCGCAAACAACGCGACGTTGCCAGTGATCAGCCGCGATTCAATCAGCGAGGTCTGTACCGTGACATCGCGGGCGGCCTCGCTCAGGCATTCCGAGACCGTGCGAACGCTGGAGCCGATCTCCAGCCCGGCATCCCAACAACTGCCGATGAAGCCTTCAATCCGGGCCTTGAGTTGCGCATCCGTGTCGGGCGATTGGTCGTCCGGCAAAAGCACCAGCACGTCCACATCGGAAAAGGGAAACAACTCCGCCCGCCCATAGCCGCCAACCGCCGCCAAGGCGAAGGGGCTGGAAAACCCCGCGTTTTGCCACAAGATTTTCAGCGTGGCGTCCGCCAGGCCTGAGAGCTTGCCCAGCGTGGCGCGAACCCCCCGGGTAGAGGCGCCACTGGACGCCAGGGACTGCAGCAAGGTACTTTTTTGGGCGCGGTAACGACTGCGCAGCGCTTGGAGATCGGTCATGGACTGCTATGCACTAAATAGCTATAGCAGCTGCTTATACGCTTGCAGGGGCGGGGATGGGGAGGGCGGCCGGTGCGGCCACGGGTACGAAGGCGGGTATGGGGGGGCTGCCGGCCGACAAGGTCAACACCTCGTAGCCGGTCTCGGTCACCAGCACCATGTGTTCCCATTGCGCCGACAGCGAACGGTCTTTGGTGACGATGGTCCAGCCGTCGCCCATTTCCTTGATTTCCTTGCGCCCAAGGTTGAGCATGGGCTCAATCGTGATCGTCATGCCGGCTTTGAGCTGGTCCAGCGTGCCGGGCCGGCCGTAATGCAGGATTTGCGGTTCTTCATGAAACTTGCGCCCGATGCCGTGGCCGCAAAACTCGCGCACCACGCTCAGGCCGTTGCCTTCGGCAAAGGTCTGAATCGCATGGCCAATATCGCCCAGATAGGCGCCGGCCTTGACCTTGACGATGCCGTGCCACATCGCTTCGTAAGTCAGCTTGCACAGGCGCCGGGCCGCGACGGAGACGTCGCCCACCATGAACATGCGGCTGGAGTCGCCATGCCAGCCGTCCTTGATGACGGTGACGTCGATGTTGACGATGTCGCCTTTTTTCAGCGGCTTGTCATTCGGAATACCGTGGCAGACCTGGTGGTTGATGGAGGTGCAAATGGACTTGGGGTAGGGGTTGTGACCCGAGGGCGCGTAATTCAGCGGCGCGGAAATCGCCCCCTGCACCTGCACGGTGTAGTCGTCGGCCAGTTTGTCGAGCTCGTTTGTCGTTACGCCGGGCTTGACGAAGGGGGTCAGGTAATCCAGCAGTTCTGAGGCCAAACGGCCCGCCACGCGCATGCCTGCAATGCCTTCGGCGTCTTTGTAAGTGATAGTCATGCCGCAATTATCCCATTGGGCGATGGTTTTTGTCGGGATGCGCCCATGCAAGTCTTTCTGTGGCGTTTCGTTCGCGGGATGGAAGTTGTTGGTTATTAATAAGAAAAACTAAACTATTGATGTAGCGTGAGTTAGTTTCTTTTTATCAATGCCAGTCCTAAAATTATTCTTCGAGTCATGTTTTATGACCTGTTGATTCATTTTTTTAGGGGGTCCGTATCATGCGCAAACGCTTTCTGCTGCTCAATCTTGCCTTTGCTGCGCTGGCGGCTGTGGCCATGCCGGGCCTTGCGGCCTATCCTGACAAGCCGATCCGTCTGATCGTGCCGTCGGCCGCAGGCGGTGCGCCCGACGTTCTGATGCGCAGCTTGGCCTTACAGCTGTCCCAGCAAATGGGCGTGCCGATCGTGATAGACAACAAACCGGGTGGCTCCTATCTGATCGGCACCATGGACCTGATCCGTTCACCCGCCGACGGCTACACGCTGGCCTACGGCAACGTGGTCTCGTTGGCCACCAACCGCTCGCTGCTGGCCAATGTGCCGTACGACGTGGACAAGGACTTGACGCTGATCTCCAACACACTGCGCCTGTCCAACATCATGATTGTGAACAACAGCGTGCCCGTGAAGAACGTGCCCGAGCTGATCGCCTATGCCAAGAAGAATCCGGGCAAGTTGGCTTTTGCATCGGACGGCAATGGCACCACGGCCCATCTGGGCGTGGAGCTGTTCAAGTCCATGACCGGCACCCATTTGCTGCATGTGCCCTACCGGGCCGCGACGGCAGCCATCACCGACCTGATCGGCGGCGGCGTCCAGCTCATGATGATCAACACGCCGGTGTCCGGTCCGCATGCCCAGGCCGGCCGGGTGCGGGCCCTGGGTATTTCGTCCAGCCAGCGCTCGCCTGCCTACCCGGACATTCCGACCATTGCTGAATCCGGCGTGCCGGGCTTCGAGGTCGTGGCGTGGGGTGGCATTGTCGGACCGGCCAACTTGCCCAAGGACATCGTGACCCGACTCAATGCAGAAATTCGCACCGCATTGGCGAGTCCGGCGGTGCGCGATCGCTTCAAGGCGCTGGGTGCTGACACGGACCCCACCACGCCCGAGGAGTTCCGCGAGCTCTCGCGTCGTGAGACCGAAAAATGGGCCAAGGTGATCAAGTTCTCCGGCGCCAAGGTCGACTGACCTTTTAACTGGATTTCCCCTTATGAGCCCCTGGCAAGCTGCCCAACCCGGCGATCTGATCGGCGCGATCGATACGCCGGCCCTTCTTCTGGATCTTGATGCGTTCGAACGCAATCTGGCGCGCATGGTTGAGGCGCTGCGCGGACGCAACGTGCGCCTGCGCGCGCATGCCAAGAGCCACAAGTGCCCGCAGATTGCCCTGCGTCAGGTGGCGCTGGGCGCGGTTGGCATCTGCTGCCAGAAGGTCAGCGAAGCGGCGGTGTTTGTGGGGGCTGGCATCCAGGATGTGCTGGTCACCAATGAGGTGATGGGCGACGTCAAGCTGCGCCATCTGGTGGCATTGGCGCGCACCGCGCGCATGGGCGTGCTGGTCGATCACCCGCAGCAGGTGCAGGCGCTGGCTGCGGCGGCGCAAGCCCATGCGGTGACACTGGATGTCTATGTCGAGGTCAATGTCGGCGCGAACCGCTGCGGTGTTGCCCCCGGAGAAGATGCGGTGCGGCTGGCGAAGCAGATTGCGGCCAGTGCGTCGCTGCGCTTTGCAGGCTTGCAGTGCTACCACGGTCCCGCTCAGCATCTGCGCGCGCCGCAAGACCGTGCCGCAGCCATCGGCAGCGCTGTTGAGGCCGCACGCATAACCCGCCAGGCCATTGAGGCTTGCGGCATCGCCGTCGAGCGTGTCACGGGTGCGGGCACGGGCAGCTTCGTGCATGAGCGCGACTCTGGCGTCTTCAACGAAATCCAGGCCGGCTCCTATGTCTTCATGGACCGCGACTATGGCGACAACCAACTGGGGGACGGCGACATCGCGTTCGAACATGCCTTGTTTGTGCGCACCAGCGTCATGAGTCGGACCACCGCCACGCATGCCGTGGTTGACGCCGGCTTGAAGGCGTCCAGTGTGGACTCGGGCCTGCCCACCGTGTGGCAGCGACCTGATTTGCGCTATGTGAAGGCCGCCGATGAGCATGGTGTGTTGAGTACCGCCGACGCGGCCGCGCTCTCCCTGGGCGAGCAACTGATGCTGGTACCCGGTCATTGCGACCCGACCGTCAACCTGTATGACGACCTGATCTGCGTGCGCGGCGGACGAGTCGAGGCGCTCTGGCCCATTGCCGCGCGCGGCGCGTTGCTATGAACATGGAGCAGCGCAAGGATCTCGCGGCCGTTTTCCGTGGCGCCGCCATGTTCAGCGGGCAGGCCGGCGTCTGCAGCCATTTCAGTCTGAGGGTGAGTACTGAGCCCCTGTTGTTTTTGCTCAACCCGTGGGGCATGTACTTTTCCGAAGCCCGGGCGAGCGAGCTGATGCTGGTTGACGAGCATGGCGTCGAACAACTCGGCGGACGCGACGGCGGCTTTGCTGCATTCAATATCCATGCGCAAATCCATGCCATTCATCCCGAGGCGCACTGTGTACTGCATACGCACATGCCTTACGCGACGGCGCTCACGATGCTCGAAAACGGCCGGCTGGAGCCGGCTTCGCAGGAGGCCTTGCGCTTCTATGAGGATGTCGCTTACGACGACAGCTATAACGGCCTGGCCCATGATCGAGCCGAAGGGGAGCGCATTGCCCGCCAGATGGGCGACAAACATGTTCTCTTCCTTGCGCACCATGGCGTGATCGTGGTTGGGGCTTCGGTTGCCCAGGCCTTTGATCGGCTCTATTACCTGGAGCGCGCGGCAGAGTTGCAGGTCAAGGCCATGAGTTGCAACCGGCCGCTGCGGCTGGTCCCACACGATATTGCGAAAAAAACGGTGAATCAGTTCGGGCGTGAGCGCGAGCACTGGGCACGGCTGCATCTTGATGCGCTGCGCCGCAAGCTCGATCACGAGCATCCCGAATATGCGAGCTGATCGAACACGAGACTACAAAAGGAATGAACATGTCTGGCAACAGAAAACTTGGTTTTATCGGTGTCGGTCTCATGGGCCATGGCTTGGCAAAAAATCTGCTCAAACAGGGGCACGCCATGACCCTGCTGGATCATCCCGGCAACCAGCCGATCAATGACCTGATAGAGATGGGGGCACAAACGGTGGCGACCGCCAAAGAGGTGGCGGCGGCGGCCGATGTGGTGTTCATGTGTGTCACCGGATCGCCCCAGGTCGAAGCCTGTGTCTATGGCTCGGACGGGCTGCTGGAAGGCTTGCGGGCGGGGGCCATCGTCGTGGATGGCACGACGGCCGACCCGGTGTCGACGGTCAAGGTGGCGGCGGCGGTGCAGGCGTGCGGCGGGCGTTATGTCGACGCCCCGATGACCCGAACCTCGCAGCACGCCGAAGATGGCTGTGTCAATACCATGCTCGGTGGCGATGCCGCCACGCTGGCAGAGATTCGTCCGCTGGTCGAGGCCTATTCCGAAAATATCTACATCGGTGGCGATGTGGGTTCCGGCCATCGCATGAAGCTACTGCACAACTACATTTCCCTGGGTACGCTGGCCCTGCTGGCTGAAGCCTATACCTGTGCCGGCAAGGCCGGGGTCGATCGCAAAGTGCTGACCCAGGTGCTGGCCACTGGTGGCGGCGATAGCGCAGTCCTGAAGCGACTGATGCCCTTTCTCGACAGCGGGGAGCCGGGCAGCATGTTGTTCTCGCTGATCAATGCCGGCAAGGACCTGCGCTACTTCACCCACATGGCAGAAGACCTTCAGGTCGGCGCCTTTGTCGGCGAGGCGGTGCATCAAACCTATGTCACCGCTTCCAACGTGGGCGGGGGCGAAAAAATGATTCCTGAACTGCTCAACATCCTGTGCCAGATGCACGGTGCGCCGCCGTGCGGCCAATAGAAATTCATCAACCCAAAGGCCTCTGATGCAAGAAAAATTTGACTTACTGATCCGCAACGCCAGCATCGTCGATGGCACCGGTGCGCCCCGCTTCACGGGTGACATCGGCATTCGCGGCGAGCGCATCGCGCGCATTGGCGACCTCTCCAAGCTGCACGGCGCGCTGGAGATTGATCTGGCCGGTCGCATTGCGGCGCCGGGCTTCATCGACGCGCACACCCACGATGACCGCTTGATGCTGTCCAGTCCCGACATGGCGCCCAAGGTTAGCCAGGGGATAACCACGGTGATTGGTGGCAACTGCGGCGTCTCGCTGGCGCCGATGCCGCGCCCGATCCCCGACCCGGTCACGCCGCCGCTGAACCTGCTCGACGGCGAGGGCGAATGGTTCCGCTTCCCCAGTTTCGGCGCCTACCTAGATGCATTGCGGGCCCATCCGGCCGCCACCAACTGCGCCATGCTGGTGGGACACACCACCTTGCGCGTGGCCACCATGAATGACCTCACGCTGCCGGCGAGTGCGACCGAGATTAGCGCCATGCGCGCGCTGGTTGATGAGGCCATGCGCGCCGGTGCCATCGGCGTCTCCACCGGCCTGTTCTACGAGCCGGCGATTGCCGCGCCGACCGAGGAAGTGATCGAGATCTGCCGCCCGCTCAAGGCATTCAACGGCCTGTATTGCACCCATATGCGCGACGAGGCGGACCGGGTGATTGACTCGCTGGAAGAAAGCTTTCGCATCGGCCGCGAGGTCGGGGTGCCGGTGGTGATCTCGCACCACAAGGTGGTGGGGCAGGCGAACTACGGGCGCTCCGAGGAAACCCTGTCCTTCATTGAGAAAAACATGGCCAAGCAGCCGATCTGCCTGGACTGCTATCCCTATACGGCCGGCTCTACCATTCTGTCGGTGGACCGGGCGGCGAGTTCCACGCGCGTCATTGTCAGCTGGTCCAAGACGCTGCCTGAGTATGCCGGCCAGGACCTGGCCGATATCGCGACAAAGATGGGCGTCTCCCAGGAGGAAGCGGTGCAACGCCTGCTACCTGCTGGCGCGATCTATTTCAGGATGGACGAGGCCGATGTGCAGCGCATCCTGAAGTTCGACCAGACCATGATCGGCTCCGACGGCCTGCCGCACGACGCGGCGCCGCATCCGCGCCTGTGGGGCAGTTTCCCGCGCGTGCTGGGCCACTACGGCCGCCTGCTCGGGCTGTTTTCGCTGGAGACTGCCGTCTACAAGATGACCGGCCTGACGGCCAAGAACTTTGGCCTGAAGGACCGCGGCGTGCTGAAGGAAGGCGCCTACGCCGACCTGACCCTGTTCGACGCCGACACGGTGGACGAGGTCGCCACCTATGAAAAACCAATTGCGCCGGCCCGCGGCATCGACACGGTAATCGTCAATGGCGCCGTGGTCTGGCGCGAGGGCCGCTCGACCGGCGCGCGCCCGGGGCGGGTGCTGGCGCGCGAAACACAAGGAACAGGAATCTGACATGTCGAAACAAGTTTTGGAACAACTCGAGACGCCGGCACTGCTGCTGGACGAGGCTCGGATGGATCGCAACATCGAGCGCATGCGCAGCCATTTGCGCAGCCTGGGCGTGGCCTTCAGACCGCACGTCAAGACCAACAAGTCCATCGACGTGGCGCGTCGGACCATGGAAACACCACAAGGCCCGATCACGGTTTCTACCTTGCTGGAGGCCGAGTATTTCGCGGCGCACGGGGTCAAGGACATCCTGTACGCCGTCTGCATCGCGCCGAACAAGCTGGACCATGTGATGGCCCTGCAAGACAAGGGCGTCCAGCTGTCGCTCCTCCTGGACAGCATGGAGGCGGCCCGGTTTCTGGCCGAACGCGCCAAGGCGGCCCAGCGGCACTTCGACGTCCTCATCGAGATCGATTCGGACGGTCACCGTTCGGGCATTGCACCGGACTCCAGCGAGCTCGTCGAAATCGGCCAATTCCTGGAGAGCGCCGGGATCACGGTCAAGGGCGTGCTCACCCATGCGGGAAGTTCCTACGATTGCCGATCTCTGGACGCGATCCGCGCCATGGCCGAGCAGGAGCGTGCCGCGATCGTGCAAGCGGCTGAGCGATTGCGCGCGGCAGGCATGGCGTGCCCAGTGGTCAGCATGGGCTCGACGCCGACCGCGCTGTTCGCCGAACATCTGGAGGGCGTGACCGAGGTGCGTGCCGGCGTATTTGTCTTCTTCGACCTGGTGATGGCGGGCCTGAATGTCTGCCAGCTGGACGACATTGCCGTGTCGGTTCTGGCCACGGTGATCGGGCATCAGCGCGAAAAAGGCTGGACTATTTTGGATGCAGGATGGATGGCCATGTCGCGCGACCGCGGCACCGAGAAACAGCCCTTGGACCAGGGCTATGGCGTTGTCTGTGACCTTGATGGCCGGCCGCTGGACGACTTCATTCTGGTGGGCGCCAATCAGGAGCACGGCATCATGGCGCATCGATCCGGCAAGACGGACAGCACGCTGCATCTGCCCGTGGGCACCCAGGTGCGGATCCTGCCCAACCATGTGTGTTCCACCGCAGCCCAGTACGGCCACTACAACGTGCTGGGGACGAACCACGAGATCACCGCGACTTGGCCGCGTTTCAGCGGCTGGTAAAGCCAGCAACCAAAGGATCACCCGATGTTAATTATTTCTGAACAGGACGCTCGCACCCTGGTGGGTGTTGAGGACGTCATCGCCGCCGTCGAAAAATCATTCGTCGCCATGGCGCGCGGCCTGGCCCACAACTACCCGGTCGTGCGTGAAGTAGTGGGTTATCAGGATGCCGTGTTTGGCGTCAAGACCGGCTGTGACACCAGCGCCCCCATCCTCGGCCTCAAGGCCGGTGGCTACTGGCCTCACAACCTGGCCCGGGGTCTGACCAATCACCAATCTTCCACGGTGTTGTTTGATCCGGAAACCGGTCGCGCTTCGGCCCTGGTCAGCGCCAATTACCTGACCGGGGTGCGCACCGGCGCTGCCAGCGCCATCGCCACCAAGTACCTGTCGCGCCCGGATAGCAGCGTGCTCGGTATTCTCGGCACCGGCGTCCAGTCGGTGTACCAGTTGCGTGCCACGCTGGCCGTGCGCCCGATCCGCAAAGTCTATGCCTGGGATCCGTCGGCGGAAAATCTTGCGAGTTTCGGCCGCACAGTCGAGGAGCTGGGACTCGAATATGCGCCGCAAACCGACTGCCAGGCCGTGGCGGCCAATGTTGACATTCTGATCACCGTGACGCCGTCGCAGCGGGCCTTGGTCGAGAAATCCTGGGTCCGTGCCGGCACCCATATCAGCGCCATGGGGGCCGACACCAAAGGCAAGCAGGAATTGGATGCGGCGCTGGTGGCGAGCGCGGCCTTGTTCGTGGATGAAGCCGCTCAGGCCATCACCATTGGCGAATGCCAGCATGCCTATAACGCCGGGCTGATCACGCTGCAGAGCCTGCGCGGCAGCATTGGCGCGGTCATCGCGGGGCTCTGCGGGGGACGGCGCAGCGCAGAGGAAATCACTCTTTTCGATGGCACCGGTGTGGCCTTGCAGGACCTGGTTGTGGCCGACCTCGCCGTGCGCCTGGCCACCGAGCAGGGGCTGGGTTCGCGGGTCGCGTATTGATCGATCCGTCACGCCAGAACGACGGCTCGAGAAAACAAACCAGACAACAAGCGGGAGATGTACTTGCAAAAAATAATTGACGATTCGATTCACTGGTTCTTCAAACTGCTGGAGCTGCTGGTGGTGCTGTGCATGGTGGCGATGGTGGTCATGGTGTTCGGCAATGTGGTGCTGCGCTATGGTTTCAATTCCAGCCTCCTGATCTCCGATGAAATGTCGCGCTACTGCTTCATCTGGCTGACCTACATCGGGGCCATGGTGGCCATGCATGAGGGCGGTCATCTGGGCGTTGATACGCTGGTCAAACACCTGCCGGTGATGGGCAAGCAAGTGTGCCTGTTCCTGAGCGAGAGCCTGATGCTGCTGTGCAATGGGCTGTTTTTTCTGGGCACCTGGAAAATGCATGACCTGCAGGTGACCAATGTGTCGCCGGTGGCCGGCCTCTCCATGATCTGGATTTATGGCATCGGCTACGTGGTCAGTGTGGTGATGGGCATCATCAATCTCAATGTGATGTATCGCCTGTTGACTGGACAGATCAGCGATGACGATCTGGTGCAGGTGGTCGAGACCGAAGGCTTGGCCGATGTCGAAAAACAAATGCAAGAGGCCAGGGCATGACCGTCAGCGTCTTTGTTTTCAGCTTGCTGGCCGCCATGGCCATCGGCATGCCGATCGCCTATGCGCTGCTGGTCTGCGGTGTCGCTCTGATGGCGTTCCTGGGGGCCACCAGTGGCTTGGTGACTTTTGACAGCCAGATTCTGGCGCAGCGCTTTGTCGAAGGCGCCGACAACTTCCCGCTGCTGGCGGTGCCGTTCTTTTTACTCGCGGGTGAATTCATGAACGCCGGGGGCTTGAGCCGCCGCATTATCAATATGGCCATGGCCTGGGTCGGGCACTTTCGCGGCGGCCTGGGTTACGTCACGGTCATTGCCGCGGTGATCATGGCCTCACTGTCGGGCTCGGCCGTCGCCGACACCGCCGCACTGGCCGCGCTGCTGGTCCCGATGATGCGCGCCGCCGGCTACAACGTGGGCCGGGCCTCGGGACTGATCGCCTCGGGCGGCATCATCGCGCCGGTGATTCCGCCGTCAATAGGCATGATTATTTTTGGCGTCGCGGGCAATGTCTCCATCACCAAACTGTTTCTCGCCGGCATCGTCCCCGGTATGCTGATGGGGCTGGCGATCGGCCTGACCTGGTGGTGGCTGGCCAAGCGGGAAAACGTGTTGCCCGCGCCCCAACTGAAGCTGCCCGAACGCCTGCGTATCACGGCCGAGGGCGGCTTCGCGCTGGCGCTGCCGATTGTCATCATTGGCGGCATGAAATTTGGCGTGTTCACGCCGACCGAAGCGGCGGTCGTGGCGGCGGTGTACAGCTTTTTCGTGGGCATGTTCATCTACCGCGAACTCAAATGGTCGCAACTGTACGGCGTGATCCTGGCCGCCGGCAAGACAACCGCGGTCGTGATGTTCCTGGTCGCCGCGGCCATGGTCAGCGCCTGGCTGATCACGGTGGCCAATATCCCGACGGAGGTCGCCAACATGATGGCGCCGTTCATGGACAACAAGCTGCTGCTGATGTTCATGATGATGGCGCTGATCGTGGCCGTTGGCACGGCGCTGGATTTCACGCCCACCGTGCTGATCCTGACGCCGGTGCTGATGCCCCTGGTGCTCAAGGCCGGCATCGACCCCGTCTACTTCGGCGTCATGTTCATCATGAACAACGCCATCGGCCTGATCACGCCGCCGGTGGGCACGGTGCTCAACGTCGTGTGTGGCGTTGCCAAGATCAGCATGGATGATGCGTTCAAGGGTGTGCTGCCATTCCTGATGGCGCAATTGACCGTGCTGTTCCTGCTGGTTCTGTTCCCCGCCATCGTCACCGTGCCACTGCAGTGGTGGATGCGATGACTACATTTTCCCAACCCCTGTCGTTTATTTAAGGAGACAAGCATGTTCAATCGTAGAACCCTGGCCACCGCCGTGGCCGCAGCCGCCTTGCTGGTGGCAACTTCTGCCTTCGCGCAATTCACCGAGCGCACCATCAAGTTCACCAATGGCGTAAATGAAGACCACTCGGTCGGCAACGGCGTCAGGAAGATGCAGGAAGTACTCAACGCCAAAACCGGCGGCAAGATCAAGATCAACGCCTTCTGGGGCGGCTCGGCCGGCGGTGACCTGGCGGCTACCCAGGCGACGCGCGCGGGTACGCAGGAGATCGTCTGCACGTCCGGCTCGGCATTGGTCGGCATCGTCAAGGAGCTTGGCGCGTTTGACCTGCCATTCCTGTTTGCCAATGAAAAAGAGGCCTATACCGTGCTGGACGGCCCGGCCGGTCAATACTTCAATAAAAAATTGGAAGCCGCTGGCCTGGTGAACCTGGCCTACTGGGAAAATGGGTTTCGCAACCTGACCAACAGCAAGCGCCCGGTCGCCAAAGTCGAAGACTTTGACGGCGTCAAAATTCGCGTGATGCAGAACAACATTTTTCTCGACACCTTCAAGACGCTGGGCGCCAACCCCTTGCCGATGGCCTTCGGGGAAGTGTTCACCGCGCTGGAGACCAAGACCATTGACGGCCAGGAAAATCCCTTTGCCACGATCGAAACCTCCAAACTCAATGAGGTGCAGAAGTATTTGTCAGTGACCCGTCATGCCTACTCACCGTTCTTTGTGCTGTACAGCAAGAAGCTGTGGGACCAGCTGAACCCGCAGGAACAGGCGGTGCTGCGTGAAGCGGCATTGGCCGGGCAGACCGTGCAGCGCGATGCCAGCCGCGCGCAGGATGAGAAATCACTCGCCATCCTCAAGTCAAAGGGGATGATAGTCAACGAATTTTCCGAGGCAGAGAAGGCCCGCGTGATCGCCAAGATCAAGCCAGTCTACGACAAGCACGTGCCAGTCATCGGCGCCGAGGCGGTTAATGTGTTGCTCGACGGCCTCAAGAAAGCCCGGGGCGGTTGAGCCAGCAGCGCTGCGTTGATGGATAGTGGATAGCAGGCCGCCAGGGGCAACTCTGGCGGCCTTTTTAATTTCTTTCAGTCACCGGTCGCGCCGAGGCGCCCACTGGCACCCGTACCGCCGGTCATCAACAGTCTGCGGACCGCGTCCGCGTAGACGACTTCGGAGTCATCCTGCGGAGAGTAGCCGAGCACGCGACGAGCCGTCTCGAGGGACCAGAACGCCCTGGTGTTGTCGGAGATGCCGTAGGCGATCACCCAGGGCACGGCCTCCTCCGGCAAGACAAGCTTCGCTTCCAGTGCCGATCGGAACAGTGCCGCACAGTCCCGCTCACTCAGGTAGGCGCCGAGTGCGCGCTTGAACGCCGCACGGCCGCTCGGCCGCGTCAACCCGGACGCGGGCGGCTGCGCGTCCGGCTCAAAGCGGGAGACGTCGAGCGGGTAGGGCGAGCCGATGCGAAGCATGACCATCTCGATCTGCCGGCCGAAGACGCCGCATGCGTAAGGGTACGCCAGGAGCTCATACGACGCCTTGGCCCAGCCGTAGAAGTTGTCGGACAGGGGCAGGTCGCTTGGATAGACCATGTCGCGTCGGCGTTGGTGGACTTGGGCGTGTTCGTACCAGTCGGCGGCATGGTTTGAAGAGACAACCAGGATTCGCTTGACGCCGGACTCCAGCGCGCAGCGGTATACGCGCTGTGCCATGCGGATGTTGTTGAACTCGGCCTCGAACCGGTCGATCTGGGGCGGCAACAGACTGTAGACGTCTCGTTCGGCGGAGGGGATGTAGGCACTGTGGATGACGGTTTCCACGCCCCGGAACAGCGCTGCCATTTCGGCGTCGTTCGCGTCCAGCAGACTCATGGGGTGGAACGTCGCACCCGCCGGAACGTGCGCCGGCGTTCGCAGGTCGGTGAGTCGCAAGTCGTGCCGACCCTCAAGTCCCGGCATGGCCAATGTGGCCATGTGGCCTGCCGCCCCCGTGACTAGTACTTTCATGATGACTCTCCGATGGTCTGGTCTGCAAGTGCACACCTGATCCAGTCAAGCCGGTTCAGGGGCATCATCGCGTAATGGTAAAACTCGACGCTGGTTGCGTGCGCGCTACGCACCGCGGCCACCTTGGCGTTGAAGTTCTCCTCAAGACGGCAGTCCGGCAGCAGCGGGCGCAAGGCCACCGAGATCCTGGCGTCTGGGCCGAGCAAGTTCCTGTAATCGGCCAGCAGGGCTTGCAGGCGCGTCGTTGTGTCTACGTAGCCCAACACAGAGAACTCGTCACAGGCGGCGGCCACGGCGACCGGGTCGATCCCGAGCTTGCGCGATGACGCCGTCACCTCGTCGTCCGCGCTTGTTCCGTGCATGACGTGCGACATCGCCCCCGCGTGATCGATGAAGGTGAGCGCCACCCCGGCGGGCGCCATTGCCGCACGGACTTCTGCCACGAGGCTCGTGACCACGACCGTGCGCGTCGCGACGTACTTGGCCAGCTCCGCCTGCCCGGTCTCGCTGAGGAGCGGCGCGGTCTGCACCGGAGGCAAGGTCCCAAGCCAGACCGGCTCCAGGGCGGCGCGTGCGGCTGCCGCCAGCGCCTCGACCGCGACACCCGCACGCTCCCCCGCTGCGCGGCAGTGCTGACAGAAGCACTGCGACAGCAGGGTCCGCGCCTCGGCCGGCAGGTCAATGAGGTAACGCTCGTGATGTTCGCCGTGTTCCAGGGGGCGGTAGTGCAGGCTCTCTGCCAGCAGCCGCCGGACCGGGTAGCGCGCGATGTCCCCGGCCAGCTCGCGACAGTAAGCGCGCACGCGCGGGTTGGCGGGGCACAGATCGGTCAGGTAGGGGTCGCCATAGACGTTGCGGGTCGCACAGTCGGGGTGCTGCGTCGCCAATACGGAGTTGTGCAGAAAAATTGTCCAGGCGTCCACGGCCAGTCCCCGCCGCCGCGTTCGTGCGCACAATTCCGACAGCACATCCACGCCACCCGCCGCCGCGGCCATCCGCGGGGTGAGGCCGCTGGTGTAGCGGTGCTGTTCAGGCGCGAACCAGGCGACATCGCCCTCGTTGCGGTAAACATGGAACTTCGGATTGTGCGCGAACACGTCGCGCGCGTCATGGTAGGTGGCGGACAGCGCCACGCCATCGACACCGCCGCGTTGCTGCAGGTTGTCGAGCACGGCGTCATAGCCCTCGTGCAACAGATCCGTTCCAAAAACATAGACCGAAGATCGCATGGCGCTTCCTAGTACCAGAGGGCTTTGTCGACAACGTTAAGCAGTGCTCGCCCGGATTCGAAGCGCTGCGCGTTGTCACAGAGAACGGCCAGTCGGCGTTCGACGATATAAGGGCCGACCACCGCCACATGGGGCGTCAGCAAGGCGCGCGGCTCCTGCCACAGCGGATGGTCGCTGGGCAGGGGCTCCTGCTCGAACACATCAAGCGCGGCCCCGCCCAGCCGCTGCTGCCGCAGTGCCTGCACCACCGCATCCAGCTGCACGGTGGCACCCCGCCCGATGTTGACCAGCAGGGCACGCGGGCGCATCAGCGCGAGGCGCGCGGCATTGATGAGGCCTTCGCTTTCGGGGGTGTGCGGCAAGGTCAGGATCACCGCATCGGCCGTCGCCAGCAGTCGGTCAAGCGCCTGCGGTGGATGGATTTCTGCCATCCCTTCGGGCCGATCGGTCCGTCGCGGATCGACGCCGATTACTTTGGCGCCAAAGGCGCTGACCAGGCGGGCGATCTCGGCCCCGATACCGCCGACGCCGACCACAAGCACGGTGCTCTGCGGCAGGTGCAGGATGTCCTCGTCCGCCAGATGCCGGATCCACTCGCCCCGGGTTTGCTGGCGCATGTAGCGCGGCAGGCCGCGGGCCAGGGCGAGCAGCATGGCCACGGCGTGCGTGGCCACGTGGTCGTTGTAAATGCCTCTGAAATTGGTGACCTGGACGGGGTGTGCGACCAATTCCGGAAAGAAAAAACCGGCTGGCGGCGCGGCCATTGGTGCCTGCAGCCATTGCAGCTTGTCGGCCACTGACAGCAGTTCGGCATCCAGGGTGCCGAACGCCGCCTCGGCTTGCGGCAGCAGTCGCAGCGCGGCGGCCCGGTCCGGGGCGACGCACACGCGCAAGCCGGGCGCGGCCTGCGCGACCGCGTCGGCCCAAGCCTGCGTCGTCTCATCCAGGGGCGGCAGCATGACCAGATCTCGGGTCATCGCGCACCTCCAGGCAGCCCGGTGACCTGATTGCGCCAGTCGGCGGCTCCCGCGAAGGCCAACAGGTTCTGCGCGAAGATGACGCCCCAGCGACGTCCGTAGCCCGGACTGTCGCCGGCGTTGTGGGCGCTGAGCACGACGTTGGGCAGGTCCCAGAGCGGCGACCCAGTCGGGAGCGGTTCTATGGCCGTCACGTCGAGCCCGGCGCCGCGCAGGCCGCCGGACCTCAAGGCACGGATCAAGGCCGCCTCATCGATCAGGCTGCCGCGCCCCACGTTGACGATCCATCCGGCGCCCAGGAGTTCGAGCTCGCGTTCTCCGACCAGGGGGCGACGATCCGGGGTCGCGGGGGCAGCGAGCAGCAGGATGTCCGCCCATTCGCATACAGCCGCCATCTGGTCAACGCCGCGCACGTCAGTCAGGCAGCCCTGGTATTGGTCTGGATGGCGCTTTACGCCGGTGATGGACATTCCCCAGTTCTGGGCGCGCCGGGCCACTCCCTCGCCGATCCGGCCGAGGCCGACGATACCGAGCTTCTTGCCCGCCAACTCTTCGCCGACCAGCGCTCCCCAATGGTGCTGCGTCATGTTTCGCACGGACTCGCCGATGCGGCGCGTCAGTGCGAGCAGGAGGCTGAAAGCATGCTCTGCCACGCAATCCGAGTGGACCCCGGCCGCAGTCGTCAAGACGACATGGTGCGAGCTCAACACATCCAGCGGATACTGCTCGGTCCCTGCGCCTGTGCCAGCGATCCATTTGAGCGATGGCGTCAGAAAAGCGTCCCGCCAGATGAAGGTGACCAGCACCTGCGCACCGTTGTTGAGGGCGCGGATCACCCCCTCCTCGTCGGCGGGACAGTGCAGCACGATCTCGGGGATTCCCCGCAAGAAGGTATCGACCGCCGGCGGGTGGCGGGGATGCAGGACGACGTGGAGTTCGGGCATTGGGTTCATCAGACTGTGGTGGCAGGTTTGCCGGAACCGCTGTGGCGGGGGTCCATGACGTCGCGTATCGCATCGCCGAGCACATTGAAGCCAAGCATCAGCAGGACGAGGGCGGCGGTGGGCCCGATCACCAGCCACGGTGCGACGGTGATGAAGTCACGGGCCTTGGACAGCATGCTGCCCCAGTCGGCCTGGGGCGGGCTGACCCCGAGACCCAGGAAGCTGAGAGAGGCATAGGCCAGCTGGGCGGTCGACATGCTCAGCGCCGCCAGCACGATAACGGATGGCAGGACATTGGGCAGCATGTGGCGGGCGAGAATCGTCGGCGTGCGTACCCCCGCCAGTCTGGCGGCATCGAGGTACTCGCTGGTCCTGATGCTGAGGGCGCTCGCTCTGGCGATCCGCGCGAACCGGGGCGTGTAGACGATGGCGATGGCAAGGACGGCGTTGAACAGTCCCTGGCCGAGGACGGCGACGATGATGATGGCCAGCAGCAGCGTCGGAAAGGCAAACAGCACATCCTGGCTGCGGTTGAGGACGGTGTCTACGACGCCACCGAAATAGCCGGCGATGACGCCGATCACGACGCCGACGACCGAGGCGATGGCGACCGAGAGGAAGGCAATGACGATGGCGATGCGGGAGCCGTCGATGACGCGGCTGAGGGTGTCGCGTCCCAGTTCGTCGGTGCCGAACCAGTGCATTGAGGAGGGCGCGCTCAGGGTGCTGACCAGCTCGCCGACATTGGGATCGTAGGGCGTGAGGACTCGACCGAAGAGCGCGAGCACGACGAACAGCGCCAGCACCGCCAGGCCGAAGGCGCCGCCCTTGTGACGCAGCAGCTCGGCGAGGAAACCCTGTTGTCGCGGCTTTCGAGCGGCTTGTACCGGGACCAGTGCCGAGGTGACGTCCGTTTCGTGGTCGAGTGTCATCGTGTCCTTTGACGTGGGTCTAGAAGTGGGTAGAGCAGGTCGATCACCCCGTTGATGATCACGAAGGTCACCGCGAAGACAAGGGTCGTCGCGGTGACCATCGGGTAGTCACGCGTTGAAATCGCTTCGAGCATGCCGCGCCCGAGCCCGGGCAGGCTGAAGATCTGTTCCACAACAATCAGTCCACCGAGCAAGACGCCGAACTGGAAGCCGATGAAGGTGATGATCGGCGGGAGCGCATTGCGCAAGGCATGCAGGTAGTGGATTCTCGGCAGGCGAACGCCGACGGATCGTGCCGTGACGATGAACGGGTCCGTCAGGACTTCGAGCATGGCGCTGCGGGTCATCTGCATCGTCATCGCCGTGATCGGGAACGTGATGGTGAGCAGCGGCATGATCATCGACCGGATATGTGTCATCGGGTCCTGGGACCAGGGGGTGAACGACACGCGGAAGAGGTCGGGCGCGACCCGCGATCCGACGAGCAGCAACAGAATGCCGACCACGAACGTCGGCACCGAGAACGCGATCAGCAGCTGTGACCGGATCAGTACATCGAGCTTCCTGTTCGCGTGCACGGCCGCCACGATTCCGGCTGGCAGGCCGATGAGGGTTGAAAAGAGCAGGCAGACCAGGGCCAGTTCGGCCGAGACCGGGATTTGCTGCGCGAGGTCCGAGCTGACGTTTCTGCCGGTAATCGGAGAGGTGCCGAGATCGCCCAGTAGCGCGTTCCCCAACCAGCGTGCGTACTGCACCGGCAGCGGCTTGTCCAGGCCGAGATTGCGGCGCACCTCCTCGAACTGCTCGGCCGTGGCGCCTTCGGTGCCGACGATCACACTGGTCAGGTCACCCGGGATCAGGGTCCCTAGGCCGAACACCAGCACCGTCACGGCAAACAGCACCGCGATCATGGCGCCCAGGCGGGTCAAGACCATTTTCAGCATGGCAGTTCCCCCTTCGCCAGCCTGTCGGCGGCGTCCGGGAAATGGCAGGCGACGAGATGGCCGGCGCCGGCAACGCGCAGCGCAGGCGCCTCTGCCGCGCAGATCGCCGCGGCCAGGGGACAACGCGTGCGGAACCTGCATCCCGAAGGCGGATTCATGGGGCTCGGCACGTCGCCGCGCAAGACGATCTTGGGTCGACTGTGCTCAAGAACGGGGTCGGGCAGCAAGGTCGCATTGCGCAGCGCGATGGAATAAGGATGCAGCGGCCGCTCGGCGAACTCCTGCGCGGTCGCCGTTTCCACGATCTCACCGAGGTACATGACCACGACCCGATGGCTGATCGCCTGCACCGCCGCCAGGTCATGACTGATGAAGAGGTACGAGGTGCCCAGTGTCTGCTGCAGGTCGACCAGCAGGTTGAGGATCTGCGCCTGCAGGGAGATGTCCAGCGAGGCGACGGACTCGTCATGCACGACAAGCGCTGGTTGAGCGATCAGCGCCCTGGCGATCGAGGCGCGCTGCTGCTGCCCCCCTGACATCTGGTGGGGCATGCGCGCTGCCATTTTGGGGTTCAGGCCGACGAGACTGAGTATGCGCTCGACCTCATCGTCGGTGTTGCGTATGCCGCGGGCTCTGAGTGGCTCGGCCACGCTCGCGCCGACGGTGCGTCGCGGGTTCATCGAGCCGGCCGGGTTCTGAAATACCATCTGAAAGTGTCGCCGACGCTCCCGTCCAGCGGCGCCGGACGCCCAGATGTCGCCGCCGTGAATCCGGATGACCCCCGTGCTCGGTTCGAGCAGTCCGACCACCAGGCGTGCCAGCGTGGACTTTCCGCACCCGGACTCACCGACGATGCCCAGCGTTTCCCCCGCTGCGAGACGCAGGGAAACACCGTCAACAGCGCGCAGGATTCCACCCGCCCGCCCTGGTGAAGGGTGGACCTGGAAGTGCTTGACGACGTTGTCGACCTCTAGCAGGGGTGGGGTCAAGTCAGCGGCCATGCGCGTGTTGCTCCAGCTTGCGTGCATTCTCGACGCTCGGGCGCTCACTGGCGCCGAGCGTCACGCCATCCTGGGTGACCCAGCAGCGGGTCAGATGGCCAGGTGCGACGGCGAGCAGGGAGGGGTGGGTCTTGCAACGCTCTTGCGCAAGCGCGCACCGGTCACGGAAGCGGCATCCCGTCGGGAGCGCACTCATGTCCGGCGGCGATCCGGGCAGGGTCGGTAGCTGTCCCCGTGGATGATCGGCGCGCGGGATGGAGCGCAACAGTCCCCATGTGTAGGGGTGGCGGGAGTCCGCGAAGAGCTGCCCGACCGGCGCCTCCTCCACGATCTCACCGGCATACATCACCGCGACCCGGTCGCACATTTTGGCAATCACCCCCATGTTGTGGGTGATCAGAAGCAGTGCGGTCCCGTGATCGTGCGTCAGTTTCTTCATGAGGTCCAGCACCTGCGCCTGGATGGTCACGTCAAGGGCGGTCGTCGGCTCATCCGCGATCAGCAGTTGGGGTTCGTTGAGCATGGCCAAAGCGATCACGACGCGCTGGCGCATGCCACCCGACATCTGGTGCGGGAACGAGGCTGCCTGACGCTCGGGGTCCGGCATGCCGACGTCCGACAGCGCCTTGTGGATTACTTGCGCACCCGCCTGGCCCCGGCCATGGGCCTTCAGCGCTTCGCGCATCTGCCATCCGACCGTGAAAACCGGGTTCAGCGCCGTCATGGGGTTTTGAAATACCAGGCCGGCCTCGGTGCCACGTCGGCGCCGCATCCCCTCCTCGTCGAGCGAGAGCAGCTCAGTGCCGTTCAACTCGACCGAGCCGGACTCGATGCGTCCGGGATTCGACACCAGTCTGAGGATCGACATGGCAGTCACGCTCTTGCCCGAGCCCGACTCGCCGACCAGACCCAGGGTTTCGCCCCGGCCCACGGTGAATGACACGCCATCGACCGCGGTGATGGTTCCGTAGCTGGTGTGGAAGCGGGTGGTCAGGTCCTTGACTTTCAGAACGGGCGAGACATTCACGTTGCAACTTCTCCGGTGAGCGACTTGAGGCGACGGCTTTACTTGAGGATCACGCCGGCCAGGAAGGTGCGAGACAGGGTTGCGTCTGGCGCTGCCGACAGAACCTTGGCGTTGTAGGCGACCCAGGCGTTGCGCGCGGCAACCGTGATGTCAGGGAAGACCAGGTCATCCTGCATCAGCGCCACTTTTGCCAGTTGGGCTGTGTAGTCCTCGATGGGGCCGTTCTGGGCCTTCACGATCAGGGCCGCCATCTCCGGAGGTGTCGGCCCCTGCCGGCCGGGACGCGGCATCAGGTAGAACAGCGGGTCGGCCTGGAAGGCGTACTCGTTGTCGCCGATCTCGTAGTCGGCCTTGTTCTGCTTGTCCAGCCAGACCGCATTCTGGTTGGCCTGGATCGTGACGCGGATACCCGCCTGCGCCAACTGGGTCTTGGTCAACTCGGCGAGCCGGTCCAGGTAGGTCGCGTAGCCGGCCAGGTGATTCAGGGTGATATCAATGCCATTCGGGAAACCGGCCTTGGCCAGCAGTGCCTTGGCCTGGGCGAGATCGTGTTTCTGGTACTTCAGGTCTGCCGCCTTGGGCGCCCAGGTGTAGGACGGCGGCAACTGGGCGCTCGGGACGCCCTCGCCAAGGAGGGCACCCTGGACGATTTCCGCCCGGTTCAGCGCCAGGGAGATGGCGCGGCGGACATCCGCGTTATTGAATGGCGCGCGATTGGTGTTGAGGTTCAGCCGCAAGGTATTGGTCGAGTTGACCTGGACCGTGGTGATGGCCGGGTCGCCCCTGAGCTGGAGCTTGCCCTCGGCGCTGGGCAGCATGAGGTCGATCTGGCCCGACTTCAGTGCCGCAATCTGCGCCGATTGCTCCGGCATGTAACGGATCGTTAGGTCGGAAACCTTGGCGGTCGCCTCCTTGTTCCAGTAGTTGTCATTGCGCTTCAGGACCAGTTGGGTGTTCGGGGTGTAGGAGACCATCTTGAACGGGCCGGTCCCCATCATCTCGCGCTTGGGGTCATGCGTCTGCGCCCACTTCTGGCTCAGAATCGCCGACCCGACCAGGAACGGGCTTCCCAGGTTCAGCAGGAAGCCGGCGTCAGGCTGCTTGAGCTGGAAGTGGACCTTGCGCTCGTCCACCTTGGTCACCGCGACCAATGAACTGAAGCGATCCTTGGCGTAAGGCAGTCCGCGCTCGCTGAGCCGCTGGAAGGAGAACACCACGTCGTCGGCGACCACGGGGCTCCCGTCGGAGAATTTCGCGCCATCGCGCAGCGTGAACTCATAGCCGGTCCGCGCCGCATCAATTGACCATTTGCTGGCGAGCACGGGCACGATCTTGCCGCCGACGTCCGCGCGCACCAGACCCTCGTAAACAAGCTGCCAGGTGTACCAGGTTCGGATCTGCGACGACTGCGTCGGGTCGAAGGTTTGCGGCACGACGTCTTCGGCAACAACCAGGGTGCTGATTTTCGTGCTGACATCCTGCGCCGCGCTGTACGACGTTACCAGGACGCCCACTGCCAGTAACCCGGCAAGGCGGCGAAATGTGGATCTCATCTGGATTCCTTTGTTGAAATAGCCGCCTGTGCGGCAAGAAGCAGAGGGAGCAGCAGTAAACGCGTTGGCACGGCGCGAACGGCTGCAACAAGGGTTCGAAACCCGAATGTAGGCCTGCCGTTCCGAAAGATAAACTACGTGGCGCTACATCTATAGTTCATTTTTTCTTACGAATCCTGTGCACTGAATTCGGCTGGCGAAGGCGCCCCTGCCAGCGCGTGGCGCGGGCACGGATCGGTCCAGGAACCAATCAGGCGGATGGCTGCCGCCACGGCGGCAAAGGCTTGAAGCGCGCTTGCAGGAAGGCCAAAAACAGCTTCACGCGCGCTGACATGCCCTGGCGCCGGTCCACCAGCGCCACGATGTCGGCATCGGGCAGGCGCCAGTCTTCCAGCACGCGCACCAGGCGGCCGGTGGCCAGGCTTTCGGCCACATCCCATTCGGAACGCATGATCACGCCCTTGCCCATGAGCGCCCATTGGCGCACGACGTCGCCATCGTTGCTGCTCAAGATCGCCGGCACCCGGACCGAGAGCTCGTTGCGGTTCTTGCGGAAGCGCCACAGGGTCACGTCTTCCTGGTTTTCGCGCAACACGATGCAATGGTGCGCGGCCAACTCCTGCGGCTCCCGCGGCGCCGGGTGACGGGCCAGGTAATCGGGCGCGGCGCAGACGAAGCGGGCATTCGGCGCGATGGGATAGGCGACCATGCTGGAGTCCGAGAGGTTGCCGATGTGCACGATCACATCGAACCGATTGGCATCGGCCACCGGCACCACGTCGCTCAGCGACAGGGAAACCATCAACCTGGGATGCAGGGTGTGGAAATCGGCAATAGCCGCTGCCAGGTGATGCCGGCCAAATCCGAGAGGGCCGCAGACATTCAGCGTGCCGGCCACTTCCCCCGAGCGTGCGCGCAGGGTGTCGGTGAGCGTATCAAGATTGGTCAGAAGATCGACCGCACCCGCATAAAACAGCTCACCCTCGTCGGTGAGGCTGAAGCGCCGGGTGGTGCGGTGGACCAGTTGCAGGCCCAGGCGTGTCTCAAGTTGTCGCAGACGCTGCGACACGGCCGACGCCGTGACGTCCATGCGTCGAGCGGCCTCGGCCAGGGAGCCACTTTCCGTGACCGCCACGAAGAAGCGCAGGTCGGTAATATCGTTTGACATTGCTTAGATTTTCCTAAGGGTAATCGTTGCCATTCTGCAGTTTATCCTGCGGAATTGAATCACTTTGCACACCCATTGTCTGGTTTACCCGTCTTGTGCGTTGGCTTGGGTCAAGGGCCAGTTAAAATCAAACGCTTCCTCGGGCCGGCCCAGTCAGCGCCTGCCCCTTGAGCCAATTTCAACCCCGTCAGCCCCCAATCCAGGCCATAACCGTGACTCTGCATATCACCCAAATCGAGGGCGGCAGCGCTCTCAGCAGCTTTCGTATCCAGCAGCTTCTTCCTAGCCTGCAAGCCATTCACGACAAGATCAACGGTGTGGCCGCGCGCTTTGTGCACCTCGTCACGTCCGATGTTGAGCCCGCGCCAGCGCTCAAGGAGCAGTTGGCAGCCTTGCTAACCTATGGCGATCCCTACACCGGTCCGCAGGACGGCGCGCTGATTGTGGTGACGCCGCGTTTTGGCACGGTGTCGCCCTGGGCTTCCAAAGCCACTGACATTGCCCACAACTGCGGCTTGGCCGTCAGACGCGTGGAGCGGGTGCTGGAATACCGCGTCACGCTCAAGAGTGGTTTACTGAGCAAACCCACCTTGTCCGATGCGCAACTGGCGCAAATTGGCGACTTGCTGCACGACCGCATGACCGAGAGCGTGATGTTTGACCGAGTTGCTGCGCTCGGCCTCTTCACCGAGCTGCACCCGGCGCCCATGGCCCATGTGGACGTGCTTGGCGGCGGCAAGGCGGCGCTGGAAACTGCCAACACCCAGTTCGGTCTGGCACTGGCGGCTGACGAGATCGACTACCTAGTGCAGGCCTTCACGCAACTCAAGCGCAACCCGACCGATGTCGAGCTGATGATGTTTGCGCAGGCCAACAGCGAGCACTGCCGCCACAAGATCTTCAACGCCCAGTTCACCATTGACGGCGTGGCGCAAGACCAGAGCATGTTCGGCATGATCCGCCACACCCACCAGACCAACCCGCAGCACATGCTGGTGGCCTACTCGGACAACGCTTCTGTCATGGAAGGCGTGGAAGTTGAGAGATTTATAGCAAAATCAGCCTCTAGCCCTCGTGGAATAAGCGCAGGCGGCTATGAAAAACAGAGTGCGATCAATCACATTCTGATGAAGGTGGAAACGCATAACCACCCGACGGCGATATCACCTTTCCCCGGCGCCTCCACCGGCGCGGGCGGCGAGATTCGCGACGAAGGCGCGACCGGGCGCGGCTCCAAGCCCAAGGCCGGTTTGACCGGTTTCACCGTGTCCACCCTGCGTTTCGACGAAGCTGCGACCGGCTACGGCAAGCCTGGGCACATTGCCAGCCCCTTGCAGATCATGCTGGAGGGCCCCTTGGGTGGCGCGGCGTTCAACAACGAGTTTGGCCGTCCCAATCTGCTGGGTTACTTTCGCGAATACGAGCAGAGCCTGAGCTACTCGGTGGCCGACGCCGCCGGTGCAACATCCGACAAAGAAGAGCAGCGCGGCTACCACAAGCCCATCATGATCGCTGGCGGCCTGGGTGTGATCGACGCCACGCAGACGCACAAGATTGAGTTCCCCGCCGGCAGCTTGCTGATCCAGCTCGGCGGCCCCGGCATGCGCATCGGCATGGGCGGCAGCGCCGCCAGTTCCATGGCGACCGGGTCCAACGCGGCGGAACTCGACTTTGATTCGGTGCAGCGCGGCAACCCCGAGATTGAGCGCCGGGCGCAGGAAGTCATCAACCAATGCTGGATTCAAGGCGCGGGCAACCCCATTCTGGCGATCCATGACGTGGGCGCAGGCGGCTTGAGCAATGCCTTCCCCGAGCTGACCAACGACGCCGGGCGCGGCGCCCGCTTCGATCTGCGCGCCGTGCCGCTGGAAGAGTCCGGCATGGCACCGAAAGAGATCTGGTGCAACGAAAGCCAGGAACGCTACGTGCTGGCCATCGCGCCTGAGTCGCTGGACCAGTTCAAAGCCCTGTGCGAACGCGAGCGCTGTCCATTTGCCGTGGTCGGCGTGGCGACTGAAGCGCGTCAACTGGCACTGGTCGATGGGGATCACCAATCCCCCGTGGACATGCCGATGAACGTGCTGCTGGGCAAACCGCCCAAAATGCACCGCGATGTGACAACCGTGGAGCGCACGTTTGCGCCCGTCAACCTGACCGGCGTGGATCTGCAAAAAGCCTGCATCGACGTGCTGGCCAGCCCGACCGTGGCCTCCAAGCGCTTTCTCATCACCATTGGCGACCGCACCGTGGGCGGCTTCAGTCACCGCGACCAGATGGTCGGCCCGTGGCAAGTGCCCGTGGCCGATTGCGCCGTGACCCTGGCCGACTACAAAGGTTTTGCTGGCGAAGCCATGAGCATGGGCGAGCGCACGCCGCTGGCCACCGTGAACGCGCCCGCGTCCGGCCGCATGGCGGTGGGTGAAGCCATCACCAATTTGCTGGCAGCACCCATCGAGCTTTCAAGGGTCAAGCTCTCAGCCAACTGGATGGCCGCTTGCGGCGAACCGGGCGAAGACGCCGCGCTCTACGCCACCGTGAAGGCCGTCGGGCTGGAGCTGTGCCCGGCCTTGGGTATTTCCATCCCTGTGGGCAAGGATTCGCTTTCCATGCGCACGCAGTGGAAGGATGAAGAGGGCGCCAAAAAAGTGACCTCGCCCGTGTCCCTGATCGTCACCGCCTTCGCCACCCTGGCTGACGTGCGCGGCACGCTGACGCCGCAACTGAACGCGACGGACGACACCACGCTGGTGCTGGTTGACCTGGGCCGCGGCCAGAACCGCATGGGCGGCAGCATGCTGGCGCAGACGTTGGGTCAACTCGGCGACGAGGTGCCGGATCTCGACCACCCGCAAGACCTGGTGAACCTGGTCAATGCCGTGAACGCCTTGCGCGCGCAGGGTCAGATCCTGGCCTACCACGACCGCAGCGATGGTGGCCTGTTCGCCTCGGTGGTGGAGATGGCGTTTGCCGGCCATGTCGGCGTGTCGCTCAACGTCGACCTGCTGGTGACCGAAGGCGACGGCATCACCGACAGCCGCGCCGACGTAGGCGACAGCAAAAACTGGGCCGGCCAGGTCAGCGCCCGCCGCGACGAGCTCACGCTCAAAGCCCTGTTCACCGAGGAGCTGGGCGTGGTGCTGCAGGTGCGCACGGCGCAGCGTACGGAAGTCATGCAAACCTTGCGCGAGCATGGCTTGAGCAAATACAGCCACGTCATCGGCAAAACCCGCCCGGCCGCCTCAAGCATCCAGGTGGGTGTGGGCGAGGTGCAGGTCTGGCGCGACGCCAAAGCCGTGTTCAGCGCCAAACTGCAGGATCTGCACCAGGTTTGGGACGCCACCAGCTGGAAGATTTGCCAACAGCGCGACAACCCGGCCTGCGCCGACGCCGAGCACGCCGCAGCCGGTGATCCGCTGGACCCGGGATTGCACCTAAGTTTTGGATCAAATCAGCCTCTAGCCCCCGTAGATCCTGCGCAAGCAGCTACTAAATCAGTAGTAACTCAGGCAAGCCCCGCGCTGCTGCTGTCCCGCCCTAAAGTGGCGGTGCTGCGCGAGCAGGGCGTCAACTCGCACGTCGAGATGGCTTACACCTTCACCGAGGCCGGTTTTGAAGCCTATGACGTGCACATGACCGACCTGCAAAGTGGCCGCGCCAACCTGGCCGACTTCAAGGGCGTGGTCGCTTGCGGTGGCTTCAGCTACGGCGACACCTTGGGCGCCGGCATCGGCTGGGCGCGCTCCATCACCTTCAACCCCGTGCTGGCGGAGCAGTTCAAGGCCTTCTTCGGCCGCGACGACACCTTTGGCCTGGGCGTGTGCAACGGCTGCCAGATGTTTGCCGAACTGGCTGACATCATCCCCGGCGCACAGGATTGGCCGCGCTTCACCACCAACCAGAGCGAACGCTTCGAGGCCCGCCTGAGCATGGTCGAAGTGCTGGACTCGCCGTCGCTTTTCTTCGCCGACATGGCCGGACACCGCCTGCCGATTGCTGTGGCACACGGCGAGGGCTACGCCAACTTCAAGTACCGCGGCAACGCCGACAAAGCCATCGCCGCGATGCGCTTCACCGACAACTATGGCACTGCGACCGAGGCCTACCCGTTCAATCCGAACGGTAGCCCCGGCGGCTTGACGGCCGTGACCACGGCGGACGGCCGCTTCACCGCCATGATGCCGCACCCCGAGCGCGTGTTCCGCAACATCCAGATGAGCTGGACCAACGGCGACCCGGCGGCTTTCAGCGCCTGGATGCAGTTGTGGGTGAATGCGCGGAAGTGGGTGGGGTAATTCGCCGGTCAATGTCCCACCAGGGATGAAGGGCGACTTTCATCCCTGGATTTTGGACAAAGAGTATTCACCACTCGGCGTCTTGTAGGTCATCCCGGAAACCGTGCCTTCTTTCATGATGAAACCGAAAATGATGTTCGCCGCACTGGGCGAACGAAATTCGAGGGCGCGGTAAGAATGGAGGGGGCGGTCAATCTGACCCGGTTCAACAAAATACAACTGGTGGTCATTTTTTTGAATGACTTGGCACTTGAAGCCGCTCGCGGTTTCGTAGGTGCCTACCAATGATGCCGCGACACTGGCCTTGACCGGTTCTGCGCACCTCTTGAATACGGCCTCGGCTTCGTCCAGCGTCATGGTGAGGCCGCTGATCTGGCCTTGTGGGTCAATACTGAAATTCACCGACCACTTGCCATACACCTCGTCATCGGCCGTGTCGAAACGGTCGTAGTGAACATGCACCAGGGAAAGCACCGAGTCCCGGAATGCAAGCGACAGCTCGTTTCCCCGCATCGCGATCTTCAGTTGTGGATAGGCCGGATGCTCAAAAGTGCCGCAATAGTCGCTCAGTGGATGGGACGGCAGTGTTCCGGACACATGGTCATTTGCGGCCTTGGCTCTTGCGGTGGCGGTTGTTTGTTTATTCTTTTGAATGATTGGAAGAAAGCGCTCGTTCCAGGGGGTCTGACCCAGATCGAGCAGACGCTCATAAAGGTTGTAGGTCAGCAGATCCGCCAGAACGGCGCAATGATGGCCGATGACGAAAGTCACCACACCGAGTTTTTCTTTCGGTAAATACGAGACCTGCGAGTAACAGCCTCCGAGCGAACCACCATGAAATGTCATCAAATGGCCGCGATAGACCGCTGTGTGTCGTCCCATGCCGTAGGTACTGTTGAGCAGTTCCTTAAAACCCCTTCCATTCAGCATGTGATTGGGTATTGCCATGGACGGCTCAAGCGTTGCCTTGAGCACGGTTGCTGGAATGATCTGGCTTCCTTCCAGATTGCCTTCACCCATCAAGGTGCCGAGCCAGCGCGACATGTCGTGCAAATTCGAGTTCAGGCCGCCAGCGGGTCCGGCACCGATCATGTGCTCGTACTGGGGGAGCTTGAAAAGCTCAGTGGAGTCGCGCCGTTCTGTGTAGGGGACGGAAAATTCGTCCTTCCGATACATCTCCGGCATGGAAAAAACGGTGTCGCGCATGCCAATGGGGTCGAGCAGTCGCTGCTGTACGAAGGTCTCCCAGGATTGGCCGGTCAGCAGTTCTATGGCGTGGCCCACTGCCGCATACATCACGTTGTTGTAGACAAAGCTCTGGCGCAAGGGATCACTGGGTTCCATGTATCGCAACCGGTCAAACAGTTCTTTGCGGGAAAAGTCCGAGCGAAACCACATCGAGTCGTGGCGGTTGATGCCCGTGCGGTGCGCCAACATGTCGCGCAAGGTCACCGTATTATTCAAGGAATCACTGAAAAAGCGTATGGACGGCACAGTCTCGCGGATGGGTCGATCCCAGTTGAGCATCCCCTTCTCCACCAGCAGTCCGGCCGCGATGGCCGTGAAAAGTTTGGTGTTGGATGCAATTGGAAAGAGTGTGTGCGGCGTGAACGGCAACTTCGCACAGTAGTCTCGAAAACCATAGCCCTTGGCGAAAATCAACTTGCCGTCTTGAACGACGCCTATTGCGACCCCCGGCGCATTCCAGTCTGCAAGGGTTTTCTGCATGAAGTCATCAAGTTCGTCGAGTTTGCCAAGCATGTTCATTGTTCGATTCCCGTTTTTTGTAAATGGCCCGCAGTGTATTCGCAGAAAAACAATAATATTGATTGCGTGGCCGCAGCAGAGGTAGTGCTGGGCTGCCTCCAAATTGTGAACTCGTGCTTGAGCGGCGGGGCGTCACAGTAGATACCGCGATGCGGCTGGTACGTTATTTCGGTTGTGATGTGCAAAGCTGGATGAATCTACAAACAGCCTACGAAGTCAAAGTGGCAGAGAAGACTTTGGCTCGGAAAATTGAGAAAGAAGTGCAACCCCTGGCGGCTTGAGTCGTCGTGAATCCAATGGTTTAGTGCAAATCAGCGCTAGCCTTGTAGCCAAGGAGAATGTTCATGCAACGTATCGTCATCGTCGGAGGCGGCACCGCCCGCGCATCAAGTTGCACTGACGATCAACAGGCGACGCCCCAAGTTCACTTGTCCAATACAACAAGCTGATTGATGACAGCTTCCACATCGTCGAGGCCGCGCACAAGCTGCTCCATGGCGATGGACTGTTCGGATGCACGCACACAGCCTTTGAGCCAAACCCAGCGCCTTTGACCCTCAACCCAGAGGCTGGTGTCCGAAAAGCGCCCATCGCTCAGGATCGCCTTTTTGACGCGCGGAATTATTTCCTTGTCGTACAGGTAAGCGTTGGGAAGCCGGCAGCGGCCCGACTGGTAGCAACTGGTCCCCCGTTCGGCTCGGAAATGCGCCTCGGCGCGCATTTCCGAAAGTGTGATTTTGGGCGCCTCCTGTTGGGGACATTGAGCCAGCGCGTCCGTCACTTGCAGGAAGGGATCATCGAAATAGTTGCGACGTTCCTCATCGGCATAAGCCATGCCGCACAAGCAGAGAAGCACTGGCGCCATGGCAAACCATCGCAGCCGTAACCAAGTGCTCCAGGCACTCATGTGCGTTGCTCAGAAGCAATTTCATCGTACCCGCGCCCAAGAAACTGAATGATGCAAAAACCATGACCAAAAGGGTCTGCCATCACCGCGATTCGTCCCCAGTTGTGCGCAGCCATGGGCAACTCAACCGTGGCGCCGCTGCGAATAGCACTCTTGACCGTGGATTCGATGTCATCAACAACGAAATCGAGATGCACAGGGGTCCAGTGGCGCGCGTAGGTTCGGACTTGGGATGTCTTGGGTGAGGCTGAAGTGTCGGCGGCTTTGGCAAGGAAGTACAAGGGCGCAGAGGCACCGAGTACCTCAACGGCATCAGCACCTAGGCGACGGCCGATTCTTAGCCCAAAGGTCGAGGTGTAGAAGGCAAGTGCCGCTTCCAGGTCGTCGACATCAATATTGACAAGGATACCGGGCGCCGAGCTCATGTTGCGCACCATTTGACATGAACGGCTTGCGGTGCCATGGAGTTCACAGGTCTGTGAAGGTGAAGCTGCGCTCTGTGATCACAGGCGGTTCGACCCTGAAGTCGCTGTACCGTATCCACGCTGGCTTGACGCGGACATAGGTGATGCCAGGCCACGAGAGGCGGGTGGGACCGTCCGGGAAAGCCGAAAAGTAAACCTGTTGAAGCTGTTCCAGTTCCGCGCCCTCTGGAAAGTCCGCGACCCCTTCATACTGCAGGGTCCGGGTGTCAGCTTCATTCCAACCTCCGATGACCAGCGCTATGCGCGGATTTGAGCGCAAGTTGACGGCCTTCCGGCTTGAGCTCAAAGTGTCAAAGACGAGTTCAAGTTGCTCCGTAACGGCAACGCCAATGATTGCAGCCTGAGGCGTCAGAGTGGCTGAGTTTGTGGCCTCGACGGCCCAGCGATAGCCGCGAATAAAGGTAAGAATGTCAAGCTCGTTCACGGTGCTGCCTCCGTGGAAAACAACCATAGCCAAAGACAACAGGGAAAGTTTTGCGAAACCTCAATGGTGAACGGTTGTCACTTTTGATTCGTTAGATTCCGCGGGGTGCCAGGAACAACATGATGATTCCCTTCGACAAATTGCTCCACCTCACCGTGGGCATGGTCATAGCCGCCCTGGTTGTCATTCTTACCGGCTCGCTTGTCTTGGCCGGCGCCGCAGTGCTGCTGGCCGGTGCAGGTAGAGAACTCTATGATGCCTATCACCCGGACACGAACACGGTTGACATCTGGGACGTTGTCGCGACCTGCGCGGGCTGGATTCCGGTGGCACTGGCCGTACGAATTTTTCAAGGCTAAATCAGCTGACTTGATCTACAAGGCGTCGTCGGGAACTCGAATCCCGCTATCTGATTTTTACATGCATACGGTTGATATATCAATATTGATAATTCTCAAATTTCATGGCGACTAGATCCACCTCCCTAATAATTGTTGCAGCACAGCAAAAAATGTGCAAACACGCGGGTCTTCCCTACAATTAACGCCATGCTGCACCGCAACATAAATTGCCAATCCGGGCGTTTACAAGCAGGCATTTGATTCAACCACTCTCCTGAAGGAAACAGCCATGTCGTACTCCATCGAACAATTCACGGCCACGAGCAAAGACAACCTGCAAGCACTGGAAAGCCTGACGACCCAGGCTTTTGCCGGCGTCGAAAAGCTGGTTGAGCTGAACATGGCGACCTCCAAATCGATCCTGGGTGAGTCTTTTGGCCATGTCCAGGCTGTTCTGGGTGCCAAAGATGCGCAGGAAGTACAGGCGCTGCAAGCAGGCTTGCTCAAGCCGCTGGCTGATAAATCCGCAGCCTACGCCCAGAATATTCAGACCATTGTTTCTGACAGCGGTGCTGAATTCACAAAGGCCGTCGAAGCTAAAACTGCTGAAGCACAAAAAGCCTTTGGTGATGTGGTCGAAAACCTGACCAAGAACGCGCCTGCTGGCAGCGAAAGCGCGGTTGCTGCATTCAAAAACGCATTGGTTGCCGGCCAGAATGCGGTCGAGACAGCGCAGGCTTCTGTGAAAAAAGCTGTGGAAGCGGCTCAGTCGAACTTCACGTCAGCAAGCGCCCAAGCCTCCGATGCTGTCAAGAAAGCCAGCAAAGTCTCCAAAGTCGCTTAACAGAAAATAGGCCCCGGGGCCGTGACGATCAAACGGCACCTGCGGGTGCCGTTTGTGTTTGAAGAATCTGAATAGTGGAACGTCCCGTGGCACGGATTTTTTCTTGATCGCGCCCCAACTGCTGGACTTCGAATTTGAATTGACTGCCGTTAACGGATTAAGGGTTGAGCAACTCGTCAGACAGCGAGCCTTCGGGCAGACTGCGGACGATATGGCGGCGGCAAAGGCTGACGAATTCCTGCGCCGCGCGTGATTGAGCCTGGCGCGGGTTGAACGCCAGCAAGGCACGAAAAGGCAAGCTGAACGCCAGCGGTATGCAACGCAGGCCAAGCGCGACATACTCCCGCGCCACCAAGGGGTTGGTCACTGCCAGGCCGGCGCCTGCCAAGACCAGCGCGCACTGCGTCGCGCTGTAAGGGGTTTCAATCACAAAGCGCGGCTCGATGCCTGCTTGTGCAAATGTCGCCTCCAGGCGCCGCTGCGCAGGATCCAGCGACGAAAGGCCCACCAGCGGCACCTCTCGCAGATCCTGAATTTGCAGGGATGACTTGCGCGCCAGCGGATGAGCCGCAGGCATGACGCACACGGCCGCTAGCTGATAAAAGAGCGAGGAAACCAAACCACTGGTATCGGCCTCGTCGCCAAGAAAGGCCAAGTCAACTGCGCCTTGAAACAAGGCCTCACGCAGCACCTTGGAGCTGTCCACCAGCAACTGGCATCGGGTACGCGGGTAACTGCGCTGGAATTCAGTCAACGCCCACGGCATGACACTGGCTGCCAGTGCATGCAGCGAGCCGATGCGCAGCACGGTTTCTTCATGCGACTGCAGCGCCACGATTTTGCGCTGCACGGCGTCCAGACCGTCATAGACCCGCTCCACTTCTTCCATCAAGGCATGCGCCTCCGGTGTCGGCACCAGCTTGCCTTTGGGGCGCTCAAACAGTTTGAGGCCCGAGCGAATTTCAAATTGCTGAAGTATCTGTGTCACCGCCGGCTGGCTGACATGTAGCGCGGCGGCGGCACGGTTGGCCGTGCCGAGCCGCATGACCATGCGAAACACTTCTATTTGACGTGCGCTGACGTCTTTGAGATCGTGCACCAGTCTATCTTTCATATAAGTTCTACTTATTATAAAGTGCGAAAGACTGAGCGTCGGCAGCGGCAAACTTGCCTACCATTTGCCCATGAACCAGATTTTCTCTACGCCACGCGAAAGCATTGCTTTCCATCCCGCCATTCAGCGCAATCCTTCGATGGTCGGTCTGCGCTGCATCGGCTGCGCGCGTAGCTACCCGGTGCAGGATTTGCCGACCGGCTGCCCGCACTGTGCGGACCTCGGCACCCCAGCCAGTTTGGAGGCTGTGTACAGTGCCTTGCCTGAAACGCTTCAGGTCGCGAGCTCAGGTTATAAGTGGGGCGCCTGGTTGCCATACATGGATGGCATTTCGCTGGGCGAAGGCAACACGCCTTGCCTCGACCTTTCCCGGCTGGCGCGGGAGCTGGGCATCCGCCAGTTGACAGCCAAGCACGAAGGAATGAACCCGACGGGTTCGCACAAGGACCGTATGTCAGCCCAGGGCATCAGCCGGGCGCTGGATGTCGGTGCGCAGACTGTCGTGCTCGCCTCCAGCGGCAATGCCGCAGTGTCGGCCGCCGCGTATTGCGCCGTCGCCGGCCTTCGCTGCGAGGTTGCGACGTATCGCGACATGCCCGAGTCCTACGCCCGCGCCCTCTACCGTTTTGGGGCAAAGCGCTTCGTATTCGAACAAAGCTTTGACCGTTGGGCACATGTGCGCCAGCGGGTGGAGCGTGAAGGCGCGTTTGCACTCACCAACTACAGCGTTCCCGCTGTCGGCAGCCCGGTATTCGGCGTGGAAGCCTACCGCGCTGTGGCGCTGGAGTGCGTAGCCGATGGTTGCGTGCCTGACCACGTCCTGGTTCCGACCGCACGAGGCGACCTGCTTTGGGGGCTGTACAGCGGTCTGCGCGATTTGCTGGCCGCCGGGCTTATCCCGCATATGCCCAGGCTGTGGGCGGTTGAGCCTTTTCCGCGCCTCAGCCGCGTGCTGGCGGGCGAGTCCCTTCAAGCGGAGTTTGCGGGGCAAACCGCGCAGTTCTCGATTGCTGGCAGCACCGTCACGCTTCAGCAAAAACTGGCGGTCGAGCGGTCCGGCGGTGGCGTCGTCGTCATGAACGACATGGACGCTGCCCAAGGCGTTTCCCAGCTGGCGGCCCAGGGCTTGTGGGTCGAGCTATGTGCTGGCTCTTGTCTCAGTGCGCTGGCAAGCCTTTGCACGCGGGGCCAGATCTTGCCCTCTGAACATGCCTTGCTGCTGCTGACAGCCAAAGGCGACCGTGACACCTTTGATGTCACGCGCTGATTCGATTTCTCTCACCTTCCAAAAGGAGTTTTCATGTTAATCCGACCGCTTCAAACCCTTCTACTCGCCTGTTCGTTGTTGGGCGCCAGCGCCCACGCCGCCTATCCCGAGAAACCGATCCGCCTCATCGTGCCGTGGGCCGCCGGGGGCAGCACGGACGCCATTGCCCGCGCAGTCGCACAGCGCATGAGCGAGACCATGGGCCAGCCCATAGTGGTGGACAATCGCTCGGGCGCGTCCGGACGTATCGGCACGGAGGCGACCGCCAAGTCCCTGCCCGATGGCTACACGATTGGCATCGTTGAATTGCCGCATGCCATTGCGCCGGCTGTTTTCGTCAAAATGCCGTATGACCTGCTGAAGGATTTCTCGCCCATTTCGATGCTGGGAACTTCACCGTTGATGCTCTTCGTCAACAGTTCCCAGTACAAAAATGGGGACATCAAAGGTTTCCTGAAGAACGGCCGAAGCAGCACAGAGCCCTTGGCAATGGCGCACAGCGGCAATGGCTCGATCAGCCATCTCTCGGGCGAGTTGTTCGCCGGTGCAACGCACGTGAAAATCAATCCCATCCCCTACCGGGGCTCCGCGCCGGCCCTGACCGACGTGGCTGCGAGCCAGGTGAGCGGCCATTTTTCTACCTTGGCAAGCGGTGCTTCGCTTTTGGGCGCCGGCAAGATTTCGGCGCTGATGGTGACGGGTTCATCGCGCTTTGCCGGCCTGCCCGATGTGCCGACCGCCTCAGAAGCAGGTATCGCCGGCATGCAGTTCAACCAGTGGTGGGCGCTGGTGGCGCCTGCGACGACGCCGATCGAGATCGTGCAGCGACTCAACAAAGAGGCCATGGCAGCGTTGGCGCATCCGGCAACCCGCGAGCGACTCACCACGCTGGGGATTGAACTCAAGGGCTCCAGCCCCAATGAGCTGCGCACGTTCATGCGCAGCGAGGTTGAGCATTGGGGAAATGTCGTGCGCAAGGCTGGCGTCATTCCTGAATAGGATCTCAAAGGTTTGCAGGTGACCGGTTTCATTCATTTCATTCAAGAAAGCATTTTCACCATGTACCGAAACATCACGACAGTCCTGTTGGTCGCAGCCATCCTGGGCGCTTCTGCATGTTCAACACCACCCACCGATCTGGACGTTTCCCTTGCCCACGCCACCGTCGAAAAGAAGTTTGTCGTCACCATGCTGCCGCCGCTGGTGATGCCGGCGGTCAATCAAATGCACTCGTGGCAAATCAAGGTGACCTCGCCAGCCGGCATCCCTGTCACGCACGCCCAAATTGTTGTGGACGGTGGTATGCCGCAGCATGGACATGGCTTGCCTACGCAACCGCGTGTCACCAAGGAACTTGCGGACGGAACCTACCTGCTCGAAGGCATGAAGTTCAGCATGACAGGTTGGTGGGAAATCAAGCTCGCCATTCAAAGCGCAGAAGGCAGCGACCGCGTGACCTTCAACACCGTACTTGCGTCCGCGCCAGCAGCGCCGTTGACAGCCCGATGAGTTGGGCGCGGGGCAAGCAGATGAACAAGAGGCTCTACAAACTGACAGGCATGCTTGTGTTCGCCCTCGCGTCTTACACGACGTTGCTGGCACTGGCAGGACCCGGCCTTCAGGCAACTGCAAATTTACGGGACGAGTGGAACACGGCGGACCTGGACGTGCTGGCGTCCTTGCGCATCAGCCAGCTTTCGCCAGCACTGAGAGATCCGTCCAATTCCATTGAAAACCTGCCGGCGGCCATCGAGCTCGGGCAGCGCCTGTTCAAAGACGCACGGTTCAGCCGTAACCAGGCGGTTTCCTGTGCCAGTTGCCACGATCCTGAAAAACAGTTCCAGGATGGGCTGCCGGTGAGCCGCGGCGTCGGCGAAGGCGCTCGCCGTGCGATGCCCATCGTCGGGGCCGCGCACAGCCCCTGGCTGTTTTGGGACGGACGCAAGGACAGTTTATGGGCGCAGGCCTTGGGACCACTTGAGGATTCCGTTGAGCATGGCGGAAATCGCACCCGCTATGCGCATTTGATACAGACGCATTACCGTGCGGAATATGAAGCGATTTTTCACGCGATGCCGGACCTGTCGCACATGGCCCAGGATGCGGGGCCCAGTGGCACGGCAGCGGAAAAACTCGCCTGGGACGCCATGACCGCCAAGGAGCGGAAGGCTGTTACGCAGGTGTTCGCCAACATGGGCAAGGCCATCGCGGCGTACGAGAAGACCTTGACCTATGGCGAAGCGCCGTTCGATCGGTACGTGGAGGGCACTATCGCGAAGGTCCCCGGCGCGCAGGAGGCGTTGACGCTGCAGGAAGTCAGCGGTCTGAGGGTATTCATTGGCAAAGGCCAGTGCGTGACTTGCCACGCCGGCCCCTTGTTGACGGACCAGCACTTTCACAACACAGGCATACCGCCACGTGATCCCGCCAAGCCTGACCTGGGTCGCGCCGCGGCGATTGACAAGGTGCAAAAAGACGAGTTCAACTGCATCGGTCCTTTTAGCGATGCCACAGCCGATCAGTGCCAGGAGTTGCGGTTCATGGCAACCGACAAGGCGCCGATGCTGGCTGCGTTCAAGACGCCGAGCCTGCGCAACGTGGCCTTGCGGCCGCCCTATATGCATGCAGGGCAGTTCACGTCCATCGAGCAGGCCATCCGGCACTACACAAAAGCGCCGGTCGCGGTGGCAGGCCACACCGAACTGTCGGATGGGCGCGCCAGTCACGTCGAGCGCCAGCCCATCAGGTTGACCGAAGAGGAAATTCGTGACCTGGTGTCGTTTCTGCGAACCCTGTCTGGACCGATTCTCGACGGGACCCAACGATGACGCACCCCACTAGAATCAGCCGAACACAATCGGCAAGTATTTCGCAGTTAATCGATGACAAAAGATATCTCTCGACAGGCACTGCGCCCATGGCTGTTTGGCACGGGTGTTGCCTTGTTGGGCATGGTGGGCAGCATCTTCCTGGCCCGCCAACAGGCCGAGTCCGCCGAGCAGGTCGAACAGGCGCGCTTCGCCCTGGCGGCCAATTCCGTGATCGAAGCCCTGGTTCGCCGGATAGATGCATACACCGAGATCGCTTTTGGTTTGCGCGGGCTTTTTATCGTCAATCCGGCACTGGATCGTCGCTCCTTTGTCGAGGCCATTTCTCATCTCGATGTCGACACCCGCTACCCGGGCATAAAAAATATCGCGTTTACCCGTTACGTCATCGCGGCCGAAAAGCAGCAGTTTGAAGTGCGGGTGCGCGCCGACACCTCGGTCGAGCCTCAGGGTTACCCGGCGTTTGCGATTCACCCGCCTGGGGAGCGCAAGGAGTACTTTGTGGCTGACTACCTCTGGCCGATGAGCGGCAACAGAGGCATTCACGGCTTGGATATCAGTGCGCAACCCGCCAATCTGGCCTCCATGCACTACTCGCAGCGTAGCGGTCAACCCGTGGCGAGTGCCCCGTTCAACTTGCTTCAAGAAACCACCCATCGGACAGGTTTCGTCATTCGGGTGCCGGTATTTCGCAGCAGTCAAAATTCAGTCACAACCCAAGAGCAAGACCAAAGTTCGAATTTCCTCGGCTCGGTGAGCGTCACCCTGCGCGTGTTCGATCTGGTGCAGCAGCTCGAACGCGAGGGGCGTCTGCAAGGTCTTCAGCTGGATATGTCTGATCGTGGTTCATCGCTCGACAACAGGACCGTTGGCGTCAAGGTTCCGCTATTTTCGACACCGCCGGTCCGCTCAATCCCTGCCGCCAGGCTCAGCCGCGATTTGAGTGTGTATGGCCGGCAATGGCAATTGGATTTTCAACCCAACCGGCAGTTCCTGTCGGACTCCGAACGGAGAATTCCGACACTGATAGGTCTGGCGGGTGGTTTGATTTCTCTGCTTTTGGGGGCACTGGTTTTCTTGCTGGCACGCGGACGATCGCATGCGTTGGCGCGCGCAGCCCTGAGCGGTGAAGCACTGAAAGACAGCGAGGAACGCTGGCGGTTTGCCCTGGAAGGCGCGGGGGATGGTGTCTGGGACCTGGATATCCAGACCGGCGAAGCTTTTTTCTCCCGCCGTTGTAGCGAGATTCTGGGCTATGACGAAAGTGGAATTCACGCCGATGTGCGCGAGTGGAAACAACGTGTGCATCCCCAGGATTTACCTGATGTGGTGAATGCATTTCAGCGCAAACTCGACCGCCTGTCCGCCTCCACCGCCGTTGAATTCCGCATGCAGTGCAAGGACGGATCCTGGAAATGGATACAGAGTCGCGGCATGGTGCTGGGCATGGGTGCCAATGGCAAGCCGACGCGTTTGATAGGGACCATGACCGACATCACCCAACGCAAGGCCGCAGAAGACGAAATCAGGTATCTTGCCTTTTACGACCCACTGACCCAACTCCCGAATCGACGGCTGCTGTACGACCGCTTGCAGCAGGCTCTGGCCAGCAGCATCCGTTCCGAACGCCACAGCGCGCTGCTGTTCATCGACCTGGATAATTTCAAGACGCTCAACGACGCCCAAGGCCATGACAAGGGCGATCTGCTGCTGCAACAGGTCGCTCATCGTTTGACCTCCTGCGTCCGCGAAGGCGATACCGTGGCCCGCTTGGGCGGCGACGAATTCGTGGTGATACTGGAGGACCTCAGCGCTACGGCGGCTGATGCTGCCGCCCAGGCCGAAACCGTGGGTGAAAAAATCATCGCCGCGCTCAATCGTCCCTACGACCTAGCAGGGCTGGAGCATCACAGCACCCCGAGCATGGGCGTTACGCTATTTAGCGACGAACGGGAGTCCATCGATGACTTGCTGAAGCGCGCCGATCTCGCCATGTACCAAGCCAAGTCCGCTGGCCGCAATACCCTGCGCTTTTTCGATCCCGACATGCAGGCCGTGGTCAGTGCCCGCGCCTTGCTGGAATTGAATTTGCGCGAGGGCCTGCAATGCGGTCAATTCCTGCTCTATTACCAGGCTCAGGTGGACCGGGGCCGCGTCACGGGTGCTGAAGTTCTGCTGCGCTGGCAGCATCCGGAGCGTGGCTTTGTCTCTCCCGCAGACTTCATTCCGCTGGCCGAAGATACCGGACTGATATTGCCGCTGGGCCAATGGGTGCTGACAACGGCTTGCCAACAGTTATTTGCCTGGGCGGCAGACCCGCTATTTGCCCCACTCACCCTGTCCGTGAATGTCAGCTCGCGCCAGTTCCGCCAGCCCGACTTTGTGAGTCAGGTGCTGACGACCCTCGCTGCTGCAGGTGTCAATCCCCATCAACTCAAGCTGGAGCTGACCGAGAGCCTGTTGCTGGACAACGTTGAAGACACGATCGCCAAAATGAGCCAGCTCAAAGCACATGGCGTCGGCTTCTCATTGGACGATTTTGGCACTGGCTACTCCTCACTGGCTTACCTCAAACGCTTGCCGCTGGACCAGCTGAAAATCGATCAATCCTTTGTTCGCGACGTGCTCACCGATCCGAACGATGCTGCCATTGCCAAAACCATCATCGCGCTGGCCCAGAGCCTGGGCTTGGGCGTCATGGCGGAGGGCGTGGAGATTGCGGCGCAACGCGACTTCCTGGCCGATTCGGGCTGCCATAGCTACCAAGGTTATTTTTTCAGCAGGCCCTTGCCGCTGGAAGGCTTCGAGACGTTTTTCAGGCAGGCCGCCCAGGTTTAGGCGACTCAGGGCATTTCGATGATCAGATCGTTTCTGCCGCGCCCCTCGCATTCGGGCGGTTCGCCGTAGCCGGCCGAGCGCACCTGCTGTTGCAGTGACAGTTCCACCTGGAACCATTGGCAAAAATAGTTTTCGTAACGGTAGCTCCACACTTCGCCGCGCGCACGCCCGAGACCGTGAACCACACCGGGTCGGCCCAGCAACTTGCGTACATCGTCCTGCGCCATGCCGGGGTTGATGCGCAGGAAGTTCTGTTCGGTCAACACCTGCTCGGCGCGTAGCGCCCGGCCAGCGGGGTCGAAGTAGACGAACCAGGTTTGTTTGCCATACGGTCCGCGTGGAAACTCCAGCCGGCTGCCTGCGTCCATGCGGCGTTCTATATCGGGCGGTCCCATCCGCGCCACCACCTCGTCCCGGCTCATGCCGGCCAGCGCATCGGGCGGTGCGTAGCTGCTACAGGCTGGCAGCAAGGGCAAGTACAGCAAGAGCCAAGACCACGGCGAAAAACGAGGACGCATCACGGATTCTCCTGGATCGCACTATTCCCAAATCAACAGTTGCTTGATTTGTTTGAATGTAAAAAGTTCGTCTGCAGGCCAATATTTCAGCGCGGCTTGTAGGCCGTGACATCCATCTCCACCTTGGCATCGATCATCAGGCGTGCCTCCACGGTGGAGCGGGCGGGGCGGTGCTCGCCAAAACATTCCATGTAAACACGGTTGAAGCTGCCAAAGTCGCGGGCATCGTCCAGCCACACACTGACCTTGGCGACGTCGGCCAATGTGCAGCCGGCCAAAGCCAGGGCTTGCTCAAGGCGCAGGAAGACCTGGCGGGTTTGCGCTTCGATGCTGCCCACAATCACCTGGCCCTGCTCGTCAGTCGGCACCTGGCCCGAGACAAAAACAAAATCACCGGCGCGTGTGGCTGGTGAGAGCGGGCGCGCCAGGCGGTCGGAGGCTAAAGGCGCTTGGCCCAACATTTCAACTTTTGACATTTCATTTTCTTTCTGTAATGAATTTACATAAAACTTAGTAAAAACACGTTTGACTTTTAAAAAAGTCTAATTTAACATGATGTTTGTGTAATGTTATTACTTTAGGAGCCAGCATGCAATCTCTTTCCACACGCTTCCATAGACACCACGCGCCGACGCTCAAGACGGCACATCAGGGCAGTCGACGGCGCTGGCTCAGCCTGATGGTGCTGGCCGGTGCGCTGGCTGTTCCTTTTGGCACGGCTTCGGCTGCGCCTGCCAAAGGCGGCGCCGCCAATCTGGCCATGGTGGGCGAGCCCCAGGGCCTGGATCCGATGACCAGCACCGCTGACCTGGTCGGCACCATCATGCAGCACGTCTACGAGCCGCTTTACACCTTTGACGCCAACTGGAATATCGCGCCCATGCTGGCCGAGAGTCTGCCGGTGGTCTCGAAAGACGGCCTGAGCTACACCATCCCCTTGCGCAAAGGCGTCATGTTTCACAACGGCCGCGAAATGAACGCCGACGACGTGGTTGCTTCGCTCACGCGCTGGATGGAATTGTCCCCGCGCGGCAAGGCCGTGGGCAAGGAGGTCGCCTCTCTGAAAGCCAAGAGCGCACTCAGTGTGGAACTCAAGCTCAAGGCCCCGTACGCGCCCTTGCTGGCGCAACTGGCCTTGCCGAGCGGCATGGCGGCCATCATGGCCAAGGAGAGTATTGCCCCGCAGCTGAAGGATTTCATAGGCACCGGTCCCTACAAGTTCAAGGAACGCAGGCCCGACCAATACACGGTGCTGGTACGCCACGACGCCTACAGCGCGCGCAAGGAAGCCGCCAGCGGTTACGCCGGCCGGCGCGAGGCGGTGCTCGACGAACTGCGTTTTGTGCCGGTGCCCAATGCCAATACACGGGTGGAGGGGGTCTTGTCCGGGCAGTTCCAGTACGCTGACCTGCTGCCGGTGGACGCCGCCAGTCGCATCGACAAAGCCGGCGCCACCGTGGTGCCCATCGTGACCAAGAATTTTGGTTTCCCCTACATCGTCTTCAACACCAAGGAAGGTGTGCTGACCTCGCAACCCCTGCGCCGTGCTGTGCAGGCGGCGGTGGGCGAGGGCGAGATGCTGGCGGCGGCTTTTGGCGACAACCGTTTCTTTGTGGTCGAGCCCAACTTCTTCCCCAAGGGAACGCCTTATTTTTCGTCGGCGGGCAGCAATCTCTACAACGAGCGCAATCCATTGCTGGGCAAAGACCTGGCTGCCAAAGCGGGCTACAACGGCCAGCCGGTGCGCATCATGGCCAGCCGGCAGTATGAGTTTCACTACAACATGGCGCTGGTCATGGCGGAACAATTGAAGAAGGCCGGTTTCAAAACCGATTTGCAGGTGGTGGACTGGGCCACGCTGGTGCAGCGCCGCAACGACGCCAAGCTCTGGGACGTGTATTTCACCCATTCCGGCCTGTTCCCCGAACCCATGCTGTCGCCACCGCAATTGGGTGAAGGCGCGCCGGGCTGGTGGGATACGCCGGCCAAAAAGGCCACGTTGACCGCCTTCAACCAGGAGGCCAATGTCGCCAAACGCGGTGTGCTCTGGGGTCAGGTGCAGCAAGCGGTTTACGACGAAGTGCCGTTCATTGAAGTCGGCAAATTCAACGCCTTGTCCGCACGCTCGGCCAAGCTGGAGGGCTTTACCCCCTCCATCTGGCCCTTCTTCTGGAACACCGGTCTGGCGAAGTAAGGACGAATCCGCATGCGCTTCTTGCTCAAACGCATGGCCGGCGCCGCCGTGGTGCTGGTCATCGTTGCGGTGCTGGTCTTTCTCCTGACCCGGCTGGCCTCGGGCGATCCCATGGCCTTGATGCTCGGTGACCAGGCCACGGTGGAAGATATTGCCAAGGCCCGCACGCAGTATGGACTGGACAAGCCGCTGCCGGCGCAGTTCGCGCTGTGGGTGGGTGAGTTGTTGCAGGGTAATCTGGGGCAGTCGATTTTCCTGCAGCGTCCAGTGGCGCAAGCTTTGCTGGAGCGCGCCGAGCCCACGTTGTTTCTCGCCTTGTTTGCGGTGGCCATTGCGGCACTCATCGGGATTCCTTGCGGCATGGCGGCCGCCATCTGGCGCGGCCGCGCCGCCGACCAGGTCTTGAGCGGTGTGGCCATGTTGGGGGCCAGTATTCCAAGCTTCTGGATGGGCTTGATCCTGATCCAGTTTTTTGCGGTGCGCCTGGGCTGGTTCCCCGCCTCCGGTTACGGCGACCCCGGCATGGGCCTGGGGCAGCGCCTGTACCACCTCGCTTTGCCGGCGATGGTGCTGGGTTTGTTGAATTCGGCCCTGATCATCCGTTTCACGCGCGCCTCCATGCTGGATATTCTGGGTGAGGATTTTGTCCGCACCGCGCGCGCCAAGGGCTTGCCAGAGCGGGTGGTGATGATCAATCATGTGCTGCGCAATGCGCTGGTGCCCATCATCACGGTGCTGGGCCTGACCGCGGCGCTGATGATTGGCGGCACCGTGGTGACAGAGACGGTATTCAATCTGCCCGGTGTTGGCAACCTGGTGGTGCGTGCCGTGCTGCGCCGCGACTATCCCGTCATTCAGGGCACCTTGCTGGTGATCGCGGCTATTTACGTCCTCATCAATCTGGTGATTGACCTGCTCTACACGCTGGTGGATCCACGCATCCGGCTGGAGTCTTCATGAAATTTTTAACAATATTCCTTTCACAGCGCAGCGCGCCGCTGGCCCTGCTGCTGGGTAAACTTTTTGCCCGCAAAGTGGTGTTGGCGGCGACCCTGGTGCTGGCCTTGGTGGTCTGCGTTGCCGCCCTCGTGCCGTGGCTGTCAGACGCGGACCCGAATGCCATCACCGTGACCGAGCGTCTGTTCGCCCCCTCCTGGGTGCACTGGGCCGGGACAGACGAGCTGGGCCGTGACGTGCTGCTGCGCATTGTGCACGGCGCTCGCTACTCCTTGCTGATCGGTTTCGTGACCGCCGCCGGCGCCGTCGTGCTGGGAACCTTGATGGGTGTGCTGGCCGGATTTTTCCGGCGCCTGGATGCGCCCTTGATGCGCCTGGTGGACGCCATGATGTCCTTCCCCGACATCCTCTTGGGCATTGCGCTGGTGTCCATCCTGGGGGTGTCGCTGTGGAACGTGATGCTGGCGCTGGTCATCGTCTACACGCCGCGTGTCGCGCGGGTGGTGCGCGCTGCCACCCTGGTGCTGCGCGAGCTGTTGTTCGTGGATGCCGCACGCGCTCTGGGCGTGCGCACGCCGCGCATTTTGTGGTCGCACATCCTGCCCAACCTGATGTCACCGATTCTGGTGCAAGTGACCTTCATCTTTGCCTATGCCATTCTGGCCGAGGCCGGTCTGTCCTTTCTCGGCGTCGGTGTGCCGCCCGATATTCCGACCTGGGGCACGATGATTGCCGGCAGCCTGGAGTATTCCGACAAGGCGTTCTGGACCATTCTGTTTCCCGGGCTGGCGATTGTGCTGACCGCCGTGTCGCTGCAAATGCTGGGCGATGGTGTGCGCGATCTGCTGGATCCCAAACTGAAAAAAGCTGTATGACCATGATCCCAACGCTTGTGGCACCACGACTTGATGTGCGTGGCCTGTCCACCTCGTTTGCCACCGACGCCGGACGCATCCAGAGCGTCGCCGATGTGTCCTTCACGATCGCGCCGGGCGAAACACTGGCGCTGGTCGGTGAGTCGGGCTCGGGCAAATCGGTCACCAGTCTTTCCCTGATGGGACTGCACGCCAAGACCTCGCAGGCACGCATGGACGGCGAGGCCTGGTTTGTGCGCCGCGACGGCGTGCGTGTGAATCTGCTGGCGCTGCCCGAGGCCGGTTTGCGGGCCTTGCGCGGCAATGAGATGGCGATGATTTTCCAGGAGCCCATGACCAGCCTGAACCCGGTCATCACGGTGGGCGATCAGATTGCCGAGTCCGTCCGTTTGCATCTCAAGCTGGACCGCCGGGCGGCGCTGGCCCATGCGCTGCGCATGCTGGAGCTGGTGGAAATTCCGGCGGCGGCCCGGCGTGTCCACGAGTACCCGCACCAGCTCTCCGGCGGCATGCGCCAGCGGGTGATGATCGCGCTGGCCATGTCATGCAATCCCACGCTCTTAATCGCGGACGAGCCGACGACGGCGCTGGACGTCACCATCCAGGCGCAAATCCTGGCCTTGATGGGCCGCCTGCAAAAGGAAACCGGCATGAGCCTGCTCTTCATCACCCACAACCTGGGCGTGGTGGCGCAGTACGCCGATGCGGTGGCGGTGATGTACGCGGGCCGCATCGTCGAGGCCGCTCCGGTGCACGCACTCTTTGCCCAGCCCAAGCACCCTTACACCCGCGGTTTGCTGGCTTGTCTGCCGGGCGTGGCGCGGCAGCGGGCGAGGGCGACCGGCAGCGCGCCAGGGCAGCGCCCGCGTCTGGAGGCGATTGCCGGCCAGGTCTCCGGTCCCTTCTCCCAGCCGCCCGGTTGTGCCTTCGCGCCCCGTTGCCCTCTGTCTGATGCTGACTGCGATGCGCAGATGCCGAGTCTGGTCGCCCATGGCGAACACCGCATGGTGCGTTGCATCAAAGTGCGCGATGAAGTCAACAACGAGGTGCCGGCATGAAGCCCCATGACAATCTGGTCGACATTCGGGCCTTGAGCAAATACTTTGGCGGTGGCAGTCATCCGGTGCGGGCGGTCGATGATGTCAGCTTTTCCATTCGTCGCGGTGAAACGCTGGGGCTGGTCGGTGAGTCGGGATCGGGCAAGAGCACGATTGGGCGATTGCTGACCCGGCTGGTCGATCCCACGGCCGGCCAGATGTTGTATGACGGCGAAGGCGAGGGTGCCGCGGTTGACGTGGCCACCCTGTCGCAAGCGCAGTACCGGCCCTTGCGCTCAAAAATCCAGATCATTTTTCAAGACCCCTACGCCAGCCTCAACCCGCGCATGCGCATCCGGCAGGTGCTGGCCGAGGCGCTGGACACGCATGGTCTGGCCAAGGGCGCGGCGCGCTTGCCGCGCATCCACGCCTTGCTGGAGCAAGTGGGTTTGCGCCCCGAGCATGCGGAGCGCTTTCCGCATGAATTCTCCGGCGGGCAAAGACAGCGCATTGGCATTGCCCGCGCGCTGGCGGTAGAACCGCGCTTCATCGTGGCGGACGAGCCCTTGTCGGCGCTGGACGTCTCCATCCAGGCGCAAGTGGTGAACCTGCTTGGGGAGCTGAAAGAACAACTTGGCCTGACGATCCTCTTCATCTCGCATGACCTGGACGTGGTGGAGTACCTCTGTGACCGCGTCGTGGTGCTGTACCTCGGGCGGGTGATGGAGATTGCCCCGACCCACGCGCTCTATTCGCAGCCGCAGCATCCCTATACCCAAGCCTTGCTGGCGGCCGCGCCCATACCCGACCCGGCACAGCGCCGCAGTATTGCGCCGCTCAAAGGGGACCTGCCCAGCCCCGCCAACCCGCCTTCCGGCTGCGTCTTTCGCACCCGTTGCCCGCATGCGATCGATCAGTGCGCCAGCACTGAGACGGTTCTGCGCGAAGTGCGGCCCGACCACTGGAACGCCTGCTGGCGTACCGACATCCTCCATTCAAAATGAACACCGATTTCACCCTTGACCACGGCTACAAGAGTTTCCCCCTTAACGCCACACCCTGCCTAGCCAGCGAGTTGCCTGCCAAGGGCTGGAACCTGCTGGCGAATGACCTGGCGTTTCCGCTGGCGGTGATCAGCCGCGCGGCGCTGGCCCACAACGTGGCCTGGATGCAGGCTTATGCGCAGCGCAAGGGTGTTGCCCTGGCGCCGCATGGCAAGACCACCATGTCGCCCGAGTTGTTTCGGCTGCAACTGGCGGGCGGTGCCTGGGGCATGAGCTTCGCGACCGTGTACCAGGTGGCCGTCGGGGTGGATGCCGGCGTGCGGCGCATCATCATCGCCAACCAGGTGGTGTGCGATGTGGACCTGGACGGCTTGAGTACCTTGCTGGCGCGCCATGCCGACTTGCGCGTGTGGTTCTTGGTCGATTCGCTCGCGCAACTGGCGCTGATCGAAGACTGGGCCGGCCGGCGCGCGGCGACAAAGCCATTCGAGGTGCTGCTGGAAATGGGCATACCGGGTCAGCGCACGGGCTGCCGCACGCTGGCAGAGGCGCTGCAACTGGCGCAGGCTTTGGCTGCGTCGGCTGCGGTCCGCTTGGACGGCATTGAATGCTACGAAGGTGGCGTGGCCCAGTGTGACAGCGAACATGATGCGCGTGAAGTCACCGCCCTGGTGCGACGCGTGACCGAAGTGGTTCGGGCCTGCGAAAGAGAAAACCTCTTTGAGGGCGACGAAGTGCTGGTCACGGCCGGCGGATCGGCGGTGTTTGACCTGGTGCTCCCGCTGCTGCGCCTGCAGGGCGTGTCGCGCCCCTTGCTCGGTGTGCTGCGGTCGGGTTGCTATATCACGCACGACCACGGCAACTATGCCCGGTTCCTAGTGCAACTGGAAAAACGCGAAGGACTCGACAGCTCACTGCGCCCTGCGCTGGAAGTCTGGGCCATGGTGCAGTCGGTGCCGGAACCGGGCCTGGCTTTGTTGACTTGCGGCCGGCGTGACATCTCTTACGACCTGGAGATGCCGATCCCTCAGCACCATGCCGCACGCGGCGAATTGCAGGCGAAGGCGGTGCCGGCGGACTGGAAGATCAGTGCGCTCAATGACCAGCACGCTTATCTTCGCTTCGATCCAACGGGTTTGACGCCTGCGGTCGGTGACCGCGTGGGCCTGGGCATTTCCCACCCCTGCACTACGTTTGACAAATGGCGCTGGCTACCGCTGGTGGAAGACGACGGGTCTATCACCGGTGCAGTCAGCACGCGGTTTTAAGGGGGCTGCCCATGAACTCTCCTCTCACCCAAGGCTTGTTGCAGCAGATGCGCGAACGGCTGCCCGCTCTGCCCGAGGCGCAGCGCAAGGTGGTGCAAGGCATATTGGAAGATCCGCGCACTGCGGCCGGGGCCACGGTGGAGCAACTGGCGCAAACCGCTCAGGTGTCCATGCCAACCGTGGTGCGCACCTGCCGCAGCTTTGGCTACGACTCGGTGCGCGACTTCATGCTGGCGCTGGCGCAAGACCTGGTGGTGTCCGGCTCGCACCTGCACCGCAGCGTGTCGCCCGATGACTCGGCGCAACAGGTGTCGAGCAAGATCATTCATGCAGCGGTGGTCTCGCTTACCGAACTGGGACGGCGCATAGACGCGGACATGATCGACCGGGTGGCCATGCGACTGGCCCAGGCGCGGCGCATTGACTGTTATTCGGTCGGCTCGGCGTCCTCCTTCATGGCCAACGAGCTGCAAAGCCGTTTGTTCCGGATGGGCCGCACCGCCAATGCCATTTTTGACGCCCACCAGCAGCTGGTCTCCGCCAGCACGCTCGGCCCCGATGGCGTGGCCTTCGTGATCTCGCATGTGGGCAGCATGCCGTACACGCTGGAGGCCGCCAAGTTCGCCCGCGCTCAGGGTGCCACGGTGGTCGCCTTGACGCAGCCCGACACACCGTTGGCCCGGATTGCCGATCTGGTACTGGCCGTTTCCGTGCCGCCGGATGCGGTGATGCGCGTCGGAACCGAGGCCTATCTGGCGCATTTGCTGGTGATCGAAATCCTGATGGTTCGTCTGGCGCAGCAGCTCGGGCCCCAGGTCGCCCATGGTCTGCAGCAGTTCAAGCAGTTGCTGCAAAAACATGGCTTCGACAGTGCGGAATATGCCGGCTTCACCGACAGCAGCGAGAGTCAAGCCGATCCGGCCAGCGACCAGCAGAAAGGTCTGATATGACGCGCGCAACGCTACTGAGAAATGGCCTGATCGTCGACGGTGACAACCGTCCGGCCCGGCGCGGCGATGTGTTGCTGGCGGGGGAGCGGATTGTCGCGCTGGCCGCGCCCGGCCAGATCGCGCCGGAGGTGATGGCTCAGTTTGGCCAGGCGTTTGATGAAATCGACTGCAGCGGCAAGGTGATCGCGCCGGGTTTCATTGACGTGCATACGCATGATGACGGGGCAGTGCTGGATGCGCCGGCCATGCTGCCCAAACTTTCGCAAGGCGTGACCACTGTGGTGGTGGGCAATTGCGGGCTCTCGCTCGTGCCCCTGGTGACCCAGGAACCCGTGGCACCGTTGGCCTTGTTGGGGCGCCAGCAGTTTCGCTTTCCCGGGATGGCGGGCTATGCGCAGGCTGTTGATGCGGCCAGGCCGAGTGTCAATGTGGCGGCGCTGGTGGGCCACACCACGCTGCGCATGCACCACATGGCGCATCTGGACCGACCCGCTCAGGCGGACGAGTTGGCGGCGATGGTGAAGGACCTGGAAGAGGCTATGGCGGCTGGCGCCCTGGGTCTGTCCTCGGGTGTTTTTTACCAGGAAGCCTATGCGGCCGACCAGGCCGAGTTGACGGCCCTGGCCTGTGCTGCGGCGCGTTCCGGCGGTATCTACGCCACCCATATTCGCGACGAGCTGGCGGGCATTCTGCCAGCCCTGCAAGAGGCGGCGCTGACCGCACGCCAGGCCGGTTTGCCGCTGGTCCTGTCGCACCACAAATGCGCAGGCCCCGCCAATTGGGGGCGCACGCGCGAAACCCTGCCTTTGATCGAGCAACTGGCACGCGAGCAGGACATCGGCATGGATGTCTACCCCTACACGGCCGGCTCGACCGTGCTGCGCGAAGACCTGGTGGATGGCGTGATCGATATCCTGATCACCGGCAGCCAGCCGCATCCCGAACTGGCGGGACGCTATCTGGCAGATATCGCCAGGGTTTGGGAGTTGACGCAACAAGAGGCCTGCCGGCGTCTGATGCCCGGTGGCGCCTGCTATTTTCAGATGCGCGAAGACGATGTGGAACGCGTGATCGCGCATCCCCTGTCGATGATCGGTTCTGACGGTTTGCCGCACGACGAGCGGCCGCATCCTCGGCTGTGGGGCACCTTCCCCCGCGTGCTCGCGTGTTACTGGCGCGAAAAAGGCCTGCTGCCCCTGGAGCAGGCGGTGCACAAGATGACAGGCTTGTCGGCACGACGTTTCAAGCTCGACCAGCGCGGCCTGCTCAAGCCGGGCTTCTATGCCGACGTGCTGGTGTTCGACCCGGCGCGGGTTCGGGATTTGGCGACCTTTGAGAACCCGATCCAGTTCAGTGCCGGTATTGAGCGGGTGTGGGTCAACGGGGTCCTGAGCTACACGGAAGACGGCCGCGCCACCGGCGCCCGGGCCGGTCGTTTTGTGCGACGCGCTGTTAGCTCGTGACGGTTGTTCGGGCTCGCGCGCGCGACTGCAGCAACTAATTATTTCTTGTTCTTCCCGCCCTTGGGGTAGCCCAAGCGGGCCAGTGCCTGTTTGACCCGGGCGTCAAAGGCGTCGCCGACGGTGTCGATGCCCTGATCCACCACCTTGGTGGCATCGTCGATGCGGTGCTTGAGCAGATCGGCGTTGGAGTCGATGGCACCACGCGCCTGCGATTCCATTTTTTCGCCCGCCTTGACCAGCGCTTCAAAGGCTTTTTCACCTTTGGTTCCGGTGGAGGCGGTGACCTTGGCCAGCGCCCCTAGACCCGCCAGCCAGATGGCACGCTGGGTATCGATCAGTTTGAACGAGGCGTCTCGCGTCAGATGCACGACGGTGCTGACTTTTCTGCGGCTCTGGGTTGCCACTTGTTTCAAGGTGGTGGGTGCAGGCGCCGCAGTCGTTTTGGTTTTTGCCGCTGGGCGCTTGGCCGGTGACTTGGCAGCAGCCGTCTTGGCCTTGATTGTTTTCGCCGCTTTGGTGGTTTTGGCCGCAACAGCCTTCACGATAGGGTTTGCAGTGCTCGTCGCCATGAAAGACTCCCGGTTGATTGATGAAACAGACCGCGCAAATTGTTCCTCCACTGTTCGGGTATCGTCAAGCCATGCTGCGCAAAGACTCTTCTGCTTTTACGACACGATTTGACGGAATAGACGCTTTGCGCGGTCTGGCCATGGTGTGGATGACCGCGTTCCACTTCGGTTTTGACCTCAACCAGTTCGGTTACATCAGGCAGGATTTTTATCGCGACCCGGTCTGGACCTGGCAGCGCACCGTTATCTTGAGCCTGTTTTTGTTTTGTGCCGGTATGGGCCAGGCCATTGCGGTGGCACAGGGACAGAGCTGGCCCCGTTTCTGGCGCCGCTGGGTGGAGGTGGTGGGGTGTGCGCTACTGGTCACGGCCGGGTCGTGGCTGATGTACCCGCAAAGCTTCATCTATTTCGGGGTACTGCACGGCATCGCCCTGATGCTGATCGTCGCGCGCTTGACGACACGCTGGGGTAGCTGGCTCTGGGGTTTGGGTGCAGTGGCTATTGCTATTAAATATATAGCTGTCTACGCAATAGAGACGGGGGCTACCCCCCTATTTATCGATATATTTAACTCCCCGCAGCTGAATTGGCTCGGGCTGGTCACGCGCAAGCCCATCACGGAGGACTATGTGCCGCTGCTGCCCTGGCTGGGCGTGATGTGGTGGGGTGTGGCGGCTGGCGCCTGGCTGTCGCGCCAAGGGGGCAGGCGATTTCCGCGGCGTTTGCCCACAGCCATCGTGAAGCCGCTGGCCAGCCTTGGGCGCTGGAGTCTGAGTTATTACCTGTTGCACCAGCCGGTGATGATTGGCGCCTTGATGGCGCTCGGCTGGTTCGTCAAATAAAAACACGGTGAAAAAAAACGGCTCGACGCCGCTTTTTTTCTTGATTCTTGAACTGCGACGGTCTTATTCGACCTTCGCCTTGGCGCGCAGTTCTTCCTGGAACTTGGTCATCTTCTGTTGCTGCAATTGCTGCGAAATTTGCGGTTTGACCTCGTCAAATTTTGGCAGCTGGGCATCACGTACATCGTCCAGGCGGATGATGTGGTAACCGAACTGGGTCTTGACCGGCGTCTCGGTCATCTTGCCCTTGGTCAGCTTGCTCAGTGCTTCCGAGAATTCGGCGACATAGTTGCCAGCGCCGGCCCAATCGAGATCCCCACCCTTGGCGCCAGAGCCTGGGTCTTTGGAGGATTTCTTGGCAATTTCTTCAAATTTTCCACCTTTTTTCAGCTGGGCAATGATGGCCTTGGCCTCGTCTTCCTTTTCCACCAGGATGTGGCGGGCACGAAATTCCTTGCCACCATTGGCGGCTGCAAATCTGTCGTACTCGGCTTTGATTTCGACATCGGTGACGGGATTGGCTTTTTGGTAATTGCCAAACAGTTCACGGATCAAAATGGTCTGGCGTGCCAGTTCAAGCTGCACCTTGAAGTCGTCTGTCACGTCCAGGCCCTGTTTTTGGGCTTCCTGGATGAAGATCTCGCGGGCGATGACTTCGTCCTTGAGTTGGCCTTCCATTTCCGGGGTCACCGGGCGCCCCGACCGGGCCAACTGCTGGGCCAGTGCGTCGACACGGGCTTTGGGCACGGCCTTGCCGTTGACGATGGCGACGTTTTGGGCCAAAACAGCCGGTGCCAGCGTGCACAGCATGGCCGCTGTCGCAACGGCGGACAAAAATTTCATTCTCATTCAGGTTTCCTAAGTGACAGTTTTTAAATTGTTAAATTCAAACAGGTGGTAGATGGGCTTCAATGGCCAGCGCATGCAGGCCCTGGTCCATGAAGTCTTGCAGTGAATCATACACAAGGCGATGGCGCATCACGGCCGACTTACCTGTAAACAAATGTGAAGTGATCTTCACCCGAAAGTGCGTCCCCGAGCCCGTGCCATTGGCCCCCGCGTGACCATTGTGCTGGGCGCTTTCATCCACGACTTCAAGCGTGACGGGTTGAAGGGTTTCGCGCAAACGCTGTTCAAGTTGCTGTGCGGTGGGTGCTGCTGGCATGGTAGTGGGTGTCATAAAGGGTGTCAGGCCTGGGGTTCGTCGGTTTTGAGGTAACGCGCAATATAGAAACCCTGGCCCACAATGAAGACCAGCGGAAACGCATAGCCCCATACCTTGAAATTGACCCAGGCTTCCGTGCTGTAGTAGGCGGCCACATAGGCGTTGATGAGCGACATGAAGGCGCAATAGAAGATCCACACCACGTTGAGCCGTTGCCACACCGGATCAGGCAATTCCATCTGGCTGCCCAGCAGCAGTTTGAGGAAGTTCTTCTTCCATATCCACACCGCTGCGGCCAGCGCAATCGCCATGGCCGCGTACAAGACGGTGGGCTTCCACTTGATGAAGCGGTCGTCGTGCAGCACCAGGGTCAGGGTGCCAAAAATCAGCACAAGAGCGAGCGTAATCTTGTGCATGACCGTCAGTTTGCGGTCCATCGAGTAAATCAGGCCCATTTGCACCACGGTGGCGGCCATCAGTACGCCCGTGCCCACATAAATGTCGTAAAGCTTGAAACTACCGAAAAACAGCAGGATGGGGAAGAAGTCGATCAGTATTTTCATTTAGGGGTGAAGTTTAACGAAGCCGAGTTCATGCAGTAACGCAGGCCGGTGGGCGCGGGGCCGTCTTCAAACACATGACCCAGATGCGCGCCGCAGTCGGCGCAGTGCACCTCGGTGCGTTGCATCCGCAGCGCTCCGTCCACCTTGGTGTCCACGGCCGCTTCATCGATGGGCTGGAAATAGCTGGGCCAGCCGCAGCCGGAGTCAAATTTGGTGCTGGCATCAAACAGCGGCTTGTCGCAACAAATGCACTTGTAAATGCCGGCCGCCGTGTTGTCCTCCAGTTTGCCGGTGTAGGCGCGCTCGGTGGCTTCATGGCGCGTGACCTCAAAGGCCAGCGGTTCGGCGCCTTTAGCCGCCAGCAGGGCTTTCCACTCGGCATCGGTTTTTTCAATTTTGTAGGTCATGATCTGGTTGGCTAGGGGGTTGAAGGGTTCAGGAGCTGCAGCTGATCGAGATACTTTGCGCCCAATCGGGCGGGAAGGACGCGTATTCCTCAAAACCCGGGTGTTCCTCAAAGGGCGATTCAAGCAGCATCAGCAAGGTATTGACTTGCGAAAAGTCTTTAAGTTTCGCCGCCTGGATGGCCAATTCGCCCAAATGGTTGCGCAGCACGAACTTCGGATTGGTTCTTAGCATCAAATCGGTCACTAGCCCCCGTGGAATATGCGCAAGCCGCTCCGAATAGTGTAGCAACCAGGCGTCGGCCGCAGCCCGGTCCACAAACAGGTCACGCACCGGCTCCACGTCGGTGCCGGCGCTGGAATGGCTCAGGCGTCGCCAGAAGATGGTGTAGTCGACCCGGTCCTGGGCCAGCAGCTTCAGGATGTCTTCAATCAGGGTCCGGTCACCCGCCGACTGGTCCGTAGCCTTGTCGCCGTCGGCATCCAGCAGGCCCAGCTTGGCGCACATCAGTTTCTCCAAGGCGGCGGGAAACACGGTTTTATAGGACTCCAGGGCGGCGAGGGCGAGTTCCTGTTCTTCGATCAGGGGCAGCAAGGCCTGGCCCAGGCAAAACAGGTTCCAGTAGGCGATGTTGGGTTGCTTGTTGAAGGCATAACGACCCTGATCGTCGGAATGGTTGCAGACATGACCGGGGTCATACGCATCCAGAAACTGGAACGGACCGTAGTCGATGGTCAAGCCCAGAATGCTCATGTTGTCGGTGTTCATGACGCCATGGCAAAAGCCCACGGCCTGCCACTGCGCCACCATGTTGGCCGTGCGCTCGCTCACCGCTTCCAACAGGGCCGCGTAGGCGTTGCCGGCAAACTTGTCGCTGCTGCGGCATGCCGGGTAAAAGCGGCCTATCACGTAGTCCGCCAGGGCTTTGAGTTGCACATGCTGGCCACGGTGCGAAAAATGCTCGAAGTGGCCAAAGCGTACAAAGCTGGGCGCCACCCGCGTGACCACCGCCGCCGTTTCGATGGTTTCGCGGCGTATGGGCGCATCCGAGCCGGTCACGCATAGCGCTCGCGAGGTCGGGATGCCCAGGCCTTGCATGGCCTCGCTGCACAAAAACTCGCGGATGCTGGAGCGCAACACGGCACGCCCGTCGCCCATGCGCGAGTAGGGTGTGAGCCCCGAGCCTTTGAGCTGTACCTCCATTCCGTCCGCGGTTTCGCCCAGCAAAATGGCGCGGCCATCGCCGAGTTGCCCCGCCCATTGGCCAAATTGATGGCCGCTGTAAACGCTGGCCAGGGGCTGGGTGCCCGCCAAGGGACGGTTGCCCGAGACAACTTCCAGCAGCTCAGGTGACGCCAGCCACGATTGATCCAGGCCCAGTTCGCGGGCCAGCGCACGACTGCTACTCACCCAGTAGGGTGCGGGCAGTGGCTGAGGCGCGAGCGGCGTGTAAAAAGTTCTGCCGAGCTGGGCAAAACTGTTGCGCCAGATCAAGCCGACGTCGAGGGTGCTGGAGTTTTGTGTCGCCATGGTCATGGCGGAATTGTCTCGCAAGTGCGGCTGTACCCAGAGTTCGCAGGGTTATGTGCTCAGGGTAAACGCCCGTGTCCTGAAGGGGACTGCGTGCGATTCCTCAAGGAATAAGCCGCAGTACCATGTAACGCTCGGTACCACCACTATTCAGGAGTTCTCCCATGCTCGGGTTGATGCAAAGCCACCAGTTGTTGATCTCGTCGCTGATCGAGTTTGCCGAACGCCACCATGGCGAAGGCGAGGTCGTATCTCGCCGGGTGGAAGGGGATATTCATCGCTGCACCTACAAGGATGTGGGTCAGCGTGCACGCCAGGTCGCCAACGCCTTGGACGACTTGAAGCTGGGCTTTAGCGAGCGGGTTGCCACGCTGGCGTGGAACGGCTACCGGCATCTGGAACTGTATTTTGGCGTGAGCGGATCGGGTCGTGTGCTGCACACGCTCAACCCGCGCCTGCACCCGGATCAGATAGCCTGGATTGCCAACCACGCCGAAGACACGGTGCTGTGTTTTGACATGACGTTCTTGCCCATCGTCAAAGCCATCCACAGCCGCTGCACCACCATCAAACATTTTGTGGCACTGGTTGACGCGGACAAGTTGCCGGCCGACACCGGCATTCCCGGTCTGCTGAGCTATGAAGCATGGATTGGCAAGCAATCCAGCAACTACCAATGGCCGTCGTTTGATGAAAATTCGGCCTCCAGCATGTGCTACACCAGCGGCACCACGGGCAACCCCAAAGCGGCTTTGTACAGCCATCGCTCGACCATGCTGCACGCTCTGTCCGGCGCCTTGCCGGACGCCTTGAGCATGAGCGCGCGCGACGCGGTTTTGCCGGTGGTCCCCATGTTTCACGTCAATGCCTGGGGCTTGCCGTATTCAGCCGCGATGACCGGCGCGAAACTGGTGTTCCCCGGCCCGGCGATGGATGGCAAGTCGATTTTTGAGTTGATTGAAAGTGAGCGCGTGACGTTCGCCGCCGGCGTGCCGACCGTGTGGCAAATGATGCTGGCTCACATGCAGGCCGGCGATCTGCGCTTCAGCACGCTCAAGCGCACGGTGATTGGTGGATCGGCCTGCCCACCGGCCATGATCACGGCCTTCAATGACGTCTACGGTGTGGAGGTTCTCCACGCCTGGGGCATGACGGAGATGTCGCCACTGGGGACGGTGTGCACCCTCAAGAACAAGCATCTGCCGATGACACCGGAAGAGAAAATGAAAGTCCGGCTCAAACAGGGGCGCGGCATTTTTGGTGTCGATATGAAGATCGTTGACGACGAAGGTCATGAGCTGCCCTGGGATGGCAAGGCTTATGGCGATTTGCTGGTCAAGGGGCCGTGGATCATCAGCGAGTATTTCAAAGGCGAGGGCGGCTCCCCCCTGGTGGACGGCTGGTTCCCGACCGGCGACGTGGCTACGATCGATGCGGACGGCTACATGCAGATCACCGACCGCAGCAAAGACGTCATCAAGTCCGGTGGTGAATGGATCAGCTCTATCGACGTGGAGAACATTGCCATGGCGCATCCCGCCGTGGCGATGGCGGCTTGCATTGGCATGAAGCATCCCAAGTGGGACGAGCGGCCCATCATTGCGGTGGTCACCAAGCCGGGCTGCGAAGTGTCGCGTGATGAACTGCTCAAATTTTACGAAGGCAAAACAGCGAAGTTTCAGATCCCGGACGACGTCGTGTTTGTCGATGCCATTCCGCTGGGCGGCACCGGCAAGATGCAAAAGAGCAAGCTGCGTGAATTGCTCAAGGACTACAAACTGCCTGACGCCTGATCAGCTGTCACATGGGTGATTCACTCTACGGGAAATCCCTTGGGGTGCATTACACAAACACTTGTACGCTGGACGAGTGTTGATAGTCTGAAACTCAGGAGATTGTTTTATGAAATTTGGATTCAAGCTTGTTGCAGCCGCGGTGACCGTCATGTGCGCCGGCGGCGCGTTCGCCCAAAAGGGCGAAACCGTCAAGATTGCCATGATCGAAGGTCTGTCCGGGCCGATGGCCAATGTGGGGCAAAACCAGCTCAAGAGCTGGCAGTTTCTGGCCGACAACTTGAACGGCGCCAAGAATGCCGCGGGTGTGAAATTTGAAATCATTGGCATGGACAGCAAGGGTGCGCCACAAGAAGCACTCAACACCTTCAAGGCAGCGGTTGACCAGGGCTTTCGCTACATCGCGCAAGGCAATGGTTCCGGCGCCGCACTGGCTTTGTCCGATGCCGTTGCCAAGCACAACGAGCGCAACCCGGGCAAGGAGGTGGTCTACCTGAACTACGCCGCGGTGGACCCGGCGCTGACCAACGAAAAATGCAACTACTGGCACTTCAGGCTGGACGCCGATACCTCGCAGAAAATGGAGGCGCTGACCAGCTTCATGAAAGACCAGGCCAAGGTCAAGAAGGTGTACCTGCTCAACCAGAACTACTCACATGGGCAGCAGGTTGCCAAGTACTTCAAGGAAGGCATGGCGCGCAAGCGGCCGGATACGCAAATTGTCGGCGATGACCTGGTGCCGCTGGGTCAGGTCAAGGACTTTGCGCCCTATGTCGCCAAGATCAAGCAGTCGGGGGCCGACACCATCGTCACCGGCAACTGGGGTGCTGACCTGACCTTGTTCGTCAAGGCGCTGAACGACGCGGGACTCAAGTTGCCCATGTACACCTACTATGCGGGCGTGGCGGGCACGCCCACCGCGCTGGCTTCCGGCGGGGAAAGCGAGGTGTACCAGATCGCATACAACCACTCCAACTACGCCGGCGTCATGGGCAAACTGACGGGCGACTACCAGAAGAAGTTCGGCGACGACTTCTACACCTTCTCCATCTACAACGGCATCCTGCTTCTGAGCGAAGCCATGGCCAAGGCCAAATCCACGGATCCGGTCAAGGTGGCTGCCGCCATGAGCGGGCTGAAGTTCAAGGGCTTCAACGGCGACTCCGAGATGCGTAAATCCGACCACCAGATGCAGCAGGGGCTCTACATCTCCAAATGGCAAAAAGTGGACAAGCAGAACCCCTACAGTGTGGAGAAAACCGGCTACACCTTTGCGCCCCTCAAGTACATTGATGCGTATGTGGCCAGCACCCCCACCAGCTGCCAGATGAAGCTCCCGGGGTAAGGTTGGTCTGATATCAACGCCGGGTGGCCTTGTCGCTACTCGGCGTTTTTTAGTGGCGTTTTTCCGCCAACTCTTTTCTCGTACCGGCCCTGCAGGCCGGTTGTCTTGGCTTCTTCTCACTATTTCACGAACACCCCATGGAGTTCTATACCATTTCACTGCTGAACGGCATCAGCTACGGCTTGCTGCTGTTCATGCTGAGTTCCGGGCTGACGCTGATCTTCAGCATGATGGGCGTTCTCAACTTCGCGCATGCTTCCTTCTACATGGTGGGCGCCTACCTCGCGTACACCGTGACCTCGGTCGTGGGTTTCTGGCCGGCCTTGCTGGTGGCGCCTTTGTTGGTGGGCCTGCTGGGTGCGGCGTTTGAAAAATATTGCCTGCGCCGGGTGCACAAGTTTGGTCACACGCCCGAGCTTCTCATCACCTTTGGCCTGAGTTACATCATTCTCGAAGTGGTGCAGTTGATCTGGGGCCGCGGTTCGGTTGACTACCGGGTGCCGGTGGCACTGGACGGCCCCTTGTTCACCCTCTTTGGCACCCAGTTCCCGATGTACCGTGCCTTCATGATGGGGGTCGCGCTGTTGATGTTGTTGGCCATCTGGCTCTTGCTCACGCGCACGCGGATCGGTCTGGTGATTCAGGCGGCCTTGACACATCCCGAGATGGTGGAAGCGTTGGGGCACAACGTGCCCCGTGTCTTCATGCTGGTGTTTGGCGGTGGCTGTGCGCTGGCGGGTTTGGCGGGCGTCATTGGCGGTAATGCCTACGTCACCGAGCCGAGCATGGCGTTCTCGGTCGGCGGCGTGATTTTCGTGGTGGTCGTAGTCGGCGGCATGGGCTCTCTGGCGGGGGCTTTTCTGGCCTCGCTGCTGATTGGCGTGCTTCAGACCTTTGCGGTGGCGATTGACGCTTCCGTGCTGTCGGCGCTTGAGACGGTGGGTGTGATGCTGACGCCCTCGACCTTTGGCTATGCGCTGCTCAAGCTCAAGCTCAGTCAGGTAGCGCCCATCCTGCCTTATCTGTTTCTGGTGCTGATCCTGATTTTTCGGCCCAAGGGTCTTCTTGGCACGCGGGAGGGCTGATCCATGAGCAAAAGTGTTTGTGAGTTCAAGCCGCTCAACGTCGGACGCTTCCTTGTCTGGACTTTGTTTGCCGTGGTGTTGGCCACGGTGCCCCTGCTCTTTACCAGCAGCTTGAGCCAGACCATGCTCAGCCAAATGGGCATTGCCATCATCGTTTGTCTCAGCTACAACATCCTGCTGGGGCAGGGCGGCATGCTGAGTTTTGGTCACGCGGTCTATTCCGGCATGGGCTCGTTTCTCGCCATTCACACCTTGAACAAGGTGTCTGGCGGGCTGCCCTTGCCGGTGAGTCTGATCCCGATTGTGGGCGGCCTGGCCAGCATGGGGGTCGCCATCCTGCTGGGTTGGGTCACCACCAAGAAGGCGGCGACGCCGTTTGCGATGATCACCCTGGGCATTGGCGAACTGGTGTGGGCCATGTCCCTGATGTTTCCTGAGTTTTTTGGCGGCGAGGGCGGCGTGTCAGGCAACCGTGTGGCCGGCGCCAAGACCTTGGGCATCACTTACGGGCCGCAGATTCAGCTGTATTACCTGATCGCCGTCTACACCTTTGTCTGTACCGCGCTGATGTTTGCGTTCACACGCACCCCTTTGGGACGGATGTTGAATGCGGTGCGTGACAACCCCGAGCGCGTGGAGTTCGTCGGTTATGACACGCAGAAGGTGCGGTATTTTGCCTTCATCGTGGCGGCGTTTTTTGCCGGTATATCGGGCGGACTGGCGGCCTTGAATTTTGAAATTGTCACCTCGGAAGTGGTCAGCGGCTACCGCTCGGGCGCTTACCTGCTGTTCACGTTTCTGGGCGGGGCGACCTTCTTCTTCGGGCCGATCCTTGGCGCCATTCTCATGGTGCTGGCTTTTGTTTTGCTGTCCGAGTTCACGAAGGCCTGGCTGCTGTATCTCGGTTTGGTATTCCTCTTCATGGTGATGTATGCGCCGGGTGGCGTGGCCTCCCTGATCATGATGAACCTGCGGGTAGCGGTGTATGGTTACCTGCGCAAACTCTGGGTCAGCTATCTGGCGCTGGCGTTCACGGCACTCGTGGTGTTGATCGGCGCCGGGGCGATGATCGAGATGGTCTACCACCTGCAACTGAACTCGGCACTCGGGACGGAGCTGACGTTTCTGGGTGCGACGCTGGATTCGAAAGGTCTGAACAGCTGGTTCGGCGCCGTGTTTGTGATGTTGACGGGCGTGGGGCTATTTGAAGTTTGCCGTCGACAGTTTGCCCGGGAGTGGAGTCAGATTCAGGAAAACATTGAAAAAGAAATCAAACGAAGGGAGGCGCTATGAGCAATGCGTCTAGTCAACCCGGCATTGCGCTGGAATTGAAGGACTTGCGCAAGAGCTTTGGCAAGACCGAGATCATTCGCGGCATCAATCTGGCGGTGCCCAAGGGGGAGCGTGTCGGCATCATCGGCCCGAACGGCGCCGGCAAGTCCACCTTGTTCAACCTGATCAGCGGCCGCTTCGAGCCCAGCAGCGGCGACGTGCTGCTCAACGGTCAACGTCTCAACGGCAAAAAACCGTTCGAGATCAACCGCATGGGTTTGAGCCGCAGTTTCCAGATCACCAATATCTTCCCCAAACTCAGTGTGTTCGAGAATTTGCGCTGCGGCGTGTTGTGGAGCCTGGGCTATAAATACACTTTTCTAAAGTTTCTGGCGGACCTGGACGATGCCAATGACCGCGCCACCGAGTTGATGGAAATGGTCAAGCTGGACCGAAAGCGCGACGTGCTGGCCATCAACCTGACCTATGCCGAGCAGCGCGCGCTGGAGATCGGCATCACCATCGCCGGTGGTGCCGGCGTCATCTTGCTGGACGAGCCGACCGCGGGCATGAGCAAGTCGGAAACCAGTCGTTTCATCAAGCTGATCAAAGACGTGACGGTCGGCAAAACGCTTTTGACGGTGGAGCACGACATGGGTGTCGTCTTTGGCCTGGCCGACAAGATCGCCGTCGTGGTGTACGGTGAATTGCTGGCCTACGATGTGCCTGAGGCGGTGCGCGCCAACGCGTGTGTGCAGGAGGCCTACCTGGGTTCTTCAGTGGCTGACTTGCAGGCAGGAGGTCACTGATGATGTTGGAAATAGAAAACCTGCACGCGTATTACGGCAAGAGCCATGTGCTGCATGGCGTTCACTTTGGCGTGCAGAGCGGCGAAATCGTCGCGCTGTTGGGCCGCAATGGCTCGGGCCGCTCGACCACGGCCAAGGCCATCATGGGCTTGGTGGACTGCCATGGCTCCCTGCTCTGGAAAGGGCAGGAGATGCTGGGCAAAAAGACCTTCGAGATTGCGCATTTGGGCATCGGCTATGTGCCCGAAAGTCGCGATATTTTCCCCAACCTGACGGTCGAGCAGAATTTGTACCTGGGCCAGAAAAGCGCCCGCAAAGCCGGGCGCTGGTCGCTGGACGACATGTACCAGATGTTTCCGCGGCTCAAAGAACGCCAGCACACGCAAGCGGGTGTGATGTCGGGCGGTGAGCAGCAGATGCTCACGCTGTGCCGCACCCTCATGGGCGACCCGGACCTCATCATCATCGACGAACCCACCGAGGGACTGGCACCCAAAATTGTCGAACTGGTAGCGCACTACCTGAAGGAACTTAAAAACAGGGGGATCTCCGTGTTGCTGATTGAACAGAAATTGACCATTGCCATGGATATTTCGGACCGCTGCCTGGTCATGGGGCACGGCAGCATTGTGTTCACGGGGAGCCCGACGGAGTTGCGCAATGACAGCTACATCCGCAAGGAATGGCTGGAGGTTTGAACCCCTTGTCCCACCCGTGACAAAACCCGGGTTGAACCATTCAATATAGCTCTTACAATCCAAAAAACGAACGATCGTTCTATTTTTATTTTTTGAGGAATGCAAGCATGACCGCTGAATACAAAGTACAGGGCGACATCGCCGTGATCACCTTGAACAACCCGCCCGTCAACGGTTTGGGCTACGCCACGCGGGTTGGCATCACCGACGGGCTGGCCAAAGCCAATGCCGACGCCGCCGTCAAGGCCATCGTCATCACCGGCGCCGGTAAAGCATTCTCGGGGGGCGCCGACATCAAGGAGTTTGGCAGCCCCAAGGCCCTGCAGGAACCCAATTTGCTGAGCGTGATTCTGGCGGTCGAAAACTCGTCCAAGCCGGTCATTGCCGCCGTTCACACCGTCTGCATGGGCGGCGGGCTGGAGCTCGCACTGGGTTGCCATTACCGCATCGCCGCCCCGGGTTGCAATGTGGCGCTGCCCGAGGTCAAGCTGGGCCTGATTCCGGGTGCCGGTGGCACCCAGCGCTTGCCCCGCGCGCTGGGGGTGGAGCCGGCGCTGAACATGATTGTCAGTGGCGAGCCGGTCAAGAGCGAGATGCTGGCCATGCTGCCGGGTCAGAAGCTGTTCAACAAAATGGCGGCCTCGACTGAGTCCCTGCTGGAGGAGGCCTTGGCCTATGCGGCCGAAGTCGCCGATGCACGGCCCTTGCCGCTGGTGCGCAACCTGCCTTGCAAACACCCCTTGGGCGACGCCTATTTCCAGTTCGCGCGCAACATGGTTAAGGGCATGTCGAAAAACTTCCCTGCTCCCGCCAAATGCGTGGACGCGGTGGAAGCCGCCACCAAGAAGAAGTTTGACGATGGCATGGTGTTCGAGCGCGATCTCTTCATCAACCTGATGTGGACACCGGAGTGCCGCGCCCTGCGCCATATCTTCGTGGCCGACCGTGCAGCATCAAAAATACCTGATGTGCCTTCTGATACTGCGCAACGTGCTATCAATACGGTAGCTGTTATCGGCGCCGGCACCATGGGCGGTGGCATCGCGATGAATTTCCTGAATGCCGGCATTGCGGTCAAGATGCTGGAGATGAAGCAGGACGCGCTGGACCGTGGGCTGGCCACGATCCGCAAGAATTACGAATCGCAGGTCAAGAAGGGCAAGCTCAAGCAGGACAAGTACGAGCAGCGCATGAACCTGCTGAGCACCACGCTGAGCTATGACGATCTGAAGGATGCTGATTTGGTGATTGAGGCCGTGTTTGAAGAGCTCGGCGTGAAAGAAGCCGTGTTCAAGGAACTCGATCGGGTGATGAAACCCGGCGCGATTCTGGCGTCGAACACCTCCACGCTGGACCTGAACAAAATTGCCGCGTTCACGCAACGGCCGCAAGACGTGGTCGGCATGCATTTCTTCAGTCCGGCCAATGTGATGAAGCTGCTGGAAGTGGTGCGCGGCGAGAAAACCGCCAAGGACGTGCTGGCCACGGTGATGGCCGTCGCCAAGAAGATCAAGAAAACGGCCGTGGTCTCGGGCGTGTGCGACGGCTTCATCGGCAATCGCATGATCGAGCAGTACGGTCGTCAGGCCGGCTTTTTGCTGGACGAGGGCTGCACGCCGGCGCAGGTGGACAAAGCCGTCGAGAAGTTTGGTTTTGCGATGGGCCCGTTCCGCATGGGCGATCTGGCCGGCAACGACATTGGCTGGGCCATCCGCAAGCGTCGCTACAGCGAAAAGCCCGACATGAAATACAGCAAGACCGCTGATCTGCTGTGCGAAAAGGGCCGCTTCGGCCAGAAGACCGGCGCCGGCTGGTATGACTATGTGGCCGGCAAACGCGATGCGGTGCCGAATGCCGAAGTCGTGCAGATGATCGAAGCGCACCGCCAATCGCTGGGCATTACGCCGCGCAAGATTTCGGATGACGAGATCGTGCAGCGCTTGGTGTACTCCCTGGTGAATGAAGCGGCGCATATTTTGGAGGAGGGCATTGCCTCCAAGGCCAGCGACATCGACATGGTCTACATCATGGGTTACGGCTTCCCGGTGTACCGCGGTGGCCCGATGAACTACGCCGACCAGGTCGGCTTGTTCAACGTGGTGCAAGCCATGAACCGCTTTGCCCAGAATCCGCTCGACGACGCCAAGTTCTGGCAGCCCGCGCCCCTGCTGGCCCGGCTGGCCGCTGAAGGCAAGACGTTTAACTAAAACTTGGCGGGACAGACCGCAGCGACGCAATGCGAGCCAGCGCTGTCCCCAACACTTGAGAAAGATCACCATGACCTCAGCCGTAATCGTTTCCACCGCCCGCACCCCGCTCGCCAAGAGCTGGAAGGGTTCTTTCAACATGACCCATGGCGCCACGCTCGGTGGCCACGCCGTCGAGCATGCCATTGCCCGCGCTGGCATTGAAGCCGCCGAAGTAGAAGATGTCATCATGGGTTGCGCCAATCCGGAGGGCGCCACCGGCTTTAACATTGCCCGCCAGATCGCCCTGCGCGCGGGCTGCCCGGTCACCGTGTCGGGCATGACGGTCAACCGCTTTTGCTCATCGGGCCTGCAAACCATTGCCATGGCTGCCCAGCGCGTGATTGCCGGCGAAGGTGATATTTTTGTGGCCGGTGGCGTGGAAAGCATCTCCTGCGTTCAGCAGGAAATGAACACCCACATGATCGCCGATCCGTGGCTGGTCAAGAACAAACCCGAGATTTACTGGAACATGCTGCAAACCGCCGAGAACGTGGCCAAGCGCTACAACATCAGCCGCGACGCCATGGACGAGTACGGCGCAGCCAGCCAGCAGCGTGCCACTGCGGCGCTGGCGGCCGGTCTGTTCAATGCAGAAATTGCCCCGATCACGGTCACCATGGGTGTGGCGGACAAGGTGATGGGTCTGACCACTAAGCAAGTCACGGTCAGCCAGGATGAAGGCATTCGCGACGGCACGACCAAGGAAGGCATCAGCGGCTTGCGTTCCGCCGTGCCGGGCGGCCTGATTACGGCGGGCAACGCCAGTCAGTTCTCGGACGGCGGCGGTGCCGTGGTGGTGATGAGCGAGGCCCTGGCCGAGAAAAAAGGCTTGCAGCCGCTGGGCCGCTTTTTGGGCTTTGCCGTGGCCGGTTGCGAGCCGGACGAGATGGGCATTGGCCCGGTGTTTGCCATCCCCAAGGTGCTGGCGCGTCTGGGCCTGAAAGTCAGCGATATCGACTTGTGGGAGCTCAACGAAGCCTTTGCCGTGCAGGTGATTTACTGCCGCGACAAACTGGGTATTCCGAATGATCGCCTCAACGTCAATGGCGGCGCCATCGCTGTCGGCCATCCCTACGGTGTGAGCGGCCAGCGCCTGACCGGCCACGCCCTGATCGAAGGCAAGCGCCGCGGCGCGAAACGCGTCTGCGTCACCATGTGCATTGGCGGCGGCATGGGCGCTGCGGGCATTTTTGAAGTGCTGTAAGCCTCGATCGCTTCAACGAAAATGATGGACAACACGGGCAAGGTCTCCCCCGCAGCCTTTCTTGCCATGGGGCAGGAAGTGCTGGCCTCCCAGCCTTTCAGCGTGCTGATCGGTGCCGAGCTGCACAGCCTGGCGCCGGGGCAGTGCGAGTTGCACGTGCCGGTGAGCGAAAAAATCCGCCAGCAGCATGGCTTTGTGCATGGCGGCGTGGTCAGCTACGCGGCTGACAATGCGCTCACCTATGCGGGCGGCACTGCCTTGGGCGTGCCGGTCGTTACCTCCGAGTTCAAGATCAACTATGTGCGCCCGGCCGTGGGTGAGCGCCTGATCGCACGCGCCCATGCCGTGCATACCGGCAAATCCCAGGCGGTCTGCCGCTGCGATGTGTTTGTCGTCAAGGACGGCAAGGAGAAGCTTTGTGCCGTGGCCCAGGGCACGATCGCCGCCTTGCCACCGGCTTCTGTGGATTCGTAGCGAACCCTTGCAACCGGATTTTCCGGTTGTTGATTCTTTCTGCCCAATCCTGCGAGGCGCCCATGAGTCTGCGTTCTACTGTCGATTTCCTGCTGTACCAGTGGCTCGATGCCGAAGCGCTGAACCAGCGTGCACGCTTTGCTGACCATTCGCGTGAAACCTTTGACGCGGTGCTGGACACCTGTGAACGCATCGCCCGTGAAAAGTACGCGCCCTTCAATCGGCTGGTGGATACACAGGAGCCGCATTTTGATGGCGAGCGCGTCATTCTGCCGCAGGCCACCCATGATGCGCACAAGGCCTATGCCGAATCCGGCATGTTGAGCGCTGCACAAGATTTTGAGATGGGGGGCATGCAGCTGCCGTACACGATTGAGGCGGCGGCCAATTCGTTTTTCGCCTGCGCCTCGGTCAGCATCGGCTCCGGCATGTTGACCACTGGCAACGCTAATTTGCTGATGGTGCACGGCACACCGCTGCAACAAGAGGTGTTTGCCAAGAACGAATTCTCCGGGCGCTTCTCCGGCACCATGTGCCTGAGCGAACCCCAGGCGGGCTCGTCGCTGAGCGATGTGCTGACGCGGGCGGTTCCTGACGGCGACGGGTTTGAGACTGACCCGCTGGGCGCGCGCTATCGCCTCAAGGGCAACAAGATGTGGATCTCGGCCGGCGAACACGAGTTGACCGAGAACATCATTCACCTGGTGCTGGCCAAGATTCCGGGGCCGGACGGCAAGCTGATCGCGGGCACACGTGGCATCTCGCTGTTCATCGTGCCCAAGAAGTTGGTCGACGCTGCCGGTGCGCTCACCGGTGAGCGCAACGATGTGGCTTTGGCCGGTCTGAATCACAAGCTGGGTTGGCGCGGCACCACCAACACCTTGCTGAATTTTGGTGAAGGCAAGTACCCGGTGCTGAGCACGGGTGGCGGTCTTGACGGAAGCGGGGCGGGCGCCGTGGGCTACCTGGTGGGCCAGCCGGGTGAGGGCTTGCGCTGCATGTTCCACATGATGAACGAGGCGCGCATCGGCGTCGGCATTGCGGCCACCATGCTCGGCATGGCCGGCTATTACGCCTCGCTGGACTACGCCAGAAACCGGCCGCAGGGACGACCGGTTGGCACAGGGGGTAAAGACGCGTCGCGGCCGCAGGTGCGCATCATCGAACACGCGGACGTTAAGCGCATGTTGCTGGCGCAAAAGTCCTACTGCGAAGGTGCGCTGGCGCTGGAGTTGTACTGCGCCCGATTGGTCGATGAGCAACACACCGGTGATGCACAAGCGGCTGACAAAGCCCGTCTGTTGCTGGAAGTGCTGACCCCGATTGCCAAGAGCTGGCCCAGCGAATGGTGCCTGGAAGCCAACTCGCTGGCGATCCAGATCCACGGCGGCTATGGCTATACCCGCGACTTCCCAGTCGAGCAGTATTGGCGCGACAACCGCCTGAACATGATTCACGAGGGCACGCACGGCATTCAGGCCATGGACTTGCTGGGCCGCAAGGTGCTGATGGAGAACGGGCGCGGGTTGGCGCTGCTGGCTGAACGCATCGGGGCGACCATCGCGCGGGCGAACGCTGTGCCCGAGTTGTCGGCGCACGCGGATGCGCTCACGCAGGCGCTGCGCCAGGTGCAGGACGCGACTCAAGCTGCGTGGTCCACTGGCACGCCCGGTGATGCCCTGGCCAATGCCGTGCCCTATATGCAGGCCTTTGGCCATACCGTGCTGGCCTGGATTTGGCTGGAAGTAGCGCTGGCGGCCTTGACGATGGACGCTACGCAATCAATAGCTTCTACCGCAGGAAGGATAAGGGCTACAAGCTATTTTTATCGTTACGAATTGCCCAAGATCGGGGCTTGGCTGAACGTGGTGGTAAGTCGTGATCAGACCTGTGCGGAGATGCCTGAAGACGCGTTTTAACCCTCATTCCAGCACCTGCCCCAGTCGCGCCCAGCGCACCCCTTGCGAATCTGAAGAAAACCAGACTTGGCGCGCCCGGCCCAGGATGTCTTGCATGGGGACGGTGCCGAAGCTGCGCGAGTCGATGCTCGCTTGCCGGTTGTCACCCAACACGAACACCTGGCCGTCGGGCACGGTAAGTTGCAGCGTCTTGGCGGGGGCCGTTTGGGCACGGTTCAAGGGCTGGGCCGTCGCAATCTGCGCGACCGGGGTCACGGGCTCGACCCACTGCACCTGCCATTGGCGTTCGCCTATCGCCTCGGTCACGGTGACGGTGCCTGCGCTTGACGGCGTGGCCGAGCGTTGCAGCGTTTGGCCGTTGACCCAGACTTGCTGGTTCTTGAGCTCAATATGGTCCCCGGGCAGGCCAATCACGCGCTTGATGTAGCGCACGCTGCGGTCATTGGGGTAGGCAAAGATGGCGATGTCACCGCGGTGCACGCCTTGTTGGCAGCCGGGGCAGTTGTAGCGCTTGTCAGCCCAGATCATGTCGCCCGCGCGCACACTCGGCTCCATGCTGCTGGAGGGAATGCGAAAAGGCTCCACCTGATGTTGCCGCACATACAGGGTCAGCAGCGGCAAGGCCAGCAAATCGCACAGCACGAAGACCAGGACATAGACACCGCTCAGCTGCCAGGCCTTGGCAGGTGTCTCCACGCGCAGGCGGGCCGTGCGCCAGGCGTCCCACACTGCATAGCCCCAAACGCCGAGGGTGGCGACCAGCCCTAGCAGCAGGGTGGGCAACATCAGGCGCGCGGGCAGGTAGAGCGCGACCAGCGCGATGGCGGGAATGCACAGCAGGGTGAAGCTCAAGAACAGCCAGATGGCCCGGTTCAAGTCGCCGTTGTAGAGCTGGCCAAAGCCGGGCAGCACGAGAGAGGCCAGTGCCGCTAGCAGCGGTTTTCGCGGGGTCATGACGGCGTCGGGCAGAGGGGCTGCCACCGGGGATGATGCAGGGTGCGTGATTTGCATGGTTTCTTCCTTCAATTCAATTTTTTCGATCAGTCAAATAGCTGCGCTGGCGAGCCACAAGCCAAAAACATAGCTGGCGAGTTGGCTCAGTCCCAACACGCTGCTGCCGACCAAACCCAGGGTGGTGGCCAGCCGGCGCAGACGATGCCAGCGCCGGGTTGCTGCCCTGGCCGATGCGCGCACCTGTGGCGCGGCGAACGCGAGCGGCTGGATACGCTGCATCACGCGTTGGGTAAAGTCGGGTGGCGGGCGCAGCAAGTCGTCATGCAAAAGTGCATCCAGGTCGTCATTCATGGCTTGTCTCCGATTCGATGTCTGTTTGCAGTAACTCGCGCAGTCTGTGCCGGGCCCGGTGCAAGCGGGTCTTGATGGCTGCCAGGCTGTTGCCTTCGATGCGCGCGACGTCAGCCAGCCCCAGCTCATGCACATAGACCAGGGCCAGCACGCTGCGATCCGCCATGGGCAATTGGCGCAGGGCAGATTGCAGGCGTGCGTTTTGCTGGGTGCGCTCCATGGCTACGGCTGGGCCGACTTGTTCACAAGCCTGTTCGGGCAGGTCAACATCCTGAATTTCGCGCCGCAGAGGTGCTCTTTGCAGTGCGTTGCAGGCCAGATTGCGGGCGATGGTGAACAGCCAGGTGCCAAACTGTGCACGCGCCGGTTCATAGGTGTGGAGTTGCGTCCAGGCGCGCAAAAAAGTCTCCTGGGCCAGCTCTTCCGCCTGGGCCTGACCCAGCCCCAGGCGGCCTAGAAAACCGAACAGGGGGCGCTGATAAAGGTCCACCAACTCTGCGAAAGCCCGTTGCTCTCCTGCGGCGATGCGGTGCAGAATGGCCTCGACTTTCAATGTCCGTTCCTCAAGAGTCTTTTCATTTCCCCAAGCTTTCCAGGTGCAGACGGAAGTGTCTGTTCGTTATACCGGTCGGGCCGGGAAAAGGTTACATCAAGGGCAGTCAATTGCTCTTGTCCGCGAAGGGCCGCAGCCGCAGACCATCGGACTCAGATTCAAGCGCGCACTATCGCCAGTGAGACAGCCGCCGCAAGGCGAAACCCGTAAATTCCTGCAAAATGGATTTTTTGCAGGAGACAACATGGCCCGTACCATCCAACAACTTTTTGATCTCACCGGCAAGACAGCCCTGGTGACCGGCGGCTCGCGTGGCTTGGGCCTGCAGATGGCGCACGCCCTGGGCGAAGCCGGCGCCAAAGTGATGATCAGTTCGCGCAAAGCCGAAGACCTGGAAGTGGCCGTCGCCGAACTGCAGGCCGCCGGCATTGACGCGCGCTGGATCGCCGCCGACTGCGCCAAGGACGCCGAGATTCACCGCTTGGCTGACGAGACCCTGCAGCGCATGGGCGATGTGGACATTCTGGTCAACAACGCAGGCGCCGCCTGGGGCGCTCCGGCGGAAGACCACCCGATTGACGCGTGGGACAAGGTGATGAACCTCAATGTGCGTGGCTACTTTTTACTCAGCCAGGTCATTGCCAAAAAGAGCATGATCGCGCGCCGCTCGGGCCGCATCATCAACATCGCGTCCATCGCCGGTCTGGGGGGCAACCCCGAAGGCATGAACACCATTGCCTACAACACGTCCAAGGGCGCGGTCATCAATTTCACCCGTTCCCTGGGTGCGGAATGGGGCAAGTACAACATCACCGTCAACGCCATCTGCCCTGGCTTTTTCCCGAGCAAGATGACCATGGGCACGCTGGCGGCCATGGGCGAGGAAAAGCTGGCCGCACACGCACCGCTCAAACGGCTGGGCGATGACGAGGACCTGAAAGGCCTGTGTGTGCTGTACGCGTCCGACGCCGGTAAACACATCACCGGTCAATGGCTGGCGGTGGACGGTGGTGTGAGCGTGGTGACCGGTGGTTGACTTGAATAGGGGCAACGACAAGGATATGAACAAAGATGTGGATGCCGTGGTGAATGAGGCGCTGAGTTTTGGTGTGGCCATTCCCTTTGTCGATCATCTGGGCTTTGAGCTCAAGCGCTTTGATAGCGGATTCTCGGAGTTGGTTTTTGATCCCAAGCCCGAACACCTCAATTCGTTTGACGTGACGCATGGCGGTGCCCTCATGACGCTGCTGGACGTGACCATGGCGGTGGCAGCGCGCAGCGTGCAAAAAGACATGGGCGCGGTCACCATCGAGATGAAAACCAGTTTTATGCAACCGGCGCGCGGCAAGCTGACGGGCAAAGGACACTTGATGCACCGCACGGCGACTATGGCCTTTACCGAGGGCACGGTTTTTGACGAAGCCGGGCGCGCTTGTGCCCACGCCACCGGCACCTTCAAGTTTGTCAAGCGCCTGGCCACCGGACCGAAAAGCGTCAACGGGCTGAATGCCATACCCACCGACTGAGTAATTTATAAAAAATATGTCTCTAGCCCTTATGCAATAAGCGCAAGAATCTATTAATTTAGTAGCAAATTAACAACATTCTCCAGGAGATAAGTCATGCCCCAAAACAAGCAAATCCAACTCGACAACCGCCCCGACGGCGAGGCCGTTGTCGGCAATTTCAAGCTGCTCATCAGCGACACGCCCGCGCTGCGGGACGGGCAGGTGCTGGTACGCCACCACTTCCTGAGCCTGGACCCCTATATGCGCGGCCGCATGAACGACTCCAAAAGCTATGCCGTGCCCCAGGAGCTGGGCCAGACCATGGGCGGCGGTACCGTCGGTGAAGTGCTGGAGTCGAAAAATGCCAAATTCGCGGCGGGCGACAAGGTGGTCGGCATGGGCGGCTGGCAAGAGTACAGCGTGGTCGACGCCGACCAGCCCGGCGCCCTGCGCAAGGTTGACACCACGCACATTCCGCTGAGCGCCTACCTGGGTGCGGTGGGCATGCCCGGCGTCACCGCCTGGTATGGCCTGGTGAAAATCATCGAGCCCAAAGCCGGCGAAACCATGGTGGTGAGTGCCGCCACAGGGGCGGTCGGCAGCGCCTTCGCGGCTTTGTCGAAAGCTCGCGGCTGCCGCACCGTCGGCATTGCCGGCGGCCCCGACAAATGCAAGTACGCGGTGGACGAACTGGGCTTTGATGCCTGCATCGACTACAAGTTGCACAAGGACGCGGCCTCGCTGTCCAAGGCACTCAAGGAAGCCTGCCCGAAGGGGATCGACGGTTATTTCGAAAACGTGGGCGGCATGGTGCTGGATGCCGTGTTGACCCGCATGAACGCTTTTGGCCGCATCGCGCTGTGCGGCATGATCGCTGGCTACGACGGCACGCCCATGCCGCTGACCTATCCGGCCTTGCTTCTGGTCAACCGCCTCAAGGTGCAGGGCTTTATCGTTAGCGAACACATGGAGGTCTGGCCCGAAGCGCTCAAGGAACTGGGCACGCTGGTGGCGACGGGGAAACTCAAGCCGCGCGAGTCCATTGCACAGGGCATCGAAGCCGCGCCGGAAGCTTTTCTGGGCTTGCTCAAAGGCAAGAACTTTGGCAAGCAACTGGTCAAGCTGATCTGAGACCTGACGGGACGGACCATGACCGACATCATTCTTCACCACTACCCCCTCTCGCCGTTTGCAGAAAAAATCCGGATGGTGCTGGGCTACAAAAAGCTGGCCTGGAAGTCGGTCATCATCCCGTCCATCATGCCCAAGCCGGATGTGCTGGCGCTCACCGGCGGCTACCGCAAGACGCCGGTCCTGCAGATCGGCTCGGACGTGTATTGCGACAGCGCGCTGATCTGTGACGTGCTGGAACATCTGCAACCGGAGCCCACGCTCTATCCCGCGCAACACAAAGGCCTGGCGCGGGTGATGGCGCAGTGGGCCGACACCACGCTGTTCTGGGCTGCCATGGCTTACACCCTGCAACCCAAAGGCGCGGCGACCCTGTTCGAGGGGGCACCACCCGAGGTCGCCCAGGCCTTTGGCGCCGACCGTGGCGCCATGTCGGCCGGTATGACGCGCTTGCGTCCGGCGGATGCCACCGCTGCCTACAAGTCGTATCTGCGCCGCATCGCCAACATGCTCGAAGGCCAGGATTATTTGACGGGCAGCGCGCCTTGCGTGGCCGATTTTGCGACCTACCATCCCCTGTGGTTCTCACGCCATCGCGTGCCGGTCATGGCCGGCATTCTGGACGCCACGCCCACTGTGCTGGCCTGGATGGATCGCATGGCGGCACTGGGACACGGGCAGATGGAAAAATTATCTGCTTCAGAATCGATAGCTGTCTGCGCACGTTCTACGGGGGCTACAGCCCTGAATGACACTATTTTTCAGGACGAGCATGGCATTGCGCTGGGCAGTCGTGTCACGGTGGCTGCCGAGACTTTTGGCCAAGAACCCACTGAAGGCGTATTGCTGGCAGCCACCCGAACCCACTACACCTTGCGTCGCGTGGACGAGCGGGCGGGCACGGTGCAGGTGCACTTTCCCCGCATCGGCTACGTTTTGAAAAAGGCCGAATCATGATCACGAATTTCAAAGGGAAAACGGCCGTCTTGACAGGCGCCGGTTCGGGCTTTGGCCTGGAATGCGCACGCGTTGGCGCCAGACTGGGCATGAATCTGGTCCTGGCCGACGTCCAGCAAGATGCGCTCGACAAGGCAGCGCACGAGATGCAAGCCGCTGGCGTACAGGTGCTGGCCGTCCGGCTGGATGTGTCCAAGGCCAGCGAGGTGGAGGCCTTGGGCGTGGCGGTGCAACAGCGCTTTGGCGCGCCGCACTTCGTCTTCAATAACGCCGGTGTGGGCGCCGGGGGCCTGATCTGGGAGAACACCGCCCAGGACTGGGAATGGGTCATCGGCGTCAACCTGATGGGCGTCGCGCACGGCGTGCGGGTCTTCACGCCCATGATGCTCGATGCCGCCAAAAATGACCCCGCTTACCTGGGCCACATCGTCAATACGGCCAGCATGGCCGGCCTGCTCAATGCCCCCAACATGGGCATTTACAACGCCAGCAAACACGCGGTGGTGAGCATGAGCGAGACTTTGTACCAGGACCTGGCGCTGGTCACGGATCAGATCGGCGCTTCGGTGTTGTGCCCGTTTTTTGTGCCGACCGGCATCAGCCAGAGTCATCGCAATCGCCCGGCGGAGGCGGCGCCGGTCAAGCTCACCAACAGTCAGCTCATCGGCCAGGCCATGAGTGACAAGGCGGTGGGTTCGGGTAAGGTGAGTGCCGCGGATGTGGCTCAAATGGTGTTCGATGCGGTGGTCGCCAACCAGTTCTATATCTACAGCCATCCCAAAGCCATCGGCTCGGTGCAGACCCGGCTGGAAGACATCATGCTGGCGCGCAATCCGACCGATCCATTCAGCCACAAACCGGAATTGGGCGTGGCCTTGAAGCGGGCACTCAGGGTAGGTTAGCTATAGCAGGTACGCCTGATTGCGCACTAACTGAAGCAGGCTTTTTTGCGCCATGGGCTTGTGGTACAGGTAGCCTTGCATTGTGTTGCAGCCGGAATTTTCCAGATAACGTTCCTGAACCGGGGTTTCAACCCCTTCCGCGACGAGGTTCAGACCGAGACCTCTTGCGATGGAGATGATGGCCAGCACCACCGGACATTGCGAACTGCCATCCTTGATCTCCATGACAAATGAGCGATCGATCTTGATGGTGTTGATCGGGAATCGATGCAAATACGACAAGGAAGAGTAGCCTGTTCCAAAGTCGTCAATCGCGACACTAACCCCGAGCTGACAAAGCTTGTTGAGCTGTTCAATGGCCGTCTGCGGGTTATGAATGCAGATGTTTTCGGTCACCTCTACTTCAATCTGGGACGGTTCGATGTTGTGGCGATCCAGCGCACTCCTGAGCTTCTCAAAGAAGTCGCCCCGGTCCAAATACTGCGGAGACAGATTCAGTGACAACCGCACGGACTTGCCCCCAGCCGCATTCCAGGCCCGCAGGTCAAGGCAAATGGCCTCCAGCATCCAGTCGGTGATGGGAATAATCAAACCATTTTCTTCGGCAAATGGCAAAAAATCTCCCGCGCTGAGGAATCCGCGCTCAGGATGGTTCCAGCGCATCAGGGCTTCAGCCCCGACTATTTTTCGCGTCTTAACGTCCACTTGGGGCTGGTAGTACATCTCCAGTTCGCCCAGTTCCAGTGCCGTTCGCAAACTCTGCTCAAGCGCGATCTTCTGGTATGACGCATCCAGCATGGACCGGTCAAAAAAGGCGTGGCCGTTCTTGCCCTCTGCCTTCATGTGGTACATCGCGATATCGGAGTTCCTGATCAGCTCTTCTATCGATTCACCGTCGACTGGATAAATGGCGATGCCGATACTGGCCGAGATGTGGACCGATTGCCCCGCGAGCTGGAACGGCAGGCGCAAACACTCCAGCACCTTTTCTGAAATCACCACAGCATCCTGTCGATCGTTCAACTCCGGCAACACAGCCGTAAACTCATCCCCCCCCAGTCGTGCCAGCGTGTCGCAACTGCGCAGGCAAGCTTTGAGGCGTATGGCGGTCTGTTGCAGCAACTCGTCGCCTATGGCGTGACCGAGTGTGTCATTCACCAGCTTGAAGCGGTCAAGATCAATAAACAGCAGGGCCAAATTGGAGTTGTTGCGCTTGGCCTGCAGCAAGGCCAAGCCCAAGCGGTCTTTGAACAGCACCCGATTGGGCAGGTCCGTCAGGATGTCGTGATAAGCCTGATAGGTGATCAGTTCGTCAGCCTTTTTGCGATCGGTAATGTCACGGGCAATGCCGTAAGTGCCAAATAGTTCCCGCCGGCTCGAATCAGGGACCTGGAACTTCTCGTTGGCACCCAACGAAATCATCATCAACTCATTATTGAAAGTGCGTGCTTCCCCGTCAGAATGGCGAGACTTGAGCCGCAACTCGACATTGCGAGACAGGCGATAGTCGCCGCGCTTTTCATTGAAGACGTAATTTGCCCGCGTCACGTCTTCTTCGTGAACGAGCACAGAATAATGCTCGCCAATGAGCTCGTCGCGACTAAAACTCAACAGCTGCTGCACCCGGTCGTTGATGAACGTAAAGCGGCCTTCATGATCGAGCGTGTAGATGATGTCGGGTGAACTGTCGACCAGGTAGCGGTATTTTCTTTCCGAGCTTTCGAGTTGCCAGGCGATATGTCGATTTTCTGCCTGCAAGCGGCGCTGCTTCAACGCGTTGTCAACCGTCTTAATCAGTTCCTCCGGCGAATAGGGCTTGCGCAGGTAGTCGTAAGCCCCGCGCTTGAGCGCACCAATCGCCGCCTCGATTCCCCGGTCGCCGCTGGTCACAATCATGTTGGCACCCGCGTGCTGGGTGTTCATGAAATCCATGATCTCGTGACCGCTGATATCTGGCATTCGCAAGTCCAGAATCACCAAGTCGAATGGGCCTTCACTGAGATACTGGATCGCTTCACTGCCGCTGGCGGCCGTCGTGAGAATATATCCGCGACCCTTGAGCAATTCGCTCAGGCTGCTGAGCATTCTTGGTTCGTCGTCAACCAGAAGCACCTGCGCGGGTGCCTCTCCCGAAAAAGAGCTGGGCGAATCGCAATCCGCGAAACTGAAAGTTGATGGAATCAAACTGCTTCCAGCCATGACATCCACTTCAGGTCTCATGCCGCATCCTTGATTAACACCGGAGCGACGCTCTGAGCGACCGCGCTGCGGGCTGGCAACAGGATTTCAAACACCGTCCCGGTGTTGGCGCTGCGGCAACTGATCAGTCCATTGAGCCTTTTGACCAAGCCGTGAACAATATTCAGACCAATCCCGCGATTCGCGCCCACCTTGGAACTGCGAACCGGAGAAAACAGCTTGGCCAGCACCTCGGCCGGCAGGCCAGGCCCGGTATCCTTAATACACAATTCGAAATACGCACGTCCGTCGAGATGGATCCGCCCGTTGTTGATCTCAATCTGACCGCCCTTGGGCAAGGCCTCGACGGCATTTTTGATCAAATTCACCAGAATTTGTTTGAGGACGTCAGCCGACCCGTCGATCTCGGAGGCTTGGTCCGGCATGCGCGCGATGATCTGTACCGAGGGCGGCAAGAACTTGCTCTCGCGAAACAATCGCACCAGATCATTGACGACACGGTTGATCTCCGTAACGCCGTGCTGAATTTTCGGGGCGACTCCGGCAAACTCGTTCATGATGTTGCCCACCCGGTCAAGCTCTTCATTGAGTATCAGCAACTCATCCGCCACGGGCTCTTGTCGGGTTAATTTTCCGTCAAGTACGCCGATGTAGTTCTTGATGATTGCCAGCGGGTTGTTGACCTCGTGCACCATTCTGCGAGAGCTTTCGCTATACGCTTCCTTCAAACTGGCAATACGCCGATCCATTTCAGCGCGATCGCCGCCCATTGCTTCAAGCGCAGTGGCCGCCTGTGCGCCAAAGGATTGCAGAAAGCTTTCACGGCGTTTCAAATCTGCGAGCCGCCATGCCGCAACGCCGCACACCATCATCCCCAAGCACCGTGCCCCGGTTGCAATGGGCACACAAACCAGATACTCGGCGTCAAAAATACGAAGCAATTGTTCTTCGGGAAGGGTCAGCATGGAGCGATCGTGGCCCAGAAAAGCCACGCGCTTTTGCCGTACGGATTCTGCAATCCCTCCATTGCCAGACAGCGCGATGGAGAACTCGGCCAGACGTTGCCGTTGCTCGCCCACTGAGACGCCAACGATGGCCTGGCCACTCCCATTGATCAACAGAATAGCGGAATCGTCCAGATTAAAAAGGATGCGTGCGTTTTGCCGAACGACGTCGAGAAGCTGGGCATCACCCTTTTGGCGGGCAAATGACTGACCCAGCTCGGCCGACAGCGCCATGTTGCGAACTTCCTCGGCCAGTCGTTCCTGAACCGGATCCACCACCTGCGCTGCGGGTGAGCGGGCTGGCGGTGTCACCAGGTCATCAACGCCTGAGAGATCAATGCCCAAGTATTCCGCCGCCTTCTTCACTTGCGCCGCCGCGCCTTGGGCAATAGTCAGCAGGTCATCCATCTCAAGGGCGCAAAGAGCGCCCGCATTCGCAGAAAGGGGAAGCTCTGGCTCATGGCAGCTCAGCACATGCGCAAGATGGATGATGCGAATCAGGGGGTGGGCAGCTTCCAGGCGGGTCGTGGACTCGTGGTGATAGAGAATGCTGTCAGCCATGAACGAGTCAAGGTTCCAGCGTTCGATCAACCAGGCGCCAGCGTCAGCGTGAGAAATCTGGAGAGTACGCAACTCAACGGCGCAAAGGTTTTCATTGTCCTGCGCCAGAAAATAAACACCGTATTCATTGGGTGCCGCGGCCAGCAAGGCCAAGCGCCCCACATCATGCAGCAGACCGGCAAGATAGGCCTCTTCGGCTTGGGGGTAGCCCGTTTTCTTGGCAATCTCGCGCGCCATGACGGCGGTGGTCAAAGAGTGCTTCCAGAATCTGCGCAGATCCGTGCTGCCGGAGTGGGGGAATCCGTTGAAGGTCTGAAACACGCACTCGCTGATGACCAGGGTCTTGATCATGTCAGCGCCCAGGACACTCAGTGCCTGGACCAGACCCACCTTTCGACCGCCGCGGTGGTAAGCGGCGCTATTGGCAACGGTCAAGACCTTGGTGGTCATGCCCGCATCGTTGGCGATCAGTTTGGCAAGTTCAGCCATGCCCGCCTCGTCGGCCTGACACAGTTCGATCAACTTGAGGAGAATCTGCGGCATCGAAGGCAACCGTGCCACCAGCAGGCGATTGCGGATATCCTGATTATTTTGGGACATTTTTACGGATGCTATTGCCAATAAATTGCCAGACAGTAAACGCGTAACGGAGACCAGAAACAACAAGTTCAGCGCATTTTTTTAACTGGACTTGACACCGAATTATCCAAAAATTCAACTTAAAACCCCTATCAAGTTGAATTAATTAATTTCAATATAACATTTTGTTACCCCTTGTCAAACCGGTACTGACAAGTGAGTCACAACTAGTGGTTTTTTGGGGTCACATCGCCGCTAAAGCAATTGTGTTGAGCAACAGCAGCTATCAAAGTCGGAGCTTTAACGCAGAAGCCGAACGCCCGGGTCAATGCAAATTGATGGCGCGCGCGTCAGAAAAAAGATCCACTTGGGCCAGCGTGTGCTCTGACTTTCCAATCAAGGCCACATAGTGGGCAAGTTCCGCATTCTGAATAAAACTTGCTGACGACTCGGCTGAAAGCATTTTGTCGGGATGCTGAGATCGTGCGACGGCAAATCCCTGCACATAGTCGACGCCAATCTCGGTCAGGGTCTGCACGGTCGCGTTGTCTTCCGCCCATTCGGCAATCACTTTCATACCCAGGTTTCTGGCCAGGCTGACAATGGCTTCGACGATGGCGATGTTGGCCGGGTGCTTGTTCATGTTGACGATGAAGCTGCCGTCAATCTTCAGCAGATCCGCCGTGAACTCCTTCAAGTACGAGAATGAGGTGTACCCCGCGCCGAAGTCGTCCAGCGCTACCTTGGCGCCGTAGCCCCGCACCTTGTCAACGAATCGCCGCGTATTTTTGAGGTCATGCAAGGCCACGCTTTCGGTGATCTCAAGGCACAATTTGCCGACGATGTGCATGTTCTTCTCAAGCATGGCGTACACCTCCTGCAGAAACCGCTCGTCGTTCAATGATGCACCGCTCAAATTCATGCAGACGAATTTTGTGCGCGTCATATCCCTGTAGTTGGTGTTGAGCCAGGCCAGTGTGGTCGTCAGGACCCAGCGGTCAATCATGTCCATGCGTCCACTGCTTTCCGCTGCGGCAATCAGCCGGTCTGTAGGAACCACTTTGCCATCCGGGTCACGCATGCGCAAAAGCACTTCAAAATTCAGTGATTCGTGCGGCTTTGTGAGCGACATGATGGGCTGCATTTCCAGATACAGACCATCGGTGGCGGAACTGGTGGAGAGCAGCGCGATCAATTTGAGTTCGGCTTCATGCTGCTGGAACCCGATCGCATGCTTTTCATACACCACCAGTCCGCCGCCGTTGGCGGATTTGGCTTGGCGACAAGCGCGGTCGGCCGTCGACATGGCGTCATTGAACTGCATGCCGGTGCTGACCTCAATGAGTCCGATGGAGCCGCGCACATAAAAGGCCTTGTCACCTACGCGGTAGGGCTGTGTGCCAATGGCGTCGACGATGCCCTGGCACAGGATCGAGGCCAGCGCGACGGGCGTCTCAGGGAACACAATGACAAACTCATCGCCGCCGACACGGCCAAATTGAAGATCGCGCGAGAGCATGCTCGACACGCGCTTGCACACCTGTTGCAACACGTCGTCGCCAGCGCCGTGGCCGAACAGATCATTGATCAGCTTGAAGCGGTCGAGGTCAAGGTAGGCGAGCGCCAAGGTGTTGCCTTCGGTCAGCTTGGCGATGGCGCCGTTGAGCACTTTTTCGATACCGCGCCGATTAAGCACTTTGGTCAGTGAATCGTGGTTGGCCAGAAAATACAGATCGGCACTGGCTCTGGATTTCTCGGTGACGTCCTGCAATGAGCCTTCAATCCTGTCGCGGGCTAGCGTCGCCTTGACGAGAAAGCGTTTTGAATCCGTGAAGCCAAGCATCTTCCTGCCGTTGATTTCCATTTCATCTTCGGTCTTGTCAGACACCATCTGATGCAGTTGTGTCCAGGCACCGTCGGCAAAATACTGCTGCCAGCTATTGCCCCCGTCCGAGAGCACATTCGGACTCAGCATGGCGAGCAGGGCCGGGTTAGCGCTCATGAATCGACCGCGCAGATCCAGGGTGAAAAGACCGATGGGCATGGCATCAAAGGTGTGCTTCAGTTCAGCTTGAACCTCCAGCCGTTGCGTGTGCTCCTGGCGCATATGTTCGGCAATCGCCAGGGCCGCAAGCAGGCTTGACGATAGGGCTGCGGTAACGAAGTTCACCGATCCGATCAGGCCCTTGATTCCCAATGCTGCAAAAAGGACTTCGGAAAAACTGGCGATCAGCGTGATGCTGATTGATGCGCTGTACCACATGGCCACCCGCGAACGGGTCTTCAACAGAATACGCGCCAGGTAATACACCAGAACCCCGACGGTCAGGCCGGCACAGACCCAAAGAATTGGCAGAAATGACCGATAAGGAACTAGGACAGAAAGCAGCAGCAGAGGCAAGCAGGTCCACTGCGCAATCCGCAATATCAATAAGGAGCCGATTTTGCTCAATTCATCACGGAAAAGTACTTTGAAGAGAGTGACTGTCAGCAAGTAATACAAGGCAAGCGTGACCGGCCGAATGCCCAACAGCCAATCGTAAGGTACTGTATTTCCCAGCCATTGTGAGTCCCATCCGGCAGAGTTGGCGCCCATTCTTAAATTCACCACAAGCCATGCCGCGAACAGGATGTACAAGCCGTTTCGGTTGATCAAAGCCGTGATCAGCACAAAAATGGCCAGTACGATGAGACCACCGTCCAGCAGGCCGGACTTGCGCTGAAATTCCTGTGCAGAAATTTCCAAATCGGCGGCCTTCCATGTCAGGGCCGAAAGACGGGCCGGACCGATGGCACTGGTGCGGCACAGCACCTGCCCGTCTTTGAGGGATGGACTGAGCGCGAGCGCAAAACCGGCCTTGATCGGCGAGATGCTGCCGGCCGCGCTCAGGCGGCTGCCATTGCCAAGCGGATGGAGGGTCCTCGCATCCCAGCATGCGATGTCGACTGCATGCCGCGAGGGAAACTCAACCACCAAGGGTGTGCGATCCACTTCTTCGGGGGCGTTGAATGCAAACCAGAAAGGGGCTTCCGAACGCTGCGTATCGTAGTGCGGGCTGAGCGTGCGGCCCTGCAAATGCGCCAGTACTTGCGCGGGTTCCACCAGGCCGTTCGTGCCTTTGATGGCCTGAATTTCCAGTGCTTGCGGGTGAACTACAGGGTATTGTGTTTTCCAGGCAAATAGTGCCAGCAAAGACGCCAGACCGATAAAAAAAGGCAGCGCATAAGCCGAGAATCCGTACAGCAACCGATCCAGTCCCTTGTTGAAACTGTCGATTTGACTACGGAAGTACTCTGATGATTTATGCATTTAGTTTATTGCTCGGCACTGGAATACCTCGCTCGGCATGATTGGGTGCCGTCGGGCGCTGTCTTGTTTGGCTGGGAAATCATCAAAACCACATGCTTTGCCATCCTTGCCTGCGGTTCAAGAACCCTATTGTTTCTTTATTTCACGTTTTGTAAAACGCTGTTACAAAATAAACATACACCGGTCGGGATAAAACCACAAGGGAATTTAGAGTATGTCGTCACAAAACCAACATACTGCTTCAGATTCGACTGCCTATGATGAGCAAAGGCGCAAGGGCACTGTGCTGGTGCGCCTTGCAAAGAGATGGCTGGCTAGCTGGGTGCGGTCGGTGCGGACAGACCGCCGTGGCCACTCACATGGGAAGCATTGCAGATTGAGCTGGCCGGGGCTGTCTCGTTAGCGGCGCAGTGAGTGGTTGGCGATGATCGCTGACATCCAGATCCGGATGATGCGTGTGAAAGAAGAAGTCATAAAGTGGCTGTTTTGCTGCGGCCCAGCTCGGCTCCACGGCATCAACTTCCAGGGACATCACGCGATGCGGCAGGTTGCCGACGTGGCTAAAGGGAATGTAGCCCATGCCCGGAAACACATCTTTAAACAGCAGTCGGTCATACATCCGGTCGACGGGAGCACGTCCGGTGACGACCATCCATTCGATGCCGGTCTGCAGACAATACTGATAAAAGGCCTTGAACAGCACTGTGGTCACGAGACGACCGCCCTTGCCGTCGGTAACGCCCAAGCGGGTGGCCTCAGCCAGCGGCCGCGCCTTGAGCCATGCGGGCAACTCGACCGACTGTTCAAGGCAAAGTGGCTTGAACTGGTTGGTCTGGATGCGCATGGTGCCCAGCGGGGAACCATCCAGTTTTGATTCGGCCAGCAAGACCACTACGCCATTGTCGGCATCAGCGGTTTCGGCTGCTTTGAGTGATTCAGCGAAAACCGGTAGATGGCGTGCGTAAGCCGAGTGGCGAATCTGCACTGCTTTGTCCAAGTCGTCTTCGTCGCGCACCAAGCGGACGGTGAACGGAAGCAACTCCCTCGTCATGGCGGGTTCGGTCAGTGCGTCGACGCCGGATGGACGCGTTTCGATACGATGAGGCTGGAAGTCGGCAGACATTGCGTGCTGATTCATGAGGACACTCCTTGATGTAAGGTGGGTTGGACCCATCGGACGAGCCAAATTGGTGTTGTCTGATGCGCTGAAAGTCAATGTAGATGCGGCTATCAAGAACTCATGTCGGCGTCTGGATAATCCGGATGTAAGGGTTTTTTCAGTGCATGTAGGTTTTTTCCTACAAGCGCGTCCACCTTTGCGCAAGTCGCCACAGGGGTACTTGGCCCACCCTCCTGTGGCAAACTGGCCACCCTTTTTCAGTTTTAGTCAGCGTCAGGCTGGCGGTTCATACAGTCATGCAGAAAATCATCGCGCAAATCGCGCAGGAAATCCGGGTTCAGACCAAGCAGGTGCAGGCCGCCGTTGAGCTGTTGGATGGGGGTGCCACGGTGCCCTTTATCGCCCGCTACCGCAAGGAAGTGACCGATGGTCTCGACGACATCCAGCTGCGCGAGCTGGAAGCCCGGCTGGGCTATTTGCGCGAGCTGCGTGACCGGCTGCAGACGGTGATCAAGAACATTGAGGAGCAGGGCAAGATGACACCGGCGCTGCTGGCTGCACTGGTGGCCGCCAGCACCAAACAGGAGCTGGAAGACCTGTATTTGCCGTTCAAGCTGAAACGTCGCACCAAGGGGCAACTGGCGCGCGAGGCCGGACTGGAACCTCTGGCCGACGCGCTGTTTGCCAACCCCGATCTGGTGCCGGCGGACGAGGCCGTGGCCTACGTGATCCCCATGCGGCCGGTGGTGGAGGGCGAAGACAAGCAACCCGATTTTTCCACGGTGCAGGCGGTGCTGGACGGCGTGCGCGACTGCTTAAGCGAGCGCTGGGCCGAAGACGCCACCGTGGTGCAGGACCTGCGCGAATGGCTGTGGCAAGAGGGTCTGTTTCAAAGCAAACTCATGGACGGCAAGGACGAAAACCACGCCGATGTGGCCAAGTTTCGCGATTACTTTGACTACGACGAACCGATTGGCCGCGTGCCCTCGCACCGCGCACTGGCGGTGTTCCGCGGCCGTGGGCTGGAGATTCTCGATGCCAAGTTGGTGCTTCCTGAGTTAAATCAGCCTCTAGCCACCGTCGCTTCTGCGCAAGCAGCTATTAAAACAAGAGCAACGCCGGTGGTGTCGCTGGCCGAGGGTCGCATTGCGCTGCGTCTGGGCTGGAGCCACAAGGCGCGCGCCGCCGACGATTTGATCCGCAAGTGCGTGGCCTGGACCTGGCGCGTCAAACTGAGCTTATCCACCGAGCGCGACCTGTTCACCCGGCTGCGTGAAGACGCCGAAAAAGTCGCCATCAAGGTATTTGCCGACAATCTGCGCGATTTGCTGCTGGCGGCTCCGGCCGGGCCGCGCGTGGTGCTCGGGCTGGACCCCGGCATCCGCACCGGCGTCAAAGTGGCGGTGGTCGATACCACGGGCAAGCTGGTCGAAACCTCCACCGTGTTCCCGCACGAGCCGCGCAAGGACTGGGAGGGCTCGCTTCACATTCTGGGCAAGCTGTGCGAGAAGCACGGCGTGAATCTGATCGCGATTGGCAACGGCACGGCCAGCCGCGAAACTGACAAGCTGGCCGCCGATTTGATCAAGCTGATGGCCAAAGTGTCGGATCGCCTGATTGAAAAAGTGGTGGTCAGCGAAGCCGGGGCTTCCGTCTACTCGGCCAGCGAATTCGCTTCGCAGGAAATGCCGGATGTGGACGTCAGCCTGCGCGGCGCCGCCAGCATTGCGCGCCGCCTGCAGGATCCGCTGGCCGAGCTGGTCAAGATCGATCCCAAATCGATTGGCGTCGGCCAGTACCAGCACGACGTGAATCAGAGCGAACTGGCCAAGACGCTGGAAGCCGTGGTGGAAGACTGCGTGAACTCGGTGGGTGTGGACCTGAACACGGCCAGCGTGCCGCTGCTGTCGCGCGTGTCCGGCCTGAGCGGCAGTGTCGCCAAGGCCGTGGTGCGCTGGCGCGAGGCCAATGGCGCCTTCAATAATCGCCAGCAACTGATGCAGGTGACGGGCCTGGGCGCCAAGACTTTCGAGCAAAGTGCCGGTTTCCTGCGCATTCGGGGTGGCGACAATCCGCTGGACATGACCGGCGTGCACCCCGAGACCTACCCGGTGGTCGAGAAAATCATGCTGCACACGGCCAAGCCGGTGGCCGAGCTGATGGGCCGGGCCGACATGCTCAAAGTCCTCAAACCTGAACTGTTTGCCAATGCGCAGTTCGGTGTCATCACGGTCAAGGACATTCTGGGCGAGCTGGAGAAACCAGGCCGTGATCCACGGCCTGACTTCAAGGTGGCGCGTTTCAATGAAGGCGTGGACGACATCAAGGACTTGAAAGAGGGCATGATTCTGGAGGGCACGGTCAGCAATGTGGCGGCCTTTGGCGCGTTTGTCGATCTGGGCGTGCACCAGGACGGATTGGTCCACGTCAGCCAGTTGGCGCACAAGTTTGTCACCGATGCCCGAGAGATCGTCAAAACCGGCGACATCGTCAAGGTGCAGGTGGTGGAGGTGGACGTGGCGCGCAAACGCATTGCTCTGACCATGAAACTGGGCGCGGCACCCGCACGGCGTGACGCCCCCGGCGACAACCGCTTCCAGGGCGCGACCAACAACCAGCGTGGCCGGCCGGGCGGGCAGGGCGCATATAACGCCACCAACGCGCCGCAATCCAACGCCATGTCCTCGGCGTTTGCCAAGCTCAAGGGCGCTGGCCGTTAAAACAGCGCTGATACATAATGTTTCAATCAGGTTCATTCATCAACGGAATTTGTTAACGGAGTTGCCATGGAACTGAATGCCCTGCTGGCGTCACAGTTCGTGCTGCCCAGCATTCCCAAGGTGCTTGCGCTCTTGCTCAGCGAGTTTGATCAAGATGAGCCTGACCTGAAAAAAATCACCCAGCTCATCAGCACCGATCCGGCCTTGACGACGCGTCTGCTGCAACTGGCCAACTCGGGCTTTTTCAAGCTGTCCGGCAAGATCAGCAGTGTTTCCGAAGCCCTGGCGATTCTGGGACTGGGTCATGTGCGGACCATGGCGGCGGCAGCGGCCTCGGGCGCCTCCTTCAAGGCGGTGCCGGGCATTAATCTGCAGCAGTTTTGGGCCTACAGCCTGAATGTAGCCAAGCTGGCCCGCTCCCTGGCGGGCGTGGTGCGGCAGAACCAGCAGGCGGCTTTTACCGGCGGCCTGATTCACGCGGTAGGCGAACTGGCCATGCACATGGGCATGCCCGACGAGGTGGCTGCGCTGGACCGTGATGTTCCCCCGCTGGACCTGCGCCGCGCAAAGGCGGAAACCAAGGCTTTTGGTTTTTGCTATGCCCAGGTGGGCGCTGGGTTTGCCCGCCAATGGCACATTCCGCAGCCTCTTGTGGATGCGCTGGAGCATCAGTACGCGCCGTTTGAAAACAATGTCTACGAACCCTTGGCGGGTGTCATCCATCTGGCCACCTGGCGGGCGCGCGCCAAAGAGGCCGAGCTGTCCGACAAGGCCCTTGCGGTGACCTTTCCGGGCCCGGTGGGCGAGGTGCTGGGGCTCGACATCGACATGGTGCTGCAGCAGGACCCCATCGATTGGTCGGTCCAGACGCCGGGCCGGCCTCTGCTCTAGGGACTGGCGCGCCTGCGTGCGTCATGGGTTCAAGCTGGCCCGTGAGTTGCTAATTTCTCCGCCCATTTCTGGACTGTCGCTGCGCGCCAATCTGTCCTGAATCAAACCTGCTGCTTCCTCTTCAGAGAACTTCGGGTTTACCCTGAATTATTAACGCAGATTAATGATTCTTCTATTCCCTGTAACTAAAGTGGGCTTTGGTTTTTAAACCAATTTTCCGCGCACCGCGCGGACTACTTTGGGAGGCAGCGTTTTGAATATTTCCAGCGCCATCGTGTATGCCAAGCCGGGCCAAGAACAGGCCTTGCGTGCGCATTTAGCCCAAGTGCAGGGCGTGGAAATCCACGCGAGCACCGATGACGGAAAACTCATCGTCACCATCGAGAGCGAAAACGATCGCAGTGCCGTCGATGCCTACGAGGCCATTGAACGCATGAATGGTGTTCTCTCCATCGCCATGATTTTTCAGCAAACCGAATCCAACCCTGACCAGGAGCTAATGAAATGCAAGTAACCCGTCGTGATCTCATCAAGGCCAACGCTGTCACCGCCGCCGCCACCGTGATCGGCATCAGCGTGCCAGGCGCGCAAGCGCTGGCGCAATCCGGCACCAGCGACGGGGTGCGCTGGGACAAAGGCGTGTGCCGCTTTTGCGGCACCGGCTGCGGCGTGCTCATCGGGGTCAAAGACAACCGCGTGGTCGCCACCCAGGGAGATCCTGACGCGCCCGTGAACAAGGGCCTGAACTGCATCAAAGGTTATTTCCTGTCCAAGATCATGTACGGCAAGGATCGTCTCACCGAGCCGCTCTTGCGCATGAAGAACGGCAAGTTCGACAAGAATGGTGAGTTCGCCCACATCAGCTGGCCGCAGGCGTTCGACATCATGGAAGAGAAGTGCAAGTCCGCACTCAAGGCGGGCGGTCCGAAATCCATTGGCATGTTCGGCTCCGGTCAGTGGACCATCTGGGAGGGCTACGCGGCCGTCAAACTGTTCAAGGCCGGGTTTCGTTCGAACAATATCGATCCGAATGCACGTCACTGCATGGCTTCGGCCGTGGCCGGTTTCATGCGCACCTTCGGCATTGATGAGCCCATGGGTTGCTACGACGACGCCGAGCACGCGGATGCCTTTGTGCTGTGGGGCTCCAACATGGCCGAGATGCACCCGATTCTGTGGTCGCGCGTCACCGACCGGCGCCTCACTGCCAAGCACGTGAAACTGCATGTGTTGTCCACTTTCACGCACCGTTCGTGCGAGCTGGCCGACAACGAACTGATCTTCAAACCGCAGTCCGATCTGGCCATCCTGAACTACATCTGCAACCACATCATCCAAAGCGGTTCGGTCAATGAAGAGTTTGTGAAGAAGAACGTGAACTTCCGCCGGGGTGTCACGGACATTGGCTACGGCTTACGTCCCAATCACCCTTTGGAGCAAGTGGCCAACAACAACGGTTACCCCGGCGCGGACGGCAAACCCAAGGGTAACCCTGGCGCATCAGCGCCCATGACGTTTGATGAATTCAAACAGTTTGTGTCCGAGTACACGCTGGACAAGGCGCACGAGATTTCCGGCGTGCCCAAGGACAAACTCGAAGCCCTGGCCCGCACCTACGCCGACCCGAAAACCAAGATCGTGTCTTACTGGACCATGGGGTTCAACCAACACACGCGTGGTTCGTGGGCCAACAACATGATTTACAACGTGCATTTGCTGACGGGCAAGATTTCGGAACCCGGCAACGGACCGTTTTCGCTCACCGGCCAGCCGTCGGCCTGTGGCACGGCGCGCGAAGTCGGTACCTTTGCCCACCGGTTGCCGGCGGATATGGAGGTGACCAATCCGAAGCATCGCGAAATCACTGAGAAGCAATGGAAGCTGCCCGCCGGCACGGTGCCGGATTGGGTGGGTCTGCATGCGGTGGCGCAAAGCCGTGCGCTCAAGGACGGCAAGCTCAATTTTTACTGGACCTCGACCACCAACAACATGCAGGCCGGGCCCAACATCAACGGCGAAATTTGGCCGGGGTTTCGCAACCCGGCCAACTTTATCGTGGTGTCCGACTGTTACCCCACCGTTTCCGCCCTGGCGGCGGACCTGATTCTGCCGTCGGCCATGTGGGTGGAAAAGGAAGGTGCCTTCGGCAATGCCGAACGTCGCACCCAATTTTGGCGGCAACAGGTCAGGGCACCGGGCAAGGCCAAGTCAGACCTGTGGCAGTACATCGAGTTTTCCAAGCGTTTCAAGGTCGACGAGGTGTGGCCCGCCGAGCTGCTGGAGAAGTCTCCCGAACTCAAGGGCAAGACCTTGTATGAGGTGCTCTACGCCAACGGTCAGGTGAATAAATTTCCGGTGACGGAAATCCAGAAAGGCTTCGAGAACGACGAGTCCAAAGAGCTTGGTTTTTATCTGCAAAAAGGTCTGTTCGAGGAATACGCGGAATTTGGACGCGGCCATGCGCACGACTTGGCACCGTTTGACACCTACCACAAGGCCCGCGGTCTGCGCTGGCCCGTGGTCGACAGCAAGGAAACCTTGTGGCGCTTTCGCGAGGGCTTCGATCCGTATGTGAAAAAAGGTGAAGGCGTCAAGTTCTATGGCAAGCCCGACGGCAAGGCCTGGATCTTTGCCCTGCCTTACCAGCCCGCGGCCGAAGCCCCCGACGCTGAGTTTGATTTGTGGTTGTCCACCGGTCGCGTCATTGAACACTGGCACACAGGCTCCATGACACGACGCGTGCCTGAGTTGTACCGCGCCATGCCCGATGCCTGGCTTTACATGCATCCCGAGGACGCCAAGAAGCGCGGCCTGCAACGCGGCGATACGGTCAAGGTGTCCAGCCGGCGCGGGGAGATCAGCACCAAGGTGGAAACCCGGGGTCGCAACAAACCGCCCCAAGGCCTGGTTTTCATGCCCTTTTTTGACGAGCACCGCCTGGTGAACAAGCTGACGCTGGATGCCACTTGCCCGATTTCGAAAGAGACCGATTTCAAGAAGTGCGCTTGCAAGGTGGTCAAAGCTTGACGGCCTGGATTTGACGCCATGAAAACGCCTGCCACCGCACGTCGCCAGTTCATCTTCGATTCCGCGAAGATGGCCTGCGGCGTGGGTGCGATTGGCTTGGGCCTGGGCTTGTATGGCCAACAGGCCAGGGCCTTGCCCGCAGGCGCGATTCGGCCACCCGGTGCGGGGACCGAGCAGGACTTTCAGTCCGCCTGCATCCGTTGCGGCCTGTGCGTGCGTGACTGCCCCTACGACATACTCCAACTCGCCACACCGGCGCTGCCAGTGGCGACCGGAACGCCTTTTTTTGTGGCCCGCACCAAGCCGTGCGAGATGTGCGAGGACATTCCCTGTGTCAAGGCCTGTCCCACCGGGGCGCTGGACCCCAAGCTGACCGACATCACCCTGGCCAGGATGGGCCTGGCGGTGCTGGTGGACCATGAAACCTGTCTGAACTTTCAGGGCTTGCGCTGCGACGTGTGCTATCGCGTCTGCCCGGCAATCGACAAGGCGATCACGCTGGATTTGCAGCACAACGAGCGCACGGCCAAACACGCCATGTTTTTGCCCACCGTGCATTCAGCGCAATGCACCGGCTGCGGCAAATGCGAGGCTTCGTGCGTGCTGGAGGTGGCTGCCATCAAGGTCTACCCGGTCAAACTGGCCAAGGGTGAACTGGGCGCGCATTACCGGCTGGGCTGGGACGAAAAGCGCAAGGCCGGCAAGTCTTTGGTCGAGGATAGAAGCCTCGTTGATTTGCCCGATCGCATGCCCAAGGGCATGCAACTGCCGGGGCACTCCGATCCGGGTAGCGCAATCTCCAATGAGGCGCCTCGATGAGCCCCGCCGTGAATAGCGTTGGTCAGGAAGCACGGGAGGCCAAGGGTTGGTGGGGTGCGCACCGTTGGCTGCTGCTGCGGCGTGTCTCGCAGCTGAGCCTCCTGAGCTTGTTTTTGCTGGGCCCGTGGTTCGGCTGGTGGCTGGTCAAAGGCAACCTGAATTACAGCCTGACCCTCAACACCGTGCCGCTGACCGACCCGCTGGTGCTGCTGCAATCGCTGGTCACCGCACATACGCCAGAGCGTAACGCGATCATCGGCGCGGTGCTGGTCCTGTTGTTTTATCTGTTGGTCGGCGGCCGCAGCTACTGCGCCTGGGTCTGTCCGGTCAATATCGTCACCGACGCGGCCAGTGCGCTGCGGCGCAAGCTTGACATCCGGGGTGGCGGCGATATGCCGCGCCAGACCCGCTACTGGATGCTGACCCTGATTGTGGTGCTGGCCGCCACCACGGGCAGCATCGTCTGGGAACTGGTCAATCCCGTGTCCATGCTGCACCGGGGCCTGATTTTCGGCATGGGCGCGGGTTGGCTGCTGATAGGCGCGATCTTTTTGCTTGACCTGTTCGTCATGAAACGGGGCTGGTGTGGCCACCTGTGCCCGGTCGGCGCTTTTTACAGTCTCTTGGGACGGTTCAGCCTGGTGCGCGTGTCGGCGAACCAACGCGAGGCCTGCAACAACTGCCTGGATTGTTTTGCCGTGTGTCCCGAGCAGCAGGTGATCCGCATGCCACTCAAAGGCGCAGCCAAGGGCACGAACCCGGTGATTCTCTCAAGCGATTGCAGCAACTGCGGGCGCTGCATCGATGTCTGTTCAAAAGATGTTTTCAGCTTTGGTGGCCGCTTCGCTCCAAAGCCTTCAACCCCGTCCGGCAGCGACAAGTTGTCGCTCTGACTTCAAAGACTTTTTTACACGTGGAGTTCCCATCATGAAGATGACCCTGAAAATCTCGCTGGCTGCTGTGCTGTCTCTGGCCTCATGCTGGAGTACTGCACAGCAGGTCAACAGCATTCGCGGCAGCGATGTCACAAGCATTGACAACGCGCCCATCGTGCAGCCGTATGTCGGAAGCAAGCCGGGTCAACAGGCGCTCATTGTGCGCACCTTCAAGGAACAACCGCCCCTGATTCCGCACAAGGTTGACGGTTTCGATGAAATCACCGCCACGGAAAACGCCTGCCTGGATTGCCACAGCCACACCGAATTCAGAGGCCAGAAAATACCGCGCGCAGGCAAGAGTCATTTTGTCCAACCCGCCAGCACCAATGCCGCCCAAGTGCTGGACATGCAGCGCTGGCAGTGCAACTCCTGCCACGTGCCGCAAATCGATGCCAAGCCCCTGGTGGAGAACGTCTTCAAAGGTAACGTCGGACAGTGACGCGGCAGGGACTCGGCAATCGCCTCAAGAGCGGAAATAAAATGCGCTATATTCAAAACCCCATCTTCAGTAGGGGAAAAGCGCAGCCGCTTCGATGTTGAGTTTTTTGCATCCGGTGGCATCGCGCTTCGTTTCAAGAATTGATCTGTTAAAACTCTTTTTAAACACGAGTTTTGGCGGACACCATGAGAAGAAAAATGCGCAACATCAAGCTGTTCGAATCCGAAACTCACAAGTTCATCCTGCTCAATGAAAGCGAGCCGGGCGAGGAGGACGGCGTTCGTTCCAACCAGTATCTGGTCGTGCATGAAGATGCCGGTGTGTTGCTTGATCCGGGCGGTTTCGGTGTGATGCCGCGTGTGCTGGCCGAGATGCTGCGCTATCTTCCGCCCGACAAAGTTCGCGGTATCTTTCTTTCCCACCAGGACCCCGACATTGTGGGCGGTATTGCCACTTGGCTGGAGCTGATCAAGGCGCCGGTGTATATCTCCCGCATCTGGATGCGCTTCCTGCCGCACTATGGTCTGAAGGATATGTCGCAATTTGTCGGCGTGCCGGATGCAGGCATGGATTGCGAGGTGGCGCCGGGCTTCAACCTCAAAATCGTTCCCGCGCACTTTCTGCATTCGGAAGGCCAGATCAACGTCTACGATCCGGTGTCGAAAATCCTGTTCACCGGCGATATCGGTGCGGCCATGATGCCCATGGACAAGGACGACGCCTATGTCGGTGATTTCAAAAGCCATCTGCCCTATATCGAAGGCTTCCACCGCCGCTATATGTGCTCCAACAAGGCCATCCGCTGCTGGCTGGAGACCATCGCCGGGCTGGAAATTGACATGATCGCGCCGCAGCACGGGCCCATCTATCGCGGCACCGCGGTGCGCGAATTTCTGGACTGGCTGCGTGACCTTCAATGTGGCGTTGACCTGATGCACAGCGGCGGGCGGTTCTCCGAATGAACAGCATTCTCCCCAGCCACCTGGAGGGGGTGCGCCTGCGCGTCATCGATCGCATGGCGGCCTTGCTGGAAAGCCAGACCCGCACCAAGATTTTCGGCGGCAACCTGAATGCGCTGGTGAAGGAGGTTCACCACGAAGTGATCACCGATTTGCGCAGCATTGCCGAGGAAGTGGGGGTGCCGGAACTTAGCCAGCGACTGGAGCGCGCGGTGGAAGCCTGTACCCGCCTGGATGCCACGCTCGACCTTCTGCTGGATGAGCGGCAACGCCAGTGGCACCGCAACGGCAACTACGTGCGGGCGACGATGCAGGAGTTCAACGAGACCTTGACCAACCTGGCTTCGACCTTGATTGAAAAGGACTTGTTCGAGCGCCAGAGCAAGGTGCTGGAGCGCATCATCCTGTCGCACGAGCACGTCGCGCAGTGGAAGGAGTTCGTGCAGGAAATTCTGGCCGACTTTCACGCTATTTTTCCGTTTAACTTCTTCTACATCGCGTTCGCCGAGGAGCACGGTCTCTCCCTTTTTCTCTACTACCTCGGTGACTATGCCGACGATTTGAAGAAAACAGCGCGCGACATGCTGTCCCGGCAGATGCTCGCCAGCCTGATGCTGCCCAACGATGCGCCGCTGGACATCGAGGAGTTCGTTGTCAAAGTGACCGGGCCGGTCGACAGCATCGACGCGGTGCGCATGATCACGGTCGCGGTGCCGGAACACACGCCCAAGCTGGCCGGACTGCTGGGTGTGGCCTATGTCGCCAGCGGCGAGCTGAGCGCCCAGGAGGAAAGCGTGGTGCGCTCCATTCTGTCGGTCATGGTGATGGTGGTCGGCTCCAGCAAGTTGTTGGCGCGCACGCTGACCGAGCTGGAATACTATGCCATGCACGACCCGCTGACCGGCCTCTACAACCGCCGGCATTTCAACAACATCCTGGAATATGAAATCGGGCGCTCGGAGCGGCACAGCCACGAGTTTTCCCTGTTGATGCTTGATTTGGATGATTTCAAGGACATCAACGATTCCTATGGTCACGCGACCGGCGATGAAGCCTTGTGCGGGGTGGCGGAAATCCTGCGCGAGCATATCCGCAAGGGCGACCTGGCGGCGCGCATTGGTGGCGACGAATTTTCCGTCATCCTGATGGAAACCGGCCGCACCGGGGCAGCCACGGTCGCTGCGAACCTGGGTCGCACCTTGCGCGAGCGCGTCTTCACGGCCCCCGACGGCAAGCACTTCCACTTGACGGTTTCAATCGGCATCGCCACGTATCCTGTCGACGCGCAGAACGAGTCCGATCTGCTGGCCGGGGCGGATGTCGCGATGTACCGGGCCAAGGAAATGGGCAAGAACAGTGCTTGCACGCTCGATTCACTGCAAGGGCGGGTCGAGGGCAGCCGCAATACCCGCGACCATGCAGAAAAACTGCGCGAGGCATTGCAGCAGGATCGCATTGTTCCGTATTACCATAGCATCGTCGATTGCCGCACGGGCGAATTGTTCGCCTGCGAAACGCTGGCGCGGCTGATCGAACCGAGTGGCGAAATCCTCTCCGCCGGCATCTTCATCGAGACGATGGAAAAGTACGGCATGGGGCGCGAACTTGACCGTATCATCATCAGCAAGGCGTTCCAGGCGAAGCGCGAGCGCATGGTGTCGGATTCGCCGGGCATCAAGCTGTTTCTCAACCTGTCGGCGCAGGAGATCCAGGGGCGCGGCATCCTGGGCTACGCCGAGGAGTTGTGCAACACGCTGGAGATTCCGCCGGAATGCATCGTTTTTGAAGTCCTGGAACGCGACGCCATCGGCGATATGACCAATATGCGCAAGTTCCTGACCAATCTGCGCCAGAAAGGCTTTGCCTTTGCGCTGGACGATTTCGGCAGCGGCTACAACTCCTTTCACTACCTGCGCGAACTGCAGTTCGAATACGTCAAGATCGATGGCGCTTTCGTGCGCAATATTCTCAATTCCAAGATTGACTACGCGCTGGTTCACAATCTTTCCCGGCTGTGTCAGGACATTGGCATTCAGACGGTGGCGGAGTTTGTCGAGAATCAGGCGATCTTTGATGCACTCAAGGACATGGGCATCAACTATGCCCAAGGCTTTCACATCAGCATGCCCACGCGCGAGATGACGCGTAAATAGACCGCCTGCTTACCGCCGCACATTTCAGCCCCGCATGACAGCCTCGAAATGGCACGGCTAATTTTCCCGGCGCTGTTGGCCTTTGTGCTGGGCACGGCCCTGCAACTGCAGCAGGCGAGCCTGTACTCCTGGCCGGTTTATGGGTGTTTTCTGCTGCTGGCCCTCGTGTTTTATGCGTTAGAAGCTATTAAATCAGTAGTAATTCATGGGCGTATCGCGCTGCTTACCGTGGCCTTTGGCCTGTTCGCGTTGGGTGTGACCGGGCTGCGCGCTTCGGTCTTCTTGAACGATGCGCTGGACAATGGGCTTGAAGGGCGAGACGTGGTGGTGACGGGGGTGATTGCAGCCATGCCGCAGCGCAACGAGGCGGGTCTGCGCTTTCGCCTGGACGTGGAGTCGGCGCAGCTGCTGGGCCAAGCGGTTCACTTGCCACCCCGTATTTACCTGGGCTGGTATTCAGGGGTTTTCGGTGGCGGTGGTGCTGTAGGCGAACTGCAACGCCAGCCGGCACCGATCGAGGCCGGAGAGCGCTGGCAGATGACGGTACGCCTCAAGGTGGCGCACGGCGGCAGCAACCCTTATGGCTTCGACTATGAACTCTGGCTGTGGGAGCAGGGATTGCAGGCCACCGGTTATGTGCGCGCCGGTGCCAAAGATCCGGCACCGCAGCGGCTGGGCCAAACCGGCTGGCACCCGGTGGAGCGCGCACGCCAGCAGGTACGCGACCGGATTTTTGAGCGGGTAAGCGAACCCAAATACGCCGGCCTCATTGCTGCCCTGGTGGTGGGCGACCAGAATGCCATTGACCGCGCCGACTGGGATATCTTCCGGGCGACAGGCGTGGCCCACCTGATGGCAATCTCAGGCGTTCACGTCACCATGTTTGCCTGGGCGGCGGCCCTGGCGGTGGGCTGGTTGTGGCGACGCTCAAGCCGTCTTTGCCTGTGGCTGCCGGCGCCCAGCGCGGCCTTGGGCGGTGGCGTGCTGCTGGCTGCTGCCTATGCCTTATTCAGCGGCTGGGGTGTGCCCTCGCAACGTACGGTGCTGATGCTGGCCACCGTGGGTCTGTTGCGGTTGTCGGGCAAGCGCTGGCCGTGGCCGCATGTGTGGCTGTTGGTCTGCGCGGTGGTGGTGGCGATTGATCCGTGGGCCTTGCTGCAGGCCGGGTTCTGGTTGAGCTTTGTCGCTGTCGGCGTGCTGTTTGCTACAGATTCAGGAGTTACTGGCGCTGACAAGACGGGGGCTGGAGGCCGGTTTTATTCAATGTTTCGGGAGCAATGGGTGGTCACCCTGGCTTTGACGCCGCTGACTTTGCTGCTCTTTGGGCAGGTCTCGGTGGTGGGCTTGATCGCCAATGCGCTGGCAATTCCCTGGGTAACGCTGGTGGTGACGCCGCTGGCCATGTTGGGGGTGTTCGCGGCACCGCTGTGGGATGTAGCGTCCTGGGCGATTGCCGCACTGGCTTGGTACCTGCATCTCCTGGCCGCCTTGCCGTGGGCCTCCATTTCGATTGCACAAGCGCCCTTGTGGGCCGGGGTTGCGGGTGTTTTGGGTGGCCTGTTGCTGGCCACGCAGTTGCCCTGGAGCCTGCGGCTGTCCGGCTTGCCCTTGATGTTGCCGGTCCTGCTGTGGCAGGCGCCGCGCCCGGCCATGGGGGAGTTCGAATTGCTGGCCGCTGACATCGGGCAGGGCAATGCCGTCATTGTGCGCACGGCCAGCCATGCGCTGGTGTATGACGCCGGGCCGCGTTTTAGCCGCGAGAGCGACGCTGGCCACCGCGTGCTGGTGCCACTATTGCGCGCGCTCGATGTCCGTGTCGACACGCTGATGCTCAGCCACCGTGACAGCGATCACGTCGGCGGCGCCCTGGCGGTGTTGGCGATGCAGCCTCAAGCCGCGTTGCTGAGCTCCATAGAAGACGATCATGAGCTGCAGGCTGTGCGCAGGGCCACCCGCTGCTTGGCGGGGCAGCGCTGGCGCTGGGACGGTGTCGATTTCGAAGTACTGCACCCGCGCGCCGAAGACTATGCGGCCGGCCATAAATCCAACACCATGAGCTGCACCCTGCGCATCTCCAATGGCGTGCAGTCGGCGCTGCTGGCGGGCGATATTGAACTGGCGCAGGAAGCACGGCTGGTCGGTGAGGGCGCCGCACTCAAAGTGGATGTGCTGCTGGTACCGCACCACGGCAGTAAAACCTCCAGCAGCGCCGCCTTTCTGGACGCCGCGCAGCCGCAGATTGCGCTGGTGCAGGCCGGCTACCGCAACCGCTTTGGCCACCCGGCAGAGCCTGTTTTGGTGCGTTACGAGGAGCGTCATATACGCGTCGTGGATTCGCCCCATTGTGGTGCGGCGACCTGGCAGTCGGCCCAAGCGGAGGTCGTCCAATGTCAGCGCGCGCAAGCCTTGCGTTATTGGCATCATCGCGTGCCATAGAGGCACACCTATTTGGGCGTTTCACTCAGTCCACATTCCGTCATTGCGAGCGTAGCGCGGCAATCCAATGACGAATTTATCGAACGGCCCAAAAAGTTTCAGGATGCTTGGCGCAAAGCTTGCTAAGCTAGATGCAGGAGAGAAATCGTTTATGCAGAAATTCGACGAGATGTACACCCAGTTGCCCTACGAGTTTTTTACTCACGGGAAGCAGATTCGTGATCACTACAAAATCTACGACGAATGGCTGGCCCGCCAACCCGGCGACATGATGGCCAAGCGGCGCGAAGAGGCCGAGATGATCTTCCGCCGCGTCGGCATCACCTTCGCCGTCTATGGTGAAAAGGACGAAGAAGGCGCCGGCACCGAGCGACTCATCCCGTTTGACCTGATCCCCCGCATTATTCCGGCCCACGAATGGGCGAGCATGGAGCGCGGCCTGGTGCAGCGGGTCACGGCCCTCAACCGCTTCATCCACGACGTGTACCACGACCAGGAGATCATCAAGGCCGGGGTGGTGCCGCGCGAGCAGATCGAGAACAACGCCCAGTTCCGCCCCGAGATGATGGGCGTGGACGTGCCCAACAACATCTACTCGCACATCTCCGGTATCGACATCGTGCGCGCACCCAACGCCCAGGGCGAGGGTGAATACTACGTGCTGGAGGACAACCTGCGCGTGCCCAGTGGCGTGAGCTACATGCTGGAAGACCGCAAGATGATGATGCGGCTGTTCCCCGAGCTGTTTAACGCCCACCGTGTCGCGCCCATTGCCCATTACCCGGATTTGCTGCTGGAAACCCTGCGCGCCAGCAGCCCGGCCACCACGGCCGAGCCCACGGTGGTGGTGCTGACGCCTGGCATGCACAACAGCGCCTATTTTGAGCACGCGTTCCTGGCGCAGCAAATGGGGGTGGAGCTGGTGGAAGGGCAGGACCTGTTCGTCAAAGACAACTTTGTTTACATGCGCACCACGCGCGGCCCCAAGCGCGTGGACGTGATCTACCGCCGGGTGGATGACGATTTTCTGGACCCCTCGGTGTTCCGTCCGACCTCAACCCTGGGTTGCGCGGGCTTGCTGGAGGTCTACCGCGCCGGCCATGTGACGATCTGCAATGCGGTGGGCACCGGCGTGGCTGATGACAAGTCCATTTACCCTTATGTGCCCAAGATGATCGAGTTTTACCTTGGCGAAAAACCCATTCTCAACAACGTGCCCACCTACATGTGCCGCAACAAGGATGACCTGGCCTACACGCTGGCCAACATGAAAGACCTGGTGGTGAAAGAAGTGCACGGCGCCGGCGGCTATGGCATGCTGGTGGGGCCGGCTGCCACCAAGGCCGAGATCGCGGACTTCTGCAAGGCCGTGCAGGCCAACCCGAGTGGCTACATTGCGCAGCCCACGCTCAGCCTGTCGAGCTGCCCCACCTTTGTGGAGAGCGGCATTGCGCCGCGCCATATTGACTTGCGCCCCTATGTGCTCAGCGGCAAGACGGTCGAGATGGTGCCGGGCGGCCTGACGCGCGTCGCGCTGAAAGAGGGCTCGCTCGTCGTCAACTCGTCGCAGGGCGGTGGTACCAAAGACACCTGGATATTGGAGAACGGCGTGGAGCCGGCCAAGCCAATGCCGTCGCAAACCCAGACGCAGTCCCAAACGAAATCCCAAACACCGTCATCCTGAGCGCAAGGAGTCATTCAAATGCTGTCACGTACCGCTGATCACCTTTTCTGGATGTCCCGCTACACCGAGCGGGCCGAGAACACCGCCCGTTTGCTGGATGTGAATTACCAGACCTCGCTGCTTCCGCAATCCGAAGCGGTGGCGCTGCTGGGCTGGCAGGGCTTGCTGAGTATCAGTGAGCTGTTGGACACCTACACCGAAGCGCATGGCGATGTCACTGCCCGTAACGTGATGGACTTCATGGTAAAGGACGAGAGCAATCCATCCTCCATCGTGTCTTGCCTGGGCGCCGCACGCGAGAATGCGCGAGCGGTGCGGGGCACCCTGACCACCGAAGTGTGGGAGACCCTGAACACCACCTGGCTGGAGGTCAAGCGCATGATCAAGTCGGGCGAGTTCGAGCGCGATCCCAGTCAGTTTTATGAATGGGTCAAGTTTCGCTCGCACCTCTCCCGAGGCGTCACCGTGGGCACCATGCTGATGGACGAGGCCTTGTATTTCATGCGCTTGGGCACGTTTCTGGAGCGGGCCGACAACACGGCGCGTCTGGTGGACGTGAAGTTTCATGCGGTGCAAAGCGACTTTTTTGGCACGGCCAGCGAAAAGGATCAGGAGTATGACTTCTACCACTGGAGCGCCATTTTGCGCAGCGTGTCGGGCTTTGAGGTCTACCGCAAGGTGTACCGCGATGTGATCCGACCTGAGCGCGTGGCGGAGCTGCTGATTCTGCGTCCCGACATGCCGCGTTCGCTGCATGCCAGCCTGAATGAAGTGGTCAACAACCTCGGGCTCGTGGCCAATGACCAGTCGAGCGAAACCCATAGACGGGCCGGCAAACTGTGTGCCGAGCTCAAGTACGGGCGTATTGATGAAATTCTGGCTACCGGCCTGCACGCCTATCTGACGCAGTTTCTGGACCGGGTGAACGATCTGGGCGCCCATATCAGCCAGGACTTCCTGGTTCCCGCTGCTGCCTGAAGGGCGTGAGCCACTGAATATTTCAGCATAATGGTCCGAAAGAGGATCATGTATGAAAGTGGCAGAACTAAATCGGGAGCTGGATCAGGCGCGGGACGCGGGGCCGTTGCGAGACATCATCATCCCGCCTTGCCCGGAGTTACTGGCTGCCTTGCAGCGCGAGGTCAACCAGGCCGACCCTGACCCCGGCGTGATCGCCCGTATCGCGGGCAGCGATGTGGCCATGGCGGCGTCACTGATTCGTCTTTCCAATAGCTCTTTGTACGCGCGAAGCCGGCCGGTGCAAACCGTGGCCGAGTCGGTTGCCATGCTGGGGGTGGGGCCTACCGTCATGCTGCTGACCGGTTTCTTGGCGCGCAACGCGATCCGCGTCAACTCACCGCTGCTGGCGCATTTTTGGGAATCCTCCACGCGCCGTTCGCTGGCCATGGCTTACATTGCCCGCCAGCTGTATGACGTGGATGCCGACGTGGCTCAGACCTGCGGCCTGTTTTGCCATGTCGGCATTCCGGTGATGTTGCAGGGAGTGCGCGGCTACGGTGGCACCTTGGCCGAAGCCATGGCACGCCAGGACCGCACCTTCACACAGACCGAGAATGCCGCGCACCGCACCGACCACGCGGTGGTGGGCGCGCTCGTTGCCAGGACCTGGCGGCTGCCGCCGGTGATCGCCTTGGCGGTGCGCCTGCACCACGACTTTCCCGCCTTGCGCGATGACACCATTCCTTTGGAGGTTCGTAACCTGGTGGCCATCGCATCCATCGCCGAGCATCTGGTCGGCATGCACGAAGGCGTGAAACAGCAGCAGGAGTGGGAGCGCCATGGCGCCGAATGCCTGGCCTTTCTGCAAGTCGACGCCGCCGAAGTGGATGCCTGGGTGGATGCCCTCTACCCAATTTTCGAGAGCGTGCTGGCGTCCTGATTGGGGGAGAACTTAGCGGTTCATGGCGGATGCCACTTCCCGCCCCAGCTCGATCACCGCCATGGCGTAGTAGCTGCTCCAGTTGTAGCGCGTGATGGCATAGAAGTTCTCCGTCCCCGCTACATAGCTGGGCGGCGCATCGCCGTTTTGCAGTTCAATGAGCGCCAGTGGGCCTTTATGTTCCAGTGCCGCGCCTTCTAGCACGGCGCCCTTGGCGGCAAAGCTGGCCACGCTGAAGGTTGGCAGAATGTCGGGCGCCATCAAGGCGTCCATATCAAGTTTCTGGGTATCAAAGGCCACCGGGTATTGGGTAGGCATGCCCGGTTGCCAGTTAAACGCCTTGAAGTAGTTGGCGACCGAGCCAATCACATCGGCCGGGCTGTTGAAGAGATCAATTCTGCTGTCGCCGTCAAAATCAACCGCGTATTTAACCCAGCTTGACGGCATGAACTGGGGCATGCCCATGGCTCCCGCATAACTGCCACGCAGCGCCAGCGGGTCAATATTGGTGCGATGACTCAGGCTCAAGAACTGTTCCAACTCGTTCTTGAAAAATGCGCTGCGCTCAAGCGCGCGCGGATGGCTGGCCGGAAAATCAAAAGCCAGTGTGGCCAGGGCGTCGATCACCCGAAACGTGCCCATTTGCTGGCCGTAAATGGTTTCCACGCCGATGATGCCGACGATGATGTCAGCCGGCACGCCGGTTTCCTGTTCGGCGCGCGCCAGCGTGTCCCGGTTGTCTTGCCAGAACCGCACGCCGGCGTTGATGCGCGTGGCGTCAATGAAGCGGCCACGATAAACGCGCCAGTTCTTGGCAGTGCCCGCCGGGGGCGGCTGAATGAATCGGGCCACTTGCGGCAGGTAGTTGGACTGCCCGATGGCTTGCCGTACCCACTCGGTGTCCAGATTGCGCCGCGCGGCGATGTCATCGGCGGCCTGCATGACATCTTCGCGTTCGGCATAGGCCGGGCCGGGCGCGGTGGGCTGACGGACTGCTTGCGCAGTGCTCACCTTCTTCTTGGAGATTTTTAGGGCGCTAGCTCCCGTAGACAGTGCGCATAATGCTATAAAAATAGAAGCAATTGACAGAAATTTATAAGTCACGTGGGCCAGATCAGTTGTTTGAATTCGCGTTCCAGTGTAGCGAGGCGGGTGCGCTGGCTGCATGGCTTGATCGGAGCAATGCATGAACCATATTGGGTTTCCCAATTAACGTGAAAGTCAGGCTGCCTGCAATTCATTTTTTTCTGAAAGCATTTCACAGGCTCTCCGAGTTTCTTCGTCGATCGGAAAATAGCTTTCTATTCGTAGCTCATCCAACGTGACCTGTTGGGACGCTAAAAAAGTGGTCACGACCATGAAAAATCCAAGTTTAAGAGCCCCGTTTTCCAGTGTGAGTGAATTGATGGGTGCTTGTGTCAATGAGAAATCAGGATGGCGCCATGCACGCGGCATATCTGGATAGGCGAGTACCCGCGCCAATAGCGCGCGAAGCGTTCCATCTTCAGAACTCAGCAGAGCCTCCCGTTGGAGGCGATAAATCATTTGTTGCCCGACCTGCGTCCAGTTTTTGATAAATGGCCGTGCCAATTCAGGATCAAACACAAGCTCAAACAAATTGACAGGTGTTTTTAAACGCGCTGGGTTCACAACGAATTGAGAAAAAATTGTGCGGGCTGCGTCATTGCAGCGAATGATGTCATAGCCCGCATTCATGACTGTAAAGGGGTAAGGCCCATGGTTCTGCATCATGCGCACGATGGCCATGTCCAGCGTTGGATCGAGCTCTTCAAAATCAGGCTCAGGACTCCTGGACTGGAAATCGGCGGCGCCAAGTATGTGATTCTGATCTCGCACAGGCACCTCCAGTGCCTTCATCAGGCGCAGCACCATTTCTTCACTTGGACTGGCACGGCCGGTCTCCAGGAAACTGATGTGGCGCGCCGACACGTCAGCGACCAGAGCAAGGTCTAGCTGGGACATGTCACGGCGTATGCGCCAGTACTTGAGCAATGCGCTGAAAAGCTTATTTGACATTTTTATGTTCTCCCACAATTACCTGGATAGGTAATTGTCAGGCGCTTTGGAATAAAAAATAATCCTGTTCGACTTACCCAATTACCCCGCAATTACTATGAATCGCAAACTATTCCTTACCATCGCATCCACCGTGGCTTGCCTGGTCGGCGCACTGGCGCTACTGGCACCGGAGTTTTTACTGAGCACCATGAAAGGCGCGGTGCCAAATCCTGCCGCCCTCGTGATGGCACGAACGACAGGCTTACTGTTGTTAATGGTCGCACTCACGGCCTTTTTAGTTCGCGGGCATGCGGACTCGCCCACCATGGAGGCTGTACTCAAGGCGAATCTATTTTTGCAGATGGGCTTGATCCCCATGGATCCGCTGGCTTACGTGAATGGGGCTTTTACAACGATTGGTTCATTCGCGCCCAACACGGTCATCCACATTCTTCTGGCAACTGGATTCGCCTACTACCTTGTTAAAGTGCGCAAGGCGCTGGCGGTTACGGCCAGTTGAGAGGGCTGTGGTGGTCAGGCTTTGAAAATCATGCGGGCCAGATCAGTTGTTTGAATTCGCGTTCCAGTGTAGCGAGGCGGGTGCGCTGGGCGCCCAGTGGCGCATAGCGCTGGGCTTCCAGGCGCAGCAGCCAGTCGCGAATCGCCAGCGCACGGGCGTTGTCCGGTGCGAACGCCTGCATTAGCTGCTGCGCCATCGCCCGTGGGGGGCTATGGGGCGCCAGTTGGACGCCGGCCTTTTGCAGCCGTGCTGCCGCCGTCCCCAGCAGCCGCAGCCAGGGGTCTTGCCGGCTGCGTTCCCACAGTGTCCAGGCTGCGCCCAGCAGGCTCGTCCCCACGACGATGCCGATCAGCAGGTAGATCAGGTCTTCCCGGCTTGGCGCGTCGAATCCGATTTTTTTCAGCAGATTGAGCTGCTTGCCTTGCGTGTAATTCAGCACGCGCTGGTTCCAGCTGTTGTTGACGGCGTCCCACAGGGCGCGCAGGTTCAGGGCCAGGTCCGCGCCGACGTCGCCCAGCAGGGCGCTGGCGATCGCGCCACGCGGCGCCTGCAGGCGTTGCAGTGCGCCGACGCGTCCGGGCGCCACGGCTGCGGTCGGGTCCACGCGCACCCAGCCACGTCCCGCCAGCCAGACTTCAGCCCAGGCGTGGGCGTCGCTCTGGCGCACGACGAGGAAGCCGTCCACCGTGTTTATTTCACCACCCTGGTAGCCCGTGACGATGCGGGCGGGCACATCCAGCGCACGCATCAAGATCACGAAGCTCGACGCAATGTGTTCGCAAAAACCCTCTTTGCGGTCGAACCAGAATTCGTCGGCACTGTCGCGGCCATACACGCCGGGTTCCAGCGTGTAGCTGTAGCCCCCGGTGTGCAGACGCGCCAGCACAGCGCTTACCAGCTGCGCACTGCTGGCTTTTGCGTAGCGAGGGTCGCGCCGCAACTCAACGGCCAGTTGCAGTGTGCGGGGGTTGAAGCCGGCCGGCAGGTTCTCGTAGTCTTGCAGGCCTGCTGTTTGGCGCGGCGGGCCGTGGCGGAAGGCGGGATAGCTCTGGGCCGTGTAGCGTACCAGGTCGGCAATCGGGCGCTCGGTCAGCCATTGCAACTCAGACGTCATGCTGGCCTCAAAGCCGGGCACGACGGGTTTCGTCAAAGTGGCGTCCAGCACCAGAAGCCAGGGGCGGTTGTTGGGCTCCAGCGTCACCTGGTAGTTGATGGGCGCGCCGAGGACCTGCACGTTGGCCGCGAGCTGCATACCGGCGGATAAGCCCGAGCGCAGGGGCCGCCACTCGCGGCCGTCAAAGGTGGACAGCACCGGCCCGCGAAAGTACAGGTCCGACTGCGGCGGCACGGCGCCTTCAAAGCGGATACGCATGGCAATGCTGTCGTCCAGCGCGAGGCTGGCGATATTGCCCACCTGCATGGTGGCGGACAGGCCGCTGCGCCCGATCATGGCGTCGCTGGGAATGCCCCACAGCGGGGCGAGCCGGGGGAACAGCATGAACAGCACCAGCATGATCGGCGCCCCCAGCAGTGCCATCCAGCCGGCGGTTCTGGCGGCTTGGGCCAGGGGCGGCTTGCCCACCGGCATGTGGGCATTGACCAATGCAGTCAGCAAGCCCAGCAGGGCGAGCAGCATGGCGGCTGCCGTGAGCAGGGATTGCGAATAAAAAAAGTTGGTCAACATGGTGAAGAAGCCGAGGAAAAACACCACGAAGGCATCGCGCTTGGCCCGCAGTTCCAGCGTTTTCAAGGCCAGCAAGACCACCACCAGGGTCACGCCGGCATCGCGCCCGAGCAGGGTTTTGTGCGTGAACAATGTCGCGCCAACCGTGAGCAGCAGCAGTGCCAGTCGCCACCAGCGCGAGGGCAGCGGCTGGACGGTGACGGCAAGCCAGCCCCGCCACAGCAGCACGGCGGCGGCCAGGCCACTGCACCACGGCGGCAGATTGCCGACCTGCGGCACCACGACCCAGGCAATCACGATCAGTAAAAACAGCGTGTCGCGGCTGTCGCGCGGCAAGTGGCGCAAATGATTTTGCAGGCGATGGAGCACTCTCATCGTCACGCGCTCAGTACAGGGCCAGCGCTTGCAGGCAGCGTCTTTTGTGGGCTTCGCCACGGCTGGGTTTGAGCTCCAGTGGGCCCAGGCGCAGGCCGTAATCCAGCCCCTGCTTCTCGGCTTGCAGCACCCAGGCGCACAGGCGCGAGAGTTGCTGCTCGGGGTGAACCGTGCCGGTGTGACGCGGGTCCAGCCACAACTCATAGCGCTGCACTTGCTGGGCGTCCCGGCTCACCAGCTCGTCCGATTTGGCCGCTTTTTTCCAGACAATGAGTTTCAGAGGATCACCGCGGCGGTAGGCGCGCACACCCTCGTAGTCGCCGCTGGCCGGCTGGTGCGCGACTGCAGCGCCACCGGCCCGCGGCTCACCGGCGGGCAAAGGGGGCGGCAGCGTTTCCGGCGCGGGGTACACCAGCACCTGTGCGGCCGGTCGCCACACCGTCCACACGCGAAACGTCCCCAGCGGAAAGCGCGTTTCGGCCGTCAGCGCCGGCACCGGGTGCAGGCCGCGCCGCCCGGGCTTGAAGGCCATGTGCACGGTGGCCACGCCCTGCGCCGGCACATCGGTCCAGACCCAATGATCGGTACCCAACACTGCCAGACCAATGCCGTACCGGACGCTGCTCCGTGTGTTCTGAAGATTTATGCCAATTACGGCTCTAGCCCCCGCAAATTGTGCGTCAGGCGCTATTAAATTCATAGTAATTCCGCGAAGTGTGCCGTGGCACACATGCATGCCGACCAAGGTGCTGCCCGCCAGCAGAAAGGTCAGCAGGTAGCCCAGGTTGAGCTGGTAGTTGATCGAGGCGAGCAGCAGCAGCAAGAGCGTGGCGCCCAGCATGAAGCCGGGGCGAGTCGGCAGGATGTAGACGTTGCGCTGGGTCAGGGTGACGACGTCACTCAAAGGCGACCGCGCCACGAACCAGCGCTGAAGCCATTTCACGGCAGCGGCACGCTGTCAAGCAAGGCGCGCACCTGTTCCACCGCGCCCCGGCCCGCATCGCCCACCGGAACCAGGCGGTGGGCCACTGTTTGGGCCAGGATGGCCTGCACGTCGTCCGGTGCCACGTAGTCGCGCCCGCTGAGCAGTGCCTGCGCCTTGGCGGCACGTATCACGGCAATACCGGCCCGGGGGCTCAGGCCCTGTAAAAACCACTGGCCCGAGCGCGTCGCCGCAATCAGGTCCTGTACGTAATCGAGCAGGGGCGCGGCCGCATGAATGTCCAGCACCTTGGCCTGCAGGACTTGCAATTCGGCGGCGGTCAGCAGGCTGGGCAGGGCGTCGACCAGGTCGCGGCGGTCGTGGCCCGCGAGCAGTTCGCGCTCGGCGGCGCGGTCGGGATAACCCAGCGAGATGCGCATCAAAAACCGGTCCAGCTGCGACTCCGGCAGGGCATAGGTGCCGAGCTGGTCGTGCGGATTTTGCGTGGCAATCACAAAAAAAGGCGAGGGCAGGGGGCGAGTTTCACCGTCCACCGTGACCTGTTTTTCTTCCATGGCTTCGAGTAGCGCGCTTTGCGTTTTGGGGCTGGCGCGGTTGATCTCGTCGGCCAGCAAGACCTGGGCAAACAAAGGGCCTGGATGGAAGACAAAGGTTTCCTTGCCCCGTTCATAAACGGAGACACCCGACAGGTCGCTGGGCATCAGGTCGGCCGTGAACTGGACGCGTGAAAATTGCAGGCCAAAGGTCCTGGCCAGTGCATGTGCCAGCGTGGTCTTGCCAACGCCGGGAACGTCCTCAATTAACAGGTGACCACCGGCCAGCAAACAGGCCACGCAATCTTGCGTTTGGGCAGGTTTGCCAACAATCACCGTGTTAAGCTGATCAACCAGTGATTTGAGTTTTTGTTGTGCATCCATGGCACGACGTTACCAAAAAAAATTGAGAGACAGGGGCGCACCATGACGATGACGGGATACTTTACCCACCGCGATTGCTGGAAACATGAAATGGGTGCCGGCCACCCCGAATGTCCTGAACGGCTGGATGCCATTGAGGACCGCATTTTGATCTCGGGCCTGGACATCGCGCTGGACCGGCGCGAGGCACCGATCGCGCCCTTGAGTGACATCGAGCTGGCGCATGGTCGCATGCATGTGGCTTCACTGCGGGGCTTGAGTGACGGCCTCAAAGAAGAAATCATGGCCGGCGGGCCAACCCATGCGCAGGTTGACCCGGATACCTCCATCAACATCCACACCTGGGATGCCGCGCTGCGGGCTGCGGGTGCCGCGCTGGCGGCGACCGATGCCGTGATCGCCGGCGAGCTGGAGAACGCTTTTTGCGCCGTTCGCCCGCCGGGCCACCACGCCAGCCGCGACAAGGCCATGGGCTTTTGCTTTCTCAACAACGTGGCGATTGCCGCCAAGTACGCGCTGGAGCGCCACGGCCTGAAGCGGGTGGCGATCATAGACTTTGACGTGCACCACGGCAACGGCACGGAAGACATCGTGGCCGGTGACCAGCGCATCCTGATGGCGAGCTTTTACCAGCACCCGTTTTATCCCCTGGACTACGATCACTCCAACGCCAGTAACCTCGTCAACCTGCCTGTACCCGCCTATACCAAGGGCATGGAGGTCCGGGAACTGATCGAGATCATGTGGATTCCGCGCCTGGAGGCGTTCAAGCCGGAGATGATTTTTATCAGCGCCGGCTTTGACGCGCACCGGGAGGACGACATGGGCCAGATGGGTCTGGTTGAACAGGACTACGCCTGGATCACCAGTCGCATCAAGGACGTGGCCCGTCGTCATGCCAAGGGGCGCATCGTTTCCTGCCTGGAAGGCGGCTATTCTTTGAGCGCGCTGGGGCGCAGTGTGGAGGCGCATATCCGGGTGCTGGCCGATGTCTGACCCCCGGATTGGCGACCTTGACGCTTGGGTGGCGGCCTTGACCAAGCCCGCCGCCCTGATGGAGCTGGGCGCATTGGCGGTGTGCGTCATCGCGGCTTGGGCTATTGCCGCGCTGATTTGCCGGGCCAAGGGCTCGCGCGACAAGACCTCCATCATGTTTGGCAGACGCATTGTGGACGGGGTGCTGTTTCCTCTGGTGTTGCTGTGCCTGGCTTATGTGGCCAAGGCATTGGTGGCGCTCCAGGTTCCCCTGGCCGTTTTCAAAATTGCGATTCCCGTCCTGATTTCCCTGTTAGTCATTCGTTTCGGGGTGAAAGTGTTGCAGGCGGCTTACCGGGATACGCCTCTGGTGCGCATGCTGGAGCGCACGATTTCCTGGGTCGCGTGGCTGGCGATGGTCTTGTGGGTGAGTGGCCTGATGCCAGTGCTGCTGGAGGAGCTCGACCAGATCACCTGGAAGGTGGGTGGCACGGTGCTGTCGGTGCGCACCCTGCTGGAAGGCACCCTGACGGCCGGGGCTGTACTGATCTTCACCCTGTGGATTTCTTCGGCCATCGAGGCGCGCCTGCTGCGCTCCGCAACCGGCGGCGAGTTGTCCCTGCGCATGGCTGCGAGCAATGCCACGCGCGCCCTGCTGGTGTTTGTCGGCCTGTTGCTGACGCTGTCGGCCCTGGGGATTAATTTGTCGGCGCTGTCGGTGCTGGGTGGCGCGATCGGCGTGGGCGTGGGCTTTGGTCTGCAAAAACTGGCTGCCAACTACGTCAGCGGTTTTGTCATTCTGGCCGAACGCAGCATGCGCATTGGCGACAGTGTGCGGGTTGACAATTTTGAGGGGCGCATCACCCAAATCAACGCCCGTTACACCGTGATTCGCGCACTGAATGGGCGTGAGTCCATCGTGCCCAATGAGATGCTGATCACCAGCCGCGTGGAGAACCTGTCGCTGGCCGATGCCCAGGTCTGGCAGTTCTCGGTGGTCTCGGTCAGCTATGACAGCGACGTGGAACTGGTCATGCGCCTGCTGCTGCAGGCCGCCTCGAACCATGAGCGTGTGCTGCGGGATCCCAAGCCTTCGGTGAACCTGACCTCCTTTGGCACCGACGGGCTGGAGTTCAAGGTAGGCTACTGGATCGCTGATCCCGAGAACGGCAGCGACAACCTGAAATCCATGATCAATCTGGACATCCTTAGGTCACTGCGTGAAAACCAGATCGAGATTCCCTATCCTCAACGCGTCGTCCATACGCGGGCCGCTTGACGGATTGGGTGTTCTTGCCGGTATAATTTGAAAAAGCACGACCGTACTATTTTGTGTTTTGTTACTTGATTGTCGTGTTGACGACCATGCTGGCCGGTGGTACGGCATAGAATCTCAGGTTGACGTGCACGTCAATCAGTTTGACGTCAGCATCGAGCAAACCGCCGTATTTCGTATTTGTATTTATAACTATCTGGAGTTAGAGCAATGAAAGTCCTGGTCGCAGTCAAACGCGTGGTGGACTACAACGTGAAGGTCCGCGTCAAGTCGGACCACACCGGTGTAGATATCGCCAACGTCAAAATGAGCATGAACCCCTTCGATGAAATCGCCATCGAGGAAGCGGTTCGCCTGAAGG